>NZ_MLYO01000099.1 GCF_001866665.1 Streptomyces monashensis | reverse complement strand
GGCCTGGATCTCGATGGGGTCGCCCATTGCGGTGGCTGTGCCGTGGGCCTCGACGTAGCCGATGTCGGCGGGGGAGAGTCCGGCGTCGGCGAGGGCGTCGGTGATGACGGTGACCTGGCCGTTCACGCTGGGTGCGGTGAACCCGACCTTGTCCGCGCCGTCGTTGTTGATCGCGCTGCCGCGGATGACGGCGTAGATGCGGTCCCCGGCCTCGACCGCGTCCGACAGCCGCCGCAGCACCACCGCCACCACACCGTTGGCGACGACCGTGCCCGCGCCGTCGGCGTCGAACGCACGGCAGGAGCCGTCCGGGGAGAAGACGAATCCTTCCTGGTGGTAGTAGCCGTACTCCAGGGGGAAGGTGAGAGCGGAGGCGCCGACGAGTGCCACGTCGGACTCCCCGCGCAGCAGGCTCTGCCTGGCCAGGTGCGCGACCACCAGGCCCGTGGAACACGCCGTCTGCACCGTCAGCGCGGGACCGCGCAGATTCAGCTTGTGCGCCACCCTCGTGGACACGAAGTCGGACTTGTTCCCGAGGAGGTCGCGGTAGAAGTCGGAGAGTTCGGTGATCTCGTCGCCGCGGACGCTTCCGCTGTTGTAGCCGCCGAAGCCGGAACCGGCGAAGACGCCGATGCGGCCGGGGTGGGCGCCGGGCAGGATGCCGGCGTTCTCCAGGCCCTGCCAGGCCGTTTCCAGGAAGAGCCGGTGCTGCGGATCCATGTGCTCCGCCTCGGCCGGCGAGTATCCGAAGAACTCGGCGTCGAAGAGATCGGCGTTCTCCACGTAGCCCTTGGCCGGGACGAAGGCGGGATCCTCCAGTACGTTCCTGGGCACCCCGGCGTCCAGCAGCTCCTGGTCGGTGAAGCGGCGGATCGACTCCACACCGCCCCGCAGGTTCGCCCAGAACTCCTCCGCGTCGGTCGCACCCGGCAGGCGCAGGGCCATACCCACGATCGCCACCGCATCCTCGTCGACACGGTCCTTGCCCGAACGCTCCTCGGCCGGCGCCGTCACCGCGGTCACCGCGGGCGTGCTGTCGCCGCGCAGGAACGTGGTCAGCTGCCGCACCGTGGAGTGGCGGAACAGCGTCGAGAGCGGGAACTCGCGGTCCAGGCCGGCGCGGACCAGCTCATGGACCCGCACCGCTGCCAACGACGTTCCGCCCAGATCGAAGAATCCGCTGTCCGGGTCCACGTCGGCCGGCTCCAGCCCCAGTACCTCGGACCAGGCCGCGACCACCGTCTCCCGGACCCGGTCCCCGCCGCAGGCCGGTGCCGCGGGCTCGGGCCCCGACGCCGGCGGTGCGGCCGGGGGCTCGGGCTGCGGCGCGGGCAGTGCGGCCAGGTCCTGTCGGTCGATCACGAGCGAGCCGTCCTCGCGGTAGCGGACCACGTCGCCGGTGCGGTACATCCGTCCCGCACCCGCGAACGGGTCCACCACGAACCGCTCGTCCGTCAGCGCGGCCCGGTCCCAGTACCCCCGCGCGACACCGCGCCCACCGATCCACAACTCACCACGACACCCCCGAGGCACACGCTGTCCGTTGCCGTCCAGCACGTACAGGGTCGTGTTCTCCAGCGGTTCGCCGAGTCGGATCGGACCCGAACCGACTCGCCAGGCCGTGGCCCGGAACGTGGTCTCCGCGGGTCCGTACACCTCGGTGACCGGGCAGTGCCGAAGCAGCCGGTCCGCCAGCGCGCGGTCGAGTTCCTCGCCCTGGGCGATCAGTTCCTTCAGCCCGCCGAGCAGTGCGCGCCCGTCCGCGTCGGACAGCAGCGTCCTCGCGAACGACGGAGTGCAGTGCAGGTGCGTCGGCTCGTAGGGCAGGTACGTCGCCCAGCCGCCCGACGGCTCCTGTGCCACCACGACGCGGCAGCCACGGGTGAGCGCCCGCAGGAGCTCCACGGCGGACATGTCGAACGACGCGCCGGCCACCGACAGCCACGTGTCGCCGGGACCGGCGCCGATCCCGTCCGCGGGTGCCGTGCCGACGTGAGTGAACTGCGCGTGCTCGATCAGCGTGCCCCTGGGACTGCCCGTCGAACCCGAGTCGTGGACGACGCAGGCGAGGTCTTCCGGACGCAGTCCGGATTCCGGGATGCCGGCGCTCTCCGGGACGTCATCGACCGGTACGACAGCGACACCCGACTCCGTGACCGCCTCCACCGCAGTCCCCCTGGTCAGGATGGCCGCGGGTGCGCAGTCCTCGATCAGGTCCGCCAGCCGTGCCTTCGGGTGCTCCGGGTCCAGCGGAACGTACGCACCGCCGGCCATCCAGATCGCCAGCACACCCACGACGAGGTCCGCCGAGCGTGGCATGCAGCCACCGACCCTGGCCTCGGGCTCGACACCGAGTTCGCGCAGCCGCACGGAGACGGTCGCCGCCTTCGCGGCGAGCTGCCGGTAGGTCAGTTCCCGCCCGTCCGACACCAGGGCCACGGCGTCCGGAGTCCGGTGGACCCACTCCAGGATCCGGTCCAGTACGGTGCCCCGCTCGGCCGGATCCGCTGCCACGCTCCCGCCGTGCTGCCGGAACCAGTCCTCTTCCTCCGCGCAGAGCAGGGGCAACCGGCTGACCGGCAGACCCTCGTTGCGGACGAAGGAGTTCAGCAGGGTCTCGAAGTTCGCGACCATGCGTCGTGCGGATTCCCGGTCCAGTACGTGCGACTGGAACTCCAGCTCCCCGCGCAGCCCCTCGGCAGCAGGGGCGAGACTCATCGTCAGCTCGAACTTGGCGGTTCCCGCGACGTTGCCGGTGAAGCAGCCGGCGAGCGGCCGCCACGTGTCGCCGTCCGGCTCCGCCCCCAGGCCGTAGTTGAACACCGCCCGGAACAACGGGTTCTCCTCGCCGTTGCGCTCGGCGCCGACGACCTTGACCACTTCGGACAGCGGCACGTTCTGGTGTTCCAGCACGCCGAGCACGCGGGACTTCATCGCCGACAGCAGACCGGTCACGTTGGGGTCGGCGGAGAGATCACAGCGCAACGGCAGGGTGTTGGCGAGGAAGCCGACGATCCCTGCCGACCCGGACAGCCCCCGCCCGGACCACACCGTGCCGATGCTGAAGTCCCGCTGGTCGCTGTACCGGGCGAGCAGCACCGCGAAGGCGCTGGCCAGCACCGTGTACAGCGTGACCCCGGCATCGGCGGCGAGGCCCTCCAGCTCGCCCCGAAGGGCGTCGGACAGCGTGAATCCGACCGTGCCCGCGCCGGCGTCCAGGTCGCTCCGGGGCAGTTCCAGACGTGGCACCCCGGCCAGTTCGCGCCGGAAGAAGTCGAGCCCCGCCTCGAAGGCTCCCTGCTCGACGGAGTCCCGCTCCCAGGCGGCGTAGTCGCCGAGGTGGACGATCGACTCGCTCCCGCTGTCGGGAACGAGGCCCGCGCGGAACTCCTCGTACGCGGCGAACAGTTCATGCAGCATCGTGACCAGCGACCAGGCGTCGATGATCGCGTGGTGCAGGGTGAAGCAGACCACCTGCTCCTTCGCGCCGGTCAGCACCAGACAGCGGAACAGCACGGGGGCGGACAGGTCGAAGGGCGTCTCGGACTCGACCCGGATCCGGTCGGCCTGCTCCTCGGTGCCGGCCACCTCATCGAAGCGCAGCGGGGTGTCGAACTCCTCGTGCACCACCTGGACCAGCTCACCCTCGCGGCTCTCCAGGCCCGTGCGCAGCGCCTCGTGCCGCCGCACCACGAACTCGACGGCGGAGGCGAACGCCGCGCGGTCCAGCGGTCCGGCGACCCGGACCGGCATCGTCACGTTGTATTCGGCGGTGCCAGGGCGCATCCGTTCCAGGAACCACAGCCTGCGCTGCCCCTCGGTCGCCGGATGGACACCGCGTCGCTCCACGCGTTCCACGCGACGCGCACGCCCCGTGTCGTCCCCCCGCTCTCCTATGCAGCCGCTGAGGAACTCGGCCAGGCCGGCGGGCGTCGGGTGATCGAAGACGGCCGTCGCGGGCAGCGGCAGCCCGGTCTCGGCGGACAGCCGTCGACGCAGTTCCACGGCCATCAGCGAGTCCAGCCCGAGCTCGGTGAACTGCGCCGTGGGGTCGATCTCGTCAAGGACGCCCAACGCCACGGCCGCCTCACGCCGCACGAGGTCTGTCAGGGCTCGCGTTCGCCGCGGCTCCGGCAGATCGCGCCAGCCGGCGTCGCCGCCGTTCGTGCGGGTGTCCGCCAGCCTCCGCATCCGGGTCCTGCCACGCAGCAGCGGCGAGCGGGTGTCCTCGGCTCCGGACAGATCGATCCGCACGGGAACAAGATGCGCTCGTCGGCCGGCCAGCGCGGTGTCAAGGGCCCCCAGCGCCTGCACACCGGTCAGTGCGGTCACTCCCTGCCTGCGCATCCTCGCCAGTTCCGCCTGGCCGAGGTGCGCGGTCAGCCCCCTGCCCGCCTGCTCCCACAGTCCCCAGGACAGGCTCAGCCCGGGGAGTCCCTGCCTTCGTCGCTCGAGCACGACCGCGTCCGCGAACGCGTTCGCCGCCCCGTAGACACTCTGCCCGGCGCTTCCGAGCACGCCCGCGGCGGACGAGAACACCACGAACCAGGTCAGTGGACGGCCGGCGGTCAGCTCGTGCAGCCACCACGCGGCGCGTGCCTTGGGCGCCCAGACCCGTTCCAGCCGCTCCGGGGTCTGGTCCGTGAACAGCCCGTCGTCGAGCACGCCGGCCAGATGCCACACCCCGCTGAGATCCGCGATCGACCCCACGAGTCCGGCCACCTGCTCGCGGCTGGTGACATCACAGGCGACCACGCGCACACGGTCGGCCCCGGCGGCGGTCAGTTCGGCGACCAGTTCGGCGCAACCGTCCGCCGCGTCACCCCGGCGGGAGGCCAGTACCAGCTTGCGCACTCCCCATTCGCTCACCAGGTGCAGTGCGACCTGCCGCCCCAGTTCACCGGTACCGCCGGTGATCAGCACCGTGCCCCGCGCTCGCTCCGCACCGCGGGTGTCGGCGGCGGACGCCGGGCCACCCTCCACGGACGCCGTGTCGCGCGGGGAGAACCGGACCAGCCGGGGAACCCGTATCGCACCGCCGCGGACCACCAGCTCCGGCTCGGTAACGGCCAGCGACGCCCGCACCCTGTCAGCATCGGCGTCACTGTCCACGTCCACCAGCCGCACCGGATGCCCCTCGGCGCGCGCCCCGCGCAGCAGCCCCCACAGGGGCGCCGAGGCGAGGTCGACGGCCTCGCCCTCGTCCACGGACACCGCCCGGCGGGTCACCCAGACCAGTTCGGTGCCGGCCAGCCGAGGATCGGCCAGCATGTCACGTGCACGGATCAGCGCCGCCGCGGTGCATTCCTCCGGGGTGCCGGAGGTTTCCGTGGCGTCCACCACGATGCGGGAGGGAACCGGTCCGGATTCCGCGTCCAGTGTGGGCAGTGCGAGCCTGGCCGCGAGGGGGCCGGCGGTGATCACGGTGTCCGTCAGCTCGGCGGCGGGCGACGTGCACTCCTGGAACTCCACCCGGTACAGGTGTCGTTCCGACGCCGTCCGCAGGCCTTCGGCGTCGGCCTCCCGCAGACGGAGGTTCGCGGTGACGACCGGGTCCCCGTTCTCGTCCGTCACCCACAGCTCGGCCTGCTCGCGCGTGCTGTCGAGGCGCACGCGCACCCGCACGACCGACGCCCCGGTCGCGTACAGCCGGGCGTCGTTCCACTCGAACGGCAGCAGGACCCGCTTCCCGCGCTCCGGGCCGGCGCCACGGTACTGAGCCGGGTCGTGGTCTCGCGTCTCGTCGTCGGCCTCCTCGGCGGCGAGGATGGTATGGAGCGCGGCGTCCAGGAGGGCGGGGTGGATCCCGAACCCTTCGGGCCGCAGGCTCTCCGGAAGGCGAAGGACGGCGTAGAGCTCGTCGCCCTGTCGCCACAGGGTACTGAGGCCCTGGAACGCGGGTCCGTAGTCGAGTCCGCGCTCGCGGAAGCGCTCGTAGTACCCGTCCAGGCACACGGGTTCCGCGTACTCGACCGCCGCCGCCCAGTCGATCGACTCGGGATCGCGGGCGGATGTGTGGTGGGTGAGCTGGGCGGTGGCGTG
>NZ_MLYO01000098.1 GCF_001866665.1 Streptomyces monashensis | reverse complement strand
GCTCCGCCCCCGCCCCCGTCCCCCCTCCCGCGCCTGGCCGCGGTCGCCGTCCCCGTCACGGCTGCCGTCGCCCTCCTCGTCCCCCTGTCCGCACCGGCCGCCCGGGCCGCCGGTGCGACCGCGCGTCCCGCGTGTGCCGCATCCGACGCGCATGCCTTCCCGCTCACCGCCCGGATCCGCGGGGGGCCGGAGTCGTACGAGGCGGGCGGCGGATTCGGCACCTGGTACATCGATCTCACCAACACCACCCGGCGCACCTGCACCGGTGTCCACCCGGTCGTCGTCCTCGTCGACAGCCGACGCGCCCTGAAAGCGGACCAGCCCCGGCTGGACTTCTACGACGGCTCCCGGGCCCGGCCGGTGCCGTTCGAGAGCACCGACGAGCAGGAGCTGGTCGGGGTGCTGGACGCCGCCGGGTTCGACGGGTTCACCGTGCCGCCCGGCAGGACGGTCAGCGTCAGGGTGCGGCTCTCGATCACCTCGGACGCCGTGGCCGACCGGGTCACCGCCGGCGCCGCCGTCGTCCAGCGCCGGGGCGGGGACGACGGGGACTGGGTCGGGCAGTCCGATCCGTACGTGTTCGGGATCGTGCGCGAGGGAGACCATGAGGGGGCCGGTGCCGAGGCGGGGGGTGAAGTCGGTGAGCGGGCAAGCGAGTTGGCGGGTACCGGGACCGGGTCCGCCGTCGGCCCGGCGGCCGTGGCCGGAGCCCTGGGCGGGGCCGGGGCAGGGGCGTTCCTGCTGGCCCGTCGGCGTCGCTGAGCCGGGTCCCGTACCGGAAACGCTCCCGCCGTCTGCGAATATCCCTGCGTGGACTACCCGAACGACCAGGCCCCCGGCGCCCCCGTCCGCTCCGGCATCCCCGAGCACGGGCGCATCCCCAAGTACTACGCCGTGAAGGCGCGGATAGCCGCGCTGCTGGAGGAGCTGGGGGAGGGCAGCCCCATCCCCACCGAGAGGGATCTGGCCGAGAGCTACGACGTCGCGCGCGAGACCGTGCGGCAGGCGGTGCGGGAGCTGGTGCTGGAGGGGCGGTTGCGGCGCCGGGGGCGCGGGACCGTCGTCGCCGGGCCCAAGCTCGCCCAGCCGCTGTCCCTCGCCAGCTACACCGAGGGGGTGCGCCGGCAGGGCCGTACACCCGGCCGTACCCTCGTCACCCTCGACCGCTTCCCGTGCCCCGAGGCCCTCGCCGCCGAGACCGGGCTCACCCGGGGCGAGCCCGTGTGGCACCTGGAGCGCGTGCTGCTCGCCGACGAGGAGCGGGTCGGGCTGGAGAGCACGTACGTCGCCGTCGCGCGGGTGCCCCGGCTGGACGCCGACTTCGACCCGGACTCCTCCTTCTACGGCTATCTCACCGCCCAGGGCATCGCCTTCGGTGACGCCGACGAGCGCATCGAGACCGTGCTGGCCACCCCCCGCGAGGCGCTGCTCATCGGTACGCCGCCCGCCCTGCCGATGCTGCTGATCCACCGCGTCTCGCGGGACACGGACGGCGGGCCGCTGGAGCGGGTGCGCTCGCTGTACCGGGGCGACCGGTTCTCCTTCACCACGCACCTGCGCGGCTGAGAAGCGAGTACCCGGGCACTCTCAGTTGTGTCACGAAAAGATAACGGGTCTAGCCCAAACTTGAGGGGTCGTTCACGCTCTCGTTGACAGCCGGATATCTCCGGTTACCCGATCCCGAGGAGCGTTGCCGACGTGAGAGTGACAGTCGTAGGAGCAGGCGTGGTGGGCACCATGCACGCCTGGCACGCGGTCCAGCGCGGCCACCAGGTCGTCCAGATCGAGCGCGAGACCGAGGCGCGCGGCGCCTCGCTGCGCAACTTCGGGCAGATCTGGGTCAGCGGCCGCGCGGGTGGAGAAGAGCTGGAGACCGCGCTGCGGGCGCGGGAGCTGTGGGAGGAGATCGGCGCCCGGGTGCCGAAGCTCGGGTTCCGGGCCAACGGGTCGCTGACCCCGGTCCGCGGCCCCCTGGAGCTGGCGGTCGCCGAGGCCGCCGTCGCCCGCCCGGACGCCGCCGACCGCGGCTACAAGCTGCTGCTGCCCACCGAGGCCCGGGCCCTGAACCCCGCCCTGCGCGGCGAGTTCACCGCCGCCCTGTACTGCGAGCGGGACGCGGCCGTCGAGCCGCGCACCGCCCAACTGGCCCTGCGCGAAGAGCTGTTGAAGTCCCCGGACTACACCTTCCTGCCGGGCCGCGAGGTCCGCGACGTGGTCGGCCCCGGCGCCGTGCGGGACGACCACGGCGACGTGCACCACGCCGACGCCGTCGTCCTGTGCACCGGCGCCTGGCTCGGCGGACTCGTCCGCGAGCTGGCCGGACCCGACCTGCCCGTGCGCCGCGTCCGCCTGCAGATGATGCAGACCGACCCGCTGGGCGAGCCGCTGACCACCTCCGTCGCGGACGCCGACAGCTTCCGCTACTACCCCGCCTACGGCTCCCCGGCGCTGGACGCGCTGAACGCCGGACAGCCCCAGGCGCCGACGGCCGCCGAGCACAGGATGCAGCTGCTGATGGTGCAGCGCGCCGACGGCGCACTGACCATCGGCGACACCCACGAGTACGAGCACCCCTCCGCCTTCGACACCGTCGAGGAGCCCTACGAGCACCTCACCGCGGTCGTCGAGTCCCTGCTCGGGCGCCCGCTGCCGCGCATCCGCCACCGCTGGGCCGGCGTGTACGCGCAGTGCACCGACCCGAGCCGGGTCGTGCACCGGCAGCAGGTCGGCGACGGCGTGTGGCTGGTCACCGGGCCCGGCGGGCGCGGCATGACCTGCTCCCCGGCGATCGCCGAAACGACCGCGAACGAACTGGGCTGGTGAACACCCTCATGACCGACATCCCGCAGGACATCCGGCTCGTCGTCCTCGACATGGCCGGCACCACCGTCGCCGACGGCGGCCTCGTCGAGCGCGCCTTCGCCGCCGCCGCTGCCGCTGCCGAACTCGGCGTCGAGACCGGCTCGCCCGAGCACACCGAGCACCTCGCGTACGTCCGCGCCACCATGGGCGAGTCCAAGATCTCCGTCTTCCGGCACCTGTTCGGCACCGAGGAGAGGGCCCAGCGCGCCAACGCCGCCTTCGAGAAGGCCTACGGCGAGCTGGTCGACGGCGGTCTGGTCGCCCCCGTCCCCGGCGCCCGCGAGGCCATCGAGGAGCTGGCCGGCAGCGGTCGCACCGTCGTGCTGACCACCGGCTTCGCCCGGGTCACCCAGGACGCCGTCCTCGACGCCCTCGGCTGGCGGGACTCCTCGTTCCCCGTCCCGCTCACCCTGTGCCCGGCCGACGCCGGCGGGCGCGGACGGCCGTACCCGGACATGGTCCTCGCGGCCTTCGTCCGCACCGGGGCCGCGGACGACGTGCGCCAGGTCGCCGTCGTCGGCGACACCTCGTACGACGTGCTCAGCGGGGTACGGGCGGGCGCCGGGCTGGTCGCGGGCGTACGCACCGGGGCCCACGGGGACGCCGAGTTCCGCGCCGCCGGTGCCACGCACGTCCTCGACTCCGTGGCCGGGCTGCCCGCGCTGCTGTCGGGAGCGCGCTGAGATGGGCATCCGCCTCGATTCCGTCACCGTCGCCTACGACGGCAACGTCGACACCCTCGCTCTCGACTCCCTCGACCTGACCGTCGAGCCCGGCGAGGTCATGGCGCTGCTCGGGCCGTCCGGCTCCGGCAAGACCACCGCGCTGCGGGCGGTCGCCGGGTTCGTACGGCCCGTGTCCGGGCGGGTGCTCCTCGGCGGCCGGGACGTGACGGACCTGCCGCCGTACCGGCGTGGCATCGGCATGGTCGTGCAGAGTTACGCGCTCTTCCCGCACCTGCGGGTCGACGAGAACGTGGCCTTCGGGCTCAGGGCCAGGAAGACGGCCAGGAGCGAGATACGGCAACGGGTCGCCGAGGCGCTGGAGATGACCGGCATGGCCGCCTACGCCCGCCGCCATCCGCGCGAGCTGTCCGGCGGACAGCAACAGCGGGTCGCCATCGCCCGCGCGCTGGCCATCCGCCCGGACGTACTGCTCCTGGACGAGCCGCTGTCCGCGCTGGACGCCCGGCTGCGCTCCGGGATGCTGGCCGAACTGGCCCGACTGCACCGGGAGTTGCCCGACGTCTCGATGCTGTACGTCACCCACGACCAGGTCGAGGCGCTGACCCTGGCCGACCGGATCGCCGTCATGGACAAGGCACGGCTCCAGTCCTGCGGGACGCCGAGGGAGCTGTACCGCTCCCCGGCCGACGCGTTCACCGCCTCCTTCGTGGGCGGCGCGAACCTGGTGCCCGTGACCGTGGGGACCGGCGGGGTCTCCTTCGCGGGGGCCGAGCTGAAGGTCGGCACGAACGGGGTGGCCGCGGGAGCGCGGGCCACGCTGTGCGTACGGCCGCACCTCGTCGGCCTGGGCCAGGGCCCCAACCAACTCGCCGGCGTCGTACGGGAGATCCAGTGGCGGGGCGCCACACACCGGCTGTACGTCGAGGTCGACGGGCACACGGTCATGGCGGACGTACGCGAACTGAAGGCTCCGCCGGTCCACGGCGACCCTGTGACCCTGCACTTCATGCCTGACGACGCGGTTCTGCTGCCCGCAGAGGTGAGTCATGGCTGAGGCCGCAGAGCGCACGCGGGCCGTCCGTGGCCGGTCGCGCCCGCCCGGCGGCAGCCGCACGTCGAACACGGCCCCGCGCCCCTTCGGGGCGCTTGCGTGGGCCCTGCCTCCCATAGCCCTGCTCGCCCTCTTCTTCCTCTACCCGCTCGCCCTCGTCGTCCAGCAGTCCTTCCGGCCCGACTCCGGCGGCACCTCCCTGCGGCCCTACGCCGACGTCCTCGCCTCCGGCGCCTTCCGGCACGCGCTGTGGACCACCGTCTGGCTGGCGCTCGCCTCCACCGCCGGGTGTCTGCTCCTCGGGTTCCTGCTGGCGCTGGTCATCGCGTTCGTGCCGTTCCCCGGGGCGAAGGGGGTGGCGCGGTTCATCGACGTGTACCTGTCCTTCCCGTCCTTCCTCATCACTCTGGCCCTGCTGTTCCTCTACGGCAGCACGGGCATCGTCGGCTCCTTCCAGTTCCTCACCACGCCCTGGGGCGTGCTGCTGGCGGAGGTCACCTACTTCACGCCGTTCGTGATGCGGCCCCTGCTCGCCGCCTTCTCGCAGCTGGACACCGCCCAGCTGGAGGCGGCCTGTTCGCTGGGCGCGCGGGCGCCGCGGATCGTGCGGCAGGTGATCCTGCCGGAGGCGCTGCCCGCGCTCGCCGCCGGCGGGAGCCTCGTCCTGGTGCTCTGCCTCAACGAGTTCGGCATCGTGCTGTTCACCGGCGCCAAGGGCGTCACCACCCTGCCGATGCTCGTCTACGGCAAGGCGATCCTGGAGTCCGACTACCCGGGCGCGTGCGTGGTCGCCGTCGTCAACGTCCTGATCTCCGTGGGCCTCTACGCCCTCTACCGGGTGGTGAGCCGTCGTGCTGGTGCATAGCCGCGGGGCCAGGTGGGCCGTGTGGACGGTGTTCGCCGTCCTCTTCCTGCCGCTGTTCGCCCTGCCCCTCCTCGTCATCCTCGGCGCCTCCCTCGCCACCCACTGGTCCGGCGTCCTGCCCTCGGGCGCGACCGTCGCCCACTACCGTGCCGCCACCCGGGGCGAGGCCCTCCAGGCGCTCACCACCAGCCTGCTCACGGCCCTCGGTGCCAGCCTGCTCGCGCTGACCGTCGGCACCTGGGCCGCGCTCGCCGCGGCGGGGCTGAGGAAGCGGTACCGCAGCATCATGGACGCCCTGTTCGTCCTGCCGGTCGCCGTCCCCTCCGTCGTGGTCGGACTGTCGGTCCTGGTCGCCTTCTCCCAGCCGCCGCTGCTGCTCAACGGCACCCGGTGGATCGTGATCCTCGCGCACACCGTGCTGGTCACGGCCTTCGCCCACCAGTCCGTGTCGGCGGCGATCACCCGCCTCGACCCGGCCTACGAACAGGCCGCCGCCTCCCTCGGCGCCCGCCCCGCCCACGTCCTGTGGCGGGTCCGCCTCCCCCTCCTGCTGCCCTCCCTGACCGCCGCCGCCGGCCTCTGCTTCGCCCTGTCCATGGGCGAGCTGAGCGCCACGATGATGCTCTATCCGCCCGACTGGACCCCGCTGCCGGTCCTGGTCTACGCGGCCACCGACCGGGGCGCCCTGTTCACCGGATCGGCCGTGGCCGTGGTGCTGATGGCCGCGACCCTGCTCGTCCTGTTCGCCGTCTCCCGGGTCCGCACCCGGGCGTCGTACCGCTGACACCCCCCCACCGCAGAGCACCCCCCACTCCCGTAACCCCCGTGAAAACGCCAGGAGTTGGCCTCGCCATGCCCAGAAACCGCCTCTCGCTCGCCATAGCCCTCGCCCTGCTCGCCACCCCCGCGCTGTCCGCCTGCGGCACCTCCACCGCCTCCGACGCCAAGGAGGTCACCGTCTACAGCGCCGACGGCCTCAAGGGCGAGAACGGCGACGGCTGGTACGACAAGGTCTTCGCGGACTTCACCAGGCAGACCGGCATCAAGGTCAAGTACGTCGAGGGCGGCTCCGGCGAGATGGTGCAGCGCGCCGTCCGCGAGAAGAGCAACCCGCAGGCCGACGTGCTGGTCACCCTGCCCCCCTTCATCCAGGAGGCCGACGCCAAGGGCCTGCTGCAGAAGTACGAGGTGAAGGACGCGGACCAGGTCAGCGGCGCCGACAAGGCGGTCGACGGCTCCTGGATCTCCGTCGTCGACAACTACTTCGGCTTCGTCTACAACAAGAAGGAGCTGAAGCAGGCCCCGAAGACCTGGGAGGAGCTGCTCGACGCGAAGTACAAGAACAAGCTCCAGTACTCCACCCCGGGCGTCGCCGGCGACGGCACCGCCGTCCTCATCAAGGCGATCCACGACTTCGGCGGCAAGGAGCAGGCCCTCGCCTACCTGAAGAAGCTCCAGGCCAACAACGTCGGCCCGTCCGCCTCCACCGGCAAGCTCGCGCCCAAGGTCGACAAGGGCGAACTCCTCGCCGCCAACGGCGATGTCCAGATGAACTACGCCCAGGCCAAGACCATGCCGAACCTCGGCATCTGGTTCCCGGCCGACAAGGACGGCAAGCCCTCCACCTTCGCCCTGCCCTACGCGGCCGGCCTGGTCACCAGGGCCCCGCACAGCGAGAACGGAAAGAAGCTGCTCGACTTCATGCTCGCGCAGAAGCAGCAGCAGGAGGTCAGCTCCATCGGCGGCGGCTTCAGCGCCCGCCAGGACGTCAAGGCCACCGACGCCAACGCCGTCGCCCTCACCAGGATCATGGAAGGCGTCGACTTCTTCGAGCCCGACTGGAACGACATCGACAAGAACCTCACGTCGTACGTCGAGGACTGGAAGTCGGCGACCGGCAGCTGAGCCGATCGACAGGCGGACGACCAGGTCGGGATCAGGGCATCGAACATTAGGCTGGAGGGCGTCGGTACGCCGTGGTTCCGGCGCCCCCGCTTTGCCTTGTCGACCGCACGTACGCCAGGAGACGCACAACATGGCAGACCGCAAGCCGATCGAGTCGTGGCTCACCGACATGGACGGTGTCCTGATCCACGAGGGCGTTCCGATCCCCGGCGCCGACGCCTTCCTGAAGAAGCTGCGCGAATCGGGCCGGCCCTTCCTGGTGTTGACCAACAACTCCATCTACACCGCCCGCGACCTGCACGCCCGGCTGCGCCGGATGGGCCTGGACGTGCCGGAGGAGAACATCTGGACCTCGGCCCTGGCCACCGCCCAGTTCCTCGACGACCAGCGGCCCGGCGGCAGCGCCTACGTCATCGGCGAGGCCGGTCTGACCACCGCCCTGCACGACATCGGCTACATCCTCACCGACCACGAGCCCGACTTCGTGATCCTCGGCGAGACCCGCACCTACTCCTTCGAGGCCCTGACCAAGGCCGTCCGGCTGATCAACAACGGCGCCCGGTTCATCGCCACCAACCCCGACAACGTCGGCCCCTCCATCGAGGGCGACCTGCCCGCCACCGGTTCGGTCGCCGCCCTGATCACCGCCGCGACCGGCAAGAAGCCGTACTTCGTCGGCAAGCCCAACCCGCTGATGATGCGCGCCGGGCTCAACGCGATCGGCGCCCACTCCGAGACCTCCGCGATGATCGGCGACCGCATGGACACCGACGTGCTCGCGGGTCTGGAGGCCGGGATGCGCACGTTCCTGGTGCTCAGCGGGGTCACCCAGCCGGACACCGTCGACCGGTACCCCTTCCGCCCCTCCCGGGTCGTCGACTCCATCGCGGACCTGGTCGACCTCGTCTGACGCAGCTGACCAGCGGCTTTCAAACCCGGGCCCACCCATATGGAGCAATCGGGCGCCCCCAGAGGATGCGGGGGCGCCTGTGCCGGGGGAGCCTCCAGATAACTGGAGGTTCACGATGGGCTCACTTCGCCTCACTGTCTGTACCGGAATCCTGGCCGTCGCCGCCCTCACACCGCCGGCCCACGCGGCCGACGGCGGCTCGGTCTCCGTGACTCCCGGCTCCCCGTCCCCCGGTACCGACGTCTCCCTGCGTGTCCGCGGCTGCTCCGGTCCCGAGGGCACCGCCGTCTCGGGCGCCTTCGTCTCCGACGCGCGGCTGACCGGCAAAGGAGGCCACCTCTCCGGCGAGACCCGCGTCCGCTCCTCCCTCGCGCCCGGCGCCTACGACGTGCGGATCACCTGCGCCGACTACGTCCTCAGCGGACGGATCACGGTGACGGGCGGCCGGGGCGCCGCCCGGGGGACGGCCGAGGGATCCGCCCGGGGAACCGACCCGGCATCCGCCCGGGGAACCGACCCGGGATCCGGCTGGGGCACCGACCCGGCATCCGCCCGGGGAACCGACCCGGGATCCGGCTGGGGCACCGACCCGGCATCCGCCCGGGGAACCGACCCGGGATCCGGCTGGGGCACCGACCCGGGATCCGGCTGGGGCACCGACCGCGGAAGCGGACAACAGACCGGACAGACCGGACAGGCCGGGGAGTCGGACCGGCGGCCCGACACCGCCGCCTCTCCCGTCGCCCCCGTCCACGCGGGCGGCGGCGGTACCGCCACGCACTTCGCCACCGTGGCCACCAGTGAGTCCGGCCCCGACACCGCCGAGACGGTCACCGGCCTCGGGCTGGCCGGGGTCGCCGCGCTCGCCGTCGGGCTCCGCGGTCGCCGGGGCCGCGACCGCCGCACCGGCCGCTGACGGGCCCGCATGACCGACGACCAGGGGCAGCCCGGCACCGGCACCGGTCGGCTGGTCCCCCTCGCCACCTGGGCGCTGCTGCTGCTCGGGCTGTGGCTGTGGGGCCGGGCGGTCACCGGCGTACCGGGCGGCACGGCCACGGGCGGCACCTGGGCCTCCGGAGCCGTGGACCCCGCCCTGCTGCCCCGCGCGGCCGCGCCTCTCGGCGACGCGCTGCCGCAGCGCGTGGACATCCCCCGGCTCGGTGTGCAGGCCCCCGTGGTGGCCCGCGGCCTCGACGCCGAGGGCGCCGTCGACCCGCCGCCGTTCGACCAGCCGGGCGTGGTCGGCTGGTACGGCGCCGGCACCAGGCCCGGCGCCAGGGGCGCGGCCCTCCTGGTCGGACACGTCGACACCAGGACCCGGCCCGGCGTCTTCTACAAGCTCAGCACGCTCACACCGGGCGCGACGGTCCGGGTCGTCCGCTCGGACGGCAAGGTCGCCCGCTTCACCGTCGACGACGTCCGCGTCATGCCCCGCACCGGCTTCGACGCCCACCAGGCCTACGGCCCCCGCCGCCCCGGCCGCGCCGAACTGCGCCTGATCACCTGCGGCGGCGCCTTCGACCGCACCACGGGCTCCTACACCGCCAACGTGGTGGTCGACGCCTACCTCACGGGCACCTCGCACTGACCCCGCACGCCCCGGCGCGCGACCTCGTGACGGGGCGTCCCGATATGTCAGCATGGGACGGCACCCGGACCAGTGCGCCCAGGGGGGAAACGAATGGACGACAGCAGGGGGGCCCGGGCGAGCGCGCGGGCGTCCACGGCGGTGGTGCTGGGGGCGGCGCTGCTGCTCGCCGGCTGCTCCTCGGGAGGCGGAGGCGGCGACAAGAACGCCGACCCGGGCGCCCCGATCACCCAACAGCCCCAGTCCGCCGACCCGTTCTGGGTGAACCCGGACGGCACGGCGGCCCGTCAGCTCGCCGCCTACCGCAAGGCGGGCAGGACGTCCGACGCCGAGCAGATCAGGAAGATCGCCGAGCAGCCCGTGGGGGAGTGGATCGGCCCGGAGAACCCCGAGCAGGAGGCCCGCGGCTTCACCGAGGCCGCCCAGCACGCCGACCGTACGGCCCTGCTCGTGCTCTACGACATCCCGCACCGCGACTGCGGCCAGTACTCCGAGGGCGGCGCCGCCGACGGCAACGCCTACCGCGCCTGGATCGACGGCGTGGCCCGGGGCATCCAGGACCGCCCGGCCGTCGTCGTCCTCGAACCGGACGCCGTACTGCACCTGGTGGACGGCTGCACGCCCCACCAGTTCCACGAGGAGCGCTACGACCTGCTCCGGGGCGCGATCAGCACGCTCAAGTCCCTGAAGAACACGAAGGTCTACCTCGACGCGGGCAACGCCGGCTGGGGCCACCCGGACCAGATCCTCCCGTCCCTCCAGCAGGCCGGCGTCGCGCAGGCCGACGGCTTCGCCGTCAACGTCTCCAACTTCTACTCCACCCAGGACTCCCTCGCCTACGGCAGACAGCTCTCGGCGAAGGTGGGCGGCAAGCACTTCGTCATCGACACCAGTCGCAACGGCAACGGCCCCGCCACGCAGGGCGATCCGGGCCAGCGCTGGTGCAACCCGCCGGGCCGCGCCCTCGGCGAGACCCCGACGACGAGGACGTCCGACCCCCTCGTGGACGCCTACCTGTGGGTCAAGCGCCCGGGGGAGTCGGACGGGACGTGCAAGGGGGGCCCGAAGGCGGGGGACTGGTGGGCGAGTTACGCACTCGCCCTGGCCCGCAACAGCAAGCAGCCCTAAGGCACCTTGACCCACTGTGCGACGGACGGCGTCCCCTGGTCGTCGTCCGCGAACAGCATGTACCAGCCGGACGGCACCAGGTTCCGGTTCGTCGGCACGGTCACCGTGACCTTGTTCCCGGACGCCTTGAAGTCCAGCGCGACCGACCGCTGGTCCACGTCCGTGACATGCGTCGACGCGCTCGGCCGGATCAGCCGCATCTTCTTGATGCCGGCCGCCTGCCGCGACGTGAACGTCCCCGAGGCGCCCCGCGCGATCGTCTGCGGACCGCCGCTCAGCGACGGCCGCGAACCCCGGTACAGATAGGGCGGGGTGTAGATCTCGATCCGCTGCTCGAACTTCCCCGGCTTGGTGTTCGCCTTGTCGCCGTACAGCGAGTCGGACCCGAAGAACATCACCCGCCCGTCCGGCAGCAGGATCGAGCCGGAGTGGTAGTTGCGGCCCACCAGCGGATCGGCGACCCGGGTGAAGCTGTTGCTGTCGGGGTGGTACAGCCGCGCCTGCAGGATGTTGGAGTCGCCGCGCCCCCGGTAGTCCTCCGAGCCGCCCGACACCAGCACCGTGTCGTCCGGCAGGACCGAGGACTGCGGATACCGGGTCCCCTTCTCCAGCGGCGGTCCGTCCACGAACGCGGGCCGTTTGGCCTTCAGGTCGATGAGCCGCGTCTTCCTGCTCGACAGCTTCGACTCACCGACCCCGCCGCCGCCGATCACCATGAACTTCTCGTCCTGCGCGGGCGGCAGCAGTACGGTCCCGGAGGTCTCCATCATGTTCGGGTCGCCGAGCCCGGGCAGCTTCGTGAACGCGTTGCTGCCGACGTCCCAGATGCCGGGCTCCCGGCCCACGTCGTCCGGGCCGTACCCGGCGTTGGACCCCGAGTAGAAGATCTTCCCGTTCTGCATCAGGAACAGCGCGGGGTACGTCGGGAACTGCCGGGTCGTCCTCGTGTACGTCCACTTCCTCGTCGCCGGGTCGAAGATCTCGTTCTTGCCCGGCACCAGCTGGCCGATGTCGTCCAGGCCCGAGACGCTGAGGATCCTGCCGTCCGACAGGGTCGTGAGCGTCGGGTACCAGCGGGCCTCGTTCATCGGGTCGACCTTGATGTACCGCTCGGCGACCGGGTCGAACTCGTAGGCGTCCTTGATGCCTTCGAAGTCCTTCTTGTCGAGGGCGAGCTTCTGCGCGATGCCGTACGTGTTGCGGGCGTCGGCGCCGGACAGGCCCTGGACCGTGTAGTTGTCCTGGGTGCCGGTCTCGTACTGGGTGCCCTCGCGCGGCGCCTCGACGTAGACCCGGCCGTAACCTGGGTTGTTCCGCAGCCACGTGCCGGTCTTGTCGAAGACCTTCGTCGCGCGCGGGAGGAGCACCGGGTCCTGCGAGACGAACGTCCTGCCGTTCTGCTTGCCGGTGAACCGCGTGCCGGCCGGCAGCGTCATCGGCTTGTCCGGGTTCTCGTTGTAGAGGATCATGACGCCGCCGGCCTTCTTGACGTCGCCCTTGAGCTTCTCGTACCGCTTGGTGCCGCCGGCGATCAGGACGTTGCCGTTGCCGAGCTGGGTGTGGCCGGTGCAGAACAGGTCGGCCGGGGTGGGCACCTTCTTGATCGTGCCCTTGACCGGGTCCCAGATCCGGGTGTCGAACTTCTTGGCGTCGAAGTTGTCCTGGTTGTTGCCCGAGCCCGCGATCATCAGGATCTTCCCGGTGCGCAGCAGGGACGCGTGGATCGTGTCCTGCCGGAACTCCTTGGGGAACTCGATGACGTCCCAGTGGCCGTTCTCGGCCTTGTACTCGGGTCTGTTGATCTTGTACTGGTGGTACTGCGCGGTGGCGAAGCGGTACACCCACGGCCCGTTCATCCCGGCCAGCGCGAGCACCACCGCCGTGCCGATCGCGAGCCTGCGGGCGCGACGTCGGCCGGCCTGGTCCTTCATTCCTTACGTCCCCCAAGTCCGCCAAGGGCGATCTGCATGGTCTGTTCGTTCGTCTCCGCGGCCGGGCCCGCCGGCGGTCCGGCGCTCGCCCAGGACGGCCGCTGCTGCGGCGCCGGCGCCGGGTGCGGTGCGGCGGGCACCGAGTCCTGCGGCCCGGTCCCCGCCGCCACGGGCGCGGGCCCGCGCCGCTCCTGCCGCAGGGTGTACCGCCAGACGAGGATCGGCGAGGCGGTGATCAGCAGCGCGAGGGCCGCCCAGACGATCATCGCCGGGTGGGAGTGCCCGAACACGAAACCGGCGGCGAGCGAGCCGCCGAAGACCAGGATGAAGAACCAGTGCACCCTGAACGTCCCGAACAGCGTGTCGGGGCTGGCCGACTCGCCCTTGGGCGTCACGACGAACGTGCTCTTGCGGCGCAGCACCGCGTCCATCAGCGAGCGGGCGTAGATCGGCGCGGACAGCGCGGACATCACCATGCCCGCGACACCGCCCGACCCCTCCGGCTCGTGCGGGGAGACGTTGTGCCGCCGGTTCCAGACGTACAGGCCGATCTGGAGCGCGGAGGCGTTGCCGTACAGCATCAGCCACACGGTCGGGTCGATGTTCACGCCCGAGGCGCCCAGCCCGAGGAACAGGGCGCAACTCAGTGCCGCGAGGATCCAGTTGAGGGCGGACATCGGGTAGAAGATGATCATCATCGTGTAGTTGAAGAGCTTGCCCGGCCCCAGTGTGAACAGGCCCTTCCAGTACTGCTTGAGGATCGTCTCGTACGTCCCCCGGGACCAGCGCAGCTGCTGCGTGAAGAAGTCCGTCCAGGCGTTCGGGCCCTCGCCGACGGCGAGGACGTCCGGCGTGTAGACGGACTTCCACTTCCGCCCCGTCGCCGGGTTCTTGGCCCGGTGCATCTCGAAGCCGGTCGCCATGTCCTCGGTGATCGAGTCGTACAGCCCGCCGATCTGCTTCAGCGCCCTGATCCGTACGGCGTTGGAGGTGCCGACGAACATGGGGGCGCCGTAGCGGTTGCCGGCGCGCTGGATCAGGGCGTGGAAGAGGAACTGCTGGGACTCGGCGGCCTTGGTGACGAACGTGTCGTAGTTGCCGTAGACCTGCGGGCCGATGACGAAGCCGACGTCCGGGTCGCGGAAGTAACCGAGCATCCGCTCCAGGTAGTTGGGCAGCGGGACGTGGTCGGTGTCGACGGAGGCGAAGTAGTCGTAGGCGTCGCCGTGCGCCGCCAGCCAGGCGTTGTAGTTGCCGTGCTTGGTCTTCGCGCGGTGCGGCCCCTCGGGCCGGTTCCACTGCTCCACCCCCTTGCGGGTGAAGTGGTGCACGCCGAGCCGGGCGCAGACCTCCTTGACGGCCGGGTCGTCGCCCTCGTCCAGCAGCCACACGTGCAGCAGGCCCCGGTGGCGCAGCCGCACCGCCGCCTCCAGGGTCTTGGTCACCATCTCCAGCGGCTCCTTGCCGGGCACGAAGGTGGTGATGAAGGCGACCCGGGTGCCGGTCTCGGGCACGACCGGGACCGGGTCACGGGCGACCAGCGTGGCGTGCGCGTTGGACAGCACGTTCAGGCAGCGGAAGAACTCGATCAGACCGATCGAGACGAGCATGACGACGTCGAGGGCCGGCAGGAAGTCGTAGGCGGGATAGTCACGTTCGGTCCAGTGCGCGGGGCGCAGCAGCCAGAACAGCAGGACCAGCGAGAGGATCGGGGCCGCGCCCAGCATGAGCGCCGCGCGTATCCGGTGCGGTTCCTGGGACAGCAGCGACCGGTACGCCACCGTGTACGGCTTCGCCGGGTCGGGCTGGGTGAGCGGGCCGGCGAGCCGGCTGTAGTGCTCGTAGTCGTATCTCGGCAGGCTCTTCCGTATGCGGCGGAACTGACCCGTCCGATGGGTGACCGCCCTCAGCTGTGTGGTCCGTGACGGGTCGTCGGTCCGATCGTGAGCGTGGCTCTGCCCGGCGCCCCTCGGCGTCGACGTCATGAGTCATTCCCCCCACACGCGGTGCACCGCGTGTTCCTTGATCAATGGTGGCGCGACTGACGGCGCGTTTCCCCACGTCTTCCCCACTCCACAGACACAGGATCGCGCCCTTCCGGTTGCAGGGGCCCCCTCCCCGTCGGTGTGCAACCGGTTACTTCCCCCCAACTGCCGCCAATGGGCCGCAGCTTGGACATCCAGGGTTCTACGCCGTTCAGCATGATCGCAAGACGCGAAACGCGGTGTTTACCGGTCAAACCCGTTCATTGTGGCGCGTGTGGGGCTCGGGGGACCGAGGTGCGCCGGTGCTCCCGGAGGGCCGGGGCGCGCCGGTCGTGGAGAGGCGGAGGCGGATGTTGCCGAAGTGATCCCTTATGGCCTCCTCCGCCCGCGGCGAGTCCCCGGACCGGACCGCGTCCAGGATCTCCCGGTGCTGGCGACAGGTGACCCGGGGGTCCTGCGGCACGTCCACCAGATCCCGCTGCACCCGGTGGAAGGCGTCCCAGAACGCCTCCAGCACCTCGCTCAGCAGTACGTTGTCCAGCCCCCGGTAGAGGGCGGCGTGAAAGGCGCGGTCGGTCTCGGCGAGGCCGGCTCCCTGTGCGGCCTCCTGTTCCATACGGGCGACGAGGGCATCCAGTTCAACGAGGTCCGACTCGGGCAGCCGTCCGGCCAGCCGCGAGACCAGCCCGGTCTCCACGGCCTCGCGCAGCTCCAGCAGCTGGAGCAGGGAGTCCTCGCCCCGGTAGTGCCCGGCGACCGTGCGGAAGGCCAGGCCCTCGATCATCGGCGCGAACGACATCGAGCCGACGTACGTCCCGAACCCGTGCCGGATCTCCACGATGCCCATCGCCTGGAGCGCCTTCAGCGCCTCGCGCACCGAGTTCCGGCTCGCCCCGAGGTACTCCATCAGCTCCGGCTCGGTCGGCAGCGGGGCGCCCGAGGGCAGCCGCCGCTCGACGATCAGCTTCTTGATCCGCTCCTGGAGGTCCCGGGCTGCCATGGCCAGAGCGTATCCGGCCAAACGAGGGGATCGGCAGAGGGATGTCCGCGCAACAACAGAGATGGCGACCCAGGTCCGCGCTTTCTGCGGACATGGATCGCCATCGTCATCGTGCGCCGCCAGGGACTCGAACCCCGGACCCGCTGATTAAGAGTCAGCTGCTCTAACCAACTGAGCTAGCGGCGCCTGCTGACG
>NZ_MLYO01000097.1 GCF_001866665.1 Streptomyces monashensis | reverse complement strand
CTGCCCAGCGGTAAGCGGATGGCGTCTCACGTCGACCACGTCGTCGAGGGCAACGACCGAGCCGCACTCAGTGGCGGCGAGCTCAGTCCGAGTGCGGCCGACGGGCGCGGACCCACGTCACCACAATCAGAGCCGAGGTGACGTACATCACGACGCTGGCACTGGCCACAGAGTCGACGTACTGCTCCAAACCGTCCGCGCGAAGCTGGAGCGCGAAGAGACCGAGCACCGTCCCAAGCGCCGCGATCGATGCGGCCAGGGAGCCGAATGGGACCTTCCTCATGGGTACTTCCTCCAAAATGTGATCTGCTGTCGCTGAGCTGCCTTGACGAATTGAGCCACGCTCCGGCTGCACCCAGCCCGTGTCTCGAGCGAGCCTCACCGCCGCATGGCGGTTCTCTGTTCCAACCCTGGAGATGGCCGACGACAGGTGACTGCGTACCGCTCTTGGTGACAGCGCGGCGCGCTCGGCGATCTCCATGATGGGCGCTCCACCGGCGGCGAGTGCCAGCACCTCCGTCTCCCGCTCGGTCAGCGGTGACTCCCCGCGGAGATGGCGTCGGCGACCAACTCAGGGTCGACGTAGCGGTTTCCGGCATGCACGGTACGGATGATCTCGGCGAGGCGCTGTGCGCTGACGGTCTTCGGGACGAACCCGCGTACGCCTGCCGCGAGTGCCCGTTCCAGGTGCCCGGGCTGGCCCTGACTGGTTACGATCAGCACCTGGCAGCCTGGCTGTTCGGCCTGGAGGGACGTAGCGACACTCACCCCGTCCGCACCAAGCATCTGGAGCTCGAGGACGGCCACGTCGGGTTCGTGCGCCCGTGCCATCGCCAGCGCCTCCGGTCCGGTCGCGGCCTCGGCGACAACAGTCAGGTCGTCCTCCAAGGAAAGCAGCGCGGCGAGGGCTCCCCGGACGAGGTGCTCATGGTCGGCCAACAGCACTCGCACCGGCGCCATCACGGCATCACCTCGTTCATCGCCGCCGACGTCATCGGTACCCCCGCCACCAGCCTCTTCCATCCTCATGTATCCAGCTTTTCCGGCGAGTTAGACGTCAGGTAGGGCACATCGTCACGAGACTTTGTGACATATGTCAGTGGTGACTGGCCTGTTGCGCCAGTAGCCGTGCCGTCGCCCTGTGCAGGAGGTCGCCACTCGGGACTGGTGTAGCACCTGAGTGAGGGGCGCCGCGCCTGGGCCGCCACTGTTGCCGCAGGGCCCACGGCTGAGAGGTAGTCGGCGTGCTCGCGCTGGGTGTGCATCGCGTCGCTGGTGACGACGGTTCCTTCCACGTCGGCGACGGTGAAGATCCACCGGTGTTCATCGACTGACAGCCGGTGATAGGCGACCCCGGGCGGTACCGGGGTGGGCGGTGCGGCGGACCGGCTCGGACCAGGCGGCCGCGCGTTCGCTGTCGCGCTGCACCGCCAGGCGCCGGTCCTCACTCGCCAGTTCGGTGTGTACACGCCGGTCGGTGCGGGCGAGGGTGAGGCGTCCCCCAAGGCCGGGTAGTTAAGGAACTTGCAGGTCACGCAAGGGGTGTTGGCGAGCTTCGGATGTGGAGCAACGGAGCAGTGATGATTGCGCCGTGGTTCTCCGCCGGGCCTGACCCCCAACGGAGCTGACGCCCTCCGGGGTTGTCATTCTGGAGATTTGTCGGCCCGCTGCGGAGGACCACGACGCACACGGCCGGACGGGTGTTCGTGACCTGATAGGAGCTTGGGCTAGAAGCCCCCGTCACTGCTTTGTCCGCCCGCCCGACCGGCGTGTGCTGCCCCCTGGATTATCGCGGAAGGACAGCACCACCATCATGACCGATCAGCCCCAGAACGTCTTCGGCGGCGTGGACACCCACACCGACACCCACCACGCAGCCGTCGTCGACCAAGTCGGCCGGCACCTCGCCGACGCCCAGTTCCCCACTACCAACCAGGGCTACCGTGCCCTGCTGGACTGGCTGCGTTCCCACGGCACCGTGCGCGCCGTCGGCGTCGAGGGCACCGGCTCCTACGGAACCCAGCTCGCCCGGGTCCTGGGTGCCGCGGGCCTGACGGTCTTCGACATCAACCGGCCCGACCGGCGCATCCGCCACCAGCAGGGCAAGTCCGACCCGATCGACGCCTACGCCGCCGCCCAGGCCGTTGCCTCCGGCCGCGCGACCATCATCCCCAAGACCCACGGCGGCGCCGCCGAGGCCCTTCGCCTCCTGCACACTGCCCGCACGTCCGCCGTCAAGGCCCGCACCCAGGCGATCAACCAGATCCGCAGCCACTTGGTCACCGCACCCGACACCCTGCGCGCCCAGCTCCGCAGTATGTCCAGCCCTGATCTCATCGCCACGTGCGCCCGATTGCGGCCGACAGCAGACCTGACCGATCCCGCTGCCGCGGCCAAGTTCACCCTGCGCCGCCTGACCAGGATCTCGACCAAGAAATCGATGAGTACGACGCCGAGTTGAGCGCCCTGGCCACCCAGGCCGCACCTGGCCTCATGGCCGTCTACGGAGTCGGCCCCGAGACAGCCGCCCGCCTTCTCGCCGCAGCGGGCGACAATCCCGAACGCCTCTGCTCGGAGGCAGCGTTCGCCCATCTGTGCGGCGCCGCTCCGATACCAGCGTCCTCCGGACGCCGTGACCGCCACCGGCTCAACCGCGGCGGTAACCGGTCCGCCAACGCCGCCCTCTACCGCATCGCAGTGGTCCGCATGCAGCACGACCGCCGCACCCGCGACTACGTCGCCCGCCGCACCGCGCAGGGGCTGCAGAAGAAGGACATCATCCGCTGCCTCAAGCGCTACATAGCCCGCGAGGTCTACAGAGCCCTGACCTGCGCGAACATCACTGAAACCCACCTCCGACGCGCTGCTTGACAGGAGATAGGAGCATCTCGTTGGTACAGGCAGTCGTCCAAGACAGCTTGTTCCCGAAGGAGATGCTCCGTTGGGGGTCAGGCCCGGCGGAGAACCACGGCGCAATCATCACTGCTCCGTTGCCGTCTCATCATGTCCTGCCGTCTGCGCTGACGGCCATCACCCGAACGGTCACTGTGGCCGCAGGCCGGTTCGCTCCCGGTCATCTGGGAGAGCTGACGGCGGTCGTGCCGTTCGAACTCGTGGATGCCGTCTTGTCGGAGACCCGGACCGTGCAGCGGCGGCTGCGTAGTCTGCCCTCACGGGTCGGGGTCTACTTCCTCCTCGCGATGTGCCTGTTCCCCGAGGTCGGTTACCGGCTGGTCTGGGACAAGATGACCGCCGGCCTGTCTGGGATCCCGGTGGCCAGTCCGAGCGCGAAGGCACTGCGTGATCTGCGCCGTCGGCTCGGCAGTGCGCCGGTGCGGGCGTTGTTCGAGGTGCTGGCGGGGCCGCTGGCCCGGCCGACGACGCCGGGAGTGCGGTTCGGCCCCTACCGGACAGTGTCGTTCGACGGCTGCAGCTCGCAGAAGGTCCCCGACTCCGAGCGGAACCGTTTCTGGCTGGGCAGGACCGCTCACCATGGGTATCCGACGTTGGAGTTGATGACGCTCGTCGAGACCGGAACCCGGGCCCTGCTCGGCGCGGTGTTCGGCCCCACCGCCGAGGGTGAGACGAGCTATGCGGGGCGTCTGCTGCACCTGCTGAGGCCGGACATGCTCGTCCTGTGGGACAAGGGCTTCGACGGTAACGACTTCCTCGCCGCGGTGAACGCCACCCGCGCCCAGTTCCTGGGCCGACTCCGCAACAACCGCCGCACCCCGGTTCTGTCCCGTCTGACCGACGGCTCATACCTGTCGGTCCTTGGCACGGTCAAGGTGCGGGTCATCGACGCGCAGATCACCGTGACCTGCGCAGACGGCACCGTCTTCACCGGGGCCTACCGGCTGGTCACGACCCTGACTGACGCCCGCCGCTACCCGGCGGCCGCGCTGACGCGTATCTACCATCAGCGGTGGGAACACGAATCGGCGTACTACGCCCTCCGTCACACGATCATGGACGGTCGCCTGTTGCGCTCGGGCGACCCGGCCGGCATCGAACAGGAGATGTGGGCACTGCTGACGCTCTACCAAGTGCTACGGACGGTCATGGTCGAGGCGGCCGAATCCGTCCCGGGCACCGATCCCGACCGCTGCGGGTTCACCATCGCCCTCCAGACAGCCCGTGACCAGGTCATCCACGCCGCGGATATTGTCGCTGCAGCCACCGGTCAGGTGGGTCTCATCGGACGTAAGGTGCTGGCCGCCCTGCTCCCGCCCCGGCGGCAACGGGTCAGCACCCGCAAGGTCAAATCGCCGACCTCCCGCTACGGCGAGCGCCTCGACGACGGCAGGCCCGACGCCAGCCGCACCGTCACGGGCCTCGACATCACCGTTCTCGTGCCCGCTGCCGAGGAGCGTGTACTGCCTGAGGCGTCCCCCGGAGTGTGGACACAGGGGTTCATGCTGCGAGTGTGAGTTTACGTCCTCGTCGGTGTTGCTGTTCGAACTCGGCTGGCGAGAGGTAGTTGAGGGCGCTGTGGCGCCGTCGGGCGTTGTAGTAGGTCAGCCACTGGAAGATCTCCAGCCTCGCCTGACGCACCGTCGAGAACATCCTCTGGTGCATCGTCTCCCTCTTGAGCCCCTGCCAGAACGACTCGGCGAGGGCGTTGTCGTAGCTCGAGCCGACCCGGCCCATGCTCCTGAGCCGACCCGGCCCATGCTCCTGCGGATCCCGAAACCGTCACAGACCTGCGCGAACGCCGCCGACGTGTACTGGGCGCCCCTGTCCGCGTGGAAGATCACTCCGGTGACGTTGCCGCCGCGGGTTGCGACCGCCATCGTCAGAGCGTCGATGACCAGTTCGGCGCGCATGTGGGTGGCCATCGAGTAGCCGAGCACCCGGCGTGAACAGATGTCGATGACGCAGGCGAGATACAGCCATGTCCCGCCTACCTGCACGTATGTGATGTCGCCGCACCACTTCTCGTCCAGCCGGGCGGCGGTGAACCGGCGTTGGACGAGGTCCGGGGCGGGCGGTGCGAGCCGGTCCGGGACGGTGGTGCGCTTGCGGCGCCGCAGGTGCCGTCCCTCGATGCCGTGCCGTCGCATCAGCCGCTCGATGCGCTTGCGGTTGACGGTGCGCCCGAAGCCGCGCAGTTCGGCATGGACGCGCCGGACACCGTAGGTTCCCTTGTGCTCGGTGTGGATCTCACGGATCTCCACGAGCAGGGCGTCGTCGGCGGCCTGCCGCTCCTGGCGGGTCTTCGCACCGGCGATCCACCGGTAGTAGCCCGAGCGCGAGACCCGAAGGACCCGGCATATCCGCTGGACGCCGAAGGTCTCGGCATGGGTGGAGACGAAGTCCCAGCGGCGGGTCTTCACTTCATCTCCGATCCTGGTGGTTAATTCAGGAGTTCGGTGAGTGAGTGTCAGGCAGGAGGTGGATCCTGGAGTCTGCGGCAGTCTTGTGGTGTCTGTCCGCAGGACGGAGACGTGGTGTCGGTGCAGCCGCAGCCCTGGCCGGAGCCGGACCCGCAGGTCGCTGCCGCGATCCGGGCGATGTACTCGGGTCGGCGGGAGATCCCGCTCGCGGTGCGGGTCCGTGACCGGTTCGGTGAACTGTTCGCTGACGACCAGTTCGCGGCGGCGTTTGGGCAGCGTGGCAAGCCGGGCTGGTCGCCGGGGCGTCTCGCGCTGGTCACGGTGCTGCAGAAGGCGGGGAACCTCACCGACCGGCAGGCCGCCGAGGCGGTACGGACGGACCTGACGTGGAAATACGCGCTCGGGCTGGAACTGGAGGACCCGGGATTCGACCACAGCGTGCTCTCGGAGTTCCGCTCCAGGGTGATCGAGCACGGCCTGGAGGAGAAGGTACTGGACCTGTTGCTGGCCCAGTTGGTCCAGCAGGGACTACTGGAGAGCGGTGGCAAGCAGCGCACCGACTCCACCCACGTGATCTCGGCGGTGCGGGATCTGAGCCAGCTGGACCTGGCCGGCGGGGCCGTCCGCGCTGCCCTGGAGGCACTGGTCTGCGCGGCGCCGCAGTGGGTGGAACAGGTCATCGATGTGCCCTCCTGGAGCCGGCGTTACGGCGACCGGATCCCCGGATGGCATGCGCCGACATCCAAGGCCCAACGCACCCGGCTCGCTGTCGACTACGGCCGGGACGGCTTCGCCCTGCTCACCGCAGTCCACGCGCCTGCGTCCCCGGCGTGGTTGCGGGAACTGCCGGCTGTCCAGGTCCTGCGGCGCGTGCTGGTGCAGAGCTACACCCGCACCGTTGCGGGCAGCGGACGGGAGGTGGTCAAGCGGCGAGAGGCGGAAGGAGACGGTCTCCCGCCCGGTCATCTGCGCCTGACCTCGCCGTATGACACTGACGCCCGCCGCAGTGTCAAGGGCGACCTGTGGTGGAACGGCTTCAAGATCCATATCAGTGAGACCTGCCAGTCTCCCGAACCAGCCTCGGCCTGCACCAACGCGGGCCTGGTCCCAAGAGAACACAGCCATGCTCCGCGGCCGAACCTGGTCACGAACATCGCCACGACCGACGCCACCGTCCCGGACAACGCCATGCTCGACCCCATCCACCAGGCCCTCCGACGACGCGGCCTGCTGCCCGGGGAGCACTACCTGGACAGCGGATACGCCTCCGCCGAGCTGATCGTCGGCTCCTTGAAGCGGTTCGGTATCACGCTCATCACCCCGATGCTGCGCGACCTGTCCCGCCAGGCCAGGGCCAACGAGGGCTTCGCCACCCACGACTTCCGTATCGACTGGCAGGGCCGGCAGGCCATTTGCCCGGCGGGGCAGACCAGCACCACCTGGAGTCCCTGCCGTCAGGCCGGCGTCGCCAAGACGGTGGTCACATTCTCCCCGAGAACCTGTAGCCCCTGCCCGCAGCGTCCACAGTGCACCACCTCCAAGCTCCAGCGGCGTCAACTCACCTTGCAGCCACAGGAGATGCACGAAGCCCTGCACGATGCCCGTGCCCGGCAGGAGACCGAGGAGTGGAAGCATAAGTACATGCTGCGTGCCGGAGTCGAAGGGACCATCCACCAGGCCACTGCCGTCACCGGTATCCGCCGAGCCCGCTACCACGGCCTGCGGAAAACCCACCTCGACCACATCTACAGTGCGGTTGCATTGAACCTCATCCGGCTTGACGCCTGGTGGAACGGCCACCCCCTCGATCGCACCCGCAGTAGCCACCTCGCCCGACTCGAACTCGCCCTCGCTTCCTGAATTAACCACCAGGATCACCTCCCGGGCAAAATACGCGGCTGCCCGGCGCAGGATCTCCCGCTCGAGCTCCCACTCCTTCTCGGCCTTGCGCAGTCGGCCGTTCTCCGCCCGCAGCCGGGCCAGTTCCTCCTCCCGGCTCTCCCCGCTCTGCTCGCCGCGACCGTGATCGCGGCCGGCGTGTTCGTCGGCTTGGCGCACCCAGCTCCGCAGCGTCTCGCCGGTCACCCCGACGTCCGCCGCGACCGCCGCATACGTGCGCTTCCCGCCCGCCGAGCGGTACAGCGCGACGGCATCGTTCCTGAACTCCTCCGGATACGGAGACTTCCGTCCCACCAGGACACCCTTCCTCGGATCTGCAAGATCCATTGTCAGTGTGTCCACACCGCCGGGGTCACCTCAAAGCCTCATCGTCCCATTTTAAAAGGAACTTTCGCGTTCTCGATCATGATCCGGACGTGGGCGCAAGTTAAACGCGCAGGTTAGACCGGAGAGCTGACCCTGGGCAGCGCGAGCGAGAGACACTTCCCATCTTCCATGACCACGTAGCGCACGTCGGCACAGGATTCGAGGAACTTCGTGACACGCTCGGTGGAGATGTCGTGGCCAAGTACTTGGAGTTCCTCGGAGATACGGCCGGGAGTGTGCGGCACTTCGCTGCACAATTCGAACGCGATCGCCTTCCACCCGTAAATCGTCGCGTCCTCCGGCTTTGGCCCCCGAGTGTCCCAGAGGTGAATGAAGCCGGGGCCTCGCTGATAGGTCAACTGCGGGCGGCGGGTTCGCCAGATCGTGTGCCAGCGTTCCACGGCCGCCACGACGGCGTCGTGGGCACGCTGGGAGGCAATGTTGCCGACTTCGTGGTCGAAGAAGTAGGCGATCTGATGAAGGTTGAGCCCGGGGACCGGGTAGGCGAACGAGTAGGCCTCCTTGGGGCGGACCATGGTGATCGGGAAGCTCGGGTCCGTGAAATATGGACTGTAGCGTTCGAGCCAGAGCCGGCCCGCGCTTCCCGGCGGCTGCAGGTGGTACAGCGACGGGATCAGTTCGACCTGCCGCTCGTAGTCCTCGTCGGTCTCGCCGGGGAAGCCCATGAGGATGTTCCAGATGATGTTGATCCCGTAGTATGTGGCCCACTTCATGAATCGCACGTTGAAGGGCATCGTCGTGCCCTTCCGCATGAGGCCGAGGACGTGTGTGCTCAGGCTCTCAATTCCCGGCTGGATGCGACGCACACCTGCGCTGGCAAGGCGGCCGATCTGACGCCTCTGCAGGTTGGACTTGACCTCGAAGAACAGGTCCAGGTCCACGTTGTGGTCGGCCAGGACTGGGCAGAGCTTCTCGAGGTACTGCATGTCGATGATATTGTCCACGGCCTCGAGTTCGAGGATCCGATGCTTGCCTGCCAGCGTCAGGAGGTCGGCGACGGCCAGTTCGGGCGATTTGCTGCGGTAGGTCATACCGGAGGCGTTCAGTCCGCAGAAGGTGCAGTGGTGCTTCTCGCCCCACCAGCACCCTCGGGAGAATTCCACCGGAATACGGATATTGCGGCGACCGATCACGGTCGAATGGCCGCGCCGCTCGATGACGGAGAAGTAGTCGTCGTAATTCGGAGTGGGGATCGAGTCCATGTCGCGGATGCGGGCCGCTGGAGCACCGACGCTGATCTCGCCGCCGTCGCGTCGGCAGACGCCGGGGATGGCATCGTGGCTGCCGGTCGCGATGGACTCAGCGATCTTCACGATTGCGATATCGCCCTCACCGGTCACCGCGAAGTCGATGAAGTCGAAGTTGTTGAAGAACTCCACACCCATGTCGCCATCGAAGTTCGCTCCCCCGAAGACGAGGGAGACCTGCGGGAACCTCCCCTTGACCGCACGTGCGAGGGCCAGCGCCGCGACATTCTGCTCGAAGGTGGATGTGAAGCCGATAAGGTCGTATTTGCCCCAATCGGCGGAGGCTAAGGACTCGATCCACCGCGGAAGGGTCTCCTCGCGCAGTGTGAGAAGGGACTCCAGTTCCATCCCGCTGCCGCTGACGAGGTTTTCGAGCTCGGGAAATGCCTCGAGGTACGCCTTGGACTCGAGGTCCGTGTCGAACGCCGAGCGACCGAAGAGCCATTCACCGAGCAGGTGAACGCGATCGCTTCCGAAGTGTGAGATGGCCTCGTAGATCTTGATGCCGATCTCTGCGGCCAGTTCCAGATTCAGATAGTGCACGTCGACGGTGTAGCCCGCGGCGACGAGTTCCGATTTGAGCAATCCACACTGAATGGACGGAGAGCTCGTCCGCGCCCACGGCATGTTGATGAGTGCGACCGTGAGTCCGTCGGCCTTCATCGATTCATTCACTGGATATCGGATCCCCTCGATTGTGCTCTCGCCCCGGCCGAGTTGGACCGGCGCCTCGGCGATCCTCTCCACTCTCCGCCGTGGAAGCTCATCTGCGGCAGAGCCCAGGCAGTGCGATGAATCCCGTAGCGCGCACCCGCCGCGGCCTCGTATGCAGGGCGTTTTCCGTGGGTGAGTCGCGCGGCCCTACCGCGATTCCCGTACCCGGGCGGCTGGAGTCCCGTACGGTCCAGTCACGTGGCACGCAGAGCCGCAAGCTCGGCCCGCACCGATGGCTCCTCGGGTAGTGAAAGTTCGTGACACAGCCTCACCGCGGCCTCGAGCGCGCAGAGCCCGTCAGCCGTCTCACCCCGAGCCACATGCGCCTTGCTGAGTCCGCGTAGGGCCGCCAATTGGGTCTGTACCCGCCGACTGGACTTGGCCAGATCGACGGCTCGTAGGTAGAGGGACACCGCAGAGTCGACATCACCCGCGTCGAGGACGAACGACGCCTTCAAGCTGATCGCGTAGGCTTCGTTCACCACGTCGTCGACCGCTTGGAAGTGCTCGACCGTAGCATTCACATCGGCCACTGCGGTGGAACGGTCCTCGATCTGATACCTCGATTCGGCGGCATACATGACCGATGCCATCCTTCCGCGCTCGTTGCCGCAGGCCGCGAAGTGCTCGCCGGCCTTGGTGAATGATTCGAGCGCGGCCTTGTGGTCACCGCCACCGGCCTGCACCGTGCCAGAGCAGGCCAGGGAACTGGCCATTCCCGCGAGACTGCCGAGATGTTCGTAGATACTGAACGCCTCACGGATGTCGCGGAAGGCCGTCGAGGGATCATCCATGAAGTGCCGCAGGAGGCCGAGGCGCAACAGCGTGAGCGCCTGCGTCATCGGATCGGTCGCAGTCCGGGAGTGCCTGAGCGAGTCCTGAAGGGCACGGTCGGCTGACGCGTAGTTCCCGCAGATCCGGTAGATCTCGCCAAGTTCGGAAAGTGCGTAGGCCTGACCCTTCGGATCACCGATAGTTGTGTACGAGGTCAGTGCCTCGCACAGGTCGGGCAGCGCGTCGAGCGGATCCGGCGATCTCGACAGCGTCAGTTGGCTGAGCCTGATCAGCGCCTCGGCCCGGCTGGCCCAGTCGCCGGACTTGGTGTGTGCGGCCAGTGAGGCACGCAGGGCTTCACTGGCCCTCGGATAGTCGGCTGTAAGCAGATAAGCCTCCCCCAGTTGGCCCAGGATCGGCCCAACCATGCTCTCCGCGGTGTTCGGAGCGAGGCTCAACAGAGCCGCCTCGAAGGACTCGACGGCGCCGGAGATGTCACCGGTCAGCCGCCGTATGGCGCCGAGCCTGGCCAGCGTCGACGCCATGGCCCGAGGATCGTCCCCGTGTCGGGCGGCCTCCACCGCGGCAGCCTGGAGTTCGACGGCCCCAGACCAGGGACCCGAAGTCTGCAGGAATTGGTGCAGCGAGGCAGAGAGGCTGAGCACTACAGGGTGATTGCCCGAGGCGACAGCCAGGCGGGCGACCGCGAGCAGATTCATGATCTCGGCCCGCATCCACTCCATGGCGTGCTCGCGGGTATCGATGCGCGGGCCCTCGACGACGCCAACATCGGCACCTTCGCACGGCGGCGCTTCGCCGTAGCGGATGACCCCGTCCGCCCGCCGAGCCGCCGCTTCGAAGTAGTCGACGAGTCGCGATTCCGCCTCCGCCACGTTCTCGCCCGCCTCGAGAGCTCGGGTCCACGCATCCAACTTCAGCAGGTCGTGGAAGTGGAAGCGTCCCGGCTCGGTCTCGACCAGCAAGTTGTGGTCGGCCAGATCGCTTAGCAGGTCCTGGGCGCTGTCCACGGGGATTTCCGCGAGCGCCGCGGCACCGTGGACGTCGATATCCGGCCCCGGCATCAGCCCGAGTACCCGGAACAGTTGGCGATGCCTACGGCGCAGCACCTGATAGGAGAGGTCGAAGACCGAGCGCAGGCTTCGCTCACCGTCGTCGAAGGCGGACAGCGGCTCCTGGCTCGTCAGCCCGTTCTGCAGCCGCTCCTTCAGCGCGCCCGCCGCGAACACTCTACGGCGGTGAAGCAGGGCTCTGACGATCCGCAGGGCTAGCGGAAGTCCGCCGCACAGGCGGGCCAGCTCTTGCAGGGCCTCGGTCTCCTCGCTCCGCCATCCGGCAGCGGCGCCGCGCGCTAGCAGCCGGTAGCCGTCCGCGTCCGGGAGGGCCCTGAGCGTTAGCCGGTACGCCTCGTCCAAGGAAATCAGGCCGCGGCGGCTGGTCACTAGCACCAGACATCCGGTGGAACTCGGCAGCAGGTGTCGTATCTGGTCGGCCGACGAGGCGTCGTCCAGCACGACCAGGGTTCGGCTGCCGGCCAGCCGGTTGCGGTAGAGCGCGGAGCGAGCCTCGACGTCCTCGGGGATCAGCTTGAGCGGGACGCCGAGGACGGGCAGCAGTTCCGCGAGCACCTCCGTCGACGTGCGCGGCGGCAGATCGGTGTTGTGTCCGCGCAGATCGACGAAGAGGTGACCGTCCGGGTAGCGGTCAGCGACCAGGTGGGCGGCGCGCAAGGCGAGGGTGGTCTTCCCGATCCCGGCCATGCCGTCCATGGCGACAATGGTCGGGGTGCGTGCGTCCGTGTCGGCAAGGGCGGACTCGATCCGCTCGCGCAGGGCGGCGAGCTCGCACTCCCGTCCGGTGAATAGAGCGGTGTCCGGAGGCAGTTGCTGCGGGACAGCGGGTGGGGTCATGAGGAGGCCCGGGTTCGCTGCTGGTTCGTAGTCGACCTCGTTGTTCAGGATCCGCCGCTGCGCTTCGACGAGTTCCGGGCCCGGGCGCAGTCCGAGCTCGCGGTTGAGCAGCGCGGACAGCGCGTGGTACCGGGAGAGCGCCTCGGCCTGCTGACCGGACCGCGCCAAGGTCACCAACACCCTGGCCTGGATGGATTCGTTGAAGGGGTCGCGCTCGGCGAGAGGTTCAAGCTGGTCGAGCGCCTCGCCGAACGAACCTCGCGCGGCGTGGGCGTCTGCGAGGTCGAGCGCCGTGCGTATCCGCTTGCGGAGCAGCGCGGTGAGTTCGGGAAGGTCGCGCAGCGCGTCGATGTCCTGTAGTACCGTGCCGCGCCAGAGCCGAAGGGCCCGGCCCGTGAGCTCGACGGCCTGTTCGTAGGACTTCGTACCGAGAGCGAGGCGTCCGAGCTCGGAGAGCTCGAGGAACTCGTCGACATCCCGGCGGATCAGGTCCTTGTTCAGGCGAAAACCGCGGCCGACCCGGTCGATGCACTCCGGCTCGCTGGGCGTGAGAGCCTGGCGGGTAGTGCGGACATATTCGCCGAGTAGCCGGTGGGCCCGGGCTGGCGGCGCGTCCCCCCAGAGAAGGTCGACGAGCGTGTCTTGGTGGACCGCCTTGCCTGCGTTGAGCGCGAGGATCGCAAGCAGGAGCCGCCGCTTGCCATTGGGTAACTTGACGCTCGCGCCGCCCCTTCTAACCTCGAAGCTACCGAGGACCAGGAGTTCCAGGACCCCAGTGGCACCGTCGGCCGCCGTGGTGGACGGAGGTTGGGCGCTTATCGTCTCGGGTTCTGTGCGTGCCACCAGATCGGCCTCGAGCCCGAGCGAGGTACAAAGCCGGTTTAGACTCGAGGGATGGGGTCTGCCGGTCCTGCCCTGCTCCAAGTCGCGCACCATGCCTATGCTCACACCGGCGGCCTGCGCGAGTTCACGCTGACTTAAGCCCAGATGGCGTCGTCGATCGCGCACTAACTGTCCAGCCAACGCCTGAGTTGATCCGTCGAGCATGATCCGCTCTGCCCCTCCTCGTGGTGCGTGCGGGACCGATCAAGGAAACTACGGGAATCGCCGAAGCCAATCAAGGTTGACCAGCACAGCCATGCGGGCGCGGCCTGGTCGGTAGCCCGCGGGCTACGGGAACAGGGGATAGGACTCGGCGCGGCCTCGTGGCAGTGCGTGGGCTGGATAGTGAGCAGTGGCCGTCCAGGCGGGGCTCCGGAGTTCTGTCTGGGCAACGGCCGAAGCGGAACCTCGTCCACGTGGGGAACAGTGACGAACGAGTGGTCTGGACCTGACGTGGCGTGTGCCTGCTGCTTCGCCTGAATTCAATTTCACTCGACAACATTTGGGGGTATCAAGTGTCCTCTCACAACGACGGTCGTTCGTTCCTGGCGGCCGAGG
>NZ_MLYO01000096.1 GCF_001866665.1 Streptomyces monashensis | reverse complement strand
TTCTTAGGCACGTGAGATGTCTCTCTCGTCGCCTGGCTTGGCTAATGGTTCTGAAGTTCCGTTAGAGTGTGGTCTCACCGTAGCAGATGTGAGTGATTAACGAAACTGGAGTGCCATTATGAGGATTGAGGGTGCGGATCCGGGGACCGTCCGTCCTGGAGGACGCACGGCGCGGGTGCGGGCGTCGGTGCTGCAGGCGGCTGGGGACGCCTTGGCGGAGCATGGCTTTGCCGGCCTGGACCTCGCTGACATCGCGCGCCGTGCCGAGGTGGGCAAGACCACCGTCTACCGCCGCTGGGGAACGGTGACCATCTTGGTGGCCGACCTGTTGACGGACATGGCCGAGCAGTCGCTGCCGCGTACCGAGACCGGCTCGCTGCTCGGTGATCTCAAGGCCAATGCCCGGCTCGTGCAGCGCACTTTGGCCGATCCGCGGCAAGGAGCGCTGTTCAAAGCCGTGATCGCCGCCGCCACCTGTGAGGCGAAGACGGCCGAGGCCCTGCACCGCTTCTACGACATCCGCGTCAAGGAATGGGCACCCTGTGTCCAGCAGGCCATCGACAGGGGCGAGGTGCCTGAGGGCACCGATGTCCACGAGGTGATCCGCGCTGTCTCCGCCCCCCTCTACTACCGGCTGCTGACCAGCAGCGGCGGCCTCGACGAAGCCGCCGCGGACCAGGCCGCCGAGGCCGCAGTGGCTGCGGCGCGTGCGGGGGCGTACCTGCGGGGTGACGAAGGGCATGCGTGACCGGCTTTCCGCATCCGTCGCTGAGCGCGAATCACCGAGCGCGATCTCCGGGGGCAGAACGTTTCCAGGTTCCCCCCGGCCTCGGTGGCGGGTTGGACAGTGATGTCGTCGTGGTGGCCGAGCATGCGGGCGACCACGAGGGGCTTGGAGTACGAGGTGGCGGGGCACCCGGCGCGACGGGGCCGCCTCGTGGTCCGCGGCGAGCACGACGGTAGCGCGGCGAGGCGGTCTCCCGGGTGCGCACGAGCCCGGCGGGCGCGGCCGCGGGCACCGGATCGGCGTCGGGCGGCTCGGACACCGGGACCGCGCCGGGCGCGCCAGGACACGCAGGGCGCGGACAACCGTCCGGGCCCGCCGGCGCGTTGGCGCCGCGATGATCCACTCCTGCTCCAGCCGGGTCCTCGTCGCCCGGGCCGACGACTGCGGGCACACCGTGAGCTGCCCGGCATCGGCGTCGTAGGACACGGCGGCGCCGTGCACGGCGAGCTCGGGGGCGATGGCCGCCCACCGCTCGCGCAGCAAGGCACCTGCGCCGCGAGCTCCCACGCGCGCTCGGTGACCAGCGCGCGCTCATCGCCTGATCGGGAAAGTCTCCGGAGAGGAACCACTCCCTTCCGCGATGTCGAGGGCGTGCTTGAGCACTTCGCACGCCTGCAAATGGTTTCCCGACTCCTGGAGCAGGTCTGCCAACCGTCTGCACACCAGGACGGCTTCAGGGCCGTAGACCTTGTGCACTTGGCGGAAGGCCTGTTCCAGGAGCTCGATGGCCTCTTTGACCTGACCTGTCTCGGCGAGCAGCTCGGACAGTTCGAGCTGTACGGCGAGCAGGTCACCGCGTGCCCCATTGGTCTGCTCCTGCAGTGCGACCCGGAGGACGGCCAGTGCGTCGCGGGCGTTGCCGTGGGTGCGCAGGAGGCGGGCGAGCGCCAGGCCGGTGGCGACCACGGCTGAGTGCACGTCGGCGGCCAGCACGGGGCCTGCGGGAGTGTGACGGTCGGCGCGCGCCTTGTTGCGGGCCAGCGGCAGCCGTCCCACCCCGTTTTCCTGGGAGCGCTGGGGCAGCGGGCGGTTTTTCGCGCGCAGGCGCTCTTCGAGGACGCGGTACAGCATGTCCAGGTCGATCAGCTCGGGGCCGTCCTGGACGCCTTGGCGCAGGATGCCCAGCAGCTCCCCGGTGAAGGCGGTGTAGCGCTCTCCGTCGGGCGCGAGGGCGAGGCGGTCGCGTGGTGAGGCGGTGAGCACGTAGGCGCCGTCCACGGCGGCCTGCGCGGCGAGCAGGTCCCCGTCGCCGGCCAGGGCGCGGGCGGCACGGCCGCTGAAGCAGCAGTCGAGGACGACGATCTTGCGTCGGGCGCGGGCAGCGCGCAGGGCGGCGCGCAGATGCTGGTAGGCGACGGCGGTGTAGCCCAGGTGTTCGCGGGTGTCTCCGAGGGCGAGGTACAGGTCGGCGGACTCGGTGTCCCGCATGCCGTGGCCGGCGAAGTACACGATCAGGGTGTCGGTGGCCTCGTCGCCCGCCTGGTACACCGGGTCCAGGATCGCCTGAGGGCTGAGCGGGTCGGTGACGACGGCGCAGTGCTGGACGGGCAGCCCCCACACCGTGGCGTCGCACAGCTCCGCGGCGAGGTCCACCACGCCGGCCTCGACCGCGGGTAGCTGAGGCAGGTGCCGGTAAGAGGCGGTGCCGATGAGGACGGCTCGTGAGAGCGCCGGGTCAGGGAGTGCCGCCATCGCCTCCGGTCTCCTCCGTCCGCGGTGCCGGCAGCACGGCGGGATGTCCGTCGAGCAGGCCGATGAGGGCGCGCAGGGTCTCCTCGTCACGCGCCGCCTGAGGGGTGAGGACGACCTCCACCTCGCCGCGGCGCAGGGTCACCGCCGGCGCGTGGTGCCGGGAGGACTGCCATTGCAGGACGGAGACGATGAGCGAGGCGGTGGACAGTCCGCTGCCGACGGCGAGCTGGAGCAGGTCGAAGCCGGTGCCCATGGCCCCGGAGGTGGGCGGTGCGCCGCCGATGCGGCCACGCACGTCGAGCGTCTCGTCCTCGTGGAGCCAGCGCAGCAGGGAGCGCAGGTCGTCCTCGGCCCCGTCGGCCGCCTCGATCTCCGCGACCAGGTCAGTCATCGTCTCTGTCCGTTTCTCTCGTCTCCGTCGGTACGCGCGACGACACGCCTGTTCACCCGGGCGAGCAGGTCCAGTGCCTCCGCCCCGGCGCCGAGCCTGGCCAGGCACAGGGCCTGCCAGTACTGGCTGGTGAGGGTGGTCGGGTGGTCGGGGCCGAGCGACGAGAGGCACACCTGGACGACCACCGACAGCATTTCCGCAGCCTCCCGCACCTGGCCGCGCAGTACCAGGTTGGCGGCCTCGCGCTGGCGGGACAGGGCGCTGCGCGCGGTCATCCTGGCGAGGACGATCCGACGGGTGGCGTCGCTGAGAGTGGCGGGATGGAAGGGGCCCGGACCGGCCTCCGGGGCCTGCAAGGTGGTGTCGGCCTGTTCCCAGTCGTACTCGGGCAGTTCCTCGGCGCGAGCGGGGGCGTCGAAGACCGCCCGCACCGCACCGTCACGGACTTCGCGGTTGAGCAGGCCGACGAGCTCTTCGGTCCCGCCTTCCGCTCCGCCTTCAAGAAGGCTGCGTATCCTTTTGAGGTCCTGCGGACGCCGGGCGGGGTCCTTCTCGCACAACTCGTCGACCAGGCTCGTCAGCCACGCCGCACCGGCTTCGGGTCGCCCGCCGAGCCGGGGGATGCCAGCGCCCAATGCCTGTTCCACGATGGTGCCGACCTCCGCGGCTCCGCCGAACGGCATCTCCCCGGTGATCATCAGGTACATGCAAGCACCGAGGCCGTACCAGTCCGCCGCCGGCCCCGGATCGGCCCCGCTGATGGTCTCGGGCGCCATGAACTGCGGGGTGCCCACGACGACTCCGGTCCTGGTGATCGCCGCCTCGCCGGCCAGCCGTGCCAACCCGAAGTCCTGCAGAACGACTCGCCCGTCGCGCGTGATGCCGACGTTGGAGGGCTTGAGGTCGCGGTGGAGCACACCAGCCTCGTGTGCCGCGATCAGAGCGTCGGCGACTCCGAGACCCACGGCGCAAACGGCCGGCGCGGGCAGCCGTCCCACCGCCGAGATCAGGTCCGCCAGGCTCATCCCGTCGAGCAACTGCATCACCAGGTAGGGCGTCCCGGTCCCGTTCTGCACCAGACTGTCGTACAGCGTCACGACTCCGGGGTGGTCGATCCTGGCAAGCGCGCGCGCTTCCCGCACGAAGCGCTCCCATGCCTCGTTGTCCTCGCCGAGCCCCTCGACCGCCGTCAGCATCTTCACCGCAACCCGTCGGTCGAGCCGCGTATCGTCCGCCTCGTACACGACGCCCATACCGCCGCGCCCAAGCAGCCTGAGGCGCCGGTAGCGCCCGGCAATGAGGGACCGTCCGTCCGGCGACTCCGGGTCACCTGAGCCGACCCGCTCCCGCCTGTCCATCACGCTCCCCCGTTTCCCCGCCGCTGGACCCGTACGTTACGACGCGCTGCTGGCCGGTGTCACCCAGTACATGTCGCATCCCCCCTCCCTGCAGCATGTCCTGCGGTCAGAACGCCGACGGGAGCGAGTATCCGGCCGCCTGCGACATGGATCCATGAGGAGCATCGTGTTGGGCAACACGCAGGTCGCCGGTGTCGCTGCCGGGATGTTCGGTTCCGCGGCGGCCAAGTACCTCAGCCGCGCGGGCGCGGACACCGTCGTGATCGGCGCCGCGGAACCGCCGTACCGGGCAAGTGCCCGCCTGCCGGAGTTCGGCGCCTACCAGGACGAGTCCCGGATCGCCCGCTGCCTGGGCTGGGATCGCTTCTCGGGCACCGTGGACACCCGCTCGACGGCCCGCTACCGGGACATCGAGGCAGAGTCCGGCACCGACTTCTTCCAGGAGTGCAGGTCTTTCGCGCTGACAGCGGCCTCCCTCGGCGACCACACCGAGCGCATGCTCAGCTCGGGACGGGACGACGACGTCGTGGTGGAACGGCTGACCGGCGCGGACGTGCGCCGACAGTTCCCCGGGCTGCGGCCGCCCCCGATCGCCGGCGGTGTCGAGGCCCTCCTGGAGCGCAGGAACGCCGGCTACATCAATCCCCGGCGACTGGTGCGAGCCCAGCTGGCACTGGCCGTGGCATCGGGTGCGCGGCTGCTGCGCGGATCGGTGACCTCCGTCCGCAGGGACGAGAAAGCCGGCCTGTGGCAGGTGTGCGGGCAGGACTTCGGCGTCGGGGCCGAGAAGGTCCTCGTCGCGGCGGGGCGCTGGTCAACCACGGCAACGCCTTCCCCCGGGCCGTCAGCTCGACCTCCAGGTGTTCACCGAGCCCAACCTCCTGTTCGAGAACAGCGCGGCCCAGCGTGCACGGCTGCGGGACCTGCCCACGGTCGTGACGATCGACCCGGCCGACTCGGGCGACGACAACATGTCGGCCTACCTGCTGCCGCCCGTCCGCTACCCCGACGGCAGGTGGTACCTGCGGATCGGGCCTGCGATGCAGCCCTTGGTGAAGGAACTGCGCACGGCGCGGGAGATCCTCATCTGGTGCGTCCGGCAGAGGATCACGGCGGATCAGTCGGACTTTCTCCTGCGGACGATGCGCACGCTGCTTCCCGGCCCGGCACCGTTCTCCGTCCGCGAGGCCTGCTGCGTCGTCGACAAGACCCCCTCGCGCTACCCGTACATCGGCCGCCTGGACGACGACGGCCTGTTCGTGGTCAGCGGCGGCAATGGACACGGGGCGCGGGGATCCGACGAGATCGGCCGGCTCGCGGCAGCCGTCGTCCTGGGCCAGACGTGGGAATTCCCCCTCCCGCAGGAGGCGTTCGCTCCCGTGCGGCGTCCGTGCCACGGCCGGACCGGCCCTGCTATCTGAAGCTGCTTTTCCGGCTGTGCTGAGCCATCTGCGCAGGGCTCGCGAGGACCGCACCGCCGCCATGGGACCAGGTCGATGCCGACGAGGCCGTGGGAGCGGCCGTGTCCGGCCGGGCGAGCCCCGCGAAGTATCTCCACGAGGATCCGGCACAGGGCCGTCACCAGCCGGTGATGTCGCCCGGTCGCGAGTTCCAGGGCCCGGGACGGGTGCCTCGCGGTGAACCCTTCTCCGGCGTGTTCCGGGACAGAGCCGGGTAGAGCGAGACAGTGCTTTTCTTACCCGAGTACACCCGCGCTCTGTCCGGCCGTTTCTCCGCTGACGGCTACCTCCCGCTGCCCGGGCTGCTGCCGCCGGCCCTCCGGGCCCTGCGCGCGGAGGCGGCACGGCTGGAACGGCTCGCCGGGCGGCGGGACTTCGCCATGGAGTGCATGGACTCCTCACCCCGTCACATGACCACCCTCGGCGGTCACGTCATCGCCCGGGAGTCCCCACTGATCATGCGCCTCTACCACGACAGCGGGCTGATCCGGCTGATCGGCCGCGTCGCGGGGATGCGAGCTGTGCCGGTGCGCGAGGCGCTCGAACGTCACGTCCTCAATGCCCTGCACCGGGACGGGGAAACCCACGGTGCCCACACCGACGACTACCCGCTGGCCCTGGTGATGTTCACCGAGGCACCCGAGGACCCCGCCGACGGCGGGATCCTGGAGTACATCCCCCGCGCCGACGGGCTGTGCGCGCTGGACACGCCCGTCGTACGGCGGGCCCACCACCGCCCGGGCGAGGGCTACCTGCTGCGCAGCGACACCACCGCCCACCGGGTCACGCCCCTGCGCCGCCCGGGTGTGCGGCGTACGGTGTTCAACTTCGCCTACACCACGAGCGACCGGCAGCAGGCCGCCACCCCCGGCGCGGGCCGGCTGTACTGAGCGGGGCCCGCGCAGTCTTCGGGTTCTGATCGTCGGCGTCAGGCTCAGCGACCGGGCCGGGCGTGACTGCTTGGGGGAAGGTGAGCAGCCGCCCGTATCACAGGCGGCCTTGACGCGCTGCATCCTGGGGTGGTTCTTCTCACCGTGGTAAGCCACCGCCCACGGTCAGTTCGGGATCCATGCCGTTGGTGTAGCCGCCGGTCCCCAGGTGGGGCTGCATGGTGGCGTGGACGTCACGCAGCCATGTGAGTCTGCGGTCGGCGTGTGTACGGTCGGTGAACTGGTGCAACTGCTCGAGAGCTGTGGCCATTTCGGCTGCTGATGCCGGGCTGATCGGTTCGCGCACGACGTATGACTTGGCCGCGAAAGCGACCCGGGGTCCGAAGATGCCGCCGCCCCAGCGGTCCGCTTCGCAGGCGGTCCGTGGGTAGTCGCAGGGGACGATCACCCGGCCGGTCCGGGCCGGCCCACCTCCGCGGCCAGCCGGTCCAGAACCGGCGCGAGGCCTGCGGGCGTGCCGATGAACGTACCGGTCACGGTGGGCAGGGCGGGCATGTCGGAGTCGCCGGGCTGCTCGAAGGCGCAGCACACCGCACGCGGTGTCGTCGGGTCGGCCTTGAAGACCGTCCAGCCCTGAATCACGGCCGCGGTCGCGGTGGCGGTGGCGGTGTCGGGCCAGGTGACCATGAACCTGGTGAAACTGAGGTCTCGGATATCCTTGGTGGCGAACTCCAGTGCGGTGATCGCACCGAAGTTGCCTCCCCCGTTATGTTTTCCGCGGTCCTG
>NZ_MLYO01000095.1 GCF_001866665.1 Streptomyces monashensis | reverse complement strand
TCGATTTCAGGCGCATCACACTAGTGCTGGAAGAGCACTTCCGGATTGTTCGGCGAGGGGCCGTCCAGCAGCGGACTGTGGATCCCCTTCAGCGTCCGGTCGAAGAACGCCGTCACGTACTCACGCGTGATCACGATTCCACGTTCGGGGTCGAGGGGCGGCGTCGGGAACCCGGCCTGCTCCTCGAGCAGGTCCACGTCGGTGAAGCTGGGGTGGTTGGCGCCGGTGACCGCCAGCCACTTCTTGTAGCCGCCGAGGGCGGCCCAGGCCTGCCCCCAGGTGTCGTCACCGCCGGCCGAGTCGTAGGCGGCCGAACCCAGCATGAGGAACGGCCGGTTGATCTGGCCAGGCTTCGGGGCCGGGTAGAACTTGCCGTCCATGTTCACCCCGGCCCGTACTCGCGGGTCGGCGATCATCGTGGTGACGGCCGCCGCTCCGCCGATGGAGTGTCCGGCCATGCCGATCTCGTGCTTGTCGATGAGGTGTGCCAGGCGCCACGCGGTATTGCCATGCGTCAACTGGTCGATAACGAAGGACACGTCCAGCGCGCGGCTGGCGGTGACCGTGTCCATGTCGCGGTGCGGGTCATCGCAGATCGCGCACGGCGGCGTCTGTCCGTTCGCCAGCGTCTCGCCGCTGTCCTCGTGGGTGTGGCCGACGAGCGCGACGACGTAGCCGTGACTGGCCAGGTCGGTCGCGAGCGAGGTGAGCACCATGCGCGGGTCCCCGAACCCGGGTGAGAGGACCACCAGCGGATGCTTGCCCCTCTGCGGCCGCGCGCCGTTGAAGGCGTGAGTGGTGATGCTGGAAAGGTTCTGTGGGGTGATGCCGGAGCTCGCCGGTATCTTCGCGCGCTGGATGTGTCCGGCTGCCTCGGCGAGGGTCATGTAAGGGGCCGGAGTCCCGGTTCCGGGGACGGCCGGGTAGACCATCGTGACGGTCAGTTGGCGGGGGCCGGATGACGGCACCCACGGGTCGGGACGGCTCGCGTCGGTGAGGTGGATGACGTCCTCGCCGGCGGCGTAGGGGCCGGTCGGCGCGGGGAGCGTGCCTTGAAAGGACCGCGTGGGCGCGGTGGCCGTGGCCGGTGCGGTGTCGATCGCGTGCGTGGCCACCGGTGTGGCCGACGGTGTGGTCGTGGCGGCGAACCCGGCGCCGGTTCCGGTGACGAGGGCGGCGAGCGCCAGCGCCGCGACGGCGCTGATACGGCGATTGCGTTTCACGGGATCGACGCTAGGTTCCGCAGCTCCGTATCGAATCAGCCCGTGGATGTAAGCATTCCGGTGTCGTTCGTAGCCCCCGCGAGGTACCGGAGTAATCCGCCGAGAGTATGTCGTGCGGCGCGGGGTTCCCTTCGCCGGCATCGTCGAGCGCCGCCTTCGTCTTGGCCTGCGACGAGCACGACGCCAAGCCCTACCGCTGGACCTACGACGGCAGCCCACTCAAAGCCACATGAACCCCCGAAGGATCAACGAGGCGCTTCACTTGAGAGGTGCATTCGGCTGCCGTAGAAGCAGAACCTCGTCAGCCCTCCTTCTCGCTGGTCAGAGGCGCTCCTCAGATGACGAATACCTGCCGGACAGCGAGCCTCGTGAAAGCGCGAGGCTAGCCTAGCCAGCGAGCGGCACAGGACTTCGCCCCGGCGATGGCCACGGCCGGGCTCCGGCCCGGTCAGGCTTGGCGGGGACAGGTCGAGTTGCAGGCGGGGGCGATCACAGTTTGAACAGGCCCCCGCGCCATGTCCACCCCGCGCTGAGGACCGCCTCCTGCAGGGGCGTCTTCAGCTCCGCGGAATCGAAGAGGAACTCTTCCGTCTTCTGCAGGCGGCCGTCGTCCCCCCGCTCGACCGTCCAGCGCCGGGAAACCGTCTTCACCTGCCCGCGGGACTGCTCTGCCGGCAGCGCCAACCTGGGCGTACTTCCGATCCAGGTGACTTCCCACTCGCGGTCGAGAGTGCGGACTTCGCGGCTCTCCGGGGCCAGGCGCATCCTGATCTGAAGAGTCCGGCTCACCTGGGTTCGGGCGAAGAAGGTGTGCCAAGCCAGATCACGGATACGCCATTCGGCAACCAGATCGGCCCCCTCAGCGGCACCATCGCGCACGACATAAGGTGTGTCCGGCCCGCTGACTTCGAGCAACGCCGTCCGGACCTCCTCGACGGATCGCGGCGCGACGCTGCCTTTCGGGTGCTTGGTACCGGTGAATAGGTCGAAAAAGCCCATCAGATCAACCACCTGCGAGGGCCTGGCAACGCCTCATGATCGGGACATCATCCTCACGTCGGTACAGTCGCGCTGCTTTGCCTCGTGCTCGGCGAATGCCTTCAATGCGAATTTGGCGAACGGCGCCGAGTAATGGCGGACGGGGTGGCTGTCGGTATCCCGGTCGTAGAGGTGGTAGAGCGCAAATACCGCCTCCTGATCCGACTGAGGGCACCTGGCGGTGGCCAAGGTGTAGTCGTCATTGCGGTTAGCCAAATTGACCGATTCAAAGTCCTTGGCCACGGCACCGTAGTACGCGTACAGGCCGTAACCTGGCTTCCCTGCCGGGGTGTACAGGTAGCAGTTGACCTGCGGCGTGTGTGCGTCCGCGGGGTAGTCGACGAAGTCGGGCGTCCCGGCGTCGGACGCCTGGCCGGCGAGTCCTCGCAGTGCGACGCAGGAGCCCTGGGCCTGCGCAAGTTGCTGAGGGGCTGTCTTCCCGTTCGGGGACGGGAGCGAGACGTGGGTCAGCTGCCTGCCGCCCTGCGCCTGGCACCCGTACTTGGCAGCCGCCTTCTGTGCGGTTTCCGTCGTCACTCTGCCCAGCCCGGTGAGCACGGGTTCCGTCGTCTTGGCATCGTCCGGCCACTGGATGAGGTCGCCGTATGCGACGAGAGCCCTGTTCTTGTTGTTCTGGCAGTCAAGGGCGACCACGACTTGCGCTGACCCGTCGTACCGGACGTAGCCCGGCCAGCCGTTGCCGAGCGGCGCCGCCTGCCCCTGGAGTCCGTTGGCGTTCCTGCTGAACGGCGCGAGGGCCTCGGATGTGGCCGACTGATCGCTCCAGCGGAGCATGAGCTGGAGAGCGCCGCCGTGCCGACCTGTGTCGGGCCTGTTGATCAGGCAGGCCGCCAGGTATTCCGAGCCGTCGGCGCCTCTGGCACGCACATGCGAGGAATTCAGCGCGTCGCCGAGGCCGCCCTGAGCCAGGGTACCGTCGCATGCGGAGTCTAGGGACCGTTGATCCCGCCAGGACGCGTAGACGCCGGTGCTGTAGAGCGTCTGCGCCACGATGTACAGCGTCAGCAGGATGCCGCCCACGGACCAGCCGACCCGGCGCTGCCTGCGGCTTGTAAAGATCTTCATCGTGCTCTTCCCGTTCGGGCGGTGTCACCCTTCGGCGTCACCGGTCGGCTCGGAGAACGTCGAGCGCCCGGTCACGGCCGTAGTTGTAGTCTTGCTGACCGACGTGGACATATTGCTTCGTCCAGTCGCTGTTGATGTCATTGCCGCGGCTTTGGCCCCACATCCTGACCATGTTCTCCACGTCGTGCTGTCCGGCTGCGTAGAGCTTGACGTTGTCTTGCGTGGCCTTGAGGTTCGCTTCGGCAATGTGCTCCTTGTTCGATTCGTACGTGTACAGGTCGAGAGCCCTTGAAGCCACATCTCCGGCCGGGCCGAGGAATTCGGCGTTCTTCGGCTTGAACATCAGTGCGGTACTGAGCGAGCTGCTGAGGCCGTGATTGAAGTCGGCGGCCCACTGCGTCTTGTTGAAGCGTTCACCGAAGATGATGTCGGCGCGGACCCCGTCATACGCGCCCATGGCCCGCGAACAGTCGGTGATGCGGTTACTGATCACCGTCTTGTCGGCGTCCTGCGGAAGAGCGGCCAATAGGTCGTGGGCGTGGTGCTGCTCTGCGGCGTAGACGTGTCCGAATGCCGTGGGATCATTGGCTATTCCGCGCATGAGCTTGGTAAGGGAGTCCCGCGCAACAGTGATGTGTGCTCCGTTCTTGTCGCTCCAGGCTGACCCTGTGTTGCCCGGAGGGAGCTCAAAACGGGAATCCGACTGCGCGTTGATTTCATGGGTGTCCGGCGTGTATGCCGTCAGGATGTGCGCCAGCGGAAGCGTAAGGTTCGTCGGCAGCTTCTTCGCCTGGTTCACCGAGTTCAGTGTGTCGATGGTGTGTTGCAGGATGCGGGCCTGCGGCTCGGTGTGCTGACCGACCGGATGATAGCCGCCCGGCGCCTGACCGGTCGTCGCGGCCTCCAAGGCATCGCCGAAGCCCTTGCGGGCGTCACTGTCCTCCACGTCGGGTCCCACGTAGTCGGTCTTGGCGCCCTCGTGCGTGGTGTGGATGATGTTCCAGTCCCGGTGGCCGAGGAGGTAGTCCAAGCGTTCCTTGCCGGCGGCGGTGCCGGGGTCGAGATAGCCGGTCGCCCCTTCCGGATTGCGTGACATGACCTCAAGGGTGCCGTCGACGGGGTCGTTCGCGAACCAGCCATCGCCGTCCTTGTTGCTGAACTTGCCGTAGAGATCCCAGATCTTGGGGTCCTTCTTCTCCGTGGCGATCATGTCGTCAGCGACGTCCGCGACAAACTGGGGCGAGTAGCCGTGCCCCTGCTGCATGAGCGTGGCGAGGCTCTGGTAGCCGCGGATCTTCTGGCCCTGCCCGTACCCGACGGGGATCTTGTCTCCCGCTGCTTCGAGGGCGTATTTGTCGTCGCCGTGTTCGCGTAGCGCCGCACGCCACTTGTTGTAGAACCGGGCGTCATCGGTCTTCATCCAGGCCTGGAATGCCTCGTTGTACGCGGCGGTCCCGAAGGGCAGGTGTCTGCCCTCGGAGTCCTTGAAGTCCGGCACCCGTGTGGCGACTGCCAGGGAGTCCGCAAGGCCGCCATTGATTTCGAGGTAGGTGCTCTTGTTCTTGGTGTCGTCGAAGTACGCTAGGTCTTCCAGCTTGTTCGTGAACTTGAGCGTTCCGTCCGGCCCCAAACCGTCCAGGAATGTCTGGCTGAATGTCTTGTCGCCCTTGTTGTCCCGGAAAGTGCGGCGCAGTTCGGCGAGGTCGGCGGCGGAGACCTTCTCGCCCTTGGCGACCCGTCGGGCGATGTCGTCCGCTTCCTGGGCTTCGTATTTGTCGATGTCGCCCTGGGCCTTGCCGTTGAAGCCGGGGACCGTGCCGTCGCCCATGTCGGGGCCTTTCACGACGGCGGTGAAAGCGACCTCGACGCCCTTGTCGGCGTCGTCCACGTCCTTCACGCACTGGTCGATGCGGGCCTGCCAGGAGGCGACGGACTTGCGGACGCTTTCCTGAGAGTCGGGGTCGTGCGCCAGCTCCTGCCGCTCCCCCGGGCTGAGCTTCCCGGTGTCGTACGAGACCACGCCCTGGTCCGACACCTTCATGCCCTTGGCGATTGCGTCGTCGCGGGCCGACTCCAGCTTCTTGCGCAGGTCCACGAACTGGGTGTGCGTTTCACGGAGGAGCGAGGCGATCGCCTTGGCCTCGGTCTGGGCGCTTTGGAACTCCGTGAGCCTGACGCCGAAGCGCGCGTTGGCGGCCTGCTGGCTCTCGCCCGCGAACGTCGGGAGCAGGGTGATGCCGTGGACGTCCCGCCGGTACGCGGTCTCCTGCTTGTTGAAGTCCTTTGCCATGCCGTCCCAGCGTTCGGCGGCCGTGGTGAGTGTGGACAGGTCGGTCGTCAGGATCTCGTGGTAGGTCGGCATGGGTCCCCGTGGGAAGCAGTGAGTTCGGTGGCGTGCGAGACTGCTCGGCTGTGTGTCAGTGCTTCGGCGGCGGTGAGTACGTGTCGAACACGGATACCTTGCGCGCTGTACCGGCCACTCCTGTGTCCGTTCCGGTCAACACGGTGTTGTTGTTCCGGAGGGCTGATTCATCCCCTGCCAGCCGGTTCAGAAAGTTCTGGACCTGTTCGCCCCAGGTCTTGTGCGCCTTGCTCACGGCAGTGGACGTGAGCCAGCCGTGTCCGTCCTTGGCGTCGAACGCCTTCACCACGGCGCCCGTCTCGTCGTCCGCCTGCTGCCCGGCCTTTTTGGTATCCGGTTCGATGTCCTTGCGGAGAGTGTCCGCTGCGGCCTTCTTCTCGTCCGGAGAGTGCGCGAGGTCGGGCCCGCCCCCGCCTGGGATGTCCTGCAGGTGATTGAGCCGCATACCCACTGGGTGCGTGGCATGACCGTGCGGCATGTGCCGATCTCCTGCCGACTCGGACATAAACTCTCTCCCCGTTACACCTCGGTTGGCGTGCGCCTGCCAGGCTAGCAACCGCACTCGTGCTTCTCAGTGGCGACGCTTCCTTGTGGCAACAGCCGCGACAACTCCGCCGATGAGTACCGCAGCTCCAATGCCCAGTGCGGCCCACAGCGTGTCGCTTCCGCCCTTGTCGGAGGAGGCTTCGGCTGCCGCTTTGTCATCCTTCGCCTGCGGGGCGGAGTCCTTGGAACCGGCAGTGCCGGGAGAGGGCGACGCGGAGGATGCGGCTGAGAAGTCCGGCAGCGGGTAGGCGTCGGCCGGCCCGGGGTCACCGGGGTTCTGCAGGGCGATGCGCGGCCGCACGATGCCGTAGCCGATAGAGTCGTTGCGCTTGGCGCCGTCCGTGGGGGCGCCGGCGGTGTTGAGCATGACGCGGAGGACCTGGTTGTTGGTCCAGGTCGGGTGCTTGGACCAGATGAGGGCGGCGCTGGCGGAGGCGAGGGCGGTGGCGTCGCTGGTGCCGTGTGAGCGGCAGAGGTCCTTGCCGTTCGGGCAAGTGTGGTACATCTCGTCGCCGGGGGCGGCCATGTCGATCTGGGGGCCGTACTGGGATTCCTTTGTCTTGCTGAGGTCACGGCCTACGGCGCCCACCGCCACCACCCCGGGAGTCCCCGCGGGGTATTCGACTTCCGAGGTGCCGTCATTACCGGATCCGGCGAAGATCAGTGCTCCCTTGTTCAAGGCGTACTTCACGGCAGCCGTGAGCTCGTCAGAGCCTTTGTACGCCCTCATGGAGATGTTGATGACCTGGGCGCCGGAGTCGACGGCGTACCGGATTCCCCGGCTCACTACTTTGCTGAACTCATCGGTGTACCTGTCGGAGTCCAAGCCTCGGTCGGGTACCCGGATAGGAAGGATCTTGGCGCCCGGTGCGAGACCGAAGGTGCCGTTACCGCCGTTCGCCTTGCCGGTGCCCGCGATGAGGAGGCCCATCGTGGTCCCATGGCCGTCGTAGCTCGTGTGTTCGTCCCCGGGCGACTGCGGTGCCTCATTCAGTCCGGGCAGCACCCGTCCCTTGAGGTCAGGAAGGTTGCCGTCAACGCCCGTATCGATGACCGCGACTGTGATGCCCTTGCCGGTGCTCGTCCGCCACATCTGGTCGGCCTTCATGGCCGTGAGGTACCACTGCTGTTCGCGGATGGTCTCCGCCTGGGCGGGTGCCGCGGTCATGCCCACCAGCAGCAAACCCACGGCTCCGGAGACAACGCTCCCAAGACGGCCGTTCCTCAACCTGTCGGCAGGCATCCGCTTCCTCTTGCTTCTGGTGGTTCTCGTGATTCGGGCTGCTGTGACTGAAGGCGTCAGTCGGTGGCGGGAGGCGCTGATCGGGGATCTTCCGGGCGCCCGTTCTTCCGCCGTTCGGCCCGCTTGCGGGTCGGTTCGCTCTTCTCGCCGTTCCGGCGCGAGGTTGGCGGCCTGGAGCCGTTCGCCGACGAGGCAGGGGTCTCCGTGCCTCCCGATTGATTCGTGGTGCGGGTGAACGGCCGGCCGGTCGAACGCGCCTGCTGCTGTGGGCGGCCTCCCACAATGCCCTTCTCGGCAGGCGGGAACCCACCTCGCCGCTCGGCCGAGACTGGCCCCTGGGCGGGGTTCGCCCCTCTGGGAGCAGCGCCCATAGTCCGACCGGCGGACCCACGCCCGGTCGTGCCGGATACGGGCGTCTCGCCGCCCACGACGGTACCCCGCGGCAACCTGCCGGCTGGCTGCCCCGTGGTGGGTGCGGTCGGGCGACCGCCGACGATGCCCTTGCTGACGGGCGCACGCCCGGGCGCCTCACCAGGGAACGCTCGCCCGGGCATCGCAGTCGTACGGCCTCCTGTCACCGGCTGCGCCGGGCCCGCGGGGCCTCTGGGCGTGGTCGTGCCGCCGGTGGCTGGTCCACGTGTCGGCGTTGGTTCCGAGATCTCCTGTCGTGGCATGGGCATCGGACGGCTGCCCGTCACCGCACGCACCGTGCCTCCAGGGCTCACTGGCGGGCCGAAACCGCGGCCTGAGAGCAGCGGAAGAGGCCCTACAGGCGGCGGCGTTCCGCCTCCAGCCCGGCCCCCTGTCGGCACGTCGACCGGGCCCGGAGCCGTCGGCGTGGTCGGTGCCGGTGGCGAAGCCACCGTTTCGTCGATTTTCGTTCCTACGTGGGCTGGGGCCTCAGGCAACGGCTGGTGGACCGTCTCACGGCCGGTACCGTCCCGCGTATCGGAAGCACTGGCTGCGACAGCTCTGACCTCATGGACTTCGGGCACCGTCTGGTGCCTTCCTCCCACTCCGGTCGGCGCGGGTGCTGCGCCTCCAGATGAGGACGTCCCAGCTCGGCTGCCCCCGCTCGCGACGATTTCGTTTTCATCGACCGTCCGTGCCTTCGGCTGAAGCGCCTTCGGCGGCGGTGGAAACTTGGGCCTCTCCAGCGCATCCATCTGCGTGGCCGAATGCGAGTACGCCTGAGCCAGCTTCCGCATCTCCGCCGCGGCCTGCAGACGCACCCTCTCCTTATGCGCCGCCAATGCCTGCAACTCGGCCTTGGACTTGGCGCTGACGGTGGCAGCGTCGGGGTCGTTGTGCGCGGCCGTTGCCGCGTCCAGATTCGTCTGTGCGCTGTGGGTGTCGCGTGGGATCGACACCTGCGCGGTCCCGATCGCCGCAGATGCCTCTCGCAGCCACTTCGCCGCGCCGTCGCTGAAGTCGCCAAGCCGGAGGGTGGAGTTGGCGAGGTCACCCGCCCAAGTACGGAATGCGTCAGCGCCCGCGCCCTTCCACTCCACCCACTGCGGGCGGACCTTGAGTTCCTCGGCGATCTTGTGGATCTCTTCGGCTGCCGCGGTCAGCCGGTCGGCAGCGGACTGCACCGTGCCGGCGTTCGCCTGGTCCAGCCAGGCGAGCATCTGCTCGTGGCTCATGTTCTCGAAAGGGGTGCCCTCACCGCGCCGCATCAGATGGTGCCTCCCGCGTCACTGCCGCCGCTTGTCTGCGTCGGCGGCTGACTTCCCTTGGTCTCGCCGCCACCGCCTTGGCCACTCGTGTGCGTCTTCTGCGGGGCAGAGGGGTCGTAGCTCCCGCCGTAATGCTTCGTCGTCTCCGTGCTGATCGCGGCCATGCGGTCGCGGATGCCCAGGTCGATGTTCTGGTAGCCCTTGTGCGAGGCCAGCACCGCGATGCCCATGCCCTCCATCGAATCCGACAGCAGCTTCGACAGGGTCTCCAGATCGCTGATGACGGCCTCGTACGTAGTGAACAGGCCGACCGCCTCCGCCCACTCCGCACCCCCGCCGCCGAACTGGTGGCGCACGAGCTGCTCCTGCCCGACCTTGCCCGGACCGGCCGCGGAGCCCTTCAGATCGCGGATCAGGTCATCGACCCGCTTCTGGAACTTCGTGAACGACGACAGCTCAGTGGCCAGGTCGGCGACAGCGTCCTGCATCCCGTCGAACATGCGGGACACCCACGATGCCGGTTGCCCACCCGCCCCCGTGTCGCTCGGCAGCACAACGTCCTCCCCCTGTGGTCAAAAGGCCAAGGCCTCACCAACAACTCTAGCTACGACCAGTGACACTCCCGGCTCGTCCCGTATCAAAGGCGATCGAAATCGGTCAGTGTGGCTCGGAATCAGGGTCAATACCAGCGCGTGTCGGTGGCCCCGCCGGGGCAAACCGAGCTTCCGTCTCGCTGCCTATTACGGCCCTTACACCAACGCCCCGCGCCACAACCCCAGCGCGATCCGTACGACTACGTCGGAGCCAACGGCACCAACGATGGCAAGTCCTGCACGACCGCCCCATGCCCCACCGGCACGGCGCTGTACACACTCGAGCCGCTCGCCTCCCACTCCAGAGCCCGCGTCTCCGAGCGCCAGGCTTTCGTCGCCTTCGCGGCACAATCAGCCCAGCGTCACGGCTGCGGCACGCCAGCGAAGCCGTGAAAAAGTAGATGGGCCACGGCTCCTCACCGCAGTTGGTCGCGAACGTCACAGATGACGTGATCGGCACTGCACCGCTCGGCCAGTTACGGACTGTTGCGGCGTCAGCACTCGCGATAGCCTGCCCTGTGCCTTGTGCGGTACAACCGGCGACACACGTGGGGCACCGAGGGGGATCGTGGAGCGGCGCGATGTGCGAGGGCACTACGAGGAGCTGGCAGCCGAGTACGACGAGCACTGGGTCTACGGTCCGCACTACATCCCCTGGATGTCCGGCCAGATCACCAAGGCGCTGCGGCTCGCCCCGACGGACCGGATCGCCGACGTCGGCTCCGGGACGGGCCTGTTCGCCAGAGAGGTGGCCAACCAGGTCCAGCCTCACCACTCCATTCTGTGCGTCGATCCTTCCGCGGCGATGCTCAGTCAGCTCGGCACGCCGCCTCCGACTGGCCTGACGCCGATCGTTGCTTCCGCCGAGGACATTGCCGAACGACGTACTCGTCTGCCGTACGACCAACTCGACGCAATGTGGCTGAAAGAGTCGGTCCACCACGTGGCCGATCCGGAACACACGCTCCGCGGCTTGGCCGACCGGCTGGCGCCCGGAGGCCGGCTGCTGGTGGTGATGCTCCCTGAGCTGACCCCGGATTCGTGGAGTCCCTGAAGCCAGGCTTATGATCCTGGCCCGAAGGAGAACCACGAGCAGTGCCAGCACCACGCAAATACCCGGACGAGCTCCGTGAGCGGGCTGTCCGCGAGGTCCGCACCACGGGCCGGCCGATCGCCCACGTCGCCAGGGATCTGGGCATCCACAAGGAGGCCCTGCGCGGCTGGGTCCGCCAGGCCGAGGCGGACGCCGGCGAACGCGGCGACCGGCTGACCACCGCCGAGCACGAAGAGCTGAAGCAACTCCGCAAAGAAGTAGCGGAGTTGAGGCGGGCGAATGAGATCCTCAAAGCCGCGAGCGCGTTTTTTGCAGCCGAACTCGACCGTCCCCGGACGAGGCCGACCAGGTGATCGAGCACCTCAAGCACAAGGGTCTCGGGGTCGGGTTCGCCTGCCGGGTGCTGGGGCTGTCGGAGTCGGCGTACTACGCGCGCAAGAAGCGGCCGAAGTCGGCCCGCCGGCTGCGTGACGAGCAGCTCATGCCGCTGATCGAACAGGTCCATGCCGAGTCCGGCGGCACCTATGGTGTCCGCCGGATCACCCGCGCGCTGCGGCGCAAGGGCCTCCTCGTGGCCCGCTGCACCGTCGAGCGGCTGATGCGTGACCTGGGCCTGGAGGGCGTCATTCGCGGTCAGCGCCGGCGGACCACAGTCCCCGAGCCGTCGGCTCCCAGACCGCCGGACCTGGTCGACCGCGAATTCACCGCCTCCCGTCCCGACCAGCTTTGGGTGGCGGACATGACGTATGTCCGCACCTGGTCCGGATGGGCGTACGTGGCGTTCGTCCTGGACGTGTACTCGCGGATGATCGTCGGCTGGCAGGTCGCGAACCACATGCGGACCGAACTCCCGCTGGACGCCCTGGAGATGGCCCTGTGGAGACGCCGGATCAAGAGGGACTCTGGGCTGATCCATCACAGCGACAGAGGGTCGCAATATGTGTCGATTCGCTACACCGACCGGCTCGCCGAGGTCGGGGCCGCCGCGTCCGTCGGTTCGGTCGCGGACTCGTATGACAACGCGATGGCCGAGGCGCTGAACGGCACCTTCAAGGACGAGCTGATCGAGATGCAAGGACCGTGGCGGGACGTCGACCAGGTCGAGCGAGCGATCTTCCAGTGGGTCACCTGGTACAACGAGGAACGGCTTCACTCCGCCCTCGACTACGTACCGCCCGCCGAGTACGAACGCGACTGGTGGCGACAACAGGAAGTCACCCAGCAGCCCGCCTGAAACAAGATCACCGGACTCTACGAAACCCGGGTCAGCTCACCCGGCCACCATCCAGTACCCGCTGTTCAAGGCGGCACTTGCGCGCTTCGAGGAGTTGCAGCCGGACCCGGCCATCATCGAGGGACATCTGCGCACTGCTGGGCTGGAAGCCAGTCTCAGCCACGTCGAGCATGAGCTGCGCATCAACCGGGACAAGTACCTCGGCATGGTGCGCTCCCGCTACATGTCCCTGCTCTCCACCTTCAGCGACAGCGAGATCGAGAAGGGCATCGAAGAGATGCGCGTCGCCCACCCAGAGCCCGTGCTGGCGTTTCCCGACCGGTTCGCGTTCGTCCTCGGCCGGCGACGTGGGGAGTCCATGTGAGCACCATGGTCGACGAACGGCTGCGACGCCTGCGGAGTGAACTCGACGACCACTCCCGGATCGCCGATCGACTGGGGCTCGATCTGGAACGGCCGTTACGCTCCCTCAACGACGGCTATCCCGAGAACGCGGTCGCCCTGGTCGGGAAACTGACCGAGAAGCTGCTCAAGGAGCTGTGGCGCCACCACGACGTCGAGGGCGACCCTTCGACAAAGGCCCTGAACGACCTGGTCAAGCGCTGCCGTCCGTACATTCGCAGCAGCACGGTTTTGGACGCGCTCGACGACATTCGACGGCTGCGCAATCGGTCTACGCACGACGGTTACGACATCAGCGACGAGGACGGGCTGCTGGCGGTCCGCAGGCTCGTCGACGTGCTGGTCTGGTTCACCGACACCGGGAGCGCGGCGCTCCTTGGCGGTGAGCCGGACATGGCGCCCGAGGTGGCCCGCCGCTGCGAGTTCCTTGCGGGGCTTTACGTCACCCTCGGCTACCGGCAGGCCAAGCGGTTCGTCCTCAGCCCGGACACCGTGTACCAGCTGTTCTGCCGTGAGTCGGGGATGCGCCTGGAGTACGTGGAGCTCATGCTCTCCCGGGACGCCGACGACCTGAGTACCGTCCTTTCCTCCAGTGACGGGGAGCTACTGCGTACCCGATTGCCCAAGCTCACGCGGTTCGTCGTCTTGGACGACGACGGCGGTGCGGAGCCCGGCCCCCTCCACCGGATGCTGGGTCTGGACTTCCGGATCGTGCGTTACGACGGCTTCGTCGACACCCTCGTCAATCTCGATACTCACCTCGCCGATCTCACCTCCGCTGACAACCAGGGGGAGCCGCGATCTGCTGTTGCCGCGGCAGCGCTGACGATTGACCCGCGCACCGGCGAGTCGAGCATGGAGCAGTCCGGCGATGCGGCGAAGCTCCTGACCCGCCTGGCGTGTGGCAGTGCGAACGTGCTGGTCACCGGTCGTCCGGGGAGCGGCAAGAGCACGCTTCTGCGCTCGCTGGCTGCCAACCCCGAGGTCCGTCGCTTCCGCTTCTACTTCGACCTCGGTCTCAAACCGAAGGACGAGCCGTTCTCCGAGTACGCGGCCCGCCTCCTCGCACCGGCCATGATGTCGGACCGCTCGCGTGCTTACGATCTCTTCCTCTACCTCATCCGTTCCGGGACCGCGCTGTGCGTGCTGGACGCCGTCGACGAAGGTGTCGACGAACCGAGCTTTGACGGCTTTCTACGCCTGTTCACCGATCTCGCGGCCGTCCTGTCCGCCGAATCGGCGGTGGTCATGAGTTCCCGGGTGTCCTTCCTCGCGGACTCGCCACAGGTACGTCAGCTGCTGGACAGCGGCGCGGGACGCTCCGAGCAACTGGTCGAGCAGATGTACGCGAACGGCCTCGACCCTTCCCGCGTGCCCCACTTCCATGTCGTGCGCCTGGCGGAACCTGACGCAACCCCTCTTGAGAAGCGCCTCGCCACGTTGCTGAACCTGCCGGTGGGGAAGCCGCTCGCGGACATCCTGGGCGCTCACATCACGCGGACGTTGGCCGGGCGTGGTCAACCCGACCTGGAAGAGCGGTTACCCACCGCGTTCGGATATGCCTTCCTCACCGACCGCGCCGTGTTCTCCGTCCTCGACATACACCGGAAGCTGGGGGCCAATGCCTTCAAGGACGGACGCCTCGATCTCGACGCATGTGTCCTCGCTCCGCTGCTGCGGCCCGCCGGCCCGGATCACGTCGCGTTCGTGCACACGGCCTACCAGGAACTCCTGGCCGCCAGGTTTCTGACCGAGCCGGCGAACCGGGACCTTGCAGCCGGCTTTCCTGGCGGCGCCTTCCTCACCGAGCAGGTGCGCGCATTCCTCGCCGGTATGTCCAGCAGCGCACGGACTGACGACTGCGTGCTGCCTGCGGGGACTTACTTGGTCGGGCCACCCGAACGGCTGCTGATGCGCCGAGTCGAGCATCCCGTTCGCTTCGACCGCCACGCCGTGACCGTCGCGCGCTACCGCCGCTTCCTCGATGCCCTCGACGTGGACGGCACCTCGCAGTGGGACCACCCCGACCAGCCAGCGGGTGTCGCACACCGCCCTTGGACCGACCGACTGCGGCAGCCCGACTACTACGAAAACCCGCGCTACGACGCCCACCCGGCCATCTGTGTCAGCTGGTGGAGCGCATACGCCTTCGCCGCGTTCGAAGGTAAACGTCTGCCGACCTCCCTGGAGTGGGAGGCCGCTGCGCGCGGCACCGATGGGCGCCTGTTCCCCTGGGGCGACGCCCCCGACGGTACCCGTGTCAACTGCGCCGACACGTGGGTCGGTCGACCTGTGGTGACGTACCAGGCGTGGTACCGGGACTTCGCCGGTGACGCTGTACGCCGAGCCGGGGCGACCCCCGTCGACGAGCGACCAGGCAACCGCTCCCCGTTCGGCGTCCTCGACATGGTGGGCAACTGCTGGGAATGGACATCCACCAGCCTGGACGACCCCGGCGAGGCCGTCATCTGCGGTGGCAGCTACGACAACCCGATGCGGGCGGTGCAGAGCAGCAGCAAGGGCATCTACCGCAAGCGCGGCGCGAGCAACGCAGTCGGCTTCCGGTGCGTGCAAGACCTCGACACGTCCCAGGCAGAGGAGACGACGGCATGAGCGGAGGCGGGCCGCGTCACGGAACCATTGTGGACAGGCGACCAAGCGGCGGAGGGATAAGCGGTGCGCTCGGCTCCTACATTGTCCGGGACGACGAGGACGAGCGGTACTACAGCTTCGACTACCGGCAGATCGTGACCGAAGGATTCCGAACCATCCGCACCGGCGAACGCGTCCGCTTTCACGCCAGCACCGAAAGCCCCGACCGGGCGGAATTCGTCATTCGCCTCGACCAGCCCGACCCAGCCGAGTACTACCGGTGAACCCCCATGACGTTCCGCTGCTTGAGGATGTCAAGGGCGCACGCCAGGAGTTGACCGTCATCCTGCCCGTGCGGCTGTTAGTGGGCGGTTCGTAAGGTGATGTCTG
>NZ_MLYO01000094.1 GCF_001866665.1 Streptomyces monashensis | reverse complement strand
GCCCCCCACGGCACCCACGGTCGCCCCACCGCCCCCCGCGCCGGTCCGCCTGTCCAAGGTCACGCTCACCAAGGCCGCCCCCTCCGTCTCGCTCGCCAAGCAGGGCGGAACATCCGGTGCCCTGCGCGTGAACCTCAACTGGCAGGCGACCGGACAGCTTTCGGGCCGGGGCGGTCGCTGGGGAGGCGGTGGCAGCCGGGACCTCGACCTCGACCTGTGCGCCCTGTACGAACTCGCCGACGGCCGCAAGGGGGTCGTCCAGGCCCTCGGCAACGCCTTCGGATCGCTGCACCGGCCGCCGTACATCCACCTCGACGGCGACGACCGCACCGGTGCCGTGGCCGCAGGGGAGAACCTCACCGTCAATCTCGACCACCGGCAGGACTTCCGGCGCATCCTCGTCTTCGTCACCATCTACGAGGGTGCCGACTCCTTCGCCGGCCTGCACGCCACCGTCACCCTGAGGCCGCAGCACGGCGCACCCATCGACTTCTCGCTCGACGAGTGCACCGTCCCCTCGACGGTGTGCGCACTCGCCCTGATCACGAACACCGGCGGCGACCTCCTCGTCCAGCGCGAGGCGCGTTACCTGGTGCCGGAGCGCGGAGTGAGCCCGCAGCGGACCGTGGACCGCGCCTACGGCTGGGGCATGAACTGGACGCCCGGCCGCAAGTGACCCGGTTCAGCCCTCGTCGGGCACGGCACCGGGACGCGCGTACGTACGGCCCTTCCAGGCGGCCCCGCGCCCCCGGTAGTGCTGCACGGCCGAGTCGACCGTCATCAGCAGGTACAGCAGCGCGGTGAACGGCAGCAGCGGAGCGAGCCGGAGCGGCTGGCCGTAGTAGCGCAGCATCGGCACGTACGTCCCCGCCATCACCGCCCACGCCAGGGCGCCGAGCACGGCCGTCGCCACGCTGCCGCCGGCCGCGCCCGCGACCAGGGCGGCGGGCGGCACCAGGTAGACCAGCGCGAGCCCGGCGACCGTACCGAGGAGCAGCAGCGGGTTGTGCCGCAACTGGGCGTAGGCGCTGCGCGAGACCATCCGCCACAGGTCGTGCAGCCGCGGATAGGGCCGCACGCTGTCCACCCGCTCGGCCAGCCCCAGCCAGACGTGGCCGCCGACGCCCTTCACCGCGCGCGCGAGCGCCACGTCGTCGATCACGGCGTGCCGGATGGCGTCCGGGATGCGCGCCCGCTCCGCCATGTCCGCGCGCAGCAGGACACAGCCGCCCGCCGCCGCGGCCGTGCGCGATCCCCGGCGGCCGATCCGACGGAAGGGATACAGCTGCGCGAAGAAATAGACGAACGCCGGCACCACCAGCCGCTCCCACAGGCTCGCCACCCGCAGCCGCGCCATCTGCGACACGACGTCGAAGCCCCCGGCCCCCGCCGCCGCGACCAGCGCGCGCAGGCTGTCCGGGGCGTGCGCGATGTCCGCGTCCGTCAGCAGCAGATACTCGGGATCACGCGCGCGTGCCAGGCCGATGCCGTGCCGCACCGCCCACAGCTTGCCCGTCCAGCCCGCCGGCGGCTCCCCGGGCGAGCCCACCGTCAGCGGCAGACCGCCGTGCCGCCGGGACAGCTCACGGGCCAGCTCACCGGTGCCGTCCGTACTCCCGTCGTCCACCAGGACGACCTCCGCCCGCCCCGGATAGTCCTGCGCCAGCAGCGAGGGCAGGCTCGCGGGCAGCACGGCGGCCTCGTCCCGGGCCGGTACGACGACGCACACGGACGGCCACGCGTCCGGCTCCCGGCGCGGCGGCAGCCGCACGTCCGTGCGCCAGAAGAATCCCTGGCAGAGCAGCAGCCAGCACCAGGCGGCCAGCGAGACGACGGTGATCCACATCAGGGCGCTCACGGCCGCAGTCTGCCCCACCCGGGCGGTCCGCAAGGACGGATCGTCTATCGTGGCCGGGTGAAGATCGCGCTCATGGACTCCGGAATCGGCCTGCTCCCCGCCGCCGCCGCGGTACGGCGGCTGCGGCCCGACGCGGATCTCGTGCTCTCCTGGGACCCGGACGGGATGCCCTGGGGGCCGCGGACCCCGGAGGACATCACGCAGCGCGCCATCGCCGTGGCCGAGGCGGCCGCCGCCCACGAGCCGGACGTCCTGATCGTCGCCTGCAACACCGCGTCCGTGCACTCCCTGCCGCAGATGCGGGCCCGCTTCGAACCGGACCTGCCGATCATCGGGACCGTCCCGGCGATCAAGCCGGCTGCCGCGGGCGGCGGTCACGTCGCCATCTGGGCCACCCCCGCCACCACCGGCAGCGCCTACCAGCGCGGTCTGATCGAGCAGTTCGCCGCCGGTGTCACCGTCACCGAGGTGGCGTGCCCCGGCCTCGCGGACGCCGTGCACCACGCCGACGAGGCCGCGGTCGAGGCCGCGATCGCCTCGGCCGCCGCCCGCACCCCCGAGGACGTCACCACCGTCGTCCTCGGCTGCACCAACTACGAGCTGGTCGGCGAGCGGATCCGCGCGGCCGTCCAGCGCCCGGACGCCCAGCCGCTCGTCCTGCACGGCTCCGCCGGTGCGGTGGCCGCCCAGGCCCTGCGCCGGATCGGCACCGAGCCCGACCCCGACGCCGTCGGCGACACCACCCTCACGGTGCTGCTCAGCGGCCGCGAGGCCACGCTGCCCGACACCGCCCTCGCGTACGAGGAAGGCCGCTTCCTGCGGGCCGTCAGCCCGGTTCGCTGACCGGCGACGACGGCGGACCGCGCGCGAGCCCCGTCGCGCCGCGTCCGGGCCCGTCGTCCTCCGCACGCCGGTACCCGCGCGGCGAAACCTGAGTAACCTCATGAATATGAGGGACCACCCCCACGCCGAGGACCCCACACACTCCGACGTCTGGACCGGGCGGGCCACCAACCGCGTCCAGTGGCTGCTGGCCCTGGTCGGCGCGGCGTGCATGGCGCTCGGCATCGAGCTGGCCGTGGACTCTGCCTGGACCTCCGGCATCGCCCCGCTGGCGATGTCCGTCGTGGGCTGCATCGCGGCCGGACTGCTGGTCCTGTTCGGCACGCTCGCCTTCGTGCACGTGGACCTCAGGCTCGACAAGGAGTGCGTCGAGGTGCGCTGCGGCCACATAGGGCTGCCGCGCCGCCGCATCCCGCTCTCCGAGGTGGCCGGCGCCGACTTCACCGCCCTGGTCACGCCCCGGCACTGGGGCGGCTGGGGCTACCGGTGGCGCCCCGAGAAGGGCACCGCGGTCGTCGTGCGCCGGGGCGAGGGCGTCGTGCTGCGCCTGTGGGACGGCCACACCTTCACCATCACGGTGGACAACGCGGAGTCGGCGGTACGGGTCATCCGGGCCCGGCTGCGGACCGGCACGCCCGGCCCGGCCGCCTGACGCCGCCCGCCGGGGCGGCCCCGTCGTTCAGAGCCGCGGCTCCGCCCCCTCGCGCGCCCAGGGCCGTGCCGTCGCCCACCCGGCCAGCAGCCCGGCGCCCGCCGTCACCGACGTGAAGCTCAGCGCGTTGCCCAGCGAGGCGAGCGCGGCCAGCGCCGTCAGGGCGGCGCCCGTGGTGAGGGCGACCGGCGTCGAGCGAGGTGTACGCCACAGCGCGTGCAGCACCCAGCAGAACGTGGCCCCGGTCAGCACCACCCCGACCAGCCCCTGCTCCGCCGCCACCTGCAACAGGGCCGAGTGCGGCTTGCCGTCGGGGGGCACCGTCTGCGTCGCCGCCGGGCTCAGTTCGCCGAAGCGGTCCGGGCCGACCCCGAGGCCCCGGTGCCGCTCCGCCATGCGCAGGGCGTCCTGCCACAGCCCCACCCGGTGCACGGTGAGCCGCCCTTCGAGCACGCCCGCGAGCCCGTCGGGCAGCACACCGGCGGCCAGCGCCCAGGTCGTCCCGGCGACCAGGGCCGCCGCTGCGGCCATCCCCAGCAGGGACAGACCCCGGCGGGTCACCGAGCCCGCGGCCGCCGCGCACAGCAGGACGGCGGTGCTCGCCGCGCAACCGGCCCTCGAGCCGAGGACGGCCGCGGTCGGTACGACCGCGGCGGCCAGCGCCCACAGCCCCAGCCGCAGTGCCGGTCGGGGCGCGGCCCAGGCGGCACAGCACGCGGCTCCCGTGGCCAGTGCCAGCAGGGCGGCCGTGCCGCCGGCGTGGCCGAGCGGAGTGGCGTACCAGACGCCGGGGGAGAGATCGGGCTGTGCCACGGCGAGCGCCAGCGCGGCCAGCGCGCCGACGCACGGCGCGGCCACCGGGAGCAGGGCTCCGGAGACCCGGCCGACGGCGTGACCGGCGGTCACGGCCAGCACCGCGAGCAGCACGCCCTCGGGCCGTCCGTCGTGGGCCGCCGCGGTGATCAGCGCCCACCCGGCACAGGCCCCGAGCAGGATCATGCCGGCGCCGTCAGAAACGTTTCCTCTGACGTTCACGGCGTTCACCGTGTTCACCGCGGCCGTACCGGCCGCAGGCCTCATCTCGGTCGAGCCCACCCCGCCGCCCCTCGTCCCCCGCACACCCATGCCCGGCCACGACAGGGCACGGCGCCGTATCCGGCCGCACTGCCGAGGCTGGGCTCACCGTAGCGGCTGATGACCGCTTTGGGCACGAGATGCGACGGATCGTCGTGATGAGGAGCGTGGTGAGAACGTGATGAGGAGCGTGGTGAGAAGGGGGCGGGCCGGGGCCGGGCCGGGCCTGCCGGCATGGTGCGCTCCCGGGGCCCGGCGGCCTGCCACACGGCGGTGACCAGCGGAGACCGCCCCGGGTCGCTGCCGGTGCCGGCCCTCGAACCGTGCTGTTCGCGGCCAGGTCGGCCGCCGTACACTCACCCGGGTGACCGTCACCGCAACCTCCGTGGACCAGCCGGACCAGCTCCAGCCGTCCGCCTCCGGCACGCGCGGCGCCCGCCTGCTGCGCCTGGTCCCGGCCCTCGCCTCCGCGCTCTGCGGAGTGCTGCTCTACGTCAGTTTCCCGCCGCGTCCCCTGTGGTGGCTGGCACTGCCCGCCTTCGCCGGCTTCGGCCGGGTGCTGCGCGGCCGGAGCTGGAAGGCAGCCCTCGGCCTCGGCTACCTCTTCGGACTCGGCTTCCTGCTGCCGTTGCTCGTGTGGACCGGCGTGGAGGTCGGCCCCGGTCCCTGGCTGGCCCTGGTCGCCGTCGAGGCGATATTCGTCGCCCTGGTCGGGGTCGGGATCGCCGCCGTCTCCAGGCTGCCCGTCTGGCCGGTGTGGGCCGCGGCCGTATGGATCGCGGGCGAGGCGGTACGCGCGCGCGTACCGTTCAACGGCTTCCCCTGGGGCAAGATCGCGTTCGGTCAGGCGGACGGTGTCTTCCTGCCGCTGGCCGCGGTGGGCGGCACCCCGGTGCTCGGTTTCGCCGTAGTGCTGTGCGGCTTCGGCCTCTACGAGGTCGTACGCCTGGTCGTCGAAGGGCGGCGCACTCGGGCGGTGCAGCGGTCGGCCGCGGCCGCGGCCCTGCTGAGCGTGGCCGTCCCGGTGGTGGGCGCGGTGGCCGCACGGCCGCTGGTGAACGACCGGGCCGAGGACGGCACCCGGACCGTCGCGGTCATCCAGGGCAATGTGCCGCGCTCCGGGCTGGAGTTCAGCGCCCAGCGGCGGGCCGTGCTCGACTACCACGTGCGCGAGACGCTCAGGCTCGCCGCCGATGTCAAGGCGGGCAAGGTCGCGCGTCCCGACTTCGTGCTCTGGCCGGAGAACTCCTCCGACATCGACCCCTTCGCCAACCCCGACGCGGCCGCCGTCATCGACGAGGCCGCCAAGGCGATCGGCGTGCCCGTCTCGGTCGGCGCGGTCGTGGAGCGCGACGGCAAGCTGCTCAACGAGCAGATCCTGTGGGACCCGGCCAAGGGGCCGACGCAGACCTACGACAAGCGGCAGATCCAGCCCTTCGGCGAGTACCTCCCGCTGCGCGGGCTCGTCGGCGCGATCAACAAGAACTGGACCGGTATGGTCCGCCAGGACTTCAGCCGGGGCAGCAAGCCCGGCGTGTTCGACCTGGACGGCGCCGAGGTCGGGCTCGTCACCTGCTACGAGGCCGCCTTCGACTGGGCCGTGCGCTCCGAGGTCACCGACGGCGCGGAGATGATCTCCGTGCCCAGCAACAACGCCACCTTCGACCGCAGCGAGATGACCTACCAGCAGCTCGCCATGTCCCGGATCCGTGCCGTCGAGCACAGCCGCACCGTCACCGTGCCGGTGACCAGCGGGGTCAGCGCGATCATCATGCCGGACGGCAGGATCACACAGAAGACCGGCATGTTCGTGCCCGCCTACCTCGTGCAGAAGGTGCCGCTGCGCACCTCCGAGACCCCCGCGACCGAGCTGGGCGTCCTCCCGGAGACCGCCCTCGTGCTGATCGCCGCGGGCGGCCTCGGCTGGGCGATCGGGTCCGGGCTGCGCGCCCGGCGCACCGGCGACGGGTAACCGTACGACCGGCCCGTGGACTTCGAACCGACAGGAGAGCGCACGCGAGGCCGGTTAGGGTCGAGGTCATGGCTACTCCTGACTTCATCCGCACGCTCAGGGCCTCGGCCGGCCAGCAGCTGCTCTGGCTCCCCGGGGTCACCGCGATCGTCTTCGACGACGAGGGCAGGGTCCTGCTGGGCCGGCGGGCCGACACCCGTAAGTGGTCGGTGATCGGCGGCATCGCGGACCCGGGCGAGCAGCCCGCGGCCTGTGCCGTGCGAGAGGTCTTCGAGGAGACCGCGGTGCGCTGTGTCGCCGAGCGGATCGTCCTGGTGCAGGCCCTGGAGCCGGTCACCTACCCCAATGGCGACACCTGCCAGTACATGGACATCACCCTCCGCTGCCGCGCCGTGGGCGGCGAGGCCCGGGTCAACGACGACGAGTCGCTGGAGGTGGGCTGGTTCGCCCCGGACGCGCTGCCCGACCTCAACGAGTTCGGTCTCTTCCGGATCAAGCAGGCCATGTGCGAGGAACCCACATGGTTTGACCCTACGACCCTTGACTGAAGTGTGGGTTCGCACCACATGTGGTGACGGGTGGGTGCCGCTTAGGGTCGCCGTATGACCGCCTCCAGTCTTCCGTCCGGCCCGCACTCCCAGCCGCTCTCTCCCGACCTCGGCGGCCGCACCGCCCTCGTCACCGGTGCCGCCGGCGGCATCGGCCGCGCGTGCGTGCTGCGGCTCGCCGCCGCCGGGGCCGAGGTGCGGGCCGTCGACCGCGACGCGGCGGGCCTGGCCGAGCTGGCGGCGGAGGCGGAGCGGGCCGTCGGCCTTCCCGGCACCGTCGTACCGCACGTCCTGGACCTCACCGACCTCGACGCCGCCGAGCGGGCCGCCACCGGTACCGATGTGCTGGTCAACAACGCGGGCCTGCAACTGGTGTGTCCCATCGAGGAGTTCCCGCCCGATGTCTTCCACACGGTGCTCACCGTGATGCTGGAGGCGCCCTTCCGGCTCATGCGCGGTGCGCTGCCGCACATGTACGCGCGGGGCTGGGGCCGGATCGTCAACGTGTCCTCGGTCCATGGTCTGCGTGCCTCCGCCTTCAAGTCGGCCTATGTGGCCGCCAAACACGGTCTGGAGGGCCTGTCCAAGACGGCCGCACTGGAGGGCGCGCCCCACGGGGTCACGTCGAACTGTGTGAACCCGGCCTATGTGCGCACCCCTCTGGTCGAGAAGCAGATCGCGGACCAGGCGCGGGCGCACGGCATTCCCGAGGAGCGCGTGCTGTCCGAGGTCCTGCTGAAGGACAGCGCCGTGCGGCGGCTCATCGAACCGGAGGAGGTCGCCGAGGCCGTGGCCTATCTGTGCGGCCCCCAGGCGTCCTTCGTCACCGGCACGTCGCTGGTGCTCGACGGTGGGTGGACGGCCCACTGACGGGGAGCACCGGGAGCGTCCGGCTCGGAGCCTCGACAGCCGGGGCGCCGGAGCTCAGGACGCCCCGGAGCGCGGGGGAGTTGTCCACAGGCTCGGCGGGCCGGGCCGATGATGCGGAATCCTGTGACCATGTCTCGCGATCACGTCCAGCCGGCACACTGCCACAGCCCCGAGGTCCCCTACCTGGAGCTGCTGGCCCGCGACGCCTCGGTGGAGGCGTACGAGCAGCCGGTGCTGCTCGCCCGTGCCGAGGGCCGGCCGGCCGCGCGGATCGCCGAGCTGGAGCAGGCCAGGGCGCACGCCCTGCGCGTCCGGGCCGAGCTGGAGGGACGCCGGCGCCGCGAGGCGGAGCTGTCCGCGCTCTTCGAGACCGCCCACGATCTCGCCGGCCTGCGCGATCTGGACGCCGTCCTGCGGGCGATCGTGCAGCGCGCTCGCTCCCTGCTCGGCACCGACGTCGCCTACCTCACCCTGAACGACCCGGCGCACGGCGACACGTACATGCGCGTGACCGAGGGTTCCGTCTCGGCCCGCTTCCAGCAGCTCCGGCTCGGCCTGGGGGAGGGGCTCGGCGGACTGGTCGCGCAGACCACACGGCCGTACGTCACCGACGACTACTTCGAGGACGCCCGCTTCCAGCACACCCGCACCATCGACGCCGGCGTCCGCGACGAGGGCCTGGTCGCCATCCTCGGTGTCCCCCTGGTGCTCGGCCCGCACGTCATCGGCGTCCTCTTCGCCGCCGACCGCCGGGCCCGCGTCTTCGAACGCGAGCAGATCGCCCTGGTGGGCTCCTTCGCCGCGCTCGCCGCCGCCGCCATCGACACCGCCAACCTGCTCACCGAGACCCGTGCGGCGCTGGCCGGCCTGGAGAGCGCCAACGAGATCATCCGGGACCGCAGCGCGGTCATCGAACGCGCCTCGGACGTCCACGACCGGCTCGCCGAACTCGTCCTGCGCGGCGGCGGGGTGCACGACGTGGCCGCCGCCGTCTCCGAAGTCCTCGACGGCACCGTGGAGTTCACCGAGACCGGCGCGGCACCGGCCGAGGCACTGGAGACCGCGCGGGCCGCGGGGCATGCCGCACGGCACGGCCGGGACTGGATCGCCCCGGTGGCCGCGGGCGGCGAAGTCCTCGGCGCGCTGATCCTGCGCGGACACCCCGACCTCGACCCCGTCGACCAGCGCACGCTGGAGCGGGCGGCGATGGTCACCTCGCTGCTCCAGCTCGCCCGCCGCTCCGCCGCCGAGGCCGAACAGCGCGTACGGGGCGAGCTGTTGGACGACCTGCTGGACGCCCGCGACCGGGACCCGCGCCTGCTGCGCGAGCGCGCCGCCCGGCTCCATGCCGACCTGGACGCGACCCATGTCGTCCTCGCCGCCCGCCTCGACGGCCCGGCCGCCGACGCCGACGAGGAGGCCGCGGCCCGCCGGCGCCTGTGGGCGGCGGCCTCCCATCTCGCCGCCACCCGGCAGGGCCTCGCCGCCGCGCGCGACGGCGGCACCGTCCTGCTGCTGCCGCTCGGCGCCGGGGACAGCGCCACGGAGGTGGCCCGCCGCACCGCCCGCCACCTGGGCAGGACCGTCCGCCAACCCGTCACGGTCGGCGCCTCCGCCCCGGTCACGGGCCTCGCCGCCCGGCCCGAGACCGTGGCCGGCGCCTACGCCGAGGGCCGCCGCTGTCTGGACGCGCTGCGTCTGCTGGGCCGGGCCGGGGACGGCGCGGCGGCCGAGGACTTCGGCTTCCTCGGCCTGCTCCTCGCGGGCGAACGGGACGTCGCCGGATTCGTGGAGCGCACCGTGGGCCCGGTCGTGGCCTACGACGAGCGGCGGGGCACCGAACTGCTGCGCACCGTGGACGCGTACTTCTCCTGCGGCATGAGCCCGGCCCGCACCAAGGACGCCCTCCACGTCCACGTCAACACGGTCGCCCAGCGCCTGGAACGGGTGGGCCGGCTCCTCGGCGCGGACTGGCAGACCCCCGCCCGCGCCCTGGAGATCCAACTCGCCCTGAGACTGCACCGGCTGGCCGCCCCGGACAGACGCTGACTCCCGTACGGCCGTGTCGTCGGATGCGCCGCTCGTTCTCCCGCTCCCATCCGGAAGGCAGGGAGCCGATCGTGTACGGGAGCGGTCCGGCGATGATTTCTGCCCGGCCCGGCGGTCGTTATGAGGGAGGAGAGGAAGGAGACCCGTCATGCCGACACAGGAACCCGCGCGGCCACAGCCCACGGCCTCGCTCGACGCCCGCTACAGTTCCGCGCTCCGACCCCGGCCCGGTGCCGAGAACGCCACCGCCACCGAATGGGCCGAGGCCCAGCGGCACCTGGAGGCCGCCGAGATCTTCTGGGTGTCCACGGTGCGCCGCGACGGCCGGCTGCACGTGACCCCTGTGATCGCCGCCTGGCACGACGGGGTGCTGTACTTCTCCACCGGCCCCGGGGAACAGAAGGCGAGAAACCTCGCCCATCATGCCCACTGCGCGCTGACCACCGGCGGCAACTCGCTCACCGAGGGACTCGACCTCGTGGTCGAGGGCAGGGCGGAGCGGGTGGCCGATCCGGCGGTGACAGAGGAGGCCATCGCGGCGTACGAGGCGAAGTACGGCTCGCACATCACCTCACCCGAGGGCACTTTCCACGGGATCGGGGACGCGTTGCGCACAGGGGATGCGGTGCTGTTCGCGGTGGCCCCGGACACGGCGTACGGCTTCGGCCGGGACAACGGGGTCTACACGCACACGCGGTGGGCGTTCTGACGCCCTCTCGCGGTGAGCCGGTGCGGCTCGCCGTGTGTCGAAGACCACGGCCTCGGAGGCGCGCTGTCGCGGGGCGACCGAAGTGGCGGTGGCCCACGGCGGGTTCCTACACTCGCCCGTGTGGATCACGAGAAAGTCGCACACTGGGACGGCGTCACCCGCAGGTCGAGCCTCAAGGACGAATACGCGGCACGGCGCGACCGGCTCGCCGACGCCGCGCGGGACGGTCACTGGCGGAACGTGCTCGCCCTCCTCGCAGAGAACCGGGACTGGGTCAACACCGCGCGGCTGGAAGGCCGTAGCGGGTTCACGCCGCTGCACCAGGCCGCCTGGCACGGTGCCCCGGCCGAGACGGTCGAGCGGCTGCTGGAGGCCGGCGCGTGGCGGACCCTGCGTACCGGCGACGGGGCGCGCGCCGTGGACATCGCCGCACGGCGCGGCCACCACCACATCACCGCGCCGCTGTGCCCGGACGTCCGGCACCCGCTGCCCGCCGACGTGTCCGGCCGCCTCCAATACCACCTGCACCGGCTGATCCGGCACCGGGCGGGACTGGAGGACGGCACCGACCTCGCCACCCAGCAGGGGATGCGGCTGCCGGAGGTGGAGGTGCTGACCGAACTGGCGCACCCGGTGTGCTGGTTCCCCGTCCCCGGCATGTACGGCGGCTTCAAGATCGCCCTGAGCGGGCACGAGCTGACCGTGGACAGCTGGATCCGCGTCGTCGGGGGTTCCGAGCGGACGGACGTCGTCACGATCGACGGGGTGAACATCCAGGAGGGCGGGCAGCTGTAGCGGGCCCGGCTCACGACGGGGGCGGTCCGTCGGCCGGGGCCGGGGGCAGCGCGAGGTGGGCCAGGTCGCCGGGCGGGGGAGTGCTGACCGGCCACAGCGGAGCCGCCTCGCCGTCGGCCAGCGCGGCCGGCGCGTCGGTGAGGTTCATGCGCTCGCGCAGCCGGCCGTAGAAGTCCGTCGGGCCCAGCCGCACGGCCTTGAGCCGGTGCGGAGCGGCGTACACGCCGATCCAGTCCCCGGGGCTCAGCACCCCGCGCAACTGGCCGTCGATGCTCACCGCGGCCTGGCCCGAACGCTCCAGCACCCGCAGCCCGATGGGCTCGTCGGGGGCGGCCACGACCGAGCGGTTGAACACCATGTGCGGGGCGACCGGCGTGAAGACGAGCCCGTCGGCGCGCGGCGAGACCACCGGACCGCCCGCGGCGAAGCTGTACGCCGTCGACCCCGTGGGCGTGGCCACCAGCAGCGCGTCCGCGGAGTACGAGGCGAGCAGCCGGCCCGCCAGATAGACGCCGACCGACACCTGCCGGTCGCGGGTCAGCCGCTCCACGACGACGTCGTTCAGCGCCGTGACGTTCAGGGCCACGCCCCACTCGTTCCCGGTCTCGCATTCGGGGCGCACCCGGGGCGGCGGGAGCATCGGCCCGCGCCCGTACCGCATCAGCGCCTCCATCTGCGCCGGCACCTCCAGCCGGCACGACGCACGCATCGTCAGAAGCATCCGGCGCTCGACCGTGATCCGCCCGTCGCGCACGGCGTCCAGCGCCACGCGCACCGCGGAGACCGGAACCTCCGTCAGAAAGCCGACCCGGCCGAGGTCGACGCCGAGGACCAGGGCGTCGTGTTCGGCCGCCAGCCGGGCGCCGCGCAGGAACGTGCCGTCGCCGCCGAGGGTGACGATCAGGTCGGGATCGCCCGCGGCCTCGACCTCCTCCAGCGCGCTGTGCCGCGCTCCCTCCTGCCACACGTCGATGTCGGCGCAGCCCACCGCGTGCTCGGCGCACCACTCGCGCACGGCCCGTGCGGCGAGCACCGCCTCGGGCCGTCCGCCGTGCACCACCAGGCCGACACGGTTCACCGTCATACCCGCCTCCGCCTTTCCGCCTGCTGCTCCCGGGGCCGTCACCGAGCGCCATCCTCGCCGCGCGCCCCGGCGGCGCGGCACGCGCCACGCCGCCGGTTGCCGCGACCGGACGCGCCACGCCACGGGCCACGCAGGAGAGCTCCGCCGGTGGCGTGGGTCCTCGCAGGCTTGTCAGCCGGGGGCACCGGGGACGGGGCGGGCCCCGCCGGCGTCCGCCGGGCGCGCGCCCGGCGTATGGCCGAAGGCGCGCCGGAAGACGTCGATGAAAGCGCTGGCCGAGGACCAGCCGCAGCGGTGCGCCACCGCCGTCACCGGGGTCTGCTCGGCCAGCAGCACCAGCGCCCGGTGCAGCCGCGCCTGGGTGCGCCACTGCGGGAACGTCATGCCCAGTTCGCGGCGGAACAGCCGCGACAGCGTACGGTCGCTCGCCCCGACCTCCCGGCCCAGCTCGGCGAGGGTACGGCCGTCCGCCGGATCGGCGAGCAGGATGCCGCACAGCGCGCGCAGCAGCGGCGACGACGGCGCCGGCAGGTGCAGGGGCTGCTGCGGCGAGGCCCGCAACTGGTCCAGCAGCACCGCGCGCAGCCGCGCCCGCTCGGGACTGCCCTCGTCCGGGGTGCGGGTGTGGGCGATGATCAGCTCGCGCAGCAGCGGGGACACGGCGAGCACGGTCGGGGTGTCCAGGCCCAGCGGGTTCTCGGCCGCGGGCAACCCCATCAGATGCAACTCCAGCTCCCCGTACGCCTCGTGCGCGTGCACCGCGCCGGCCGGCACCCACAGGGCACGGGTGGCCGGGGCGACCCAGGAACCGGCGTCGGTGGTGACGGCCACCACCCCCCGGCCCGCGTAGACGATCTGGTGGTCGTCGTGCCGGTGGGCGTCGATCCCCGCACGGGACGCCAGCAACCGGGTGTGCGTCGGGGCGATCGGTTGATGGCGGATTTCTGTCATGGACTGGCAGTTTATCGAAAGCGCGACACTCTCACCCGATCGCAGCATGGCGAGGTGCGAAAGAACGCCTCGATCACCCTGCTGTCCGTGGGGCACGCCTGCGTCGACGTCTACCAGGGCGCCGTCGCGGCCCTGATCCCCTTCCTCGTCGCCGGGCGCGGGTACGGCTACGCCGCCGCCTCCGGTGTCGTCCTGGCCGCCTCCCTGCTGTCCTCCGTGGCACAACCGCTGTTCGGCGCCCTCACCGACCGCCGCGCGGTCCCCTGGCTGCTCCCCGCGAGCACGCTCCTCGCCGGCCTCGGCATCTCCGTCTCCGGCCTCGACGGCGGCTACGGCCCGACCCTCGTGTGCATGGCGGTGACCGGGATCGGAGTGGCCGCCTACCACCCCGAGTCCGCCCGCGTCGCCCGGCTCGCGAGCGGGGGCTCGCACAGCGCCATGGGCTGGTTCTCGCTGGGCGGCAACCTGGGCTTCGCCCTCGCCCCGCTGCTGGTCGCCGCCGTCGTGGGCACGGGCGGGCTGCGCTGGACCCCGCTGCTGGCGCTGCCCGCGCTCGCCGGGGCCGCGCTCTGCCTGGCCGTCCTGCGCACTCCCCGAGGCCGCCCACCGGCCCGCTCCGCCGGTACGTCCGCGCGGTCCGGACAGGCCCGACCCGACGACAAGGCGTCGTTCGTCCGGCTGTCACTGGCGGTGGTGTGCCGCTCGATCGCCTTCATCGGCCTGAGCACCTTCCTGTCCCTGTACGCCGAGCAGCGCCTGGGCGGCGGAGCGGGCGCGGGCACCGCCGCGCTGTGCGTGCTCTACGCCGGCGGCGCGATCGGCTCCGTGCTCGGCGGCGCGCTGGCCGAGCGGTGGGACCGGGTCACGGTCTGCCGGTGGTCGTACCTGGTGTCGGCCCTGGCGATCGCGGGCCTCGTCCTCGTCCCCGGCCCGGCCCTGTACGCGTGCGTGGCGCTGACCTCCGCCGGCCTCTACGTGCCGTTCTCCCTCCAGGTCACCCTCGGCCAGGACTATCTGCCCTCACGGGTCGGCACGGCAGGCGGCATCACCCTCGGCCTTGCCGTCAGCGCCGGCGGGCTGGTGAGCCCGCTCATCGGCCGGCTCGCCGACGCCACGTCCCTGCGCACCGCCCTCGCCCCGCTCATCCTGATGCCCGTACTGAGCTGGCTGCTCGCCCGCACCCTGCCCGAACCCGCCTCCCCACGGCCGGAACCCGCGGCGACGCGACCTGAACCCGCTGCCCCGAGGCCGGCAGCCGCCGTCCCAGCGCCGGAACCCGCCGCGACACGGCCGGAGGCCGCCTCCTCACGGCCTGTGCCTGACGCGACGCGGCCCGAACCTGCCGCTCCACGGCCCGAACTCGGCGCGAGGCGCGGCCTGACGGAACCTGCCGCCCCACGGCCCGGACCTGC
>NZ_MLYO01000093.1 GCF_001866665.1 Streptomyces monashensis | reverse complement strand
GGGTGGGGGCGAGCCCGTCGGCCAGGGCGGGGACGGCGGGGGTCTGTTCGTGGGCCGTGGTGACGGGGGTCCGGGCGGCGGGGGTGGCGGCGGCGGGGACGGCGAGGCCCGCCGTGCACAGCAGTCCGGCGCCGAGGGCCCCGAGCAGTCTTCGGCGGGCGGTGCGGGTCGTGCGGGTGTGAGGGTGACGCATCGTGGACGTTCCTCCGACTCGCGAACGGTGGCTGACGGCCGGGCGACGCCCGGCCGTCAGTGTGGGTCAGCCATGCGCGTTTACGGTAGGACCTGTCGGAGTGTGTTGGAAGAGGCGAGCCTGGACTGTTCGATATCCCGTCAAAAGCCTTGACAGCTGGGCTGCTTCACCCTGTGAGCCCGCTGAGTGTTCGGATGTGTTGGCTTCGCTCGGCTCATGCGTCGTCGCCGACGCGGCCCCAGCCGGGCAGCGGAGGCTGGGGCCAGGCGGGCGGCCGGGGCAGGAGGTGCGCCGGTGCGCCGGCGGTCGAGGTGTCGGCGATCAGAGCGTCGATGGGCAGGGCGTCGGCGGGCAGAGTGCCGGTGGTCAGGGCTTCGGCGGGCAGCCGTCCGGCGAGCCAGCCGAGAATCCGGTGTCCGGCCGTCGTGACCGAGGGCCCCTCGGCCGCCAGGGTCCAGCGCCGGCCCAGATCCGCGGCCTCCACCGAGGCGAGCGCGAAGCCCTGCGCCCGCAGTGTGCCGAGGGTGTCGTCCAGCGCCCAGGAGACGTACGCGCGGGGCCACTGCTCGGTGCCGTAGCCGGTGCCGAGGTCCAGGTGGTGGGTCTCCAACTCCCGCAGGCAGCGCAGCAGCAGATACCAGGCCGGGTGCCGCCAGCCGGCCAGCGCGGCGACCAGGTGGTCCCAGGCGGGGGCGGGCATCGCGCGCGCCTGCGCCGTGAACCGGTCCAGGCTCTCCCGCAGCAGGGCCGTGAGCCGGCCGGCGGGCAGGGCCGCGTCCCGCTCCAGCGCGGCGGCCAGTGCCGCCCGGTCCGCGCGGGGGCCCGGTGCGTGGCCGGTGCGCGCGAGCCTGAGCAGCCGGACGTAGGCGTCGGCACTGTGGGCGACATGGGCGAGCACATGGCCGCGCGTCCACCCGGGCAGCTCGGACGGGGCACGCAGCGCGGCGTCGGAGAGCGCGCCTGCGGACCGTACGAGCCGGTCGGCCGAGCGCGCCACGAGGCCGAGGGGGTCGTCGTCGGAGCCGGTGGCCGGGAAACCGCTCACCTGCACGCGCATGCGACCTCGATCCGTCCGGTGGTGGGGTGTTGGGTCGAAGAAGGTGATCGTCGACGCTCCGGCCCGGAGGATATCCGGTTCATGATCGGCGGGGCCACGGAATTTTCCGGCCGGGGTGCCCACCCGGCCGGGACGCCCACGCACCGGACGGCGATCGGCCTGATGAACGGAAAGCGCGCGGTCCGCGTGACCCCCGGCCGCCTTTCCAGTTGGTCAGCGCATGAAGAAGCGCAGCATCCTCGCCCTCGCCACCCTGGCCACCGGATTCGTCGTGGCCGCCGTCACTCCGTCCCACGCGGCGGACAACGGGCCGCTCGACGAGCTCGGCATGCAGGACACCGCCCACTCGACCGGCGACCTCTTCAGCCAGGACGGTCTCGCCCCCAGCGGCAGGCAGTCCGGCGCCCAGGCCTTCGACCACGCCTTCGAACGGGTCCTCCCGCAGGAATCCGCGCAGGACATGGGACAGGGCCTCGGGCAGAACTAGGGGGTCTCGTCCGGATCACCCCCAGGGGCCGGCGGTCTCCGCGGGCGTGCCGGTGTTCCCCCGCAGGGGGCACCGGCGTTCCTGTGCGGGCGCCCTCACCGGGGCGGGGTTTCCGTGGCAGGGTGTTGCGGGCAAGCCACAGGGGGCCAACAGAAGAGGGGGAGTCCGTGACCGTCGTCTGGATCAACGGCGCGTTCGGTGCGGGGAAGACCACCACCGCACGGGAACTGATCGAGCTGATCCCGAACAGCACGCTCTTCGACCCCGAGGTCGTCGCCGGGTCGCTCACGCACCTGCTGCCGCCCAAGCGCCTCGCCGAGGTCGGTGACTTCCAGGACCTGCCGATCTGGCGCCGGCTGGTCGTCGACACGGCCGCCGCGATGCTCGCCGAGCTGGGCGGGACCCTGGTGGTGCCCATGACCCTGCTCCGCCAGGAGTACCGTGACGAGATCTTCGGCGGCCTCGCCACCCGCAGGATCCCCGTGCACCATCTGCTCCTCGCCCCGGCCGAAACGATCCTGCGCGAGCGGATAGCCGGCCGGGAGATCCCGCCGGACCTGCCCGACGGAGAGATACGGATACGGCAGTGGGCGTACGACCACATCGAGCCCTACCGCGCCGCCCTCGCCTCCTGGCTCACCGCCGACGCCCACCTCGTGGACACGGGCGACCTCACCCCGTACGAGACCGCCGCCCGCATCGCCGACGCCGTCTGCGGAGGGACCGCACCCCCCTGCGACATCGTGCAGACCCCCGAGCCGACCGCCGAGACGCTCGCCGCCGGGGTGCTGCTCTTCGACGAGCACGACCGGGTGCTGCTCGTCGACCCCACCTACAAGCCGGGCTGGGAGTTCCCCGGCGGGGTGGTCGAGCGCGGTGAGGCGCCGGCCCGCGCCGGGATGCGGGAGGTCGCCGAGGAGACCGGGATAGAGCTGCGGGAGGTGCCCCGGCTGCTCGTCGTGGACTGGGAGCGGCCCGCACCGCCCGGCTTCGGCGGGCTGCGGCTGTTGTTCGACGGCGGCAGACTGGAGCCCGCCGAGGCGTCCCGCGTGCTGCTGCCGGGCCCGGAGCTGCGCGCCTGGCGCTTCGCCGGCGAGCAGGAGGCCGCAGCGATGCTCCCGCCGGTCCGCTACGAGCGACTGCGCTGGGCGCTGCGGGCCCGCGAACGGGGAACCGCACTGTATCTGGAGGGCGGAGTGCCGGTCGGCTGACCGCCGACTCGTGCGGACCGGTACCGGTCGGGGCCCGCACCGGTACCGATCGCCCGTACCCGCCGCCCTCCCTCCAGGCCGAGCAACCCGACCGACCACGGGCGCACCCCGCCGACCACCACCAGCCCGCACAAGTCGACCGCCCGAACCAGCCAACGGCCATGACCGCCTCACCCATGTGCCCGGCTGGGCCGGCCGGGCCGCGTCGGCCGACGGTGGGCGCGGGCCGTACCCCGTGCTCAGCGGGCGTCCACCACCCGGCGCAGCGCGGTGGCCGCGCCCCCGACGGCCGGGTCTCCATGGCCAAAACACATGACGTCCGCGTCCAGTTCGGCCAATCGGTCGAGGGAGCCGAGGAGTTGAGGGAGGTCGAGGTTGCCGACGCCCGGCATCACCGCGCCGTCGACGGGGGAGGCCGCCACCGTGTCCCCGGTGAACAGCACGCCCTCGGCGGGCAGGAACAGGGCGATGCTGCCGTCCGTGTGGCCGGGGACATGGACGACCTGAGCTCCACCGCCGAAGTCGAGCACATCCCCGTCGGACACCGTGCTGACCGAGGCCGGCGGCACCGGTTCGCCCGTGGGCAGGCGCTTGACGGCCTCGGCGTGGATCGGTAGCTCCCAGTCCTCGAACCGGGGCGGCGGGCCGGGGAGTTCACCCCGGATGACCGGGGCCTCCAGATGGTGCGCGAGCACCTCGGCACCGCTCAGCGCCGCGAACTCGCCCGCCCCGCCGACGTGATCCTCGTGGAAATGGGTCAGCACGATCCGCCGTACGTCCCGGGGTGCGTGGCCCAGGGACGTGATCGCGTCGGCGATCGTCCGGCCGGCGCCGAGCACGCCCGCGTCGACGAGTGTCAACGCGTCGTCGTCGCGCCAGAGATAGGCCTGGCCGACGGGAAAGCGCAGCATGTGCAGTCGGGGGAGCAGTTCGATGACGTCCATCTCCCGACCGTAGGCAGCGCCCCCGCCCGGAGGCGAGGGCGCTCTGCCACCGGCAGAAGGGGCGGACGGCAGGCCCCGAAGGGTCAGCCGGCGTAGTTGCGCAGGAACAGCGCCTCGGCGACCGACAGCCGCTCCAGCTCCTCGGGGGAGACGCTCTCGTTGACCGCGTGGATCTGCGCCTCCGGCTCGCTCAGGCCGATCAGCAGGATCTCCGCCTCGGGGTACAGCCCGGCCAGCGTGTTGCACAGCGGGATGGAGCCGCCCTGCCCGGCGTACTGCATGGACTCGCCGGGGTAGGCCACGGCCATCGCGTCGGCCATCGCCTGGTACGCCGGGCTGGTGGTGTCGGCGCGGAAGGGCTGGCCCTGGCCGATCTGCTCGATGCCGACCCGGGCGCCCCACGGGGTGTGCGCCTCGATGTGCGCCTGGAGCAGCTTGGTCGCCTCGGCGGCGTCCACGCCCGGCGGCACCCGCAGGCTGATCAGGGCCCGGGCCGTGGACTGCACCGAGGGGGTGGCGCCGACGACCGGCGGGCAGTCGATGCCGAGGACGCTGACCGCCGGGCGGGCCCACAGCCGGTCGGCGACGGCGCCGCCGCCGGTCAGTCCGACACCGTCGAGCACCCGGGCGTCGGAGCGGAACTGCTCCTCGGTGTACTCCAGGCCGTCCCACGTGGCCGAGGCGTCGAGACCGTCGACGGTGGTCGAGCCGTCCGCGGCGCGTAGCGAGTCCAGCACCCGGATCAGCGCGGCCAGCGCGTCCGGGGCGGCACCGCCGAACTGGCCCGAGTGCAGGTTGCCCTGCAGGGTGTCGATCTGCACCCGGACCAGGGTCATCCCGCGCAGGATGGTCGTCACGGTGGGCAGGCCGACCCGGAAGTTGCCCGCGTCGCCGATCACGATCGTGTCCGCCGTGAGCAGCTCGGGGTGCTGCTCGGCGTACCGCTCCAGGCCGCCGGTGCCCTGCTCCTCCGAGCCCTCGACGATCACCTTCACGTTCACCGGGACGCCGCCGTTCGCCTTCAGGGCGCGCAGCGCGAGCAGGTGCATGATGAAGCCGCCCTTGCAGTCGGCGCTCCCGCGGCCGTACCAGCGGCCGTCGCGCTCGGTCAGCTCGAACGGCGGGGTGGTCCAGCCGGCCTCGTCCAGCGGCGGCTGCACGTCGTAGTGGGCGTAGAGCAGAACCGTTTTCGCACCCTCGGGACCCGGCAGGTAGCCGTAGACCGACTGCGTGCCGTCCGGGGTGTCCAGCAGGGCCACGTCGACGAAGCCCTCGGCGGTGAGCGCCTCGGTGATCCAGCGCGCGGCGGCCTCGCTCTCGCTCTTCGGGAACTGCGCGAAGTCGGCCACCGACCGGAAGGCGACGAGCTCGGTCAGCTCCGCCCTCGCCCGGGGCATCAGCGAGGCGACGGTCTCGGCGACCGGATTCGACTTCATGGGCACGCTCCTCGTGGGTGCGACGTTGAACTGGGTGAGTACCCCGATACTCCCACAGTGGCCTGCGGCGACGACCGCCGTAGGATGCGGGGGAGACTACGGCAGCGGCTGGATCGGAGCAGTAGACCATCGTGAGCGGCGAGAACTCTTCGGCGGACGACGTGCAGCAGGTGTGGGACGTCGTCGTGGTGGGCGCGGGACCCGCGGGGGCCTCGGCCGCCTACGCGGCCGCGGTCGCGGGACGGCGCGTGCTGTTGCTGGAGAAAGCCGAGTTGCCGCGCTACAAAACCTGCGGCGGCGGCATCATCGGCCCCTCGCGCGACGCGCTGCCCCCCGGCTTCGAGCTGCCCCTCCGTGACCGGGTGCACGCGGTCACCTTCTCCCACAACGGCCGTTTCGCCCGCACCCGCCGTTCCAAGCAGATGCTGTTCGGCCTGATCAACCGCCCGGAGTTCGACCAGCAGCTGGTCGAGCACGCCCAGAAGGCGGGCGCCGAGCTGCGTACGGGCGTCACGGTGCAGCGCGTGGAGCAGCACGGCTCAGCGGTCCCCGACCGGCGCACGGTCGCCGTCCTGCTCCAGGGCGGCGAGACGGTGCTGGCCCGCGCGGTCGTCGGTGCCGACGGCAGCGCGAGCCGGATAGGGGCCCATGTCGGCGTGAAGCCGGCCCAGGTGGACCTCGGTCTGGAGGCGGAGATCCCGGTTCCGGAGTCCGTCGCCGAGGACTGGAAGGGCCGGGTCCTCATCGACTGGGGCCCGATGCCGGGCAGTTACGGCTGGGTGTTCCCGAAGGGCGACACCCTGACGGTCGGCGTGATCTCCGCACGCGGCGAAGGCGCCGCCACGAAGCGGTACTTGGAGGACTTCATCGCCCGGCTCGGCCTGGCCGGCTTCGAGCCGACCATCTCCTCCGGGCATCTGACCCGCTGCCGCGCGGACGACTCGCCGCTGTCCCGGGGCCGGGTGCTGGTCTGCGGTGACGCGGCCGGTCTGCTGGAGCCGTGGACGCGCGAGGGCATCTCGTTCGCGCTGCGCTCGGGCCGGCTCGCGGGGGAGTGGGCGGTGCGCATCGCCGAGGCGCACGACGCGGTCGACACCCGCCGCCAGGCCCTGAACTACGCGTTCGCGGTCAAGGCCGGACTCGGTGTCGAGATGAGCGTCGGCAAGCGGCTGCTGACCGCGTTCGAGAAGCGTCCCGGCCTCTTCCACGCGGCCCTCACCGGCTTCCGCCCCGCCTGGCGGGCGTTCCGGGAGATCACCCAGGGCAGGACCTCGGTCGCCGAGATCGTCCGCTCCCGTCCGATCGCCCAGCGCGCCCTGACCGCGCTGGACCGGGAGCAGAGCGCCCCGGCGGAGGATCCGGTCAGTTCGTGACCGTGATGCGGAAGACGGGGTGGTCGGGGGCGATACGGCGCAGGTCCTCGTCCGGGGAGTCGGGGCCGACGCCGTTGAAGAAGACCCCGACCTCCGCCTTCCAGCGCTTGAGGTAGGCGCGCAGCAGCGGGACCTTGTCGTCGTCCGCGACCTCGGTGGCGGTGAAGACGTCCACGCTGCTGCCGAGCCTCAGCTCGCCCCCGCCGGCCGCCCGCATGTTGCGGGTCCACTGGACATGGCCGCGCGGGGCGAGCAGGTACTGCTGCCCGTCCACCGTCAGCAGGTTCACCGGGGTCGTACGCCACTGCCCGCTCTTGCGTCCGCGCACCGCGAGGACCCGGGAACCCCAGATGCTGATGCCGCGCCCGGTGAGCCAGGCCACCGCCCGGTTGAAGACGTTGACGGTGAACCAGCCCGGCTTCTTGACGTGTGACGACATGGTGACCCCTACGGCTTGGGAGAGCGGTGCTCTCGCTTGACTTCAGTGTGGGCGAGGTCGACACGAGAATGCAAGAGCACTGCTCTCTTTTGTGTGCACTGCTCTCTCTCGTGGCAGACTGATGGCATGAGCACCCCACAGGGCGCCCGCGCACGGGCCAGGGCCGAGGTCACCGCCGCCATCAAGGAGGCGGCCCGCAGACAGCTCGCGGACGAGGGCGCGGCGAAGCTCTCGCTGCGGGCCGTCGCCCGCGAACTCGGCATGGTCTCCTCGGCCCTGTACCGCTACTTCCCCAGCCGCGACGAGCTGCTGACCGCCCTGATCATCGACGCCTACGACTCCCTCGGCGAGAACGCGGAGCGGGCGCGCGACGCGGCGCACGGTGCCGCGCCCGTGGCACGCTGGACCGCCGTGTGCGAGGCGGTACGCGGCTGGGCGCTCGCGCATCCGCACGAGTACGCGCTGATCTACGGCTCGCCCGTGCCCGGCTACGCCGCCCCCGAGACCACCGTCCCGGCCGCCTCCCGCGTCGGCCTGGTCCTCATCGGCATCATCCGCGCCGCCCACGAGGGCCCCGGCCTCGCCGGCCCGACCGTGCCCGCCTCCCTGCGCCCCGAGGCCGAGCGCATGGCCGCGGACCTCGCCCCCGACCTGCCCCCCGAGGTCGCCGTGGCGATGGTGGCGGCCTGGTCCCAGCTGTTCGGGCTGGTGAGCTTCGAGCTGTTCGGCCAGTTCCGCAACGTGGTCGAGGACCGGGAGGGCTTCTTCCGGCACACGGTCACGCAGCTGGCGCACGGGGTGGGGCTGCGGTAGGAGCCGTGCCCCGTGGTGATCACTCGTACTCCCCGGGGAGTACGAGTGATCACCACGCCCGGCTGACGTCCGGCACCGCCGCCGGCGTCTAGCGTGGCGGGCATGGAAGAGCAGCGCGCCCCCTCGCCGCGGTGGCGGTACGGGCCCCCGTGGTCGCGGTACGACCCTTCGTGGCGCGACGTCCCGGACGACCCGGAGCCGCACCGGGGTCGGGCCTGGCCCTGGCGCTCGACCGCGCTGTTCACCGTGTTCGTGCTGGTCGGCAGCAACTTCGCCGCGCACGGCCAGCCGCACCGGGTGCCGCTCGACCCCTACGCGCGCGTGCTGCTGCTCGCCGCCTCGCTCCTGCTGCTGTGGCGGCACCGCCACCCGGTGGCCGTGGCCTTCGGCACGGCGGCGGTGACCCTCGGCTATCTGGCCGCGGGCTACCCCTACGGGCCGGTCTATCTGACGGTCGCGGTGGCCTGCTTCAGCGCGGTCGTGGCCGGGCACCGGCGTGCCGCCTGGGCGTCCGTGGGGCTGCTGTGGGCCGGGCACGCCCTGGTCGCGCTCTGGCTCTACCGCTGGCTGCCGCCCCCGGGGGACAAGGGCGCGGGCGTCATCCAGGAGATCGGCATCGCCGCCTGGGTGCTGGCGGTCTTCGCCGTGGCCGAACTGGCCCGGGTACGGCGCGAACAGTGGGCCCGGGAGCGGGCGGACCGGGCGCAGGCGGCCCGACGGCGCGCGGACGAGGAACGGCTGCGCATCGCCCGCGAACTGCACGACGTCCTCGCGCACAGCATCTCCGTCATCAACGTCCAGGCCGGCATGGGCCTCGCGCTGCTCGACAGCGACCCCGAGCAGGCGCGGACCGCGCTCACCACCATCAAGGCCGCCAGCAAGGAGGCCCTCGGCGAGGTGCGCCAGGTGCTCGACACCCTGCGCGCCCCCGGCGCCGCCCCGCGCACGCCCGCCCCGGGCCTGGACCGGCTGCCGGAACTGGTGGAACAGGCGGCCGCGGCCGGGCTGACCGTCGAGGTCGAGGGCGCCCCGCCCCGGCTGCCGGCGGGGGCCGACCTGGCCGCCTTCCGCATCGTCCAGGAGGCGCTGACCAACGTCGTACGGCACTCCGGATCGCGGGACGCGCGCGTGGCGTTCGCCCATGACGGCGACGCGCTGCGGCTGCGGGTCGACGACGACGGACCCGCGACCGGCGCCGACGCCGGGGGCAGCGGGAACGGGCTGGCCGGCATGCGGGAGCGGGCGGCCGCGCTGGGTGGCACCATCGAGGCGGGCCCGCGCCCCGACGGCGGCTTCCGGGTGCTCGCCGTACTGCCGTCGCACCTCAGGGAGGACCAGTGATCCGGGTACTGCTCGCCGACGACCAGTCGCTCGTGCGGGCCGGCTTCAGAGCGCTGCTCGACGCGCAGCCCGACATCGAGGTGGCCGGCGAGGCGGCCGACGGCGAGGAGGCGCTGCGCCTGGTGCGCGAACGGGCGCCGGACGTCGTCCTGATGGACATCCGCATGCCCCGGCTCGACGGCCTGGCCGCGACCCGGCGCATCACCGGCGACGCGGATCTCAGGGACGTGAAGGTGGTCATGCTCACCACCTTCGAGCTCGACGAGTACGTCTTCGAGGCCATCCGCTGCGGTGCCTCCGGCTTCCTGGTGAAGGACACCGAACCGGACGAACTCGTGCGCGCCGTACGGGCGGTGGTCGACGGCGACGCGTTGCTGTCACCCGGTGTCACCCGGCGCCTGATCGCCGAGTTCGCGGCCCGCTCCAAGGAGCCCGCGGCGGCCGACGCCCTCGCCCGGCTCACCGAGCGGGAGCGGGAGGTGATGGCGCTGGTCGGCATCGGCCTGTCCAACGAGGAGATCGCCCGCCGGCTGGTGGTCAGCCCGCTGACGGCCAAGACCCATGTGAGCCGCGCGATGGTGAAGCTGGGCGCCCGCGACCGCGCCCAACTCGTCGTGCTGGCCTACGAGTCGGGGTTGGTACGGCCCGGCTGGCTGGGCTGAGCGCCCCGCCGGAAGCGCACCAGCACGCTCACCACGCGGGTCAGGAAGACCACGGGCGCGACCACGAGACCGGTCCACACCAGCGCCGTCCCGAACGCCCGGGGCAGATCGAAGAGCAGCGCCGGCCCCGCGACGGCCCCGAACAGCACCGCGGCCGCGAAGCCGGCGCTCACCAGCGCGTAGCCGATCTCGACCGTGGCCGCGTCCTGTTGGGCCTTGGTGCGGCGGCCCCGGTAGCTGTCCATCTGCCAAGTCTCATGGACCTGCACTCGGGGAGCAAACCAACTCCGGCCGGGTGAACGCCCCAAGGGGGTGCGGGGAACCGCGCGACCGGCCACGACGAAGCGGCCGGCGCCTGACGGACCCGTCCTGGCACCCCGCACAGCGCCCCCGTGGAGCGGTCAGTCACGGACCGCCACGCGCTCGGCTTCCGCCTCCCGCACAGCGGACGCGGACCGGGCGACCACGACGGACGGCCCGCTGCGACCGTCGCGCAGACCGGTGAGCGTGATCAGCAGGCCGGCCAGTGCGATGCCCATGACGACGAGGAAGCCGGGCCGGTAGCTGTCGAGGACGGCCTGCGGGGTGGCGTGTGCGGGGGCGCCCGCGGTGACCACGGCCGTCACCACCGCCAGGAACAGCGCGCCGCCCACCTGCACCGAGGTGTTGAGCAGACCGGAGACCATGCCCTGCTCGTGGTCCTCGACCCCGTTGGTGGCCTGGATGTTGAGCGAGGGGAAGACCAGCGCGCAGGCCGCGCCGATCAGCAGCATCGACGGCAGGACGACCGCCGCGTACACCGGGTCGAGATCGACGCGCAGGAACAGGGCGTACCCGAGGGCCATGAAGGCGAAGCCCAGCGCGATCAGCCGGGGCGTGCCGAACCGGTCGACGATCGCGCCGACCTTCGTGGACGACACCGCCACCAGCGCGCCGGCCGGCAGGAACGCGAGCGCGGTCTGCAGCGCGGACCAGCCGAGCAGGGACTGCATGTAGAGCGTCGTCAGGAACTGGAAGCCGACGTAGGAGCCGAAGAAGGCGATCGCGCCGAGCTGGGCGCGCACCTGGCTGCCCGAGCGCAGCACGCCCAGCCGGATCAGCGGACTCGGCGAGCGCCGCTCGACCAGGACGAACGCGATGAGCAGCACGGCGACGGCGAGGAAGGACAGCAGCGTACGGGCCGAGGCCCAGCCGGCCTCGGGGGCCTGGACGACGGTGTAGACCAGCAGCAGCATCGACGCGGTGCCGAGGACGGCGCCCGGGATGTCGTAGCCGGCGTGGTTCTCCTCGCGGGCGCTGCGCGGCAGCAGCTTGAGGCCCGCAGCCAGCGCGATCAGGGCGATCGGCGCGGGCAGCAGCATGGTGAAGCGCCAGCTGGCCTCGGTGAGCAGGCCGGAGAGCACCAGGCCCATGGAGAAGCCGGTGGCGGCGCAGGTGGTGTAGATGGACAGGGCCCGGTTGCGCAGCGGGCCCTCCGGGAATGTCGTGGTGATGATCGACAGTCCGGCCGGCGCGGTGAAGGCCGCGCTGAGGCCCTTGACGAAGCGGCTGGCGATCAGCAGCGGACCGGAGTCCACGAGCCCGCCGAGCAGCGAGGCGAGCGCGAAGACGCCGAGCGCGACGAGGAACACCTGGCGCCGGCCGAGCAGGTCGGCGGTGCGTCCGCCGAGGAGGAGCAGGCCCCCGTAGCCCAGGATGTAGCCGCTGACGATCCATTGCAGCGTCGACGTGGACAGATGCAGGTCGGAGCCGATGGACGGGAGCGCGACTCCGACCATCGACACGTCGAGCGCGTCGAGGAACATCGCCGCGCAGAGCACCAGCAGGGTGCCCCACAGACGAGGAGTCCAGCGGACGGCCGGGGACGGGGCCGCGGGGTGGGTGAGCGGAGAGGTCATGCCGAAACACTACATGCGCATGCATCGAATGCAAATGCATTTAATTACGGTGCAACAATCTTGATTCTCTGCTACGGTGCGCCCATGGCGGCGAACAAGGCCGAGCAGGCGCTCGTGGAGCAGTGGCGGGACATCCTGGCCCTGCATGCCCGCACCCAGTGCGAGCTGGACCGGACGCTGCACGAACACGGCCTGTGCGCCAGCGACTTCGAGGTGCTCGACCTGCTGGCCGAGGGGGTGGCGGCCGACGGCGGCTGCGCCTACCGCGTGCAGGAGATCTCCGAGCGGGTCCACCTCAGTCAGAGCGCGCTGTCCCGGCTGATCGGCCGCCTGGAGAAGGAGGGCCTGGTCGACCGCGCGATGTGCGCCGAGGACCGGCGCGGGGTCCGGGTGGCCCTGACGGGCAAGGGGCGCGCGCTGCACGGCCAGGTGCGGCCCGTGCAGCGCGCGGTGCTGGCCCGGATGCTCACCGACGCCGAATGACGTCGGGGCAGGGGGAGTCCAGGGTGTGTCAGACGCCGCCCTTCTCCCGCCACAGCTCGGCCAGCGCGTGATCGCCGCGCACACTCGGCACGGGCTTGCGGTTCCACAGGGCCAGGTACAACTCGTCGGCGGGTCCGGACAGTTCGGCTTCGGCCTCGCCGACCTCACCGGCCTCGTCCACTTCGCCGGCCGTGTTGCGCACGGTCACCGCCGGCTCGGCCGACAGCCGCATGGTCCACACGGTGTCCGCGCCGTCCGTCCCGTCCGCCCCCGCGTGCAGCGCGCGCACCCGCAGGACGCGCGGCTCCTCGGTGCGCAGCCGGCTCCGGGAGCGGGCGTGGAAGCCGCGCAGCAGCTCGTCGATGCCGTCGACCGCGAAGTCCCGGGCGACCGGGGAGGCCGTACCGCCGCGCGCCGCCTCCGCGTCGTACCGGTGGACGGTCGTCTCGTGTGCCTGCCGGCGGGCCCAGAACGCCAGCGGTGAGGGGCTGGGCGCCGGAAGGAACGTCCAGCACACCAGGTCGGCGGGTGCGGCGGCCAGGGCGTCGACCAGCAGGCGGTGGCTGTCCCGGTACCAGGCCACCAGCTCGGCGCCGTCCAGCTCCGGCAGGTCGCCGAACGGACGCCGTGCGTCGCCCCCTTCGGTGAGGTAGCCGGCGGCCCAGCGATGCACGGCGCCGGTGTGCCGCAGCAGGTCACGTACCTGCCACTCCGGGCAGGTGGGCACCTTGGCGTCGGTCCCCGCGGCGTCGGCGGCCGCGGCGAGCAGTCGGCCCTCGCGGTCCAGGGTCTGAAGGAATTCGGCAGTCTCCATGGGGCGAGTGTGCCGGATGGAGCCTGCTCGAAGGCCCGCCCCTTTTCGCTCTTCCGCCGGGTGGCCGAGGCGCGTCAGCGCCCCATGGTCCGCTGCGTCGTGACTCCGATGAGCGCGGCGACGGCGGCCAGCGCCGCCACGCTCGTGAGCGCGGTCGGCAGGGAGAACCAGTCGGCCATGAAGCCGATCGAGGGCGGTCCGAGCAGCATGCCGCCGTAGCCGAGCGTCGAGGCGACGGCGACCCCGGACGGACCGGTCAGCGCGCCCGCCCGTTCCACGGCGACCGGGAAGAGGTTGGCGAGCCCGAGCCCGGTGACGGCGAAGCCGATCAGCGCCGCCCCCACGGAGGGCGCGAGGGAGCCGAGCAGCATGCCCGCCGCCGCGACGGTGCCGCCGGCGATCACGGTACGCGCGCGGCCGAGACGTTCCAGCAGCGTGGTCCCGGTCGCCCGGCCGATGGTCATGGCCAGCGCGAAACACGAGTACCCCGCCGCCGCCACGCCCGACGAGGCCGCCAGGTCCTGGTGGAGATGGAGCGCGCCCCAGTCGGCCATGGCGCCCTCGCCGTAGGCCGTGCACAGCGCGATCAGCCCGAAGACGAGGACCAGGCCGCGGTGGCCGCCGCGCTGCGCACTGCCGGCCCGCGGCTTCTGGTGCGGCGCCGGGCCGGTCCGGGCCGGCGCGGCCGGCTCCTGCCGCAGCAGGGTCCGGCCGGCGAGGGCGGTGACGAGCAGCCCCGTGACGGTGAGGCCGAACAGATGCCGGGTGGGCGAGAGGGCACCGGCGAGCAGTCCGCCGAGGCCCGCGCCGATCATGCCGCCGAGGCTGAACGCGGCATGGAACGTGGGCATGATGGGCCGCCGCAGCGCGGTCACCAGATCGACGGCGGCGCTGTTGAAGGCAACGTTGATCCCGCCGTAGGCGGCGCCGAAGACCAGCAGTACGGCGCCGAGCGCGGGCGCGGAGTGGGTGAGCGGGGGCAGGGCGACGCTGAGGGAGAGCAGAACGGCGCAGCCCACGGTGACCGGATGGCTGCCGTAGCGCCGGCACAGGCGTCCGGTGAGGGTCATCGTGATCACCGCACCGGCGGAGACACCGAGGAGCGCCAGGCCCAGAGCACTGGCCGAGGCGTGGGTCTGCTCCTTGATGTCGGGAATCCGGACGACCCACCCGGCGAAGATGAAGCCGTCCAGTGCGAAGAAGGCGGTCAGAGCGATCCGGAGCCGGGTGAGACCGGTACTGCTGCCCGGCACCACGCTGTGCGATCGGGTTTTGTTTATTAGCGGCACAAAGTCAGGTTAGGGGGAGCGTGAGGGGAGAGGCAAGGCCGGTTCCGGTGCCCGTGCGGACCGACGGGCCGAGCGCATTCACATCCCGAGACAACCGGAAACGCGTCATCACCCGCCTCGGCGGCGAGGGCCTCCCCGTGCCGTACGGGCTGCCCCGGCCGCGTGTGACCGGATCCGGCCTGTGTGTGACGTGAACGATATGCCCCTGACCTGCGCCGACTTGTGTGCCCTCAGGTCGGCCGGTCCGTCAACCCCGCGCGCCGCGTGCCCCGTTCGGGGCGGCCGGAACCTTTCCTTGCGCGGCCCCCTGCTGGATACAGGTCGGTTAATGCTTGCTCACGAGCTGGTTGCCGAGGGGTGAGCGGTCCATGATGGGCCCATGACGTTGGCCTCGCGCGCGCTCGCGCAACTGGCGACCTGGCCCGACCTGAGCCAGGCGGTCCCGAGCTGCGGCCTGGGAGAGGCGGTGAGTTCGGTCCAGGGCGAGATCGCCCACTTCCACTCGGACCGTGATGTCGATCTACGGCTGACCGACCGGGCCATCCGGCGCTTCGCGAAGGACCTGAGGGACTCGGGGGCGATCAGGATCGTGCCCGGCTCTCAGTGGGTGACCCTGCGCCTCGACGCCGCGAGCGACGTCGACCTGCTGCTGACCCTGGTGAGCGTGGCCCTCCAGGCCCAGCAGGCCTGGCCCGACCCGGCCGACCGACCACCGACCGGGTGCAACGACCAGCGGGGGGCGGGGTTCGTGAAGGCCGACCTCGGTCGGTTCTGAGGCGGGCGGGTCCGACGCGGTCCGTTCTGGAGCGGTCGGTGCGGAAGTACCCGTCGGCACGGGAGCAGTTGCACGGAAGCGGCCGGATCCGAAGTGGTCGGACCCGAGGCGGTGGTGGCCGAAGGGGGCAGGCCTGAAGCAGCCGGTTCCGGTGCGGTGGTCTCGCAAGGGCCGGCTCCGAGGACGCCGGATCCGGCGCGGCCGTGCCGGCGGCCTCCCGAGGTGGCCGGTTCCGAGGCGGTCCGGTCCGGTGTGGCCGGATCCGGCGCGGGCGGAGCCGAGTCCGCTGGTGGCGGGCGCCGGTTGGGTACGGGCCGGCGGGGTGTGCCGGCCCGGTGTGGGCCGATGCCGTACGCGCGGGTGCTGCGCGGGGCGGGGTGGCGGCTGGGATCGGTGTGGGTCGTCGCGCGCGGGCCGGTCATGCCCGGGCCGGTCGGCCGTCGTGCCGACGGGGCGTCGGGCGGGCGTCACACCGCCAGGACCCGGACCCCCGCCTCCTCGAAGAGGCGTACCGTCTCCTGTGCTACCGCCGTGTCCGTCACGAGTGTGTGCACCAGCTCCGCTCCGCAGATCCGGGCGAAGGCGCGCCGGCCCAGTTTGCTGGAGTCGGCGGCGACCACCACCCGCTCCGCGCGCTCGCACAGCAGCCGGTTGATTGCGGCCTCCGCCTCGTCGTGCGCCGCCGCGCCGTGCGCGACGTCGAAGGCGACGACGCCGAGTACGGCCACGTCGAGCGTGATCTGTCCGAGCACCCCGTCCGCGAGCGGGCCGATGAGCTCGTACGACTGCGGGCGTGCGACCCCGCCCGTCACCACGATCTTGAACTGGGGCCGTACGGCGAGCTCGTTGGCGATGTTGAGCGCGTTGGTGACGACGGTCAGCGCCGGCGAGCCGCTGGACAGGTCGCCGCGCACGGCCAGGGCGCGGGCCACCTCCGTGGTGGTCGTGCCGCCCGTGAGCCCCACCGCCTCGCCCGGCGCCAGCAGATCGGCCACGGCCTTCGCGATGCGCTGCTTCTCGGAGGCGCGCCGGGCGGTCTTGTAGCGCAGCGGGAGCTCGTACGACACCCCGTGCACCACCGCTCCGCCCCGGGTGCGCACCAGCATCTGCTGCTCGGCGAGCTGGTCGAAGTCCCGGCGGATCGTCGCCGCCGACACCTCCAGCTCCGCCGCCGCCTCCTCGACCTCCAGCCGGCCGCGCTCCACGAGCAGTTCCAGCAGCGCCTTCCAGCGGGCGTCCCGGGACATCCGCAGCCTCCTTCTCCGTGTTCCCGGTGACCCTAGCGCACGGCCCTCTGAGCGTGGATGCTTGATCGTGCTCGAAAGTGCGCTATATCTTGCAGGAACAATCAGCGAGGGAAGGGTGTGGGCATGACCCATGTCGAGGACGAGCTGAACAGCCAGCCGGAGTGCTGGGCGCGGGCCGCCGAGGGGGCGCAGCGGTACAAGGCGGCGCTGCCGGAGTCCGGGGAGCGGGTCGCGATCGTGGGGTGCGGGACCTCGTACTTCATGGCGCAGGCGGTGGCCGGGCTGCGGGAGGGCGCCGGGCAGGGCGAGACCGACGCGTTCGCCGCCTCCGAGTTCCCGCACGGTCGGTCGTACGACCGGGTCGTCGCCCTCACCCGCTCCGGTACGACGACCGAAGTGCTGGAGCTGCTCGGTGCGTTGAAGGGGCGGACGCGGACCACCGCCGTCACCGCCGACCCCGCCACCCCCGTCATGTCCGCCGCCGACGACCTCGTCGTCCTGGACTTCGCCGACGAGCGCTCCGTCGTCCAGACCCGGTTCGCCACCACGGCCCTCACCCTCCTGCGCGCCCATCTCGGCCTGCACGCCGACTCCGTCGTCGCCGACGCGCGCACGGCCCTCACCACTCCTCTTCCCGAACAGCTCGTCGCCTGCACCCAGTTCACGTTCCTCGGGCGCGGCTGGACCGTCGGGCTCGCGAACGAGGCCGGGCTGAAGATGCGCGAGGCCTCGCTGTCCTGGACCGAGGCCTATCCGGCGATGGAGTACCGGCACGGCCCGATCAGCATCACCAGTGGGGGCAGAGCCGCCTGGATGCTCGGCGAGGCACCCGAGGGACTTGCCCGACAGGTCGGCGCCACCGGTGGGTTGTGGATCGAGGGCGAGCTCGACCCGCTGGCCGAACTCGTCCGGGTCCAGCGCCTCGCGGTCGCCGTCGCCGCCGCGCACGGCCTCGACCCCGACCGGCCGCGCCACCTCACCCGCTCGGTGATCCTCGCTCCCTGAGCGCCTGTCCGACGCCCGGCCGGCCCGCGCACTCTTCCCGCAGTCCCCCCTCGACCACCGGCTGATCCCGGGCCGGGACCCGCCGGCCACGGGCCCGGAGCCGCCGATCTCCGGCGGCTCCCGGACCACTCTCATCCGGCGTCCGGCCGCGTCCCCGTCACCTCGGACCGCCACTTCCGGCCGCCCCCTGCGACCAGGACCCGACCGTCCCGCTCACCCACGCTCCTCAGCCCTCGGCCCCCGGCCACCCCCGGTCCGCGTTTGGGAAGGACACCCGAAGTGCCCCTCGTGAACACAGGCGAGCTGATCACCTCCGCTTCCACGGCCCGCTCCGCCGTCGCCGCCTTCAACGTCATCACCCTGGAACACGTCGAAGCCGTCATCGCCGGCGCCGAATCGGCCCAGTCTCCCGTCGTCCTCCAAGTCAGCGAGAACGCCGTCAAGTTCCGCTACGGACGCCTGCTGCCGCTGGCCCACGCCGCCGTCGCCGCCGCCGAACGGGCCGCCGTACCCGTCGCGTTGCACCTGGACCACGTGCAGAGCGACGACCTGCTGCGGCAGGCACCGGGCGCGGGGTTCGGTTCGGTGATGTACGACGCGGCCCGGCTGCCGTACGCCGACAACCTCTCCGCCACCCGGGCCGCCGCCGACTGGGCGCATTCCCAAGGGCTCTGGATCGAGGCCGAGTTGGGGCAGGTCGGCGGCAAGGACGGCAGACCTCCGCTGGACGCCCACGCGCCCGGCGCGCGCACCGATCCCGACCAGGCCCGTGACTTCGTGACCGGCACCGGCGTCGACGCGCTCGCCGTCGCCGTCGGCAGCGTGCACGCGATGACCACCCGTACGGCCCGCCTCGACCACGCCCTGCTGAAGCAGCTGTCCGCGGCGCTCGCCGTCCCGCTCGTCCTGCACGGCTCCTCCGGCGTACCGGACGACGGCCTGGTCGAGGCGGTCGCGGGCGGTATCGCCAAGGTCAACGTCGGCACGGCGCTCAACGTGGCGATGACCGGGGCGATCCGGGAGTTCCTCGCCGCCCACCCCGAGGCCGTCGACTCACGGAAGTACCTGAGCGTGGGGAGGGAGGCGATGGCGGACGAGGTGCGCCGGATCATCGGAGTGCTGAGCCGGACGTCGGCCTGACCGTACGCGGTGTCCCGTCAGTCCTTCCTGACCGCCCGCAACACCACGAACTTCGGGTCGGAGGCGACCAGTTCGCAGTTGCCGAACAACCGTTTCAGCTTCACGTGGTACCCGAGATGGCGGTTGCCGATCACCCACAGCTCGCCGCCCGGCCGCAGCGCGCGCTTCGCGCCGGTGAACATGCGCCATGCCGTCGCGTCGGTCGTCGCCTGGTGGGAGTGGAACGGCGGGTTGTTCAGGACGAGGTCCACGCTGCCCGGGGCCACCCCGGCGAGCCCGTCGCCGACCCGGAACTCCGCGTGCCCGGGTACGCCGTTGGCCTTGTACGTCGCCTCCGCCGAGGCCACCGCCTGGAACGACTCGTCGACGAACAGCACCTCGGCCGACGGGTCCGCCAGCGCGACCGCCGTACCGACGACGCCGTTGCCGCAGCCGAGGTCCACCACGCGGGCGGCGCCCGGGCCGGGCAGATGCCGCAGGAGGAAACGCGTGCCGATGTCGAGCCGGTCGGCGCAGAAGACGCCGGCGTGGTTGACGACCGTGCGCCCGGAGGCCGGCCCGATGCCGTCCGGGAGGGCGTAGGCGTACGGCCACGGGTTCGCGGGCCGCCGCAGTGCCGGGTCCGGGGTGCAGAAGATCAGCCGGGCCTTCTGGTGCGCCGGCGAGGTGCGGGTCGGGCCGAGGACCCGCTCGAAGAGCTGGAGCGTGGAGGTGTGGATCTCCTTCACCATGCCGGTGCCGACGACGACCGTGCCCGCGTGCACGGCGGGCGCCAGCCGCAGCAGCTGGTCCTCCAGCAGCGCGAGGCTCTTCGGCACCCGCACCAGCAGCACGTCCACGTGCTCCGGCGGCGGGTCCTGGGTGGTGAGCAGCTGGACGGCACCCGGCTCCACGCCGGCCCGCGCCAGATTCGCCCGGGTCGCCTCCTGGCTGAGGAAGGAGTCGGTGATCTGCGTCGGGTGGTGCGCGGCGAGCGCCGTGGCCAGCGCGCCCCAGCGGTCCCCGACCACCACGACCGCGCCGGTGAGCGGCACCTTCTCCTCGGCCAGGTGACGCAGCAGGTACGCGTCGGACGCGTCCCAGGCACGCAGCCGGTCGCGGGGATCCTCGGGGAAGCGGGTCAGCTCGACCTCGCCCCACGGTGTCGTCATACGCTCGCTCATCGTGCCCCCAGGCTAGCGGAGCCGCAGATCAGGGGCGGTGCGGCGGGCCTGCGTCATGATGGAGCGTGTGGACGCGGAGCTGTTTCCCAGGGAGCGTGCGGGAGTCGCGCCGGGCGCCGTGCACGCCCCGGGCTGGCTGGACGACGAGGGGCAGCGGCACCTGCTCGCCGCCTGCCGTGACTGGGCCCGGCCCCCGGCCGGACTGCGCACGGTCCGCACACCCGGCGGCGGCACGATGACCGCCCGGCAGGTCTGCCTGGGCTGGCACTGGTACCCGTACGCCTATGCCCGCACGGCCATCGACGGCGACGGCGCCCCGGTCAAGCCCTTCCCGGCCTGGCTCGGCGAGCTGGGCCGCCGCGCGGTCGCCGACACCCTCGGCCCGGCGGCGGTCCCCTCGGCTTCGTACGACATTGCGCTGATCAACTTCTATGACGGCGAGGCCCGCATGGGCATGCACCGCGACGCCGACGAGCGCGCAGACGCGCCGGTGGTCTCGCTGAGCCTCGGCGACACGTGTGTGTTCCGCTTCGGGAACACCGGGACGCGCGCCCGGCCGTACACCGACGTGGAGCTGCGCAGCGGCGATCTGTTCGTCTTCGGCGGGCCGTCCCGGCGGGCCTACCACGGGGTGCCGCGCGTACGTCCCGGTACGGCACCGCCCCGGCTGGGGCTCCGCGGACGGCTGAACATCACCCTGCGGGTGAGCGGGTTGTAGCGGGCGGCCCGGACCCGTGATCGCGGATCATGGGAGACTCGCCCTCATGAGCGGCAAGGCGGACCCCCGGACGGCGGGGGAGAGGACGACCTCGAGGGCGCGACTGGACCGAGGGCGCGGCGCGCTCGGGCCCGCGCTGGAGCTCGTGCACACCGGGCGGGCACCGACCCGTGCCGTGCTCACCGCCGAACTCGGGGTCACCCGGGCGACGGCGGGAGCGGTGGCCGCCGAGCTGGAGGCGCTCGGGCTGATCCGGGTGGACGCCCGGCCGGGTGCGGCCGCCGGCTCCCAGGGGCGGCCCTCGCACCGGCTGGAGCTGGCCGAGGACGGGCCGGTGGCGCTGGCGGCCCAGGTCCACGCCGACGGGTTCCGGGCCGCGCTGGTCGGCCTCGGCGGACGGATCGTGGCGACCGCGCCGGGCTGTGAGACCGTCGACGCCGACCCGGCGAAGGTGCTCGGCTCGGTGGTGGAGGCGGGCGCCGAGCTGCTGCGCACGACGGGCCGCCGCTGCGTCGGCGCCGGGCTCGCCGTACCGTCGGCCGTCGCCGAACCCGACGGACTGGCCCTCAACCCGCTGCATCTGGCCTGGCCGGTCGGCGCCCCCGTCCGCCGGATCTTCGCCGAGTGCGTGCGCGCCGCCGGCCTCACCGGCCCCGCGTTCGCGGGCAACGACGTCAACCTCGCGGCGCTCGCCGAACACCGGCACGGCGCCGGCCGGGGCGCCCGGGACCTGCTGTGCGTGGCCACCGGACACCGGGGCGTCGGCGGCGCCCTGGTCCTCGACGGCCGTCTGCACACCGGCAGTTCGGGCCTGGCGCTGGAGGTCGGCCACCTCACGGTCAACCCGGAGGGCCGCCCCTGTCACTGCGGCAGCCGTGGCTGTCTCGACGTCGAGGCGGACCCGCTGGCGCTGTTGATCGAGGCGGGCCGCGAGCCGGGTCCCGAGGTGTCCCTGCTCCAGCAGGCCAACGACCTGCTGCGCACGCGGTACGACGACCCGTCCGTCCGTACGGCCGCCGAGGCGCTCGTCGACCGCCTGGGCCTCGGTCTCGCCGGGCTCGTCAACATCCTCAACCCCGACCGCATCATCCTCGGCGGCCTGCACCGCACCCTGCTGGACGCCGACCCCGGCCGGCTGCGCGCGGTCGTCGCGGACCGCAGCCTGTGGGGCCAGAGCGGCGGCGTGCCGATCCTGCCGTGCACGCTGGACCACAACAGCCTGGTCGGCGCGGCCGAACTGGCCTGGCAGCCGGTCCTGGACGATCCGCTGGCGGCACTGCGGTGACCGCGCACGGCGCCCCGGCCGTGGAACTCCTGCCCGCCGCCCGCCTGCGCCTGGTCGAGACGGCTCTGCCGGCCCTGTCGGGGCCGCACCGCTCGGCGATGGACGAGGTGTGGCAGAAGGCGGTCCGGGCGAACCCGGCCCTCTTCGACGGCCCGGCGGCAGCGCTCGTCGGGGTGGACCGCGACGGCGCGGACGGCCTGGTGCTGACCTGGGCGCGGGCCACCTACCGGTACCGCGCGCTGCGGCACGTGCCCGGCGCGCCCGCGCTCTCGTCCCTGTTCGTGGCCGTGCTCCAGCCCGCCGACGACGGCCGTCTGATGGTGGGCCGGATGTCTCCCCCGACCGCCGCTCCCGGCCGCTGGCAGCTGCCCGGCGGAACCGTCGAACCCCCGGACGGAACCGGCGAGTTGGATCTCGCCGCGCTGTGCGCCCACGCAGCCCGCGAACTGGCCGAGGAGACCGGCTCCGACACCCCGCCCGAGGCCCTCACCCGGTGGCTGGCCACCCGGGGCGAGCGCGGCAGCGTCGGCGTGCTGTTCCTCGCCCCACCGCGTCCCGCACAGGAGCTGTACGACCGGTACGCCGAGCTGGTGGCGGCGGAGACCGCCCGCGGTGACGACCCCGAGTTCGACCGGATCGAGCTGGTCGGCCCGGCACCGGACCTGTCCGGGCTCCCTGGCCCGCACGTCGACTACCTGCACCCGGTCCTGTGCCACTACGCCGACAACTGAGCCGCACCGCACCGCCGTAGGGGCCGACGCGCCCTGCACGCCACCACCGCTCACCGTCCGTCGATCCCGAACGCCCGCCCCGGATGCTCCGTGAGGATCCGCTCCACCAGCTCCGCGCCCAACTCCGCCACCAGCCGCGGTCGCACCCTGCGCAGCAGGTACGGCATGCCGGGCCCGCCGTCGACCGAACGGGCGCCGGCGAGCACGGTGTCGCAGCCGAGCAGCAGCCGGTCGGCGAAACCGGCCTCCGCCAGGGCGCGCACCGCATCCGGCATGCGCCAATCGGTGGCGTGGTGGGCGCGGGACGGTCCGTCGAAGGCCAGCCAGCAGCCGGAGCCGGCGGCCTCCCGCTGCACCACCGGGTCGGGAGAGCGGTTCAGATGCCCGAGGATCACCCGATCGCCCGGCACGTCCAACTCCCCGCACAGCAGCTCCAGTACGTCCAGCGCGCCGGTGCCCATCTCCAGGTGCACGGCGATGGGCGCACCGGTGGCACGGCTCGCCTCGGCCGCCGCCGTCATCGTCCAGCGGGTGTGCGCGTCGAGCGCGTGGAAGCCGCCCGCCACCTTGATCAGCCCGGCCCGGACCCCGGTCGCAGCGATGCCCTCGGTCAGCTCGGACACGAACACCTCGGCCAGCCGGCCGCGCAGCCCGGCGAGCAACTCGGGTGTGTAATGGGCGGCTTGGTGCAGGCCGGTGGCACACAGCAGCGTCACCCCGGTGGCCCGGGACAGCTCGGGCAGGTCCGCCGCCCGGCGTCCCATGCCGTACGGCGTCCACTGCACGACGGCCGCCCCGCCCGCCGCCCGGAACGCCGCCAGCTCGGCCCGGGCCGCGGCGGTGTCGTTCAGCTCCTGGCCCGGGAACTTCGGGCTGCTCAGGAAGAGATGGTCGTGCGCGTCGCACACGCCCAGCTCCTCGGGCGCGATGTCGCCGAGAACCGTACGGACGAACCTCACCACTGCCGCCCCCGCGGGAGCCGGTCCCGGCCGGGCGCGGACAGGTGCAGCACCTGGAAGACGTCCCCCTCGGCCTTCGGGGAGTCGTGCTCCCAGAGCGAGAAGTGCACCAGCTCCCACGCGCGCGTGTCCACGGCCGCCGCCGCCAGCACCGCGCCGTCCTCGGCGGCCAGCCGCTGCGTCTCGGCGAGGGCATCCTCCACCGTCCCGGCCAACTCCACGCCTTCCGCGACCGGTTGACGGCGCCGCACGGCGAGCGCCGCGCGCGTACCCGTCCCCTCGGCGCAGCCCAGCCCGGTCCACTGCCGTACGGTGGGCCTGCCGAAGTCGTTCACCAGCCCCTGGAAGGCGCCGCCCCACAGGAAGCGGTTCATGCCCTCGACCGTGTTCCACAGGTAGAACGGTGCGTACTGGTTCACCACGGAGCCGTACCGCCCGCGTTCGCGCAGCAGGTACGCCTTGAAGCCGAGGCCGTCCCAGTCGTCGAGCAGATGCCCGATCCGGGCGACCCGGGTACGGATGATCCCCGTGTCGTAGTCGGCGGGGAGCGTCAGCTCGTACTGCATGGCATGCATCGGATTCAGCGGTCCTTTCCGGTGGCCGGAGGAGTCAGCAGGGAGAGCAGGCCGCGCACGCCCGCGTCGAACGCGGCGGGGGAGCCCGAGGCGCGGGCGAGGACGTAGCCGCCCTGGACCGTCGCGAGGACGGCTGCGCCGATCTCCTCACCGTCCAGTCCGGGCGCGAACTGCCCCTGCCGCTTGCCCTCTTCGACGAGCTCGGCGATCCGCTGCCGGATGAACGCGATCGTCTCGTCCACCGGCGCGCGCAGCTCCTCGCTGGCGATCACGTCCGGATCCATCGTGAGACGGCCGACCGGGCAGCCGCGCAGCACGTCCCGCTCGCGCAGCAGATACGCCTCGATGCGCTCGTACGGCGTGCCCGGCCCGGCGAGGACGCGCTCGGCCGTGGCGCGCAGGTCGTCGGCGGTCCGCCGGATCGCCGCCAGGGCGAGATCGGGCTTGCCCTTGAAGTGGTGGTACATGCTGCCCTGGCCCGCGCCCGCGCGCTCCAGGATCGCCTTCGGGCTCGTGCCCACGTAACCGCGCTCCCACAGCAGTTCGCGCGTGGACTCGATCAGTCGCTCCGGGGTGCTCATGCATCCACTGTACATACTAGTAGTTACAATCCGCCAGTCCCCAAGGAGCGCCCGTCCCCGCGGAGCATCGGTCCCCAGGGAGCAGGCGCGCCCCCGGCCTCGTACTCCCCGGGGGGTATGCGTTGTGCCGCCGGCCGCACGACGACCCGGACCCCCTGCCGGAGGGAGTCTCGTGTCAGTCCCCGAAGTCCGGGGACGACATGACGACAAGGGAGATGACCCGAGATGCAGACCCTGGCGAGCTGGCACGGCGGGCCCGGCCCGTGGATCCTGTTCTTCCCGCTGATCTGGGCGGCCGTCGTGATCGGCGCCGTCACGCTCCTGCGCCGCACCGTGTGGCGCGGTCGCGGTCCCTGGCAGCGGCCCGTCGACGGCGGCCGCCCGGCCGGGGACTCCCCGCTCGCGGTCCTGGGCCGCCGCTTCGCCTCCGGCGAGATCGACGAGGACGAGTACTGGCGCCGCCTGTCCGTCCTGGACGAGCAGTTCGGCCGCACGGGCAAGGGCGGCCCGGCATGACCACGACGACCGCACTGCGGCGGGCCGCGGCCGGGGTGACGGACGCGGTGAAGGTGTACGGTGGCGGCGACACCGCCGTACGCGCGCTCGACGGCGTCACCGTGGACTTCCCCGCCGGACGCTTCACGGCGATCATGGGCCCCTCCGGCTCCGGCAAGTCCACGCTCATGCACTGCGCGGCCGGCCTCGACACCCTCACCTCCGGCACCGCCCGCATCGGCGACACCGACCTGGGCGCGCTGGACGACCGCCGGCTGACCCTGCTGCGGCGCGACCGGATCGGGTTCGTCTTCCAGGCGTTCAACCTGGTGCCGACCCTGACCGTCGCCGAGAACATCACCCTCCCGCTGGACCTGGCCGGCCGGCGCGGCGACCCGGCGTGGACCGACGCGCTCGTGGACGTCGTCGGGCTGCGCGACCGACTGCACCACCGGCCGTCCGAACTCTCCGGCGGCCAGCAGCAACGCGTCGCCGTGGCCCGGGCGTTCGCCGGCCGGCCCGACGTCGTCTTCGCCGACGAGCCCACCGGCAACCTCGACTCCCGGTCCGGCGCCGAGGTCCTCGGCCTGCTCGGCCGGGCCGTGCGGGAGATGGACCGCACGGTCGTCATGGTCACGCACGACCCGGTGGCCGCCGCGCACGCCGACGAGGTGCTCTTCCTCGCCGACGGCCGCCTGGTCGACCGTATGGCAGCGCCCACCGCCGACCGCGTCCTGGACCGCATGAAGGCCTTCGAGGTGCGGTCGTGAACGCCTCGCTCCGGCTGAGCCGCGCCTCGCTGCGCGCGCACCGACGCCGCTTCGCCGGCACCTTCCTCGCCGTGTTCCTCGGTGTGGCGTTCCTGGCCGGCACCCTCGTCATGGGCGACACGCTCAGGGCGAGCTTCGGCACCATGTTCGGCGAGGCCACCGCCGGCACGGACGCCGTGGTGCGCGGCGCCGACGCCATCACCGCCCCCGGCCAGGGCCAGGGCGTACGGCAGCCCGTCCAGACCTCGCTGGTGCGCACCGTCGAACGGGTGCCCGGCGTGGCCGCCGCCGCCCCGGACATCGAGGGGCGCGGCCAACTCGTGGGCGCCGACGGCAGACCCGTCGGCGGTCAGGGGCCGCCCACCCTCGCCGGGAACTGGATCACCGACCCGCGGCTCAACCCGTACCGGCTCGCCGAGGGCCGCGCCCCCGCCCGGTCCGGCGAGGTCGTGGTGAACCGGGGCGCGGCGAAGAAGGCGGGCCTGAGGATCGGCGACACCACGACCCTGCGCACCCCCGACCCGGTGCGCGTGATCGTCGTGGGCCTCGCCACCTTCGACGGCCAGGACGGCATGGCCCAGGTGACCTTCACCGGCATGACCCAGGCGGATGCCGAGCGGTACCTCACCGCCCGGCCGGGACAGGCGGCGGCCATCGACGTGCGGGCGGCGCCCGGAGTCGGTCAGAGCGAGCTCGTGCGGCGACTGAATCCCGTACTGCCCAAGGGAGTCGAGGTCATCACCGGACAGCAGTCGGCGCGCGAGAACACCGACATGATCTCCGGCCAGTTCCTGACCCTCTTCACCACCTTCCTGCTCGTGTTCTCCGGCGTCGCCCTGCTCGTCGCCACCTTCTCCATCCACAACACGTTCGCGATCGTGGTCGCCCAACGCACCCGCGACAACGCCTTGTTGCGCGCTCTGGGCGCCGCCCGCCGGCAGGTGACCGCCCTCGCCCTCGCCGAGGCGCTCGCGGTCGCGCTCACCGCCTCGCTCGCCGGGCTCGCGGGCGGCATCGGCATCGCCGCCGGGCTGCAGGCACTCTTCCCCGCGATCGGATTCCCGTTCCCCGACGGCGAGTTGGTGATCAAGATCCTGTCGATGGCCCTGCCGTTCACGGTCGGCGTGGTGGTCTGTCTGGCCTCCGCGCTGCTGCCCGCCCTGCGCGCCGGACGCACCGCGCCGCTGGCCGCGCTGCGCGAGACGGACGTCGACACCTCGGGCGCCTCCCGCCCGCGCGCGGTCACCGGCGCCACCCTGGGCGCGCTCGCGCTCGCGGCGACCCTCGGCGGCGTCCTCGTCACCCCGTCCGTATGGCTCGCGGGACTCGGCGCACTGCTCGCCCTGGCGGCCTTCGTCGTCCTCGGGCCGGTCGCCGCGACCACCGTCGTACGCCTGCTCGGCCGTCCGCTGGACCGGCTGCGCGGGGTCACCGGCGGCCTGGCCCGGCGCAACGCGCTGCGCAGCCCGAAGCGGACGGCCGCCACCGCGAGCGCGCTGATGATCGGCGTGGCCGTGGTGTCCCTGTTCACCGTCTTCGGCGCCTCGCTGAAGGCCACCATGGACCAGACGGTGTCCCGCTCCTTCGCGGGCGACGTCGCCGTCAGCAACCCCTCCTTCGGCGCGGGCGGCAGCGGACTCAGCCCCCGGCTCGCCCCGGCGCTGAACCGGCTGCCCCAGGTGGACACCGCCGTCGGACTCGGCCGCGGGGTCGCCGAAGTCGACGGCAGGGGAAGGGCGTTGACCGTCACCGACCCGGCCGCGCTCGCCCGCACCTTCGACCTCGGCACGGTCATCGGTTCGCTGCGCGACCTCGGCACCGACGGCATCGCCCTCACCCGGGCGGAGGCCGACCGGCAGCATCTGCGCACCGGCGACAGCGCCCGTCTGACCTTCACCGACGGCACGCGCGAGACCTTCACCGTCCGGGCCGTGTACGGCCGGTCCGAACTCGCCGGCGACTACGTCATCACCCGGGCCGCCTGGGCCCCGCACCGCACCCAGGACTCCGACACGCTGATCGCGGTCACCTTCAAGCACGGGGTGGACGCCGACGCGGGCAAGGCGGCGGTCAAGCGGGTCGCGGCACGCTACGGCAACCCGCAGGTGCAGACCCGCGGCGAGTACGCGCAGTCCTCGGCGGGCGGGATCGACATGATGCTCACCCTCGTCTACGCCCTGCTCGCCCTCGCGGTGCTCATCGCCCTGCTCGGCATCGCCAACACCCTGACCCTCGCGCTGCACGAACGCACCCGGGAACTGGGACTGTTGCGGGCCGTCGGGCAGACCCGCACCCAGCTACGGGCCATGGTCCGCTGGGAGTCGGTCCTGGTCGCCGCGTTCGGCACGGTCGGCGGACTCGGCCTCGGCACCTTCCTCGGCTGGGTGCTGGTCAAGGCCTCCGACGGCGCGAGCGACACCGCCTTCGCCTTCGCCCTGCCCCCCACCCGGCTCGCCGTGGTGACCCTCGTCGGACTCACCGCCGGCGCCCTCGCGGGCCTGCGCCCGGCCCGGCGAGCGGCCAACCTGGACGTCCTGCGGGCGATCGCGACGCAGTGACCGCCCTGGGGAGTGTGCGGGGTCTGTTGTGCCCGGCCGCGTCGGATCCGCGGCCGGGCACGGTCCGTTCCGGCCCGGTCCGGTGGGGGGCGACCGCCGGCGTCTCGGGCGCGCCGGGCCGCCACGACGGCCCGCGTCGATTCCCGTGACCGGGCAGGGTTTTCATGGTCCGGTGGGCGGGCGGGTTGTTCGGATCCCGGTGGTGCGCGGTCTGTTGAGCCCGGCTGTGTCGGTTCCGCAGGCCGGGCAGGGTCCGTTTCGGCCCGGTAGGCGGGCACGGTTGTCCGAGTTCCGGGGGTGCGGGAACCGCTGCGATCGCCTGTGCCGGATCTGTCGGCCGGGTTCGGCCCGACCTGGTTCGGCGGGCGGGCACGGTTGTCCGCGTTCCGGGGGTGTGGAAGCCGCTGTGATCGGCTGCGTCGGATTTGCGGCCGGGCAGGGTCCGACCTGACTCGGCGAGTCCGCGCGGCCGTCGGGGTCCCGCGGTGCGGGAACCGCTGCGGCCGACCGCGTCGAAGCGGCCGGCCGAGCCGGGTCCGGTCCGGCCCGACAGGCAGTCGCGGTCGTCCGTGTCCGTAAGCGGTCTCACCGCCCGGTCAGCCGGGAACGGCTGACCGGGCGGGAGCCTGTGCCCCGGGCCCGGCGGAGGCGTGTGCCACCGCGGGAACGGGAGTCGGGGTCGGGGCCGGATCGGGCGCAGGGGCCACGCTCGCCACACCGACGGTGGCACCCACGGGCGTTCCGGTGGGCACGACCGTTGCCGCGGTCACCACAGCCCCGGCCGCCACAGGAGTACCGGCAGTGGTCGGCGAAGCCACCACCGTGACCGGTACCGCGGCCACCACGGGCACGGGTACCGGCGTCGTCCGGACCGGTTGCGCGGCCCGTGCCGGGCGGCGCGGGGTCTTCGCCGGATGCGTCCGGGCCTCCTCCGGGGCGGGCAGCGTGAACCACACGACCTTGCCGTTCTCGCCGTCCGGCCGCGCGCCCCAGCTGTCGCTCACCGCGGCCACCATCGCCAGCCCCCGGCCGCAGGTGGCCAGCGGCCCGGCGTCCGGCGCGTCCGCGGCCGTGTCGGCCGGCACCGGCAGCCGCGGGTCGCTGTCGCGCACCGAGACCGTGAGCCGGTCCGCCAGCAACTCCAGCTCGACGGTGCACGTCTTGTCGGGCCTGGCGTGCCGGTGGACGTTGCTCAGCAGCTCCGTCACACCGAGTGCGGCCCGGTCTATCAACGGGTCCATATGCCAGTAGCGCAACTGCGCAGATACGATTCTGCGGACCTGGCCGATCCGCGACGGCAGGGCTTGGAGCTCCACCGTGCAGTGCCTGCTCGGATGACTGATCACGGCTCGCGACTCCCCGGTGTAGAGGTCCGAAGGGACCGGAAGAACACGGAGAACAACGGATCCAGCAGGGTGCTTGCGTCCAAACGTCCGCCTGCTGTCATGGCCGGCGGGCTGGTTCGCAGCGTTATCGCCGGTAAACCCAGAGTGACGTGTGTGAACAGCGTGACAGGGCGGATGCGCTCCCGCAACTCGCCGCGGCGCAACGCTGCTCGGAGTGTGAGCGCCGGGTTCCCCACCCGGCGGCCGTACGGCGCTCAGCCGCCGCGGCCCGCGGCCCGGCGCACCGCCTCGATGAACCGGCGGGCCGCGGGCGGCCCGGGCTCGCCGGGAGCGGGGTCGTGCTCGCCCAGCGTCAGCAGGTACCGCTGGCCGTTGAGGTCGGCCAGTGCCCGGTCGTCCGCGGCGAACCACGGTTTCGACGCCCGCACCGCCTGCACCGGCGCGCTGTCGATCTCGCTGCCGTAGCTGTTGAGCAACTCCAGCCTGCCGTCGTTGATCCGGACCTGCCCGGCACGCGTGAGCGAACGCAGCCGCTTGCCGATCCGCACGCCCGTGGCCGTGAACTCCGGCTCCGCCATCGCTTGCAGCCCCCTTGCGCGTGTGCTTCCGCGACCCAGCGGGACGATAGGTCCCGTTGCGTGCAGTCTGCCCCGAGGCGGCCGAGAGCACCAGTACACGCGGGGCGTGTGCGACGACCGCCCGGAGCACTCCCGCCACGCGCCCCCGGCCGCCGCGCCCGCCCGTGCCCCAGGGCCGCTTTGGGCCGCTCAAAGATGCGTTTATGCAGGTGGGAAGCGGTGTCAAAGATGCCTATGCTCAAGGTGTCGGCCGCGTCAGGCGCTGTCGGCGCCCAGCGTAAGGAGCACCGCCGTGAGCACCACCCCCCAGATCCGGACCGGCGCCACCCTCGACGTGGACCGCAGCGACCCCGCCTACCGCGACTGGCTGAAAGAAGCCGTACGCAAGGTCCAGGCCGACGCCAACCGCTCGGCGGACACGCACCTGCTCCGCTTCCCGCTGCCCGAGCGGTGGGGCATCGACCTCTACCTCAAGGACGAGTCGACGCACCCCACCGGGAGCCTCAAGCACCGCCTCGCCCGTTCCCTGTTCCTCTACGGTCTCTGCAATGGCTGGATCCGTCCCGATCGCCCGGTGATCGAGGCGTCCAGCGGCTCGACGGCCGTGTCGGAGGCCTACTTCGCCAAGCTGATCGGCGTGCCCTTCATCGCGGTCATGCCGCGCACGACCAGCGCCGAGAAGTGCCGCCTGATCGAGTTCCATGGCGGACGGTGCCACTTCGTGGACGACTCACGGAGGATGTACGAGGAGTCGGCCCGGCTCGCGGTGGAGACCGGCGGCCACTACATGGACCAGTTCACCTACGCCGAGCGGGCCACCGACTGGCGCGGCAACAACAACATCGCCGAATCCATCTTCCGCCAGCTGGAGTTGGAACGGTTCCCGGAGCCGGCCTGGATCGTCGCGACGGCGGGCACCGGCGGCACCTCCGCCACCCTCGCCCGCTACGTCCACTACATGCAGTACGACACCCGCGTCTGCGTCGCCGACCCGGACAACTCCTGTTTCTTCGAGGGCTGGACGGCCGGCGATGCCGACGTCACCTGCGACTGCGGCTCCCGGATCGAGGGCATCGGCCGGCCGCGCATGGAACCGAGCTTCGTGCCCGGCGCGATCGACCGGATGATGAAGGTGCCGGACGCGGCGAGCGTCGCCGCCGTACGCGCCCTGGAGCGGGCCATCGGCCGCAAGGCGGGCGGCTCCACGGGGACCGGGCTGTGGAGCGCGCTGAAGATCGTCTCCGAGATGGTGGCCGAGGGCCGCACCGGCAGCGTCGTCACCCTGCTGTGCGACCCGGGCGACCGCTACCTCGACAAGTACTACTCCGACGCCTGGCTCGCGGAGCAGGGCCTCGACATCACGCCGTACTCGGCAGCGATCGACACCCTCCTGACGACGGGCGCCTGGCCGCACTGAGCACCCGGCCGGTCCGGTGCCTCGGGCGGTCAGTGCAGGCGTCGGTCGAGCGCGGCGACCGCCGTGCGGAAGGAGCGGCCGACCCCGGGGCGGGCCAGCCCGCATGCCAGTCGGAAGGGCGTCGTGCCGTCGAGGGCGAAGGTCATCCGCACGCGGGTCCCCGCACCGGCCGGAGCCAGCCGCCACTCCTCGATCCAGGCGCGGGCGCCCGGCGTGTTCGTCACGTCGACGCGATAGGCGTACACCTCGGGCCCCTTCGCCGCGAGCACCGTCTCCCGGAAACGGATGCCGCCGCGCAGCCGCACCTCGCGCCCGCCCTCGGTCGGCCGGGCGGAGGCGATGGCCGAGAACCACTGTGGCCAGCCGGGCACATCCTCGGCGAGGGCGTGGAAGACGGCCTCCGGAGGGGCGGCCATGTCCCGTGCGAACACGAGCCGTACCGGCGCGTTGTCGACGAACTCCGGCCCGACCGGGCGCAGACGGTGCGGCATGACGCGAACCCCCTCGTGACGTCCGAACTCCCGCCCCGAAGCAGGGCAGTTGAAGGAGCCAGCCTAGTTGACGGCCCGTCAGATGTCCTCGACTGCCTCGACTTCGCTCTCGCTCTCGCCCGCCACGATCAGCCGCGGCAGATGCTCCGAGATCTCCGTACGCGCCTCGGCCGGCAGCCCCGCGTCGGTGACGAGCGTGTCCACCTGCTCCAGCGTGGCGAACGAACTGAGGCCCACCGTGCCCCACTTGGTGTGGTCGGCGACCACCACCACCCGGCGCGCGGAGTGCACCAGACGCCGGTTGGTCTCGGCCTCCGCGAGGTTCGGCGTGGACAGCCCCGCCTCGACCGATATGCCGTGCACACCGAGGAACAGCAGATCGAAGTGGAGAGCGGCGATGGCCTGGTCGGCGACCGGCCCCACCAGCGAGTCCGACGGAGTGCGCACCCCGCCCGTCAGCACCACCGTGGCCGCGCCCTGGCGCTGACCCGAGGTGCGCTGCGCCGCGTGGAAGACGTCCGCGACCCGCACCGAGTTCGTCACGACGGTGAGGTCGGGCACCTCCAGCAGATGCTGCGCGAGCGCGTACGTCGTCGTACCGCCGGACAGGGCGATCGCCGCGCCCGGGCTGACCAGCCGGGCCGCCGTCCGCGCGATGTCCTCCTTGGCGGTCAGCTCCAGACCCGACTTGGCCTCGAACCCCGGCTCATGGGTGCTGGCCTCGACCACCGGCACCGCCCCGCCGTGCACCTTCTCCAGCATGCCCTGACGGGCGAGGGAGTCCAGGTCCCGGCGCACGGTCATGTCCGACACCCCGAGCTTGCGGGTCAGCTCGTTGACCCGCACACCGCCCCGGCGCCGGACCTCGTCCAGGATCAGGGCGCGGCGCTGCTCCGCGAGGAGGTTCTGATTCTCACTCACGTACGCACCGGTCCTTTCGCCGCCAACCGTCCGACACGCCCGCCGCACCGGCTCCGACCAGGAGAATACGGAGCACCGAAGGTGCGCGGGCATCCCATCCTTTCACGGCTCGGCAGGGGTCGCGCCACCCGCCTGTCACGACGCGCACATGCCACCCGTGTCACAGGTGTGCCGTCCCGATGTCACACGGATCGGGGAGATTGCGTGACGAGCGGTACACGGCACCGGCCCAGCGGAGATCCTGAAGCCCGCATCGACTCAGACCCTTCGGGCGTGGGCACGGGAGTGCGACGACAGTGGAACGCGCGCAGAACCGCTCCACGGGGCGGCAGACCAACCGGCCCGGCGAGCCGGGCACCGACCGGGCGCACCGGCCCGCCGCGGGGCAGCCCGCTCCGGCTGACCGGGGGGCCGCGCCGCGGGCCGAGCTGGAACTGCTGGTGCACGGGGTCGGCGGCACCACACCCGAGAAGATGCTCGGCGACCCGCGCACGGTCCGGGTCACCGGCGACGACACCGCCGCCGTGTTCCGGCGCGCGGTGGACACCGAACCCGGGAAGGTGCCGCGCGGCGAGCCGGTGCGGGAGGCGTACGTCTGGTGCAACCTGACCTCCGGCGACAGCAGCCGTGCCCTGTGGCTGTTACTGCTGCCGTTCATGGTGGTCAACCTCGCCCACTGGATGCGCCCCGCCGCGACGGACCGGCCGCGCGCCGTCCGCCTGTACGGCCTCCTCGTGCGCCTCACCGCGCTCACCCTCACCGTGCTGCTGGTGGCCGCCGCCTGCGAGGTGGCCCTGGACCTGGTCGCCTGGCAGTGCGCGGGCGCGCCCGCGTGCGCCCGCCGCCACACCTGGCTGACGTTCTCCGGCGTCGCGGCGTCCGTCGCGGACGGCGGCTGGTGGAGCCTGCCCGGCCGCCGGCTCGCCCTCGCGGCGCTGGTGCCGGTCGCGCTGACCGGGCTGCTCTGGTACCTCTCGCGCCGCACCTGGAGCGCGTACGAGTCGCACCGCCCGATGTCCCGCGAACCGGAGCCGGAGACCGACGGCAGCGCGCTGGCGATGCCCGGCTTCTGGTACGGGCGCCGGCTCGTGGCCCGGCTGCGCGCCGCGCACACCGCGGCCGGCCTGCTGACCGTGGCCGCCGCCGTGGCGACCCCGGCGACCCGCTTCGACCACCGGCCCGGCGGTTCGGCGGCCCTGAACGTGCTGAGCTGGCTGCTGACCGCGGCCCTGCTGGCCGGCGCGGCAGCGGCGGTGGGCGTGGTCTGCCGCCGGGGCCGCAGCGAGAACACCCTCGATCAGGCACTCGACCGGCATCTCGTCCGCCGACTGCCGCTCGGCGCGCTCGCCCTGCTACTGCTCACCGCGCTCTACGCCGGCTGGTCCCGGCCCGGCTGGCACTCCACCGGGCGGCTGCCGGGCGACCCGGCCTTCGGCACGCTCATGCTGGCCCAAGGGCTGCTGGTGATCGCGCTCGCCGTCGTCGCCCGGGACCTTCACCGCCGCGCACCCGACCGGCGCGCCGGGATGCGCGGCCTCGGCGGTCCGGCCGTCGCGCTGCTCGCATGCTCCCTGGGCGGCGTGATGTCCGGCGGCGTCGCCCAGCGCGTCGCGGGCTGGCTGGACGGCACCGGCGCCCTGCCCGCCGGGCCGCCCGTCCTGCTGACCTGGCAGGCGTCCACGATCCCGCCGGTCCTCGCGGTCCTGCTGCTCCTCGGGATCCGGCTCGGACTGGGCACCGCCCGGCTCGCCCGCGCCGAACGCGCCCGCATCCGCCACGAGCACCCCGGCGAACCCGAGGACCCCGGCCGCACCCGCACCATCGCCCAGGTCCGGGCCATGGCCACCCTCACCGACCGCGCGCCCCTCGTCGTCGCCGTCCTCACCGCCACCACCCTCGTGCTCGGCGCCCTGGCCCTGGCGGGCGCCATGACCACCGGCACGACGCCCGACGGCGCCGCGCACCGCACCGCCGACGTGCTGCGGGCGGCGGCCGGGACCTCGCAGGCTCTGGGCTCCTGGCTGGTCGGGTTCGGCTTCCTGCTCTTCGTGACCTGGGGCCGGCGCGCCTACAAGGACGCCTCGGCACGGCGCACCATCGGCATCCTGTGGGACGTCGGCACCTTCTGGCCGCGCGCCGCCCACCCCTTCGCGCCCCCGTGCTACGCCGAGCGGGCCGTGCCCGATCTGACCTGGCGGATGGCGACCTGGACGCAGCGCACCGGCGGCCGCCTGGTCCTCTCCGGCCACTCCCAGGGCAGCGTCCTGGCCGCGGCCGCCGCCTGGCAGCTGACCCCGTCGACCCGCAAACGGATCGCCCTGCTGACCTACGGCTCCCCGCTGGAGCGTCTCTACGGCCGTTGGTTCCCCGCCCACTTCGGGCCGCCCGCGCTCGCCGCCCTGCACCGCGACGTCGCCTGCTGGCGCAACCTCTACCGCCGGACCGACCCCATCGGCGGCCCCGTCCGCATCCCCGACGACACCAGCCCCGAGGTCGACCACGGCCCGCTGCGGGACCCCCTCGCCTACGGCCGCACCGCGCAGCATCCGCTCCCGGCACCCATCCTCGGCCACTCCGACTACCAGGCGGACCCCGACTTCGAACGCGAACGCACCTGCCTGCTGGCCCGGTTGCGTCCGGAGGTGCCGGTTCAGCGCCCGGAGCCGCGACCGGATCCGCGAGACTCCGCGGGCGGGGTCGGCTAGACCGGATGCCGGGACCTGCCGGTGCCGCCCGGGGCTCACGGCAGCGCGGGCAGGTCCTCCGCGTACAGCAGGGTCAGGTCGTCGGTGCTCGGGTCGGCGAGCTGGGCGACGCGGCTCGCGTGCCGCTCCACCATCGCCTCGAACGTCTGCCGGGCGGTGCGGCCGTTGCCGAACGCCGGGCCCTTCGGGATCGCCGTGAAGTACTTCAGCAGCGCCTCGGACGTGCCCGACGCCAGCCGGTACTCGTGCTCGTCGGCCTGCTGCCCCACGATCCGCAGCAGTTCCTCGGGGCCGTAGTCGCCGAAGGTGATGGTGCGGGAGAAGCGGGAGGCGACACCGGGGTTGACGGACAGGAACCGCTCCATCTCCGCCGTGTACCCGGCGACGATCACCACCACCGCGTCCCGCTGGTCCTCCATCAGCTTCACCAGGGTGTCGATGGCCTCCTTGCCGAAGTCCCGGCCGGCGTCCTGCGGCGACAGAGCGTAGGCCTCGTCGATGAACAGCACGCCGCCGTGCGCCCGTTGGAAGGCCTCCTGGGTGCGGATGGCCGTGGAGCCGATGTGCTCGCCGACCAGGTCGACCCGGGACACCTCCACCAGGTGCCCCTTCTCCAGTACGCCGAGCGAGGCGAGGATCTCGCCGTAGAGCCGGGCGACCGTCGTCTTTCCGGTGCCGGGGGAGCCGGTGAACACCAGATGCCGCTTGACCGAGGCCGCCTTCAGGCCCGCCCGCTGCCGGCGCCGGCCCACCTCGATCATGTCGGTCAGCGCCCGCACCTCGCGCTTGACGCTCTCCAGGCCGACCAGCGTGTCGAGTTCCCCGAGCACGTCCTTCGAGGTGCGCGCCGACGCGGCCGGCTCCGCGGTGTCGACCACCGGCTCCTGCTCCGTGGTGCGCTGTCCCGGGATCGAGCCGAGCAGGCCGGCGGTGTGCGTCGCCGTCTGTACGGCGGTCTCGCGCGCCGCCGACGGCCGCAGGCCCCCGCTCTCGTCGCTGGTGCAGTCCTCCACGACCGGGCCCGTCCCGGAACCGGCGTCCGGGCCGTTGTCGGCGAACTCGTAACCGCCGCGCGCGCAACGCTCCGTACGGCACTTGCGCAGGGTCGCCCGGCAGCCGTCGATCACATGGAAGCCGTAGCCGCTGCTGCCGCTGACCCGGCAGGTGAGGAAGCTGCCGCGACCGCCCGCGGAGACGTAGAAACCGGCCTCGGCGGGGGAGTCGACCGTGCAGCGCTCGACGGTGGGGTCGGCGCCCTTGGTGACGATCACGCCGGTCTGGGTGCCGTCCAGGGTGCAGTTGTTCAGCGTGCCGCCGCTGCCGTGGTCGCGGAACCAGGCGCCGGTGGCCGCCTCCCGGATACGGCAGTCGTCGAGCTGCGCGGTCGCCCCGTCGCTCACCGACACCGCCGTGTTGCGCACCTGGGACAGGTCGCTGTCCACGACGTCCGCGCGCGAGCCGCGGTCCAGCACGAACAGCGCGTCCGGCACGTCGTGCACCCGGCAGGAGTCGAGGACGGCCGTGGCGCCGTCACTCACCCACACCGCCGGGTAGTCGCCCGTGCTGTCGAAGATCTCGCACTGGTTGGCGTCCACCCGGGTGCCCGGGTCCCACACCGACAGGCCGTTGCGCCCGAACTGACGGACCGTCGTGCGGGTCAGCGTCAGCACGGAGCGGGAGCGCAGGTCGACCGCGTTCTCCGGGATGTCGTGGATACGGCAGTCGGCGAGGGTGAGCACCGCGTCCGTGTCCAGCGTGACGCCGTCGGCGGTGGTGCGGTGCACGTCGCAGTCGGTCAGATGGGCGCTGGCGCGCTGGCTCACCTGTACACCGGAACCGCGGACCTCGTAGATCTCACAACCCAGCGCCTCCAGGGAGGAGTTCTCCCCAGTCGCCGTCAGCCCGGTGCCGGAGGCGTGGTGCACACGGCAGCGCACAAGGCGCGGATGGGCGCCGCCGCGGACGGCCACGCCCGCCTGCCCGGCCGCCACGACCTCGCACTCCTCGAACACCCCGCTGCCGCCGTCGAGCACGGCGATGCCGATGCCCGCGGGGTTGTCCACCGTGCAGCGGCGCACGGTCGGGCGGGCGCCGCCGCGCACCTCGATGCCGGCGGCGGAGCGCGTGACGATCCGCACGTCCATCAGCTCGGGCGTGCCCTCCTCGACCAGCAGCGCCGGTGCCGCCGCGTCCTGGCCCTCCACGTGCAGGTCCTGCACCACGGCCGAGGCCCGCACCGTCAGCGGCACTCCCGCCTCGGGCGCGATCCGCACCGATCCGGGGGAGCCGTCGGGGCCGCGAAGCGTCACGGACCGCTGCACGACGAGGTTCTCCCGGTAGGTGCCGGGGGCGATGGTGAGGACGTCGCCGTCGGCGGCGGCCTCCAGGGCGGCGGCGAGAGATGCGTACTCACCCGTGCGGCGCCGCCACCGCGACGTACCGGTGTGCGTCACCTGGACCGTGCCCTGTGCCATGGCGTTGCCGTGCCCCCACCTCGTCGTACTGATGACTCGATCCCACGCGGGACCGTGCCGCCGGTGACGGGAGCGCGACGGCGCCCGGCCCGGGGGCCGGTGCGCGTGCGCGCTCTTCGAAAACCTGCGCGTCCCTGCGGTTCGCTCATCCGCGGGTTGTCGCCGAAAGCGTTTCGGCCGGTCCACCGTAGCGTGTGCGTGCGTGGTGGGCTGACCAGAGCCGTCAGGCCGTCAGCTGCCGGTGCCCGCCTTGCCCCAGTCCGGGCCGGCCCGGTCCCAGGCCTGGTCCCAGCGCGCGTACCGCCGGCGGATCATGCGCCATACGGCCAGGCGCCGGACGCCCTCGACCAGGCCGGCGATCAGCAGGGCCGCGCCGAATCCGGCCAGCACCGCGTGCGTCGTCGCGGTGGGGGAGTCCAGCGGACGCGTGGTTATTCGGCCCCGCGGGTCCGTCCAGACGGCGAAGTGGTCGCCCGTGTGCGGGGACTTGAGGTCCGCCAGGGCCGAGCCGTACTGCCGGGTGCCGTCCGGAGCGGTCCAGTCGGCGAGGACGCGGTGGCGGGACTCGCGCACCGCGACGGCGTCGGGATCCGTCTCCAGCGGGGTGTCCTTGAGGGGGCGCACCACCGTGGCGGTGACGAGGTGGCGCGTGTGCTGCTGCTCGCGCACCGACCGCTGAAGCGCGTCCTGGGCGACGGCACCGACCAGACCACCCGTCACGGGTGCGGCCACGGCGATCAGTACCAGCGCCACGAGCGCCACCCACGCCTCGGCCAGATCGGTCGGTCGGCACAGCGGGTTGCGCCGCCAGCGCCACAGCCCCCTGATGGCCCGCATGTCCCCACCCCCTTCCGCTCCGTCATAACCCCCGGAGCGGGCGTGCATCCGTGCCCCGGAGCAAGAGAGAGCGACGTCACGTCCGCCGCGGACGGTGCCGAGCGCGGCTTCTCACGCGTTTCTCATGCACTCTCAACGACCGTGCCCTCCTTTGGGTTCCCGTCCGTGTCCGGCCGTTGTCGCGTGTCACTCCAGCACCCGCACCGGGTCCCCGACCCTGATCGTGCCCGGCGTGAGGGGCACCAGGTTCTGCCCGAAGACCAGCATCGAGCCGGCCCTGCGATGCCGCGCCAGGGTGAGCAGGGGCTCGCGGCCGCGTACGGCGGTGTCCTGGTCGGTCGTGGTGACGACGCACCGTCCGCTCGGCTTCGCGACGCGCAGGACCACGTCGCCGACGCAGACGCGGGACCAGTGGTCCTCTGCCCAGGCCTCGGTGCCCGCGACGACGAGGTTGGGCCGGAAGCGGTTCATCGGCAGCGGACCCTCATGGCCGTGAGTGCCCTCTGCTATCAGGGAGTTGAGGGCGTGGAGGGAGGCCGCGGTGGTGACCAGCAGGGGATAGCCGTCGGCGAAGCTGACCGTCTCCCCGGGCAGGGCGTACGCGGGGTCGACCGGGCGGCGGGTGGCCGGGTCGTCCATGTGCACCAGGCGGACGTCCGCCTCCAGAAAGGCGCTGCACCAGGCATGCGCGGGCGGTCCGGCCGGGACGGCCTCCACCTTCGTGCCGAAGACGCTGATCGGCACGGTCTCGCCCGGCTCGGGCACGGTCACCGCCAACGGCGCGCGACCGGGCGCGGACAGCAGGACTCCGCCGCCGGGCAGCAGCTCGGCGGCGGCCAGCGCGAGGCGCGGCTGCTCGCGCTGGGTGACGACCTTTCCCCCGTCGTCGATCAGTGTCCAGCGCCGGTCTCCGGCCAGGCCCCAGGGCTCCACCACAGCTTCCTGGGGCGCGAATCCCCGGAACGCCTTGACCGGATGGACGTGGATCGACTGCACTTCGGCGTGTCCCATGACGCCATCGTGCCAGGCGGCACCGACAGCGAGGGAGCGCCGGTCAGTAGCCGCGGTACTGCTGGTTGTTGTACGGGTCCTGGTAGGGAGCCGGCGCGGGCCGCGGCGAAGCGGGGCGCATGGCCTCGTACCCCGTGCCGCCCGCCATCGGGCGCTGCGGCTGCGGGGCCTGCGGACCGGGGTAACCGCGCGGGGCGCTCGCCTGCTGCGGGATGTACGCCGTGGGCGCCTGCTGGAGCGGCGCGGGCTGCGGCGTCTGCGGGTAGCCGTAGGCAGGCGGCTGCGGGGAGGGGGCCGCCGGGAGGGCGGGCAGTGCCGACGGCAGGGCGGGCAGGCTGCTGCCCATGTCGTAGGCGGCGGGGACCCGGATCGGGGCGATCTGCGGGGTGCCCCGCTCGGCGACGAGGGAGTCGTAGATCGGGGTGTCCGGGAAGGAGGCGGAGTAGTAGCCGCCACCATAAGTGGAGCGGGGGGAGGTCATGGCACATAAGTTAAGCCCACGATGTGCTCGTTGGGGAGACCGATAAGAGGGTTCTTTTCTGTGTCGGCAGTGACCTGGGATCCCCAATCCGAGCGAACTTGGCAAAATGGGGCACCGACCCGCGTTTGAATCATGTAAAGGGAGGCTTTCTGCGGGGTTACCGGCGGTCGGCCAGCGATCTTCCCGTGCTGTTCAGAGGAGTTCGCCCGCCCCGGGAATAGGTTGTGCGGGTAGGGATGGCCGGACGGCCGGGGGTGCCCGGGAGCCGACACGGATTGGGGTGGGACATGTCAATGCCGAAAGGGTCGAACGCGCCGGTGCCGACCACGGCCCTGCGCGTCGAATTGGGCTGGCGCTCCGGCCCCGGAGTGCCCGACGCCGACGCCTCGGCGCTGCTCCTCGCCGCCGGACGGGTCCGCTCCGACGGGGACTTCGTCTTCTACAACCAGCCCGCGCACCCCTCCGGCGCCGTACGCCACGAGGGCAAACGGACGGTCGGCGGGCAGGTCACCGACACTCTTTCCGTCGACCTCGCGCGCGTGGAGGGAGCGATCGAGCGGATCGTCCTCGCCGCCTCCGCCGACGGCGGCACGTTCGCACAGGTCCCCGGCCTCTACATCGAGGTGACCGACGGCGCGACCGGCTCCGTCGTCGTCCGCTTCGACAGCCCCGGCGCGACCTCGGAGACGGCCTTCGTGCTCGGCGAGTTCTACCGCCGCCAGGGCGGCTGGAAGTTCCGCGCCGTCGCCCAGGGCTACAGCAGTGGACTCGAAGGCCTGGCAACGGACTTCGGGATCACCGTGGAGGGACCGCAGCACGCCGCACCGCCCACGATGACGATGCCGTCGGCACCCGCGATGCCCCCCGTACCGCCCTCGCTCCCGACCGTGCCGCCCCCGCCGCCCCCCACGGCACCCACGGTCGCCCCACCGCCCCCCGCGCCGGTCCGCCTGTCCAAGGTCACGCTCACCAAGGC
>NZ_MLYO01000092.1 GCF_001866665.1 Streptomyces monashensis | reverse complement strand
CGGCAAGACGATCATCGTGCTGTCCGAAGGCCGTCTGCTGAACCTGGGCAACGCCACCGGTCACCCGTCGTTCGTGATGTCCAACTCCTTCGCGGACCAGACGCTGGCCCAGATCGAGCTGTTCACCAAGCCGGACGCGTATCCGGTCGGTGTGTACACGCTGCCCAAGCACCTGGACGAGAAGGTGGCCCGTCTCCACCTGGACTCCCTCGGTGTGAAGCTGACGACGCTGCGTCCGGAGCAGGCCGCGTACATCGGCGTCGAGGTCGAGGGCCCGTACAAGCCCGACCACTACCGCTACTGAGCCCTCGGGTTCCGTAGCCCCGCCCGCCGGGGAGCGCGCCGGTGCACCACCGCGCTCCCCGACAGCAGGTCTCCCGAGGCAGGCCCCCGCACCCCCGTGCCGGGGGCCTGCCCCTTTCCCGGAACCGTCAGCCGGCCCGGAGACAGTCCGGACCGGTCGACCCGGCCCGGGCCGTCAGCCCGTCAAGCCCCAGGACCCCCATGCCCCGCGGCCGTTATTCGCTCCACGATCCGCACGATCACACCCCCCTCGCAGAAGAACACTTCCAATGCGCCCCCGGCCCGTCCGGCTGGCGCTACGTCTCCCGGCTGACCGGCCCCACCGGCGACCAGGTGGGCTCGGTCGACCTCGCCCTGGACGACCTCGGCCGCCCCATCCGCCTCGAACTGCACGCGGGAGGCTGGCAGGTACGCGGCGCCGCCCTCGATGGCGTCACCTGGGTCCGCACCGACCCCACCGGAACCCGTGCCACCGAAGGCAATGTGCGCGCCCACGCCTTCACCGGCACGTCTCCCGCGTTCCTCGTCGCCACCGTCCGTCTGCTGCGCCTCACCCCCTCCTCCGCCGAGACCCGCGTACGCCTGGTCGCCTTCACGGATCCGGTCCTCGCCCCCCGCACCGTGGACCAGTCCTGGGCCTTGGTGAACAGCGAAGCACACGCCACTGACAACGGCCCCCTGACCGTGGACGAATACCAGGTCACAGCCCTGGACACCGGTGAACGGCACAGCGTCCACATCGCCGGCGACGTCGTCCTGGCCGCGCCCGGCATCGAGCTGGAGGACCTCCAGACACCGCCGTCGTCCTTCGACTGAACGCGGAGGAACCCGTGAACGCGGAGGAACCCAACGCAGAGAACTCCTCGGCCCCGCCTCAGGCCGGCGGTGCGAATCCGGTGGACGGGCGGTCGGCCTTCGGCTCGTCCACCGGCCGTGCGGCAGGCGCGGCCGGCGGCGTGACGGGTGCCTGCGCTCGCTGTGGGCCCCGGTCCTCCGGTCCGGCGGACGGAGCGACGTTCCCGGTCGAGCCCGCTACGGGAACGGGCGGCGGCTGAAGGGCAATGGGCGCCACCGGAGCGCCGCTCCGCCCCGCGGACGGACCGAAACCGCCGACACCGAACGCCTGCCGGGCTTCACGGGACTGCCGCTCGTGCACCACGGCCGCGAGAAAGGCGGCGGCCGGCAGATCCGGCGGTACCGAAGCACCCGTACGCGCCGCGAGATCGGCCGCGAGCCGCTGCACCATCCCTGCAGAGACCTGCGGATCGAGCTGCGACATCCGCGTCAGGTACTGCCGCACGGCCAGCCACAGCCCGTCCGGCACGGCCGACAGGTCCAGCTCGGTGAACCGCCCCACGAGCCACGGCGGCGGGGGCGGTACGAATCCGGCCGGACCGGCGGGTATTCGCTCACGGACCACGAGTGTGCCCGCGAACACGTCCCCGAGCCGCCGGCCGCGCGCGGACACCAGAGAGGCGATACAGGCCACCACACCGAACGTCAGCAGGATCTCGACCACACCGATCGCACCGCGCACCAGCGCATGCCGGAACCGGATCGGCCCGCCGTCGTCCCGCACCACCCGAAGCCCGAAGGCCAGCTTCCCCAGCGACCGCCCATGACTGAGTGTTTCCACCGCGATCGGTCCGCCGACCAGCACCAGCAGAAACGTCGCGATCGACAGGGCCACCTGCGCGGCCTCGTCCATGGAGGCCGTCGACATCACCAGCGCCACCGTGACCACCACGTATGCGGTCACCGCCACCACCAGGTCGAACAACACGGCCAGCGCCCTGCTCGGCAGCCTCGCCGGCAGCAGTTCGAGCGCCACCGCCTCACCGGTCACCAGCTCACTCACGCCCGCCGTCCTTCCCTGATCTGCCCTTGGAGCCGCAAGTCTGCCAAGCTGTGCGCGCATCGCGCCTCAGTGCGACAAGCTGACGGCAGATGCGAGCATCCACGACGAGCGGACGAGCTGTCGACGACCAGCCGAGGAGCAGGCAGACCCGATGGACCTGGACGTCTTCGTCTCCGCGCATCGCGCCGAATGGGACCGCCTCGACGCCCTGCTCCGCCGCCGACGCCGGCTCAACGGCGCCGAAGCCGACGAACTCGTCGCGCTCTACCAGCGCACCGCCACCCATCTCTCCCTCATCCAGTCCAGCGCTCCGGACCCGCAGCTGACGGGACGGCTCAGCCAACTGGTGGCACGCGCGCGTAGCGCCGTCACCGGCACCCGCCGCGCCTCATGGCGTGACGTCACGCGCTTCCTGGGCCAGGGCTTCCCGGCAGCCGTCTATCGCACGCGCCATTGGTGGGTACCCACGGCACTTGTCTCCACGGTCATCGCCATCCTGCTCGGCTGGTGGATCGGCACCCACCCGGACGTGCAGTCGTCCATCGCGGCCCCGAGCCAGCTGCGCTCGCTGACCCGCCCCGGCGGCGAGTACGAGACGTACTACTCCAGCCACCCCGCGGCCGCCTTCGCCGCCCAGGTGTGGACGAACAACGCCCAAGCGGCCGCGATGTGCCTGGTCCTGGGCGTTTTCCTGGGTCTGCCCGTCCTGTGGATCCTGTTCGAGAACATGCTCAACCTGGGCGTCGGGTTCGGCCTGATGTCCTCCGCAGGCCGCCTCGACACCTTCTTGGGGCTGGTCCTCCCGCACGGCCTGCTCGAACTGACCGCCGTCTTCGTCGCCGCGGGTACGGGCCTGCGCCTGGGATGGACCCTCATCGACCCCGGCCCCCGCACGCGCCGTACCGCTCTCGCCGAGGAGGGACGGGCGGCGGTCGGCATGGCGATCGGCCTGGCCCTGGTCCTCTTCGTCTCCGGCGCCATCGAAGGCTTCGTCACCCCCTCCGGCCTGCCCACCTGGGCCCGTATCGGCATCGGCATCGCGGCCGAGCTGGCATTTCTGACGTACGTCTACGTCCTGGGCGGTCGAGCGGTACGCGCCGGCGAGACGGGCGACCTCGACGCGACGGACCGCAGCGCCACCGTCCCCACCGCTGCCTGATGTGCGTTCCACGCCTGTGAGCTGCTATTCTCCTCTTCGCCCCGCAGAACCCGTTGACACGGGTGACGTGGGGAGGTAGATTCAAACAGTTGCCTAGAGCTGGACAAGTTCGGCGGCGAGCGTTAGAATCTACGAGCTTCCTGAGGGAAGTCGAGAGCGACTTACTTGGAGAAGCACCTCCCGATTACTCAGAAATGAGCGGCCGGTCAGACCGGTCAGGAACTTCTGATAAAGTCGGAACTGCCG
>NZ_MLYO01000091.1 GCF_001866665.1 Streptomyces monashensis | reverse complement strand
CCCACCCCCGGATCCCGGCCCCCCGCCCCTCCGCGCTGCCCCCGCTCACGGCGACCACGCTCCGGAAGACCTACGAGGCCAACCGAGCCGACGCCACCGCGGCGGCCGCCATGGCGGCGGCGCACGGCGACACCGACCGCGCCGCCGCCGACCGCGCCCTGGCCTCCCGCGACCTCCTGGCCTTCGACGGCCGAGGCACGGGCCGGGCCACCGAGGTCCTCGGCGACCTCCCCCGCGCCGACCGCATCGCCGTCCTGGTCCCCGGCTCGGACACCTCCCTGGACACCTACGCCCGCTTCCACAAGGCCGCCGCGGCGCTGTACGCGGACCTCACCCACCGCGCCCCCCACGGCACCGGCGTCGCCGTCGTCGCCTGGCTCGGCTACGAGACCCCGGCCACGGTCAGCACCACCGTCACCACGACCACCCGCGCCGACGAAGCCGCCCCCCGCCTGCGCACGTTCGTACGCGACCTGCGCGCCGCGACCGGGCCGCACGCCCACCTCTCCCTGCTCTGCCACTCCTACGGCTCGGTCGTCTGCGGCCGGGCCGCCCCCGGTCTGGACGCCGACGACATCGCCCTGGTCGGCAGCCCCGGCACCGGAGCGGGCTCCGCCGCCGCCCTGCACACCCGCGCCCGCGTCTGGGCGGCCCGGGGCGGCGACGACTGGATCGCACACGTCCCGCACACCAGCGCCCACCTGTTCGGCACCACCATCGGCTTCGGCACCGACCCGGTCTCCCGCGCCTTCGGCGCCCGGGTCTTCGACGCCGGCGACGTCCAGCACAGCGGCTACTTCACCCCGGGCTCGGCCTCCCTCGCCAACCTGGCCCGGATCACCCTCGGCGAGACCTCGGAGGTGACCCGTGCCTGAGCCAGCCGTACTCCACCCCGTCGACGACCCCGTCCACCCCTCTCGACGCCCTCTCCTTCGCCCCTCGCACGCCCCGCACCCCCTCCGCGCTCTGCGCCGCGGCGCCCACCAGGTCGACTCCGCCACTCCGGCCGACCGGGACCGTGCGGTCGACGCCCTGCGGGCCTTCGCGATCCTCGGCGTCGTCCTGGGCCACTGGCTGGTGACCGCGCTGGTGGCAAGGGACGGCGGCCTGCACACCACCAGCCCGCTCCAGCACATGCCATGGCTGGCACCGGTCTCCTGGCTGTTCCAGACCCTGGCCGTGTTCTTCCTGGTCGGCGGCCATGTGGCCACGCGCAGCCTGGCCTCGGCCCGGGCGCGGGGCGAGAGTTACGGCGCCTGGCTGCGCGCCCGGCTGGCCCGCCTGCTGCGCCCGGTGGCCGCGCTGCTGTGCCTGTGGGCGGCGGCCGCCACGGCCCTCCTCCTCACCGGCACCCCGCCGGCCACGATCGAGGCCCTGGTCAAACTGGCCCTGTCCCCGCTGTGGTTCCTGCTGGTCTTCGCCGCCCTGACGGCCGCCACCCCGCTCCTCACCCGCCTCAACCCCCTCTGGCCGCTGGCCGTCGTCCTGCACGTAGACCTGCTCCGCTTCGGCCTGCACCTCGGCCCCTCCTGGCTCGCCTGGCTGAACCTGCCGGCGGGCTGGCTCGTGCCGTACACGCTGGGCGCGGCCTGGACCCGGGGCGAGCTGGACACCCGCCGCGCGGCCTGGGTCCTGCTCCTCGGCGGTACGACGGCCACGGCGTTGCTCGTCGGCCTCGCCGGCTACCCGGCGTCGATGGTCGGCGTCCCCGGCGCGAGGATCTCCAACCTCGACCCGCCGACGCTCGCGGCCGTCTCCTTCGGTCTCGCCCAGTGCGGCCTGGCCCTGCTCCTGCGCGACCGGCTGCGCCGCGCGATGAAGCGCCCGCTGCTCTGGGCGGCGACGGCCCTCGTCAACCTCTCGGCGATGACGATCTACCTGTGGCACCAGACGGCCATGATGACCACGACCGCGACGGGTCTCACCGCGGGCCGCCTGCCCGGTCTGCACACCGCACCGGACTCGCCGGACTGGGTGATCCACCGCCTCGCCTGGCTCCCCGTCTTCGCTCTGGTCCTGGCCCTGTGCTGGACGGCCTTCCGGCACCACGAACAGGGCCCGCGCCGCCCCCGGAACCGCACGTCGCACGTGGTCCGCCGCCACCTGCCCCCGGCAAAGACCCCGCGCAATGCCTAAGGTTGACCTCGTGAAGCCCGCGGCCGCCGACGACGAGAACGACCGACAGCGCCGCCCCGCACCCCAACCCACCCCGGCCGAGCCCACCACGCCCACCCCCAGCCGACGGCGCCGCCTGCGCGCCTGGCTCGGCGAGAACCCCTCCCCCCAGTCACCCCCCTTCGCCCGGCACCGCTGGCTCCGCCTCCTCGTCTACCTGTTCATCGCGTACGCCGCGCTGGGGATCGGCCTGGGCGGCGGGGAGCAGCTGGCGAACGAGTACCGGCTGACGACCGCCGTCGGCTGGCTCCTCGGCCTCGTCCAGGGGGCCGTCGTCGTCCTGGCGATCTGGCGCCCCGCCCCCGCCTGGGCCGCGTCCCTGGCCGCCGCCTTCCTCACCGCCCTTCTCGCCCGCCCGCATCTCGCGACGGACGCGTCCCCCGGCGTCGGCTGGCCCTGGCCGGCGCCCGTCATGCTGGCCCAGATCGTCGTGCTGGCCCTCCTCGCCCTGCGCACCCGCCTGCGCGGCACGCTCGCCGCGTTCGGCATCACCGCCGCGCTGACATGGGTGCTGGAGGCCCCGATCGGCGCCCAGAGATACTCCCCGACCGGAGTCGTGGCCATCGCCCTCTTCGCCGTCGCGGTGCTGATCGGCACCGCCCTGCGCAGCCGCAGCGAGGCCCGGGCGGAGCTGGCCCAGCAGACGACGATCACCGCGGAGGAGCGGGCCCGCCGTGCCCTGCTCGAGGAGCGCAGCCGTATCGCGCGTGAGCTGCACGACGTGGTCGCCCACCACATGTCGGTGATCTCGATCCAGGCCCAGGTCGCCCCCCACCTCGTCGAGAACCCCTCCGAGGAGTTGAGGGAGAACCTGGCGGGCATCCGCAACAACGCCCTGGAGGCGCTGACCGAGCTGCGCCGCGTGCTCGGTGTCCTGCGCTCGGCGGGCCCGGACGACCCGGAGGCCCTGGACGACACCTACCGGCTGTCCGCCCCCGGCACCGGCCCGGCCCCCGACGCCCCGCAGCCGAACCTCGCCCGGCTGGACGCGCTGATCGAGAACACCCGGGCGGCCGGTCTGGAGGTCGTCATGAAGACGGACGGCGAGCCGCGCGGCTATCCGCCCGGTGTCGAGCTGTCCGCGTACCGGATCGTCCAGGAGGCGCTGAGCAACGTCCTGCGGCACGCCCCGGGCGCCTCGGTCACCGTGGAGGTCCTCCACTACCCGCACGGGATATGCCTGGACGTCGCCAACTCCCGCCCCACCCGCCCGGCCCCGCCGTCCCCCGGCAGTGGTCACGGTCTGCTCGGGATGCGGGAGCGGGCGGCGATGCTGGGCGGACACGTCGTCGCGACGGGCGACCGGTACGGCGGCTTCCGCGTGACGGCGTTCCTGCCGCGCGAGGGCACCCCGGAGCCGACGGCCCCGGCCCGCCCCTCCGCGTCCGGCCCCGACCCCGAACCCGACCCCGATCCCGACCCGCACAGCCCCGAGCCCCCGACAGGAGAACAGTCCTCATGACGAGCGGTGCCGGCACCATCCGTGTACTCATCGCCGACGACCAGGAGATGGTCCGGCAGGGTTTCACCGTGCTGCTCAACACCCAGCCCGACATCGAGGTGATCGGGCAGGCGGTGGACGGGCTGGACGCGATCGCCCGGACCGCCGAACTGGCCCCGGACGTCGTGCTGATGGACATCCGGATGCCGGAGATGGGCGGCCTGGAGGCGACCCAGCGGATCACCGTCGAGCACCCCGCGGTCAAGGTGCTGGTGCTGACCACGTTCGACCTGGACGAGTACGTGTACGAGGCGCTGCGGGCCGGTGCCTCCGGCTTTCTGCTCAAGGACGCCTCGGCGGACAAGCTGGCCGAGGCGGTACGGGTGGTGGCCGCGGGCGACGCCCTGCTCGCGCCCGGCATCACCCGGCGGCTCATCGCGGAGTTCTCCCGCATGGACGGCAGGAACCGGGTCCCGCTCAAGCAGCGCATCGGCGATCTGACGGAACGGGAGACGGAGGTGCTGGCGCTGATCGCACAGGGTCTGTCGAACGCGGAGATCGCCGAGCGGCTGGTCGTGGCCGAGCAGACCGTGAAGACACACGTCGGCCGGATCCTGGTGAAGCTGGGCCTGCGCGACCGTACGCAGGCGGCGGTCTTCGCCTTCGAGTCGGGCCTGGTCCGCCCGGGAGGGGCGACCCGTAGTACCTGAGAGGGACCTCGCAGGACCCCTCTCCAAGGGGACGACCGCGACCATGACCTCGGCCTACCGTTCTGTACGTGACCGAGACGACGCACACGCAGACGACACCGCCGGGCCGGGCCGGCCGGCGCCACAGCCCCGAGAGGCAGCTGGCCGCGAACGCCCTGCGCGGTCTGCGGCAGGACCTGTTCCAGGACGCCTTCAGGTACGACCCGCTGCCCCGGCTGGGCGAGGCGGGCCCGCTCACCCGGCGCCTGCCGGGCCGGATGCGGGAGTACGGCGCCTGGTCCCGGCACCTGCTGGTGGCCTTCGGCGGTGCGGTGGCCCTGTTCGTCGCCATGGCGGACGAGGAAGCGCCGTTGCTCGCCCTGCTGTGCGGGCTCTGCGCGCTGGTGCCGGTGCTGCTGACCCTGGTGCGTCCGGTGGGGGCGTTCTGGGTGTCCCTCGCGGGCACCGTCGTCACGTCCGTCATCGGCCGAGGGGAGGGCAGCTGGCCGTGGGCGCCGGCCAGTTTCCTCTCCCACCTGCTGGTGCTGACGGTCGTCGCGCTGCGCACCCGCCCGCGTACGGCGGCCTGGATGTGGACGCTGACCGCGGTCTTCGGCGTCCTCTGCGACATGGGATCCGACGGGGGCGGGTACGGCACGGACACCGCCCCGATGCTGTTCCTGTCGGCTCTGCTCCTGCTGATCGTCACGGTCCGGCACATACGCAGGGAGGCCCAGCAGGAGATGACCGCGCAGCAGACGGTGACGGCGCACGAGCGCTCACGCCGCACGCTGCTGGAGGAGCGCACGACGATCGCCCGCGAGCTGCACGACGTGGTCGCCCATCACATGTCGGTGGTCGCCATCCAGGCGGAGGCGGCGCCGTACCGGGTGGAGAATCCGCCGCCCGAGCTGGAGAAGGCGTTCGTCACCATCCGGGAGAACGCGGTCGCGGCCCTGACCGAGCTGCGCCGGGTCCTGGGCGTCGTCCGCGCGGAGGACTACGAGGCGCCGGAAGCCCCGCAGCCCACGCTCGCGGACCTGGACGGGCTGCTGGCCAATGTGCGCGAGGCAGGCCTGGTGGTGGACAAGGCCGTGACGGGCGCGGTCCGCGAACTCCCGCAGGGCGTGGAGCTGTCGGCGTACCGCATCGTGCAGGAGGCGCTGAGCAACACCCTGCGGCACGCCCCGGGAGCGGACGCCCGGGTGGAAATAGGCTACGTTCTCGGCGGCCTGGGCCTGCGCCTCGTCAACGCCCCGCCCCCCGCCCCCCACCTGATCAAAACCTCGCCCGGCGCCGGGCACGGGGTGACGGGCATGCGGGAGCGGGTCTCGATGCTGAACGGCGAGATGACGGCGGGCCCGACGGACGACGGGGGCTACGAGGTGACGGTGTTCCTGCCGGTGCCGGCCGCCGCGAGCGAAGGGGACGCATGACCATCCGCGTACTGATCGCGGACGACCAGATGATGGTCCGCGAGGGCTTCTCGGTCCTGCTGAACGCGATGCCGGACATCGAGGTCGTCGGCGAGGCCGTCAACGGGAGGGAGGCGGTGGACCGGGTTCGCGAACTGACCCCGGACGTCGTCCTGATGGACATCCGGATGCCGGAGCTGAACGGCATCGAGGCGACCCGGGAGATCGTCGCGGCGGACGCGGCGGCGAAGGTGCTGGTCCTGACGACGTTCGACCTCGACGAGTACGTGTACCAGGCCCTGCGCGCGGGCGCCTCTGGCTTCCTCCTCAAGGACGCCTCGGCCCGGCAACTGGCGGACGGTGTCCGCGTGGTGGCCGCGGGCGAGGCCCTGCTCGCCCCCTCGGTCACCCGACGCCTGATCACAGAGTTCTCCCGCCTCTCGGAACCCCCGCGCCTGATCCCGGCGGCCCAGGCGACCTACGGCGAACTGACCGAACGCGAGACGGAGGTCCTGATCCTGATCGCCCAGGGCCTGTCGAACGCCGAGATCGCCGAGCGGCTGGTCGTGGCGGAGTCGACGATCAAGACCCATGTGAGCCGCATCCTGGTGAAACTGGGCCTGAGGGACCGCACCCAGGCGGCGGTGTTCGCGTACGAGGCACGCTTGGTCACACCGGCCTGACCCGGTGTCGGGCGGTTCGCGAGGGCGCGCCGCGGGGGAGGAGCGGGGCGCTTTCCGGACCGTCTGCGGTGACGGGGGCCCGGGTCGGATCTCGCTCGTGCACGACGAGCGCCGGCACGCCACGGGGAGCGGGGCCGGGACCGCCGCCCCGCATCGTCCCGCCGGACCCCCTGGTCACGGGCCCGCCCGGCGGGTTAGCGTCCGCGCATGGCTGGCGCTACCGATGTGACCTTCGATCCCTGGGACCCGGCGTTCCTCACCGACCCGTACCCGGCCTATGCCGAGCTGCGGGCACGGGGCCGGGTGATCCGGTACGAGGCGACCGACCAGTGGCTGGTCCCGCACCACGCGGACGTCTCGGCGCTGCTCAGGGACCGGCGGCTCGGGCGGACGTACCAGCACCGGTTCTCGCACGAGGACTTCGGGCGCGGCGCGCCCCCGCCCGAGCAGGAGCCGTTCCACACGCTCAACGATCACGGGATGCTCGATCTGGAGCCACCGGACCACACGCGGATCCGGCGTCTGGTGTCGAAGGCGTTCACGCCGAGGACGGTCGAGCGGCTGGCGCCGTATGTGCGCCGGCTGGCGGACGAGTTGGTGGCCGGGCTGGTCCGGGAGGGCGGCGGGGATCTGCTCGCGGAGGTGGCCGAGCCGCTGCCCGTCGCCGTCATCGCCGAGATGCTGGGCATTCCGGAGGCGGACCGGGCGTCGCTGCGGCCCTGGTCGGCGGACATCTGCGGGATGTACGAGCTGAACCCGTCGCAGGAGACCGCGGACCGGGCCGTCCGGGCTTCCGTGGAGTTCTCGGAATACCTGCGCGAACTGATCGCGGCGCGGCGCGCGGAGCCGGGGGAGGATCTGATCTCCGGGCTGATCGCCGCTCACGACGAGGGCGACCGGCTGACCGAGCAGGAGATGATCTCCACGGCCGTGCTGCTGCTCAACGCGGGGCACGAGGCCACGGTCAACGCGACGGTCAACGGCTGGTTCGCGCTGTTCCGCAACCCCGCCCAGCTCGCCGCGCTCCGCGGCGACCACTCCCTGATCCCGTCCGCGATCGAGGAACTGCTGCGCTACGACACCCCGCTCCAGCTCTTCGAGCGCTGGGTGCTGGACGACATCGAGATCGGCGGTACGACGATCCCGAGGGGTTCGGAGATCGCCATGCTCTTCGGCTCCGCCAACCACGACCCGGCGGTCTTCACCGACCCCGGCCGTCTGGACCTGACGCGTGCGGACAACCCGCACATCTCCTTCAGCGCGGGCATCCACTACTGCATCGGCGCGCCCCTGGCCCGGATCGAGCTGGGCGCCTCGATGCGGGCCCTGCTGGAGCGGGCTCCCGCCCTGGCCCTGGCCGCGGAACCGGAGCGGAAGCCCAACTTCGTCATGCGCGGACTGAAAGGGCTGCCCGTGGTGGTCGGCTGACCGGCGCGCTCAGCCGGCCAGGTCGCGGCGGCGCAGGCCCGCCAGGCCGCCCGCCACCAGCAGGGCCGCCAGGGCCAGCAGGACGCCCACGGGAGTCCAGTCCAGGTGTCCGCCGGGGAGCTTCGGCAGGTGGCCGAAGGGGGAGAGGCCCAGGACGGCACGGGGGACGTTCAGCGCCGGGCCGATCCAGCCGATCAGCAGGGCCGCGCCCGCCGCGCCCCAGGCGGCGGGAGCGCCCTGCGGCAGGACGCCGTGGAGCAGGACGGCGAGGCCGCCGATCACCCAGACGGCGGCGACCTGGAGCAGGCATGCGCCCAGCACCGGGCCGATCTGCCTGCCGTAGCCGACGGCGAAGCCCAGGCCGGCGAGCAGCATGATCAGGGCCGAGCCGCCGAAGGCGATCAGCAGGTGGCCGGCGGCCCAGCGCAGCCGGCCCACCGCGCCGGCCAGGACCGGTTCGGCGCGGCCGGAGGTCTCCTCGCCGTTCAGCCGCAGCACGGAGGAGACGACGTAGAGCGCGGCGACCAGGCCGAGCATGCCGATCATCGCGGCGAGGAAGGCGTCCGTCAGCCCCGACCGGCCGCCCATGCGCTGGAAGATCTCCCGGGCCCGGGCGTTGTCGCCGACGAGCCTGGCCGCGCCGTCCGTCAGCCCGCCGTAGACGACGCCGGCGAGGAAGAAGCCGGTCGACCAGCCGAGCACGCTGCCGCGCTGCAGCCGCCAGGCCAGGGCGCCGGCCGTGCCGAGGCGGCCCGCCGCCGGTCCCGGCCGGGTCGGCAGGAAGCTCATGCCGATGTCCCGGCGGCCCGCCAACGCGTAGGCCACCAGCGTCTGGAGGGCCGTCGCCGCCGCGAACAGCAGCAGCACCCACCAGCGTTCGGCCGCGAAGGCGCGCAGGTTCTCCAGCCAGCCCAGCGGAGAGAGCCAGGTCAGGACGGACGAGCCGGCGGAGGAGGCCGCGTCGCCCGCCGCGCGCAGCACGAAGGCCGCGCCGAGCACCGCCGCCGTCAGCCCCCGGGCGAGCCGGGCGCTCTCGGTCAGCTGGGCGGTGATCGCCGCCGCCGTGGCGAGGACCATGCCCGCGCCCGCCACGCCGAGCCCGAGGGCCAGGGCACCGGCCCTGCCCTGCCCGGCGAGTCCGGCCACGATCAGGACGCACAGGGCCGTGTTCGCGACGGCGGCCGCCAGCAGGGCCGCGGTCAGGGGAGCCCGGCGTCCGACCATGCCGGAGGAGATCAGTTCCTGCCGCCCGCTCTCCTCCTCGTCCCGGGTGTGCCGGAGAACGACGAGGAGGCTCATGACGGCGGCGAGCGCACCCGCGTACACCCCGACGCGCCAGGCGGTCAGCGCGCCGAGCGAGTCGTCGAAGACCGGGCCGACCATGGCGCGCAGCGAGGCGTTGCCGGTCATCTGGTGCCGGAGATCGGCGCGTTGGGCGGCGGTGGCGTACAGGGTCCTCAGGGTGTCCGGCATGGAGAGGACCATCAGGGCGTTCACCGCGACCCAGACCGGCAGCAGGACGCGGTCGCGGCGCAGTGCGAACCTCAACAGCGTGCCCGTACCGGCCAGTTGGCGGCTCATGCCGTCACCTCGTCCGCGTAGTGCCGCAGGAACAGCTCCTCCAGCGTCGGCGGGGTCGAGGTCAGCGAGCGCACCCCCGTGGCGCTCAACGAACGCAGTACGGCGTCGAGGTGGTCGGTGTCGACCTGGAGCCGCACCCGGCGGCCCTGGACGTCGAGGTCGTGCACGCCCGGCAGGTGGGCCAAGCCGTTCGGCGGGCCCGCGAGTTCGGCGCTGACGCTGGTGCGGGTGAGGTGGCGCAGGTCGGTGAGCGAGCCGCTCTCCACCGTGCGCCCCTTGCGGATGATGCTGACCCGGTCGCACAGCTCCTCCACCTCGCTGAGGATGTGCGAGGAGAGGAGGACCGTGCGGCCCCGGTCGCGTTCCTCCTCCACGCAAGCCTGGAAGACCTCCTCCATCAGCGGGTCCAGGCCCGAGGTCGGCTCGTCCAGGATCAGCAGGTCGACGTCGGAGGCGAAGGCGGCGACCAGGGCGACCTTCTGCCGGTTGCCCTTGGAGTAGGTGCGGCCCTTCTTGGCGGGATCCAGCTCGAAGCGCCGGATCAGCTCCGCCCTGCGCCGCTGGTCGAGTCCTCCGCGCAGCCGGCCGTAGAGGTCGATGACCTCGCCGCCGGAGAGGCTGCGCCACAGGGTGACGTCGCCGGGGACGTACGCGATGCGGCGGTGCACCTCGACCGCGTCCCGCCAGGGGTCGCGTCCCAGCACCTGGGCGGCGCCGGCGTCGGCGCGCAGCAGTCCGAGCAGGACGCGGATGGCGGTCGACTTGCCGGCGCCGTTGGGGCCGAGGAAGCCGTGCACCTCACCGGCTTCGACGTCCAGGTCGAGGCCGTTCAGCGCGTGGGTGCGGCCGAAGGACTTGTGGAGTCCGGAGACCGTGATGGCCTGGGTCATGCTTCAGAACGTACGCTTCTTTCAGAAATTTGTGAAGTTAAGGAAGTGCATGAACGCCGGATAGGGTGAGGGACATGACGGAGTCAGGGAGCGGGACGGAGTCAGGGAGTGCGCGGGACCCCGAGGCGGTCTCACGGTTCGTGGAGCGGTTCGCGGCGCAGCTGGTCGAGGCCGGGATGCAGCGCATGCCCTCCCGCGTCTTCGCGGCCCTGCTCGCCTCCGACACCGGCACTCTGACCTCGGCCGAGCTGAGCGAGCAACTGCAGATCAGCCCCGCCGCCGTCTCCGGCGCCGTGCGCTATCTCGCCCAGGTCCACATGGTGTCGAGGGAGCGGGAGCCCGGCTCGCGCCGGGAGCGCTACCGGGTGCACAGCGACCAGTGGTACGAGGCGCTCACCAGCCGCGAGGCGATCATCAAGCGCTGGGAGGACGCCCTGCGTGAGGGCGTCGCCAGCCTCGGAGCCGACACCCCCTCGGGCCGCCGGCTCGCGCAGACACTCGCCTTCTTCGAGTTCATCGAGCAGGACGTGGCCCTGATGATGGAGCGGTGGCGGGTGTACCGGGAGGAGCGGTTCGGGGACTGAGCGCCCTCAGCGCTCCTTCGTCTCCTCCAGCACCGTCCGTCCCAGCAGCGCGTACCGCTCGGGGGAGCGCCGCTTGAGGTACTGCGCGCATCCGACGCCCGCCGCCGCGACCAGGGCCACCAGCCACGGCGTCGCCTTCAGCACCAGCGAACCGGACTCGGGCCCGGCTGCCGCGCCCATGTTGGACACGAGGAGCACGACGACGCCGAGCATCGCGACGCCGCCGAGCAGCGGCGCGGTGAAGGTGCGGAACCAGTGGCGGCTCTCGGGGTGGTGCGAGCGGAAGTAGGCCAGCACCGCGAAGGAGCACACGGCCTGCACGACGAGGATCGCCATGGTGCCGAGGATGGCGAGCAGGACGTACGTGCCGGTGTACGGGTCCTTGCCCGCGGCCCAGAACGCGCCGAGCAGCACCGCGGTGACCGCCGTCTGCACCAGCCCGGCGATGTGCGGCGAGCCGTGCCGGGCGTGGGTACGGCCGATGGTGCGCTTGAGCGACGGCAGGACGCCCTCGCGCCCCAGGGCGTACAGATAGCGGGCGGCGCAGTTGTGGAAGGCCATGCCGCAGGCCAGCGAACCGGTGATCATCAGCCACTGCATGACGTCGACCGCCCAGTGCCCGACATAGCGCTCGGTGGGGTTGAAGAACATCGCGAGCGGGTTGGCGGAGGAGGCCGCCTTCACCGCCTCGGCCTCGCCGTTGCCGGAGATGGCCATCCAGGAGACGAGGACGTAGAAGACGCCGACGCCCAGGACGCTGATCATCGTGGCCTTGGGGATGATCTTCTTCGGGTCGCGCGACTCCTCGCCGTACATCGCGGTCGACTCGAAGCCGACCCAGGACCAGAAGGCGAAGAACAGCCCGAGCCCGGCGGACGTGCCCTTGAAGGCGTTGACCGGGTCGACGGGCGCGAAGGTGAACCCGTGCGGGCCGCCGCCGTGGAGGGCGACCGACACCGCCATGGCGGCCAGCACGGTCACTTCGGTCGCCAGCAGCACCACCAGCAGTTTCTCGGCGACGCTGACCCCGAACCAGGTGCCGGTCGCGTTGATCGCGAGCATCAGCACGGCGAAGGTCCACCAGGGCATGTGCACGCCGGTCTGGTCCTTCAGGGTCGTCGTGGCGAAGGTCGAGAAGATCCCGATGAGCGCGGGCTCGAAGACGACGTACGCGAAGGTCGCGAGCATCCCGGAGGCGAGCCCGACGGTCCGCCCGAGCCCGTACGAGATGAATCCGTAGAAGGCGCCCGTGGACGTGATGTGCTTCGCCATCGAGGTGAAACCGACGGAAAAGATTGCCAGGACGACCATTGCGACGAGATAGCTCGCGGGTGCTCCGATCCCGTTGCCGGACGACACCATGAAGGGCACGTTCCCGGTCATCGCGGTGATCGGCGCGGCGGTCGCCACGGCCATGAAGACGACTCCCAGCAACCCGACGGCGTTGGGTTTCAGCCGGTGTACCGCATCCGGGCCATCCGCCTCCGCCGCCGGGGCAACGCCCTCGTCCACTGCCATCGGGTGGCCCCCTCCGTGTCCGGTCCGTGTGTCCTGGTGGGTCCTGATGCAGCAGGATGGTGGACGAGCCGGGGGCACGGGAAGGGGTCGGCCGGGTTAAATATTTGTCAGCAGACCTTTAGGGGTGGTGCGCTGGAGTCCCTCAGGACGGCAGCACCAGCCCCCAGGCCGCCTCCGCCAGCCGCCAGGTACGCCTGCGTACGGGGCCCGAGACGGCTCCGTCGGCCCGGTAGCGGAAGTCCGGGCCCGTGACCGTCACCGTGCGCCCGCAGGCCCGCAGCGGGGTCGCCTCGGCGCCCACCGACAGCGGGCGGAACTCCACCTCGGCCGTGCCGCCGCCGGACGTCCCGGGTGCCCCGGGAGTCACCGTCAGGGACTCCAGTGGCTCGTCCAGGTCCACGAGCGTCTCGCCGTCGAGCTGCACGCGCAGCCGGGTGGGGCCGGGTGCGGGGACCGCCGGGAGCCGGGGCGGACGGGCGGGCAGGGTGCGGGCCAGCAGGGTGCGGTACCAGCGGCCGGCGGCCGACGCCACCGGCTCGGGCGCGGGGACGCGCCGGGCCGGCGGGATCGCCAGCCCGGTCAGGACGACTCCGTCGCTGTCGTCGACCAGCAGGTCCAGCCGCCGTTCCGTGCCGTCCAGGACCGCCCGGGCCGCCGCCACCGCGCCGCCGGGCACGCCCAGCGACTGCGTCAGGGACGTTTCTCCGGCCTCGCCGACCGGCACCACGGACAGACCGCATCCGGCCAGTTCGCGCTCGCGGTGCAGCAGCGTGACCGCTCGTAGCAGAGCGTGGTCGTCGCCGATGACCACCGGCCGGCGTGAACCCCTTCGGCCCAGCGCCCGGGCGAATTCCGCCGGGCCGTCCGGGAGGCACACTTTCGCCGCCGCACCCGCGCTGAGCACGTCTTTCGCGATGCGAACGGACTCGCCGTCCGTCTGCCGTGCCGCCGGATCGATGATCACCAGCAGCTGGTCGGACATCGCGAAAGTCGCCACCTCGGTCCTGCCTCGCTTCCTCGGGTAGCATCTTTGTGCAAGAGCCCCTTGCGCTATTGCGCCAGGGGCTTCGTCTATTCCGGGGCATCCGGTCCGACGGTTGTGCGACCAACGGCGGTCGCTGTGGCACGCGGCGGTGAACCTTACGCCCACGCCCCCGACCTTGGACATGCCCCGCCCGGAAGGGGTGTACGCGCGTGCCCGCACTTGTGCTGCTCGGTGCTCAGTGGGGTGACGAAGGCAAGGGGAAGGCGACCGACCTGCTCGGTGGCTCGGTGGACTATGTAGTGCGCTACCAGGGCGGCAACAACGCCGGCCACACGGTCGTCGTGGGCGACCAGAAGTACGCGCTCCACCTTCTCCCTTCCGGAATCCTCTCTCCCGGCTGTACGCCGGTCATCGGCAACGGTGTCGTCGTCGACCCGTCGGTCCTGCTCTCCGAGCTGAGCGGTCTGAACGAGCGTGGCGTCGACACGTCCAAGCTCCTGATCAGCGGTAACGCGCACATCATCACGCCGTACAACGTGACCGTCGACAAGGTGACGGAACGCTTCCTCGGCAAGCGCAGGATCGGCACCACCGGTCGCGGCATCGGCCCGACCTACGCCGACAAGATCAACCGCGTGGGCATCCGGGTCCAGGACCTGTACGACGAGTCGATCCTGACCCAGAAGGTCGAGGCGGCCCTCGACGTCAAGAACCAGCTCCTGACCAAGCTCTACAACCGGCGCGCGATCGCCGTGGACCAGGTCGTCGAGGAGCTGCTGGGCTACGCCGAGCAGATCAAGCCGTACGTCACCGACACCGTCCTGGTCCTGAACCAGGCGCTGGAGGACGACAAGGTCGTGCTGTTCGAGGGCGGTCAGGGCACCCTCCTCGACATCGACCACGGCACGTACCCCTTCGTCACCTCCTCCAACCCGACCGCGGGCGGCGCCTGCACCGGCGCCGGCGTGGGCCCGACGAAGATCAGCCGGGTCATCGGCATCCTGAAGGCGTACACCACCCGCGTCGGTGCCGGCCCGTTCCCGACCGAGCTGTTCGACGAGGACGGCGAGGCGCTGCGCCGCATCGGCGGCGAGCGGGGTGTCACCACCGGCCGTGACCGCCGCTGCGGCTGGTTCGACGCCGTCATCGCCCGCTACGCGACCCGCGTGAACGGCCTGACCGACTTCTTCCTCACCAAGCTGGACGTGCTGACCGGCTGGGAGCAGATCCCGGTCTGCGTGGCGTACGAGATCGACGGCAGGCGCGTCGAGGAACTGCCCTACTCGCAGACGGACTTCCACCACGCGAAGCCGGTCTACGAGACGCTGCCGGGCTGGAGCGAGGACATCACCAAGGCCAAGTCCTTCGCGGACCTGCCGAAGAACGCCCAGAACTACGTCAAGGCCCTGGAGGAGATGTCCGGCGCCCCGATCTCCGCGATCGGCGTGGGCCCGGGCCGGGACGAGACGATCGAGATCAACTCGTTCCTCTAGTTCCCGGGAGTTCGCCCCCGCTTCACGGGCCGGTCATGGACATGAAGTTCCTTGACCGGCCCTTGGGTTGTTCGTGGTTCTCAGGGGAAGAGTCCAAGGCAAGCATCTACGCGGGTAGTTGCCGCCGCGTTCCGCCCACTCCTCCCTTTCGTCCTCGCTCCAGGAGCCCTGAATGCCCGTCAGTCCCATGAACCGCCGGGAGTTCGTGAAGAAGTCGGCCGTCACCGGAGCGGCCGTCGCCGCGGCCGGGACCGTCGCCGCCGCGCCCGCGCAGGCGGCCGAGCGAAAGCGCGAACACACGCCGCGCACCTGGTCGTTCTCCATCCTCGGCACCACCGACCTGCACAGCCACGTCTTCGACTGGGACTACTACAAGGACGCGGCCTACAGCGACAAGGCGGGCAACTCCGTGGGTGTCGCGCGGGTCGCCACGCTCATCAAGCAGCAGCGCGAGGCCAAGGGCGAGCACCGAGTCCTCCTCGTCGACGCCGGTGACATCATCCAGGGCACCTCGCTCGCCTACTACTTCGCGCGCGTCGACCCCATCACCGGGACCGGCGGCAAGAAGGGCCCCCGGCACCCGATGGCCGTGGCCATGAACCACATGCGCTACGACGCCGCCGCCCTCGGCAACCACGAGTTCAACTACGGCATCGAGACGCTGCGCAGGTTCGAGAAGCAGTGTCACTTCCCGCTGCTCGGCGCGAACGCGCTCGACGCGAAGACGCTGAAGCCCGCGTTCCATCCGTACACCGTGAAGCGGATCTGCGTGCCCGGCGCCCCCGACATCAAGGTCGGCATCCTCGGGCTCACCAACCCCGGGATCGCCCTGTGGGACAAGGACAACGTCAGCGGGAAGATGGTCTTCCCCGGGCTGGTGGAGCAGGCGAAGAAGTACGTGCCCCGGCTGCGGGCGCTCGGCTGTGACGTGGTCTTCCTGACCGACCACTCGGGCCTGGACGGCTCGTCCTCGTACGGCGACGCGCTGCCGTACGTCGAGAACGCCTCCAACATCGTCGCCGAGCAGGTCCCCGGCATCGACGCGATCCTGGTCGGCCACACCCACGTCGAGGTGCCGTCGTACACCGTCAAGAACGCGGAGACCGGCGAGGAGGTCCTCCTCTCCGAGCCGTACTGCTGGGGCTACCGGCTCAGCGTCTTCGACTTCGAGGTCGAGCTGGAGCGCGGCCGCTGGAAGGTCGTCGGCAAGAAGGCCCAGACCCTCAACCCCAACACGGTGGACGAGGACCCGGAGATCAAGAAGCTCCTGGAGGCCGACCACGAGCTGGTCGTGAAGTACGTCAACACGGCGGTCGGCACCTGCACCGAGGACCTCTCGGCGGCCGACTCCTGCTGGAAGGACGTGCCGATCATGGACTTCATCCAGAAGGTCCAGGCCGACACGGTCAAGGCGGGCCTCTCGGCGGCCGACGCCGCCCTCCCGCTGATCTCCGTCGCCGCGCCCTTCAGCCGCACCGCCGACATCCCCAAGGGCAACGTCACCATCAAGGACATCGCCGGGCTCTACATCTACGACAACACCCTGTACGGCAAGAAGCTGACGGGCGCCCAGCTCAAGGACTACCTGGAGTACGCGGCGAAGTACTACCACCAGGTCCCGGCCGGCACGAAGGTCGACACCGCGACGCTGACCAACGCCAACAGCTTCTGGGACTACATGTACGACGTGGCCGCCGGCGTCGACTACGAGATCGACATCGCGCAGCCCGAGGGGTCCCGGATCAAGAACCTCTCCTACAACGGTGCCCCGGTCGCCGCCGACCAGGTGTTCGTCGTGGCTGTCAACAACTACCGGGCGAACGGCGGTTCCGGCTACCCGCACATCGGCTCGGCGCCGATCGCCTACAGCTCGACCACCGAGATCCGGCAGCTGATGATCGACTACGTGACGGCGAAGAAGGCGCTGGACCCGGCGGACTTCGCGAAGGTCAACTGGAAGCTGACGCAGGCGGGGACGCCGGTCTTCTAGACCACCGCGTCCACCCGGCGGGCACGGCGGGTCACTGCTCCTGCGGGCGGTGGCCCGCCTCGTCGTCTCCCGGCGGGGTGCCCGGGGCCGACGGCTCACGGCCGCCGGTCAGCTGAAGACGATCATCGAGCCCTGGGCGAGGGAGCGGGTCGCCGCCGCGTGCAGGCCCAGCCAGACGTGCCGTTCGCGGGCGAAGGGGCTCGGGTCGTAGGGCGCCGGGACCGCCGGTTCCTCCAGCTCCGTGGGGGCAGTGGGGGGCGCCGGGGCGGCCGGGGGGTTGGCCGGGTCGATGCCGAGCGACGGGGCCACGTACTCCAGCTCCCGCAGCAGGCTCTGCGCGCTGCCCAACGGGCCGCCGCCCGCGAGGAGTTCGTCGTTGGACAGCGGGTGCGGGAAGTCGACGGGGACGTACGCGCCCGCGTGGTCGTAGTGCCAGACCAGGTGGGACTGCTGGGCCGTGGACTCGAACATCTCCAGCAACTGCTCGTAGTCACTGCCCAGTTCGCCGACCGGGGTCACCGGCAGGCCGCACGCCTGGAGGAGGTAGGCGCGGCGCAGGAAGTGCAGGGCGTCGTAGTCGAAGCCGGCCACCGGGGCGACCTCGCCGTTCAGGCCCGGCATGTACTGGTACACCGGCACCGGCGGCAGGCCGGCCTCCGCCAGTGCCTTGTTGTACTGCGCGAGTTCGTCGGCGAACGGATTGTCCGGGGTGTGGCACAACACATCCACGAGCGGCACCAGCCACAGGTCACAGGCCAAAGAGGGCTCCTCGCACACATCACTCGCACACAGAAGGTGGTCAGGGAAGGGTACTGCTCGATCACCCGTTGGTCAGGTGCTCCAGCAGGGCGAGGGAGTGGGCGTTGGAGGCGGCGACGATCCGGCGTGCGGTGTCGGCCTCGCGGCGGGCCAGCGCGTCGACCAGCTCGGTGTGCCCGGCCCACAGGCGCCCGCGCAGGTCGGGCAGGCGCAGCAGGTGCTGGACCGCGCAGACCCAGGACTGCACGCGCAGCCGGTGCAGGAAGTCGCCCAGGTACGGGTTGCCGAACAGGGCGCTCAGCTCACGCCAGAAACGCAGGTCGTAGCCGATGAGGATGGTCAGGTCGCCCGCTGTCGCGGCCCGCGCGGCCTCCTCGCCGCGGCGGCGGACCGTGGTGAGCGCGGCGGTCGTGCGGGGGTCCTCGGGCGGGGTGCGGAAGGCGGGGTGGCCGGTGGTGAGCGCCTGGAACATGCCGTCGGTGACCAGGCTGCGGGCCTCGATCATGTTCCGGTAGTCGGTGACGGAGTACTCCGGCACGCGGAAGCCGCGGTGCTGGTCGGCCTCCAGGATGCCCTGCGCGGACAGGTCGACCAGCGCCTCGCGGACGGGGGTGGCGGAGACGCCGTACTGGTCGGCGATCTCCTTGACCGTGAACGCCCGGCCCGGTCGCAGCCGCCCCGCGAGCACCTCGTCACGGAGCGCGTCCGCGATCTGCTGGCGCAGCGTGCTGCGCGTCACAGCGGCGTTGCCGGACATGATCGGGACTCTCCTCACGCGGTGGGTGACGTACTCGTACTCGTCTGCTTACGTACGAGCACGTCACCTTACGCGTTCGAGTCTTCCCGGCGGCAGCCGCGGTTCGGTCACACCGTGTACGCGTCGGCCACGCCCAGCGCCGCGTCGAGGGCGGCCAGCCCCTCCTTCAGCTCGGCCTCGGTGACGTTGCACGGCGGGACCACATGGGTGCGGTTCATGTTCACGAAGGGCCACAGGCCGTGCTGCCTGGCGGCGGCCGTGAAGGCGGCCATGGGGGCGTTCGCCTCGCCGGCCGCGTTGTACGGCACCAGCGGCTCGCGGGTCTCGCGGTTCTTCACCAGCTCCAGCGCCCAGAACATGCCGGTGCCGCGGACCTCGCCGACGCTCGGATGGCGCTCGGCCAGCTCGGCGAGCGCGGGGCCGAGGAGCGTGGCGCCCAGGCGCCTGGCGTTCTCGACGACGCCCTCGCGCGCCATCACGTCGATCGTGGCGACGGCGGCGGCGCAGGCCAGCGGGTGGCCGGAGTAGGTCAGGCCGCCGGGGTAGGGGCGCTTGCCGAAGGTCTCGGCGATCTCCTGGGAGATGGCGACACCGCCGAGCGGGACGTAACCGGAGTTCACGCCCTTGGCGAAGGTCATCAGGTCGGGCACGACACCGAACAGGTCGGCCGCGAACCACTCACCGGTGCGCCCGAAGCCCGCCATCACCTCGTCCAGGACGAAGACGATGCCGTGGCGGTCGCAGATCTCGCGGACACCGGCGAGGTAGCCGGGCGGCGGGACCATGATCCCGGCCGTGCCCGGGACGGTCTCCAGGATGATCGCGGCGACGGTGCCGGGGCCCTCGAAGGCGATCGTCGTCTCCAGGTGCTCCAGGGCGCGCGCGGTCTCCTGCTCCTCGTTCTCGGCGTAGAAGCGGGAGCGGTAGAGGTACGGCGCCCAGAAGTGCACGACACCGGCCGCGGCGCTGTCGCTCGCCCACCGCCTCGGGTCACCGGTGATGTTGACCGCCTGCTGAGTGCCGCCGTGGTACGAGCGGTACGCCGACAGGACCTTCGGGCGGCCGGTGTGCAGGCGGGCCATGCGCACCGCGTGCTCGACGGCGTCGGCGCCGCCGTTGGTGAAGAAGACCTTGTCCAGGTCGCCCGGGGTCCGCTCGGCGATCAGCCGGGCCGCCTCCGAGCGCGCCTCGACGGCGAACGCGGGCGCGAAGGTGGTCATCCTGGCCGCCTGCTCCTGGATCGCCGCGACGACCTCGGGGTGCTGGTAGCCGATGTTCGTGAAGACGAGCCCGCTGGTGAAGTCCAGATACCGCTTGCCGTCGTAGTCCCAGAAGTACGACCCTTCCGCGCCGGCGACGGCGAGCGGGTCGATGAGGTCCTGGGCCGACCAGGAGTGGAAGACGTGCGCGCGGTCCGCGGCCTTCACCGCGGCACCGGCTTCGGGATGGGGCTGAGGGGTCATGCGGCCGAGCGTAAATGTCCGCGATGCGGAAGGCCTATCGGCGTCTTGTTCCGTGGACAGGGGGTTTTTGCGACAGGTTGTCGAACGGCGGCTCCCGGAGGGCCCGGAACAGGCCGGCCGGCCCGTTACGGAACCGTGGAGGCGGGCCTGCTCGACTCCTTGTGCGACCGCACTATTCTCGGTCCGTTGCCCATCAGGGGCGTATGGGGAGGGCGGCGCGAGACATGGAGAAGCTGGGGCCCGGGGATCCGCAGCTCATCGGGGGGTACCGGCTGCTGGCGCGGCTGGGTGCCGGTGGGATGGGACACGTGTTTCTGGCCCGGTCGGACCGGGGCCGTACCGTCGCCGTGAAACTCGTCCGCGAGGAGCTGGCCCGCGAGGAGGAGTTCCGGGCCCGCTTCCGGCAGGAGGTGGCCGCCGCGCGGCGGGTCGGCGGGTACTGGACCGCTCCCGTGCTCGACGCGGACACCGAGGCCGCCGTGCCCTGGGTGGCGACCGGGTACGTGGCCGGGCCCAGCCTGCAGCAGGTCGTCGGCCGCGACCACGGGGCGCTGCCCGAGCGCTCGGTACGGATCCTGGCGGCCGGGCTCGCGCACGCGCTGAAGGACATCCACGCGGCGGGGATCGTGCACCGGGACCTCAAGCCCTCGAACGTGCTGGTGACCATCGACGGGCCGCGCGTCATCGACTTCGGGATCGCCCGGGCGCTGGAGACGGCCTCGCCGGGCGGCGGCGAGGAAGGCCTGACCCGGACCGGGGCGCTGGTGGGGTCGCCCGGGTTCATGGCGCCCGAGCAGGTGCGGGGCGACCGGATCACCCCCGCGTGCGACGTCTTCTGCCTGGGGTCCGTGCTGGCGTACGCGGCGACCGGCGCCCTGCCCTTCGGGACCGCGGGCAGCGGCGGGCACGCGCTGATGTTCCGGATCGCCCAGGAGGAGCCGGATCTCACGGGGGTGCCGGAGGGGATCGCCGACCTGGTGCGGGGGTGCCTGCGCAAGGACCCGGCGGCCCGGCCGTCGCTGGACGTGATCCTGGAGCGGACCGGGGCGGAGGACACCGTGTCCGGGGGCCGGTCCCGGGACCCCTGGCTGCCCGGGGTGCTGGTCGCCCAACTGGGCCGGCACGCCGTGCAGTTGCTGGAGGTGGAGGAGCCCACGCTGGGTGCCGCCCCGGCTTCGGCCCCGGCGGGTGCGGGCGGTGCCGTCGACGGCGGGGGCCGCGGCGGCTCGCCCGAGCATGCCGCCGCCTCCGACGAGGGGGACGGGGGCGAGACCGGCGGGAGCGGCGACCGGCCGCCCACCGTCGTGGCGGGGCAGACGTCGGCGCCCGGGGCCGCGTCCGCGCCCACGCAGTTCGGCTACGGGCAGGCGCAGCAGCACCCGCAGCCGGTGCCGCCGTACCCCCAGCCGGCTCCCACATACCCCCAGCCCCAGGGCCCCGGTGGCTACGGATACCCGCAGCAGCCGTACCCCTCCTACGACGCGTACGGCGGCGGGTCCGGGTCCGCCCCGGAGGAGGCGGAGGGGCGCAGCGGGCGCTCCACCGCGCTGCTCGTCGTGATCGCGCTGATCGTGGCGCTGGGGGCGGGCGGCTCGGTGTACGCGCTGCTGAACGGCGGCGGGCAGGCCAAGGGCGGCGGGACCCCGTCGCCGGGCGTGACCTCGGCAGCCGCGGACAGCGGGGCGTCGGGTTCGTCCGGCTCCGGCACCTCCGTACCGTCCTCCCCCTCCTCTTCCTCCTCCGTGTCCTCGGACGGGGCGGTCCCGGCGGGCTTTCTGGGCGACTGGCGGACCAGCATCGACAGCTCCGGCGGAGTCAACATCCGCCGGCTGACCATCCGGCAGGGGCAGGTGGGCGACACCGTGCTGACCCTGGTCGCGGACGGGCCGACCGACGGCGGCGGGACGTACCACTGTGTCTTCGAGGCCAAACTCGTCCAACGGCCCAGCGGAAACGGCCCGTTGGAGGTCGGGCCGTCCACCGTCAGCTCCGGCGAACCCGCCTCCTCCTGCACACCGGGCGCCGCCACCGAGATCACCCTGCTGCCGGGCGACGCGCTGAAGCGGCAGCAGGCGGGCGGCGGGGAGAGCCTGACGTACACCAAGCAGTGAGGACAGGGTGGCGTGGCGGTCGGTGGGTCATCGTGGTTCCGGGGGGCGCTGCCTGGGCATGTTCGGGCGCGAGCCGTTCGCCGGGGGCAGGGGGAAGCGGCCTCCGGCGGCTCCCGGCTCCGTCCTCGGCGGTGCCGACACCGCCGTCTGGATGCCCAGCGGCGCGGACCCGGTGCGGAACTCGACCATCCAGTCGGTCGTCTCCGTGCGCACCAGCTCGGTGACGTCCTCCGAGAACCGGCGCAGCACGCCCAGACACCGCTCGGCCGCCTCGCCCGCCGTGCCCTCCGCCGGGCCCAGCACCTCCCGGATGCTCTCGGAGGCCCAGTCGAACTGGAACGCCTGGAGCCGACGCGCGACCGCCTGTGCCGTGGCGACGTCCCGCATCCAGCCGGAGGTCACGCCGAAGTACCGGTCGATGCCGACGCACGCGACCGCGAGGAGCAGCGCCAGGCAGCCCCAGGGGGCCACCCCGTGCGCCACCCCGGTCAGATCCAGCAGCGGCAGGGCCGCGCCGGCCGCCACGCCCGCCGCCGCGCCGCCCCGCAGCAGGCGCGCACCCCGCCGCTTCCACACCCGGTCGCGCAGATACCAGGACGCCGTCCGCAGGGCCCCGCACTCCGCCCACCGGTACAGCTCGTCCAGCCGCTCGGCGGGCTCGCCCCAGTCCCCGAGCGGAAAGGGCCGCCCGGTCAGGTCGCCCGGCCGCAGCCCGGCCGAGCCCTCGCCCCGCCCGTCCTGAGGCGGACGCTCGGGCTGCATCTCCGGCTGACCCACCCGGCACTCCCTACTGACCCTACTGACCACGGTTGATTACATTGCGTGACAATTCCTGCCGATCTCTGCCGACGCGCGGCACCCTTCCTACCGCCCAATGGGTGGCGAAGAGGGGCCTTTCCCAGGTTTTCCGCCCGGAAGAGGGCCTTGATCAGGTATAGGGCTGCTGGGGTTCTCACTCGAAAGAGTGGCGGGGCGGGGGCGGTGTGGACCACGTAGGCTCATGCTCAGCGGAGAAATCCGAGAAGGCGGCGGAGAAATCCGAGAAGAGCGCAGAGGAGCTGATCGTGATCCCCGGTGGTGGCCAGCCCAACATGCAGCAGTTGCTCCAGCAGGCCCAGAAGATGCAGCAGGACCTGCAGCGGGCGCAGGAGGAACTGGCGAACACGGAGGTCGACGGGCAGGCGGGCGGCGGTCTGGTGCGGGCCACCGTGACCGGCGCGGGCGAGCTGCGCGCGCTGAAGATCGACCCGAAGGCGGTGGACCCGGACGACACCGAGACCCTCGCCGACCTGGTCGTGGCGGCCGTGCACGCGGCCAACGAGAACGCGCAGTCGCTCCAGCAGCAGAAGCTCGGCCCGCTGGCCCAGGGGCTCGGCGGCGGCACGGGCATCCCCGGTCTGCCGTTCTGAGCCCGGGCCAACTACGGTACGTACCGAAAGGTCTCCAGGAAGGGCGGTCCGGTGTACGAAGGCGTGGTCCAGGACCTCATCGACGAGCTGGGGCGGCTGCCCGGCGTCGGTCCCAAGAGCGCGCAGCGGATCGCCTTCCACATCCTCCAGGCGGAGCCGACGGACGTGAAGCGCCTCGCCCAGGCCCTGCTGGAGGTGAAGGCGAAGGTCCGCTTCTGCGCGACCTGCGGCAACGTGGCACAGGAGGAGCTGTGCAACATCTGCCGTGACCCGCGCCGCGACCCGTCGGTCATCTGCGTGGTGGAGGAGCCGAAGGACGTCGTGGCCATCGAGCGCACCCGCGAGTTCCGCGGGCGCTACCACGTGCTCGGCGGCGCGATCAGCCCGATCGAGGGTGTGGGCCCCGACGACCTGCGTATACGAGAACTTCTCGCGCGGTTGGCCGACGGGACGGTCACGGAACTGATCCTGGCGACGGACCCGAATCTCGAGGGCGAGGCCACCGCGACCTACCTCGCCCGGATGATCAAGCCCATGGGCCTGAAGGTCACCCGCCTGGCCAGCGGCCTCCCGGTGGGTGGCGACCTGGAATACGCGGACGAGGTGACCCTCGGCCGCGCCTTCGAGGGGAGACGACTCCTAGATGTCTGACGCCACACTGCACGACTCGACGCAGAACCCGGACGACTTCGTGGTCCAGATCGCGGACCAGGTCGAGAGCTTCCTGGTGGCCGTCACAGAGGTGGCGAGAGGCGACGAGCCCGGTTCGACCGTGCCCTTCCTCCTCCTGGAGGTCTCCCAACTGCTGCTGGCCGGCGGCCGCCTGGGCGCGCACGAGGACATCGTCCCCGAGGAGCGCTACGAGCCCGACCTGGGTCCGGAGCCGGACGTGGACGAACTCCGGGAGAACCTGGCCCGCCTGCTGGAGCCGGTGGACGTGTACTCGGAGGTCTTCGACCCCTACGAGCCCCGCAGGCCCGCGGTCCCGGCCCGCATCTCCGACGACATCGCCGACCTCATCACCGACCTGCGCCACGGCATGGCCCACTACCGCGCGGGCCGCACCACCGAGGCCCTGTGGTGGTGGCAGTTCTCCTACTTCTCCAACTGGGGCCCCACGGCCTCCTCCGTCCTGCGCGCCCTCCAGTCGGTCCTCATCCACGTCCGCCTCAACCAGCCCCTGGAAGAGCTCGACGGCCTGGACACCGACCAGGCCACCATGGGCGACGAGACCCTAGAGTTCGAGGCGGGCCGGGTCATGGCGGAGGAGATCGGGGCTCCGCTGGGGATCCGCCGGGGGACGTAGCGCCCGCGGACCGGCTCCGGCCGGCAGCCCGGGAACCAGGAGTCCAGGGACTGGCCGTCAGCCGTGAGCCGATCCCCGTACCTGCTCCGGCACGACAGCGCCGTACCGGATCGCAGGGTGCGGCATGCCGACAGGGAGCCGGGGCCGGCCAGGATCACCCGGGGGTCGTCCCGGACCACTTCGTGGCCGTGTGCCCGCAGGGCCCCGGCCGGCCGGGGCGCCGTCGTCCCGTCGTCCTCCACCAGGAGTACGCCACGCCCCGCACCCTAACCGCCGGGCCACACTCCCCACAGGCCCTTGGCCATGGTCGTGGCGCCGCCCGCCAGGGCCAGCAGGAGGACCAGGTGGCGGGCCCGGTGCTCGGGGATGCGGGGGGAGAGGACGGCTCCGGTCAGGGCGCCCAGGGTCATCGCCGCGGCCGTCACGAGCCACTGGGACGCGGTCAGGCGCGGGGCGCCGTTCGCGGCGATCGAGAACGCGTTGACCGCCACGCCGTAGAACTGGGCGTTGGGGACGAACTCCCGTACCGTCCAGCCCGCGTTGAGGGCGTAGAGGGACACCGGGGGGCCGCCCACGCCCGCCGCCGCGTTCATGAAGCCGCCCACGGCGCCGGCCGTCACCGCCCCCGTGCCGCCGCGCAGGGCCGGGACCCGTGCGCCGCACATCACCAGCAGGACGGCCGCCGTGACCAGGGTGCCCATCACCAACAGCAGGACGGGGTGCGGGAGTCGGCGGGTCAGCCAGGCGCCCGCCGGGACCGTGCAGGCCGCCGCGAGGCAGAGCGGGACCATGGCCGTGAGGCGGACGCGGCGCCGGCCGCCCGCCAGGCCGGCCACGCTGATCGCGCCGGCGGCGCAGTTCGCGAGGACCACCCCCTGGGCGGGGCCGAGCAGCAGCACCAGCGCCGGTACGGCGACGAGGGCGAAGCCCATGCCGGTCAGCCACTGGACACAGCCGCCGAGCAGGACGATCGCCGCGAGCAGGAGCTCCGTCATGCCGCACCCCCTGTGCTCCCCTCGGCAACCCCTGTGGTTGAAAGGTAATGCGGTTACGGCTGTGACGCGGGGCACTTTTCCGCGTGGCCCGGCGGAGTCTGGGCAGATGCGGAACACGGACGTCCGACGTCTCACCATGCGGGAGCAGGGCGGTGGAATTCGGGCGCTCGTTAGACTGAGCCGACACAAACGAACCGAGCGAGGAGCGCACGTGGGCCTTGTCGTGCAGAAGTACGGAGGCTCCTCCGTAGCCGATGCCGAGGGCATCAAGCGCGTCGCCAAGCGGATCGTGGAAGCGAAGAAGAACGGCAACCAGGTTGTCGTCGTCGTTTCCGCGATGGGCGACACGACGGACGAGCTGATCGATCTCGCCGAGCAGGTTTCTCCGATGCCTGCCGGGCGTGAGTTCGACATGCTGCTGACCGCCGGAGAGCGGATCTCCATGGCCCTGCTGGCGATGGCGATCAAAAACCTGGGCCACGAGGCCCAGTCCTTCACCGGCAGCCAGGCAGGTGTCATCACCGACTCGGTCCACAACAAAGCCCGGATCATCGATGTCACGCCGGGCCGGATCCGCGACTCGCTGGACAAGGGCAACATCGCGATCGTCGCCGGTTTCCAGGGCGTCAGCCAGGACAAGAAGGACATCACCACGCTGGGGCGTGGCGGGTCCGACACGACGGCCGTGGCGCTGGCCGCCGCGCTCGACGCCGAGGTCTGTGAGATCTACACCGACGTCGACGGCGTGTTCACCGCCGACCCGCGTGTGGTGAAGAAGGCGAAGAAGATCGACTGGATCTCCTTCGAGGACATGCTGGAGCTCGCCGCCTCCGGGTCCAAGGTGCTGCTCCACCGCTGTGTGGAGTACGCCCGCCGTTACAACATCCCGATCCACGTCCGGTCCAGCTTCAGCGGACTTCAGGGCACGTGGGTCAGCAGCGAGCCGATCGAGCAAGGGGACAAGAAGGTGGAGCAGGCCATCATCTCCGGTGTCGCACACGACACCTCCGAGGCCAAGATCACGGTCGTCGGTGTGCCGGACAAGCCGGGTGAGGCCGCCGCGATCTTCCGGACCATCGCCGATGCCGAGATCAACATCGACATGGTCGTGCAGAACGTGTCCGCCGCCGCGACCGGCCTGACGGACATCTCCTTCACGCTGCCGAAGACCGAGGGCCGCAGGGCCATCGACGCGCTGGAGAAGAACCGGCCGGGCATCGGCTTCGACTCGCTGCGCTACGACGACCAGATCGGGAAGATCTCGCTGGTCGGCGCCGGGATGAAGACCAACCCGGGGGTCACGGCCTCGTTCTTCGAGGCGCTCAGCGACGCCGGGGTCAACATCGAGCTGATCTCGACCTCCGAGATCCGCATCTCGGTCGTCACGCGCGCCGACGACGTGCCGGAGGCCGTGCGCGCCGTGCACTCCGCCTTCGGGCTCGACTCCGACACCGACGAGGCCGTCGTCTACGGAGGCACGGGCCGGTAATGGCACCGACCGGCAGGCCGACGCTCGCGGTCGTGGGAGCGACCGGGGCCGTCGGCGCGGTCATGCTCCAGATCCTGTCCCAGCGGGCGGACATCTGGGGCGAGATCCGCCTGATCGCCTCCCCGCGCTCGGTCGGCCGCAAGCTGGCCGTGCGCGGGGCGGAGGTCGAGGTGGTGGGCCTGAGCGAAGAGGCCTTCGACGGGGTCGACATCGCCCTGTTCGACGTGCCGGACGAGGTCGCCGCCGCGTGGGCGCCGATCGCCGTCGCGCGCGGTGCGGTCGTCGTCGACAACTCGGCGGCCTTCCGGCTCGACCCCGAGGTGCCGCTCGTGGTGCCCGAGGTCAACCCGCACGCCGTACGGATGCGGCCGCGCGGGATCGTCGCCAACCCCAACTGCACCACGCTGACGATGATCGTCGCCCTGGGCGCGCTGCACGCCGAGTTCGGGCTGCGCGAGCTGGTGGTGTCGTCGTACCAGGCGGTGAGCGGGGCCGGGCAGGCCGGGGTGGACACGCTGCGGGCCCAGATGTCCCTGGTGGCCGGCACCGAGCTGGGGACGAAACCCGGTGACGTGCGGCGGGCCGTCGGCGAGCAGACCGGGCCGTTCCCGGAGCCGGTCGCGCTGAACGTCGTGCCGTGGGCCGGGTCGCTGCGCGAGGACGGCTGGTCCTCGGAGGAGATGAAGGTCCGCGACGAGGCCCGCAAGATCCTCGGGCTGCCGCAGCTGCCGGTCGCCGTGACCTGTGTCCGGGTGCCGGTCGTCACCACCCACTCGCTGACCGTCCACGCCCGGTTCCAGGGCGAGGTCACCGTCGACGGCGCCCGCGAGATCCTCGCGACCGCGCCGGGGGTCGTCCTCTACGACGATCCGGAAGCCGGTGAGTTCCCGACCCCGGCCGACGTCGTCGGCACCGATCCGACCTGGGTCGGGCGGGTGCGGCGCGCCCTGGACGACCCGACCGCGCTGGAGCTGTTCGTCTGCGGCGACAACCTCCGCAAGGGCGCCGCGCTGAACACCGCGCAGATCGCCGAACTGGTGGCCGCGGAGAGAACGGCGTAGGGATTCGGCCACCGTGTCCGGAAGACGGCAAGAGGTTTATAGGATCCGCGTAAGAAGTGTGGCCGGAAGCATGGTCCGAACCACTTGATCCACTGGATCGCGGCGACAGAGGATTTCCCTCCCCGCCCCCGCAACCGTGCGCGGGGCGGGGAGCGTCTTTGCGGTCACTCTTCGGGCGCGGGGACGCCGTGAGCGGACCGGGCGTGGGGACGCCTGGTCCACATCGGACATAGGGGAAGAGCGGGACGCATGACGGCTCTCGAAGCACCGTCGGTTGTCGCATATGTGGCGCCCGGCACGTACAACCCTGGCGGGGGGAGACGCGTCCAACAGGCGTGGCAGAGGTACTCGAACTCAGCGCGGCCCGCGGCACCGCGGCACTCCGGCCGCCCCGTGCGGCGCTCCGGCCCCGCACGCCCGGCGGCATGCCGGTGATCGCGCCCATGCCCGCCGCGCGGCCCGCCCGCATACCGAGTCAGCGAGACGAAGCCGGAGCCGAGGAGGCCGCGGCGGACGCGGTCGCCGGGACCACCGTCGACCACCTCACCGAGACCTACCGCGCCCACTACCGCTCGCTGCTGGGCCTGGCCGCGCTGCTCCTCGACGACACCGCCTCCTGCGAGGACGTCGTACAGGAGGCCTTCATCCGCGTGCACTCCGCCCGCAAACGCGTGCGCGACCCGGAGAAGACCCTCGCCTACCTGCGCCAGACGGTCGTCAACCTCTCCCGCTCCACGCTGCGCCGGCGCATCCTCGGCCTGAAGCTGCTCTCCAAGCCGATGCCCGACATGGCCAGCGCGGAGGAGGGCGCCTACGACCAGCTGGAGCGCCGCGACCTCATCAAGGCGATGAAGGGCCTCCAGCGCCGCCAGCGCGAGGTCCTGGTGCTGCGCTACTTCGCGGACATGACCGAGGCGCAGGTCGCCGAGAGCCTCGGGATCTCCCTGGGCTCGGTGAAGGCGTACGGTTCGCGGGGCATCGCCGCGCTGCGGGTGGCCATGGAGGCACCGGCATGAGCGAGCGAGGGCCGGCATGAGGCGGTACGACGAGGACGAGCACAAGCAATCGCACGCTGGGAACGGAACTGTGAACCACGGCCCCGACGAGAAGAACGCCGAGGGGCTCGGCCCGGATCCGGACGGGCTCGGAGCGGAGCTCGGCGGCCTCGGCGACGACGAGCTCGCGCTGCGGCGCATGCTGCACTCCGTCGTCGACGACATCGAGCCGCGGTCCGGTGCGCTGGAGCACCTGCGGCGCGCGGTGCCGGCCCGGCGGGCCCGCAAGCGGCAGGCCGTCGTCGGGATGGCCGCCGCGGCCCTGTTCTTCGGCACCGCGATCCCGGCCCTCGTGCACGTCTCGGAATCCGGCGGCTCCCACCCCGACACCGCCATGGCCGGCCAGTCCTCCCAGGCCCAGGGCGGCACCGGGCAGGACCGGGCGCAGGGCGGCGACACCGGCGGGGCGAAGGACGGGGGCGGCGCGAGCGCCAGGCCCGGCAGGCAGCCCGGCAGGACCGGCGAGAAGGGCAGGGGCGGCGGCGCCGCCACCGGCTCCGCGGGCGCCGACCCGAGTGCCACGCTCTCCTCGAGCGGCGTACCGGTGTGCAAGGCCGCGCAGCTGGGCTCCGCGACCGGCAGCGCCGCCGCGCCCGACACCGCGGGCGTCGTCTACGGCACGTTCCAGGTCACCAACACCTCCTCCGCCGCCTGCACCGTCGGCGGCGCGGGCAAGGTCACGCCCACCGCCCAGGGCGCGGCCGACCCGGCGAGGATCACCACCGCCCGGCACGTGGCCGGGGACGCGGCGACCGGGCTGCCCGACCCGGCGCTGGAGGTCTCCGGGCTGGTGCTGCGGCCCGGTGCGGCGTACGAGGAGAAGTTCGCCTTCGTGCCCTCGCAGACCTGTCCCACCTCCGGCGGCTCCACCACCACGGGCGGCTCCACCACCGGCTCCACCGGCGGCCCGTCGCCGGACCCGAGCCCCACCCCGGAGGCGGGCGCGTCCGGCACCACGGGCTCGGGCTCGGGCGGTACGACGTCGGGCACGACGACCCAGCTGGGCACGGAGCAAGGCCTGGCCCAGGGCAGTGTCGTGGTCACGCACACCGCCCAGGGCGGCTCGCCGACGGCCTCGGCGACGGTGCCGCAGGCGTGCGCGGGGACCGTGTACTACACCGGGGTGCTGGCGGCGTCGTGACCCCGGCGGCGCCTCCTACGGAGCGCTCACCGGTGCCGGAGCCGTGTCCTGCGGCTCCTCCGGCACCAGGCCCAGCGCGGCGTCCCGTACCGCCTCCGCCTCGCGCCGCAGCAGGCGGAACCACATGAAGACCACGAAGCCCGCGAAGACGAACCACTCGCCGGTGTAGCCGAGGTTCTGGAAGGCCTTCAGGTCCAGGCCGCTGCCCGCCGGGGCGGTCGCGGGGACGGGCTTCATGCCGGAGTCGGCCGTGTCGAGGGTGATCCAGGCGTCGTACAGCTTGTACGGCACCAGGTTGACCAGCGACGCCGAGCTGATCGCCGCCGTCTGGCCCGACGGGAGTCCGCCGGCCGCGCTGACCCCGTTGTCGCCGGGCGTCTCGGAGGCCTGCAGCGCGCCGGTGACGGTGACCTCACCGGCCGGCGGGGCCGGGGCCTTCGCCGCGTCCGCCGTGCCCGGCAGCCAGCCCCGTACGACCGGCAGGGCCTTGCCGGAGTCGGTGCGCAGCAGCGTGAGGACGTAGAAGCCGTTCCTGTCGTCGAGCTGCCGGCCGGGCACCAGCAGCTGGGTGCCGTACCGCCCGTGCGCGCTGACCCGGCGGCCGGAGGTCGCCTGGTCCACGGGCAGCATCGTGTCCAGCGGCTTCGCGGTCTCCCGCTGGTCGGAGGCGGCCTGCTTGGTCGCGGTGCGGCTGTCGTGCACCCGCCCCTCGAACCGGCTCAGCTGCCACGACCCCATGAAGATGCAGAACGGGATGGCGAGCAGCACGAAGACGTTGATGCCCCACCAGCGGGGTGTCAGCAGAAAGCGGTACACGCCCTCCACGGTACGGCGCCCCCGCCCGGCGCCCGCCCGCGGGGCGCCCGTTAGCCCTTGACGACTGCCTGAGGGGCGTGGGGGGATCCCCCGTCCCACATGGCACGTTTGTCCGCCCGCCGGTTCGACGGGACGGACAGCGAAGGGCGCTGTGCGGTCATGAGCCGAAAGTTGTCCACAGGCTGCGGACACTCGCCACACAATTGTCCGCGCGGCCAGGCAGTATGGGCGCATGACTGGGGCGATGAGCGAGAGCAACACGCAGGACCTGCCGGACTGGGAGAAGCGCTTCCGGGCGCCGCGGGTGTCGCTGCCCGACTGGGCGGAGGACGCGCCGGACCGCTCCCTGTTCGTGTCGAACGCGACGGGGACGTACGAGCTGTATGCCTGGGACCGCGCGACGGGCGAGCAGCGCCAGGCGACGGACCGGCCGAACGGCACGACGGACGGCGTGCTCTCCCCGGACGGCACCTGGATCTGGTGGTTCGACGACAAGGACGGCGACGAGTTCGGCGTCTGGCGCCGTCAGCCCTTCGCGGGCGGCGCGGCCGAGCCGGCGGTCCCCGGCCTCGCCCCCTCCTACCCGGCCGGGCTGGCCCTCGCCCGCGACGGGCGCACGGCGGTGGTCGGCCGCTCCACGGACGAGGACGGTACGACGATCCACCTCGCCCGCGCCGGCGAGGCCACGGCCGAGATCTACCGCCACCGCGAGTCGGCGGGCGTCGGCGACCTCTCGCACGACGGCTCCCTGATCGCCGTCGAGCACACCGAGCACGGCGACGCCATGCACGCGGCGCTGCGCGTGCTGCGCCCGGACGGCACGACGGTCGCCGAGCTGGACGACACCAAGGGCGGCACCGAGGAGCTGGGCCTGGAGGTGCTCGGCTTCGCCCCGGTCGACGGCGACACCCGGCTGCTCATCGGCCATCAGCGCCGGGGCCGCTGGGAGCCCATGGTGTGGGACGTGGCGACGGGCGAGGAGACCGACCTCGCCCTGGAGCTGCCGGGCGACGTCAGCGCCGAGTGGTACCCGGACGGCTCGGCCCTGCTTGTCGCGCACGGCTTCGAGGCCCGCAGCGAGCTGTTCCGCCTCGACCTGGCGAGCCGCGAGCTGACCCGCATCCCCACCCCGCCCGGCACGGTGTCGGGCGCCACGGCCCGCCCCGACGGCAGCGTGGAGTACCTGTGGTCGTCGGCCCAGGAGCCGCCGGCCGTGCGCTCCACGTCCGGCGGGGTCGTCCTGGACCCGCCCGGCCTGCGGTGCCCGCCGTCGGTGGCGGTGGAGGACGCCTGGGTGGAGGGCCCCGGCGGCCGTATCCACGCCCTGATCCAGAAGCCCGCGGGCGCCACCGGCCCGCTGCCCACGGTCTTCGACCTGCACGGCGGTCCGACCTGGCACGACAGCGACTCCTTCGCCGCGGGCCCGGCCGCCTGGGTCGACGAGGGGTACGCGGTGGTCCGGGTCAACTACCGCGGCTCCACAGGATACGGCCGTGCCTGGACCGACGCCCTCAAGCACCGGGTCGGCCTGATCGAGCTGGAGGACGTGGCGGCGGTCCGCGACTGGGCGGTCTCCTCCGGTCTCGCCGACCCCGAGCGCCTGGTCCTCACCGGCGGCTCCTGGGGCGGCTATCTCACCCTGCTCGGCATCGGCACCCAGCCCGACGCCTGGACGGTGGGCATCGCGGTCGTGCCCGTCGCGGACTACGTCACCGCGTACCACGACGAGATGGAGGCACTGAAGGCCATGGACCGCACCCTGCTGGGCGGCACCCCGGAGGAGGTCCCGGAGCGCTTCGAGGCGTCCTCCCCGCTGACGTACGTCGACGCGGTCAAGGCCCCGGTCTACATCTCGGCCGGTGTCAACGACCCCCGCTGCCCGATCCGCCAGATCGACAACTACGTCAAGCGCCTGGACGCCCGCGGCGCCACCCACGAGGTCTACCGCTACGACGCCGGCCACGGCTCCCTGGTCGTGGACGAGCGCATCAAGCAGGTCCGGCTGGAGATGGACTTCGCGGCGCGGCACCTGCCCAGGGCGTAACCCCCATACGGGTCAGCGCAGTTCCGCGAGGCCTCTGCGGGTGGCCGCGACGACGACGCGGTCCCCCTTCTCCAGCACATGGTCCGGGGCCGTGTCGGTGCGGCCCTCCAGGGCCAGGGCCCGCCAGGAGCCGGCCCGGAAGGCCTCGCGGACGGTGCGGCCCTCCAGCTGGGGATGGCCGGCCACGTCCAGGGAGGCGAAGAGCAGGACCCGGCGGCCCACGGGGATCGCGCCCACCACCTGCCGGCCGAGCATCGCCCCGGCGAACGCGGGCGCGGCCAGGTGCGTGACGCTCCGGCTCCGGGTCAGCGCGTGCGGGTACGCGGTCCGCAGGGTGCGGTAGACGGCGGTGGCGAAGTCGTCGTCGTAGAGCCGCAGCACCACCCGCAGATCGGGCCGTACGGTGCGCGCGTACAGCACGGCCTCCAGGTTGGTGGTGTCGGCGCTGGTCACGGCGAGGAGGGCGTACGCCCGGTGGATCTTGGCGGCCTCCAGGACGCCCTCCTGGGTGACGTCGCCGAGGACCACCGGCACCCGCAGCCGGCGCGCGGTCGCGAGCCCGCGTGCCTCCGGGTCGGACTCCACGCACACGACGGGGACGTTCAGTTCGCGCAGCCGGGTCATGACCCGGGTGCCGATCTTCCCCAGCCCGAGCAGCACGACGTGCCCGCCGAGGCCGCGAGGCGGCTTGCGCAGGGCGGAGGCGGTGCGGAAGGTGCCCAGCGCTTCGAGGACGGCCGCCAGCAGCACCGGCAGCAGCAGCAACCCGACCAGCGCGGACAGGAGTTGGAGGAGCTGCCGGCCGAGGGGCGCCTTCTTGGCCGGATCGTCGATGGCGAGCAGATCGAGCAGGGTGTAGTAGAAGGCGCGCAGCGGCTGGATCCCGCTCACCAGCCACAGCGCGACGGCGAGCGCGACCACGCAGGCCACCATGCCCGCCAGCGACCACCGCAGCCGGCGTGAGAACAGCGAGGCGAGCGGCGGTACGCCGCCCACCCCGCGCCCGTTCGCCCCGCGGCTGCCGGTCGTGGCCGCCGCCGGGCCGCCCGCCGCCGACGCCTGCTCCAGCACCAGCGCCGTGCGCCCGCCGGCCCGCGCGACCTCCTCGTCGTCGGGCAGCAGCCGCGTCTCCTGCTCCCCGTTGCCGTCCGGGCCCTCCCCGCCGGACCGGTCGCCCGCCGACAGCAGGGCCAGCGTGTACAGCCCGGAGCCGGCGGGCCGCCCGTCGGCGGACAGCGGGCGTTCCACGGCCCGCAGCAGCAGGCCCTCGGTCTGGACGACCTTGCTGGTGCCCGTGACGGCGGTCGCGGCGAGCGCGGGCGCGGCGGTGTCGGCGTCCGACAGCACGGTCGTGGAGGCGTCCGTGCCGCCCTCGCTCTCGCCGTCGCCCGTCGCCAACGCGGCCGCCTGGTCGAGGAGTTCCTCGATGTGCTGGCCCAGCCGGCGGTTGTAGAGCCGCAGCACCAGGCGCAGCCGCGGGTTGAGCCGGCGGGCGGTCAGGGCGGCACGGATGTTGGTCTCGTCGTCGTCGAAGACGAGGGCGAGCGCGGCGGCCCGCTCCACCCCGGCCTCGGCGAGCACGGCCTCGCCGATGCCGACGGCTTCCAGCACCCGGGGCCCGTCCGGCCCGTCCGCGCCGCCGGGAGCGCTCGCGGCGGGCGGTGTCGTGGCCCCGGCGGCGGCACCGGCCCGGCCCACCGTCGCGCTCACCACGCGGTCGAACAGCGCCGCCGACGCCGCCCGGGCCCGCCCGACCACCGGCGGGCGGGCGGTGCGCTCGTCCGGCGGCACGACCAGGGTGACCTGCTCGCCGTAGACCCCGCGCAACTCGGCGGCCAGCCGGTGCGCGAGACCGTCGTCACCGCACACCACCATGTGCGCACGCGGGGCCCTCGGCCCGCCGCGCGGCGCACCCTGCCCGCCCTGATTCGGAACGCTCGCCACGAGGGAAAAGAGTGCCCCAAGAAGAAGAGTGGTTCCAGCAACGGTGTGAACACCTGCGCAAGCATGCGCGTACCGAGGGGGAGGGAGTACACCAGCCGGAGGTAACCGCACGTGGCCATCACCGAAGACGCCCCACCCGGTGCGGAGGCAGGCCCGGCTGACGCACCGTCGGGTCAGGAGGGCCGCCGGCTCAGCTCCCCGCTGGTCCTGGTCCTGACCCTGCTCCTCGCCGTGCTCGCCCAGTCCCCGATCCGCGGACTCCTCGGCACCCCGCTGATGCAGAGCTGGATGACGGTGTTCGTCGCGGTGACCATGCAGGCGCTGCCCTTCCTGGTGCTCGGCGTGCTGCTCTCGGCGGCGCTCGCGGTGTTCGTCCCGCCGTCCTTCTTCGCGCGCGCCCTGCCGCGCCGCGCCGCCCTCGCCGTCCCGGTGGCCGGGGTCGCGGGCGCGATCCTGCCGGGCTGCGAGTGCGCGTCGGTGCCGGTGGCGGGCGCGCTGGTGCGCCGGGGCGTCACCCCGGCCGCCGCCCTCGCCTTCCTGCTCTCCGCCCCGGCCATCAACCCGATCGTGCTGACCGCCACCGCCGTGGCCTTTCCCCGCGACCCGGAGATGGTCCTCGGCCGGTTCGCCGCGAGTCTGCTGGTGGCGTGCGTGATGGGCTGGCTGTGGCAGCGGCTGGGCCGCACCGACTGGCTGCGCCCGCCGGCCCATGGCGCGCACGAGGGCGCGACCAAGGGGGAGGCGTTCTGGAACTCGGTCCGGCACGACACCGTGCACGCGGGCGGGTTCCTGGTGCTCGGCGCGATGGCCGCCGCGACGCTGAAGGCGGTGGCCCCGGCACAGTGGCTGCGCACGGCCGCCGCCGACCCGCTGGTCGCGATCCTCGCCCTCGCCGTCCTCGCCGTACTGCTGTCCATCTGCTCGGAGGCGGACGCGTTCGTCGCGGCGTCCCTGACCCAGTTCTCCCTGACGGCCAAGCTGGTGTTCCTGGTGGTGGGCCCGATGATCGACCTCAAGCTGTTCGCGATGCAGGCCGGCACCTTCGGCCGCGGCTTCGCCCTGCGCTTCGCGCCCGCCACCTTCGCGATGGCCGTCGCGGGCGCCGTGGTGACCGGGGCGGTGCTGCTGTGAACCGCCAGTCCCAGGCCGCCGTCATGTTCCTGCTCGGCGCCGCGCTGCTGCACGCGGGCAGCACCGGTCTGTATCTGCGGTACGTCAAGGGGGGACTGCAGCCGCTGCTGCTGGCGTCGGGGGCGGTGCTGATCGTGGGGGCGCTGGCGACGGTCTGGTACGAGCGCGGGCGGCATCGCCCACGGCAGCGGACGCACGAAGGCCATCCCCACGAAGGCCATCCCCACGAAGGCCATGCCCATGAGGGTGATGCCCACGAAGGCCATGCCCATGAGGGTGATGCCCACGAAGGCCACGCCCACGAGGGCCATGCCCACGAGGGCCATGCCCACGAGGGTCATGGCCACCCCGAACCCCGGGTCTCCTGGCTCCTGTTGCTGCCTCTCCTCGCGCTCATCCTCGTCGCGCCGCCCGCCCTCGGCTCGTACAGCGCGCTGCGCTCGGGGACGGCGCTCCAGAAGCCGTACGGCCTCGGGCCGTTGCCCGGCGGCGGCGGGCCCGCCCGGTTGTCCTTGGTCGACTACGCCTCCCGCGCGGCCTACGGCGACGGCCGTTCCCTGGGCGGGCGGACGGTCCAGGTCACCGGGTTCCTCGCGCTGGACGGTTCGGGGCAGCCGTATCTGGTGCGGATGGCCCTCAACTGCTGTGCGGCGGACGCCCAGCCGGTCAAGATCGGGCTGACCGGCACGTTGCCCCCGGTGCTGAGGCCGGACGCCTGGCTGGAGGTGACCGGCTCCTACAGCCCCCGGCTGAGCCGGGACCCGGTCAACAACGGGCCGATCCCGTTCCTGAAGGTCAGCTCGGCGCAGCCGGTGCCGGCGCCGCACGACCCGTACGACGAGACGTGGAACAACTGAACGCCCGCCGACGCGACGCGCCTACGCCCCCGTCAGGTCGAAGCGCGCCAGGTCCCGCAGCCACGCCTGGGCGTTGCCGTCCGACGGGGCGCGCCAGTCGCCGCGCGGGGAGAGCGCGCCGCCGGCCGAGACCTTCGGGCCGTTCGGCATGGCGGAGCGTTTGAACTGGGAGAAGCCGAAGAAGCGGCGGACGAAGACCTCCAGCCAGCGGTGGATCTCGGGGAGGTCGTAGGCGCGGCGCTCGGCCTCGGGGAAGCCGGGCGGCCAGGCGCCGGCCTCCTGGTCGTGCCAGGCGTGCCAGGCCAGGAAGGCGATCTTCGACGGGCGGAAGCCGTAGCGCAGCACGTGCCAGAGGGTGAAGTCGTGCAGGGCGTACGGGCCGATCTTCGACTCGGTGGACTGCAACTCCTCGCCCGGCACCAGCTCGGGGCTGATCTCGGTGTCCAGGATCGCGGTGAGGATCTTGCCGGTCTCGTCGTCGAACTGGCCGCTGCTGACGACCCACCGGATCAGGTGCTGGATCAGCGTCTTCGGCACGCCGGAGTTGACGTTGTAGTGGCTCATCTGGTCGCCGACGCCGTACGTGCACCAGCCGAGCGCCAGCTCGGAGAGGTCGCCGGTGCCGAGGACGATGCCGTCGCGCTGGTTGGCCAGCCGGAACAGGTAGTCGGTGCGCAGGCCCGCCTGGACGTTCTCGAAGGTGACGTCGTAGACCGGCTCGCCGGCGGCGAAGGGGTGGCCCATCTCCTTCAGCATCAGCCGCGCGGTCGGCGTGATGTCCAGCTCGGAGGCCGTGACGCCGAGGGCGCGCATCAGCTGGTGGGCGTTGTCCCTGGTGTGGTCGCTGGTGGCGAAGCCGGGCAGGGTGAAGGCCAGGATGTCGCTGCGCGGGCGGCCGGCGCGGTCCATCGCGCGGGCGGCGACGATCAGCGCGTGCGTGGAGTCCAGGCCGCCGGAGACACCGATGACGACCTTGGGGCCGCCGATCGAGGCGAGGCGCTGCTGGAGCCCGGCGACCTGGATGTTGTAGGCCTCGTAGCAGTCCAGGGCGAGCCGCTCGGCGTCGGCGGGCACGAACGGGAAGCGCTCCAGGCGGCGGCGCAGGCCCAGGTCGGCGGTGGTGGGCGGGGCGAGCTCGAAGGACACCGTGCGGAAGTCGGCGGTGCGGGCGGCGTGGGTGCGGCGGTTGTCGTCGAAGGTGCCCGTGCGCTGGCGCTCCTGGCGCAGCAGGTCGAGGTCGACGTCGGCGACGGCGTACTGCTCACCGGCCGGGAAGCGCTCGGTCTCGGCCAGCAGCACCCCGTTCTCGTAGATCAGGGTCTGGCCGTCCCAGGACAGGTCGGTGGTGGACTCGCCGAGGCCGGCGGCCGCGTAGACGTAGGCGGCGTGGCAGCGCTCGGAGGCCGAGCGGCACAGCAGCTTGCGGTCCTCGGCGCGGCCGACGGTGATCGGGCTGCCGGAGAGGTTGAGCAGCACGGTCGCGCCGGCCAGCGCCGCCTCCGCGCTCGGCGGCACCGGGACCCACATGTCCTCGCAGATCTCCGTGTGCAGGACGAGCCCCGGGACGTCGTCGGCCGCGAAGAGCAGGTCCACGCCGAAGGGGAGGTCGGCCCCGGCCAGGCGGATCGTTCCGCCGCGCTCGTCGTCGCCCGCGGCGATCTGGCGGCGCTCGTAGAACTCGCGGTAGTTCGGCGGGTACGACTTCGGTACGACGCCGAGGATCCGGCCCCGGTGGACCAGTACCGCGCAGTTGTAGACCCGGCCGCGGTGGCGCAGCGGGGCGCCGACCACCAGCACCGGCAGCAGCTCGGCCGACCCGGCGACGACCGTGGCGAGCGCCGACTCGACCTCGTCCAGCAGGGCGTCCTGGAGCAGCAGGTCCTCGATCGCGTACCCGGACAGGCACATCTCGGGGAACACGGCGACGGCCACGCCCTCCTCGTCGCACCGGCGCGCGTGGCGCAGGACGGAGGCGGCATTGGCGGGCGCGTCGGCGATGACGGTGTGCCCGGTGCAGGCGGCGACACGCGCGAAGCCGTGCTGATAGATCGACCAGAAGCTCAACGGGACCTCTCTCACGGCTCCACGACGTTCCTGCGGGGTGCTACCAGGAAAGCCTACGGGGGCGGGGCCCGGAGGGTCAGGACAGGCCCGACGCGCGGAGTACGCCCTCGGCCGCTTCGCCGTCGATGCGGTGCCCGAGCCGGTCCAGGACGTCCGCGCCCCGGCGCAGCGTGCCGCGCTCCAGGGAGCGGCGCACGCCGGTGTCGAGTTCGTGCCAGAGCAGCGGGTTCGCCGCGAGGATCCGGGGGTCCAGTTCCAGCCGGTGACCGTGGACGTCCCGCAGGACCAGGTGGGAGGAGACGCCGTCGTACTGCCGTACGGCCGTGAGCGCGTCGGTGCGGACGACGCGCCGCCGCCAGGGGGTGCGCACCGCGAGCCAGCCGGGGCCCGCGCTCACCCGCTGCGGCAGCAGCACCACGCCCACCGCTGCCGCTAGGGCGGCCCAGAGCAGGGCGCGCGCCCCGGTCAGGGTCCCGGCGTCCCAGTCGACCAGGAAGGAGAGCGCGCCGAAGAGGAGGGCACAGCCGACCGCGAGCCGGGCACTGCCACGCCAGTGGCGGTCGCCGGCGGTCCCGGCCGCTGCGCTGCGTCGCATACCGCCGACGCTAGGCACGCCCGCGCGGCCCGGCGACCGCTGCTGACGGACTTCTGACGGGGGCGGGCCGGATCCTGACGGAATCCTTACGCGCCGCCTGCCAGGGCGCTCGGCCGGGCGGGCCGTACCGGGCTGCCCACGGCGTGGTGGACGTACTCGCGGACCAACCGGAACCCGGCGTGCCACGCCGGCAGGCGGCTGGCGCGGTTGTGCAGGGAGCAGTTCCAGGCGGGGGTGCGGCCCCGGGCGACGACGTCCGCGCACAGGGCGGTGACGCAGGACAGGCCGAGGCGCAGGCGGCGGCGGTCGGGGACGGTGTACACGGCCACGTCCTCGTGGCCGGTGCCGCGGAAGTAGGTGCAGGCCACGGCGAGGATCCGGCCGGCGCGGGTCACCGCGGCCCAGGCGTGCCCCGAGGCGGCGAGGCCGAGCGGCCCGCCCCAGCTGGCCGAGAGCCAGGAGGAGTCCGGGCCGAGGGCGTCCAGGGCACCGGTGTCGGCCGGCTCCAGGCGCCGTACGGTCACGGCGTGCGGGACGGTCGCGGGCTGCGGCCGTGCCTGGAGCGTCCAGACCATGCGCTCCCACGGGGTCAGCCGGTCGAAGGCGGCACCGAGGACGGGCAGGAACCGGTCCGGGCCCTCGATCCGGCTGCCGGCCAGCGGGGCGAGCAGCTGCGGCGTCAGCCGCCGCGGGCTGCCGCGCAGGACGACGTGCCAGGCTCAGGAGACGGTGATCGCGCGCGGCTGCACGGGCCGGTCGGCCCACCACCGGCCGACGCCGGTGGCCAGCGCGTGCTCGCCGATCGTGGCGGGACCGGGGGCACCGGTGGGGAACCAGCGCGCGAGCTCCCGTGCGTCCGGCGGCGGGATCTCGATCACCGGGGCCTCCTGAGCGTCGACGCCTCGCGCGAGTTCTCTCGGGTGCGCACTTCAGACGGTCCGGCCGACCAGCAGGTCCGCCAGCTTGTTCAGGCGCCGTACCGTGCGGTCCTCGGCGGCCGCCGGGGCCGGGTCGACGCGTTCGGCGCGGTCGTAGTAGGCGCCGTTGACGATCTCGACGGCCGGGTCGCAGAGCCGGACCACGTGCGCGGCGCCCTCGGCGGGGGTGGTGCCCTCGTGAGCGTAGAGCGGGAGCAGCGCGGTGTCGCAGACGCCCGGGTGGACGGAGACGGCGGTGACGCGCGGGTCGGCGGCGAAGACCGTGAGGGCGAGCTGCGACTGGGCGTAGGCGGCGACGCGCGAGTAGCGGCGGGCGCGGTTCGGGTCAGCCCAGCTGATGGAGGCCGTGCGGTGCAGCGAGGAGGAGACGTTCACCACCCGGCCGCCGGGGTCGCTGGTCAGCGCCGGCTCCAGCAGGCACGTGAGCAGGTAGTGGGCGAGGAAGTTGACCTGGAAGGCGATCTCGTTGCCGTCGGCGGTGACGGTGTGCCGCTCGGGAGCCGCCATGCCCGCGTTGTTGACGAGGACGTCCAGGTGCGGGTGCTCGGCGACGACCGCGCGGGCGAGGGCCCCGACCTCTTCCAGGTGGGCGAAGTCGGCGCCGTACGAACACAGTTGGGCCGGGTGGATGCCTGCCGTGGCGGCCAGCCGGTCCGCCGCCGCCCGCGCCTCGGCCGCCGTACGGCCGTGCAGCAGCACGGTGGCGCCGCGCTCGGCGAGCTGTCGTGCCGTCTCATGGCCGATGCCGGAAGTGGCGCCCGTGATCAGGACGGTTCGGGATGAAAGGGATGCCTGGGTCATGATCCTGTCCGGATGGAGGAGAGGGAGAGGAAAAGGAGCGAGGGGCGCCGGAGCCGGTCACGGCGCCCCTCGGGTCACGGAAAGCGGCGTCGGCGGACGCGGCGTCGGCACGGCGGGCGTCGGCGGGACGCGCTGCGGGCGCGGCGCGGGCGCTTCCGTTCAGCGCGGCGTACGACGCGGCGGCCGAGCGAAGCGAGATGGGGGCACCCCCGGCCGAAGGCTGGGGGAGGGACTCGGCGGCCGGTCGGAAAGGGGCCAGGCGCTGTTCACGCCCTCCATGGAAGCCGCGCCGCTCGGGCCGGGCAAGCCGCAAACGCCTTCCCTGACGGGGCTCTGACGTGCGCATACGTGTCCTTGACGGGGCAGCGGGCGGGCGGACGCGGGTCAGCCGAGGCCGGGTACCTGGGAGACGGCCAGGTCGATGACCTTGATGCCGACGAAGGGCAGGACGAGCCCGCCGAGGCCGTAGACGAGCAGGTTGCGGCGCAGCAGGTCGTGCGCGGAGGCGGGGGTGTAGCGCACGCCGCGCAGGGCCAGCGGGATCAGGGCGACGATGATCAGCGCGTTGAAGATGATCGCGGAGGTGATCGCGGAGGTCGGGCTGTGCAGGCCCATCACGTTCAGGGACCTCAGGCCCGGGTACGTGCCCGCGAACATCGCCGGGATGATGGCGAAGTACTTCGCGACGTCGTTCGTGATGGAGAAGGTCGTCAACGCGCCGCGGGTGATGAGGAGTTGCTTGCCGATCTCGACGATCTCGATCAGCTTGGTCGGGTTGGAGTCGAGGTCGACCATGTTGCCGGCCTCCTTGGCGGCCGACGTGCCGGTGTTCATGGCCACGCCGACGTCCGCCTGGGCCAGCGCGGGCGCGTCGTTGGTGCCGTCACCGGTCATCGCGACGAGCTTGCCGCCCTCCTGCTCCCGCCTGATCAGCGCGAGCTTGTCCTCGGGGGTGGCCTCGGCCAGGTAGTCGTCCACGCCCGCCTCCTGGGCGATGGCGCGGGCGGTCAGCGGGTTGTCGCCGGTGATCATCACCGTGCGGATGCCCATGCGGCGCAGCTCGGCGAAGCGTTCGCGGATGCCGTCCTTGACGACGTCCTTGAGGTGGATCAGGCCGAGCACCCGCGGCCCGTCCCAGTCGTGCACGGCCACCAGCAGGGGCGTGCCGCCGCCGGCGGCCACCGCGTCGGAGTACCGCTGGGCCTCGGGCGGCACCTGGCCGCCGTACCGGCGCACCCACTCGATGACCTGCCCGGCGGCGCCCTTGCGGACGGCGCACACCGCGCCGTTCGGCCAGCGCAGGTCGACCCCGCTCATCCGGGTCTGCGCGCTGAAGGCGACCCAGTGGGCGTTCGTCAGCGCACCCTGGTCCGGCGTGCGCAGGCCGTGCCGGTTCTTGGCGAGGACGACGACGGAGCGGCCCTCCGGGGTCTCGTCGGCGAGCGACGACAGCTGGGCCGCCTCCGCGAGGTGCGCTTCCCGTACACCGGGCATCGGGACGAACGCGGCGGCCTCGCGGTTGCCGAGGGTGATGGTGCCGGTCTTGTCGAGCAGCAGGGTGTTCACGTCACCGGCGGCCTCGACCGCGCGGCCCGACATGGCGAGCACGTTGCGCTGCACCAGTCGGTCCATGCCCGCGATGCCGATCGCCGAGAGCAGGGCGCCGATGGTGGTCGGGATGAGGGTGACGAGGAGGGCGACCAGCACGGTCGTGGACTGGGCGGCGCCCGCGTACGCGCCCATCGGCTGCAGGGCGACCACGACCAGGACGAAGACGATCGTGAGGGAGGCGAGCAGGATGTTCAGCGCTATCTCGTTCGGGGTCTTCTGCCGGGAGGCCCCCTCGACCAGCGCGATCATCCGGTCGAGGAAGCTGTGCCCGGGGCGTGCGCTGACTCGTACGACGATCCGGTCGGACAGCACCGTCGTACCGCCGGTGACCCCGCTGCGGTCGCCGCCGGCCTCCCGGATCACCGGCGCGGACTCCCCGGTCACCGCCGATTCGTCCACGGCCGCGACCCCGTCGATGACGTCGCCGTCGGCCGGGATCAGCTCGCCCGCCGCCACGAGTACGACGTCCAGGGGCTTGAGGTCGGTCGCGGCGACGGCCTCGGTGCGGGCGGTGGCGAGGTTCGTGCCGTAGCTCCAGTGCTCCAGCCGCAGCGCCACCGTGTCCGTGCGGGCCCGGCGCAGCGCCCGGGCCTGTGCCTTGCCGCGGCCCTCGGCGACGGCCTCGGCGAGGTTGGCGAAGACGACCGTCAGCCACAGCCAGAGGCTGATGACCCAGGTGAAGACGTCCGGGTGCAGCAGTGCCGACAGCGTGGTCAGGGCCGCACCGGCGGAGACGACGAAGAGCACCGGGTTCTTCACCAGGACCCGGGGATGCAGCTTGTGCAGGGCCTCGGGCAAGGAGCGGACGAGCTGGGCGGGTTCGAACAGCCCGCTCGGCGCCCGGCGCCGCGCCCCGCGCGCCGGTCTCGCCCGGCCTGCGCGCTCGGGGTGTGCCGACGGGGTCTGCTCGGGGGCGGCGGGAAGCATGGACACCTTCGTGCCTTCTGGAGGGGGGCAGAGGCAGCGAATCTAACCGCGCCCGCCGCCCGGTCCGCCCTGCTCAGCGGGGAATTTGCGGCACTCATACGGCGTCACCGCCGGCTCCGTCAACGCGCCGTCAAACAACGCTGAGGAGCCGTCAGGGGAGCGTCAACGATGGCCGGGGCCGGCCGGATCCGGTCGCAGACTGATCGTCGACGGGCGCAGCCCCGGACCGGACCGGCGAGGGGGTTCGCGGACGGCCGGACCGGGTCCGGGGCTGCATCCGCGGCAACAGGCCGATGCGGTACGGGAGTTCCGTCAGACGTCCGTCAGTCGGGCCTCCTCCAGGTCCAGTGCCCGCTGGAGGCGGCGCCGGGTGGTGTCGCTGATGGTGTGGGCGTCGTACAGCCGCTGCAGTTCCGTCGTCTCCACCGCTATCAGGTCGCGCCGCAGCTGGCGGTAGACCAGGTCGGCCGATTCGACGGCGGAGCCGTCCGCGCCGCCGCTCTCGGCCAGCCGGTCCCGGGCGTCCTCCAGACGGGCGGCGAGGCCGCGGCGCAGGCGGTCCAGGACGACGTCGGGGACGACCTCCAGTTCGGCCAGCTCCTCCAGGCGGGCCAGACCGGCGTGGGCCAGGTGGGAGCGGGCCCTGGCCTCCTCGCGGGCGGTGTGGGCGGGCTCCAGGGCGATGCCGGAGGCGCGCACGACCGGGGCCAGCGTGAAGCCCTGCACGACCAGGGTCACGACCACGACCGACGTGGTCAGGACCAGCACCAGCGGGCGGCCGTCGAGCGGTGTGCCGTCCTTCATGGCCACCGGGACGGACAGCGCGGCGGCCAGCGGCATCACGCCCCGGGTGCCGGCCCAGGTCAGCACCACCGGGATCCGCCAGTTCGGGCGGCTGGTCCCGCGGGTCCTGCGGCCGATCCCGCCCTTGCGCTGCACGACCGCCGACAGCGGCGCGAGCCACAGCAGCCGTACGGCGATCAGGGTGGCGGCGACCGCGAGGGCGTACAGCGGCCAGGCCCGGTCGCCGTGGGCCAGCGCCCGCACCTGCGCGGGCAGGGCCAGCCCGATCAGGCTGAACACCACGCTCTCCAGCAGGAACACCACCGTGCCGTAGACGGCGTGCAGTTGGAGCCTTATCCGGGCGTTGGTGAGGCGGTCGCCGCGGCCGCCGAGGACCACGCCCGCGACCACGCACGACGTCACGCCCGAGGTGTGCGCGACCTCGGCCAGGAGGTAGGCGGCGTACGGGGTGACCAGTGCGATCACCGTCTCCAGCACCGGGTCCTCGGTGCGCCGCCGGATCAGGGTGATCACACCGGCGACCGCCGCGCCGATCACCGTGCCGCCGCCCGCGAGCAGGAAGAACTCGCCGCCCGCCGAGCCCCAGTCGGCGGCGGCCGAGGCGACGGCGATGCCCGCCGCCACCCGGACCAGCACCAGCGAGGTCGCGTCGTTGAACAGGCTCTCCGCCTGCACGAGGACCTGCACCCGCGGCGGCAGCGCGAGCCGGCGGCCCAGCGCGGTGACGGCCACCGGGTCGGTGCTGGCCAGCACCGCGCCCAGCACGAACGCCATCTGCCAGGACAGCGGGGTCACGTACGCGGCGACCGCGCCGACGGCCGCCGCCGAGGCGAGGACCAGCCCTACGGCGAGGATCCCGACCGGCTTCCACACCGCGCGCAGCTCCCGCCAGGGCATGTCCTCGGCGCTCGCGTACAGCAGCGGGGGCAGCACGACGAGGCCGATGATCCGGGGGCTGATCGCGATCTGCGGGGTGCCCGGCAGCAGGGCCACGGCGAGACCGGCGACCACCAGCAGCGAGGGGGCGGGGATGCGCCAGCGGCGCGCGAAGGTGGCGACCAGCGTGGCGAGGACCACGAGGGCGAGAACCGTACCGACGCTGCGCATGCCGTCCCCCGGGGATGCGGAAGGGGATTGCGGAAGCCGCTCCGGCCCCCGGCCGACCAGACTTCCCGGCACACCTGACGTCACCCTATCGGGCCGGGCCCCATCAAGACAGTGTCAAGGTCCCCGGGGCACCCGCCAAGGAAGCGCTAACGGGCGCGCGGGCGGCCCGGCGACGCGGCTTCCTTTGGGGGAGGAACCTTCGAATCGGTCGAACAGTCGGATCAGTGAGCGGAGCGCGTCGGCGGCGATGAGTGACGTACGGCCCGGACGACTGAAGGTCTACCTCGGGGCGGCCCCGGGGGTCGGCAAGACCTACCGCATGCTCGACGAGGGACGGCGCCGCGCCGCCCGCGGGGCGGACGTGGTGATCGGGTTCGCGGAGTGCCACGGGCGGCCGCGGACCGAGGCCATGCTCGACGGCCTGGCGGCCGTGCCCCGGGCGTCCTGCTCCTACCGGGGCGGGCAGTTCGAGGAGATGGACCTGGCCGCGGTGCTCCGGCGGCGTCCGCAGGTGGCGATCGTGGACGAGTTCGCGCACAGCAACATCCCCGGCGCCGGCCGCAATCCCAAGCGCTGGCAGGACATCGAGACCCTGCTCGACTACGGGATCGACGTGATCACCGCGCTGAACATCCAGCATCTGGAGTCCCTGAACGACGTGGTCGAGAAGATCACCGGGGTGCCGCAGCACGAGACCGTGCCGGACGAGGTGGTGCGGCGGGCTTGGCAGGTCGAGCTGGTGGACATTCCGCCCGAGGGGCTGCGTCGGCGCATGGCGCACGGCAACATCTACGCCCCGGAGAAGATCGACGCCGCGCTCGCCAACTACTTCCGGCCCGGCAATCTGACCGCGTTGCGGCAGCTGGCGCTGCTGTGGACGGCCGACCGGGTGGACGAGGCGTTGCAGGAGTACCGGTCGCAGCACGGCATCGGCCGGGTGTGGGAGACCCGGGAGCGGGTCGTCGTGGCCCTGACCGGCGGGCCGGAGGGCGACACGCTCGTCCGGCGGGCCGCCCGCATCGCCGACCGGTCGGCCGGCGGGGATCTGCTCGCCGTCCACGTGGCCCGCAGCGACGGGCTCGCGGCCGGCGGGGTCTCGCACGCCTCCCTGGCCCGGCAGCGCCGGCTCGTGGAGGACCTGGGCGGCAGCTACCACTCGGTCGTCGGCGACGACGTGGCCACCGCCCTGGTGGAGTTCGCCCGCGCCGAGAACGCCACCCAGCTCGTGCTCGGCACCAGCAGACGCGGCCGGCTGGCCCGCTTCCTGACCGGCCCCGGCACCGGCGAGACGGTCACCGAGCTGTCCGGGGACATCGACGTCCACCGCGTCACCCACGAACGCTCCGGCCTCGGCACCCTGCTGCCGTCCCGCCGCCGTACGCTCTCCACGGCCCGGCTGATCGCGGGCCCGGTCGCCGGACTGGTGCTGCCGGTCCTGATCACGGCCCTGCTCGCCCAGCTCCGGGGGACGCTGAACCTGACGTCCGAGGCCCTGCTGTTCCTGCTCGCGGTGGTCGGGGTGGCCTGCATAGGCGGCGTGACGTCGGCGGTCATCGCCTCGATCACGGCGTCCCTGCTGCTCAACTACTGGTTCATCCCGCCCATCGGCGCCTTCACCCTGGACGATCCCAACGCCCTGGTGGCGCTGACGGTGTTCGCGGTCGTGGCGGCCACCGTCGCCGCCGTGGTCGACCGCTCCCTACGGCTGTCCCGCCGCTCCACGCGGGCCACGGCCGAGGCGGAGACCATGTCGTCCCTGGCCGGCAGCATCGTGCGCGGCGAGGCGACCATCCCGGCCCTGCTCGAGCGCACCCGCGAGACCTTCGGGATGGACTCGGCGGACCTGGTCGACGAACCCCCGGACGCGGCACCCGGGTTGACGGCGGTACCGGCCGGCCCCGGCGCCTGGCTCGCCCTGCACGGCCGCACCCTCTCCTCCTCCGAGCGGCGGGTGCTGGCAGCGTTCGCCGCGCACGTGGGCTCGGCCGTGGAGCGGGCCCGGCTGGCGCAGGCGGCGGCCGAGGTGGAGCCGGTGAAGGCCGCCGACCGGCTGCGTACGGCGCTGCTGCGGGCCGTCGGCCACGACCTGCGCACCCCGCTCGCCGCCGGCTGGGCCGCCGTCACCTCGCTGCGCAGCCGCGACGTGACCTTCACGGCGGAGGACCGCGAGGAACTCCTGTCCACCGCCGACGAGTCGATGGCCAAGCTGAACCGCCTGGTGGAGAACCTGCTCGACCTCAGCCGCCTGGAGGCGGGCGCGCTCACCCTGAACCTGCGGGCCACCTCCCTGGAGGAGGTGCTGCCGCAGGCCCTGGCGGACGTGCCGGACGTCGAGGTGGCCGACGTCGAGGCGATCCCCGCGGTCCTGGCCGACCCGCCGCTGCTGGAGCGGGTGATCGCCAACCTGGTCGGCAACGCCGCCCGGCACACCCCGCCCGGCCGGAAGGTGCTGGTCACCGCGAGCGCGCTGGCGGGCCGGGTGGAGCTGCGGGTGGTGGACCGGGGGCCCGGACTGCCGGTGGACGACAGGGAAAGGGTCTTCGAACCGTTCCAGCGGCTCGGCGACACCGACAACACCACCGGCCTCGGCCTGGGCCTCGCCCTCGCCCGCGGCCTGACCGAGGCGATGAGCGGCACCCTCAGCCCCGAGGACACCCCGGGCGGCGGGCTGACGATGGTGGTCTCGCTGCCGTTCGCGGCACACACGATGGGTGCCGCACCGACCGAAGAGAGCGTGCACAGAGCGTAGGAGGCGCGTGATGAGTGCTGTGATCGGCGCATGGAGGCCGCATGTGACGGCGCCGTCGGCCTGGGCGCCACGGGACCGCTGGGCCCTGACGGCCGGCCTGACCGCACCGCTCCTGGTGTCCCTGGCCCTCGTCCCCTTCCGTACCAGCCTGCCGCACGCGAACGCCGCCCTCGTGCTCGTCGTGGCCGTGGTCGCGGTGTCCGCGCTGGGCAGTCGTACGGCGGGCGTGGTCGCGGCGTTGTCGGCGGCGGCCTGGTTCGACTTCTTCCTGACGCCGCCGTACGAGACGTTCGACATCACCGCGTCGGGTGATGTGGCGACGGCGGTGCTGCTGCTGGCGGTGGGCGTGATCGTCTCCCAACTGGCCGCCCGCGCACGACGGTTGAAGGTCGTCACGGTCACGGACGAGGCCCATCTGTCCCGCATCCACCGCACGGCCGACCTGGCGAAGTCGGCGGGTTCGACGGAGACCGTGGTCGGCCACGTCCGCGGTGAACTCACCGAGCTGCTGGGCCTCACCGCCTGCCGCTTCGAGTACGGCACCCTGCTCGGGCAGCCGCCGCGCCTGTGCGCCGACGGCAGCGTGAGCGTGGGCCGGCGGGCATGGGACGTCGACACCGCCGGCTGGCCGGCGGGCGAGATCGAACTGCGCGCCTACGGCAACGGCCACTACCTGGGCCGCTTCATGCTCACCCCCGGCCCGGGCGCGGTACCGCCGCTCCAGGCCCGCCTGGTCGCGGTGACCCTGGCGGACCAGACGGGAGCGGCACTGGACACGGCGGGGCCGGTACGGAGGTGAGGGCAGGGCTGTCAGCGAGGTGTCTCGCCGAGCGGGACCCTGAGCCAGTCCGGCGACAACGACGGCGGAAGCGGCCGGAACCAGGCTGTTCGCGGCCGGAGCGTCCGGGTCGTCCTCGTCGTCGTGCCTAGCCGTTACCCTCCTCTTCCCCTACGGGAGTGCCCCGGCTCCACAGCTCTTCAGCGTGTTCCGCGAACCGCGCGAACATGCCCGCGTCGCCCTGTCGCCGCAGATGCAGAAGCGGGGAGTCGTGTCCTACCAGGCGGGCCAGGTGAGGGGTGACGAGTGCGTCGTCGTCGAAGCGGAACACGGACAGGGACACGTGGTTCACGGCGTCCTCGGCGCTGCTGTAGCGCGTCTCCAGACCCGGTGGAGTCCCGAGCCGGTCAAGGTGCTCCAGCGTGATCCGAATGCGCGTGGACACGCTCAGCGCGACGTCTTCGATGGCTTCGCGCTGTCGTGTCACCTCCCCTTCCGGATCGCCGAGAAGGAACCGCACTCTCACGCCCGCCTCGGCCTTCCGGCGCAGGGTCTCGGGGAACTGCGGGATCTGAGTCCAGAAGAAGTAGTTGGTGTAGCCCGCGAGGAAGATCTCCGATTCGGCGCTGTCGATGAGTCCGGACCACACGGCCCCGGGGCAGGCCGAACGGTACGGGTAGCTGTGAATGATCTCGCGGTCGGTACCGGTCTTGATGCGATCCTTCACGGTCTGTGGCCACAGCATCTCTTCATCCACTCCCAACGCCCGCGCGGCGTCCTCACGGTTCCTTGCGTGCGGGGTCAACGCAGCGTCCCCGAGCCATCGTTCCACTTGCTTCGGCGATACCCCCACCCGGTACGCCAGCTGTCGCGGTGTCAAGCCCGCTTCGGTCAAAGCCGTCCGCAGAACAGTATTCAAAGTCAACCCCCATGACGCAGACGTTTGGGCCTTCTTCGACCCTAGTCACGGAAAGCCCAACTGTCCGCGGGTATGCGGAGATACGTCCACCAGGGAAGTGCACGATCCCCTTCATGACTGAGCCGAAGCGATATGCAGGGCGTTCCATCAGGCCGTTTCACAGCACCGCTCGCCTTGTCGGACTGCTGCTGCGGCTATTGCTCCCCGCGCAGGGGCGCCGCCGGGCACCCGCCTCACGCTCCGTGCCACCGCCACGGGACCCGTCGACCGCTTCTCTCCCGCGTATCCCCATGCTGCGAGGTGAGGACAACAGCCTTGTCCGCCCCTACCTCGTCGCACACGAGCGGTGTGAGGAGAAACGGCGACAGCGAGCGCGGCGGCGGACGCTGGTGCTCGCAACGTACGGAATCGACATCGGCCCGCGCTGGATTCACGGCGTGGAGATGCCGACCTGATGGGCTACGACCGGAACAGCCTCCCCGCGCCGTCTCCCCGTTTGCGACTGCTGCCGTGGGAGACCGACACCGGAAAGCCGTGCTTCCTGTCCACCAACGGCAAACCCGGTGCCCTGGCCCGGATCGCGGACAGGATCGAGGCAGACCAGTTGCGCGACGGTGCTGTCGTCCTCAAGGGCGCCCAAGCCGTCTTGGACGACTGCAAGGCGGGCCAGTACGCGGTACGTCTGGCTCTGCGGGCAGTTACACAGTCCCTCGGCGATGTGTTGCGTATCGCCGACAGCAGAGGCGCCCGCCTGTCACGACCGGGCGACGCCGACGACTGTGAGGGTGATGAGCAGGACGACGACCACGGGCCGTACGCGACCAGGGGTCGAGGTCACCGAAGTCAGGCAGGACCCAACTGAAGTGAAGGAGAGGGCGATGAACGTACGCATCGAACTGCACGTCCAGCTCGGCGAGAGCGAGGGTGACGGTCACCCCAGCCAGCCAGCCCTGGCAGCCCCCGCAGGACCCGCCGAGCCCCGACGGTTCCTCGCCGGAGGGAGACGGGAAGCACCGCAAGTGACACCCGAGGTTCTGCGTACGGACCGCCCCGGCGGTAAAGAGCTGGGGCGGGTCCTCATGGAATCCGGCGCGCTGTCCTCGGACTGGGCGCCTACCTTCGCGGCCGTCGACCGGGCCGCGTTCCTGCCGGATCTGATGTGGCCGTACGACCTGGAGACCCGTGCGAGCACGACCGTCGACAAGCGGGAGGACCCGGACGCCTGGTACGCGGCGGCGGACCGCAACGTTCCCATCGTGACCCAGTGGGACGACGGCGCACACCAGGGCCCCGCCCCGGGGAAGCTGTCCACCAGCTCCTCATCCATGCCCACCGTGGTCTATGCCCTCCTTCAGGACCTGGGCGTGGACGGGGGAATGCGCGTGCTGGATGTGGGCACAGGCACCGGCGAGACGGCCGGCGCACTGACCCACCTACTCGGGCCCGGCAATGTGACGACCATCGAGGTGGACGGGTCGGTGTCGGGGGCGGCCCGTGAGCGGCTGTGCCGGCATGGCCTCTACCCGGAGGTGGTCGTGGGCGACGGGTTCGAGGGCCACCCCGACTCGGCCCCGTACGACCGCATCCTGGCCACTGTCGGCGTCCGGGATATCCCGGACGCATGGGTCAGACAGATCCGGCCCGGGGGGATCATCCTCGCCCCGTGGGGCACCCACTTCGGCAACGCGGACGCCGTGGTCCGCCTGGAAGCCAGGGGGGAGAGTGTCACGGGCCCCTTCACTCAGTCTGTGGAGTTCATGAAGCTCCGCACGCAGAGGGGCCCGACGGTCCATCACACGGACTACCTCTCGGCGAGTCCCATGGAGGAAGCAGCCCGGACCGCAACCGGGGTCACCGAGGAAGAGTTCGTCACCGGCCAGTACACGGCTCTGCCGTTCGTCCTCGGCCTCCGGGTACCCGCCTGTCGCCAAGCCGTGGCGGAGAAGCGGGACGGCGCACGGCCCGTGTGGTTCTACAGCCTGTCGGATCTCTCCTGGGCGTGCGTGATGTTCAGGGACGGGGAGCGGGAGGCGGAGGTCTGGCAATCAGGCCCGCGCCGTCTGTGGGACGAGGTGTCCACCGTCTATCACTGGTGGCGGGACCGGGGGTCCCCCGACGTGACCCGGTTCGGACTCACAGCCACCGCGTATGGTCAGCGTGCCTGGCTGGATGACCCGAAAGAGTCCTGGCCGGTGTGATGCCCCGAGCGGCCCGCCTTCGGGGGTACTGGGCTGAGGGGCTCAGCGTCGGCGCCGCCCAGGAAACAGTGCACCCATCACCCCGCACACCAGCGCGCCGAGGAGCAGGCCGCCCCACGGCGGCCCGCCCGGCCGATGCGTGAGCGCCGCGTAGGCGAGGAAGCCGAGGCCGCCGCCCAGCAGGAAGCAGCCGAAGCCGCGCAGCCCCAGCCACCAGCGGGGACGAGCCGTCCGTACGTTCATGCCGGACATGGTGCACGGCACCGGATCCCGGACCTGCTCCGGCCCCCTATTCCAGCCCCGACGCCCTGAACACCCCCAGCGCCGTCTCCCTCTCCACCCGGGAGGACAGGCGGTGCAGCGCGGTCTCGCCGCACAGCAGCAGTCCGTCGGACGTGGCCCGTCGGGCCCCCTCGGCGAGGTGGTGCCACAGCTGCGGGTTGCGGAGCAGGACCTCGGGGGCGATCTCGACCCGGCCGTCCAACGCGTCCCGCAGCAGCAGCCGTTGGGAGACGCCGTCCAGGACGCGGACCGAGATCAACAGGTCGGTGCGGACCCGGTGTTCGCGGCCCAGCCGGCGCGAGGCCAGCCAGTTCGGGCCGGCGGTGACACGGGCGGGACACAGCACGGCGAAGAGCAGGACGGAGAGCGCCAGCCACAGCGTCGTACGCCACGGGGCGGCACGGCCGGTGGCCCAGTCGAGCAGGAGCAGCAGGACGAGGGGCACGGCGGCGCAGCGGACGGCGCTCCACCGCTCCCGTGCCCAGTCCCGGTCGTTCGCCGTCTCACCCGACGTCTCAGGGCGTCCCATACCGCTGACCGTACCGACCTGCGGCTACGGACCGGCGTTCGTTGACACGGCCCTGACGCGGACACGCGTCAAGGTCACGTCAAGACGGACCGGTTGGGCGCGAAGATCCCGCAAGGACCGGTCGGCCGCGAACGGAAACGGACAGAACCTGGGTGCGCCCGCGCACGCAAGGCCGCGCATGAACAAGGAGCACGCCCATGTCCGTCCTGACCACCGAGCAGCCGGATGCCGTTCCCGCCGGCGAGGAGCCGCCTGATACCGGCGAACGGCACCGGCTGACCGCCGTCACGGGGCTCGCCGCCCTCTCGCTGGACGCGATGGCGTCGGTGGCCTACGGCCCCGAGGCGATCGTGCTGGTCCTCGCGGCCGCCGGTGCGCACGGACTGGGCTTCACGATGCCGGTCACGCTGGCCATCGCCGCCCTGCTCGCCGTGCTCGTGGCGTCCTACCGGCAGGTCATCGCGGCCTTCCCGGACGGCGGCGGGTCGTATGCCGTCGCGAAGACGCATCTGGGCGCGCGGACGAGCCTGGTGGCGGCCGCCTCGCTGGTGCTGGACTACGTGCTCAACGTCGCCGTCGCCGTCACCGCCGGCGTGGCGGCCCTGACCTCCGCCTTCCCCTCCCTCTACGCCGACCGGCTGTGGCTGTGCCTGGCCGTGCTCGTCCTGATCACGGGCGTCAACCTGCGCGGCATCGTGGAGTCCGCGAAGGCGTTCATCGTGCCGACCGTCGTCTTCGTCGGCTCGATCCTCGTCCTCATCGGCGTGGGGCTGTTCCGCTCCCACCCGGTGAGCACGGCGACGGCGGCCGGGCACGCCTCGGTCCTCGCCGACAACGCCTCCGCCGTGGGGACGCTGCTCCTGCTGAAAGCATTCGCCTCCGGCTGTGCCGCGCTGACCGGCGTGGAGGCCATCGCCAACGCCGTGCCCTCCTTCCGGGTGCCGCGCGTCCGGCGGGCCCAGCGGGCCGAGGTCGCGCTCGGCGCCGTACTCGGGCTGATGCTGATCGGCCTGTCGGTGCTGATCGGCCGCTTCCATCTCCAGCCGGTCGAGGGCGTCACCGTCCTCGCCCAGCTCGCGGACGCCTCCTTCGGCCACAACTGGGCCTTCTACGTCGTCCAGTTCGCGACGATGCTGCTGCTGGCCCTGTCCGCGAACACCTCCTTCGGCGGGCTGCCGGTGCTGCTGAAGCTGCTGGCCCGCGACAACTACGCCCCGCACGTGTTCGCCCTGAAGGCCGACCGCCAGGTGCACCGGCACGGCGTCCTCGCGCTCGCCGTCGTCTCGGCCGCGCTGCTGGTCTTCTCCGGCGGCGACACCAACACCCTGGTGCCGATGTTCGCGATCGGCGTCTTCGTCGGCTTCACCATCGCGCAGGTGGGCATGGTCCGGCACTGGTGGCTCCAGCGGGGCCCCGGCTGGCGCGGGAAGGCGCTGCTCAACGGCTTCGGTGCCGTCCTCACCGGCGTCGCGACCGTCGTCGTCACGGCGAGCAAGTTCACCGAGGGCGCCTGGCTGATCGTCATCGCGCTGCCGCTGCTGGTCGTCGCCTTCGAGGCCGTGCACCGCGCCTACGGCCGGATCGGCGAGCGCCTCGGGCTCGGCCGGATCCCGCAGGCCCCGCACCGCGACCGCTCGCTGGTGGTGGTGCCGGTGTCCACGCTGTCCCGGCTGACCTCCGAGGCGCTGACCGCGGCCGCCTCCCTCGGCGACGAGGTCCGCGCCGTCACCGTGTGCTACCCGGACCCCGAGGACCGGGCCCACCTGCACGCCCTGGAGCGCGCCTGGGCCGACTGGGACCCCGGGGTGGAGCTGGTGCGGCTGTCCTGCGCCCGGCGCACCCTGGGCAGGCCCATCGCCGCGTACGTCCGCGAGGTGGCCGCCGCCGAACCGGGCACCCGGGTCACCGTGCTGATCCCGGAGGCCGAGCCGGAGCGGCTGTGGCAGCGGCTGCTGCAGAACCAGCGGGGCGCGGTCGTCGCCCACGCCGTGCGCCGGGAGACGGACGCGGTGATCTGCCGGCTGCGCTTCCGACTGTGATCACAGGGCTACCCACCGGTATGGGCCAGGGGTCGTAAGAGAGCCGTCAAAGGCGTCGGCGCGGCCGTATGAGAGCCGTCAACGGGGGGTCGGATCCGGCCACACAGGCGCTTTCCTCGTACACGTCCGATGCAACCGAACCTCACTCCAGGAGTTCGCGATGGCCGATCTGGCCTTCGTCGTCACCGTGCTCGCGGGTTTCGCGCTGGTGGCCCTCGTCGCCAAGGGGGTGACGAAGCTGTGACCGCCGAGAACATCGTCGGCCTCGTCGTGGCCGTCGCCCTGCTGGGCTATCTCGTCCTCGCCCTGATCTTCCCGGAGAGGTTCTGAGAACAGACATGGGTCCCGTACTCGCAGCCGTGCTCCAGCTGCTCGCCCTCATAGGCGCGCTGGCGCTCGTCTACGTCCCCGTCGGCAACTACATGGCCAGGGTCTACGAATCGCGCACGCACCTGCGCGTCGAGAAGTGGATCTACAAGGCCATCGGCGCCGACCCCGACGCCGAGATGACCTGGCCCGCGTACCTGCGCGGCGTCCTCGCCTTCTCGGCCGTCAGCGTCCTCTTCCTCTACCTCCTCCAGCGGCTCCAGGGCGTGCTGCCGGGCTCGCTGCACTTCTCGTCGGTGAACCCGGCGCAGTCGTTCAACACGGCCGTGTCGTTCGTGACCAACACCAACTGGCAGTCGTACTCCGGCGAGCAGACCATGGGGCACGTCGTGCAGACCGCCGGTCTGGCCGTGCAGAACTTCGTCTCGGCCGCCGTCGGCATCGCCGTCGCCGTCGCCCTCGTGCGCGGCTTCGCCCGCTCGCGCACCGGTGAACTGGGCAACTTCTGGTCGGACCTGGTGCGCGGCACGTTGCGCGTCCTGGTACCGATGTCGGTCGTCGCCGGGGTGATCCTCGTCGCCTGCGGTGCCATCCAGAACTTCTCCGGCATCCACGAGGTCGGCCAGTTCATGGGCGGCTCGCAGCAGTGGAACGGCGGCGCGGTCGCCTCCCAGGAGGCCATCAAGGAGCTGGGGACGAACGGCGGCGGCTACTTCAACGCCAACTCCGCCCACCCCTTCGAGAACCCGACCGGGTTCACCAACCTCTTCGAGATCTTCCTGATCCTCGTCATCCCGTTCTCGCTGACCCGCACCTTCGGCGTGATGGTCGGCAACGTGAAGCAGGGCTACGCGATCCTCGCCACGATGGTCACCATCTGGCTGGGCTTCACCGTCCTCATGATGTGGACCGAGTTCGCCCACCACGGCCCGGCGCTGCAGGCCGCGGGCGGCGCGATGGAGGGCAAGGAGGTCCGCTTCGGCGTCGGGGGATCGTCGATCTTCGCGGTGGCGACGACGCTCACCTCGACCGGTGCGGTGGACTCCTTCCACTCCTCCTTCACCGGCCTGGGCGGCGGCATCACCATGCTGAGCATGATGCTGGGCGAGATCGCGCCCGGTGGTACGGGCTCCGGCCTCTACGGCATGCTGATCATGGCGGTCATCGCGGTGTTCATCGCGGGTCTGATGGTCGGCCGTACGCCCGAGTACCTGGGCAAGAAGATCGGCGGCCGCGAGATGAAGCTCGCCGCCTGCTACATCCTCGTCACCCCCGCCCTGGTGCTGGTCTTCACGGCGGCCTCCATGGCGCTGCCGACCCCGCCGCACTCGATGCTGAACTCCGGCGCGCACGGGTTCTCCGAGGTGCTGTACGCGTTCACCTCGGCGTCGAACAACAACGGCTCGGCCTTCGCCGGTCTGAACGCGAACACCGACTGGTACAACACCATGACCGGACTCGCGATGCTGCTCGGCCGCTTCCTGCCCATGATCTTCGTCCTGGCGCTGGCCGGCTCGCTCGCCGAGCAGACGCCGGTCCCGGAGACCGCGGGCACCCTGCGCACCGAGAAGCCGCTGTTCACCGGCCTGCTGGTGGGCGCGATCCTGATCATCACCGGTCTGACCTACTTCCCGGCCCTGGCCCTGGGTCCGCTCGCGGAGGGACTGGCGTCATGACCACTGGCATAGACAAGCAAGAGGACTCGATGTCCACAGCCACCCCCACCCGGGCGCCGCACAGCGACGTCCCCACCGGGCACCAGCCCGCCGAGGGCCGTGTCGGCGCGGGCCTCTTCGACCCCAAGGCACTGGTCAGGTCCTTGCCGGACGCGTTCCGCAAGCTCGACCCGCGGGTGATGGTCAAGTCGCCCGTGATGTTCGTGGTGTGGGTCGGCTCGATCCTGACCACCGTCTTCTCCTTCCAGCACCCGGGTGACTGGTTCGGCTGGACCATCAGCGCCTGGCTGTGGCTGACGGTGATCTTCGCCAACCTGGCGGAGGCGGTCGCCGAGGGCCGCGGCAAGGCGCAGGCCGACACCCTGCGCAAGGCCAAGTCCGACACCGTCGCGCGCCGGCTGCTCGCGGACGGCACCGGTGAGGAGGAGGTGCCCGGCACCGCGCTGACCATCGGTGACCTGGTCGTCTGCGAGGCCGGGGACGTCATCCCCGGTGACGGAGACGTCGTCGAGGGCGTCGCGTCCGTGGACGAGTCGGCGATCACCGGCGAGTCCGCGCCCGTCATCCGCGAGTCCGGCGGTGACCGGTGCGCCGTCACGGGCGGTACGAAGGTGCTGTCCGACCGGATCGTCATCAAGATCACGACGAAGCCCGGCGAGACCTTCATCGACCGGATGATCAGCCTGGTCGAGGGCGCGGCCCGGCAGAAGACGCCGAACGAGATCGCGCTGAACATCCTGCTGGCCTCGCTGACCATCGTCTTCCTGCTGGCCTGCGCCACGCTGCCGCCGTTCGCCACGTACGCGGGCACCCACCTGACCATGGTCGTGCTGGTCGCCCTGCTGGTCTGTCTGATCCCGACCACGATCGGCGCCCTGCTCTCCGCGATCGGCATCGCGGGAATGGACCGGCTGGTGCAGCGCAACGTGCTGGCGATGTCGGGCCGTGCGGTCGAGGCCGCCGGTGACGTCTCCACGCTGCTGCTGGACAAGACCGGCACCATCACCCTCGGCAACCGCCAGGCCGCAGAGTTCGCGCCGGTCAGGGGCACCACCGAGGCGGAGGTCGCGGACGCGGCCCAGCTGTCCTCGCTGGCCGACGAGACCCCCGAGGGCCGCTCCGTCGTCGTCCTCGCCAAGGAGAAGTACGGGCTGCGCGAGCGGCACCAGGGCGAGCTGTCCGGTGCCGAGTGGATCGAGTTCACCGCCCAGACCCGGATGTCGGGCGTGGACGTCGACGGCCGCAAGATCCGCAAGGGCGCCACCGCCTCGGTGATCGCCTGGGTGAAGGACGAGGGCGGCACCGTCGCCGAGGACGCCGACGCCATCGCCAACCGGATCTCCGAGGCGGGCGGGACCCCGCTGCTCGTCGCGGTCGAGGACGACCGGGGCGCCCGCGTCCTGGGCGTCATCCACCTGAAGGACGTCGTCAAGGAGGGCATGCGGGAGCGGTTCGAGGAGCTGCGCCGCATGGGCATCAAGACGGTCATGATCACGGGTGACAACCCGCTGACGGCCAGGGCGATCGCGGAGGAGGCCGGCGTCGACGACTTCCTCGCCGAGGCCACCCCCGAGGACAAGATGGCCCTCATCAAGCGCGAGCAGGCCGGCGGCAAGCTCGTCGCGATGACCGGTGACGGCACCAACGACGCGCCCGCGCTCGCCCAGGCGGACGTCGGCGTGGCCATGAACACCGGCACGTCGGCCGCCAAGGAGGCCGGCAACATGGTCGACCTCGACTCCAACCCGACCAAGCTGATCGAGATCGTGGAGATCGGAAAGCAGCTGCTGATCACGCGCGGTGCGCTGACCACGTTCTCCATCGCCAACGACGTCGCGAAGTACTTCGCGATCATCCCGGCGCTGTTCGCGGCGGTCTACCCGGGCCTGGACAAGCTGAACATCATGCACCTGTCCTCGCCCAACTCGGCGATCCTGTCGGCCGTCGTCTTCAACGCGCTGATCATCATCGCGCTGGTGCCCCTGTCCCTGAAGGGCGTGCGCTACCGGCCGATGAGCGCGGACAAGATGCTCCGCCGCAACCTCGGGATCTACGGCATCGGCGGCCTGATCGCGCCCTTCGTCGGCATCAAGATCATCGACCTGCTCATCTCCCTCATCCCCGGAATCGGCTGATCGCCATGAACAACTCGGTTACCAACACCGTCCGGTTGCTCGGGGCGGGCCTGCGCGCCCTGCTCGTGCTGACCCTGGTGACGGGCGTCATCTACCCGCTGGTCGTCACCGGTGTCGCCCAGGCCCTGTTCAACAACAAGGCGAACGGCTCGGAGATCAAGGCGGACGGCAGGGTCGTCGGCTCGTCCCTGATCGGGCAGTCGTACAACCTGCCGCTGAAGAAGGGGCAGACCAGCGCGGACCCGGACCTGAAGTGGTTCCAGGGCCGCCCGCAGAACGGCCTCGGCCCGAACACCGTCAACACGCGGTACTCGTTGATCCTGTCCGGCGCCACCAACCTGTCCGCGGACAGCGGCGCGGTGAAGGGCGTCTGCCCGGCCCAGCCCGCGGACAAGACGCTCTGCGCCCAGGTGCTCGCCGCCAGGGACGCCGTGGTCAAGGACAACACCGTGCCCGGCTACACCGTCAGGCCGGCCGACGTCCCCGCCGACGCCGTCACCTCCTCCGGCTCCGGACTGGACCCGGCCATCTCCCCGGAGTACGCCGAACTCCAGGTCCACCGGGTCGCCGCGAAGAACGGACTGTCCGTCGCCGCGGTGGACAAGCTCGTCAAGGAGCAGACCCAGGGCCGCACCCTCGGCTTCATCGGTGAGCCGCAGGTGAACGTCCTGGAACTCAACATCGCGCTCAAGGACCTCGTGGCCGGGAAGTGACGGTCTTACGCGATTCGCGCCGGGAGCCGGCACCTCGGGACACCCCGGGTGCCGGCTCCCGCAGGCATGACAGGAGAGGCACACGCCCATGACCCGGGTGCTCGTGGTGGAGGACGACCCGCAGCTCGTACGGGCCCTCGTCATCAACTTGCAGGCACGTCACTACGGCGTGGACGCGGCCCCGGACGGCGCCACCGCGCTCCGGCTCGCCGCCGCGCGCCAGCCCGACGTGGTGCTGCTGGACCTCGGCCTGCCCGACATGGACGGCGTCGACGTCATCAAGGCGCTGCGCGGCTGGAGCCGGGTGCCGATCATGGTGCTCTCCGCCCGGCGGGCCTCCGACGAGAAGGTGGGCGCGCTCGACGCCGGCGCCGACGACTACGTCACCAAGCCGTTCAGCATGGACGAGTTGCTCGCCCGGCTGCGGGCCGCCGTCCGCCGCACCGAGGACACCCCGCTCGTCCCCGAGCTGACCCTGGTGCGGACGGCGGACTTCAGCATCGACCTGCTCGCCAAGAAGGCCGTACGGGCCGGGCGGGATGTCCGGCTGACCCCGACCGAGTGGCACCTGCTGGAGATCCTGGTGACCAACCCCGGCCGGCTGATCACCCAGAAGCACCTCCTCCAGGAGGTCTGGGGGGTCTCGCAGCGCAACAAGACCAACTACCTGCGGGTCTACATGGCCCAGCTGCGCAGGAAGCTGGAGACCGACCCGTCCCACCCCCGCTATCTCATCACCGAGCCCGGCATGGGCTACCGCTTCGAGGAATGACCCCGAGGAACCACATGGCACGCGGCAAGCTCCGGATCTACCTCGGTTCGGCACCCGGCGTCGGCAAGACGTACGCGATGCTGTCGGAGGCCCACCGCCGTATCGAGCGGGGCACCGACTGCGTGGTCGCCTTCGTCGAACACCACCGCCGGCCCCGCACCGAGGTGATGCTGCACGGCCTGGAACAGATCCCGCGCAAGGAGATCGAGTACCGGGGGAGCGTCTTCACCGAGATGGACGTGGACGCCGTTCTCGCCCGCCGCCCCCGCGTGGCGCTCGTGGACGAGCTGCCGCACACCAACATCCCCGGCTCGCGCAACGCCAGGCGCTGGCAGGACGTCGAGGAGCTGCTCGCCGCCGGGATCGACGTCATCTCGACGGTCAACATCCAGCACCTGGAGTCGCTGGGCGACGTCGTCGAGTCGATCACCGGCGTCCGGCAGCAGGAGACCGTGCCGGACGAGGTCGTCCGGCGGGCGGGCCAGATCGAGCTGGTGGACATGTCCCCGGAGGCGCTGCGCCGCCGGATGGCGCACGGCAACATCTACCGGCCGGACAAGGTCGACGCGGCCCTCGCCAACTACTTCCGGCCCGGAAACCTCACCGCCCTGCGGGAGTTGGCGCTGCTGTGGGTGGCCGACCGGGTCGACGAGTACCTGACCGAGTACCGCAGCGAGCACCGGGTGTCGACCATCTGGGGCTCGCGCGAACGCATCGTGGTCGGCCTGACCGGCGGCCCCGAGGGGCGCACGCTGATACGGCGTGCGGCCCGCCTGGCCGAGAAGGGCGCGGGCGGCGAGGTGCTGGCGGTCTACATCTCCCGCAGCGACGGGCTCAGGGCTGCCTCGCCGAAGGAACTCGCCGACCAGCGCACCCTGGTCGAGGACCTCGGCGGCACCTTCCACCATGTCGTGGGCGACGACATACCGGCCGCGCTGCTCGACTTCGCGCGCGGCGTCAACGCCACCCAGATCGTCCTCGGCGTCTCGCGCCGGCGCGGCTGGCAGTACGTCCTCGGGCCGGGCGTCGGCGCCACGGTCGCCGTCGAGTCCGGTCCCGACCTCGACGTGCACCTCATCACGCACGACGAGGCGGGCAGGGGCCGCGGCCCGGCGCTGCCCGCCGCCCGGGGCGCCCGGCTCGGCCGCTCCCGGGTCATCCGGGGCTGGCTGGTCGGCGTGCTCGGACCTGTGCTGCTGACCTGGCTGCTCACCAGCACCACGCCGGACGTCGGCCTCGCCAACGACATGCTGCTGTACCTGACGCTGACGGTCGCGGCGGCGCTGCTCGGCGGCCTCTACCCGGCGCTGGCCTCGGCGGTCGTGGGCTCCCTCCTGCTCAACTGGTACTTCACGCCGCCTGTCCACACCCTCACGATCGCCGACCCGAAGAACATCGTCGCCATAGCGATCTTCGTCGGGGTCGCGGTGTCCGTCGCCTCGGTCGTGGACCTCGCGGCCCGGCGCACCCAGCAGGCGGCCCGGCTGCGCGCCGAGTCGGAGATCCTGTCCTTCCTCGCCGGGAACGTGCTGCGCGGCGAGACCGGCCTGGAGGAGCTGCTGGAGCGGGTGCGCGAGACCTTCGGCATGGAGTCGGCCGCGCTGCTGGAGCGCTCGGGCGAGACGGCGCCGTGGACCTGCGCGGGCAGCGTGGGCCCCCGCCCGGCCGCGATCCCGGAGGACGCCGACGTGGACGTCCCCGTCGGCGACCACATGGCGCTCTCGCTCAGCGGCCGGGTGCTGCCCGCCGCCGACCGCCGGGTGCTGGCCGCGTTCGCCGCGCAGGCGGCCGTCGTCCTGGACCGCCAAAGGCTCCAGCGCGAGGCCGACCGGGCCGAGGAACTGGCCGAGGGCAACCGCATGAGGACCGCCCTGCTGGCCGCCGTCAGCCACGATCTGCGCACCCCGCTCGCGGGCATCAAGGCGTCGGTCACCTCGCTGCGTTCGGACGACGTCGAGTGGTCCCCGCGGGACCGGGCGGAACTGCTCGCGGCCATCGAGGAGGGCGCCGACCGCCTCGACCACCTGGTCGGCAACCTGCTGGACATGTCCCGCCTGCAGACCGGCACGGTGACCCCGATCATCCGCGAGACGGACTTGGACGAGGTCGTGCCGATGGCGCTCGGCGGGGTGCCGGAGGACAGTGTGGAGCTGGACATCCCGGAGACGCTGCCGATGGTCGCGGTCGACCGGGGCCTGCTGGAGCGGGCCGTCGCCAACGTGGTCGAGAACGCCGTCAAGTACAGCCCGCCGCACGAGCCGGTCCTGGTCTTTGCGAGCGCCCTCGCCGACCGGGTCGAACTGCGGGTCGTGGACCGGGGGCCGGGTGTCCCGGACGAGGCCAAGGACCGCATCTTCGAACCCTTCCAGCGCTACGGGGACGCGCCGCGGGGCGTCGGCGTGGGGCTCGGCCTGGCGGTCGCGCGGGGCTTCGCCGAGGCGATCGGCGGCACGCTGCACGCGGAGGACACGCCGGGCGGGGGACTGACGATGGTCCTGACGGTACGGACGGCGCCGTCGCGCGAGCGGTGCACGGGGCCGGTGGCGTCGGGCGAGTGCGGGTGAGCGGGGGCTGATCCCGCCTCAGGGGGTCGCGGTCGGCGGCAGCAACGGCAGTCCCCAGGTGTTCCGCCGCCGCACCGCGGCCAGTTCCGCCTCCAGCGGTGACGGTGGTACCGCCAGCACGGGGCAGGTGGCATGGGCGAGGCAGTAGCGGCTGACCGACGGCCACAGGCCGCGGCGCAGCAGGCCGCGGCCGCCGGTGCCGACGACCAGGACGTCGTCCTCCCGGTCGGCCGTGCGCACCAGCGCCCGGCCGGGGGCGCCGCGGACGACGACCGCCTGTCCGGGCAGCCCGGTGTCCGCGGCGCCGAACACGTCGCACAGCGCGCCGGCCAGCTGCTCGCGGGCCAGCTGCTCCCACCGTGGGACCAGGGCGCTCGTGGCCGGGAACCGGCGGGAGGCCAGATCGCCCTCCGGCGGCTCCCACGCCAGCACCGGCCAGAGTTCGGCCCCCCGGCGCCTGGCCTCGACGGCGGCCCGGGCCAGTGCGGCCGCACCGCCCGGCGAGCCGTTCACTCCCACCACGACCCGGGCGGCCGAAGGCGGGCGGTACTCGGACATCGGATCCTCCTCGTCAGCGGGAACCACGTCCATCACACCGCCCCTCCCGCCCTTCGAACAGCCCGTACGTCAGTTCTTGGCGGGCTTCTGACGGCCTGTTCCCACCCCTTCCGCCGAGCCCGTCAGCGGCGCGTCAAGGTCACCGGGATCGTCGTCAGCGTCCCGTCAGGGCCCGCCGGAACCCCCCGGACAGCGGGCATAACGTCGACGGCGAGCCCCGGTCCGCCTCCCCGCGTCCGGGGCCCTTCGGACCACTCGCTCCCTGCCCTTCGGGAGGCACCCCATGGCAGCACTTCTCTTCGGCGACGACCCCGAGCCCTCCGATCCGACCCCGGCCGGACCCCTGTACGTGCCGGTCCGGCCGGGACCCTCGGGATGCGCGGCCCGGCTCTTTCGCACCCCCCTCGGCGAGCGCACCGCCGTCGGTTTCACCTGTCTGCTCCGGCTGACCGCCACGCTCGGCCCCGACCAGCCCTGGATCCGCCTCGCCGAGCCCGCGTTGCGCGCGCTGACCGCCCCGCTCGGCGTCACCGCCCTCACGGTGGACCCGCAGTTCACCGCCCCGGCCGCCGGGCCGACAGGACCCAGGCCGGCGCCCGCACCGGCATCCGCGTTCGCCGCCTGAGAGGGGCAGTCACGATGACCACGGTTCACGAACCAGCCACCCGGGCCGCCGAGTTGTCGGTGTGGCCCGCCTCCACCGCCGAGTCCCCGCACGGCGACCTCGCCGTGGGCGGCGTACCGCTCGCGGAGATCGCCGAGCGCTTCGGCACCCCTGTATACGTCCTCGACGAGGCCGAGGTCCGCGACCGCTGCCGCACCTACCGCGACGCCTTCCCCGACGCCGAAGTCCTCTACGCCGCCAAGGCGTTCCTGTGCCGGGCCATGGCCCACTGGACGGCCGAGGAGGGGCTCGGCCTCGACGTCTGCTCGGCCGGCGAACTCGAACTCGCCGTCACCACCGGCTTCCCGGCGGAGCGGATCGTGCTGCACGGCAACGCCAAGTCCCCGCGCGACCTGGAGACCGCGCTGCGCCTCGGCGTCGGACGCGTCGTCATCGACAGCCCGTCCGAGATCGCCCGGCTGGCCGCCGCCGTCGGACCGCAGGGGCACCAGAAGGTGATGGTCCGGGTCGTGCCCGGCATCGGCGCGGGCGGCCACGACAAGATCCGCACCGGCACCGAGGACCAGAAGTTCGGGCTCAGCATCCGCGACGGCTACGCCCAGCACGCCATCACCCGCATCCTCGACCAGCCGCAGCTCCGGCTCACCGGCCTGCACTGCCACCTGGGCTCCCAGATCACCAGCGTCAAGCCGTACCTGGTCGCGGTGCGCCGCATGGTCGGGCTCATGTCCCGGCTGTACGAGCAGCACGGGCTGGTGCTGCCCGAACTCGACCTCGGCGGCGGCCACGGCATCGCCTACCGCCCCGGCGAGGAGGCACTGGACCTGACGGCGCTGGCCCGCAGGGTCCGTGCCGAACTGGCCGACGCCTGCGCCACGGCCGGGCTGCCGGTGCCCCGCCTGATCATCGAGCCGGGCCGGGCGATCGCGGGCCCGGCGGGCGTCGCGCTGTACCGCGTGCTGTCCGTCAAGCACACCGGCGACCGGGTCTTCGTGGCCGTCGACGGCGGCATGAGCGACAACCCGCGCCCGGCGCTGTACGGCGTCCGGTACGCGCCCCGGCTGGTGGGCCGGCGCAGCACGGCGGCGCCGGCCCCGGTGACCGTCGTGGGCCGGCACTGCGAGGCCGGTGACGTGCTGGCCGCCGGGGTCGAGCTGCCGGGGGACGTGCACCCCGGCGACCTGCTCGCCGTACCGGTGGCGGGCGCGTACCACCTGTCGATGGCCTCCGGCTACAACCTGGTCGGCCGCCCGCCGGTGGCCGCCGTCCGCGAGGGCCTGGCCCGGCTGCTGGTCCGCCGCGAGTCCCTGGAGGACATCCGCGGCCGGGACGTGGGCCTGTAGCCGCCGGTGCGCGTGCCGGGACCCGCGACGCCGGGGTGATCCCCGCGACGCCCCCTAGACTGGTCACCACATGTGCGAGGTCCGCATCGACCGGTGGACGGGTGGCGACAAGGAGGGGACCGTGGCACAGATCGCCCGCGGCTTCGAGGATCCGTCCGCCGAGGTGCTCGCGACGGCGGCCGCCGCCTTCGGGCTGCTGGCCGCGGCGCCGCGACTGCACATCATGTGGGCGCTGGCCCAGGGAGAGAGCGACGTGAGCGCCCTCGCGGACCGGGTCGGCGGGGCGCTGCCCGCCGTCAGCCAGCACCTGTCCAAGCTGAAGCTCGCCGGACTCGTCCGCTCCCGCCGGGAGGGCCGGCGGCAGATCTACTACGTCGGCGACCCCGATGCCGTCGCGGTCGTCCGCGTGCTGGTCGGCCGGCTGTCCCAGCGTGCCGGGGAGCCCCTCGCGCCGCTGACCGGGCTGCAGGGGACCGGTGCCTAGGAGCGCCCCGGCCTGGGGAGAGGACGCCGAGGCGCCGGCCGCCGGGGTCGTACCGGGCACGCGCGCGGCGGACGGCACCGGGCCGGAGCCGGCCGCCGGGGCGCCGGACGCGGCCACCGCACTGCAGGTGCTGCGGCGGCTGGACACGGGGCCGCGCGGACTGACCGAGGACGAGGCCGCGCTGCGCCTCGCCCGCTGCGGCGCGAACACGCTGCCCGCCCGCGAGGACGCCTCCTGGCCGCGCCTGCTGGTGCGCGGCCTGCGCGACCCCTTCACCGCGGTGCTGCTCTGTCTCGCCCTGGTCTCCGCCGCCGTGTTCGCCTGGTCCACCGCCTGTGTGATCCTCGCCCTGGTCGTGACCAGCAGTGTGCTGCGGGCCTCCGGCGAGTACCGCGCCGACCGGTCCATGGCCCAGCTGCGCGAGCTGGTCGCCACCACCTCCACCGTGCTGCGCCGGGCGGACGAGGAGGCGGCCCCCGAGGCCCGCGAGGTCCCGGTGGAGGACCTGGTCCCCGGCGACATCGTCCAGCTCGGCGCGGGCGACCTGGTCCCGGCGGACGTACGGCTGCTGCGCGCGCGGGGCCTGACCGTGCACCAGTCGGCGCTGACCGGGGAGTCGGCCCCGGTCCCGAAACACGCGGCCGACGTCGCAGCGGCCGCCGGGCCGGCCGGCACCGCCGTCTTCGAGCAGCCGCAGCTGTGCTTCCAGGGCAGCAGCGTCGCCACCGGCAGCGGCACCGCCGTCGTGCTGGAGACGGGCGGGCGCACCCGGTTCGCGGCCGCCCACGGCCGCACGGTCGGCCGACGCGAGGCGAGCGCCTTCGACCGGTCGGTGTACGGCATCTCGTGGATCCTGATCCGGTTCATGCTGCTCACCCCGCCGCTGGTGCTGATGGCCAACGCGGCGCTGCGCGACCGGGGGCTGGAGACCCTGCCGTTCGCGGTGGCGGTGGCGGTCGGACTGACACCGGAGATGCTGCCGGTCGTCGTCACCACCTGTCTGGCGCGCGGCGCGTCGCTGCTGGCCCGTACGCACGGGGTGATCGTCAAACGGCTCCCGGCCCTGCACGACCTGGGCGCGGTCGACGTGCTGTGCCTGGACAAGACGGGCACCCTCACCCAGGACCGGCCGGTGGTCGAGCGAGGCCTGGACGCGGCGGGCGCCGACGATCCCGAGGTGGTCCGCTGGGCCGCCGTCAACGCCTGGTGGACCCTCCAGCTCGCCGAACTGCCCGAGCCCGACGCCCTGGACGAGGCGGTCCTGGACACGGCCGACGAGGACGACCTCATGGCGTACGACGGGGTCGCGGCGCTCCCGTTCGACCCCGTGCGCCGGCTCGCCACGGCCGTGGTGCGCACCCCCGGCCGGCTGGGCTCGCACACGCTCGTCGTCAAGGGCGCCGTGGAGGCCGTCCTGGAGCGCTGCGCCCTGGAGCCGGCGGAGGCGGACCGGCTCGCGGACCTCGCGGGCCGGGCCGCGCGGGACGGACTGCGGGTGCTGGCGGTCGCCACCGCCGAACGCCCGGCCCGGCTGCGCGACTACACCCCGGCCGACGAGCGCGGCCTCGACTTCCGCGGCTTCGTCACCCTGCGCGACGCGCTCGCGCCCACCGCCGCGCCCGCCCTCGCCGCGCTCGCCGCACGCGGCGTCGCCATCAGGATCCTCACCGGCGACCACCCCGGCACCGCGGCCCGCGCCTGCCGCGACCTGGGCATCGAGCTGGGCCCGGACCAGGTGGTCACCGCCGACCGCACCGATGCCCTGACCGACGCGGAACTGGCCGACCTGGCCCGCCGTACGACGGTCTTCGCCCGCTGCACCCCGGAGCACAAGGCGCGGATCAGCGCCGCGCTGCGCACCGGCGGGCACACGGTGGGCTTCCTCGGCGACGGGGTCAACGACGTCTCGGCCCTGTGGGCGGCCGACGTCGGCATCGCCCCGCGCGACGCCACCGACGTGGCCCGGGAGGGCGCCGACGTGGTGCTGGCCGAGAAGGACCTCACCGCCGTCGACCACGCCATCCACGCGGGCCGGCACAGCGGCGGCAACATCGCCACGTATCTGCGCATCACCCTGTCGTCCAACGTCGGCAACGTCATCGCGATGCTCGCCGCCGGTCTGCTGCTGCCCTTCCTGCCGATGCTCCCGGCGCAGGTACTGGTGCAGAACCTGTGCTTCGACACGGTGCAGCTCGCCTTCGCCTACGACCGCCCCCACCCGGCCCTGCTGCGCCGCCCCGCCGCCCTCGACCCGCGCGCCCTGCTGCGCTTCATCACCGGGTTCGGCGTCCTCAACGCGGCCGCCGACCTCGCCACCTTCGTCGTCCTGGCCCTCGCCCTGCACGGCCCCGGCCCGGCCGAGGACGAGGCGGTCTTCCACTCCGGCTGGTTCACCGAGAACCTGATCACCCAGAGCCTGGTGATGATGCTGCTGCGCACCGGACGCCGGCTCTTCGAGGACCGTCCGCCCGGCCCGGTCGGCTGGACCGCGGCCGCCCTCGCGGTCATCGGCCTGGTGCTGCCGCCGTCCCCGCTCGGCCCGCTGCTCGGCCTCACCACGCTCCCGCTGGAGTATTACCTGCTTCTCACCATCGTCCTCGCGCTGTACGCCGCCGGGCTCGTACTGGCCCGCAGGCGCCACGAGCGGAACCTGCTCGGCGACTGGTGAACCGGGCGGAACCGGATGATTCCCGGCGCCGGTCCGGGTGTCGGTGACCGCCGACGGCCGGATAAGGGGCCGGTACCGGCCGCGAGCCGGGTGCTTCGCGCGGCCTGTCCGGGTTCTTGCTCGCGTGTAGTAGGTTGCGCCGCCGGAGCCGTCCGCCGCGCGCGGGTCCTCGGCTCCGCCCCCTCGCGCACCTGGAGACGAAGGCCGGCCGATGTCCGTTCTGACCTATCCCGAAGCGGTGGGCGTCGGCCTGCTGCAAGGCGTCACCGAGCTGTTCCCGGTCTCCAGCCTGGGGCACAGCATCCTGATTCCCGCCCTGCTCGGCGGGCACTGGAAGCACGACCTGGACGTCTCCGCCGACGGATCCCTCTACCTCAACGAGCTGGTCGGCCTCCACCTGGCCACCGCCCTCGCACTCGTCGTCTACTTCTGGCGGGACTGGGTGCGCATCGTCCGCGGCCTGGTCACGTCG
>NZ_MLYO01000090.1 GCF_001866665.1 Streptomyces monashensis | reverse complement strand
CTGCGCATCATCCGCCGCCATGTCACCCACCAGGCGGCGTTTTCCCCCCTCCCGAATGGCGCGGGCCCTGGCCACGGCCCTGCGTGAGATCCGCGAACGCCCCCTGCCCCCGCGCCGGTTGCGCTCCAGTCCCCGCGTCATCAAACGCAAGATGCCCAACTGGAAACTCAAACGCACCGAGCACCGCAATCCGCCCCGGCCGGGCATTCCCCACGTGACGCTGGTCGGGCCGACCAAGACCAAACCCGCCCACCGGAAAACAACCTAAATCACCGGTATTGGATCTAGCTCAGCGTTCCTGCATGTTGAGGTCACGGACGCAGAACCCGTGGTGTGCCCAGTCCTCGTTCAGCACCACCCGCAGGCACTCGACCACCGACTTGCCCACGGCGTACGGCGGCCAGCCCGGTCCCGCAGGAACGGGAGCGACTGCGGGCAGCTCGTCGACCGTCACGGTCGCCAGCCAACGCTCCAGCTCGGCGGACTGTTCGTCTCGCACGGCCAGTACCTCGTCGAGGCCTGGGGCCGCCGCTCGATCGAGGCCCTGTTCCTCCTGATCGGGCACGAAGTCGGACGCCAACCCGATCCCATGCGCGGGGCGTCCGAGACGTCGTTCGAGGCCAGGGGTTGAGGAACAAGTGAGAAGCTGTGTCTGAGTCCTGCATGACAATACGAACGCCCTTCCGATGAGCCGTCTATGCTGGTCCGGAGAATTACAGGGGGAGGGGACAGCGGATGGACTGGTTCTGGTGGGTTCTCATCGTCTTTTGGACGGGTGGCTTCGCGTGGGCAGCTGACAACGTCCGCACCGCACTGCGTAATCGACATGAGCGCAAGTTGCAGTTGCTGGAGGCGGCGAGACAGGAGCGTTTGGCTGTCGAAGCAGCGAACAAGTCTCCGGAGCCAGTGTGCGGATGCACGCACCATCTCGCCAAACACGACAAGCAGGGCCAGTGCCACGAGCGCGTCGAGGTGCCGGTGGCCTGGGACGAGAACAAGAAGCCGCTGCGTTACGAGGCTGGTCAGTGCAACTGCCAGCAGTATGTGGGACCGCAGCCACTGTCGCGGGTATTCGCGGAGGACCTGACAGATCTCGCCTGACCAGGATGGCCAGGCCACTCTCCGTACATGACACTGGGGACAGTTGATCGCCAGTGCGACGGGGGATTCCCGGCGGCTCTCTTCGTTCCCTACGGTGGTCGCATGGGCAGGGACGGTACTCCTCGGCTGCGGCTGGTCGCCGTCGCGGACGACGACAGGGGGCCGCGGTTGTGCCGCGGGTGCGGTAGTCCGCTCATGCGGGTAGCGAAGATGACGGCGGTGTTCTGCTCGTCCGCCTGCCGGTCGCGGCACTGGCGGCGGATGCGGAGAGCGCGGGCGAGGACCTAGGCAGTCCAGGCGGGCCCGACGTTCAGCTGCCCGGAGTGCGGAATGTCCTGGACGGTCGGGGCCGACCGTCCCGTCTCGGCAACGTACTGCTCTCCCCGGTGCCGCAAACAGGCCTGGCACAGGTGGCGCACGGGACGGAGTGGGGTGTGAGGCCGTGCGTGCGGTGGACGTGGGGCCGCTCCACGCGCCGGTCCGCACCCCCTTTCCGACGGTCTCCGGCGGTCGGATCGTGCGAAGAAGCGGGCTGCTCGGGCCAGTTGGCGGCATGGAACGGTGTTACACCCGGGCCCAGCGGGGTGGTGTCCGGATGCCCGCAATGGTCGGCAGTGTGACCCGGGAACGCTACGACGAGCTGGTCAAGCTGGGGCGGGACTGGGTCACCACGAGGAGCGGGGCCCAGTGGCGGATCGGCGACGCGGCCACAGAGATCGAGCCGATGCGCTCGTATGGGGTGCGAATCCTTCAGGGATGGACGACCTGTTCACTGTCAGCGAGGCCAGCGGACGTCTCGCACACGATCCAAAAGATCTTGGCCATCCCGTATCCCGGGGAGCGGTTCGAGGCGGTTACTGACCTTGTTGGCGTGATGTCGTCACGGTGAGGCCGGTTTCGGCGAGACATCGATGAGTTCGCTGCGGTACTGGATCTCGCGCGCAGCACGATCCCGATCAGGGCGCCGCTACTGTCCAGGCCCCAGTTCGACATGAACTCCCAGCCGTCGCGCAGCGATTCGATCCGTCGCTCGGTCAGGACCCGGTGTGGGGCGGTGGTCTCCGGCATCAGTTCGGACCGGTAGGTCGTGATCTGGAGAACGCCCGTGGGGGTCAACCAGAAGAAGATGGCGGCGGCCGTGCAGTCTCCGCAACCCACCGATCTGGGCCGTCCGGATGCGGTTGTGCGACGTGCTGGCGTGCTCATGGTTTCCCCCCCACGGTGTTCACGCTGAGGCTGGATCATGCCCGGTTTCTGGAGCATTTGCGGGCATATTCATCGAGATGAGTGATTCGGTCCTGGAGTCCGCCCAGACGACGTGCGTGCGTACGAGGTTGGTCCTGTCCGGGACGAGGGTGAAGGCGTTGTTGCTGTCGCTGTTGGCGCCCGAACCTGCAGCAACAACGGCGGTGTCTTCCGGTCGCAGGGCGAGAGCGGGGTGGACGGCGTCGCAGCCTTTCACGCCCGTCGACGTGCCCCGGCCTTGCATCCGCACCGGATCGACAGGGATCTGCCACTTATCCAGCGCCTTCCCGGACTCGCTCCAGGCTCGTGCCGATGTCGGTGGCGGGCGCAGCGATGTGGGCGTGCGGCATGCCGACCTTGGCGAGGGAGATCCGGATCCGAACGGACCCCTGGGATTGCGGTGGTCGCCCGAGATCATAGAACCGAACACTTGCACGACCAATCCTCTCGCCTCATCCTGCTCCGCTTCCTCGAACGCGTCCAGGGGCGGGATCTCGACCTCACCCGCCGCTGGATCGCCGACGAAGAACGCCGAGAGGTCGAGCGCCAGCAGGGCGAGGCCGCGTAGCCGGCGCCGGCGGACTGGCTCCTCGACTGCGGGCTCAATCGAGATGCAATGCCGGTCGGGGTGCACATCAGGGGTTGTTGCATGGTCCGGGCGCGGGTGAAGGGCGCGGACTTTGACACGGCGCGCCGGGCGCTCGCCGCTGGCGTTCCAGCGTGCGGTCACTGTCGGCCGGATACGGAGTTGGGGGTCCTGGACTGAATGCGGGTGGTCCCGCGTGGGTGGTGCGCTTGTGAGGGCTATGTAATCGGCGCGCCATTGTCTGATTTGCTCTACGTCATATTAATGTCCCGTAAGTGAAAGACGTCGATCTGTCAGGGATCGCACCCATTCACTTTCACGGAGACCACATGCACAAGCTTCGCAAGGCTGCCGTCATGGTCGCTGCCCTCGGCAGTGTCGGATTCATGACCGCTGGTACCGCCCACGCCGGCGGCGAAGGCGGCCACGGGGACCACCTCGGCATCCAGCAGAGTTCCACATGCAGGTCGCACGACCTGAACCTCGACGTCCTCGGCGAGGTCGGAATCCTCAACGGACTGTTGGGCAACGGCCTCAACGGCGAGGGTAACCCGGGTGCCCAGGCCACGAGCATCGGCTCGACCGCGGGATGTAACAACAGCGCCCTCTAAGGCAGGCGCGCCTCTCACGCGGAGCGGGAGGCGCGCCGGGCTTCGCCCCGGGTGCCGCAAACTCGGGATGCTGGACGCACGACCGCCCCGCCTCAACCGTGGAGGGCGGGGCGGAAGGCGGTGCGCCGCGTAGCTGGTCCGGTGCGCGGCGTCCGACCGGACGGCACTTCGCTGGGAGAAGCACAGGCGTTCATCGCCGCATGAGCGAGCGCAACTGATGTACAGGTACTGGCAATTACTCGATGAGGCGCGCAACTGATCACTATTCGCGGACGATCCGCAACCAGTACTCCACGAACCGTCACAATTCGGCCTGCCTCGTGGGGGTGTGAGAACTGCTGGGTTGTGTGGTTGCAGTAGGGGTGTGAGGCGTGGCTGCGGGGAAGCTTCAGGTACCTCAGCTGACCCGGCTGCATCGGGTCCTTATCGGTGTTGTGGTGTCCGGCGCCCTGATCATCGCCGGTATCGGTTTCGCCGGCTCGTACGCGGCGGTCCGTGAGATGGCCGTCAAGAACGGCTTCGGGAACTTTTCGTATGTGTTCCCGGTCGGCATCGACGCGGGTATCTGTGTCCTGCTGGCCCTGGATCTGCTGCTGACCTGGATACGCATCCCGTTCCCGCTGCTGCGGCAGACGGCGTGGCTGCTGACGGCGGCGACGATCGCGTTCAACGGCGCGGCCGCCTGGCCGGATCCGCTGGGCGTGGGCATGCACGCGGTGATCCCGATCCTGTTCGTGGTCGCGGTCGAGGCGGCCCGGCACGCGGTCGGCCGGATCGCGGACATCACGGCCGACAAGCACATGGAGGGCGTGCGGATCACTCGCTGGCTGCTCTCTCCCGACGTTCCTGCTGTGGCGCCCTATGAAGCTGTGGGAGCTGCGCTCCTACGACCAGGTGATCAAGCTGGAGCAGGAGCGTCTTGTCTACCAGGCCCGCCTCCACTCGCGCTTCGGCCGCGGGTGGCGCAGGAAGGCTCCGGTGGAGTCGCTGATGCCGCTGCGGCTGGCCCGCTACGGGATTCCCCTTGCCGAGATTGCGCCGGCGGGGCTCGCCGCAGCGGGCATTGACGAGCCGCCGATGGCGTTCACCAGCGAACGAGCATCGGCCCTCGTGGCCGCGCCGACAGCAGCGCTGGAGGCGGGCGAACGCGATGGAGCCGAAGAGGTACACCCCGTCGATGCGGCACCTGAGGCGGCCACGACCAGGCCCTCGGCCGAAGAATCGAACCCGTCAGTGCAGCCAGCAGCGATTCCCAGGGATATTGAGGCCTTCGGTGAGGCCTACCGAGCGTGGCTGTCCAGAAGCGCTACGGGGCCGAGACCCCGGTTGACGTCACTACCGCTGCGGACGGTCCGCAGCAGCAGGCCGGTGATGAGTTTTCGTGGGAGGACTACTTCCACAGCGCGTGGGTCGCGTACACGCAGGAACACGGCGGCCAGCCCAGCGCGGCTGCGCTCGCCGCGTACGTGTACGAGCGGGACGGAATCACCAACGCGGCCGGGAGCCCCATCACCGGTGGGGACCTGGAGGCTTTCGTAGCCCGTTTCCGGGAGCGCACGTTCGGGAGCGCGTCGGTGAACGAGGAAGCCGACGGTGCGGTGGCCGGTCCAGCGGACCAGGGTGCCGGGCGGGCGGCGTCTTCGTCAGTCGCCGAGTCGTACGCACGGGCCTGGACCGACGTGAAGTACGGGTCCGGGCTGAGTATGACGGCCCCGGAGAAGAAGAGGCTCGCCGAGATGCTCAACACCTGCGACTGACGACGCCCCGTCGCACGCTCGCCCCGCGATCCGCCCTGCCTCGGCTGAGGCGGGGCGGTCGAGCGCCCGGCGAACCTGGCCGGCACGCAGGCGATGTCATCGGTGTGACCTAGAGTCCTGGCCATGACGACCCTGATGATCGACGCTGGCCCGTCTGCGCCGGACTCGGTAGTGACCCGGAGGGGTGGGGTGCCCCGGGCTCCCGCAGGCACTGAGTGGCCGTGCTGCGCGTCATGTGAGGGCCCGATGCAGTTCCTTGCCCAGGTCGTCCTGAACAACAACCTTGACGCAGGGGCCTCGGAGGGCAAGCGCGGAGTCCTTGCCTTGTTCGCCTGCCAGAACGACCCAGGTAGTTGTAGCGACTGGGAGCCGACATCGGGAGGGAACCGCGCCCTGCTCTTCCCGCTGGATGGCCTTGAGCCGCTGCCCTGCCCCGAAGGTGCCGAGGGAGCGCTGCTCATGCTCGGGGAGGTCCGGGCCGTCGACCTGGAGCAGGAGGCCGAGGACGACTATGACCTGGCTCGCGAAGCCTGGGCGGCGAGAAGCGAACGCCCCGAATCGTCCGTGCTTGGGCAACTTGGAGGGGCCCCCGCTTGGTTCCAGGGTGATGAGACCCCCTCCTGCCCCTCGTGTGCTGGCACGATGCCGTTCGTCGTTCAGCTTGAGGAAGGCCCGGATCACAGCACCGCCATGAACTTCGGCGGCGCGGGCTGTGCATACGTGTTCGCCTGTGAGCCGTGCGACCGTGCGTTGCTCCTGTGGCAGTGCTGAGTAGCGCGCGGCGACCACTGATTCGACCGCGTTCAACTGCATGTGCCGATCATCTGGGTCCGAGGTGCGGGGAGGCGGGCGATCCGAGTGTCCCCGGCCTCGAACTCCGTGCCCCGATGGTCTGGGTCGGAGAGCTCTTGCAGGCAGCCGATTGATCACGACATCACACAGGGCGTAGGCGGACCTTGGTCACGGTAGCAGCCAGGGTGCCGTTGCGCAGGGCGTCCTTGTCGCCCATGCCGATGAACAGCCGCGAGGACTGCGACAGCCGGCGGCCGGGACCGTCGACGCCGCCCAGTTTCCCGGTGGAGCGCAGGGTGTAGGCGCCGGTGGGGGAGAGGTAGGTGCCGATCAGTCCGACGGTGCCCTGCAGCATGGAGGCCGTGCCGTGGTGGTGGGCGAGGAAGCCCTCCGCCGCTTTCACGTCGGCCTCGCTCCAGCCGGGTGGCTCCTCGGAGGCGTCGTGCAGGAACTGCGCGAGCCGTTCGGGCAGGTTGGACAGCTCTTCCATGGGCGTGCGCGGCTTGAGTGTTCGGATGGTGCGGAACAGGCCGTTGACGCGGTCGACCTCGCTGTTGTCGATGAGGTCGGACACCAGCGCGTCCGCAGCCGGATCGCCCTCCAGGTTCGCGGCTTCCAGGTCGGCTTCCACTGTCTCGACGGTCAAGGGCGCGGCATTGCTCCTCTCGATACGAGTACGGGGATGCGGCGCCAGCCGAACGGAACACTCGGTGCGCCATGATGATCTTCCCCGTTGCTGTCCGTGATCGGTGTGACCTGAAAGGGTGAGGAGGATGCGAACCGGAGGCGCAGCACAGGCGCACGATGAGGAATCGTTCTGGCTCCGCGCGACCAGAGTCAACCTTTGGCGGCTGTTCGCCTGCCAGGTTCATCGCTGGGGTCGATCCCGCTCCTCGACGCCGAGTTGTTCCGATGGGTGGGCAGCAGCGAGGACTTGAGCGCCCCGCTGAAGGTCCTACGTGTTCAGGGCACAGCCCGGCAGCCTGCGCGACGGCGCCGAGGTCGGCCCGCAAAGCCCCGGCCGGAGACTGACCGCGGGCGGGCGGTGTGCTCGGGGCCCGCCGCTGTAGGCCCGCAGGCTCAGCTCACGAACTCTTCGTTGCCGTAGCGCACCTCGGCCGTGTTCCATGCGACGCCGAGGGACTTCGTGAGTTTGTTGGCCACGGGCAGGTCCTTGAGGGGGGCGATGAGGATGAGCCGCCCGCCGAGGGTGACCGAGCCGCCTCCGAGCTCGTCGCGTGCCCCGGGATTCGCGAGCAGTGCGTCGTGCAGACGAGCAGCGCTGACGCCGGGAGCCTGGATCTCGACCGCGTCGGTTTCCGGCGCGGTGCGTGGCAGGCAGCGGAAGGTCAGTACGGACTCCTGGTGGTACTGCTTGGCGATGACGCCGGCGATGTGGTGCAGCCCGTCCCGGCCGACCCTGTTGACGTCGAACTCGCGCGAGCGCTCATAGGTGGCCTGCTTGAGGTCGCCGGACCAGAAGACTCCGTCGAGCAGTGTCGAGGCGCCGGGCCTCGCGCCGTGGGCGTGGATGATCCCGCGAACCTCGTGATCGAAGCGCGTCAGGCGGGTCCTGAGCCGGGGGTCGGCCGGATCCGTGATGATCGCGGTGTTGTTCGTGGCGAAGACCTCCCCCGCCGGGCAACCATGCCTTGCCGGGCTCGCCTGGGCACTTCCCGCGCCCGCAACCCCCAGCATCAGGGTGCAGACCATGACCAAGATGTGCAACTGCTGCCGTACGTTGATTTTCTTCATGTTGTGATCAACGAGCTTTTGCGAAGTTCGTTGCATCTGTCACAGGGCGGCCCGCCGTATGAGCTGCCTCCCGCGACCTGGTGCAGTCCGCGCGGCCAGACCTGCTCCTGCTCGCGCCTTGGCCATGGTGGACCGGAACATGCCCCTGACTCCGCCTCCCCCGTACGGTCCTGACCGGGTCCACAGGGGGGCGGCCGATGAGGAAAGGCCGGCCGCCCACGCTCAGCCCGCCGGGACCCGTTCCGCCTGTCCGGTCAGATCGGCTAGTCGAAGGTCGGGTTCAGTACGCCGATGACGTTGCCGCTGTTGCCCGTAGCGTTGACGGGGACGTGCACAGGGACGGCGCTTTCTAGAGGTCGTCGCAACACGTGGTCGGGTTGATCAGGCCGCGAGCAGTTTATGCAGGCGGTCGGCTGGGGTTGCCAGCTGAGCGTTTTGCGTGGGCGGCCGTCATGCCTTGCCGCGCAGGCGGGCGATCTGTTGCCGGGAGAGTTCGACGGTGCGCTGCATGTGCCGGTACAGCAGGGCGCGTTCGTCCTCGGTGTAGTCGGCGAACATCGCCCGCCATCCCTGGCTCAGCTCGGACCACAGCTCAGTGAGATCCCGCATCGCCTCGGGGACAGGCTCCACCCGGACCCGGCGGCGGTCGGTCTTGTCGCGGTGTCGGACCACGTAGCCGGCCTTCTCGAGACGGTCGACGAGCCGGGTCGCCGATCCGCTGGTCAGGCCGGTGAGTTCGGCGATCCGGCCGGTGGTGAACGGGCCGGGCTCGGCGGTCAGCAGGTTGAGGCACTGGACGTCGGTGGGGTGCAGTTTGAGATGGTCCGCGACTGCCTGGTTGAACATGACGTATGAGGCCAGGTAGCGGCGGGACTCCTGCTGGAGATCGTCAATCAGCATGCGCACCCTCCAAATTATCTGCGTAGCGCAGTAACTGTGTCGTACGGTAACCGCATGACGAAGGAATCCTACCGGTCCGTAGTGGCCGTCGCCGGAGCGACCGGCGCCCAAGGCGGCGCGGCCGCCCGCTCGCTGCTCGCTCAGGGCTTCCAGGTCCGGGCCCTGACCCGCACTCCCGACTCAGCCGCCGCCCACGCGCTGAGGGGTCTCGGCGCCGAGGTGCACGCGGCCGACTTCGACGACAGCAAGTCGCTGGAGGCCGCCCTGAAGGGCGCGGACGGATTGTTCGCGATGTCCACGCCATTCGGCTCGGACCCGGAGACCGAGGTTCGGCAGGGCATCGACCTGCTTGAGGCCGCCCGCGGTGTCGGGCACATTGTGTTCACCTCGGCAGCGCACGCCGATCGCGGCACGGGCATCCCGCACTTCGAGAGCAAGTACCGCATCGAGCGGCACCTGCATGGGCTGGGTGTACCGTGGACGATCCTCGGTCCGGCCGCGTTCATGGACAACTACACGGTCGAGTGGTCGCTCGAGAGTCTGCGTGCGGGCCGGTTCGTGCTGCCGATGCCGGCCGACCGGCCTCTGACGTTGATTCCCGCGCGGGACATCGGCGCCTTCGCAGCCCATGTTCTTGGGCGGCCGCAGGAGTTCGCGGGCCGGCGCATCGACATCGCTTCCGACAAGCTGACCTGCCTGGAGATCGCGGAAGCACTGACCAGTGTGTGCGGCCGGCCGATCGTCTTCGAGCGGCTGCCGATCGCCCACGTCGAGGCGTTCTCGGCCGATCTCGCCGCGATGTTCCGCTACTTCACCGAGGTCGGCCTCGATGTGGACGTGGACGCGCTGCGGCGCGACTTTCCGGAGGTCCGCTGGCAGCGCTTCGGCACCTGGGCGGCCGAGCGCACCTGGCCGGTCAGCTGATTCCACATGGTCAGCACATAGCCGGACTCAGGCCGCGAGCAGTTTGTGCAGGCGCTCGGCCAGGGTTTCCCGGCCGAGCGTTTTGCGTGGGCGGCCGTTGAGTTCGGCGGCGACAGCGGCCAGGTGCTCACGGGTGTGGACGGACAGGTCGGTGCCCTTGGGTGCCTCTGTGTTTGTCAAGGTGTCTGGTGGGGTGGCGTAGGCTCGCTTTCGGCGGGTCCGGGAAGTGACTTGTCCGAAGAGTCGGTCGTCGGGGTTGGGCCGACCGCGCTGGATGCTGTAGTCGCCCCCGGTTGTCCTCCTGGGCCCGTCGTTCGGGTGCGGCGGCGTTTTCTGCGTGTCACTGCGAGCCTGTGGCCACCAGGGTCGCGGTGATGGGTTCGAGGTCGGTGATCAGTTCGTCGAGTTCGGCAGGGGACAGGGCGTCGTAGGGCGGGGTGGCGAGTTCGTCGGTGAGGGTTTCGATGCGTTGTTTGGTCGCGCGGCCTGCGTCGGTGAAGTGGCCGTCGGCGTCGATGAGTCCGCGCTCGCGCATGCCGTCCATGACCGCGGCCAGGCGCTCTTTCGGCAGGTGATGGATGCGTCCGAACGACTCTGGGGGGTGGATGCCCTGTTCCAGAGCGGAGAGCACGTGGGCCTCCGTGCCGCCGATGCGCGCGCCGACGAGAGCGGCGATGTGCCCGTCGCCGCGGTGCTCGCGCAGCATGGTCGCGGAATGCCACAGTCGGGCGACAGGGTCGCAAGGTACCTCAAGAGTGCGCATGCCGGCGTACATCACCCGGCCTTCGATGGGGGCGCTCGTCGCGGCCTTGGTGGTCAGGTCCGCGGCGCGCACCAGGCCCGGGGACTCGGCCAGCTCGTCGCCGAGGATGCGCCGTAGGGAGGCCGCGCTGCCCCGCTCCCGCGCGGCGACGGAGGCCTCGGGCGGGATCGTCTCCCAGGCGCTGGGGATGTGCCGTGCGGCTTCCCTGTCGGCGAAGTTGTAGAAGGCTGCGTGCACGACTTGAGCCGGCACCCGTCCCAGTGGTGCGGCGCGGCTGGCGAAGTAGCCGTCCCAGTAGGTGCGGTGGCCGAGTGCGGCCAGTTCCTCGTTGCACTCGTCGGCGAGGAACGTGACCAGGCAGATCGGCTCCAGGAGCTCGAACATGCGACGGGCGATGTGAGTCATCGGATGCAAGCGCGTCTTGCCCATCGGGTTCTCCCTTTGCTAGGTGTGCCGACTTGGACCGTCCGGCACACCGAAATTCATCGGCGGCCGAAGGGAAGCAGTGCAGATGGGTTGGCGTCTGCGTGGCTGTGTATGCGAGAGCACGCCCTCGCGGCATAACGAACGAATCTCCGAGATCACGGGGAAACTTCAATGCCGATGGGTTGGGGAGTCACCGCACCCGGTGGTGGCGAACCTGCCGCCGACTCCCTGTGGCCGCGCCGTCAGTCCGGACCTCTCGCCGGCACCCGTCAAGGGCTCCCGCACAGCACGCGGTCTCCAGGCATTGACAGGAAACCTGTCCGTAACCAGACTGCGGACCAACAGGATTCCTGATTGTTGAAGATTTGGCGATCAATGCTGGGAGTGGGCCATGACCACCACCTTCGACACAGAGCCCAGGCAGCTGTTCATCGGCGGCCAGTGGCGCGAGGCCGCGGACGGCGCTCGCATGGATGTCATCGACCCGTCCACCGGCCAGGTGATCACGACCGTCGCGGAGGCAGCCGCCGGTGACGTCGACGCGGCCGTGCGCGCGGCTCGGGAGGCCTTCGACTCCGGGCCCTGGCCCCGGACGAGCGGCCGGGAGCGCGGGCGCGTGCTGCACCGCGTCGCTGAGCTGATCCGCGCCAACGCCGACGAGATCGCCGCCCTGGAGAGCCTCGACGTCGGCAAGCCGATCTCCCTGTGCGGCGCCGTCGACGTGACGAACGCGGCCAACGACTACGAGTACTACGCCTGCCTCGCCCAGAGCCAGGACGGCGCGACCCGCGAGACCCCGCTCAACGCCTTCGCCTACACCCGGCGCGAGCCGCTCGGTGTCGTCGCCGCCATCACCCCCTTCAACTTCCCGCTCGTCCTGGCGGGTTCGAAGCTGGCACCGGCCCTCGCGGCCGGCAACACCGTGGTGCACAAGCCCGCCGAGGACACCCCGCTCAGCGCCCTGTACATGGCCCGCCTGCTCACGGAGGCCGGCGTCCCGGAGGGCGTGGTCAACGTCGTCACCGGCACGGGCCCGGTGGCGGGTGAGGCGCTGCTGCGCAACCCCGGCATCGACAAGGTCGCCTTCACCGGCTCCACCGCGGTCGGCCGGCACGTCGCGAGCGTGGCCGGCGAAGCCCTCAGGACCGTCATGATGGAACTGGGCGGCAACGCGGCGCACATCGTCTTCGAGGACGCCGACCTGGAGAAGGCGGTCGGCGCGATCATCAAGGCGTTCGTCTTCAACACCGGCCAGTTCTGCATGGCCGGCCCCCGGCTGCTGGTCGCCCGTCCCGTGCACGACACCCTGGTCGGCATCCTCGCCGAGGCGGTCGCCCAGGTGACCGTCGGCGACCCCCGCGATCCGGGAACCGTCGTCGGGCCGATGGCGGGGGAGAAGCACCTGAAGAAGGCCGAGGATTACGTCGAACTGGCCCGCAAGGAGGGCGCCGGTGTCGTCGTCGGCGGCGAGCGGCTGGACCTGGGCGGCGGCTACTACTACCGGCCGACCGTGATCACTGGCCTGTCCAACGACTCCCGCGTCGTCCAGGAGGAGATCTTCGGCCCCGTCCTCACGGTTCAGCCCTTCGACTCCGAGGACGAGGCGGTGGCGCTCGCCAACTCCACGCCGTACGGCCTTGCTTCGGGCATCCAGACCACCGACCTGGCCCGCGCCCACCGCGTCGCCGAGCGGCTGCAGGCGGGCATCGTCTGGATCAACGACTGGGCCATGCTCGACCCCGCCGTCCCCTTCGGCGGCGTCAAGGACTCCGGCTTCGGCCGCGAGTACGGACCCGAGGCCCTCGCCGCCTACTCCAAGGTCAAGTCCGTCGTCGTCTCGCTCGACTGAGCACCCGAGCAAAGGAGTTCACCTCATGACCACCCCCACACGCGCCGCCGTGGTCGAGTCCGGCGGAGCGCCCTTCACGCTCTCCGACGTCGAACTCGACGCCCCGGGACCGGGCGAGGCCCTCGTCCGCATGGTCGCCACCGGCCTGTGTCACACCGACCTCGGTGTGGCGAGTGGCGGTCTGCCGTTCCCGCTGCCCGGCGTTCTCGGCCACGAGGGGGCCGGCGTCGTCGAGGCCGTCGGACCGGATGTGACGGGTGTCGAGCCCGGCGACCACGTCGTGCTGTCCTTCACCTCCTGCGGCGGCTGCCGCAACTGCCGTGACGGACATCCGGCCTACTGCGCCACCTGGCTGCCGCTGAACCTCATCGGCGGTCGCCGCGCCGACGGCACCAGCACCATCAGCCGCGACGGCACCCCGATCGGCGGCCACTTCTTCGGTCAGTCGTCCTTCGCCGAACGGGCCCTGGTGGACGAGCGCAGCCTGGTCAAGGTCGACCCCGAGGTGCCGCTGGCCTCCATCGCCCCGCTCGGCTGCGGCGTGCAGACCGGGGTCGGCGCCGTGTGGAACGTGCTGACGCCCCGCGTCGGCAGCACGCTCGTCGTCCTCGGCGCCGGAGCGGTGGGCCTGTCCGCGGTGATGGCCGCCGCCCTCACCCCGGCAGCCCGGATCATCGCCGTCGACCGGGTCGCCGAACGCCTCGCCCTGGCCGAGGAACTGGGCGCCACGCACACCGTCAACGCGGCCGAGGCCGACCTCGGGGAGGCGCTCGCGCAGCTGACCGACGGCCAGGGAGCCGACGGCGTCGTCGAGACCACCGGCAACGTCACCGTGCTGCGCCAGGGCGCCGACGTGCTCGCCGCCCGGGGCACCCTGGTCGTCGTCGGTGCCCCGCCCTTCGGCACCGAAGTCGCCCTCGACGTCAACGGCCTGCTCCCGGGCAAGCGGATCGTGGGGATCACGCTCGGGGACAGCGAGACCCAGACCTGCATCCCCGCCCTCGTCCAGCTGGTCAAGGAGGGACGGCTCCCGCTGCACCGCCTGATCGGCACCTATCCGTTCGCCGACATCGACCAGGCGGTGCGGGACATGAACGCGGGCAAGACGATCAAGCCGGTGCTCACCTTCTGAGCGCACCGCCGGTCTCCGTGAGGCGTCCGGCTCTGCGTACCCGCCCGCGTACCCGACATGGGTGAGCGCCACCCGTGTCCCACCGATCGCCTCGGGCAGCCCGGCGTACGGCTCGGGGTCCAGTTGCGATCTCTCGGTTTTGGGACAGTGGGGTGAGAGACAGTGGGGTGTGGGTGTGTTGTTGCTGGTCGGTGGCGGTTTCGAGGCGTGGAGCCCGCTGTCCTGGGTGTGAGGGAACCGCGGGGCATTGCTGTCTCGGGGTGTTAATGCATGTGGGGTGACGCTGTCTCAGTTTCGTGAGTTCTGGTCCGTTGGCCGATGGGTGTTGGTGTGCTCAGGGGTGTGGATCAGGGACACCAGCAACCGGCCCCGGAAGGGGTGGGTGGTGACGCGAGTGGGGCTTTGCCGGCTGTGTCGGTTCGGGCGTTCGGTGACGTCGCCGTCGGCGGTGATGCGGCCGATGCGGTCGGCCTCGGTCTCGGTGAACCACAGGGCGCCGGCGGGTCCCGCCGCGATGCCGAACGGCCCGCAGCCGGGCGTGGGCACGCCGAATTCGTCGATCACGACGCCGGTGTGATCCGCCCGATCCGGTCTGCCCGGTACTCGGTGAACCACAGCGCGCCGCCCGGGCTGGGGGTGATGATGGTCGGCCCGCTGTCGGGGTCGAGCCGGTGACTCGTCGGCTCCTCGCCGGGGACGAGCCGCCCGATCCGGCCGCTGTGGACGAGGGTGAACCACAGGGCGCCGTCCGGTCCCGTGGTGAGGGCGTAGGGCCCCGCTGCGCCGTTGGCCACCGTTTGCTCTTCGATGGACACCTGGGTCGCATCACTCAACGGGGCTTCCCCGTTCCGTGCTCGGTGGCGATGCGTTCGATGTGGGCCGGGGTTCCGGCCATGATGGTGCGGGCGTGTTCGGTGACCAAGTCGGCGGGCCAGTCCCACCACGCGGCGCGCAGCAGCCGCTCGGTGTCGGCGTCGTCGAAGCGCTGCCGGATCGGTCGGGCCGGGTTGCCGCCGACGATCGTGTAGGGCGGGACGTCGGCGGTGACCAGCGCGCCGGCCGCGATGATGGCGCCGTCGCCGATCCGTACGCCGGGCATGACGGTCGCCCGGTATCCGAACCAGACGTCGTTGCCGACGACTGTGTCGCCGCGGCTGGGCATGGCGGTGACGATGTCCAGGGTCTGCTCGGCCCACCGGCCGCCGAACATGGTGAACGGGTACGTCGAGACGCCCATCGTCGGGTGCTCGGCGCCGGCCATCAGGAAGGTGGTTCCGGTGGCGATGGCGCAGTACTTGCCGATGACGAGGCGCTCCGGCCCGTAGGCGTAGAGGACGTTGTGGCGCTCGAAGTCCGTGGCGCCGTGCGGGTCGTCGTAGTACGTGTAATCGCCCACCGTGATGTTGGGTGAGGTGACCAGCGGGTTGAGGAACACCACGCGGTCGTGGGCGGGCAGCGGGTGCACGGTGGTCGGGTCGGGAGACAAGGCCGGTCCTTTACGTGGTGGTTGCGGGATGGTGCACACGGTCCTGGCGGGGCGTCGCCACGGCAGGGTGGGATCACTCTGGCGCGGTGTGGCTTCGGCCAAGGCGGTTGGTGTCAGCGGCTATTCACGGATGCCTCGTTCGAGGCGGTGACCAGATCCGGATCGACCGCATCCGGATCGGTGGAGCGTTGCGGGGCGGCGGGGCCTTCCGCGGGCTTGGACCTTGCCAGCCAGAGGCCGGTGAACACGGCGGTGGCCAGAGTGACGGTGCCTGCAGCGAGGAAGGCGCTGTTGAGGCCGGTTTCGAAGGAGGCTCCGCCGGACTGGCGGGTGCGGACGATGGCTCCGAGCACCGCCACGCCGAGCACCGCGCCGATCTGCCGGGTGGTGCTGCTGATGCCTGAGGCGAGGCCGCCTTCCTGCGGGCTGACCGCCTGGATGGCGGCGCCTGTCAGGGGGGACATGGCCAGGGCGAAGCCGGTGCCGGCGAGCGCCAGCCGCCACCACACGTTTCCGTAGCCGGTGTCGGCGTGCACCCTACCGAGTGCCAGCAGTCCCAGGCCGGCCAGGGCCAGGCCGGTGGTGACCACGATTCGGAAGCCGTAGCGGGCGGCGAGCCGGCCCGCGTAGGGGCTGACGATCACCATGGTGAGGGACACCGGCAGGGTCTGCAGGCCGGCGCGCAGGATCGAGCTGCCCTGGACGTACACGAAGAACTGGGAGAAGAAGAACGACGAGCCCATGAGCGCGAACCCCACCACGATCATGGCGGTGTTGGACACGGTGAACAGGCGCTGCCCAAACAGCCGCAGCGGCAGCATCGGAGCGGGACGGCGCGCTTCGACGGCGATGAAGGAGGCGAGGAGGATCGCCGCGGCGGCGAAGCTGCCCAGGATGACCGGTGAGGTCCAGCCGCGGGCACCACCCTCGATCAACCCGTAGGTCGCTACTCCCACCCCCAGAACGGACAGCACCGTGCCCGGGATGTCGATCGCGGCGGCGCTCGGATTGCGGGACTCGCCGAGGCGGCGCAGGCCGGCCAGCAGCAGGACCACGCCGATGGGCAGATTGACCAGGAAGATGGCGGGCCAGCCGAAGGCTTCGGTCAGCACGCCACCGGCCACGGGGCCCGCAGCCAGACCGATTCCGCTGAATCCGGCCCACAGCCCGATCGCCTTGATTCGCTCTTGCGGCACAGGATAGGCGGCGGCGAGCAGGGCGAGCGAGGCAGGGCTCAGCGCCGCGGCCCCGATGCCCTGCAGCACCCGGCCGGCGACCAGCCAGCCGAGCGAGGGCGCGAAGCTGCACAGCAGCGACGCGGCGGTGAACGCCGCCACGCCGGCCAGGTACACCCGCTTGCGGCCGAACCGGTCGGCGAAGACACCGCCGGACAGCAGCAGCATGGCGACCAGCAGCACGTACGCGTCGACGATCCATTGCAGACCGGTCAGCTGAGTGTGCAGCCGGTGCTGCATATCGGGCAGCGCCGCTCCGACGATCGTGTTGTCGAGCAGGACCATGAATTGGCCCAGGCAGGTGACCGTGAGCAGCACGGCCCGGTTTGGTCGACGGCCTGCGGTCGCATGCGATGCAGCCATGGGGTCCCCCTCAATCGTTCGTTGCGCTCGGTCGCGGTCGACGCAGGTGGCGATACACCTGAGCGCTCTAAAGCAGCCAGGGCCTGCGTTAGGTGACTATAGGGAGGGTTGCCTCGCAAACGCAAGTACCGACTGCGTTAAGGTGAGGGCATGAACGAGCGACAGCGAACCCGGCGGCCTGGCGGGCGCAGCGCCCGCGTCGGCGCGCAGGTGCACCAGGCCGTCACCGACCTGATCAGTGAGCGCGGCTACGGCAACTTCACCGTCGGCGAGGTCGCAGCCCGCGCGGGCGTAGCCGACAGCAGCATCTACCGCCGGTGGGGCAGCCTGGAGACCCTGCTCACCGACGTGGCGCTCACCCGCCTCAATGCGCAGTCGCCGATGCCCGACACCGGGAGCCTGGCCGGCGACCTGCGCACTTACGCGGCGCAAGTGGCTCGCGAGATCACCGGACCCGACGGACTGTTGTTGGTGCGCCTGGCCGTCGCCCTGTCGAGCATCGGGCAGCAGGGCCTGCAGGCTCGTGACGACCTCCGCGACGAACGCACCCGGCAACTGCAGTCCATGCTCGATCGTGCCCGCGAGCGCGGGGAGCCTGCACCCGACGCGTTGGGCGTGCTGGACCACATCCTGGCCCCGATGTATATCCGCGTCCTGTTCGGCATGGAGCTCACCCCGGACTACGTCGACGGGCTGGTCGACCGCTTGCTGTGACCTCACCCCGGTTCCTTATCCGATCACGGCTGTCCCTGACCGGGTACACCTTTCGTCCCGCTGGTCAGCTGCACTCTGCGGAGAAGCCATCACCTGCACCGGACGTAGGCAGCGATTCAATGGCTGCGGCCCGGATGTGGCTGGGGCGGCAAGGCCCGGACCGGGGAATTCGGGCTCGACAGGGCGCGGAGCAGCTGCCGGTTGTGCGCCGTCAGTTGGTTTACGACCCGCACCAACTGCTTGACGTCGGTCCGCAGCTGGGCGAGCTCGATGGGTTCCTTGGCGCGCAACTCCTGAAGGCCTATGCGAAGCAGCAGTGGGATGCGGCAGTTTCGCGTCGGGCCGAGCTGAAGGACAAGCGTGCCGCGCAGGCCGCTTCCCACAGCCGCCGGGGCAGATGCGCAATGTCGCTGCTGGCGCCGCAACCCACCTCGGTGTGTCTGTTCCCTTCGGACGCCTTCCTGCTGGTCACCACCGTCCGCCACGGGCTGCCCGACCCAACCGCGGCTTCAGGCACGGTGCTCAGCGCGCCCGTACCCGCCGGGGCACCGAGTGCAGCAGCCGTGACAATCTCCTCTGCATAGCCCACGCAGCGGCCGAGCCCGCGTCACGTCTCGGTCGGCTCGCAATCCAACCAGTCGACGCGCGCGTCCCCGCCGCGGCGTACACGCCGATGATCCGAACGGTGAAGCTGCCCACGGCCTTGGTGTCCCCGGCGCGCGTGGCTGACTCCGCTGTGTGACGGCTGCTCTGGCGCATCGGCGGCCTCGAACGGGACGACGCCGAGCGCAGAAGCCATCGCATCGACGCGTCGCACAGCTCACCGGTCGGAGCCCGGCGACCCTGCGCGGCCCGCGTGGACTTCTGCTCCACTCTGCGCATCACCTGAGGTCCGTACCGCCCCGGAACGCCCCCGGCGTCACGCCCGTCCGAAGCCGGAAGAATTTGGTGAAGTCGCTGGCGTCGACGAAGCCGAGGCGGTCCGCGACCTCTTTCGACGTCAGGCCGCTGTGCTGCAGCAGCCGCTTGGCCTCCAACAGCACCCGATCGTCGACGTACTGCTTGGCCGTGCGGCCCGTCGCGGCGGACGCCGCCCTGGTCAGCGTGCGCGGACTGTAACCGAGTGCCGCCGCGTAGTCCTCCACGCGGCGGGTTACCGCGTGGTCTCGCTCCACGGCCGCGTGGAAGCGGCGGAACACCTCGGACGAGGCGGCGGGCCGGGGAGCCGGACCGCGGGCCTGCGCGAGACGCATCACCAGGACGGACAGCAAGGCACGCAGCACCTCGGCGTGCGTCTGCAGCGGCAGCGAGGCCAGCTGTCCGTACTCGTACCTGAGATGGTCGAGGGCGCGGCGCACGCCCTCCGCGTCCGGGCCCTTGGGCGTGAGCGGCCGCTGCTCGTACGGCGGATCCATGTGCGCCGCCCTCACCGTCGCGGGTGGCAGGAACCCCGTCTCGAACAGCACGATCACCCCGTCCGCCGCCCTCAGGTCCGGGCCGAACCGCTGCACCTGCCCTGGCCGGATCCACAACCACGACCCCGGCTGCAATTCGTACTCGACGAAGTCCACCCCCATCAGCAACGGCCGGTCGCGGACGCCGATCAGCTGGTGGAAGGACGGCCGCAGCGGCGCGTACGGGTCGTTGCCGTGGCGGCGCGCCCTCTCGTACAGGGCGGAGAGCTCCATCACCTCGACCCCGGCCGGTGCGCCGACGGTCGGGGTGTAAGCCAGGTCCCTGACGTCAGGACGCCGATCCTGTCCGATTTTCCCCATCGCGAGTCCCGATCGTACCGCCGCCGCGGCTGGACCGCCTCCTAGCGTGAAAGCACAGGTCATCAACGTGTGAGGAGTAGTCCTGTGCGGTTGGTCGTGGGAATGACCGGGGCGACGGGCGCCCCGTTCGGTGTCCGGCTCCTGGAGTATCTGCGCGAGCTGCCGGACGTGGAGACGCATCTCGTCCTGTCCCGGTGGGCGCGCACGACGATCGGGCTGGAGACCGGCCTGTCCGTGGCGGAGGTTTCCGCGCTCGCGGACGTCACGCACCACCCCGACAACCAGGGCGCCAGCCTCTCCTCCGGCTCCTTCCGCACGGACGGCATGGTGATCGTGCCGTGTTCGATGAAGACCCTCGCCGGGATCAGGGCCGGATACGCGGAGGGCTTGGTCGCGCGCGCCGCCGATGTCGTACTGAAGGAGCGGCGCAGGCTCGTCCTCGTCCCGCGAGAGACCCCGCTGAGCGAGATCCATCTGCAGAACATGCTCGAACTCGTCCGTATGGGCGTGCAGTTGGTGCCGCCCATGCCCGCCTTCTACAACCACCCGCGCACCGTCGACGACATCGTCGACCACGTGGTGGCCCGGGTCCTCGACCAGTTCGAGCTACCTGCGCCCGCCGCCAAGCGCTGGGCCGGAATGAGCGCGGCCCGCGCCGCTTCCCGAGATGCCGCCTGAAATCCCATACCCCCGCAAAGGAGTTCCCCATGGCTTATGACGATCTGCGCAGCTTCCTCGACTCCTTGGACAAGGAGGGACAGCTGCTGCGCATCACCGACGAGGTGCTGCCCGAGCCCGATCTCGCGGCCGCCGCCAACGCGACGGGCCGCATCGGCGAGAACGCCCCCGCCCTCTACTTCGACAACGTCAAGGGCTTCACCGACGCCCGGATCGCGATGAACGTGCACGGCTCCTGGGCCAACCACGCGCTCGCGCTCGGGCTGCCGAGGAACACCCGGGTCAAGGAGCAGGTGGAGGAGTTCGCGCGTCGCTGGGACGCTTTCCCCGTCGCGCCCGAGCGCCGCGAGGACGCGCCCTGGCGCGAGAACACCCAGGAGGGCGACGACATCGACCTCTTTTCGGTGCTCCCGTTGTTCCGTCTCAACGACGGCGACGGCGGCTTCTACCTCGACAAGGCCGCCGTCGTCTCCCGCGACCCCGAGGATCCCGACCACTTCGGCAAGCAGAACGTCGGCACATACCGCATCCAGGTGATCGGCACCAACCGTCTCGCCTTCCAGCCGGTCCCCATGCACGACGTCGCCCAGCACCTGCGCAAGGCCGAGGAGAAGGGCGAGGACCTGCCCATCGCCATCACCCTCGGCAACGACCCGGTGATGGCGATCGTCGCCGGCATGCCGATGGCCTACGACCACAGCGAGTACGAGATGGCCGGCGCACTGCGCGGGGCGCCCGCCCCGATCGCCACCGCGCCGCTCACCGGCTTCGACGTGCCGTGGGGGAGCGAGGTCGTCATCGAAGGCGTCATCGAGTCGCGCAAGCGGCAGATCGAGGGCCCCTTCGGCGAGTTCACCGGCCACTACTCGGGCGGGCGCCGCATGCCCGTCATCCGCGTCGACCGCGTCTCGTTCCGTACGAACCCGGTCTTCGAATCGCTTTACCTCGGCATGCCGTGGACCGAGTGCGACTACCTCGTCGGCCCCAACACATGCGTGCCGCTGCTCAAGCAGCTGCGCGCCGAGTTCCCCGAGGTGAAGGCCGTCAACGCCATGTACACGCACGGCCTGATGGTCATCATCTCCACTGCCAAGCGGTACGGCGGCTTCGCCAAGGCCGTCGGCATGCGCGCCATGACAACACCGCACGGACTCGGTTACGTGTCCCAGGTGATCCTCGTGGACGAGGACGTGGACCCCTTCAACCTGCCGCAGGTCATGTGGGCGATGTCGGCCAAGGTCAACCCGAAGGACGACGTCGTCGTCATCCCCAACCTGTCCGTCCTGGAGCTGGCCCCGGCGGCCCAGCCCGCCGGCATCACCAGCAAGATGATCATCGATGCAACAACACCGGTCTCGCCGGACGTCCGCGGCAACTTCTCCACGCCAGCCAAGGACCTGCCGGAGACCGCACAGTGGGCGGCCCGGCTGCAGAGCATGATCGCAGACCGAGCCTGAACGACCTCCCCGATCTCTTGAAAGGTCACCCCCATGAGCAATCTGCCTGTTGAGTGCCCCCGCTGTGCCTTCGAGACGGCCGCTCGGCTCGCCACCTCACCCGTCCCCGGAGTCTGGGACGTGCTCCAATGCGGCCGCTGCCTTTACACCTGGCGTACGACCGAGCCCGCCCGCCGTACGCGGCGCGACGCCTACCCCGAGAACTTCAAGCTGACGCCGGCCGACATCGCGAACGCGATCGAGGTGCCGGAGGTGCCGCCCCTTCTCATTGAACCGAAACGGTAGGTGTTCTTGGGCCGTCGGGCCCTGACGGCCCAAGCAGGACCGAGCAGGTTGAGGATGGACGCCCAGGCAGCCTTGCCGAGCAAAGCATCGGCGTCCGCTGATCCTCCATACAGAAAGGTTTCCGAAGGCGCGGCCGGGCTCTCGCCGGGGAAACGCGGCCGGTGTCCGGCATCCTCACGGACCACAACGCGGACCTGGGCGCCTGCCTGGTGACGTCGCGCTGCCAACTGCTCGGCATACCGCAGCGACGGCCACATCGCGTCGTCCCCGCCGGCGACAAGCAACACATCAGCGCGTGCCTTCTCCACAGGAATCGCCGCAGCATCCAGATGCCGGGCGAAGGTCTCCTCGCTCAGTTCGTACCAGCCGCGGATCGCCACCGGACCGTCTCCCTGCTGGGCGGGCTTCCAGGAATCATCCATCGGGACGAACGGCAGCGGACACCCGCGCCAACTCCACGAAGAGCGATACGGGTGGGACTGACCATCGCGTCCTGGCCCGACGTTGCACCAGGCCAGCGAAGTCGGTGCCAGGGCGACCACTACATCGACGCGCGGCTCGTGCACCGCGGTCAGCAGCGCAGCCTCGGCTCCCTTGGACAAGCCGAGCAGACCAACGCGCTCCGCCCCGCGCGACCTGAGCAGGTCCACCGCGGCGACGAATGTCTCCAACGGCACCTCGCAGATCCCCTTCGGCTGTCCGAGGCCGCCGAACCAGCGGATCGCCAGGGCAAGGAAGCCCTGCTCGGCGAGCAGCCGGGCGCGTTGCCGGTCCACCCGACCGCTCGACCCCGCCAGCACGACGACCCCCGTGCCTGCAGCCGCGGTCGGCTCCAGCAGCACCGCCTCCCAAGGGGCCGTCAGCTCATGCTCGATGACCGTCATCACCTGTCCCCTCCCAAGCCAACCGCGATCCCGATCCCGAGCACTCTCTTGCGCGTGATCGGGCCCAATGGCACGGGAGGCGCCGAACAAGCACTCAACATCACGCTGATCGCTCCCCAGCACTCCCCACTCCGTTGGACAGCGAACGAACTGAGGCGAGCAGCATCTCTGGTCGTTTTCGAGGCTCTGGCCGCGGTTGCGTGATGGCTACGGCCAAGTGCGGATCTGCCCGCGCAGTTGGACTGGCAGCACCTCTCTGGGGCCATGTCCGGGCAGGCAACGCCGGAAGGCGAGCCGGGTCGGCTCAGACGGACGTTGCGCTGGCCCGTGGGGGAGTTCATGAGGTCCCCCACGGGGACGCGGGCTGTGGCTTTCAGTAGCCGATGGTGAAGCGGCGCTGCACGAAGCGCGGCAGTTCCGCCTCATCGATCAAGGCGATGGCCGCGTCCTGCACCGAGATGCGGCTGCGGCCGTCAGCGTCCAGGACCGGCTGGTCGCCGCCGATTCGGAAGCGGCCGGTGCGCTCGCCTGGGCCGATCTCCTCCGCTGGGCTGAAGTAGGTCCACAGTCGGTTCGAGGTCCGCAGGACGGTCAGGGCGTCGCGGTGACCGCGTACCGCTGCGGCGTATTCGCGGGGCAGCCCAAGCTGGTCGAGGGCGGCGTGCAGCAGCTCGTCGGAGTCTGCTCGCACCACTCCCGGTTCGATTTCGAGGCTGCCGGCGCCGCCGATCACGATGAGCCGGGTCTGTGGGCGGCTCTCCAGAGCCTTCAACAGGGCCCGCGCCGCCGTCGCATAGACGGTCGGGTCGGCGATCGAGCGCCGGACGGTGTCCGCGAAGTCCTTGGCGGCATTGCCCGGCTGGAATGCGCTGATCAGGACGTCGAGTCCGGGCAGGACGCCGGCGATGCTCTTCGGGTCCAGGATGTCGACGCTGGTCCAGGTGATGTTGTCGCGACGCTCCTCGCGCTGGGCCTGAACGGCGTCCCGACTGAACGCCTTGACGGTGTGGCCGCGGTCGAGGGCCTCGGTGACGACCCGGCTGCCGATGGTACCCGTGGCTCCGATGACTCCGATGTGCATGGTTCTCCCTGTGCAGTCGAAGTGGGACGCCACTGATGGTGACGCCGTGCAGAAACTATACGCCGTGAAGTTTCTGTACTGAGCTAAGTAAGTCGACGCTGTAGAGTGCGCGTTGTGACAGTCACGGGCAGCAGGGGAAGGCGCGAGCGGCTACGGGTCGAGACCACGGCCGAAATCAAGAAGGTGGCGCTGGCGTTGATGGCCTCGGGTGGGCCGGACGCCATCACCCTGCGGGCCATCGCCCGCGAGATGGGCATGACCGCCAACGCCATCTACGGGTACTTCCCGACCAGGGACGACCTGGTCACCACGCTGATCAACGACGTGTACACCGCCTTGGCCGACGCTGTGGACGCGGCCTGGGAAGCCACGTCCGCCGCGGATCCCGCTGTCCGGATCGAGGCATGGGCCAACGCCTTCCGGACCTGGGCCCTGGTCAACCCCCAGGGGTTCCGCCTTATCTACGGCGATCCCGTGCCCGGCTACCAGGCCCCCGAGGGAGGCCCCGCCCCGGATGCCGCACGCCGGGTCTGCACCGGGCTCACCGCCCTCGCGGCAGCCGCCTGGCCCCATGCCCGGAACCTTTACCATGACAGCATCTTCGACTGGTCCGACTTCGACCCTGGGCTCCTCGAGAAGGTGCGTCCCGCCTTCCCCGACCTGCCGCCCGCAGCCGTCGCCCTCGCCCTGCGCATCTGGGGGCACCTGCATGGACTGGTGTCACTGGAGGTCTACGGCCACATGCGCACCCAGACCACCAGCCCGGAGAAGCTCTTCCAGGAGGAACTCGCCCAGCTCACACAGACGTTGGGCATCCCGCGTCGGCGCTGAGCGTCCCAAGCGCCGACAGGCCCTTTGAACTGCGGAATTGGGCAAGCCCCAAAGCGGGGGGATGGAGACGTTCGCGGCTCTGCCCGCAAGTTCCGTGAACGCCGAGCACGATCGATGCTTACGCCCGCGGGCTCGCCGAGTACCTCCTGATGTGCGAGCGGGAGGACGTCGACCCGGTCACCGCGAACAGTGCCCATATCGCCGTCTGTGTACGGGAGTTGACCTCGCGGCCGCATCGTCGGGGTGCGAACGTGATCTCGATCGACTCTGGGGCGGGGATGCCGGCAGCTGCTGGATGGCCCGGTAGCCGGTGTGGTCGCGAAGCCGTTCCGCGATGCGGCCGTTGAACAGGGTTTCCTCGGCATCGAGTCCGTCGATCAGTTTGAGTAGCGATGCGACGCGTTGGGCATACGGGCCGGCCGGCGCGGTCTGCTTCAGTCGGGCTCGGCCGTCGATGCCGAACAGGTCGGACGCCGGGATCGGTACGCCGGCCTTGGCCGGCACGGCGTGCACCTGGGACTTCAGCCCGGAGCGCAGCGCGACGAGCTTGGCCCGGTAGCGCACCAGTTCGCGCAGCTCACGGACCTGCGGTGGCGCGATCCAGGCTTCCGGCAGCCGGCCCATCCGCAGCAGGTCGGCCAAGTCCGCGGCGTCGCGGATGTCGTTCTTCACGCGCCGGTAGGCGAAGCCTTTCACGCGCAGCGGGTGGGCCAGGTGGACGCGTGCTCCGGCGGCTTGCAGGACGTCGGCCGCCCAGTACCAGCCGTAGGTGGGGCTTCCCGCACCACGTCGGGATCGGGCCCGGCCTGCTCGATCCGCAGACCGAGTGCCACCGGATCGTTGAGGATGCATACCGCGCTCAGTGGGACGCCGTCGTCGGTCTGACGCACGGTCACTGACCGCCTGCGGTGCAGGTCGACACCGACGTGCTGGTGTCCGTCGTACTCGCTCGCCTGGGGCTCCTTCGCCGTCACGGGCTTCGCCCCTTCATCGCATCAAGACCTGTGGATGGGTTGACTCGGATGTCTTGGCGTGCTGCTGTTCGGCGGGGACCACGAGGGAGTCAGTAGCCGAGCCATCGGCACGGCTGTTGCCGCGCGTATGGCTCGCAGGTGGGAGGGCTCTGGCGGACGCCTAGCGCTGATAAACCGCCGCGATCCGTTCCCGGAACGGGCGGCGGCGTACCGCCTGCGCCACTTCGGTCAGCAGGTTCGCCAGCGGCATGGAAAGTTCCGCGTCCAGTTCCGCCATCGCAGCCACCGTCGCGTCCCACTCCGCTTGGATCTGCGGCAGCAGGGCGTGGGCCTTGGGGGTGAGCTCGATCAGACGGCGGCGGGCGTCTTGTGGATCGGAGGCATGGGTGACCAGGCCCGCGCGGGCCATCTGGGCCGCCGTCTGACTTGCGGCCGAGTGCGTGACGCCGACTGCCGCTGCCAGGTCGCGGACCGACAGCGGGCCTTCGGCCAGCAGCGCGCGTACGACCGGGGAGAAGCGGGGGCGGTACTCGAACAGGCCCCGCTCCTGGTAGACCTTGGCCACGTCCGCGTCGAGCAGTTCCAGTACGTGGCGGAGCAGCGTGCCGACAGCGGCCGGATCCGGATGATTCCTCACCCCTGTTAATCTAACAGCACTGTCATACCTCAGGGAGAGCGTCTCACATGACCGGGCTCTATCCTTCCGTCGAGCCGTACGAGCACGGCATGCTGGACGTCGGCGACGGCAACCGCGTGTACTGGGAGACCTGCGGAAATCCGGGGGGCAAGCCCGCCCTCGTCCTGCACGGCGGGCCGGGGTCCGGCGCAGGGCCGTTCTGGCGCCAGTTGTTCGACGCCTCGGCGTACCGCATCGTGCTGTTCGACCAGCGCGGGTGCGGTCGCAGCACCCCGGACGCGGCCGATCCGCAGACCTCGCTCGCCGCCAATACCACCCCGCACCTGATAGCCGACATCGAACTTCTGCGCCGGCGCCTCGGCATCGACGCCTGGCTGGTCATCGGCGGCTCCTGGGGCGTGACCCTGGCGCTGGCCTATGCCGAGCAACACCCCGGACGCGTATCGGAGCTGGTGCTGTTCAGCGTCACCAGCACCACCCGCCGTGAGGTGGAGTGGGTTACCCGGGACATGGGGCGGATCTTCCCCGAGGAATGGGAGAGGTTCCGCGATGCCGTACCGGAACAGGAGCGGGATGGCAGCCTGGTGGAGGCATACGCCCGGATGCTCGCCGATCCCGATCCCGCCGTACGGGAGCGCGCGGCGCGGGAATGGTGCCGGTGGGAGGACGTGCACGTGTCCGTCCACCGGGGACACCGGCCCGATCCTCGTTACGAGGACCCGCACTTCCGGATGCGCTTCGCCCGCCTCGTCACGCACTACTGGCGGCACGCCGGTTTTCTGGAGGACGAGGCGTTGCTGCGCGATGCCGGCAAGCTCACCGGCATCCCCGGCGTGATGGTTCACGGGCGGATGGATATCAGCGGCCCCCCGGACATCGCATGGCACCTGGCCCAGGTGTGGCCGGACGCGGAGCTTGTGCTGATCGGCGACGAGGGGCACGGGCTGTCGGGGGACGCCACGATTGACGCCATCGTCGCGGCCACGGACCGGTTCGCCGGTCTAGGAAGAGATGGCCGTCCGTGACCTGAGCTCATCGGCTCAGCCCAGAGTTTACGCCGCCATGGTCTCTGGTCGTTCGACGAGGTGGCCGTTTTCGAACCGGGCTCCAGCACGGACGAGAGGAACCAAGTGGGCTCCGGTGATCGCCCGCCAGCGGGCCTGGGCGGATTCGACGAGCTTGAACACCATGGCCAGGGCCGCGGCCGGGCTGCCTGCGCCTCGGGTGACCTTGGTCCGGAGCTTGACGGTGGAGAAGGTCGACTCGATGGGATTCGTGGTCCGCAGGTGGACCCAGTGCTCGGCCGGGAAGTCGTAGAACGCGAGCAGCTCGTCCCGGTCGTCGGTGATCTTCGCGACGGCCTTGGGCCATTTCGTGCCGTAAGTGCGGGAGAACGCCTCGATCGCCTTCTCGGCGTGGGCCCTGTCCTCTGCGTTGTAGATCTCCTGCATTGCCTTCGTCGCGCCCGGCTGCGCGGACTTCGGAAGGCAGTTCGTCACATTACGTGCTTTATGGACCCAGCAGCGCTGGTGCCGAGCAGTCGGGAACACCTCGATCAGGGCTTTCCACAGGCCCATCGCACCGTCGCCGATGACGAGCTCGGGGTCGCGCATGCCGCGGCGGCGGCAGTCGCGCAGCAGGTCGGCCCACGACTCGGTGGACTCCCGCAGCCCCTCTGCCAGCGCGATCAGCTCCTTGGTGCCGTCCAGGCGGACGCCGAGGAGGACCAGCACGCACGAGTGCGCCTGGCCGAGCCGCACCTTCGGGTGGACCCCGTCGGCCCACACATAGACGAAGTCGCGGTCGGACAGGTCCCTGTCCTGGAAGGCGGCGTGGTCGTCGCTCCACTGCTTCGTCAGCCGGGTCACCGTCGCGGCCGACAGTCCGGCCGTGCCGCCGAGGAACTGCTCCAGCGCGGGCACGAAGTCTCCGGACGACAGTCCGTGCAGGTAGAGCAGCGGCAGCACCTCCGAGATCTTCGGTGACTTACGGCACCACGGCGCAATGATCTTGGAGGAGAACCGCTTGCGCTCGCCGGTGGCCTCATCGACGCGGCGGTCGTTGACGCGCGGCGCGGTGACCTCGACCGGCCCGGCCGCGGTGACGACTGTCCGGGGCCGGTGGTAGCCGTTGCGTACGACCAGGCGCCGTCCGCGCTCGTCGGTCTCGGCAGCCAACTCGACTATGTACTGGTTGACTTCCGCCTCCAGCGCGGCGACCAGCATCCGGCGGGCGCCCTCGCGGACGATCTCGTCGATCAGGGAGCCGGACGCGATACTGCCTCGGCGTTCACTACGCTCAGCACGGGCGTGCCTTCCCGACCCGCGCTGCGAACGCGGGCCTACTCGGAGACCTTCAAGGGATCATCGGGAAGGTACGCCCACCGCGTTCCTCCCGGCACCGATCCACAGGTTCCGAGCATTGCTCCTTACCCTCCGGCGGCCCCTCCATGCCGCGGGGGCGGGACTTCACCCGTAAAGGTGAAGGCAACCGACGAGGTCGCCGCCCTCCTTGTATCTGTCTGCCTGGCTGACCGGCTCTCAGCGTCGGAATGGCGTTGCGAAGGTCGTCCGCAGGAGGAAGCTGCGATTCGCGTGGGGATGCCAGCCCCCAGTGGCGTCCGCGTACGGCCGCGGTGTCGGAGACGCTGGTGGGTTGGTCGCCTGTAGGCGTGGAACGGCGGCAGGCAGAAGGCGAAGTCGAAGCCGCGGCCCGTCCGTAGGGTGCGTCGGGAGGGGCGCGAGTCGATGGGCCTGGGGGCCGCGATCGGCGCGCTGGTGACCGAGCGACATGGCCGCGGCCACTGCTACAGCGTTCTCGAACCCGCTGAGCCAAGTGCGACATGATGTGTCTCGAGAAGCGCGACCTGCCGGGCAGGGCGACGGGTCGGTTCCTGACACGACGGACCGGCCACCACTGACATATGTCACATGATTCCATGATGATGTGCCCTGTCTGAGGGTCAACTCCCCGGAGATGCTGGACACATGAGGACGGAGAAACGTCCTCCGGCAATGGGACGGGAAACGGTGTGCGGTGCAGGTACGAGCAGCGAAGGAACGTGTAGTGCTGTCGGTCGAGAACGGCGGGGCCATGACGGCGGAGCGCGGAAGCGGCTCGGGGTGCGCGGGACTGTGCGGGCGACTGGCGTCAGTGGACGGGGCGACGCTGGAGGCGGGAGTGGCCGGGAAGAGCGCGTTTGTGCTGGTGGCGGGGGTACCGCCGGCAGCGGCGACGAACGAGGTGATGCCGTGACGGCGCCGGTGCGGCTGCTGTTGGCCGACGATGAGCACCTCGTCCGGGGAGCCCTCGCTGCGCTCTTGTCCTTGCAGGACGATCTGACCGTCGTCGCCGAGGCCGCGACCGGACCGGAGGCGTTGGCGATGGCACGGGCGCACGAACCCGACGTGGCTGCCATCGATCTGCAGATGCCCGGTGCGGACGGAGTGCGGGTCGCCAGGTCCCTCCAGGCCGAGCAGCCGGGCTGCAAGGTGTTGATGGTGACCAGCCATGGTCGGCCCGGGCACCTGAAGTGGGCGCGTGCGGCGGGCGTGCGCGAGTTCGTCCCGAAGACCGTCAGTGCGCAGCGCTTCGCCGAGATCATCCGCACCGTTCATGCCGGAAACTGCTATGTCGACCTCGAGTTGGCCGCCGATGCCATCTCCGCGGGCGACTCACCGCTGACCGGACGGGAGGCGCAGGTGCTGGAACTCGCTGCCGACGGAGCTTCCGTCACGGAGATCGCCGAGTGGGCCGCTCTGCCACCAAGGACTGTGCGCAGTTACCTGTCGTGGGCCGTCTCCAAGGTCGGAGGGGTGAACCGGCGTGCGGCGGTACGGCTCGCGCGCGAGAAGGGCTGGGTGTAGCCGAGGAGTGTCTCAGTTCGCCAAGGCGGTTCAGCAGCAGATCACAGTGGAGGAGGTACTCATGAAGAAGGTCCCGTTCGGTTCCCTGGCCGCATCGATCGCGGCGCTTGGGACGGTGCTCGGTTTCCTCGCGCTCCAGCTTCGTGCGGATGGCTATGAGCCGTACGTCGACTCTGTGGCCACGGCTAGCGTGGTGATGTATGTGACCTCGGCCCTGATTGTGGGGACGTGGGTTCGTGCCCGTCGGCTGCACTCGGACTGATGATGATCGGGCTCTGGACGGCCGCTATTCGGCGATTCCGGCGGCCCGCAGGCTCTCCAGGTCCTTGAGCACGTCCTTGAAGTACTTCGAGCGGGTCGGAGCCACGACTACCACCGTCGGGTACGGGGACGTGCGGGCCTTGGTGAGGTAGGAGCGCGCGCGGGGGGAGAAGGCCTGGGAGTCCGCCGTCTCGGCCCGGTCTCGGTGGAGGAGGAACTGGGTCTGGGGGTCGCGGCGGACGAGATGGCCGGGAATGCCGGAGAACTCGGCATCGGAGAACTTCGCGGCGGTGATGTCCAGTGCCCAGTCGACTGCGGCGTAGAAGCGCTCCGCGCCGTCCCGGAAGGCTTCCTCGACCGCCTCCGGGAGGGAGTAGTGGGCTGGTCGCACCATCAGCTGCGGGATGCGCCCGGAGAGCGTGACGTGCCGGAAGACGCAGGCAGACGGCAGTAGCCGGTGGCCGGAGGCGAGGTTGTGCACCGAGACGTCGCTGAACTGCACGCCGTGCAGTACGCCGCCGGCCCGGCAGTCACGCAGGGAGAGATCGTGCACTCTCAGCCCGAACTCCGGGTCCTCGTACTGGGCCAGGGCTCCGCCCTGGACGGTGCAACGGACGAGATCGGCGCCGCCCAGCGAGCGCGGTGAGCCGATCAGCTTCGTATGCGGAAACACCTTGTCCGTAAAAACCGTGCGTGTCATGGCTCCACCCCTCTGCCACCTGTACGCCTGATCGCCGGTGCCACCGTACGCAGCGGGTCTGACACCGGTGCTCCGCTGCGCGGCCAATCCTGGGCGTTCAGCAGGCCGCGCATGGCCCTCATGGGCGGCGGCCAAGTCTGCCATCAACGAGGCCCCCGCGAGACCGCCGTCCCCACCGCGGCACCTCGCGCTGCGAAGCGGGCGGCGTAGGCTTCCAGCGGGCCTGGAGCAGGCGGACACGGCAGACGACGGGTCATCACAAGCCCCCAGGCGGCGCATCGATGTTCCTCTGCAACCGGCCTACTGCGGTCCTGACCCGCCGTCAACAGACCACCCCTAGCGAAGCCCGGGGCGGCCGCAGACCTCCGAGCCCCGCCGCCCCGCCACTCACCTACGGAAGGACCACTGTCCCCCCACCAGACCGTCACCACCACGAGCGCCCGCTCGCCGATCGTCGCGTTGTGCGGGGTGACCCGGCACTGGGGCGCCCTCGCCGAAGCCAGCCTCTACGAAACGACCGCCGGCCGCGCACCCGCTGTGGGAGGACCGCGACCGGGCCGACCGGCTCAAGCTGCAACTGGACGAACTACACCGCCAAAGGATCCACCTGGCCGACGAGGTTCTCATCCGAGTGGTTCCTGTGTCTGCCGCGATGTGATGTTTCGGGGTGCCGGGCAGCGGACGGGCGGTGGCGGAGACATGGGGGTGTAGGTCCCTGATTATTGCAGATTGTGCAGATATGCTCACACTATGTAATCAGTCCGGGTGTTCCGCCTGGGTAACGAAAACGAGGTCTGTTCATGCTGAAGTTCACGCGCGTTGCGGTGGTGGCGGCGGCGTTTGCGGGGCTGTCCGCTCTCGGGGTCGGGGTCAGCTTCGCCGGCGGCGGTGAGGGTGCGGCTCCGCAGATCACCGCTGCGGCCAACTCGTCGGCGGCCGCCGTGGCCACGGGCGCCGATTTCTACGCCCCGCTGGAGCGGCACGGGCACAGCGAGCCCGAGCAGGAGGACGGCCAGCACCACGGCGGCGAGTAGAGACGCGCCGAGCGCTATCGGGGCAGCAGTAATCCCTGGTGCCCAGCCTGTGGTTGGGCACCAGGGATTTTCGTTTCGCGCTCCGGGCTGCACGAGTGGTTGCAGCCCATGGGGTGGGCCCCAGAGCGACTGCTGTGCTCCTGGGGCCACAGTTCGGCAGGTTGCCGTCCAGGGGCGACAACCTGCTGGCCTTTGCCGGGGACGTCGGGCGTGTGTCGTGCGACGGGCAGTTGCTGTTCCGCCTGGTACGGACTTCCTCGCCGTCTCCGCTCCCGCTTCGTCGGTGTGGGTGTCGCCGGGCAGGACCTCAGAAGGCGCTGTTGTTGCAGCCCGCGGTCGAGCCCATGCTGGTGGCCTGGGCGCCGGGGTTGCCCTCACCGTTGAGGGCGTTGCCCAGTGCCCCGTTGATGAGGCCGACCTCGCCCAGGACGTCGGCGTTCAGGTCGTGCGACCTGCACTGGGAGCTCTGCTTGATGGCGAACGAGTCCCCGTGCCCGCCGCCTTCGCCGCCGGCGTAGGCCGTGCCGCTGACGAGGCCGATGCTGCCGAGTGCGGCGACGAGGACAGCAACGTTGCGAAGCTTGCGCATGTCATCTCCGTGGAGTGAGTGGATGCGATCTGTGGCAGATCGACTTTTTACAGTTACGTGAGATTAGTGTAAATTCCGCCCAAATTGGGCGGTGGCGCGCCGTCGTCGTCATCACGCGGGGACAGCCCGTCCTGAGGGTGCGTTTCTCGGTGCGTGACTGCCGCCCGTGCTCCCTGCGCCAGGCCTACGTCAACTCGCCTACGCCGGGACGGCAGTTGTCGCGACAGCGGGGTCAACACCACTGTCGCCGGCCTCGAAGGCGGCGCCCGCTTCTGGCGGCAGTTCCCCGCCGGCGACCGCCACGCCCCCGCCTGCTACTCCCTGTTCCTCTATCACCGCATCCGTGGGGAACAGCACGCCGCCGACTTCTACCAGCGCCAGGCCCACCTGGAGCCCTCGCCGCACACCGACACCATCACCGTCGTCGGCACCTCCCCCCCGAAGAGGTCAGCTTCGACGACAGCCTCTCCACCGTCCTGCGCACCCTCAGCACACTCTCCGCCGCCCCCGGCTCCCGCCCCGACGTCGCCACCGCATCGACGCCGTGACCAACTACGTGGCCGACACTGTCACCCGCCACTACACCGCCGCCCCACCGCTGAGCTCCCTATCCCCGAGCCCCTCTTCGCTGACCGCGTCGAATGGCTACTGACCGCCACGCTGCCGTGGAGCAGGCGTGCGAGGCCGCCTCGCGTTCCCGAACCAGCGCTGCCTGTCCGCCGACCCGCCCGCTCACCTCGTGACCACGTGGCGACGAGCAGCAGGGAGTGCGCACCCACCGCCTGAGACCGGCCGACGCACCCAGGGTGCGCGTAGAGAGCGAAGGCGCGCCCTCATCACCCCCGCACGCCACGCACCCGGGCCGTCGTCCTCAACCCGCGCCGAGAACCGGCGCCCTCGTCCTCACGCACTTCGAGCTACAGGCCTCCACGTCGGCCGTCGGTGAGCCCTTGTTGTCGAGAGCGAGACCTGTGACTGGTGAGGTTGGCCGAGGTAACAGCTGATCTGTTGACAGAAGTCCCGCAGTTCGGTGGTCGGTTTCTGGTACCAGCGTTCCGGTCCGTTGAACACCTCGGCGTTGCTCCCGGACGGAACGCTGCGTACCCACCGTTCGAGTTCTCCGCACGGAACGAGAAAGAGTCCGTGTACTGCGGCGTGCTTCAGCAGGCGCTCTGCGGCGGCGTACACGTCGCCGTCGAGAGCCTTGAGCCCGCTCTTCTTCAGGGAGCTCTTCGCCTGGAGCGCACCGGGAACCGGTCCAAGGGTGACCAGAGTCCGGATCAGTGGGCGCCGCCGAACAAGGACTACTGGTGCACGTATGCGCGGGCCTGGACCGACGTGAAGTACGGGTACGGGCTGAGCATCACGGCCCCGGAGAAGAACAAGCTCGTGGAGATGCTCAACACCTGCGACTGAGCCCCTTGCGGCGGCAGCGCCCCGCACGCCGGCGTCGGTGACCGGGAGAGTGCAGCGCGCCCTGCTCCCGCGACGATTGGAGCGGGGGCGCACAGCTTTCTGGGTGGCGTTGCGGGGATGGCCCTGCGGATTTTGTGTAAACGTGAACTGTATTTTCGCTCAGGCCGGTCTAGGTCAGGCAAAGGGTCTACCCGCATAGAGGGCTCCGCTGATGTCATGCACGCGTCCGCCCGGAATCCCTGCCGGGCATCCCCACCGGGAGATTCCCCATGTCCCGTATATCGCGTCCCCTCGTGACCACTGTGTCGGCCTTCGCGCTTGCCGCTGCGGGCCTGACGGTCACCATGGGCACCGCCCACGCCGCCGGCTGCAGCCAGTCCTATCTCCCCCTGCCCGACTCCAGTTGCACGCCCGGCGCCCTCAACCCGGACGTCACGCAGGACACCATCGACTCGACCATCTGCGTCTCCGGCTGGACTTCGACCGTCCGGCCCCCGAGTTCGTACACCACCGCGCTGAAGAAGCGGCAGATCGCGGAGTACGGCTACTCGGACACGAGCCTTTCCGACTACGAGGAGGACCACTTCGTCCCGCTCGAACTCGGCGGCAGCCCGACCAGTGAGCAGAACCTGTGGCCCGAGCCCCGCTACGACACGGGCACCGGCTACACCTCCGCGGACAAGGACACCGTCGAGAACAAGCTCAAGACGGCCGTCTGCGCCGGCGAGGTGAACCTCTCCGACGCGCAGAACGCCATCATGACCGACTGGACGACCGCTCTGTCCAACCTCGGCCTGAGCTGACCCCGCTCCAGAAAGGAGGCGGGGCCCTCCGTGCGGGCGGATCCCGCCCCCTTTCGGCGCTCGCGGCCAACGGACGAGCCGCGGTGTGGCCATCGTGCACGGCCGGATGGAGGCGGAAACGTGAACGGCCGCCCAGGGCTTGCCCATCCGCCCGGACGTCCGCTGCGCCACGACGACCGCGTCCTGGCACGGTGGATGTAAGGCGGCACAACCAGATGCGCTCGCTGGCACGATGGCCTTGTGGTTGACCTGGAGCGCAGCAAAGTAGCCCGTGCCGTACTTCCGAGCACTCGATGAGGGCGCCACCGTACCGCACCCCCTCCGGCCGGCCGGCACTCCTCAGACCAGCCACCGTGCACCAGGGGCAGGCCACTGCCCTGACCGGGCGAACAAGGCCAGGCCGCCCGCCTCCCGTGGTCCTGGCCGCTCGTTGGGGCGTGCGTGGATGCTCACCATGACGGCGCCAAGCCCTGCGCGCCCCAGCCCAAGGCGTGGCGGTCGGTGATGGTCGCCATCTTGGTGGCCACCGTGATCTTCGCGGTGGTGTCGACGGCCGTGCCCCGCCTTGCCGGATGAGCGTCTATGAGCTGTTCGGGGACCGTGTCTGACCGGTGATCTCACTTTCGCAGGCCCGGAGCTGCGCCCATTCGCGGCTGATGCGCAGGGTCGTCGTACAGGTCGGTGGTTGCCGCGAGCCAACGCGTTGCGGGAGGTGGGCTCAATCCGGCGGGGTCATCAGCCGGATCACTGGTTGCTGACCGGCGATCCATGCCTGGATCAGGTGTTCCTCGCCCGCACCGCTGAGCCTTCGGTAGACGCGCAGCCGCCACCACGTGTCCACGCCGCCGGGGCACTCCAGCGCGTTGAAGTCGCAGCAGTCGCCGCCCGGGTCGCAGGCTGCGATGAGGATCTGGTCCGGGCTGGCGGGGTCCGCGTCAGGTCGCGGAGATGCCAGCAGGGAGAATTCATGACCGTCCTGCCACCCGTCGAGGTCCGGCGCGGGCGGGGCGCCGGGGCGCTCCAACGTCAGCTTCACCGTGGTGTATTCCAGGCGGGTGGGGACCATCACCGTGCGCGAGTCGGGGAAGACGCACAGGCCCTCCCCGCTCCACTCCTGCTCCAGCAGGATGTTCTCGTCGTATGTCCTGCCCCACACGAAGTAGCACGGGGTGTCGATGTCCAGCTCGTTGATCTCCCGGGATGCCATGCCGGTGTGCCGCCCTTCTTCCTTGATCCGGCGGACGTGGGGCGGCGCCCGTTCCCCGGAACCGGGAACGGGTGCCGCCCCTGTGGGATGCCGCTAGGCGAAGACGTTCACATAGAACGGGTCGCCGGGCAGGATCCGGTTCGTTCTGTAGAAGGTGCCCAGAAATCCGCCCTGTTTCCTCTGCTCGGACGAGGGCACCCACGCGATGCCCCGGTTGGGCGGCGAGTAGAATGTACCGCCCTCCGCCACCGAGGCGAACGGGTACTCATCGCACTCCAGCCCCGGCTTCGGCGGCGTCAGCCTGCCGCACACCTGCGACCGGTTGATGTCCTTCTGCTCATCCGTGGTGCGGTGCAGTGGTACCCCGTAGCCAGGACGCCCCGGGTGCTCACTGCTTCGCTGGACCGCTTGGATGTTCTCCCTGATCCCGGGCAGCAGGTACATCTTGGACGCGAAGAAATTGCTCTGGTCGGTGGCCGCGTGGAATGGGAAGGCGCACCCGGGAACCCTGTAGCGCCTGGGCTTCTTGGGGGGTTTGGGATTGCTCCAGAACTGGTCGTCGCAGCGCCATTCGGGCCCGGTGTAGCCGAGATCGATGGGGTCGTCGAATCCGGGAGGCGGCGGCCCGGCCAGGATGTAGTGCGTGGCGTCCCAGACGACCTGCCTCTCGCTGACCGCCGAGGAGTACTGGATGGTTCCGCTGACGGGCTTGGTGGCACTCAGTGTGAACGGCCCGCCGATCCCGCCCGTGATCGTCCCATGCGTGTTGGGCTTGGTGATCGCCACCAGTGACAGAGAGATCGGTGTCGTCCGGGCCTCCCCGTACAGGTTCGCCGCAGAAACGCTGAAGCTCTCGGACCACTTAAGACCATCGAGGTCGAGCCTCGTCACGCTCTTGGTGGTGAAGACGGCCTCGCCGACGGGAAAGGGAATGCCGTCCACGATCTTGATCAGCCCGATCGTGTAGCGCTCGGTGTCGCAGGCCGTGGAGCGGATCGTCTGGTTGGGCTGGAACAGCCACCACGGGTTGTAGCACCCGGTCGGGTCCGAGAATCCGGGCCGCGCATCAGCCTTGGCCGCACCCTTCGGGGCCTTCCCTGCCCACGTCGAGGGGACCTTTGTCACCTTGACGGATATCTCACGCCTGACGGTGTGCGCAGGGCGGGCCGAAGCGGCCCCGGCTGTACCTCCGACCAATACGAGCGCCGCAACCCCCGCGGCAGCGGCGCGCGTGAATCTGTGTCTTAACACCATGCCCCTTCTCCCCTTCGAAAGATCCGCCCCTTGTGAATTGGGCTGGCCTTGCGCAGCAGCAAGACCAGGCTGCCGAGTCGGCTTGGTGAAGTCCCGTTCCCAGACGAGCCCGCACACCGCTCTCAGACGTTGCGTGTCAGGGGCAGAACTTCGCAGGTGACGCTGGTGAGCAGGGGGCGGTTTGCGTTCGAACGGCAATCTAGGACCGTCAACGCATCGTGTGGAGTGGCTAGTTGCACAGTGAAGAGGGGGTTCCGGTGCCGCAGTGCACAGCGAGCCGGAATGCGCATGTGGGGCTGTCGCGCCGAGCCGCCGACGGTACGACGCCAGGGGTCAACAGTGCCTGCCCGGCACTGATCTGGGCTTCAGCGTCTGGGGCTTGACCCCTGATCTTGGACACACGAGACACTAGTAGATTGTCGCGGCTTAATTT
>NZ_MLYO01000009.1 GCF_001866665.1 Streptomyces monashensis | reverse complement strand
CACCCCTCGCCCCCTCCGTCCCACCCCTCGCCGAACCCCGCCCCTTGGGCGAACACCGGGTATGGCCACGGACGTTCCACGACCGGCTCACCGCCCCGCTGCCCGGCCTCAGGGCAATGGCCCGCTTCGCCCGCGAAGGCGCCGTACGCCCCGGCGCCGAAGGCCTCGCCGACCTCCCCCTGCTCCCCGTCGAACCCGGCCCGCTGCCCCGCCCCGACACCCACACCCTCGCCGTCACCTGGGCCGGCCACGCCAGCTGGATCGTCCGCATAGGCGGCCTGACCGTCCTCACCGACCCCGTCTGGTCCCGCCGCATCCTCGGCACCCCCGCCCGCATCACCCCCGTCGGCGTCCCCTGGCAGAGCCTGCCCCGCATCGACGCCGTCGTCATCAGCCACAACCACTACGACCACCTCGACGCCCCCACTCTGCGCCGACTCCCGCGCACCACACCGCTGTTCGTCCCCGCCGGACTCGCCCACTGGTTCCGGCGCCGCCGCTTCACCCACGTCACCGAACTCGACTGGTGGGAAGGCGCCGAACTCTCCGGAGTCCGCTTCGACTTCGTCCCCGCCCACCACTGGTCCAAGCGCACCCTCACCGACACCTGCCGCAGCCTGTGGGGCGGCTGGATCCTCACCGGCACCGACGGCCGGCGCCTCTACTTCGCCGGCGACACCGGCTACGGCCACTGGTTCTCCCGCATCGGCCGCCGCTACCCCGGCATCGACCTCGCCCTCATGCCCATCGGCGCCTACGACCCCCGCTGGTGGCTCAGCGACGTCCACTGCGACCCCGAAGAAGCCGTCCGCGCCACCCTCGACCTCGGCGCCCCCCGCATGGCCCCCATGCACTGGGGCACCTTCGTCCTCTCCGCCGAACCGGTCCTCGAACCGCTCACCCGCGTGCGCACGGCCTGGCAGAAGGCAGGGCTGGAGCGGGAAGACCTGTGGGATCTCCCGGTCGGCGCCTCCAGAGCGCTCGGCCGCAGCACCCCGCACGAGACGCGGGAAACCGTGCGGTCAACCACCACGAACCCGCAGCCCGAAACGACCCCCCACCCCGACGGCGCTACCGAAACCGCCGCACCACGCTCGGCACCGCACTGACCACCACCGTCAGCGCCACCGCCACCACGACCCGCCAGCCGCCGCGACGGCACATGCGGATGATCGGCGTGCAGATGGGACACGAGCACCACGTCCGCACACCGGGCCCCCGCCGGCGGTACGTCCCCCCGGCGCCGCCTCAGATGCGCGAGCCGGTGCGCGAACAGAGGATCGGTCAGCACCCGGATCCCCGCATCCTCGATCGTGCACGTCGCGTGACCCCACCAGGTGATCTCCACCGGCACCTTCGTCCGCCTCCTTCACGCGACTCCCCGAAGCCTACGGGCAGGAGTAGGGTCGGCGGCGAAACCCGGAGGTGAGGGGGACTCCATGGGACAACCGCAGGCCACCTCCGGCACGCCCGCGCCCGTACGGGTCACCGCCATCGCCAGCCTGACCCCGCTCGAGGAACTGGAGGCCGACCCCTTCCTCGTCGACGCCCGCAGCCAGCACGCCATGTGCGCCCGCTGGGCCGCCGAGCACGGATACGTCGTCGCCCGCGAACTCCTCGTCGGCGGCCTGCGCTTCGACCACTGCGCCCTGTGGGACGGCGTCCGCCCCGGCATCGACGTGTTCGTCGCCCCCAGCCTCCGCGTCCTGCGCCGCGCCCTGTCCTCCGTCGAGGCCTTCACCGCCGAATGCGCCCGGCGCGGAGTGCGCGTGGAGACGGCCGACCGCGCCGAACCGGCCTACGACGCCCAGATGAAGGCCCGCGTCCACCGCCGGCTGTCCATGCCGACCGCAGGCTACGACGGCCGCTGAGCCGCCACCGAGCCGCACAGCCGCAGGCCGGCGCCCCGGTCCGGTATGACAAGGTGGAGCGGGGCCCGGGCGTCGAGCGGCCCGGGACGCGACGTGGACACGGCGTGCGAGGCGTACAAGGCATACGGGGCGTGCGGGGAGTACGAGGCGCTCCGTGGCGGCGGATCGCCAGCCAGATCGGACGGAGCACCACCGTATGGGCGGCCTCCACCCTCACCATGCTGGTCCTCGCCGCCCTCCTGCCCGACTTCCAGCTCCAGTCCGCCGACGGCGACAGCGCCACCCGGATTGCCATCACCGCCGCCTGTGGCGCCGGCGCCTTCGGCGTCCTGTCGGCCATCGCCTGGCCGCTCCTGGTCCGGCTCCTGCTTCTCCTCCCCGCCCGCACACGGCCGACATCATGGTGAACTCCGCGTACGACCCGGCCGACGGCGAGGTGCTCGCCTTCGAGGAGCAGATCGGCTCCCACGGCGGCCTCGGCGGCGCCCAGTCCCGCCCGTTCCTGCTCTCTCCGCTGGACCTGTCCGCACCGGCCGCGGACCACGAGGAACTGGCCGGCGCCGAGCAGGTGCACCACGTACTGCCCCGCTGGCTGCGCGAGCTGAACGGCCCCGAGGTCCCGCTCACCGCCGCCACCGAGGAGGAACAGGCGGCCTGAACACCGCGGAGAGCCCGGCGGAACGCACCGTCACCTTCCGTTCACCGCGTGTGGGCCGGTCTTCGGCCTGCGGCGGGTCCGGATGTGATCGGATGGGGACACGGAACCCGGAAACGGCACCCCGGAAACGGGACCGACCACCCGCGAAAGGAACCACCGTGGCCACCACGCGTACCGCGCACACCGTCTGGGAGGGCGAGCTGCTCACGGGCAGCGGCACCGTCACCTTCGACTCCTCCGGCATCGGCTCGCAGCCGGTGTCGTGGCCGTCGCGCGCCGAGCAGGCGAACGGCAGGACCAGCCCCGAGGAGCTGATCGCCGCCGCCCACTCCAGCTGCTTCTCCATGGCCCTCTCGCACGGTCTGACCGGCGCCGGCACCCCGCCCACCCGCCTGGAGACGAAGGCCGACGTGACCTTCCAGCCCGGCACGGGCATCACCGGCATCCACCTCTGGGTGCGCGGCGAGGTCCCCGGCCTCGACGAGGAGGGCTTCGCCTCGGCCGCCGAGGACGCCAAGAAGAACTGCCCGGTCAGCCAGGCCCTGGCCGGTACGACCATCACCCTCTCGGCCGAGCTGGCCTGACGCCCGTACGACATCCGGTGCCGCGTCCCGTCCCGGGGGCGCGGCACCGCCGTTCCCCGGGACCGTGAGCATCCGGTATCCCATATCCCATATCTCGTATCCGATATCCCGCATCCGGTATCTCGCATCCGATATCCCGCATCCGGTATCCGGTATCTCGTATCCGATATCCATTATCCGGCATCCGGCCCATCCGCCCATTGACACCGCCGTACGCACGTCATGTGCTGGGAGTGCCGAAGGACGCCCTGGCGCAAGCGGAAGGGGACGGATCATGGCACGTGCGGTCGGGATCGATCTCGGGACGACCAACTCGGTGGTGGCCCTCCTGGAGGGCGGCGAGCCCACCGTCGTCACCAACGCGGAGGGCGCGCGGACCACGCCGTCGGTGGTGGCGTTCGCGAAGAACGGAGAGGTGCTGGTCGGCGAGGTCGCCAAGCGGCAGGCCGTGACGAACGTGGAGCGCACCGCCCGTTCGGTGAAACGGCACATGGGCGATGCCGCCTGGCGCTTCCCCGACAGCGGTACGGTCGACGGATCCCGGCTGCGCGCGCAGGAACTGTCGGCGCGGGTGCTGCAGAAACTGAAGCGGGACGCGGAGGCCTACCTCGGGGAGGACGTCTCGGACGCGGTGATCACCGTACCGGCGTACTTCGACGACGCCCAGCGCCAGGCCACCAAGGAGGCCGGGGAGATCGCCGGCCTGAAGGTGCTCAGGATCATCAACGAGCCGACCGCGGCCGCCCTCGCCTACGGCCTGGACCGGGGCGAGGAGCAGACGGTCCTGGTCTTCGACCTCGGCGGCGGTACCTTCGACGTGTCCCTGCTGGAGATCGGCGACGGCGTCATCGAGGTGAAGGCCACCAACGGCGACACCCACCTCGGCGGCGACGACTGGGACCAGCGGATCGTCGAGCATCTGGCGAAGCGGTTCAAGGCCGGGCACGGCATCGACCTGGGTGCCGACAAGATGGCCGTGCAGCGGCTGCGGGAGGCCGCCGAGAAGGCCAAGATCGAGCTGTCGTCGTCCTCCGAGACCACGATCAACCTGCCCTACATCACCGCCTCCGCCGCGGGCCCGCTGCACCTGGAGGAGAAACTGACGCGCGCCCAGTTCCAGGAGCTGACCGCCGACCTGCTCGACCGCTGCAAACAGCCCTTCCACCAGGCTGTGCGGGACGCGGGGATCGAGCTGTCCGCGATCGACCACGTCATCCTCGTCGGCGGCTCCACCCGGATGCCGGCCGTCACCGACCTGGTGCGCGAACTCACCGGCAAGGACCCGCACAAGGGCGTCAACCCCGACGAGGTCGTCGCTGTCGGAGCCGCGCTCCAGGCGGGCGTGCTGCGCGGCGACGTCAAGGACGTCCTGCTCCTCGACGTCACCCCGCTGTCCCTCGGCATCGAGACCAAGGGCGGCATCATGACCAGGCTGATCGAGCGCAACACCACGATCCCGACGCGCCGTTCGGAGATCTTCACCACCGCCACCGACAACCAGCCCTCGGTCGGCATCCAGGTCTACCAGGGCGAACGCGAGATCGCCGCCTACAACAAGAAGCTCGGCGTCTTCGACCTCACCGGGCTGCCGCCCGCCCCGCGCGGCGTCCCGCAGATCGAGGTGGCCTTCGACATCGACGCCAACGGGATCATGCACGTCTCCGCCAAGGACCTCGCGACGGGCCGCGAGCAGAAGATGACCGTCACCGGCGGCTCCGCCCTGCCCAAGGACGACATCGACCGCATGATGCGCGAGGCGGAACAGTACGCCGAGGAGGACCGCCGGCGCCGGGAGGCCGCGGAGACCCGCAACCAGGCCGAGCAACTCGTCTACCAGACCGAGAAGTTCCTGCGCGACAACGAGGACCGCATCCCCGCCGAGACCAGGTCGGAGGTCCAGGAGGCGGCCACGGAACTCAAAGGCCTCCTGGAGCGGAACGCGGAGACCGGCGAACTCCGCACCGGCGTCGAGAAACTCGCCACCGTCAGCCAGAAGATGGGCCAGGCCATGTACGCCAACGCCTCCGCCTCCGCCGGCGAACCGGGCCCCGCCACGGAACAGGAAACCCCCGCCGACGAGGAGGGCGTGGTGGACGCGGAGATCGTGGACGAGGACCGGGACACCAAGGGGGGCGCGGCCTGACTCCCCGGCCGCGACCGGCCCCGACGGTCCGGGCGCGCGGGCTCAGCGGTCGCGGATCCCGGCGCCGGCGCCCGGCTGCGTCGACGGTATGCGGTCGACAGGATCCTGTAGACAGTCGCGCGTCACCGGGAACGGCAGGCCCGTGCCACCTCCGTGCTGGCTGGCGTCGACCCGTACCGGCTCGCGCTCGGGCATGCGCTCGGGTACGGGCGCGGCTTCGGGGCCGGGTTCGGTCATGGAACGTGTTCTCCCAGGGGGCCAGGAGGCGGTCCGGCCCGTACGGGATGCCACAGGTCTGCGGCGCGGGGATGCGGCACGGCCGTGGACGCGGGTCACAGGGCCTCGCGGAACTCCCGCAGCAGGCTCTGCGTGCGCTGCGCCGACGCGGCCCGGGCCGTCATGTGGTCCAGCACCTCCAGATGCGCGGCCACCTCGCGACGGGAGTCCAGGTACAGCGCGCCGGTCAGGTACTCGGTGAACACCATGTCCGGCAGCTCCGGCTCTGCGAACCGGAACAGCGTGAACGGCGCGTACGTCCCCGGATGCGGGCCAGCCGAGAACTCGGCGATCTGCAGCGTGACCCGGTCCCGCGCGGCGAACTCCAGCAGCTTGTCCAGCTGGTGGCGCATCACCTCGCCGTGGATGCTCACCGGGCGCCGCAGCACCGTCTCGTCCATGATCACCCACAGGTGGGGCGGGTCGTCGCGCTCCAGCAGCCGCTGCCGCTCCAGACGCAGCGACACATGCCGTTCCACGGTGTGCGGCGAGGTCTGCCCGATCGTGCCGGCCTCCATCACCGCGCGCGCGTACTCCTCGGTCTGCAGCAGACCGGGTACGAAGTGCGGCTCGTAGGAGCGGATGATCCGGGCGGCGCCCTCCAGGCTGACGTACATGCTGAACCAGTCCGGCAGCACGTCGTGGAACCGCTGCCACCACCCCGGCTGGTTCGCCTCCTCGGCCAGCCGCACGAACGCGGCCGCCTCCTCCTCGGGCACCCCGTAGGTCTCCAGCAGCACCTGCACGTAGGGGATCTTCAGGGCGACGTCGGCCATCTCCATGCGCCGTACGGTCGCCGACGCCACCCGCAGGATTCGGGCGGCCTCGTCCCGGGTGAGGCCCGCCGCCTCGCGCAGCTCCTGCAACCGTTTGCCGAGCACCACCTGGCCCACGGTGGGCGCGGCCCGCCGCTCACTCACGCCACGCCTCCCCTACGCGCCGAAGTACCCGGGCAGTCTGCCACGTGATCGCCTCTCGCACACGGGTCCGAGGGGATCGGATTGGCCGACGAACGCCGTGGCGGCGCGGGAGAAGCGTGGTAAGGGCAGGCAGGGGAGGCAGGGACGTGGCAGGTGCGGTCAACCGGCCATCGTGTGCAGGTACTTGGCGGTGGCCGGATCCGCGGGCAGGAACGTCTCGATGGCGAGTTCGGCGACCGTCACGTCCATCGGCGTGTTGAAGGTGGAGATCGACGACACGAACGACAGGATCCGGCCGTCGTGCTCGATGCGCATCGGCAGCGCGAAGTACGCGACGGGGCCGGCGGGTTCATGGCCGTCGCCACCGTCTCCGCTGTCGTCACGCGCGTTCTCGGGCACCGGATAGGCCGCCACCTCCTCGTACAGGGCGCGCAGCCGCTCCGAGCGCTGCAGGGCGATCTGCCGCTCCATCTGCTCCAGCAGATGCCCGCGCCAGGCACGCAGGTTGCGGATGCGCGGCGCCAGACCCTGCGGGTGCAGGGTCAGCCGCATCGCGTTCGGCGCCGGCGCCAGCAGGGTCTCCGGCACCCCGTCCAGCAGCATCGCGATGCCCCGGTTCGCGGCCACGACCGTGTAGCAGGCGTCGACCACCAGCGCGGGGTACGGCTCGTAGCACTGGATGAGGTGTTCCAGCCCGGCCCGCAGCGCGTCGAGCGCCGGGTCGTCCAGCGGGGTCTCCGGATAGTGCGGGGCGTAACCGGCCGCCAGCAGCAGGGAGTTGCGCTCGCGCACCGGGACGTCCAGATGCTCGGCGAGCCGCAGCACCATCTCCTCGCTCGGCCGCGACCGGCCGGTCTCGACGAAACTGATGTGCCGCGCCGAGGAGTCGGCGCGCAGCGCCAGCTCCAGCTGCGAGACCCGGCGCCGCTCCCGCCAGGCGCGCAGCAGCGGGCCGACGCCCTTGTCCGCGGCGGCGACGGGGGCGGTGGCGGACGCGGAAGGACCGGAGGCGACAATGGTCATACGTCCGACCGTAGTCGAGGAGTTGCTCCGTTGCGCACGAACGAGCCGTGGCACACGCCGCCCCGGTCCCCGTCCCTCCTGGCCGCGGCAGTCCACCGGGCCCGCGTCCGCGGCTGCCTCCTCGGCGGCGCGCTCGGTGACGCCCTCGGCTATCCCGTGGAGTTCGCCTCGCTGGACCGCATCCGCGCCGCGCACGGTGCGCACGGGGTCACCGGCCTCGTACCCGGAGCGCACGGTGCGGTCGGGCTGATCAGCGACGACACCCAGATGACCCTGTTCACCGTCGAGGCCCTGATCCAGGCGCACGCACGGCAGCGTGAGAAGGGCATCGGCGGCGCCTGGCCGCAGCTGCTGCGCCAGGCCTACGAGCGCTGGCTGGAGACCCAGTCCAAGCCGGGCCCCGAACAGCCCGTGCCGCCACAGCCCGGCACACCGCCTCCGGCCGGCCTGGTGAGCGAGGCCTGGCTGTACTCCCGCCGCGCGCCCGGAAACGCCTGCCTGTCCGGCGTCGCCCAGAGGTACGCGCCCGACCCCGCACTTCCGCTCGACGGCACACCGGGCCAGGTCAACCCCGACTCCAAGGGCTGCGGCACGGTCATGCGCTCGGCCCCCTTCGGCCTCGCGGCCCCCGCCGACGCGGCCTTCGCCATGGCGGCGCTCGGCGCGCAGATCACCCACGGCCACCCCACCGGCTACTACGCGGCCGGCGCGCTCGCCGCGATCGTCGCGCACCTGCTCGCCGGGGACTCCCTGGACGGCGCGGTGCTGCGCACACTGCGGCTGCTGGAGCGGCACCGCGGCCACACGGAGACCACGGCCGCCCTGCGTGCCGCCCTCGCCCTCGCCGACGAGGGGGCGCCGACGCCCGAGAAGACCGAGTCCCTCGGCGCGGGCTGGGTCGCCGAGGAGGCCCTCGCGATCGGCGTGTACTGCGCGCTCGCCGAGCCCGACGTCGAGCGGGCGCTGCTGCTGGCCGTCAACCACTCGGGCGACAGCGACTCCACCGGCTCGATCTGCGGCAACCTCCTCGGTGCGCTGCACGGCGACACCGGTCTGCCGCACGACTGGGTGGCCCGCGTGGAGGGCCGCTACCGGATCGCGGCCCTCGCCGACGACCTCGCGGCGGAGTGCGCACGGGCCTGACGTGGCAGGCTGAACAAGAACCGCCGACGCGAAGGGAGCCGAACGACATGGCCGTTCAACCGCTGTCGCAGAAGGAGATCGAGGACCGGCTCGCGGAGCTGCCCGGCTGGTCGCTGGACGGGGACAAGCTCGCCCGCTCCTACCGGCTCGGCTCGCACGTCGCGGCGGCGGCGCTGGTCATGCACATCGCCGCCGTCCAGGACGAACTGGACCACCACTCCGACCTCACCCTCGGCTACCGCACCGTCTCCCTCACCGTGCACACGCACAGCGCCGGCGGTGCCGTCACCGAGGCGGACTTCGCTCTCGCCCGCAGGGTGGAGGACATCGCTCCAGGTCACGGCGCACACTGAGGAACGTGCTCGATTACGACAAGGAAGCCGACGCCTACGACGCGTCCCGCGGCGGCGAGGCCCGTGCCCACGCCGCCGCCGAAGCGGTGCTCGATCTGATCCCCGAGGGGCCGGGCCGGCTCCTCGACGTGGCCTGCGGCACCGGCATCCTCACCCGCCGGCTGGCCGCGGGCCGCCCCGCGCTGCGGGTGACCGGCGTCGACCTCACCGCCGCGATGGTCCGCAGGGCCGGGGCGAGACTCCCGGGCGCGGTCGTCCGCGCCGACAGCCGCCGCCTGCCGTTCCCCACCGGCACGTTCGACGCGGTCACCAGCGTCTGGCTGCTGCACCTGCTGGACGACGCCGGGGACGTCCGCGCGATCGTCGCCGAGTGCGCCCGTGTGCTGCGGCCCGGCGGGGTCTACGTCACCACCGTCGACAAGGCCGACGCGCACGACGTCGGCAGCGACATCGACACCGTCCTGGCCGACCGCCCGCGCCGCCCCGCCCAGGACGCCGCCGCCACCGTCACCGCGCACGCCGTCCGGCACGGACTGGAGCCGGCCGGCGCGGGCTTGTTCCGCGGCGCCGGCCAGGGCCGCAGCCCGCGCACCACCATCGCCGACCTGCGCCGCGGCTGGTTCACCCAGCTGCCGCCGGGCGAGCCGCGCAGCGAGCAGTTCGCCGCGCGCCTCGCCCGCCTCCCGGACCAGGACCGTCCCCGCCCGGACCCGGTGTTCGCCGTGCGGGCGTACCGCAAACCGGCGGTGTCGGTGGGGGAGGGCACCGGGGCATGACGTGACGGCCGGGCGGCCCCCTGCGCGGGTGGGGACTGCCCGGCCCTGCGCCGGCCCCGTCGCCCTGTGACGGGGCCGTGCACGCGGAGCGCCGGCGGGGACTATTCGAGGAGCTCCGCGTACGAGCCCATGGCCAGGGCGATGTCCGCCTCGGCCCAGAACCGGTGATAGGTGAACGTGGGCGCGGCCCCGCCCTTGAGGTAGGTCTCGATCTTCGACCAGGCCGGGTCGTTCTTGTAGAAGGACCGCAGCGTGGTGAAGGTGGCCGAGGAGTCGATCGCGTCACCGTTGGGCATGGTGCCGCTCCAGCCGCTCGGCACGTACACGCTGTCGCCGAACCGGCTGTAGTCGGCGCGGGTCTCGGGGACGGCGATGCCGAGGCCGTCCTGGTCGTTGTTCCACATGCCGTCCAGCAGCGCCTTCGCCGTCGACCTGGCCGTGGCGTCACCCGACCTGGCGCCGTAGTACGTCAGCGTCTTCGCGTACGCCGCGGCCACCCCGACGTCGTCGGTGTAGTCGGCGACGGTGACGTGAAGTGAGCTGTTGGAGCCGGGACTTGACGGGTTCCAGGTGTCCGGCCGGCCGGACCACTGGAGGGTCGAAGGGATACGGAAGGTACCGTCGGGGTTGATCGTCGTCCGGGACAGCGCCCACTTCACCCACTTGTCGAGGACCGCCTTCGCGGTGGCGTTCCCCGTCTGCTGGTAGTACTCGGCGACCCGCTCCATCGACCACGCCTGGAAGCCGAACCACTGGTTGGACGGCGGGTCGTGGTAGACCGGCTCCCAGTCGTAGTACATACCGTAGAAGGTCGGTGTGCCGGCCGGCGGGCTCGCGTACCGGCCCTGCCAGCTGTTGGTCGCGCCGCCCGCGATCGCGCCCTCGGACGACTGGAGCCACTGGTAGAACTCCAGCTGCCGCTGCAGCGACTTGCCCCAATCGGCCGCGCCCGTCGCCGACTTCGGCTCCAGGTCCGGGTAGCTGCTCAGCGCGTAGGCGGCCAGCGGGTTCTGGTAGCCGCCGTGGACATGGCTGGAGCCGATCCGCCAGGACCAGCCCGCACTGGAATCGGTGGCGCCGCCCCACGCGTAGTACCAGGACAGCAGATAGTGCGAGGCGTCCTTGCCGGTGCCGGCCGCGCAGGCCGAGGGACCGACACAGTCGCCGATCTTCTTGAAGTACTTGTCGTACATCGCGTACCGCAGGTAGTCGCCCATCTTCGCGGCCTTGGCGACCGTCGCGGACACGTCACCGCTCTTTCCCTGCTCCTTGGCCCACACGTCGGCCCAGTACGCCGCCTGCACCGCGCGGGCGTCCGCGTCCGGGGCGTCGGTGTACTTCCACTGCCTGGCATAGGAGTTGTCGCCGGTGAACAGGTCCAGGTAACCGTTCTTGCCGCCGTACTTGAACGCGTCGCAGGTCGGTTGTGGAACCGTTTCCCACACCGATTCCTGCGGCCCGCGCTGGAAGGTGTTCAGGTACGACGGTCCGCTCGCCGTCGGGCCGCCCTCGCAGGTGCCGCCGGGCGTGTCGCCGTAGCCGTAGACGTTGTCGACGTCCTCGATCCAGTGCATACCGTACACATCGTCGGTACCGTATGCGGTCTTCAGTTCACCGGCGATCGGATCCGATCCCACCGCGACCGACGGGTCCAGCTTCGCCGGATACTGGTCCGGAGTGTCCTCCTCGGGCGCGTACGTCGCCGGCTTGGAGGCGTTGTAGAAGGAACTCGTCGGCTGGTCGGCGTGCGTGGGGATCATGTACTTCTCCATCAGCGTCCACGCGCCGTTGAACTTCGACCAGTCACCGGTGACCTTGCCGTACATCGCCTGGAGCCACAGAAGGTAGCTCCAGGCCTCCGACGTGGTCTCGTGACCGTAGTCCGGGGCCTCGACGATCAGCGTCTCCACCGAGTGGTACGGGATGCCCTGCGGGGAGAAGTAGCCGCTTGCGGGATCGGTGATCTTCCCGTACAGATCCAGGAACCGCTGGTCGTACGTCTTCGCCGCCGCCAGTTCCGTCACGGTGACCGTGGCCTTGGTGTGGCCGTCCGCCGAGGCGGTGAACGTCGCCGCGCCGGTGCCGGAGGAGTCCGCCGAGACGGTGACCGGCTGGGCGGTGTCCCAGTTCGACGGCGTGAACGTCAGGGAGGAGCCGACGCTCACGGACAGTCCCGTGTTGCCGTCCGTACGGGCCACGCTCACCGTCACGTCCGTGCTCGGCTGCGTCGACAGCTTCACGCCGAACGTCCCCGACTTGCCTTGCTGGACGCCGAGTTGGGACGGCGAGGCCACCACCGCGGGTCCCGAGGCGACCGTGACGCCGACCGGCGTGGACTCGGCCGAGGCGCCCGTACTGTCGTACGCCTTCGCCACCAGCGAGTGACTGCCTATGGTCAGATCGGAGACCGACAGCGTGAACGGCGCGCTCGTGTCCGTCCCCAGCAGCGTGGTGTCGTCGTAGAACTCCACCTTGCTGATCGTCGCGCCGTCGGCGGCCGCCGCGGTTGCGGCGAGCGGGATCGCGTCCCCGTGCGTGTACACCGCTCCCGCACTCGGGCTGGTCAGCACCGTGACCGGCGGCTGGTGCGCACCGGCGCACGTCGTGCCGTTGACCGAGAAGGAGGCGGGGGCGGTGTTGGTGCCGCTGTAGGTGAACTGCGCGCCGGTGCTGACGGCGGCGCCCGCGGCGATGGTGGCGTTGTACGACGCGCTCTGCACGGAAACCGTCGCGCCGGACTGGGACCAGGTGCCGTTCCAGCCGTTCGTCAGCTTCTGGTCGCCGGAGTAGGCGTACGACAGCATCCAGCCGTCGATCGCGGCGGTGCCGCGGTTGGTGATTGTGAGGCCGGCGGTGAAGCCGGACCCCCAGTCGTTGGTCGTGTAGTCGACGCTGCACTGCACGGACGCCGCGTGCGCGGTCGTCGCGCCGACGGCGAGCATCGACAGGGGCAGGGCGAACGCGGCCGCCACGGCGGTCCACCACCGCCGAACAGCTCTGTGTCTGCGTCCGGGATCCATGAGCTGGTTCCTCCTTCGGCGACTCGCGACATGCGGCTCTCGCGACGTTGAGGCTTGCGGCTCGGGAAGAAGTCAAGGCTTGAACCAGTGGGAGCGCTCCCATAGTGAGGACGACCCCGTGAACGGTCAAGGTGCTTGAAGAGTCGAAAAGATTCGACGGAAACCTTCAGGAAAAGTCAGCAACTCCCCTGGGCAACATGGCCCGTTGGCGCTACCTTCCTCCGCACCAGTGGGAGCGGTTCCAGTCAGTCGACGCGCCGGTCACGGCGCGCGCCACTGCAAGGAGTCGCTCATGCGACACCCCCCGCGTTCAGTACTTTTAGCCGCCGCCGGTGCCACCGTGCTCCTCGCGAGTGTCGTCGTCCCGGTGGTGTCCGCCCAGGGAGCCACACCCGCGTGCACCGTGGCGTACTCCGTCACCGGCCAGTGGGCGGGTGGCTTCCAGGGCTCCGTCAAAATCACCAACGACCAGACAGCCCTGAACAGTTGGCGGCTGACCTTCGACTTCGCAGACGGCCAGAAGGTCACCCAGGGCTGGAACGCCGCATGGTCCCAGTCCGGCACCACCGTGACCGCGGCGAGCGAGAGCTGGAACGCCTCCCTCGGCGCCGGCGCGAGCGTCACCGCCGGCTTCCTCGCCGACCGGTCGGGCGGCAACACCGCGCCGACCGCCTTCACGCTCAACGGCACGACCTGCAACGTCGATCCCGGACCGCCGCCGACCTCGCCACCGCCCACGACCGACACGGCACCCGCCCTCCACGTCTCCGGCACCAGGATCGAGGACACCTCCGGTGCGACCCGCCGGCTGCTCGGCGTCAACCGCTCCGGCGGCGAGTTCATGTGCGTGCAGGGCCACGGCATCTGGGACGGCCCGGTGGACGACGCCGCGATCCAGGCCATCGCCGACTGGAAGGCCGACGCCGTGCGCATCCCGCTCAACGAGGAGTGCTGGCTGGGACTTTCGAACATCAAGCCCGAGTACGGCGGCACCAACTACATCAACGCCGTCAAGAACCTGGTGGCCCGCGTCGAGACCCACGGCATGACCCCGATCCTCGACCTGCACTGGACCTACGGCCAGTACACCGGCAACTCCGCCGGCTGCTCCGACGTCCACGCCACCTGCCAGAAACCCATGCCCGACGCACAGTACAGCCCGTCGTTCTGGGCCTCGGTCGCGAGCACCTTCAAGGACGACCCGGCACCCGTGTACGACCTGTTCAACGAGCCGTACCCGGACCGTGCGACCTCCAGCACGACCGACGCCTGGACATGCTGGCGGGACGGCGGAACCTGCGCCGGGATCCCGTACGAGGTCGCCGGTATGCAGGACCTCGTCGACAGTATCCGGAACACCGGATCCACGAACGTCCTCATGGTCGGCGGTCTGGCGTATGCGAACGACCTCAGCCAGTGGACCGTGTACAAACCACAGGATCCTGTAGGCAATCTCGCCGCCGCCTACCACGGCTACAACTTCAACACCTGCGCGAGCGAGAGCTGCTGGAACTCCACGCTCGCCCCGGTCGCGGCCCAGGTGCCGCTGGTCGCCGGGGAGATCGGTGAGAACACCTGCGCGCACGGCTTCATCGACCAGGCCATGAAGTGGTTCGACGACCGGAACCTCTCCTATCTGGGCTGGGCCTGGAACACCTGGGACTGCTCCTCGGGGCCGTCCCTGATCTCCGCCTACGACGGCACACCCACCGCCTACGGCACCGGACTGCGCGACCACCTGCGCGCCCTCAACCCGTAACCCCCACCACGGAGGAAGGAACCCGCACACATGAGTCGTACCAGAACATCGATGCTCGCCGCCCTGGCGCTGGTCGCCGGCGCCTCCGGGACGGCACTCACTACCACTCCGGCCCATGCGGCGGCCGACGCGATCCCCTGCACCGTCACCTACACCGTGCAGAACCAGTGGGACACCGGCTTCACCGCAGCCGTGACCGTCACCAACAACGCGGCCGCGAAGTCGAGTTGGGCGGTGAAGTGGTCGTACGCCGGTGACCAGAAGGTCACCAGCGGCTGGAACGCGCGGATCAGCCAGAGCGGCAGCGACGTCACCGCCGCCAACGAGAGCTACAACGGCACACTCGCCACCGGATCCTCGGTCAGCTTCGGCTTCAACGGCACCTACAGCGGCACCGACACCCTGCCCACCGCCTTCACCCTCGACGGCGTCACCTGCAACGTCGACGACGGCACCGGCGGGGGCGGCGGCACGGGCGGCGGCGGAACCGGCGGCAGCGGCAGCGGCACCCGCGTCGACAACCCGTACGACGGCGCCAAGGTGTACGTGAACCCGGAGTGGTCGGCCAAGGCCGCCGCCGAACCGGGCGGCGCCCGCGTGTCCGACGAACCGACCGGCGTCTGGCTCGACCGCATCGCCGCGATCAACGGCGTCAACGGCGGCATGGGCCTGCGCGACCACCTCGACGCCGCCCTCGCCCAGAAGGGCGGCGGCCAGGAGGTCGTCCAGCTGGTCGTCTACGACCTGCCCGGCCGTGACTGCGCCGCCCTCGCCTCCAACGGCGAACTCGGCCCGGACGACATCGGAAAGTACGAGAGCCAGTTCATCGACCCGATCGCCGCGGTCCTCGCCGACCCCAAGTACGCCTCGCTGCGGATCGTCACCACGATCGAGCTCGACTCGCTGCCCAACCTCGTCACCAACACCGGCAGCCGCGCGACCGACACCCCCCAGTGCGACACCATGCTCGCCAACGGCAACTACGTGAAGGGTGTCGGCTACGCCCTCGCCAAGCTCGGCGCCATCCCGAACGTCTACAACTACCTCGACGCCGGCCACCACGGCTGGCTCGGCTGGGACGACAACTTCGCTGCCGCCGCGAACGTGTTCAAGCAGGCGGCCACTGCCTCCGGCGCGACGGTCGACGACGTCCAGGGCTTCATCACCAACACCGCCAACTACAGCGCCCTGAAGGAGGACAACTTCACGATCAACGACAGCGTGGGCGGCACCTCGGTCCGCCAGTCCAAGTGGGTCGACTGGAACCGGTACGTCGACGAGCTGTCCTTCGCCCAGGCCTTCCGCACCGAGCTGGTCTCGGTCGGCTTCAACGCGAACATCGGCATGCTGATCGACACCTCCCGCAACGGCTGGGGCGGCACCGCCCGCCCGACCGGACCGGGCCCGAAGACCAGCGTCGACGCCTACGTCGACGGCGGCCGCTACGACCGCCGCATCAACATCGGCAACTGGTGCAACCAGGCCGGAGCCGGCCTCGGCGAACGCCCGCAGGCCAACCCGGCCCCCGGGATCGACGCCTATGTGTGGATGAAGCCGCCGGGGGAGTCCGACGGCTCCAGCACCGCCATCCCGAACGACGAGGGCAAGGGCTTCGACCGGATGTGCGACCCGACGTACACGGGCAACGCCCGCAACGACAACAACATGTCGGGCGCGCTGCCGAACGCCCCGCTGTCCGGACACTGGTTCTCCGCACAGTTCCAGCAGCTGATGCAGAACGCCTACCCGCCGCTGCCGTAACCGGTCACGTGACACCGGCGCGGTGAACGTCCGCCGGGGCCCTGACGACCGCTAGCGGCCGAGGCCCCGGCGGATCGCCGTCTCCATCGGCGAGTACGCCCCGTCCGCCCGCTCCAGCGCGCACGGCACCGCCGGCATCAGCGGCGGCTGCGCCATGAAGCGGGGCCGGGAACCGTCCTCGGCGACAGCGGCCGGGACCGCGCCCTCGATCCTCACGACGCCGTCGGTGAGAAACCGCTCCGTCAGTTCGTCGTCCACGAGGTCCCATGGTGCTGCCCCGGCCGTGGCCACGCATCCGGTTTCTGCCGGACCCGCTGTTGCCGCATCGGCAATTTTTTGCGGCACCGGCAACAGGACTGGCCCCCTCGCACTGCGGGGTCGCACGCTGGCCGCACCCGAAGGAGAGGCGGACCACGATGGCACACGAGCACCACGGACAGCACGGGCACCACGAGCACGGCGGGCATCAGGCCCAGCACGCCCATGGGGGCCACGCTGGCCACGCCCGTGGCGGCGACATCGACTGGGCCGCGATGGCGGCCCACCTGGAGACGGAGGCCGAGGTGGCCGCCCCCGCGTACGAGAGCGCCCTGGCCTGGCTGGGCACGGAGGTGACCGAGCCCGGTCTGATCGTGGACGCGGGCAGCGGCCCCGGGGTGATCGCCTGCCTGTTCGCACAGGAGTTCCCCGCCGCCCGGGTGGTCGCCGCCGACGGCTCGGCACCGCTGCTGGAGCGCGCCCGCGCCCGCGCCGCCCGCGAGGGGATCGCCGACCGCTTCGACACCCTGGTCGGCGAACTCCCGGAAGTACTCGATGAGTTGGAGTATCCGGCGGACCTGCTGTGGGCCAGCCGCAGCCTGCATCACCTCGGCGACCAGAAGGCCGCACTCGCCGCGTTCGGCGCCCGGCTCGCCCCCGGCGGCACACTGGCCGTTCTGGAGGGCGGTCTGGCTCCCCGCTATCTGCCCCGCGACCTCGGCTTCGGCCGCCCCGGACTCCAGACCCGCCTCGACGCCCTCCAGGAGGACCGCTTCGCCGAGATGCGCGCCGAGCTGCCCGGCGCGGTCGCCGAGGCCGAGGACTGGCCCGCCCTGCTGGCGGCCGCCGGCCTGAAGCACACCGGCACCCGCACCTTCCTGCTCGACCTGCCCGCCCCCCTTCCCGAGAAGGCCCGCGCCTTCGTGGTCGCCATGCTGACCCGCGCCCGGGACCTCCATGCCGAGGCCCTGGACGCCGAGGACCGCGCCACCCTCGCCCGGCTCCTCGACCCCGCCGACCCGGGCAGCCTCCACCGCCGCGCCGACGTGTTCGTCCTCGCGGCCCACACGGTGCACCGGGCCGTACGGCCGGCGTAGGCGAGCGGGGGTGTGGCGGAAGGAGGGTGATTCCTCTTCGGGCGCAGGCAGTTGACTTCGAGCGCGCTCCAGGTGATGGACTCCCTCGCGTCACCGACATACAGGGGGAACCCGTGAACGACTCTCCGGTCGCACTCATCACCGGCGGCGCCACCGGCATCGGCGCCGCCGTCGCCCGGCAGCTGCTGGCCGCCGGACACCGCGTCACCGTCACCGGCCGTACGGAGTCCCGGCTGCGGGACTTCGCGGACGAGCTCGGCCGGCCCGAGGAACTGCAGACAGTCGCCGGTAATGCGTCGACATTCGACGATATACAGAATGCTGTCGACCGTACGCTCAAGGCATACGGTCGACTGGATATCGTCGTCGCCAACGCCGGTTTCGCCACCCATGACTCCGTCGCCGACGGCGACCCGGCCGGCTGGACCGAGATGGTCCTCACCAACGTCCTCGGCCCGGCCCTGCTCATCCGTGCCTCCGTCGAGGCGTTGAAGGAGACCCGTGGCCGGATCGTCCTCATCGGCAGTGTCGCCGGGTTCGTGAACACCCCCGGCAACCTCTACGGCGCCACCAAGTGGGCGGTCACCGGGCTCGCCGAGAACACCCGGCGCCAGGTCACGGAGTTCGGGGTCGGGGTGACGCTGGTCGCCCCCGGCCGGGTGGAGACCCCGTTCTGGGACGGCCTCGGCAGCCTGCCCCCGGGGCACCTGCTGACCGCCGACCAGATCGCCGACTCGGTCGTCTGGGCGATCCGGCAGCCGGCCGGGGTCGACGTCAACACCGTGGTCGTACGCCCGCTGGGACAGCCCAACTGACGTACATCACCCGTCAGTTGTTCGCGAGGAACTGCTTGGCCAGCTGGTCCCCGAGCGAGACCGCCGCGCTGTGGCTCTCGATGGGGGAGACCCTGGAGTTCTTGAACAGGATGTAGGTCACGCCGGAGTCGGCCCCGCCGGTCTTCGGGTCGGGGTCGATGCCGAGCGCCTTGGCGGTGGCGTACGAGGCCTCGCCGATGATCTTCGTGGGGCCGGTGTCGCCGACGACGGCGTACTCCACCTTGTTGTTGTAGATGACCGCGACCACGCCGCCGCCCTTGATGCCGGCGCTGGAGTAGTTCCAGATGCTGCTGGAGCTGGGGACCACGATGTACGGCAGCGCCTCCGCCTTCAGGGGCTTGCCGTCGGACTGGTGGAAGGCGGTGTCGTCCTGGTACCAGGGGTCGCGGTTCTTGTTGCAGTCGGTGGTGGTCTGGCCGTCGCAGTCGATGTCCATGTCGGCCTTCCAGAACACCGCGCCGTTCTTGCCGCACACGGGGACCGTGGCCGCGGTCTCCTCGTCGGTCTTGTATTTGCCGTTCGATATCTGCGAACAGGACGTCACCTTGGCGAGCAGGTCGGCCGCGCTGACCGAGCCCTCCTGGGCGGACGTCGGCGCGGACCTCGCCGACGGGACGGCGGACGCGTGTGCGGGGAGCACGCCCGCGGCGAGCAGGGCGGACCCGGAGGCCGCGGCGAGGGTCAGCGTTCGAAGGCGCACTGTGGGGGACCCCTTCTGTTAGGAAAGTTTCCTTACTGAGTGCCGTACACCGTGGACCCGTCTGCATGTCCCCGTCAACCCTCGAGTTGCGAACTCCCGAAATCTGGGCGTATTGCGGTGATTTGCACACGCGGCAAGACTGAAAGAGCCGCTTCATCCGCATATGTCTGCTGCCGTCGGCCCGGCATGGTCACGGCTCCGGGAGGTGGGACGCATGTTGTTCGTCCGCACGGTCTACGCGACCGGCAATCCGGCGCAGCTGGGCACGGCCATCCGGACCCTGAACACGCAGGGGCACGATCTGCTCGAGGAACGCCCGGGTTTCCGGGGTGCCGGCGTCTTCGTCGACCGGTCTCTCGGCACCCTGTTCTCGGTCAGCTGGTGGGAGTCGGCCGAGGCACGCGACCACAGCGACCAGGTCATGCGCGAGCGGCGCCCGGCACTGCTGCACCCCTTCGCCGGGACCGTCGCGGTCGAGAACTACGAGGCCACGGTCTTCCCGGTCGGGCACCGGCCGCTCACCGGCGGCGGCATGCGGCTGACCCGGCTGGAGTTCGCGCCGGCGGACGCGGACCTGGCCTTCGACACCTTCCACGCGGGGGTGCTGCCCCGCCTGGAGGTGCTGCCCGGATTCGCCGGGGCGGCCCTCTTCCTGGACCGCGTGCGCGGCCGGGGCCTGGTCGGAGTGCTCTTCGCCGACCGAGCCGCACTGGACGGGTCCCGGGCGGGCCACGCACTCATCCGGCACGAGAGCGTGGTCAAGGCGCACGTCGACGTCGTCGCCCTGGAGGAGTTCGAGATCGTCCACGCGGACGTGCGGCCCGACTGAACGGATGCGCGAGCGGGCTGAACGGCGGGGCACACGGCCCCACCAGCGGGGTACACGGCCCCGACGGCGCAGCGCATGGCTCCGCGGACGGCGTACCGCAACGGCCTGTGCGCAGGAGTACGACCGCCGGGGGAGGCGCTCGGTGCTCGCGGGCCGCGCACGGCCACCCGTCCCGCCGGCGGGCGGGCGGGTGGCCGCGGCGTGCGCGGTACCGGCGGCCGGCGAGCCGGAACCGGCGCCGGTCCGGGCGGAGCGGCTCAGCCCACGTAGTCGAAGGCGGCGGGGTCGGGGCCGATGCGCCGGTCCTCGTTGAGCGCGCTGATCGCCGCGAGGTCCTCGTCGTCGAGGCTGAAGTCGAAGACCTCGATGTTCTCCTTGATCCGGGACGGCGTCACGGACTTCGGGATCACGACGGTGCCCAGCTGGACGTGCCAGCGCAGCACGACCTGGGCGGGGGTGCGGCCGTGCTTCTGCGCGATCGCGACGATCGCCGGCACCTCGAGCAGCCCCTTGCCCTGGCCGAGCGGCGACCAGGCCTCGGTCGCGATGCCCTGCTCCGCGTGGTACGCGCGGGCGGCGTGCTGCTGCAGGTGCGGGTGCAGCTCGATCTGGTTGACCGCCGGGATGACGGAGGTCTCGCCGATCAGCCGTTCCAGGTGCTCGGGGAGGAAGTTGGACACGCCGATGGCGCGCACGCGCTTGTCGGCGTAGAGCTTCTCGAGTGCCCGGTAGGTGTCGACGTAGGTGTCGCGGGACGGCAGCGGCCAGTGGATCAGGTACAGGTCCACGTGGTCGAGGCCCAGCTTCGCCAGCGAGGTGTCGAACGCGCGGAGCGTGGCGTCGTACCCCTGGTCGGCGTTCCAGAGCTTGGTGGTGACGAAGAGTTCCTCGCGGGGTACGCCGGAGGCGGCGAGGGCCTTGCCGGTGCCCTCTTCGTTGCCGTAGATCGCGGCGGTGTCGACGCTGCGGTACCCGGCCGCGAGCGCCGTGGTGACAGCCCGCTCGGCATCGTCGTCCGGCACCTGCCAGACGCCGAAGCCCAGCTGGGGCATCTCGATGCCGTTGTTGAGGATGATCGGGGGGACCTTGCTGCTCACGAGCCTCGTGATCCTTCGGTTGTCGACAGGTTCTTCTCCCATCGTCAACGATCAACGACCGCGACGCATTCCTGACCGCGGAATCCGGGGAAACTGACCGGCGAGTCAGCGCCTGTGGCGGAGATTGGCCGGAAACGCATCCGACGTTTTCGGTCCGGACCATTGACCGCGGCGCATCGTCCCGGGACTCTGTATCGCGCCGCCGACGTGTTGATGAACCCGGTGCACGTACATGAACGGGCCCTGACCTGGCCGTCGACTCCTCCCTGTCCCCAGTGGCCTTCCCTGATGAGTTCCCCCACCTCGGGAAAGCGAGTACGCACCCATGAACGAGAGCCCTTCCCTGCCCACCCGGACGGACCTCCTCGCCCCGAAGACATCGGATGAAAAGGTCTGGCGAAGCCCTGGTTACCGTGTGGTGGAGACCGCGCTGGAGGTGACCGCCTACGCGCTCGCCGACCGCCGCGCGCCCGAGCCGCCCCCGGCCGCATGACCGCGGCGGCACCGGGACCCGACGGCCGCGCCGCCTGGCCGGCCGCCGAGTTCACCGAGCGGCTGCGCGCGGTCACCAGGGTGCGCTACCACGACCGCCACCCCTTCAACCAGCGGATGCACCGCGGCGAACTGACCCCCGCCGAACTGCGCCGCTGGATCGCCGCCCGCTTCCACTACCAGCGGCACATCCCCGTCAAGGACGCGCTGATCCTCGCCGCTCTGGAGCGGCCCGAGGACCGCCGTGCCTGGCTGCGCCGCATCCACGACCAGGACGGTACCGACAGCACGGGGGGCGGTATCGAGCGCTGGCTGCGGCTCGGCGAGGCGGCCGGGCTCGACCGCGAGGAGCTGTGGAACGCGTCCCGGGTACCGCCCGGGGTGCGGTTCGCGGTGGAGGCCTACGTCGGCTTCTGCCGGCGGCGCCCGGTGCTCGACGCCGTCGCCGCCTCCCTGACCGAGCTGTCCGCCCCGGACCTGATGCGCACCCGCATCGCCGCCTTCGAACACCACTATCCGTGGATCGACCCGGCGGGCCTCGCCTACTTCCGCACCCGCGTCACCCAGGGGGCCCGCGACGCCGAGCAGGCCCTCGCCCTGGTCCTGGCCCGCGCCCGCACCCCGGACGAGCAGCAACGGGCCGTGGCCGCGCTGGAGTTCAAATGCGAGGTCCTGTGGTCGCTGCTGGACGCGGTGGACGCGGTGGACGCGACGGGCGTGATGGGCGTGACGGGTGCGGCGGGCGCAGCGGACGCGGCGCGTACGGCGGTCGGAGGCGGGACATGACGCCGGCGCCGCTGTCGCCCGCCGTGCCCTGGCGGCCGGTCCTCGCCCGGGGGGTGCTGCTGAGGCGCGACCGGGTGCGGGGCGCCGACCTGTTGCTGCTGCCGGAGCGGGTGGTGGTGCTCGACGGCGGCGCGGGCGAGGTGCTGCGGCTGTGCGACGGCGTCCGGGACGTGGACGCCGTCGTCGCCGAACTGACGGCACGTCATCCGCGTGCGCCCGTTGCCGCCGAAGTCCCCTGGTTCCTCGACCGGTTACGGAAGGAGGGCTGGCTCGGATGACCGCCGCGGCCCCTCCCTGGGCCCTGCTCGCCGAACTCACCCACGCCTGCCCGCTGCGCTGCGGCTACTGCTCCAACCCCGTCGAACTGGCCGGCCGGTCAGCAGAGCTGAGCACCGGGCAGTGGTCGGAGGTCTTCCGGCAAGCGGGTGACCTCGGCGTCGTCCACACCCATCTGTCCGGCGGCGAACCGCTGCTGCGACGCGACCTGCCGGACCTGGTGGCCGCCGCGGGCGGCGCGGGCCTCTACACCCAGCTCGTCACCAGCGGGGTGGGACTCGGCGAGCGGCGGCTGGCCGCGCTGACCGGGGCCGGGCTGCGCAGTGTGCAGCTGTCGGTGCAGCACGCCGACCCCGTGGCCGCCGAACGCATCGCGGGGGCACGGTCGTTCGCGGCCAAGAAGCGTGCCGCCCGTCTGGTGCGCGCGGCAGGTCTTCCCCTGGGTCTGAACGTCGTCCTCCATCACGGCAACCTGGACGCTCTCGACGACCTGGTCCGGCTCGCCCTCGACTGGGGCGCCGACCGGATCGAGCTCGCCAACACCCAGTACCACGGCTGGGCGGCCCGCAACCGCGCCGCCCTGCTGCCGACGCCCGACCAGACCGAGCGCGCCCGCACCCGCGTGGCCCGCTGGCGTGAACGGCTGGGAGATGCCCTGGAGTTGGTGTGGGTCGCCGCCGATCTCGTGGACACCACCGCGAAACCCTGCATGGGCGGCTGGGGTGCCGTCTCCCTGACCGTCGCCCCGGACGGCACGGTGCTGCCCTGCCCGGCCGCCGGCGCCCTGCCCGGACTGGAACCGCCGAACGTGAAGGACCGCGAACTGGCCTGGATCTGGCGGGAGTCGAAGGCCTTCAACGCCTTCCGGGGCGAGGCCTGGATGCCCGAACCGTGCCGGGGCTGTGCCCTGCGTACGGTCGACCACGGCGGCTGCCGCTGCCAGGCCCACGCCCTGACCGGCGATCCCGCCCGCACCGACCCCGCCTGCCGGCACGCCCCGGACCACCCCCTCGTCCACGCCCTGGTGCACGGCCCCGCCGCGCACCGGCCCGCCTACGCCTACCGAGAAGGAGGACCATGAGACGCCGACGCCTGCGCGCGGCGCTGAGCACCGCCGCGCTCGCCACCGCGGCCCTGGCGGCGCTGCCCGCCGCCGTACCCCCGGCCGCCGCCGCTCCCGCTGTTCGTCACACCACCGCCCCGTCCGTCCGCCCCGCCGCCGCCCGCGACTGGTCCACGGCCGTCGTCGACTCCACCATGGCGCGCTACACGCCGCAGACCATCGGCGGCTGGTCGTACCCGGTGGGCCTGTACCTCTACGGCCAGTACCTCGTCTACCGGCGCACCCACGACCCCCGCCTGCTGTCGTACATCAAGGCCTACGTCGACCGGTTCGTGAGCGCCGACGGCAGCATCGGCCAGTCGTTCGACAGCCTGGACAGCATGCAGGCGGGCCGACTGCTGGTGATCCTGCACCACGAGACCGGCCAGGACCGCTACCGCACGGCGGCCCAGAAGATCCGCGACCGCCTGAACACCTATCCGCGCACTTCCGACGGCGGCTTCTGGCACGCCGACACCAGCAGCCGCGCCCATCAACTCTGGGCGGACGGCGCCTACATGGTGAACCCGTTCCTGGTCGAGTACGGCCAGGAGTTCCACGACGGCGCGTACGCGGACGGCGAGGCCGCCCGGCAGCTGTACGTCTACGGCCGTCACCTCCAGGTCGCGAGCGGCCTGCTCCGGCACGCCTACGACGAGTCGAGGTCGGCGAGCTGGGCCGATCCGGCCACCGGACTGGCCCCCGAGCACTGGTGCCGGGCGGTCGGCTGGTACGCCATGGCGACGGTGAACGTCCTGGACGCGATCCCTGCGGACCAGCAGTACCGTCCCCAACTGCTGGGAATGTTCCGCACGTTGGCGTCGGCGCTGGAGAAGTACCAGGACCCGGCGTCCGGGCGCTGGTTCCAGGTGATCGACAAGGGGGACCGGCCGGACAACTGGACCGAGACGTCCTGCTCCGGCATGTTCGCCTACGCCCTCGACCGGGGCGCTCAACAGGGTTATCTGGACGGGCACTTCAGGTCCGTGGCCCGGCGCGGCTACCAGGGCGTGCTGGCCCGGCTGTCGGTCGGCGCGGACGGCCGTACCGAACTGTCGGACATCTCCGTCGGTACCAACGTCGGCACGTACGCGTACTACGCCGCCCGCCCCCGGGCCGTCAACGACTTCCATGGGCTCGGCGCCTTCCTGATCATGAACGAGCAACTGCGTGAGGACGGTCGAGTGTTATGAGCACGTCCAGAAGGGGAGTGCTGGGGGCCGCGCTCGGCGGCGCCGTGGCGGCCGCGACCGGACTTCCGCCCGGCCTGCCCGCCACCGCGGCCCACGCCGCCTCCTGGCAGCTGAAGTGGTCGCCGTCGGCGCGCACCGACGGACTCGGCGCCTTCGAGACCGTCGAGGACGACCGCGCCCACTCCCACCCGGCCGGCCACCCTCACATCTTCGCCACCGGAGACAACTGGCGCTTCACCATGCACACCGTCGACCGCGACACCTCCACCGACCGCCAGCGCCAGGAGGTCACCGGCCTGCGCACCGGCGCGGACAGCTACCTGAAGTGGACCGAGGGGCAGACCTGGCGGATCACGTACTCGATGTACATCCCCAGCACGCTCAAGGCGACCACCACCTTCACGCACATCATGCAGATGAAGCAGCCCGGCAGCGGCACCTCGCCGATCGTCGTGCAGTCGCTGCGCCGCCAGAACGGCAAACAGACCATCGAACTGCGGCTCGCCGTCGACGACATCCTCGTCGGCAGCACCGACCTCGACCCGCTGCACGACACATGGACCGACGTCGACTTCCAGATCACGGTCGGCAGCGGCAGCGCCGGCTCCGTCCGCTGGATCCTCAAGAACGGCTCCACGACGGTCATCGACACGACCAGGTCCGGCGTCGACACGTTCCTCGCCGACCGCGTGCGCCCCAAGTGGGGCATCTACCGCTCCCTCGGCGACACCTCGGGCTCCCTGGAGAACACCTACCTCCTGCTCACGAACCTCCGCGGCTACCAACTCTCCTAGAGGAGCGGATCGTTGACACCCCACACCGCCCGCCCCGGCCACGCGAGAAGGGTGGCGGCGGTCCTTCTCGCCGCCCTCGCCGTCGTCCTCGGCCTGACCCACCCCGCCGCCCTCGCGGCCCCGCGGCCCGTCGCCCGCCCCGCCGCCGTGTACGACGTACGCGCCTACGGCGCCAAGGGCGACGGCCGCGCCAACGACACCCCCGCCGTCGACAAGGCCATCGCCGCCGCGGCCGCGGCCGGCGGCGGCACCGTCCGCTTCCCGGCCGGCACCTACCAGTCCGGGAACACCATCCACATGAAGAGCCATGTGACGCTCCAGCTCGACCAGGGCGCCACCCTCCAGGGCTCCTCGGCGGGCACCTACGACCCGCCCGAGTCCAACCCGGACGACAAGTACCAGGACTTCGGACACAGTCACTTCCACGACGCGATGATCTACGGCGACAAGCTCACCGACATCGGCTTCACCGGCGACGGCGTCATCGACGGCGCGGGCCACCTGATCACCGGCAACCCCAGGTCCGGGCAGGCCGACAAGATCCTCTCCCTGACCCGCTGCGACGGACTGCGCCTCGGCGACGGCCTCACCCTGCGCCGCGGCGGCCACTTCGCCGCCCTGATCAACGGCTGCACGAACGTCGTCTCCGACCGGCTGACCATCGACACCGCGAGCGACCGCGACGGCTGGAACGTCGTCTCGACCACGAACATCACGATCACCGGCGCGCACATCTCCGCCAACGACGACGCCCTGGTCTTCAAGAGCGACTACGCCCTCGGCGCCAAGCTCCCGAGCGGCCATGTCCGGGTGAGCGATGCGGTGCTCTCGGCGCGCTGCTGCAACGCCCTGATGTTCGGCTCGGAGACCTGCGGCGACTTCTCGGACTACCAGTTCGAGAAGATCCGCATCGAGGGCGCCGACAAGTCCGGCCTCGGCATGGTCTCCATGGACGGCGCGAAGATCTCCGACGTCCACTACCGCGACATCACGATGACCGGCGTCCACTCCCCGATCATGGAGAAGATCGGCACACGAAAGCGGTGCGGCGGCAGCCCCGGTGTCGGATCGATCAGCGATGTCACGTACGACGACATCACGGCGACCGGCAGCAGTCCCTCCTTCAGCCCGACCCTGTGGGGCGAGAACGGCCACCGGATCAGCGGGGTCACCTTCACCAACGTCAACATCACGGTCCCGGGCGGCAACGGCACCATGTCGACGGGCGTGCCGAGCAACGACGGGGGCGACTACAACCCGAAGAGTATCGGGACCCGGCCGGCGTACGGCTGGTACCTGCACAATGTCGACGGTCTACAGTTCACCGACAGCAGTGTGCGGTATACCGCCGACGACGGTCGCCCCGCCGTCATCGCGAACGCGGCGAGCGGTGTCCGGCTGACCCGCTTCACCGCCCAGAAGGGCGGCAGGTCCCCGCACGACATCGGCTTCCAGAACGTCACGGGCTACTGCCTGACCGACAGTCACTCCACCACCGGCGCCGCCCTGCGCGTCTCGGCGACCGGATCGAGTGAGGACTGCGGCGCACCCGCCCGCCCGATGGACCTGGACAACCCCCGCCAGGCCTTCCTGCGCGCCTCCGTCGGCGGCCTCTTCGTGCACTGGGGGCTGCGCACCGCCCCCGCCCACACCGACTGCGCCGCCTGGGAGAAGGACGTCACCGCCGGCGGCTGGACGCCGGACTACTGGGTGAACGAAGCCAGAAAACTGCATACGCAATACCTCGTACTGGCGACCTTCCACAGCCGGCTCGGCTACGCCCGCCCCTGGCCCTCGAAGATCCCCGGCTCCTGCTCCACCAAACGGGACTTCCTCGGCGAGCTCATCAACGCCGCCAAAGCCAAGGGCATGAAGGTCATCCTCTATATGACCGACGACCCGCAGTGGCACGACGAGGGCGGCCACGAGTGGCTCGACTCCGCCGCCTACTCCGCCTACAAGGGCAAGCAGGTCGACCTGACCACCCGCGACGGCTTCGGCGAGTTCTCGTACGACAACTTCTTCGAGGTCATGGACCGCTACCCGGACCTCGGCGGCTTCTGGATCGACAACGACAACGACTACTGGCTGAGCCACAACCTCTACCAGCAGATCTACCAGAAGCGCCCCAACTACACCCTCAGCAACAACAACGAAGACACGCCGATCATGGACATGATCAGCAATGAGCAGAAGACCGGAATGACGCCTGCATACGACTACCCGCAGGCTGTATACACCGCCCAACCCCGCCTCACGGAGGCCGACTTCAAACTGCCGTCCACCGGCGCCTGGTGGTACGACGGCACCGACCCCACCGTCGACCGCGGACTCACCCTCGGCCGCCTCGTCTCCAACGCCGGATCCTCCGTCAAGGCACTGATGGCCGAGACCGCCCAGGTCAACGGCAGATTCCCGGCGAACCAGGCCGCCTTCAACACCTTCGCGAACTCCTACCTCGCCCCGATCTGGGAGTCCCTGCACGGCACCGAGGGCGGCGGCTACATGTACGGCGGCCTCGCACCCGGCAACTGGAACGACGGCGCCCACGGCGTCACCACCATCGCCAAGGACGACCCGAACCGCCAGTACATCCACGTCCTGACCCCGCCGAGCACCTCCACCCTGCGCATCCGCGACAACGGCTACCGCATCGCCTCTGTCACCAACCTCCGTACCGGCAAAGCCGTCGCGTGGTCGCAGTCCGGCGGCACGCTCACCCTCACCGGCCTCGGCGGCTGGGACCCGTACGACACCGTCCTCAAGGTGATCACCGCTGGCCGCCAGGGCATCGCGACCGGCGTCACCGTGACCGCGAGCGCCTCCGTGAGCGGCCACCCCGCCTCCGCCGCCGGCGACGGCTCCTACCTGACCTACTGGGACAACGACAAGACCCTGCCCGTCGCCCTCACCTTCGACCTCGGCACGGCCCGAAAGGTCTGCTATCTCGGGCTCAACCAGCGTGAGGACTCCGTCGCCTACGCCCGCTCCGCCACCGAACAGCCGGCGCGGATCAAGGCGTACAAGGTGTACCTGAGCGACGACGGCACCCACTGGGGCAGCGCCGTCACCACCGGCCAACTCCCCAGCACACGCGGCGTGCAGAGCATCGACCTGCCCGCCGGCACCGCCCGCTACGTCCGCCTCGAGGCCGACTCCACCTGGGCCGCCGCCACCGACACCACCCACTACCGGCAGCTGCGGATCGACGAGGCCTGGATCGGCACCTCCTACGCCACCCCCGCCGTGAACAGGGGAAGACACCCATGACCCGCTTCAGAACACTCACGACGGTGGCGGCCGGACTGCTCATCGCCGCCGCCGTACCGCTCACGGGAGCCGCCCACTCCGCGGTCGCCTCCGACAACGGCCTGTCGGTCCGGCCCGCCATGGGCTGGAGCAGCTGGAGCTTCGTACGCCGTCAGCCCACCGAGGCCACGATCGACGCCCAGGCCGACGCCCTGGTCTCCTCGGGCCTCGCCCGGCACGGCTTCGTCCAGGTCAACCTCGACGACTTCTGGCAGAAGTGCGACAGCAACGGCTTCACCGTCGACGGCTACGGCCGCTGGAGCGTCGACCCCGCCACGTTCCCGCACGGCATCAAGGCCGTCGCCGACCATGTGCACGCGAAGGGCCTGAAGTTCGGCTTCTACGTCACCCCCGGCATCGCCAAGAACGCCGTCCTCAAGAACACCCCCGTCGAAGGCACGCCGTACCACGCCAAGGACATCGCGGACACCTCGACGACCGAGAAGAACTACCACTGCAAGAACATGTACGCCCTCGACTACACCAGGCCGGGCGCCCAGGAGTTCGTGAACTCCTGGGCACGGCAGTTCGCCTCGTGGGGCGTCGACTACCTGAAGATCGACGGCGTGGGCAGCCAGGACATCCCCGACGTCCAGGCCTGGGACAAGGCCCTGCGCGCCACCGGCCGCCCCATCACCCTCGCCCTGTCCAACAACCTCCCCCTCGACCACGCCGGCACCTGGCGCGCCCTCGCCAACAGCTGGCGCACCCAGGGCGACGTCGAGTGCTACTGCGGCCCGGGCCCGAACGGCAGCGGCTACCCCCTCACCGACTGGACCCATGTCGCGCGCCGCTTCGACTCGGCCGCCGCCTGGCAGCCGTACGCCGGGCCCGGCGGGTGGAACGACCTCGACTCCCTGGAGATCGGCAACGGCGACCGGGCGGGACTCACCGCCGACCAGCGCCGCTCCCAGTTCACCCTGTGGTCGATGGCGGCGGCCCTGCTGCTGCTCGGCACTGACCTCACCCACCTCTACCCCGTCGACCGGGCCATGCTCACCAACGACCGGCTGATCGGCGTCGACCAGGACGGCGTCGCCGCGAAACGCGTGGTCGACAACGGCTCCCAGCAGGTCTGGAGCAAACGCGAGAGCGACGGCTCCTACGCGGTCGCCTTGTTCAACACCGCCACCTCCGGCTCCGCCACCGTCTCCGTGGACTGGTCCCGGATCGGCTTCACCGGCTCCGGCGACGTCACCGACCTGTGGTCCGGCGACCACCGCGGCACGATCGCCGGCTCATACAGCGCGACCCTGCGACCGGGGGAGACCCGCCTGATCCGGGTACGGCCCACGGCCTCGGCCCGGCCGGCGGCCGCTACCGCTGCCGCGCCCGGCATGGCCGTCGCCCCCTACGAGTACCTGGGCTGGGGGAATCCGCCCGACCCGACGACGGTGATGTCGGCGACCGGCGTGAAGTGGTTCACGCTCGCGTTCGTCCTGTCCGACGGCACCTGCAACCCGAAGTGGGACGGCAGTCGACCGTTGACCGGCGGCAGTGATCAGTCGACGGTCGACCGTATACGGTCCGCGGGCGGCGATGTCATCGTCTCCGTCGGCGGTTGGAGCGGCGCGAAGCTGGGCGAGAAGTGTACGAGCGCCGGCGCGCTGGCGACTGCATACCAAAAACTGATCACTGCATACCGTCTACACGCGATCGACATCGACATCGAGAACACCGAGTGGACGCACGCCACCGTACGCCAGCGCGTCATCGACGCCCTGAAGACGGTGAAGGCGAACACCCCCGGCCTGAAGACGGTCATCACCTTCGGCACCACCACGACCGGCCCCGATGCCACCGGCGTCGACATGATCCAGCGCGCCGCCAGGTCCGGGCTGCAGAACGACGTCTGGTGCGTCATGCCGTTCGACTTCGGAGGCGGCACCACGACCATGGGCACCCTCACCACCCGGGCCATGGACGGCCTCGAGGCCCGGGTCAAGGCCGCCTACGGGTACAGCGACGCCACCGCCTACGCCCACATCGGGCTGTCGTCCATGAACGGAAAGACCGACGACTCCGGCGAGCTCGTCCGCACCGCCGACTTCCGCACCATGCTCGCCTACGCCCAACAGCACCGCATCGCCCGCCTGACCTACTGGTCCGTCAACCGCGACCGCCCCTGCGGCCCGGGCACCGACGGCGACGCGTGCAGCGGCGTGTCGCAGCAGCCGTACGACTATCTCAAGATCTTCACCCGGTACACGGGCTGAAGGAGACAGGGGACCAACAGCCATGATCATCAGGAGAGTTCTGCCCTACGGCCTGGCCGCGGTGCTCGCGCTGCCACTGGCCGCGCTGAGCCAGGGCACCGCCCTCGCCGCCACCGACTACCAGGCCGAGGACGCCCTGATCTCCCAGGGCACCGTCGCCACCAACCACACCGGCTACACCGGAACCGGCTTCGTCGACTACACCAACGTCAAGGGCTCCTCCGTGGAGTTCACCGTCTCCGCGGCCGCGGCCGGCCCCGCCTCACTCACCCTGCGGTACGCCAACGGCACCACCACCGACCGGCCGATGGACCTCGCCGTCAACGGCACCGTCGCGGCGCCCGCCGTCTCCTTCCCGGCCACCACCGACTGGAACACCTGGGCCACCAAGACCGTGAACGTCCAGCTGAAGGCGGGCACCAACGCGATCCGCGCGAGGGCCACCACCGACCACGGCGGCCCCAATCTCGACCGCCTGAGCCTCGCGGCCGCCACCGACACCCAGCCCCCCACCCGCCCCGGGCAGCCCTCCTGCTCGGACATCGGCGAGGACCGGCTCACCCTGTCCTGGGGCGCGTCGACGGACGACACGGGCGTCGCGGCGTACGACCTCTACGAACACGGCAACAAGATCGGCGAGGCGCCGGGCACCACCACGACGCACACGCTCACCGGGCTCACCCCGGACACCACCTACGACCTCACGGTCATCGCCCGGGACGCGGCCGGCAACACCTCGCCCGCCAGCCCGGTCGTCGACTGCACGACGAAGCCCAGCTCCGACACCACACCGCCGACCGCACCCGGTACATTGCATACAGTCGGCATCACATCGAATACCGTCGACCTCGCCTGGGGCGCTTCGACCGACGACCGCGGCGTCACCGCCTACGACATCCGCAGCGGATCGACCGTCTACCAGACCGTCACCACCGGCACCTCCACCACCCTCACCGGGCTGGCCTGCAACAGTCCCTACACCCTGGACGTCGTCGCCCGCGACGCCGCCGGCAACGTCTCACCGCCGAGCAACACGGTCTCCTTCACCACCAAGGCCTGCGCCACCGACGGCGGCGTCCCGTCGTCCATCGCCACCCTCTCCACCGGCTGGACCATCCCCTGGGGCACCTACTGGATGCCCGACGGCAAGACCGCCCTCGTCACCGAGCGGGACGACTTCCGGGTCTGGAAGGTCACCAAGGACGGCACGAGGACCCAGGTCGGCACCGTCCCGAACGCCGTCACCACCAACGGCGAGGGCGGCCTGCTCGGCGTCGCCGTCGACCCCGGGTGGGCCACGAACCACTACGTCTACTTCATGCACACCGCCGCCGAGGGCAACCGCGTCGTCCGCATGACCTACGACGGCAGCACCCTCACCGGCTACACGATCCTGCTCCAGGGCATCAGGAAGAACCGCTACCACAACGGCGGCCGCCTCGCCTTCGGCCCCGACGGATACCTCTACGTCTCCACCGGCGAGGCCCAGCAGCCCGATCTCGCCCAGGACAAGAACTCCCTCAACGGCAAGATCCTGCGCATGACCACCGACGGCAAACCGGCTCCCGGCAACCCGTTCGGCAACTACGTCTACAGCTACGGCCACCGCAACCCGCAGGGCCTCGCCTTCGACCGCAACGGCCGCCTGTGGGAGGCCGAGTTCGGCAACAGTTCCAAGGACGAACTCAACCTCATCAAGCCCGGCGCGAACTACGGCTGGCCCACCTGCGAAGGCACCTGCAGCGTCCCCGGCATGACCAACCCCAAGGCCACCTGGAACGTCTCCGAGGCCTCGCCCAGCGGCATCGCCGTCGTCCGCAACGTCATCTACATGGCGTCCCTGCGCGGCGAACGCCTGTGGCGCATCCCCGTCAACGGCGACACCGAGAACGTCGGCACCCCCACCGCGTACTACGTCGGCTCCTACGGCCGGCTGCGCACGGTCACCAAGGTGCCCGGCGCCGACGAACTGTGGCTGTCCACCACCAACTGCGACAACAACGGAAACGCCCCCGACGGCTCCGACAAGATCTTCCGCGTGACGATCAAGTGACACGGCGGGAATTGACGCAGTGTCATCACTCGAAGGCGGGGTGTGTGACGCTGCGTCAGGTCCGGTAGAGGGCCTCGACCTCGTTGTCGTAGACCTTCTCGATCGCCTTCCGCTTCAGCTTCAACGACGGTGTGAGCAGGCCGTGTTCCTCGGTGAACGGCTGCGCCAGTATGCGGAAGGTACGGATCGACTCGGCCTGGGAGACGAGGGTGTTGGCGGCCACCACCGCCCGCCGCACCTCCGTCTCCAGGTCGGCGTCGCGCACCAGCTGCACCGGGGTCAGCTTCGGCTTGCCGCGCATCTGCAGCCAGTGCTCGACGGCCTCCTGGTCGAGGGTGACCAGGGCGGCGATGTACGGCCGGTCGTTGCCGACCACGATGCACTGGTTCACCAGCGGATGCTCGCGGACCCGCTCCTCCAGCACCCCGGGCGAGACACTCTTGCCCCCGGAGGTCACCAGGATCTCCTTCTTGCGGCCGGTGATGGTCAGATAGCCGTCCTCGTCCAGCGAGCCGAGGTCGCCGGTGGCCAGCCAGCCCTCGTGCAGGGTCTCGTCGGTGGCCTTGGGGTTGTTGAGGTAGCCCTGGAAGACGTTGGCGCCGTGCAGCCAGATCTCCCCGTCGTCGGCGATGTGCACGGTCATCCCGGGGATCGCCTGGCCGACCGTGCCGTAACGGGTGCGCTCGGGCGGGTTGGCGGTCGCCGCGGCCGTCGACTCGGTCAGGCCGTAGCCCTCGTAGATCTGCACGCCGGCGCCCGCGAAGAACAGCCCCAGGCGCCGGTCCATCCCCGAACCGCCGGACATCGCGTTGCGGATCCGGCCGCCCATCGCCGCGCGCACCTTGCCGTAGACGAGCTTGTCGAACAGCTGGTGCTGCATGCGCAGTCCCGCCGACGGGCCGGGCCCGGTGCCCCACGCCTTGGCCTCCACGGCCTCCGCGTACTTCACCGCGATGTCCACCGCCTTCTCGAACGGCCCCGACCTGCCCTCCTTCTCCGCCTTGCGGCGCGCGGAGTTGAACACCTTCTCGAAGATGTACGGCACCGCCAGGATGAACGTCGGCCTGAACGCGGCCAGATCGGGCAGCAGAGCGGCGGCGTGCAGCTGCGGCTGGTGCCCGAAACGGACCCTGCCGCGGATCGCGGCGACCTCCACCATCCGCCCGAAGACATGCGCGAGCGGCAGGAACAGCAGTGTGGAGGCCTCGTCGTCCCTCTTGGTGTGGAACACCGGCTGCCACCGCTGGATCATCGTGTCCGCCTCGAACATGAAGTTCCCGTGCGAGAGCACACAGCCCTTCGGGCGGCCCGTGGTGCCGGAGGTGTAGATGATCGTGGCGACCGAGTCCGGCGTGATGGCCTGCCGGTGCCGGTGCACCGTCTCGTCGTCCAGATGTGCGCCGGCGTCGTACAGCTCCTGCACACAGCCCGCGTCCAGCTGCCACAGCTGGCGCAGTTGCGGGAGGCGGTCGATGACGGTGGCGATGGTCATCGCGTGGTCCTCGTGCTCCACGATCGCCGCGGACACCTCGGCGTCGTAGAGCATCCAGAAGCACTGCTCGGCCGAGGAGGTGGGGTAGACGGGCACCACCTGGGCGCCGATCGTCCACAGCGCGAAGTCGAACAGGGTCCACTCGTAGCGCGTACGGGACATGATCGCGACGCGGTCGCCGAAACGGATGCCGCGCGCGAGCAGGCCCTTGGCGAGGGCCATGACCTCGTCACGGAACTCGGCGGCGGTCACATCGCGCCACTGCCCGTCGGGATCCTTGCGGCCGAGGGCGACATGGGCCGGGTCGCTCTGGGCATGCTCGAAGACGACGTCGGCCAGACCGCCCACCGGCGGCGCCGACGCCAACGGCGGGTTGGTGAACTCGCGCAAACCTCGCTCCCCGATCCTCGCTGTCGGTCACGCCCGTGATGCTCGGCACAGCGCGGTGAAAGCTACCCCACGGCGTCACCGGGCGGGAGGGGGTGGTTAACCGTGCAAACCTCACGTTTTCCCTGGGAGGTGACCGGAAAATACCCTCACATGGGGAAGGGCCGGACACAATACTGACGGGTCAGTAAGTTTCGGTGCCGTAATCTCCACGGAATCTGTACGGGCCGATTACCGCCCACACCATCCTGTACGCGGCATACCGCGTGCGGCTCCGGTCAGTCGCCGCGCCGCCCCAGCCGTTCGCCGCCCGCCAGGACGGCCGCGGCCAGAGCGTTCGCGGCATCCTCCGCCGCGCCGTGGCGGCGGCCGTGGACGAGGACGAAGTCGACCTTGCCGAGGCCGGGCAGTCCGGAGCGGTCCGGCAGGCGGAACAGGCCGGGCGGGATCAGCCGCCGGGAGTGGGCCATCACACCGAGGCCGGCGCGGGCGGCCGCGATGAGGCCGTTGAGGCTGCCGCTGGTGCACACGATCCGCCACGCCCGGCCCTCGCGCTCCAGGGCCTGAAGCGCACGGGCCCGGGTGATGCCGGGCGGGGGATACACGATCAGCGGGACGGGCCGGTCGGCGTCCAGACGCAGCCGCTCGGCGCCGATCCACACCAGGTCGTCGCGCCACACCAGCGCGCCACGGGGGTCCTCGGGGCGGCGCTTGGCGAGCACCAAGTCCAGCTTCCCGGCGGCCAGCTGTTCGTGCAGCGTGCCGGACAGCTCCACGGTCAGCTCGAGGTCGACCTCGGGATGGTCGTAGCGGAAGGCCTCCAGGATCTCCGGGAGCCGGGTGAGCACGAAATCCTCCGAGGCGCCGAACCGTAGCCGGCCGCGCACCCGGGTGCCGGTGAAGAACGCCGTCGCCTGCTCGTGCACCTGGAGGATCCGCCGGGCGAACCCCAGCATCGCCTCGCCGTCCTCGGTCAGCTCCACTGCATGGGTGTCCCGGGTGAACAGCTGCCGGCCGGTCGCGTCCTCCAGCCGGCGGACATGCTGGCTGACCGTGGACTGACGCAGCCCGAGCCGGCGCGCGGCCTGCGTGAAGCTCAGGGTCTGGGCCACGGCGAGGAAGGAGCGCAGCTGCGCCGGCTCGTACACGGCACCAGCCTAGCCGGATATCACAAAACATGATGACAGTCAGAGTGGTGTACGGGATTCCCGATCGGTGGAGCGCGGAGGACGATGAAGGGGGCTCCTGCGGCCCCGACGAGAAGAGAAACACGAGAAGAGAAACATCGGCGACACCTGCCGACCCGTACCGACCGACGACACCTTCAGCCCCTCCCACCCGCACACACAGAGCACATCGGAGCACCGTGACACGCCTGCGCCGGCCGAGCTGGATGCCGATCGACCCGTACATCGTCCTGCTGCTGGGGACCGTGGGCCTCGCCGCGCTCCTCCCGGCCCGGGGGACCGCCGCCGACGTCGCCTCGGGCGCGTCGACGACCGCGATCGCCTTCCTCTTCTTCCTCTACGGCGCCCGGCTGTCGACCCGGGAGGCACTGGACGGCCTGCGCCACTGGCGGCTGCACACCACGGTGCTGGTGTGCACGTTCGTGCTCTTCCCGGCGTTCGGGCTCGCCGCGCGGGCGCTGGTGCCGACGCTGCTGACGCATCCGCTCTACCAGGGCCTGCTGTTCCTGACGCTGGTGCCGTCCACGATCCAGTCGTCCATCGCGTTCACCTCGATCGCCCGGGGCAACGTGCCCGCGGCGATCTGCGCGGGCTCCTTCTCCTCCCTCGCGGGCATACTGATCACCCCGCTGCTGGCGGCGGCGCTCCTCGGCAACAGCGGCGGCGGGTTCTCCGCCGACTCACTGACGAAGATCGTGCTCCAGCTGCTGGTGCCGTTCCTCGCCGGGCAGCTGCTGCGCCGCTGGATCGGCGGCTTCATCACGCGGCACAAGAAGGTCCTCGGCCTGGTCGACCGCGGCTCCATCCTGCTCGTCGTCTACACCGCCTTCAGTGAGGGCATGACCCAGGGCATCTGGCACCAGGTCAGCCTCGCACGGCTCGGCGGCCTCCTCGTCGTGGAGGCCGCCCTGCTGGCCGCGATGCTCCTGCTGACCTGGTACGGAGGCAAGGTACTCGGCTTCGGCCGGGCGGACCGGATCGCCATCCAGTTCGCCGGGTCGAAGAAGTCCCTCGCTTCCGGGCTGCCCATGGCCGGCGTCCTGTTCGGCGCCCACGCCTCCCTCGCCGTGCTGCCGCTGATGCTCTTCCACCAGATGCAGCTGATGGTGTGCGCCGTCATCGCCAAGCGCCGCGCCCGCGATCCGCAGGAGGTTCTGGACACCGCGCCCGGGGCGTCAGCGGCCCACGTGGTCCAGGGGCAGCCACAGGACCGTGTCCTTCGCTGAGCGCAGGGCCTCCGGGTGCGACAGCTCCTGGTCGGTGAGGGCCCGGTCCCATACGTGCACCTCGTCGATGGCGCCGGTGAAGAAGGCCCGGCTGTCCATGCGCTGAGCGATGTGCACACCGAAAGGGGAGTTACGGCTGACCGATCCCGGGATGTCGGATACGGACGACTGCATACCGTCGACCGACAACATCAGCCGACCGCCGCCCCGCCGGAGCACCATGTGATGCCACTGGCCGTCGTTGTATGCGGTATTCGTGCGAACGTATGCAGTCTGCGGAGCCGCCGCGCCGTCCCGCACGGTGATCAGGCCCTGGATCCGGTTGTTCGCCGGCTCCCCGCGCAGCCACACCTGGGGCTGCGTGGTGCCGGTCCCGCCCATCCACAGCAGCGGCTGCTCACCGGTGGTGGCCGTGTACCGGAACCACAGAGATGCCGTGAAGTCCTTCGTGCCGAGCGGCAGCCGGCTGCTGTACGGCAGGCGTACGGCCGCATCGGTGCCGTTGAACTCCAGCGCGCCGCCGGACACCCCCCGCGTCTCCTTCGCGCCGCCGAGCACCGCGGCCGGGCGGGCGTGCGGGGCCAGGTCGGCGGTGACCGGATCGGGGCCGCGGCGCGGGGCGAGCCAGTTCTCGGTGAAGCGGGCGAAGCGGATCTCTTCGCGTGCGTCCACCGCGCCGCCCTCGTAGACCAGGCCGATCGTGTCCCCGGTGACGCGGACCAGGTCGGAGTAGCCGGACCAGTCCGTGGTGACGACCGTGCCGCGGTCCACGCTGTCCCAGGTGCGGCCGCCGTCGTAGGAGGAGCGGATCATCATCGTGCGGCGCCGGTCGGGGTCGGCGGGGCAGGCGAGCAGCAGGCGGTCGCCGAGCCGCAGCAGCGAGCCCTGCACCATCGGTGCGTACAGGTCCGGCAGGTCGTGGAAGGCGGCGGTGAAGCGGGAACCGCCGTCGCGGCTGACGGCCTGGGTGCGGTGGCCGAGGTCGGTGCCGTCCTGCTCCCGTCCGCTGACCAGGACGGAGCCGTCGCCGAGTTCGGCGAGGGTGAGTTCGGAGGGTTTTTGCCGGAAGGTGCCGTCCTCGGCGATGGGCCAGGTCTCCTGGGCGCCGACCCGCCAGTGGCCGCCGTGGTCGTCGCTGATGATCAGCGCCGCGTGGTTGGCCGTGATCCGGGTGCCGTCCCAGGACTCGGCGTTCACCCCGAAGACCAGCCGCCCGGCGTACCGGCCGTGTGTGAGCTGGATGCCGTGCGCCGGCCCGGTCGCGTACCAGGAGTTCCAGGCGGTGGGCAGGATCTCCGGGCTCAGGTCGCGTGGTACGGACCAGGTCAGGCCGTTGTCGTCGCTGTACTGGAGGTGCGGGGTGCGGTCGCACGGCACCGAGCAGCTGGCGCTGTCCGTGCGGCCCGTGTTGTACGTCTCCGCGAGCCAGACGCGGCCGGTGGTGCGGTCCACGATCGGCGCCGGGTTGCCGTGGGTGTCGCCGTCGCCTTTGTTGACCACCTGGAGCGGGCCCCAGGTGCGGCCGCCGTCGGTGGAGCGCTTGAGCACGATGTCGATGTCGGTGGCGTCCCCGCAGTTGGGGACCCGTCCCTCGGCGAACGCCAGCAGCGTGCCGTCGACGGCCTTGACGACCGTCGGGATGCGGAAGCAGGCGTAGCCGGGATCCTGGGAGGCCTTGAACAGGACCTGCTGGGCGAACTGGGGTGTCGTTTCCACGGGTTGGGCCTGTGCCGGATGAGGTGAGGCGAGCGGCAACAGGAGCAGCGCCGCCGACGTGCATACGAGGGCGAGTGCGGATCTGAGACGGGCGCGAAGACCTGACGGCATGGTACGACCTGCCCTTCGTCGGTCGGACATCCGGGCATCCGGGCATCCGGACATCCGATGTCCAACATGCGCACCGATGACGGTAGTTGTGGCCCCGGCGCCTCACAAGAAGCGTGCGGCGCAAGGAGTGCGCCGGGGCCTCACGGACGAAGGACGACCTTGCCGAGGTTGGCGCGCGTCTCGATCGCCTCGTGCGCCTTCGCCGCGTCCTCCAGGGCGAACTCGGCGTGCACGGCGGGCGTCACGGCGCCCTCGGTGAACAGTCGCCACAACTCGTTGCGCCACTGCTCGTACAGCTCCGGCCGGCCGCGGGCGATCAGGGCCATCTGGAAGCCGATCACGGACTTGGCGCCGACCAGCAGATCGTAGGCCCGGATCGTGCCGCCGCCCGAACTGTAGGCGACCAGGCGGCCGTGCGGGGCGAGGGCGGCGAGTGCCGGGGCGAGCAGATCACCGCCGACCGCATCCAGAATGCAATCGACCGGATCCCCCCAACTGTCGTCCGCATATTGGATACAGTCGTCCGCGCCCAGCGCCCGCACGAAGTCCGCCTTCGCCGGATCGGACACCGCGCCCACCACCCGTCCCGCGTCCCGCGCCCGCGCCAGCTGCACGGCGAGATGCCCGACGCCGCTCGCCGCAGCGGTGACGAGGACCGCCTCGCCCGCTACCGGCCGCGCCGCCTCCAGCGCCCCGAACGCCACCAGGCCGCTGCGCACCAGCGCGACCGCGTCCACGGCGCTCGCGCCGTCCGGTACCAGTGAGGTCATGGCCTCGTGCAGCACGGCGAAGTCGGCGTACCCGTGGCCGAAGCACAGCCCGGTCACCCGCTCGCCCGGCCGGAAGCGGGTCACGCCCTCACCGGCCGCCACCACCTCGCCGGCGATCTCGCCGCCCAGCGCGACGGGATCGGCGGCCTCGGTGACCTTGCGGACGATCGGCAGTGTGACGCCGACCGCCTCGCAGCGCACCAGCAGTTCCCCGGGGCCGGGATCAGGGACAGGTGCCTCCTCCAGGAAGAGCGGGCCGCCAGGGCGGTCGTAGCGAACGCGACGCATCAGCACCTCCGGGGCCGGGCGGACCCGGCTCAGCAGTTGGTGGGAACACCCACGATATCGTTGGGAACCCCAACGATATCCGATCTTCGTTGGGAAGTCCAATGAATTCCGGATAGGCTTCCGCCATGGCCGAAGCACCCCTGTCCGCGATCCGCTCCCTGCCCAGCTGGCTCCTCGGCCGGGCCGCCGCCCGGGGCCGTGCCCTGGTCGCCGAGGCCCTCGCGGCCGAGGGCATGAAGATGTGGCACCACGTGGTCCTCTCCGCCGTCCGCGACCTCGCCCCCGTCGCCCAGGCCGACCTCGGCCGCAGCGTCGGCCTCGACCCCAAGGACCTGGTCGGCGTTCTGAACGACCTCCAGAACGCAGGTCATGTCGTCCGCGCCCCCGACCCCCGGGACCGGCGCAAGAACGCCGTGTCCCTCACCGACGAGGGCGCCCGCCTCCTCGAACGCTGCGAGACGGCGGCCCGCGCGGCCAACGACGACCTGCTGGCCCCGCTCTCGGCCGCCGAACGCGATCAGTTCACGGATCTGTTGATCCGGATTTCCGGCACGGACGGCTGACGGCGGCTAACGTTCCGTCATGACCGCAGCTCCCGTGCTCGATCCGCAGCGCACCGCCCTGATCCTCATCGACCTGATGGACCGCATCGTCGCGCTGCCCCTGGAACCCCGCACCGGCACCCACGTGCTCGCCACCGCCGAAGAGCTGGCGCACACCTTCCGCGGTGCCGGAGCGCCCGTCGTGCTCGTCCGGGTCGAACGCCCCTCGGTCGCCGAACAGCCGCCCGGCAGCGACCTGGTGGCCGGACTCGCCCGCGACGGCGACCTGGAGGTGGTCAAGCACACCCTCGGCGCCTTCCAGGGCACCGGACTGCACGAGCGGCTGCGTGAACGAGGCGTCACCACGCTGGTGTTCGCGGGCATCGCCACCAACCTCGGCGTCGAGTCCACCGCCCGCGCCGCCGCGGACCTCGGATACGGCCTCGTCTTCGTGGAGGACGCCATGGCCGCCTTCACCGCCGCCGAGCACGAGGCGTCCGTCCGGCTCGACTTCCCCCGCCTCGGGACGGTCGTGACCGCCGCCGACGTCCGGCTCGCCGCCGACTGACAGCTGTCGGCTGTCCACTGCGTACTGTCGACCGCCCACTTCCGACTGTCTACCGTCTACCGTCTACCGTTTACGGTCGACTGCCCACCGACGGCCGATGGCTGACGGCTGTCGGCTCAGACCAGCGTGCCGCCGCCGTCCACGACCACCACCGACCCGGTGCTGTAGCCACCGCGCATCAGATACAGGTACGACTCCGCCACATCCGCCGGTTCGCCGACCCGTCCCACCGGCAGCGACTCGGCGGACGACCGGAACAACCCCTCCCGGACGTCGTCCGGCAACTCCCGCCACAGTTCGGTGCGCACGACCCCGGGCGAGACGGCGTTGACCCGCACCGGTGCCAACTCCACGGCCAGCGCCCGGGTCAGCGACTCCATCGCCCCGCACAGCGCCGACGCGGCACTCGAACCGGGCACCGGCCGGCGCCCCGCCGTCCCCGTCGTCAGCACCACCGATCCGCCCGGGCGGATCGAGGCGGCGGCGTGCTTCACCGCCGTGTACGCCCCCCACAGCCGTGTGTCCATGAACCGCCGGGCCCGCTCGGCCGTCGTCTCGGCCAGGCTCTCCAGCAGCAGCGCCTCACCCGCCGTGTACACCAGATGATCGAACGCGCCGACCTGCTGGAAGAAGCCGCGCACCGCGTCCTCGTCCGTCGCGTCCAGCGTCCTCCCCTCGGCGCCCTCGGGCAGCCGCTTCAACGCCGCGTCCACACTCTCCGGCCGGCGCGAGGCCACCACCACCTCGGCGCCCTCCCGCGCCGCCCCCTCGGCGACCGCGAGCCCGATGCCCGACGTGCCCCCGATGACGACCACGCGCTGTCCCTGCAGATGCATGGGAAATTCCTCTCGATGCCGATGTTCCATCCCGATCGGACGCCTCCAGCCTGTGGTCGTACGCGGGTGTACGTCCAAGACCTCTTCCGCCCGCGGCGATACCCTGAAGACATCACCGCTGGTACGTGAGCGTGCCTACGAGAGGGGTGGTCATGGACCTGGACCTGCGCAAGGTCCGTTACTTCGTCGCGGTCGCCGAACTGCTCCACTTCGGCCGCGCCGCCGAGCGACTGCACATCCCCCAACCGGTGCTGAGCCGTCAGATCAGAGCGCTGGAAAGGGACTTGGGCGTCGAGCTGTTTCTGCGCGACAGCCACGGCGTGACGTTGACCGACGCGGGGCGCCAACTTGGTGAGGAGGCACACCAGTTGCTGGCCGCGGCCGACGGCGCCCGACACCGCGTGCGCCGGGCCGCCGACGAGCCCCGCCGGTTCGTCGTCGGCTTCCGCGCCGGCATCGCCGTCACCCACGCCCTGCGTGCCTTCCGCGCCGCGCACCCGGACGTCGAGACCAGCGCCTGCCGCCTCGAATGGGACGACCAGGAACGGCTCGTCCTCGACGGCACCCTCGACATCGCCTGCGTGCGCGCTCCGCTGCGCGAGGAGGGCCTCGAACTGCGGCTCCTGTACACCGAGTCCCGTGTGGTGATGCTCCCGGCCGGACACCGCCTCGACGGAAAGCCGGAACTGTCCCTGGCCGACCTCGACGGCGAGACGTGGCTGCGCTATGCGCTTCCCGGGCCGGGCGACATACCCGTGCGCACCGTCGAGGAGAAGTTCGAGTGCGTGGCCGCCGGCAGCGGCATCACACTCGTCCCGCACTCGATCGCCGAGCAGTACTCCCGCCCGGACATCAGCTACGTACCGGTCACCGACGCCGAACCGGACCAGGTGCTGCTGGCCTGGGCGGCCGGCCGCACGTCACCCCTGATCACCGAGTTCGCCAAGGCCGCGGCGGCGTCGGGTCGCGGCTGAGGCGGGGTCCCGCGGCGCCGGGGGGGGGCGCTCCCTGCCGGCGGGGCCCCCGCCGCCGTGCCGCGGGGAGTCGGCCTCAGCCCTGGGCGGCCGCCGCTCGTAGGGCGATGCGGTCCTCGCCCGCGTACACGTTCATCGAGCTGCCCCGCAGGAAACCCACCAGGGTCAGCCCCGTCTCGGCGGCCAGGTCCACCGCCAGCGAGGACGGCGCCGACACGGCCGCCAGCACCGGGATGCCCGCCATCACCGCCTTCTGCGCCAGCTCGAACGAAGCCCGCCCGGACACGAGCAGGATCGTCCGTGACAGGGGCAGCTCGCCGTTCTGGAGCGCTCGTCCGACCAGCTTGTCCACGGCGTTGTGGCGGCCCACGTCCTCCCGTATGTCCAGCAGCTCGCCGTCCTCGGTGAACAGGGCCGCCGCGTGCAGGCCCCCGGTCCGGTCGAACACCCGCTGGGCCGCCCGCAGCCGGTCGGGGAGGCTCGCCAGCAGCTCGGGGGTGACCCGGACCGGGGGAGTGTCGGCGATCGGGAATCGCGCGGTCGTACGGACGGCGTCGAGGCTGGCCTTGCCGCACAGGCCGCACGAGGAGGAGGTGTAGACGTTCCGTTCCAGGGTGAAGTCCGGCAGCGCCACGTCCGGGGCGGTCCGCACGTCCACGACGTTGTAGGTGTTGGAACCGTCTGCAGTCGCCCCCGCGCAGTAGACGATGTTCTGTAGATCGTATGCGGTAGCCAGTACACCTTCGCTCACCAGGAACCCAGCCGCCAGCGCGAAGTCGTCGCCCGGCGTGCGCATGGTGATCGCGAGAGGCTTTCCGTTCAGCCGGATCTCCAGGGGTTCCTCGGCGACGAGTGTGTCCGGCCGGGTGGAGACCGCCCCGTCCCGGATGCGGAGCACCTTGCGTCGTTCCGTGACTCGTCCCATGTCCTGATCAGCCCCGGTTCTGTACGTGCTGGTAGCCGAAACGGCCCTTGATGCAGAGATTGCCGTGGGTCACCGGATTGTCGTGCGGTGAGGTGACCTTCACGATCTCATTGTCCTGCACATGGAGGGTGAGGGTGCAGCCCACTCCGCAGTACGCACACACCGTGGACGTATCGGTCTGCCGTGCCTCGTCCCAGGTGCCGGCCGCCCGCATGTCGAACTCGGCACGCGGCGCGAGGGCGCGGGTCGGGCACACCTCGGCGCAGTCCCTGCCGTACACACAGGCCGAGTCGGTCAGCGGTGCGTCGTGCTCGACGGCGATCCGCGCGTCGAAACCGCGCCCGGCGACCGCGATCGCGAAGCTGTTCTGCCGCTGGTCGCCGCAGGCGTCGACGCACTTGTAGCGCGGGATGCACTTGTCGTAGTCGCGTACGTACAGGTCGTTGCCGACCCTCGGCTCCTCGTTCAGCCGGGCCGCGTCCGGGCCGAAACGGTCCGGCTTCACCTCGTACTGCCGTGTCTGCCATGTCTGCCGTGTCTGTGATGTCTGTAGTGTCCCCGTGTCCCTCGTGCCGCGCTCCTCAGGGCGAGCAGGTCCGATATGGCGTGCACGGTGCGCAGCGTGGGGACCTCCACGCCGGTGACCTCCGCGAGTTCGATCACGGCCGCGAGCAGCACGTCCAGTTCCAGCGGCTTGCCGCGCCCAAGGTCCTGGAGGGTGGAGGTGCGGTGGTCGCCGACGCGTTCGGCGCCCGCGAGCCGGCGCTCGACCGACACGGCCACAGTGCAGCCCTGCGCCTCGGCGACGGACAGCGTCTCGCGCATCATCGTCTCGATCACCCGGGGGGGGTGCCGCCGTGCAGGCACATCTGCCGCATGGTGGCGCGGGCCAGGGCGCTGATCGGGTTGAAGGAGATGTTCCCGAGCAGCTTCGCCCAGATGTCGCCGCGCAGGTCCTCCTCCGCCGGGCACTTCAGTCCGCCGGTCCGCATTGCCTCGCTGAGGTCCGTGCAGCGCGCGGAGACGCTCCGGTCGGGCTCGCCGATGGAGAACCGCGTGCCCTCCAAGTGCCGTACGACTCCGGGTGAGGGGAGCTCGGTTGCCGCGTAGACCACGCAGCCGACGGCCCGCTCGGGGGCGAGGACGGCGCTGAGGGCACCGCCCCGGTCGACGCTTTCGAGGCGGCGGCCGTCGTACGGGCCGCCGTGCCGGTGGAAGCAACACCTCGGCAAATGTAGCAACTGGCACCCGACCTTCGACTGCGCTGTCTGACCCCAGATGGACACTCGGATACAAATCGGCCCGACCGGCAAGAAGCTGCCGCCTCTGACGGTCAAGAACGCAGGTCAGGCGCCCGCTTCGAGTGGTCACGCGCACTGACGTGAGCGAGGCACTCGATCGGGTGATTGAGGCCCTGGCGGGGCTGAGCGAGGAGGAGGTGGCTGCGGCGTTGGCTGTTGCGGCTGGCACTTCGAGCTCTCGTCCGTCGGCGCCGCCAGTGGCCTCTCGGACGCCGCTGCCGGGCCCTAGACAAGATCAAGACATCGTCTCCGAGGTGGAGTGGGTCTGGGGTTCATTCCAGGTCTGTACGCGACTGCCTGGCCCCGCGTGCCCCCTTTCCTGGTGGGGAGGGGGCTCGTTGCCGTTCGGTGACCCGTGAGTCCGTGGGCGGCGCTGTGGAGTACCCAAAGCAACTGAGTTCGCCTGGCGATGAGCGTGCGGATCTGGTTGATCGTCTGGGTGCGGGCTTTGATGGCCGAACGCCGGACGACCCGCAGGGATCGGATGGCCTCCACGATGCCGTCGCGGGTTTTCGGCCGGCCGTTGGCGCGGCCGGACAGGACGGCGGTCGCGGCCGCGTAGGCGTCGACGGGGTCGGACTTGCCGTTGGCCCGCCGGGCCTTGCGGTCGGGGCGGTCAACGTCGACGATGGTGACCTCGTTCGCCCGAAGGAAGCGGGCGAGCTCGGAGCCGTAGGCGCCAGTCCCTTCGACCCCGACGGCGAGCACATCACCGTGCGAGCGCATCCACTCCAACAGGCGCCGGTAGCCGTCGGGAGTCGTGGGGAACGGTGCGGTGGCAAGGCGTCGGCCGATGTAGTCGATCACCGCTGCCTGGTGGAAGTCGGTGTGGGTGTCCACGCCGCCGACCACCACGATCTGGTCTGCCATGCTGTGTCTTGCCGTCCTTCCGTGCGATGCGCGAGGGATCGCACGGGCCGGTCGGGCGGCTGGACAAGACTGTGGTGGGACCTTTGGACGAGCTCCTATGAGGTCACAGGCGCTCGACCGGCCGCGTGCAGAGCGGCGCCGCCCAGCCGGCCGACGATTCCTGGAGAGGGCAGCTCGAAGCGTCAATCGTTCGGTGGGTCAGGCCTGCCGAGCAGCGCCGCGGTGAATCCTCACAGTCGTTCGTACAGTGGCGCGCTCCATCCGGACGCCAGGAACCACGCCCGCTCCACGGTGTGGGTCGACGGCGGACGGGATGGGAGCTGGGGTGAGTGGTGGCTTGAGGAAGTGGGGGCTGGCTAGGCATTGCGGATCAGCAGCGCGAACCCGCCCAGAACGCACATGCTCATCCCGAGCCCGAACAGCCAGCCGGTCGGGCCTCCAGAACTGCGCTGACGCCGCGACAGAGCGGCCACCGCACCAGTTGTCACGATGACCAGGCCGCCTATGACGAGTAGGACCACGGCAGGCCCGGTCGAGATGGGTCCGGTGTGCTCCCCGTTTCGCGGCATCCACTGGGCAACCAGCATCCGCACCACCCCCGTTCGTTCAGTCCGGCCGCCAGCCTGATGAGCCCAGCACGATTCGCACTTTATGTGAACAGTGCCCAGGCAACCCGGAGGAGGATGAACCCAGCGGGGACGGTCGCGAATGCCGTACCGACGGACAGACATCCGTAGGCGAAGATCTTCGAGACCTTCTGGTTCTGGGCACGGAACGCGGCGAAGCAAATGAAGCAAATGATTGCCAGGCAAGGCAGGAAGATGAAGAAGATACCCAGCGCTCGCACGCTTCCTCCCCCAAGTCGCAGGCTGCGCAGTACAGCAGGAAAGTACAGCAACCACAGCAACCGTGATCGTCCGCCACCGGGCCCGGACGACCGACTGACCTGCCGAGCAGACCTCAGCGACCGTTCAGCCCGTAGTGCGCATCGAGCGGGCAGGCCGGTGGAGTCTCGGCACAGCCATCGAGGTACCACCGAGCCCGCCGGCACGTGATCGCCAAATGAGGCTAAATCGCGACCTACTAGGACCCGCCCGGATCCGCTCACACTCGAACACATGGGGGCGACACTGGATGGTGGCCAGTCCGTATGCCTTCGCTGCGGAGAGGCTGGCGGCTCCGTACGCGAGCGCGGGCGGATCGGGCTCATGGCGTGCTACTGCGAGGGCTGTTGGAACACCCTCGCCAACGAGATGGCCGAGGCCGACGGCGCCAAGGCCGCCCCCAGACCCGAGCCCGACCCCGATGACGTGACTTGGATCGAGCCGCCAGTTTGCCCCGCATGCGGCGCCTTGATTCGCATATACCCCACGACCTACGGCCGGTGGGTCAGTCTCGCCATGGCGGAACTGCCCGCCAAAGACGTCCCAGAGGCCTTCAGGTGGCGTTTGATGCCACTCCCGACCCGATCCCCCATCCCCGCCGATATCGTCGCCGTACGGGTCCGTGGAATCGATCCGCTACCAGGTGAACCCGTCGTGCCGGCGCACAGCATGATGTGCGTCCCCGCATGGGGCGAGCCGTAGACCGCATGGCAGCGGACAGGGAGTCCCGGCCGTGTCCCCCGCGTGCCTGATCGAGCGGTGAGCGGCGGGGAGCAGTGGGGAACACCGGAGAGCGGTCCGAGGAACCGCAGGTCAGCGAAGTGCCAGCTCAGGCCCGGTCCGCATGCGCGATCTTCCAGACTAGCGCTCCAGGATCCGAGCGCGGCGGCGCTTGACTGGGTCATTGAAACTTCCGGCCAAAGTCGCTACGCCGACCGCGTGCCCAACTGTCGGCCGCTTGATCGACCGCAGCGAAAGACCCTCAACGGGCCTACGTGTGGTGGTCGAGGGCGTCCAAAAGCATCAGGAATGCCCCATATCCACACATCGCCATGGCCAGCCCTCCCCACAGCTTGGGAAACGTCCGCTGGAACGTTGGAGAACCCCTCTTCCACGAGTCCGGCTTGATCCTCCCGGTGAAGACCAAGAATCCCAGCGTGAACACGACGATCAAAAACGCACTGACACCGAGTGTTGACCCCACGCGCCCCCAGCCTCCGACGAAGCGAGCCGAGCCTACGCCCAGCGAACGCCGCTCGCACCGCAGCCTCAGCACGCTCAGGCGGCTTCGGGCCGTCTCGGGGCCGCCGAAGGACGCTCAGCAAAGAACAACTGCTGACAACCACCGACAGCTAAGTCGCAGGTCGCAGCGTTGATCGCTTACGCGACCGCAGGTCAGAGACCCAGCCCTGCACTTCTTCGGCTACTGACCGCGCTGAGGTGCGAGGTCCGCCCGCGGGCTGCTCGGCCGGCGCCCCTGGACCGCCGCAGTGCAGGAGCAAAGCGCAGCGCCTCTGCACCACAACCGCACCAGATCGAGCGGGGAACAGCGGGGAACCCCGGTGAAAGCAACCGGGCCCGATCAGGCCACACGGCGGCCGATTTCCCAGATCAGCACCCGAACCAACCCCAAATGACCGCAGCTTCCCAAGCTGACTGCGCTCTCCGTGGGAGATCGTCCGTCGGCACCTGCCCTGCCTGTTTCACCGGCAAGGCCGGCCTGTCAGTGCGGTGTGAGAGCCTCCCGGCATGACCTACGACTTGGCTGTGTGGGAGGGCGAGCGCCCGGCGGACGACAAGGCGGCCGGACGCGCCTTCACGGACCTCTATGACCGTTACGTCGACACGGAGGAGGAGCATCCTCCGACCAAGCGCATAGCGGCCTACGTCGCCGCGCTCCTGGACCGGTGGTGTGACCTGACCGAGGACGAGGAGGAAACCTCCCCTTGGTCGACGGGGCCGTTGATCGGAGAGGCAAGCGGCCCGCTCGTCTACTTCCCGATGCGCTGGAGCATGGCTGAGGAAGCCTCCGCCTACGCGGCGACCCTTGCGGAATCAATGGGTCTGGTCTGCTTCGACCCCCAACAGAACCGGCTCAGGCCCTGAAGCCTGGAGCTTGGGCACGCTTCCGTCCCAGTTTCCGTCTCATTCAGCGCCGTTCACGGCAGTTCAGGCGAGACCGAGTGCGATCGCCGCGCCCACGGCCAACCGCCCCTGAACGCAGGTGAACCGCCCTATCCGAGGCGCCCAGGTGCACCATCACAGTTGGAAAGCGCGCCCGCCACGCCCACGTGAGAGAGGTTGTGCGCGGCCGGCGCTGGCAGGTCGCCTCTTGGCCATCGACGAAGCCCCCCGTCGGATAGGTCCCGGACGAATCTCCGGGCCGCCCCCGGACAGATCGGGGATGCAACCATTCCCTTCAGAGCTGGAACCCCCGGAAGCCGACCGCGCGCTTGAGACCATAGACGTAGGCACTGGCAACGTACCTGCCCATACGCGGCCGTTGAGCGGTGAGTGTCTACGGACGTTGTTGCCGTGATGTCGTCAAGGTGAGGCCGGTTTCGGCGAGACATCCGTCGATGAGGTTGCTGCGGTACTGGATCTGACGGAGGCCGTGTCGAAGCACGCTCATGAGGTGGTCGGGGTGGGTGAAGGCGGTGTTGGCCTGGCTGCTGCGTCGCAGCAGTGACCAGATGCCCTCGACGGGGTTGAGGCCGGGCGTGTGGGCCGGCAGAGAGTGGCAGGTGATCCAGTCGTGGGTGTTGATGAACTCCCACAGCCGGCGGTCTCGGTGGGCATTCAGGTTGTCCCACACGAGCACGATCGGTGCGCCGAGCTGCTGGTGGGCGGTGATGAGCAGGTTGCGGTATTCGGTCCAGGTGAAACTGCGTCTGCCGCCCCGCTTGTGGTCGACGTGCCGTTTGGGCCGGTAGATCAGGCGTGAGCGTTCACCCTGCTTGTAGCAGGCCAGAGCGGCGATGGAGAAGCGACGCTGGGAGCGCCCCCGGACCCGGATGAGGGGTGTGTGTCCGCGCCTGGCCCACGTGCGGAGGTGGGCGGCGTCATCGAGAAGCCGGCCTCGTCTTCGAAGCACAGCCAGGCCCCGAGCGCCGCCACGGCGTTTCCACCTGTGGCCATGTCTCCTTCACCCACCCGGTGACACCTTCCTCGTTGCGCTCGGTCGCGCGGCGCGCGGGGACCTGATGGCTGAAGCCGTGCCGGTGCAGCATCTGCGCGATCGCCGACAGCGTCGTGCTCTTGTGGAACCTGCGCCCGATCAGCGTCTTGATCCGCGCCAGCGTCCAGGTCTGGTCCGGCCAGCCATGTGCTACCGGCCCTCTGGCCAACTCCTGCTCGAGCACCGCGAACAGCGCCTCACTCAGCTTGGGCCCGGACGCCTGCCCCTTCGACTCCGGGGCCGGTGCTCCGCCGCGCGCCCATGCCTGCTGCCACCGCTGGGCCGACCGCACGCTGACACGTAACTGCTTGGCGATAGCGGCATTGTCGTGTTCCAGGGCGAATAACTCGGCCGCCTGCATCCGGATGTGCTCGCGAAACGCCCGTCGCTCCGCGGTCAGCCCGCCCCCTTGCGGATACCTCGTATGACCGGCCTACTGCGACAACCACAGCTTGTCGACCCCCAAGACATCACGCCAGCAAGGTCAGTAACTGCGTGACAACGCCGACGCGCAGCGGCGGACGAGCGCGGACGTCTGCGGACCGTCAACGCAGGCGGGAGACGCGACCGCCCAAAGCAGGAGCGAGCCCCCGCCCACGTTGCTTCGGGACGGAGAAGTCGTCACCCATGTCTCGCCGTACAGATCTCGCCGTCGCAGCTTGTTCTGGGTACGAGATGCTTGAGGTATGGCCCGTGAACCCAGCGCTGCTCCGTCAACGACCACTCATGTGAGTGCGATGACCGATGGAGCCACCAGAGTCTTCACGTGGGAGGAGGGCGCGCGCATCGAGGTCCGCAACCTGGGCGGAGAGATCGTTATCGAGGCAAACGCCGCCGGGCTGAAGACGCTGGCAGGCCACCTCCTCACGCTCGCCCAGGACGGCACGCCGGACGGTGCTCATCTCCACCTGGAGGAGAACAACGGGCTCGAAGAAGGCTCCGTAGGCCTGGTCTTGGAGAGGTGCGACGACGAATGACGCGTGCCAGGCAGTATGGAATCAGCCCCGGCAAGGGTCCGTGCGGCACGAGTGCGGCCGCACTCGAGCAACTGACGTAGCGACGGATGGAGATCCGGACGAAGATCCCCGTCGACGGGCCGGGCCCCGGGGACACCGACCGCTCGACTTCGGCGGCGTGGTCGGCAGCGTCCCCGGCATACAGGTCCAGACGGATCCGCGGATGTTCCCGGACCGGCGTCCGGCTGAGACCGAGTGCCGGCTGCACCCCGGCCCCTTCCGCCGGAACCGGCACCACTCAGTCGTCCTGCATCTCCTCGCGCGGGACGTATCCCGGGCATCGCTGGCCCGCGCAGCTCTCGGCGGCCCGGCCGAGGCGGGCGGCCCGGGTCTGTCGGGTTCGGGTGACGTGCTCGGCCCGGTCGAGCCGTGGCGGGCACCCCCGAGGGGGATCGGCACCTCTGACGGGTACCGGTGCTGCCGCCCGGACCGTCACCTGTGCGGCGACTCACCGCGGGCATCCTGCTCGTCCTGCGGACGAGGGGCCGGCGCGGTGGTGGTTCGCGGGATCACATGCGTGGGCAGGACGACGTGCCTCTCGTGTTCCGCCTCGGAGTCGTCGATGAGTCTCAGGGCGAGTTCGCCGGCCGCACGGCCGATGTCCGAGGGGGACTGGGCCACCGTGGACAGGTCGAACCAGTCGGCGATCGGCTGGTCGTCGAAGCCGAGGACGGAGATGCGTTCCGGCACCGCGATCTGCGTCGTGCGCAGGGTCCTGATGACCGCGACCGCGAGCTCGTCCTGTTCGGCGAAGATCGCGGTGGGCGGCTCGCGCAGGCTCAGCAGCTTTCCGACCGCCTCAGCGGTCCTTCGTTTGTCGCCGACCGGGGCGGCGACCGCCAGGTCCTCGTCGAGGGGGACGCCCGCTTCGGTGAGTGCCTGCCGGTAGCCGAGGAGCCGCTCGTTGGAGCTGAAGGAGAAGCCGCTGGCGCCCACGCTCTGGACGAAGGCGACCCGGCGGTGGCCGAGGTTGAGCAGGTGGCGGGTGCCGTGCAGGGCGCCTGCCACGTCGTCGACGTAGACGCTGGGTCGCCCGTCCACGTGCTGACTGACGTAGATGACGGGCATGCCGAGGCCGTCCAGCCGCGCGGTCTCCTCGTCGGTGAGGTCGAAGGAGAACACCAGCAACGCGTCCGCGTTGCGCCGGGCCGGGAGGCGTTCGAAGAAGGAGGTGCGCTCGGCCATGTCGGGTATCACGTACACGTTGAGTTCCATGCCCGCCGCCCGGAGCAGCGGGGCCAGGCTGGACAGGGCAGCCCCCATGAACCACGCGTTGAGCGTGGGGACGAGCACGGCCACGTTCCCGGTCCTGCCGGTGACAAGGCTTGCAGCCTGCCGTGACACGGCGAAGTTCAGCTCGCGCGCGGCCTCCTCGACGCGGGCGCGTACCTCCGGCGAGACGGTGGACAGGCCCCGCAGGGTGCGCGAGACGGTGGATGTGGAGACCCCGGCCCGTTCGGCCACGTCGGCCATCGTGGGGTGGCGCTGAGCTGGCGGCATGAGCGGACGGTAGCACAGGCGACGTCTCGTTCCCGGTCTCGGATGACAGCGCTGTCACAGCGTATGTCCAGGGTGAACGGGATAAGTGTGCACGCCATCGGTTCCGGTGCCCGCTGCGTTACCGCGACGTAACGCATTGACTTCCGGAAAACGCCCCCCTAGCGTGCAAGCGTTGTCTCGACGACGTCGAAGCATTTCGTTCAAGCCGATATTCGGTGCTTCGACCTGCGATGTTGATCCATGTGGGTCGTGACAACGCAGTCTCACAACAGAGTCATCTCAGAGCCGTCTCGGCAGCGAGCGCCCTACAGGGAAACCAGCCGCGACCTCGGTTCCGCACGACCAGGCCCCGCCAGGAGACACAGTGAAGACAAAGACGTCCAAGACCACCACCAGAGCGGTTCAGTGTTCGGCCGTGCTCGCCGTCGGCGGGCTCCTGATCACCGCCTGCGGCTCCTCCGGCGGCAGCGGCTCCGGGCAGAGCGCCACGACGTCCTTCGAAGGGCGCGGCCCCATCACGTACGTGGCCGGCAAGGACACCACCGGTACCGTCCAGCCGACGATCGACCGCTGGAACACGCTGCACCCGAAGGAGAAGGTCACCTTCATCCAGCTGCCCACGGACGCGGACGCCCAGCGTCAGCAGATGATCCAGAACGCGGAGACGAAGTCCGACGCCTACACGGTGCTCTCCCTCGACGTCGTGTGGACCTCGGAGTTCGCCGCCCACCAGTGGATCGACAAGCTGCCCGAGCAGCGGTTCCCGCTCAGCCGGATGCTCAAGCCGGTGGTGGAGACGGCCAAGTACCGCGGCGGCCTGTACGCGGCCCCGGCCAGCTCCGACGGCGGAATGCTGTACTACCGCACCGACCTGCTGAAGAAGGCCGGTATCGGCGGGCCGCCGACCACATGGGCACAGATGAAGGCCGACTGCGCGAAGGTGAAGAAGCTGCCCGAGGCCAAGGGCATGTCGTGCTACGCCGGGCAGTTGCAGAAGTACGAGGGCCTGACGGTGAACTTCTCCGAGGCCGTGAACTCGGCCGGCGGCACCGTCACCGACGCGAACGGCAGGCCGGACGTCGACACCCCGGCGGCGAAGAACGGGCTGGACTTCCTCGTCGGCTCCGTCAAGGACGGCACGATTCCCAAGGAGGCCATCACCTACCAGGAGGAGGACGGTCGCCAGGCGTTCCAGTCCGGCAAGCTGGTCTTCCTGCGCAACTGGCCCTATGCGTACGCCCTGGCCGCCAAGAGCGGCATCGCGGGCACGTACGCGGTCGCACCGCTGCCCGGCCTCGACGCGCCCGGCTCCTCCAGCCTGGGCGGCCACAACATGGCCGTGTCGTCCTACGCCAGGAACAAGGCGACGGCCCTTGACTTCATCACGTTCATGACCAGTCAGGACACCACGGCCACCTTCCTCAAGGACGCCTCCCTCGCCCCGCCGTATGCCTCCCTGTACGACGACCCGAGGCTCATCAAGCAGTACCCGTACCTGCCCGTCCTCAAGCAGTCGATCCTGCACGCCGTGCCGCGCCCGCGCGTCGTGCAGTACGGCGACGTGACCTCGGCGGTCCAGCAGGAGGCGTACGCCGCCCTGACCGGCACCAAGACCAGTGCGCAGGCGCTGAAGGACCTGCAGCAGGATCTGCAGAAGTGCACGGCTCAGTGAGGAGCGGAGCCATGGCCAAGACCGAGATCCCGCCCGAAGCCGTCGCCGCCGACGGCCGCACCGGACCCCCTCCGGCGCCGGCGCAACGCGCGCGGCGGCCCCGCCGGCGGACCAGGGCGACCGCCGGTTCGGCGCGAATGGCGGCGCTGCTGGTGTCCCCGACGCTGCTGGTGCTGTCCATCGTCGTTCTCTACCCGACGCTCATGGCGTTGAACGAGTCGCTGTACGGGCCCAAGGGCCTGGACCCGAAGACCGGATTCATCAGCTCCAGCGAGCCGTTCGTCGGGCTGAAGAACTACGCCGACATCTTCGGCGCGGCCGCAGATCGGTTCTGGAACGCCTTCTGGAACACCACCTTCTTCGCCGTCGTCACCGTCGGACTGGAGACGGTGATCGGTGTGGCCATGGCCCTGATCATGCACAGGGCGTTCCGGGGCCGCGCCCTGGTTCGGGCCGGCATCCTCGTCCCCTGGGCGGTGCCCACGGCGATCTCCGGCCTGCTGTGGCGATGGATCTTCAACAGCGACGGCATCGCCAACGCCCTGATCGGCCGTCAGATCCTGTGGACCACCGAAGGCTTCCACGCCAAGGTCGCCGTCATCGTCGCCGAGGTGTGGAAGACCGCCCCGTTCATCGGGCTGCTGGTCCTCGCCGGCCTCCAGGTGATCCCGAAGGAGGTCTACGAGGCCGCCCGCATCGACGGGTCCGGCGCCCTGCGGCAGTTCTGGCACATCACGCTGCCGCTGGTGAAGCCCGCGCTGCTGGTGGCGATGCTGTTCCGCTGCATGGACGCGCTGCGGATGTTCGACCTGCCGTACATCCTCATCGGCGCGCAGAAGAACTCCGTGGAAACCCTGTCCATGCTCGCGCAGAACGAGGCGTCCAACGTCCGCTTCGGCCCGGCCTCCGCCTACGCGGTGCTCCTCTTCCTCTACGTCTTCCTCGTCGCACTGGCCTTCGTGCGGCTGCTCGGCGCGGACCTCGTCGCGGACGGGGGCAGGGGCGCACAGAACAGCAGGCGCCGGCGGATGCCCCTCGCGCGCCGTACGGAGGTGACCGCATGACGACCACCATCACGGCGAGATGGCGCACCGGACTGCTGTACGCGGGCGTCGTCGCGGTCGTGGCCTACTGCCTGGCCCCGTTCTACTGGATGCTGGTCTCCAGCCTCCGCCGCACCTCGGACATCTTCGACACCTCGCTGCTTCCCGCTCCGGTGTCGTTCGAGAACTACCGGGCGGTCTTCGACCCCGCCCAGGGCTTCGCCCGCGCTCTGCTGAACAGCCTGGTCGTCGCCGGCATCACCACCGCGCTGGCCCTGCTGCTGGCCACGTTCACCGCCTACGCCATGGCCCGGCTGGAGTTCCGCTTCAAGCGGCTGATCCTGACCCTCATCATCGCCACCTCGATGTTCCCGGTGGTCTCGATCGTGGTCCCGCTTCTGAAGCTGTTCACCGACATCGGCTGGATCAACACCTACCAGTCCATGATCGTGCCCAGCATGTCCTTCGCACTGCCGCTGGCGGTGTGGAACCTGACCACGTTCTTCCGGCAGATGCCCGACGAACTGGAGCACGCCGCCATGGTCGACGGCTGCACCCGCGGCCAGGCGTTCCGCAAGGTCATCATCCCGCTCGCCGCGCCCGGCATCTTCACCACCGCGATCATCACGTTCATCGCCGCCTGGAACGAGTTCCTCATCGCCCTGTCGATGACCAACCGGCCGAACATGCAGACCGCACCGGTCGCCATCTCCAAGTTCACCGGCGCCACGACGTACGAGACCCCGTTCGGCAGCCAGATGGCCGCCGGCGTCCTGGTCACGATCCCGCTGGTGGTCATGGTGCTGCTCTTCCAGCGCCGCATCGTCGCCGGACTCACCGCCGGCGCGGCGAAGTAGACGCCCTCTCCCCACCGACTCCCGAGGAGCAAGACAACCGTGTCATCCACCGCCGCACCCTGGTGGCGCAGCGCCGTCATCTACCAGGTCTACATCCGCAGCTTCGCCGACGGGAACGGTGACGGCGTCGGCGACATCGCCGGCCTCCGCTCCCGTCTGCCGTACCTCAGGTCACTCGGCGTGGACGCCATCTGGATCAATCCGTGGTACAAGTCCCCGATGGCGGACCACGGTTACGACGTGGCCGACTTCCGCGAGATCGACCCGGTCTTCGGCACCGTGACCGAGGCCGAGCGGCTCATCGAGGAGGCGCACGAGCACGGGATCCGCGTCATCCCCGACATCGTGCCCAACCACACCTCCGACCGGCACGCCTGGTTCCGGGCCGCACTCGCGGCCGGACCCGGCAGCGCGGAGCGCGAGCGCTACGTCTTCCGCCCCGGCCGCGGCCCCGACGGCGCCGAGCCGCCCAACAACTGGGTCTCCTGCTTCGGCGGCCCCGCCTGGACCCGCCTGCCCGACGGCGAGTGGTACCTCCACCTGTTCGCGCCCGAACAGCCCGACCTCAACTGGCAACACCCCGAGGTGCGGGCCGAGTTCGAATCGGTCCTGCGGTTCTGGTTCGGCCGGGGCGTGGACGGGTTCCGCATCGACGTCGCCCACGGGTTGATCAAGCACCCGGAACTGCCCGATCTGCCGCCCCGTACCCGGGAAGAGGACGGCCCCCGGCAGCACGTCGACCACCCCCACTGGGACCGCGACGAGGTCCACGACATCTTCCGCGCCTGGCGCAAGGTGGCCGACGAGTTCCCCGGCGACCGCTCCTTCGTCGCCGAGGCATGGGCGGACACACCCGAGCGGCTCGCCGCCTACGTCCGCCCCGACGGCCTGCACACCGCCTTCAACTTCGACTTCCTCATGACCGACTGGAACCCCAAGGAACTGCGCGCGGTCATCGACGACACACTCGCGATGCTCGGCTCGGTCGGCGCCCCGGCCACCTGGGTCATGTCCAACCACGACGTCGTACGCCACCCCAGCCGCTACGGTCGCAAAGCTGCCAGGAAATGGCTGGCCAACGAGGTCTACCGGCCCGACGGCCCCGCGAACCTCGAACTGGGCACCCGACGCGCCCGCGCCGCCGCCCTGCTCATGCTCGCCCTGCCCGGCGGCGCCTACATCTACCAGGGCGAGGAACTCGGCCTGCCCGAGGTCGAGGACCTGCCCGAGTCCGTGCTCCAGGACCCCGTCTGGGAACGCTCCGGCCACACCGAGCGCGGTCGCGACGGCTGCCGGGTCCCCCTTCCCTGGTCCGGGCACGCTGCACCGTACGGCTTCAGCCCCGAGGGCACACAGGCCGCACCCTGGCTGCCCCAGCCCGCCGACTGGGCCGAGCGGAGCGTGACGGCACAGACCGGGGACGCGTCCTCGATGCTGGAGCTCTACCGCAGCGCCCTGCGCATACGCCGCGAGCAGCCGGCACTAGGTGACGGCACCCTCACCTGGCTCGACGCCCCCACCGCAGTCCTCGCCTTCCGCCGCGAACCCGGCTTCGTCTGCGTGGTCAACCTCTCCGCCGAGCCGTACCCACTCCCCGACCACACCCGCGTCCTGCTGACCAGCGAACCCGTCGCGGACGGTCACCTGGCCCCGGACCAGGCAGCCTGGCTCGCGGTGTAGTGCCCCCGGCCCTCCCCATGTCCACCGGGGCCTGTCCGGTCCCACTCCCCGCCGTCCGGACAGGCCCCGGCCCCTATCCGTCGAATTCACTGCCGTCGGCCCACCACACGGCCGCGTGACCACAAGCTGCCTTTCAAGGCGACCGCAACGACGCGCGGCGTCGGCCGTGGGCTTCACGTACGCACGTCGCGTGAGGGGGCCGGGCTCCTCGCCCGCCACCTACCGGTCGACGTCATGTCGACGGTCGACCGTTGGACGCATCCCGCATACCGTTCACCGCATACGGTCGACCGCACCCTTCTCAACTCCCGCCCCCGGCCCTACCGTCCGCGTGCATGAGCAGCCCCCCTCTCGCACCTCCGGGCTGGAGCCGCTGGCTCGTTCCGCCCGCCGCCCTCTCGGTCCACCTCTCCATCGGCCAGGCCTATGCCTGGAGCGTGTTCAAGCCGCCCCTCGAGTCCGCCCTGCACCTCGACGGCACCCAGAGCGCCCTGCCCTTCCAGCTCGCGATCGTGATGCTCGGGCTGTCGGCCGCGTTCGGCGGCACGCTCGTCGAGCGCAACGGGCCGCGCTGGGCGATGACGGTGGCCCTCGTCTGCTTCTCCTCCGGCTTCCTGATCTCCGCGCTCGGCGCCCAGACGAAGCAGTACTGGCTGATCGTCCTCGGCTACGGCTTCGTCGGCGGGATAGGACTCGGCATCGGCTACATCTCGCCCGTGTCCACCCTGATCAAGTGGTTCCCGGACCGGCCGGGCATGGCCACCGGCATCGCCATCATGGGCTTCGGCGGCGGCGCGCTGATCGCCTCGCCCTGGTCGGCGCAGATGCTCTCGTCCTTCGGCACGGACAACGACGGCATCGCCCTCGCGTTCCTGGTACACGGTCTGTCGTACGCCGTCTTCATGGCGCTCGGCGTCCTCCTCGTCCGGGTGCCCGGCGCGGACACCCCGGTCGCGGGCGCGAGCGGACCCGGCGACGCCGACGGTGTGCGGGTGTCGGCCCGCAGCGCGGTGCGCACGCCGCAGTTCTGGCTGTTGTGGGTCGTGCTGTGCACGAACGTGACCGCCGGCATCGGCATCCTGGAGAAGGCCGCTCCGATGATCACGGACTTCTTCGCGGACAGTTCCACCCCGGTCTCGGCTTCGGCGGCGGCCGGCTTTGTCGCGCTGCTGTCGGCGGCCAACATGGCGGGCCGGATCGGCTGGTCGTCGGCCTCCGACCGGATCGGCCGCAAGAACATCTACCGCGTCTACCTCGGTGTCGGGGCGTTGATGTACCTGCTCATCGCGTTGTTCGGGGATTCGGCGAAGCCGCTGTTCGTGCTGTGCGCCCTCGTCGTCCTCTCCTTCTACGGCGGCGGCTTCGCGACCGTACCCGCGTATCTGAAGGATCTCTTCGGGACGTACCAGGTCGGCGCCATCCACGGCAGGCTGCTCACCGCCTGGTCCACCGCGGGTGTGCTCGGGCCGCTGATCGTCAACTGGATCGCCGACCGGCAGAAGGAGGCGGGCAAGCACGGTGCGTCGCTGTACACGCTCTCGTTCGGCATCATGATCGGCCTGCTCGTCCTCGGGTTCGTCGCCAACGAACTCGTCCGTCCCGTCCATGTCCGGCACCACCATGTCCCCGCTCCGAGGGAGGCCGCGGATGACCAGCGACAGCAGCCCGCCTAGCCGCAGGGGTCTGATCGTCCTCGCCTGGCTGTGGGTGGCAGTGCCCCTGGGCTACGGGGTGTACGAGCTCGTGCAGAAGGCGACGCAGCTGTTCACGGGCTGAGGGTCCGGGACGGATGCCCGGGTGTCCGAGGGCCTGAGGGAAGCCGACAACTCGGACGCCCGAATCCTGTGGCCTCACCTGCCGTCGTACCCGTGAGTCACTGTTCAGACTGGTGGATCCCGCTACCCGCACGGCATCAAGGGGATCTCCGCCATGAACGGCTCGCGCATCGCCGCCATCGGTCACTACCAGCCCGCCAGGGTGCTCACCAACGAGGACCTGGCGGGCATGGTCGACACGAGCGACGAGTGGATCCGCAGCCGGGTCGGCATCCGGACCCGGCACATCGCAGGCGCCGACGAGCCGGTGGACGAGCTGGCCGCGCACGCCGCCGCCAAGGCCCTCGCCGCCGCAGGGCTGGCCCCCGGCGACATTGACCTGGTACTCGTCGCCACCTCCACGGCGGTCGACCGTTCCCCGAACACCGCAGCCCGGGTCGCGGCCCGGCTCGGCATCCCGCAGCCGGCGGCGATGGACGTGAACGTGGTGTGCGCCGGGTTCACCCACGCGCTGGCCACGGCGGACCACGCCGTCCGGGCCGGCGCGGCCACCCGGGCGCTGGTCATCGGTGCCGAGAAGATGTCCGACGTCACCGACTGGACCGACCGCAGCACCTGCGTCCTGGTCGGCGACGGGGCGGGGGCCGCCGTGGTCGAGGCGTGCCGGCCAGGAGAGGAGGCGGGGATCGGGCCGGTGCTGTGGGGGTCGGTGCCCGAGATGGGGCACGCGGTGCGGATCGAGGGCACGCCGCCGCGGTTCGCGCAGGAGGGGCAGAGCGTCTACCGCTGGGCCACCACCCGGCTGCCCGCCATCGCCCGCCAGGCCTGCGAAAAGGCCGGGGTCGCTCCGGAGGACCTCGCCGGGGTCGTCCTGCACCAGGCCAACCTGCGCATCATCGAACCGCTCGCCGAGAAACTCGGTGCCGTCAACGCGGTGATCGCCCGCGATGTCACCGAATCCGGCAACACCTCGGCGGCCAGCATCCCGCTCGCCCTGTCCAAGCTCGTCGAGCGGGGAGAGCTGACCGGCGGCGATCCGGTGCTGCTGTTCGGCTTCGGCGGCAACCTGTCGTACGCCGGGCAGGTCGTACGCTGCCCGTGACCGGGTGAGGTGGGATGCGACAGGCAGGCCTGTGCGCGAGCGGCCGGAAGTGTATGCAGTGAGCGGGGGACTGTATGCAGTGGGCCGGAAACTGTATGCAACAGGCCTGGATTTTGTGCATCGTAGACTGTAGACAAAAGACAATCGATACTGAGCGGCGTCCAGCGCCCACGCGCCAGACCTGCCCAGGAGGGGGACCGTGATGTTGTCGACCGGACTGCCGCAGGGGAGCGTGCCCAGGCTGGATCGCCCCGGCCCGCTGCGCGAGCGCGTCTACGAGGCCCTGCTGGAGCTGATCACCACCCGCGTCCTGCAGCCCGGCCAACATCTGGTCGAAAACGAGCTGGCCGGACATCTCGGGGTCTCCCGGCAGCCGGTCCGCGAGGCGTTGCAACGGCTCAACACGGAGGGCTGGGTCGATCTGCGGCCCGCGCAGGGCGCGTTCGTGCACGAGCCGACCGAGGAGGAGGCCGACCAACTGCTCACGGTCCGCACCCTGCTGGAGGCGGAGGCGGCCCGGCTGGCGGCCCTGAACTCCGACGCGAAGGGCGTCGAGGCCCTCTTCGAGATCGTGAAGGAGGGCCGGACGGCGGTCGCCAAGAACGACGTGACCCGTGCCGTGGCGCTGAACGCGGCCTTCCACGCCAAGGTCATGGAGCTGGCCGGCAACGTGGTCCTCGCCGAGCTCGCCGCACAGGTCGACCGCCGGGTCCGCTGGTACTACACCCCCGTCGCCAAGATGCGCGGCGGCACCTCCTGGTCCGAGCACTCCGACCTCGTCTTCGCCATCAAGGAGCGCGACGAGCAGAAGGCAGGCCGGCTGATGCGCGAGCACACCGAGCACACCCGGCACTCGTACCACCACCGCAACGAGTCCTGAAGCGGCCACCGTAGCTCCCTGCGCCCGCCTCCCCCGCGCTCGACGAGCGTCATCCCCCTGCGCCTGCCGTATCCCGAGACCGGCTGGTGCCCGCGGTCCGGGCGCACCAGCGGGCCTCGATCGCCAGCATGGCGACCAACACGGCCACCAGCAGCAGGAGTTCGCCGTAGGCGGGCATGCGGACGCCGACTGCTGCCGTGGCCAGGGCCAGCGGGGCGGTGGCGGCGCGGTGGCGGACGGGACGCAGTCCGAGGGTCGTCCGGAACGCGGCGTCGCCCGCGAGGAACAGCGCCACCCCGCCCGCGAGTGCCAACGCGGGCCCCCAGTGCGGGTGTTGGGTGAGATACCCGAGGGTGGTCTTGATGCCCGCCGAGAGACAGGCGATGCCCAGCAGCATCGGCAGGAAGGCGTAGTAGTAGGCGTTCATCGCCAGCCGCCAGCGGGCGGGCGGCGGGGTCGCCCGGAACGCGGCCTCGGCGGCCTCCTCGTCGCGCACGAAGTACGTCCACCACAGCGCGGCCGACAGCGCGAGCGCCAGGAAGGCACCCGTCAACAGGCCCGGGGTGAGCGGGAGATCACCGATGCCGACCCCGATGGAGATGACGGACTCGCCGAACGCGATGATCAGCAACAGGCCGTGCCGCTCCACGAAGTGCGCCGGATCCAGGGCCCCGAGCTGCTCGCGCAGCACCGCCGTACCGCGTCCGTCCCTGCGACCCGGCCCGCGCTCGGCGACGAACGGCGTCACGAACTGCAAGGCGATCGCGAGCAGCCACAACCCGTCCGCCGCGACTCCGTCGACCAGCCCGGCGGCGGTCACCGACAGAGCCGCGAGCGCGTTGGTGACGCCGTACCAGATGGAGTCCCAGCCATGGCTGCGCGTGTACAGGACGGTGTGGACGACGACCACGAGCAGGAAGCCTGCACCGAAGACCACACCGGTGTCCTGGAACACCCGCGGGATGGCGAGCGCGCACACCAGGAACGCGGCCATGCCGCACATGAGAAGCAGCCGCCGCGACGGCCGGTCGGGCGGCACCTGGTTGGTGAGGTAGGCGTAGGCGCCGTACATCCAGAACAGAACGACCAGGATCAGTGCCACCCGGCCGGCCGTGGCGAACGACAGGTCGTGCGCGAGCAGCACGGTCAGCTGGGTGAGCGTGAAGACGAAGACCAGGTCGAAGAAGAGTTCCAGGGTGGTGACGCGGCGCCCGGTCTCCCCGGCCTCCCCGGTGCCCTCGGCCCGCCCGTTCTCCTCGGGCTGCCCGGCCGTCGTGGCCGACGGCGTGGTGTGCATGCGGTGTTCCCCCTCCGGTGATCGGTGTGCAGATCGTAGAGGGGGAGCCACCACGGGTATTGCTCAGGCGCGGACATCGCTCAGGCGGGTACCGCTCAGGCACGGGTACCGCTCAGGACGCCGGCTGGACCTCCGGTGCGGTGACGGCCGCCGTCCTGCCGTCCCGGCCCGGCTGGCGCAGCAGCAGCGCGATCGCCGCCGCCATCATGGAGACACCGCCGGCCAGCGCGTAGGCGCCGTTGCAGCCCCAGGCGTCGACCACCATGGAGCCCAGGCCGCCGCAGAACAGGCCGCTGACCAGCTTGCCGCTGTACACCAGCCCGTAGTTGGTGGCGTTGTAGTTCTCCCCGAAGTAGTCCGGGGTGAGGGCGGCGAACAGCGGGTAGAAGGCGCCGCCGCCGAAGCCGGAGAGGAACGCGAAGAACAGGAAGAGCCACCCGTTCCTGATGCCACCGGCCCAGATGACACCGAACTGGGCCAGCCCCAGGACGACGATGCCGAAGACGAGGGTCCGCGCTGGACGGGCCGGTCTCCGACATCGCCAGCTGCAACCACCCGATGAGCGTGCTCGTGCACGCCGTCCTCGTACAGGCCGTGGCCGGAAACGCCGTGATCGCCAAGACCCCGACCGAGGGCGGCGTGGCCTGCCTCGCCCTCGCCTCGGCGCTGGCCGCCCGCGAGGGGGTGCCCCTCACCCTGCTCGGCGGCAGCGCCGGGAGCTGAGCCAGGCACTGGTGCGGGCGCCGGACATCGGCTGTGTGTCCTTCGTCGGCGGCCGCGACACCGGTGCCGTCGTCGCCACCGTCGTCGCCGACCTCGGCGAACGGCACATCCTGGTACAGGAGGGCCTGAACACCTGAGGCATCTGGGACTTCTCCGGCTGGGACCGGCTCGCCGCCGTGATCCCCAAGCTCTTCGACCATGGAAAACGGCGCTGTACCGCTTACCCGCGCTTCGTCGTCCAGCGCTCCCTCTTCGACGCGTTCCTCGCCGCCTACCTCCCGGCGGTCCGAGCCGTGCGCGTCGTCACCCCCTCGCCGTCGCGGCCCCCGCCGACCCGCTCCCGGACCTCGACTTCGGCCCCCTGATCCACGCGGCCAAGGCCAAAGAACTCACCGACCAGGTCGCGGAGGCCGTGGACCGAGGCGCCGTACCGCGGACGCCCCGACCCGGCGCGCTTCCTGCCCGGACAGGACACGACGGCGTGCGTCCACCCGATGGCTCTCCTCAATCCGCCACCCTCCTCCCCACTGCACCACGCGGAACCCTTCGGGCCGGTGGACACGATCGTCCTCGTCGACACCGAGGCCGAGCTGCTGGCCGCCATGAACGCGTCCAACGGGGCGCTGGTCGCCGCCCTCGCCACGGACGACCGGACCCTCTACGACCGGCTCGCCCCGCAGATCCGCGCCTTCAGGACCGGGCACGGAGTGCCCCGCTCCCGGGGCGACCGCGACGAACTGTTCGGCGGCTTCGGCGCCTCCTGGCGCGGCTCCTTCGTCGGCGGCGACCTCCTGGTGTGCGCCGTCACCCAGGGTCCGGCGGGGGAGCGGCCGCCCGGGAACTTCCCGGAGTACCAGCTCATGCCCTGATTCATCGCACCATGTACACGGAATGTCGCGTTCTGTATACCGTCGACGATCTCGGCGGCCCGGCGCCCCGGGCCGCCATCCAGGGCACGGATACGCAGGTGAAAGGCACTCCGAAACCTTGGTATTGTTGTCCATGTCGCCGCGGGGAACACCCCCGGAAAGGCGGCAGACACCTAGTCCGGGTGGCGGAATGGCAGACGCGCTAGCTTGAGGTGCTAGTGCCCTTTATCGGGCGTGGGGGTTCAAGTCCCCCCTCGGACACAGAGTTGCCCCACGATGCCCTGTTCTTGGGCAGGGGGTATTGGCACCCGCTTTCGGCTCCCGGCCGGGGCGGGTGTTCGTCGTTTCGGTTCGGCTTCTCTGCCTTCGCCGGATTTTCGCTGGGCTTTGGTCAGCTGATGGTGATCTTTTCTGCCTGGGGTGTGTTCGCGGTCAGGGTCCTGGCCGCTGGGTCGTAGGTCAGGATGATCTCCTCGCTGCGGAGGTGGGCGATCGCCTGGGCGGGTGTGGGTTGCACCGCGTCACGGCTCACGCACGCCGACCCGGGAGGATCCAGACGGCTGGTGAGGCGGAGGCGCAGGGCTGGCAGATGTGGCAGAACGTGGTCTTCGCGGACGTAGGTGTTGGGGATGCGGCCGGGGTCGGGGCGGGTGGTGCTGGTGTGACCGTGGCGGCAGTGGTAGCCGGCTGCCGGGGCCAGCCATGTCACACCGGGCGCGCCCACGAGTGAAGATCCGCGCGACAGGGGCCTGGTGTCCGGCCGGGAGGACGCACATCGCCTCCCGGTCGCAGGGCTGTCCCGGCGGCGGGCCCGTCATGCCACCGGGCCTTCACCGGCCGTTCAACACTCCGGCTCCGGGGCCACCTCACCGAAAGCACGGCGGGAGGCGCGGCGCCAACGGCCGGCGGGGAGCGCGGGTCGCAGTGCGGCGTAGGCGCTGCAGTACTTGGTGAAGACGGCGGGGCGTATCCCGTGGGCGTGCAACAGGCGGTCCGCCTCGGTGAGATGCCCGGTGGTCTTGGTCTCGACGAGAACGAGGTCGTCCGTGCACCGCACGGTGCGCCCAGTGCGCATGTCGTCGCAGACCAGTGCCGCGTCGCAGGTGATGCGCTCGCCGTCGGCCACGAAGGTGGCGCGAATGTAGTCGGTGCACAAGGACGGTTCGAGGGCTGCCGGGGCGCCGATGCCGTACGCGGTGCGCAGGGTGTCGGCGAGGAACCCCCGGCAGTCGGGGTCGAGCGGGGTGGCCGCTCCGGTCAACGGAAGGCGGCGTTTGACGGTGTCGCCGCGCGGCCCCTTGAGCTTGATCTCGAACTGCCGCTCACCCGTGTCCGTGTAGACCCGTTCCCGGATCTTGAAGCGGAGCCGGCGGCCCTGCCGGTGGTCGTGGAAGGAGCGGAGCTCGGGGGTGTCGTAGTAGACGGAGTGGTAGCGGAAGGCGCGTCGGCCGTCTATGGCGAGGGCGCGGAAGGGGCCGCCGGGCCGGTGCGGGTCGGTGAGCCGGCCGACGATGCGTAGGAAGGTGTCCGCGGGCACCAGGTAGCTGTGGTCGAAACGCGCGAGGAGAGCGGCCCGTTCGTTGAGCTCGTCGAGCGAGATCGGGCCGGCGCCGTGAGCGGCGTCGCCGATGGCGCGGACCGCAGCGGCGGAGCGGACCGATGCGGTGGTCATGCGCCTTCCCAGGTGGGTGTGGTCCGGTGGGCGGGTCCGGCGGCGGGCACGTGGCCCCGGCCGGCCGGGGCCGCTGTGCTCTCGCGGTAGCGGACGTCGACGACGGTGAGGTCCCGGACGAAGTCGACTTCCATGACCGTCCAGTGGAGGGGCTCACCCAGGCGCCGTGCGAGGTCGGCGCGGAGCGCGGCCGGGTCCTCGTGGACGGTGTCGAGAGTGACGACGGCGCGCCGGGTGTCGGCCAGGAGGCGGGGGCTGTCGGCCGCCCAGACGATGAGGAGCAGGGTGGCGCACAGCCCGCCGGTGAGCGCGAACGGCAGCCTCGGCAGTCCGCAGAGCAGGCCGAGGACAAGGGTGGTGAAGTAGTAGGCGACTTCTTCGTGCTGCACGGCGTCGGAGCGGAGTCGCACGATCGAGAGCACGCCGAAGAGGCCGAAGCCCAGGGCCGCCCCGCCACTGCGCACCTCGGCGAGGGCGGTGACGACGGTGAAGAGGCCGGTGTTCAGGGCGAGATAGGCCGGCACGAGGTCGCGCCGACGATGGCGCGGATAGTAGATGGCGAAGGTCAGCACGCCGACGGCGGCGAGGTCGAGCCCGAGGTGGGCAGCGAGATGCCGTAACGACTCCATGACTGCACTCCCTGTGAGTACCGAGGCCGGAAGGCCCCGAAAGACCGGAACGAGAGACAGACGGTAGGTGAACGCGTGGCGAACATGTATTCGCTTGTGGAGAAACGATGCGCCTCCTTGATGGCCTTCGGCCTCAACTGACCGGAAGCGCACACCTCCTGTCGCGATCGCCCCTCTTGCCGACCGCCCTTGACGCTCCACTGCCGGGCAGGGGAAGCCAACGAAGGTGCAGTGTCTCGTCGCCGGACTCGCAACCCGCAGCCCCTCACGCGACGCTTGGCCCATCGGTCGGCGGCCGGGGAATCAGCGTCAACGGCTGCGCGGAAAGCCTCAGTGGTCCTTGGCCGGAACGACGGCAGGCTCGGCGGACAGTCGCCGATGGGCTCAACCGTGTTCGCCGGCGTCACCGGAGGCGAAGCCGCTGCCGCGACGTCGGCCGACGCAGGTCGTTCTCGAGGTGCCCGTCGCCTCTTGCTCTACGTCGCTACGGTGTCTCCCCGCGCCGGGGCGACGAGGGGCCTGCCGAGCCGTAGGTTCCAGCGTCCGGCTCGTCCGCTGAGTTCCGTCGCCGTCAACGGCGCCACGTCGAGCCTCCAGAAGGCAGTCTCCGGCAAGCCCAGTACCGGGGAGGGCCGTTCGAGGCAGCCTGAGCTGTGCCGGGAGTCCGTTCCTACGCCCGCCGCAAGCCGATGAGGGGCAGTTCCGCGACGGCCGGCCTGATCGCCATTGGCAACCTCGACGCACGCATTGCGAGCCCTACCGGCCAGGCGATACGGGGAAGCCTGACCGGTGACATGGGGTGAGTTGGTGGAGCTGACCGCCCTGCGCGGGCGCGTGCTGGGCCGTATCGACGAGGCCTTGGCCTCAAAGAGGTCCAGGTCGAAGACACCCTCGGCTGTCGCGGCCCGCAGACGGGCAAGCACCGGAGCTCGCCGCCGGATCTCCAGCACTTCGCGCAGGGCGGTGCTGGCGGTTTCCTTCTTGGTACTGGTACCAAGCGCCTTGGCCACGTCAGCGACCAGCTGGTCGTCGAGATGGATGCGGAGCGAGTGGTGCGTGCTTCGGTCGGCGTCACGGAGCGAGGGCCTTCAGGCACAGCACCTCCACTGCCTGTCTCACTCCCTCGATCGTGTGCCCCGGCGGCGGGTCGAGCAGTGCCCCATGCAGTTGCGCCTCCACCTCCTGCACCAGAAGGATCGCCGTGAGGTCCGGATCGGAGCCGCCCACGCCCAGTCGGCGCAGGTGGAACTCGACCTCGGCGGCGATCCTCCGTTGCACCTCGCGCAGTTGGGCGGCGGCCTCCGTCGGGCGCGGGGCCTGGTCGTACAACAGTCGGTGCATCCGGGGACGGGCCAGGTGCAACTCGGCCAGGACCCGGACCAGCGTGTGGACACATGCGGGAAGAGAAGCCAGATCTTGGCGCAACTCCGCTGCGACATCGGCGAGTTCGGCCTGCAAGTGCCGTACGTGCTGTTCTCCGACGGCGTACAGCAGCGCATCCTTGTTAGGGAAGTACTGGTAGAGGGATCCGATGGACACCCCGGCGCGCTCAGTGATCCGGTTCGTCGTCGTCCTGGTATAGCCGTCGCGTTCGAAAAGCTGAGCAGCGGCCTCCACGATGGCTTCGTAGGTCTCCTGAGACCGCTCCTGACGTGGCCTTTTGCGGGGTGTGGCAGGTGGGGGCACGCGCCGTCCAATGCGAGTTGTCCAGACCGGGGAACGCGCCCAGTCCAGAGCGGTGATCACCTTCGACATCGCTCCCTCGGAGCTCTTCGACGAACGCGCCCGCCGGTTCGCCGCCTGGGGCATTCCCGCCCGGGCCGGTATCACCGACATGTGGGGAACCGGCCAGCGCGGCTGGGTGCCGGTCTGGGCGCGACTTGCCCAGGAGGCGGAGGACGCCGGGGAGTGGTTGCGCGCGGCGCAGATCTGGGGCGCGGCCGCTTCCCGGCCCTGGCCGCACCCGAACGGCACGAGGCGTACGAGCATCAGCGCGCCGCCTACGCACGCGCGACCGTCGGCCATCGCCTCCCGGTGCGCTTCGCGCGCGGGACCGTGGAGTTGTCGGCGGACGGAGGCAGGGTCTCCCTCCCCGTGCACCTCATGGCCCGCCGTCGTCGGCGCCGCCCCGGCGTGCTGGTGCCATCGGGTGGGGTCGACACCTGGAAGGTCGAGTTGCACCGCATGGCCGCGGCGACGGCGCTGGCGACGGGGCTGCTGGTGGTGTCCGTGGACATGCCCGGCACGGGCGAGGCGCCGGGCCTTCTGACCGCGGACGGCGACCGCCTTCTGTCCGCGCTCGTCGGTGAGATACGAGGCTGGCGCTCGGGCGAGCCCGTGGCCTACCTGGGCCTGAGCTTCGGCGGCCACTGGGCGGTCAAACTGGCTCTGCGGGGCGTGGTCGACGCGGCGGTGGACATCGGCGGGCCGACCGGCGCGGGCGAGCCCGAGGAGCCGATCGAGGTACTTTCCCTCCCGTACGGCATGCCGGGCGTCCTGGGCAACGCCCTCGGCCTGGCCGCCCTTCCGGAGCCGGGCGCGATCGACGGCATGCTGGCCGCGTTCTCCCTGCGCCGCCAGGGGCTGCTGGACCTTCCTGCGGACGACGCGGACGCCTGCGTACCACTGCCGGCCGCGAACGGCGCGGACGACCAGTACATCCCACGGGGCGACACCACTCGCCTGGCCTCCCTCCCGAACACCACGGTGTGGATCGTGCCGGGCGCCACCCACTGCGCGGCCGAGCACATCCGCCCGCTGCCGGCAGCAACCTGGGCCTGGCTGCTGACCCGCCCGCCCTTCCGCCGTCACCTGGCGGTGCCCACTACCTGATCGCGCCGCTGAGCGGCTCATCGCAGGACGAGCCCGCTCACCTGGATCGGGGCTGGCCGTTTCCGGCTCGGACCGGGCGCCCTGCTACTTCGACGAGGGCTTCCCGCATTGGGCCGTTGCGGGAGTCAGCGTTCTGCCCGTAGCCCGCGTCGGCCACCACCGGCGGCACCAGCCCCCGCCCGGCCATCTCATCGAAGGTGTCCAGGGCCAGGCGCCACTTCTCCCTGGTGCCCGACCTCCTGCGGCATCCCCGTCTTCTGCCGCCGTCCGGCATCGTGCGCCCACTCCTCGGGCACGTGACCTCAGGGCCACCTCGACGAGGTGCCGCTCCGTCGCACACGTTCCTCACCCGATGCAATGCCCCGCCGGGGATCCTGCGCCGCGTGACCGTCAGCTCTTCACGGACTGCACCGGCTGTGGAGTCGGACTGCCCGTCCCCACCAGGCCGGTGCCATCGGGGAACGTCAGATCCGTCACCTCCAGGGGCGCCTGGGCAGGCAGGCGGGGGCGGGGCAGGGCGGTGGGCGGATCGGCGCCCAGGCGCTCGCAGGTCAGCGCGGAGACGAGGACCGCGTCGTCCACCGCGATCGCCAGTACGTCCGGGTCGGCCGTGGCCAGTGCCTGTGGGGTGTGCAGTCCGTGGCGGAGCAGCGCGCCGATCAGTCCGGCGGTGAAGGAGTCGCCCGCGCCGACGGTGTCCACCACCGCTGCCTTCCGGCCGGCCCGGCTCATGCTTCCTGCTCCGGCCCGGAATACGTGGGCACCGTCGGGGCCGTCGGTGATGACGACGAGGAGTGCGCCGAGTTCCAGCCATTGGGCGGCGATCTGCTCGACGGGGATCTCGGGGTAGAGCCACTCGACGTCCTCACGGCTGGCCTTGACCAGGTGGGCGATGCCGACGCTGCGTTCCACGGCCTGCCTCCCGCGTTCCGGATCGCCCAGGAGGGCGCCACGGACGTTGGGGTCGTAGCTGATCAGCGCCGTACCGCCGGTGCGCAGGCGCTGAACGGCGGAGTGGATGTGCTCGGCGGACGGCGGCGTCCAGGAGGCGACCGAACCGAAGTGCACTACGGCGGTGTCCTGCGGGGTGCGGGCGGTCTCCGCGTCGGTCCACTGCCAGTCCGCGGTGCCGTCCAGGTAGAAGTCGTAACTCGCCCGGCCTTCCGGATCCGTGGAGACCACGGCGAGCGTCGTGGGTTCGGTGGCGACCGGGGCATAGGACAGGTCGATGCCCTCGGCCTCGGCCTGGGTTCGCAGCATGCGGCCGAAGGCGTTGTCGGCCATGCGGGCCATGAGCGCGGTGCGGTATCCGAGCCGGGCCAGGCCGATGGCGACGTTGAACGGGCTGCCGCCGGGCCTGGCGCGGTAGTCCCCGGGCACGTCGAGCTGGACCAGATCGATGAGGGCTTCGCCGATCACGGTCACGGCGGGGAGCGGTGCGGCGGCGGTTACGGCTTCAGTCATGGCAGGGCCCTTCGGCTGGGATCTCGCCGGAGCCCCGCTCGATCAGCCGGGTCGGCACGGTGACGGTGCGGGTGGGCGACTCGTCGCCGTCCAGCCTGTGGAAGAGCATCTCGGCGGCTGTCCTGCCCACCTGCTCGACGTCCTGGGCGATGACGGAGATGCCCGGGCTGAGGATGTCGGCCAGGGGGAAGTCGTCGAAGCCCACCTGGGCGACGGTGTCCTGCAGGCCCATGGCGCGCAGCGCGCGGACAGCGCCGATGGTCACGAAGTTCTGGCTGGTGAACAGCGCCGTCGGCGGATCGGGCAGCGACAGGACCTGCTCGGTCGCGGCGATGGCCGCCTCCTCGCTGGACCCGACGTGGCGCACGATCTCGTCGTCGTACGCGATGTGTGCGACTTCCAGGGCGTGCCGGTAGCCGTCGAAGCGCTGGGCGGCGGTGGGGATGGACGCGCGGTCGCCGAGGTAGGCGATGCGTCGGTGGCCGGCTTTCAGCAGGTGGTTGACGGCGGTGAGGGCGCCCTGCCGGTTCTCGGAGACGACGGCGTCCGCATCCAGGAGGCCGGCCTCGCGGTCGACGAAGACCATGCGGGTGCCGGTGTGCTGCTCGTTGATGAGGTAGCTCTGGTCCCGCCCCGCGGGGACGATCACCAGCCCGTCGACCCGGCGGTCGATGAGCGCCTGGGCCAACTCCCGTTCGCGGGACGGGTCTTCGTCGAGGCTGCCGACGAGCACCAGCACTCCGCGTTTGCGGGCCACGTTCTCCACGGTGCGGGTCAGGACGGCGGAGAAGGGGTTGGCCGCGTCCTCGACGAGCATGCCGATGGTGGCGGTGCGGCCGTCGCCGCGTCGCAGGCTGCTGGCCGTGAGGTTGGGGCGGTAGCCCAGTTTGTCGGCGGCTTCCCGGACCCTGGTGACGATCGCCGGATCGACGGTGGGGACGCCGTTGAACACGCGCGAGACGGTCTTGATGGCCACTCCGGCCAGTGCCGCGACCTCACGCATGGTGGGGCGGCTGCGGGTGGACCTGGGCGCGGCCTCGCCCTGAGTCATCGTTGTCTCCAACCGGTTGTGCGTTACCTACTCGTTGCCCGCGCATGTCTATCAGCGTCTTGACGGGCTCGTCCATACGGGCCCAGTATCTCGCCCAGTCAACGTTGTCTCAGCGTCGGCCAAGGGACGGCTCCGAAAGGGATCAAGCGATGAACATCTCCTCCAGCCAGGTGTCGGGCCGCCGCGGTCGGCGTACCGGAGTGGCTGCGATCGGCGTCAGCATCTGCCTCGGCGCCACGCTCGCGGCCTGCGGTTCCTCGAACGGAAGCTCCTCTTCGTCCGCGTCGGGCGGCGGCAAGGTGGGGGTCTCGCTGATCCTGAAGACGCTCACCAATCCCTACTTCGTGAGCATGGAGAAGGATGCCAAGACCCAGGCGGCCAAGGACAACGTGAGTCTCACGGTGGCGGCGGGCAACACCGACGGCGACACTCAGACCCAGATCACCGCCATCGACAACGCCATATCGCGGGGCGACAAGGGCATCCTGATCACCACCAACGGCGACGCCGTGAACGCCGCCCTGAACCGGGCCAAGCAGGCCGGCCTGTTCGTGATCGCCCTGGACACCGCGCCCAACCCGGCCGGCGTCGCGAACATCACCTACGCCACCGACAACGAGCAGGCGGGCAAGCTCGACGGGCAGTACGCCGCGGCCGCCCTGAACGGCAAGCCGGCGGTGATCGCCATGCTCGACCTGTTCAACAACCAGGTCGTCTCCGTGGACATCAACCGCGACCACGGCTTCCTGGAGGGCATGGGCATCGACCCGGGCAGCAAGACCGAGAACGGCAAGGAAGCCAAGTCCGGCAAGTACACCGGCGGCAAGGGCGGCAGCTACACGATCGCCTGCCACCAGCCCACCCAGGGCGCCATCGACGGCGGCCGCACCGCGATGGAGAACTGCCTGTCGGCGAACCCGAACATCAACGTCGTCTACGCGATCAACGAACCCGCCGGCGAGGGCGCGTACAACGCGCTGAAGGCGGCCGGCAAGGAGAAGAACGTCGCGATCTACGCGATCGACGGCAGCTGCGCCGGCCTGAAGAACCTCACCAGCGGCGAGTTCGCGGCGGACGCGGTGCAGTACCCGGGCAAGATGGCGTCCCTCGGCGTCGACTCGATCGCCAAGCTGGCCCGCGGCGGCAGCAAGCCCAGTGTGACCGGCGGCAAGTCCTTCTACGACACCGGCACCGCCCTCGCCGCCGCCAAGCCCCTCGGCGGCCTGACCGTCCAGACCCCGTCGCAGGCCGCCTCTGCCTGCTGGGGCAACTGACCCGGTCCGATCCCGGTGCGCCGCCGGCGGATACACACCGGCGGCGCACCCGCACCGCACCGCATGAGTTCCATGAGCCCCATGAAGGCCCACACGAGGGAAAGAACCGGAAGGACCCCCTGTGACCACCCACGTGGACCCTCAAGCCACACCGGCACCGGCGGAGGAGCTCCTCAACCGGCCCGCCACCCTCACCCAGCGCATCCACTCGGTGCTGCACCGCCAGCCGGCCCTCAGCCCGGCGATCGTCCTGGTGCTCGCCGCTGTGGTCTTCTCCCTGGTCAACGACCGCTTCTACGCGCTGCAGAACCTCTCGCTCGTCATCCAGCAGGTAGCCGTGATCGGCTCGCTGGCCGTTGGGCAGACGGTCATCATCCTCACCGCCGGCATCGACCTGTCCATCGGCGCGATCATGGTGCTCGCCTCGCTGCTGATGTCGAAGCTCGTCGCGGACAACCACTGGCCGGGCGTCATGGCCCTGCTCGCCGGGGCGGCCGTCGCCATCGCCGCGCAGGCCCTCAACGGACTGCTGGTCACCAAGATCAAGCTGCCGCCGTTCATCGTCACCCTCGGCACACTGAGCATCTTCACCGCGATCACCCTCATCTACGCCAAGGGCCAGACCATCGCCCTGCAGCCGGGCAACATCCTGATGTGGACCGCCAACACGGTCTCACTGGGGCAGCTGAACCTGACCAACGGCGTCCTGATCATGATCGCCCTGTACGCGGTGATCGGCTACGCCCTGCGCTACACCGCCTGGGGCCGGCACCTGTACGCCGTGGGCGACGACGTCGAGGCGGCCCGCCTGGCCGGCATCTCCGTCAACCGGGTGCTGCTCAGCGCCTACATGGTCGGCGGTTTCGCCATCGCCGTGGGCGCCTGGATCCTGGTCGGCCGGGTCGGCGGCGGTGACCCCAACAGCGGTCTCAACGCCAACCTGCAGTCCATCACCGCGGTCGTCATCGGCGGCACCAGCCTGTTCGGCGGACGCGGAGTGGTGCTCGGCTCGCTGATCGGTGCCCTCATCGTCCAGGTCTTCGTCAACGGCCTGGCGCTGGCCGGCATCGACCCCAACTACCAAGTCCTCGCAGTCGGCATCCTGGTGATCGCGGCTGTCTCCGTCGACCAGTGGATCCGGAGTGTGAAGTCGTGACCACCGCCACCGCCCCCGTCCTCGAGGCCAAGGGCCTGGTCAAGCTCTTCGGCAAGGTCGTCGGCCTGAACGACGTCGACCTCACCCTCCACCCCGGCGAGGTCCTCGCCGTCATCGGCGACAACGGCGCCGGCAAGTCCACGCTGATCAAGTGCCTGTCCGGAGCCCTCGTCCCCGACCAGGGCAGCCTCTTCGTGGGCGGCAGGGAGGTCCACTTCAAACGGCCTCAGGACGCCCGCGAAGCGGGCATCGAGACGGTCTACCAGACCCTGGCCGTCGCCCCCGCGCTGGACATCGCCAGCAACCTGTTCCTCGCCCGGGAGATCCGCCGCAAGGGCGTGCTCGGTTCGGTGTTCCGCATGCTCGACACCAGCGAGATGAAGCGTCAGGCCGCCGACCACATCAAGCGGCTCGGTATCGGCACGCTGCAGAACATCAACCAGGCCGTGGAGACCCTCTCGGGCGGCCAGCGGCAGTGCGTGGCCGTCGCCCGCACGGCAGCCTTCGGCGGCCGCGTGGTGATCCTCGACGAGCCCACCGCCGCCCTAGGCGTCCGCGAGACCGGCCAGGTCCTCAAACTCGTCCGCGACCTGCGCGACCAGGGCCTCGGCATCATCCTCATCAGCCACAACATGCCCAACGTGTTCGAGGTCGCCGACCGCATCCACATCCAGCGACTCGGAGGCTGCGCGGGCGTGATCACCCCACAGTCGCACTCCATGGAGGACGCCGTGGCCATCATGACGGGCGCGAAGAGGCTCGCCCCCGAAACGACCTGAGAGGAACACCAGGGGAATGACCGCCGAGTACCGGATCGCCGAGGACCGCCTCGGCGGCGAACCCACCCTTGCCATCTCCGCGCCGGACGACACCGTCCGCGCCGTCCTCGCCCTGCGCGGAGCAACCCTGCTGAGCTGGCAGGTCAGGCGCGAAGAGACCGGGCCGCTGAAGGAGCTGACGGACGGCTACCGCGACGAAAAGGAACTCCTCTCCCAGGACGGCGTACGAGCCGGCCTGATGGCCCCCTTCACCAACCGCGTCGCCGACGGCCGCTACCGCTACGACGGCCACGGCCACGACCTGCTGCCCGGCCACCATGGCGACCGCACGATCTACCACGGCTTCGCCCGCGAGACACCCTTCGAACTCGTCCACTCCACCACGACGGCCGACTCCGCCCGCCTCCTGCTCCACACCACGAGCATCAGACCGGGCCGATACCCCGGCTACCCGTTCGCCCTCGACCTCGAAGCCGAATTCACCATTACCGACCGCGAGCTGAGTATCCTGATCCGGGCGACGAACGTGGGGGACACCACCGCCCCCTACGCGATGGGCTGGCACCCCTACTTCGCTCTGTCGCACCCCATCGATGACCTGGTCCTGCATGTCCCCGCGCACACCCTGATCCGCACCGACGCATCCCTCATCCCACTGCCCGGCGATGCCGCCCTGCTTCCACTGGACGACTGCCCCGACATGGACTTCCGGGCACCGAAGCGACTCGGCGACGCGGTCATCGACGCCTGCTACGCGGACCTGGCCCCTGGCCCTGACGGACGGATCGAGACAGTACTCACCGATCCGGCGACCGGCGAGGAACTGCTGGTGTGGCAGTACGGCGGCTACATGCATGTCTTCACCGGAGACACGCTGGCCCGAGACCGGCGCGCCTCCATCGCCCTTGAACCCGTCGAGACGATGACCAACGCCTTCAACCGCCCCGAACACGTCGCTGCACTTGCCCTGGAACCCGGTCAGCGCCGCGAGTTCGGCTTCGGTGTCGCGTACGCCCCAGGAACCTGACAACGGATGTGCCGACACCTGCACAGAGTGTCGGCCCGGAAACCATGCCCCGGACGGAAAGCGAGCTCGAGGAAGGTGTTGCGAACGTCGGGGCGGATGTCAGAAGAGGCCGCGAGCAGGCTGGGGCTTGCCGGTCCGGATGGTCAAGGAGGGGGCGGTCCCCCCGCCGGGCGGGCACACGCTGAGGCTGGCGGCACAACTGATCCCGGGGCGAGGTGACAGCACACGACCGACACCGAGACGACACGCGCGCACGCCCCCGGGGTACCTCGTGCACCCGGACGGCCCAGGCTCCCTGAGCGGCGGTGATCGCGGATGCGGCGGCAGTCGCCGCGTTCCGGGCGCGTGGCGGTCGGGGATCGCGGTCGCCGGGTCCGCCGGCAGCGTGCCCAGGAATCGCTTACGGGAGGCCGCGACCAGGAGCCGACGGCACAGCCGTCGCCAGGCGTCGAGCCCGGCCAGCAGAACCGGTCGTCCGCCCGGGTTCTCGTGACGATGCCGGGTCCGGGGCCGTTGATCATCTGACTCGGAGCAGGGGGCTTCAGTCGCCCGGAGGGTTGGGCGACGCGCTGATCTGCTTGGCGTAGGTCTGGGTGTACTTCGGGATCAGCGTCTCGATCCGGTTGACGTAGTTCTGCGTCTCGGGGATCTGTGGGATGCCCTGGGCCTTGAGTACCGCGTTGGGGCCGGCGTTGTACGCGGCGAGTGCGAGCTGGGTGGGGTCGCCGGGGACGCCCTTGACCTCCTTGAACAGGTGGCACATGTAGGCGCCCTGGGCCGGGATGGCGTCTTGTGGGTTCCACACGTCGGCCCGGCCGTCGCCGGTGTAGTCCTTCCCCCACTCCGCCCAGGTCGATGGCTGGAACTGCGCGATGCCCTGGGCTTTGCCGGAGTCCGCCTTCGGATTCCAGTGGCTCTCCGCGTCGAGTTGCGCGGCCAGCATCGGAACGCTCAGCTCCGGGCAGGTCTTGGTGGCTGACTGAACGGTCGCCAGATACTGACCGGGAATGGTGGGCAGTGCGGGCGGTCGGGTCAGCCACCAGACGGCACCGAGGGCAGCGGCGATGACGAGTACGGCTGCGAGGGCCAGACCCACCAGACACCCTCTGCGGCCGGAGCGCCTGGTTTCTGTCTCCGCCGGAGAAAATCGGTACGTCGTGGCGGGCGACGACACCCCCCAGCCGAGATGTGCGGGCTGCTGACCTTGCCGCCACACCTCGCCGCTGTCGGTCGCTCCGGCTTGCTGATCTTGCACGTGCCCAGTCCGTCCGGTCGGTCGTCGGGTGCTCTGTCGATGACGGGTAGGACGCAAAGGGCGTCACGTTAGTTGCAAGATCACGCAAATGAACAGGTGTGTGGGGATTGCCACACGAGGGAACCCGCCTCGGCCGCCGCCGCGATACCTGCACCAGCGCCGCAGATCTGAGGGCTCCGGCCCGGACGGCCCTCAAGACACCTTTGGCGGACGCTGTCCGGATCACCTGTGCGACGTGAGGCTGCGCAGAGGTGCTTCACCGGCTTGCCGGACCAGGCGCCGCCCGGCCGGACAGCAGCAGCGAGGCACACACGCTGCAGGACAGCACCCGTTCCCGGCCCTGGCAACGCCCGCGGATGCGGTGAGGAGGCCGTGGCCGAACGGCAGCCGCACTCCGGGCGATCGGTAGGGGCTGATGCGGAAACCTACGAAGATGAGCACGACACGCGCCGGGGGACAAGCGCCCCATTCTTCCTCAGCGTCGGCCTCTGCCTGCTTGCCGGGTCGCCGGGTGTCGAGCCTGGGCACCCAGGCCGAGGGCCGCGTCGTCCTCAGAGTGCCGAGCGTCCTGGCGGACATTCGGCCCCTGCGCCGTAGACCCGGGCCGCCTCGCACACCACGTCTGTATGCAGACCACCGACGAGTGGACGCCGGGGCACGAAGGAGGTCCACCGGGGCACCCCCTGTCTACGGGGTACCCCCGTGTACCTGCTGTGCGGTAGGCCGCCGTCTCCAAGAGGGCGTACCGGGTGTGAAGTAACGTGCCCCGCGACATGCTCGAACGCAGAGGGGCGGAGATGAAGCGCAGCCACGAACGCGCTGGTGGGGCCATGATCGGGCACGGCCTGCAGTGGCGTGGGGTGATTCGCACCAGGAGGGCCGTCGCCACCACGTCTCTCGCCGTTGGCGGACTGGTTGTGTCGCTCAACTTCGGCGGCCTGCTGGGCAGCCCGCACACCCACGATTCGGTGACGTCCCGGGTGGTCGCCGGCATCAGCGCGTGCGTCTTCCTGGTGGGCGCGCTGATCGCGGTGCGTGGGGCCACGGACGATCTGGTGAAGCTTCTGACCGGGCGGATCAGCGACAGCCGGTCGGCCGCGCTGCGGGTCATCTGCCTGCTGTGCGGCTATGCCCTGGTCATCCTCGGCGCCCTCAGCCTGATCCGAGTGCCGTGGGAAAAGCTCCTGCTGGGCGGCGCGCTGACTGGAGTGATCCTCGGGATCGCCGCGCAGCCGGTCCTCGGCAATATCTGCGCTGGTCTGGTACTGCTCGTCTCGCACCCCTTCGCGATCGGAGAGCGGATCAGCATTCAGTCCGGACCCCTCGGAGGCCGGATCGAGGGCGAGGTGACGGACATGACCCTGTTGTTCGTCCAACTCCATACGGAGGACGGTCAGGTGCTGCTGCCCAACAACGCTGTGCTCGGCGCGGCCATCGGCCCACCCGCTCGCGAGGCTGTCGCGCAGTGACAGCTCACGGGAGGCCGTAGTCGGCCGACCGCTTTAGGTGGGTTCTCTCCGATCGCGCTCCGGCGGTTATACAGGGGCGGCTATACAGGAAAGGGCACCCCTGCTGCCGCAGCTGCCCTCCAGCACATCCGAGATCCTCACGTCGGCCACGCCGCATGGGAACTTCCGGGGCTTGTCGAACGTCACCACAGTGGGATCCAGCGGGGGTCCGAACAGAAGTGGAGCATGGGCGATGAGCGGGACGAGATTCGCGCCGGACCGGGGCCTGACCAGCCGCATGGTGGCCACGATGTTCATGATCGGCTTGCTCTACGTGGTCTTTGTCGGGGCGCTGTTCGTGCTGCTACGCGGTGCCTGGCCGCTGGTGGCCGTCATCGCGGGTGGCATTTTCATCGCGCAGTTCTGGTTCAGCGACAAGATCGCCACGTTCAGCATGGGCGCCCGTGAGGTCACCGAGCAGGAGTACCCGGAACTGCACGGCGCGGTCGATCGTCTCTGTGCCCTGGCCGACATGCCCAAGCCCCGGGTCGCCGTCGCCGACAGCGACGTCCCGAACGCATTCGCGACCGGCCGCAATGCGAACAATGCTGTGATCTGTGCCACCACCGGCCTGCTGCGCCGTCTGGAGCCGGAGGAACTGGAGGGCGTGCTCGCGCACGAGCTCTCGCACGTTGCGCACAAGGACGTCGCCGTGATGACGATCGCCGGATTCCTCGGCGTGATGGCCGGCTTCCTTACACGGATGGGCCTTCAGTTTGGTCTGTGGGGCGGGTTCGGTGACCGCCGCGACGACCGTGACGACGAGGGCCTGGCCCTGCTGGTGGTCATCGCGGTCAGCGCCGTCGTCTACGCGGTCAGCTTCCTGCTGACGCGCCTGCTGTCGCGCTACCGCGAGCTGTCCGCCGACCGCTCGGCGGCGCTGCTCACCGGCCGCCCCTCCGCGCTGGCCTCGGCGCTCACCAAGGTCACCGGCGCGATGGGCGCGATCCCGACGCGCGACCTGCGCCAGGCCGAGCCGTTCAACGCCTTCTACTTCGCCCCGGCTTTCTCCGCGCGGCAGAGCGCGGGCAACCTGCTCTCCACCCACCCGACGCTGGAGCAGCGACTCGACCAGCTCGGCCGCATCTCCGCCGAGCTGGGCCGCTGACGCCCGACGCCCTGACCAGGAAGGAACAGCTCCGCCATGGGCTTTCTCGACGCGCTGCTCGGCCGCACCAAGCCCGTCAGACCCGACCTCGACCAGCTCTTCGGCCTGCCCTCCGCCGCGATCACCCTCCAGGCTGCAGCCGGCTTCACTCCGACCGGCCTCGGCTCGGTGTGCTTCGCTGCCGCAGAGGGTGGCGCCTTCGCCCAGGTCCAGCAGGACGTTCAGGCGCTGCTCAACGCCGACCAGGGCACGCCGGTCGAGATCAGCCGCGACAGCTACGGCTACACCTGGCTGCTCTCCCGACAGTCGCCGGACGACATCGTCTCCCTTGTCAACGACCTGCACGCGGTGAACACCGCCCTGCAGGACAACGGCTTCGGCCCGCAACTGCTGTGCTCTCTGGTCGCTTTCGCCAACCCGGAGGGCCGCAGGCTCGCGCTCGTGTACTTGTACAAGCGGGGAACCTTCTACCCCTTCTCGCCACTGCCAGGTGAAAAACGCGACAACGCGATGGAGCTCCAGGTGAAGACGGTGATCGGCAACGACCTGCGGGTCGAACAGGATCTCGGCCGCTGGTTCCCGCTCTGGAGTGCGCCGGGGCTGTGACATCCCGCGCCCAGGGCCGCGTGGGTCTGGCGCCGTGGAAACGGCTGGCGCTCCGCGCCTGATGCGCTGGTCAAGTCCGGCCCGGTGCCACACTACTGTCCGAGCCGAGGCCGAGACCACGCAGCCGGTGGGCGATCTGGTTGGCCCGGGTGTCCAGTTCGGTACAGGTCAGCCACTGCTCTCCGCATTCGAGGGCGACGGCGTGCGGGGTCCGGTCGCAGGAGTCCTCGAAGAAGCGATTCAGGCTGCCTACTGCCGGGCAGGTGCCGTCCCGGTCCGGGGCGACGGCGACGCGTCGGTGTCAACGGTCATGTGGTGTCCCCTGGAATGCAGTTCCGAAGCATGCCAGCGGCGCCAGGTTTCACCTGTGCCTCACAACATGGGGAGGTTGACGGTGGCCCCCTCCGGTGAGGGAGAACCGGAGGGGGCGAGCCGATGCGGTCAGGCGGTGGCGAACTCCGGGGCGATGCGCGCCGCTGCGGCCGCCGCGTGGCGCTTGACCTGCTGTTCGTCAAGGTGGTCCAGGCCGAGGTCGGTCATGAGCCGTTCGGCCTGTTGGCGCGCCAGCGCCTCCAGGGTGTTGGTCAGGCTCTGGTTGTCGATCGGCTGCCCGGACTCCTTCAGCTTCCGGGTAGCCTCCCAGGCAGCCGCGTGGCCGGCCTGCTCCTCGGTGACGTTGCGGTCCAGGCCGGTGCCGCCGTAGATGACGGTGTGAGCGTCCTTGTACTGCCTGATGCTGTGCTGAGACACGGTTTCTCCTTGTCTGGGGCCCGACCGGTCTCTTGCCTGCCGGACGGGCACCACACCAGAAGAACCCGGCGCGGCCGACCCTCGCCCGGCAAACACCCCCGAACGGGTGGCCTCCAGCGACCGGCACGCACTGCGGCACAGGTGCGGTCCGGGCAGGCTTATTGCCCTGACCGATCTCCGCCGAAGGGATGACGCGTTCGCTTGGACGAGTTCCCTTGCGGCGGTGGCCGCCTGGCAGGGTTCAACGTTGGTCCAGGCGTGGATGCTGTGAGCGACCGGGCAACCGACGCGCGCTTCGCCGAACGAGTTGGCTGCGTCACCACATGGACGACTGAGCGGCTCAAGTCCTGCGCCACGCTGTCACAGAGGGGTGCGGACGGCACGAACGGCGGGACTTCGATCCGGGCTGCATGATCAAGAGGTCGGCCATCCCAGCAACTCCACGACGGTTACTCTATGTAACGTAATTACGCCATTTCAGTGATGCGTGGTAAACGTGAGATAGCCGCGGGTGGTGGGAGATTGCGTCGCCGACCTGCGGCTTTATGGGAAGCGACGGGCGTTTCAACGGCTGACGTACTCGCTTCGACATGCCGGTCCTCCGTGCTTGGGCCAGCCTGGTTTCGCGAGCCGCCCGAATGGCTGACTCGCTCCCAGGGGGGAACTCAAGACGAAGCCAGGAGACCCACAATGAGCGAGACCCGAAGCCGCCACGCCCGTGCGCTCGCCGCCGGTGCTCTGTCCGCCGCCCTGCTGTCGACCGGTACGGCCGGTGCCGTCGCCGCGACCGGGACGCCGACCCCCAAGCCCTCCGTGACCCGCACCGGCATGCCGAGCATGAAGCCGTCGCGGATGCCGACCGCGATGGGTTCGATCACCGTCTCGGCCAACCGCAAGGCCGTCAAGGTGGGCAACACCGTGGTGTTCACGGGCCGGGTCAGGGGCATCAAGGCCGGTTCCGCGCTGGTGCTCCAGCGCATGCGCAACGGCAAGTGGACCACGTTGAGGACCACGGCGGCCGTCAACAAGAACGGCACTTACACGATCAGGCGGACATTCACCAACAAGGGTACGGAGCAGGTGCGGGTGGCGACCAAGTCCGGCACCTTCCACTCCTCGCCCGTCACCGTGAAGGTCAGCTGACGTGAGCTGATGCGGGTCCGCAGCCGATCACGGCGCGTTCGGCCCCGAAGCGGGGCTGGGCAGGGTTGACCTTGTCCAGCCCCGCTGTCGCGTCATCCGAAACGAGCATGTCCTGCCGCGGTCCGGGAGCGGATCCGGGTGGGGGTCACACAGAAAGGAAGTCACAGCACTGCCTACCGGAGCGGCGCGCAAGGACCGGCGTTGAGGTGGACGATGACAAGCTGCCGGAGGGCTCCACGGGCGGGGCGCCCGCTTCCGCCGGGCGAGGCGGCCGTGGGGGTGACGTCTTTCAGCGGGAGCGCTGCGGGACACTGGGCAGGCGGTGGAGCGGACGACGCGGCCCGCTTCGATGCCGACGCGTCGGACTTCTCGTCGGTGCCATGAGCGGTGGACTCGAACGGTTCGCCCGTCGGGCGGCTGGTGTCCGGCGCCGGCGCAGCCGCCTGGGACGCGGCGATTGCCTGAGCTACGGGTTCCTCACGAGCATCGGGTTGCTCGAACGCCGGGGCCGGGGCGGTGTGGATGGCGTGCCACAGGCCGGGGCGGCGATCGGGGCCGTTCTTGATGCCCCGGTTGCGGTGGGCAAGACTTCGCCTCTCGAGGTTGTCGGTGGCCAGGTCACATTCCCCACGGCCACCTGACGGAGAGTCACCTGGCCGCAGCTCCGTCACCTTCCGTGACCACGGGATCGGGGTCAAAATCGGAGGGAAACCAGGGCCTGCTCCGCCTGTCACTGCAGTTGGTTGAATGCCTCGTCGGCGTCGGCCACGGCCTCGGGGTGAACGTCGCCGGCGCTTCGACCGTCAGCGATCTTCTGCCAGTTGGCCCGAGCGAGCACCCGCTGTATCGCGAGCACCTGAGCGGCTTGCACGTGTGCCTGGATGCCTTCGCCGAGGGCGTCCGCCAGGGCCTCTTCGTCCTCGAGCTGGTACCGCGTGAGTCGTCCCGCCAGGCTCGGTGTGGAGAACACCAGCCGATGGAACGCCACCACCTGCGGGTGGTCGTTGAGGCCGGTGACGGGGTCGTAGCGGTCGAGGGCGGCCCGGAAGTGCCGGCGCAGCGCTGTCACCGGCTCGATGCCGGACTCGCGGCCACGTACGACGCGGGCCGCCTCGCCCTGATGGTCCGCGAACCGGTGCAGTACCAGGTCTTCCTTGGTGGGGAAGTACCGGAAAAGGGTCGGCTTGGAGATCTCGGCGGCCGCGGCGATCTCATTGACCGAGACGCGGTCGAAGCCGTGCTCCAGGAACAGCGATACGGCCGCGTCGGCGATGGCGTCGCGTGTCCGCTCCTTCTTGCGGGCCCGCAGACCCGTCGGCTCGCTCATCTGACCACCATAACATCCATCATTACCAGGTTGCTTTTTTAACCGAGTAACGTTTTCATGGGTGGCATGAGCCAGACAGACAGTTCCTCCGTGCTCGTGACCGGGGCGACGGGCCGGATCGGCCGCGCCGTCATCGGCCAACTCCTCGACGCGGGCGTGCCGGTCCGCGCCCTCACCCGTCGTCCGGAGGCGGCTGCGACACTGCCGGCGAACGTGGAGGTCTTCACCGGCGACCTCACCGCGCCCGACTCGCTCGAACCGGCATTGAAAGGCGCCGGAGCGGTCCTCCTCGTCTGGACCGCTCCGCCCCAGACCGCCGCCCAAGTCGTGGCGCACCTGGCAGCCCACGTGCGGCGGGTCGTCTTCCTCTCCTCCCCGCACCAGACACCACACCCCTTCTTCCAGCAGCCCAATCCCATGGCGGACCTGCACGCCGGCATCGAGCGACTCATCGCGGCCACCGGACTCGAGTCAACGATCATCCGGCCGGGGATGCTCGCATCGAACTCACTGGCCTGGTGGGCGCCCGCGATCCGCGCGGGCGAAGTCGTCCGTTGGCCGTACGGCGCCGCCCAGACGGCACCCGTCGACGACCGCGACGTCGCAGCCGTCGCAGCACAGACGCTCCATCAGGACGGATACACAGGGGACTACGTCCTGACAGGACCCGAATCGCTGACCCAGGCCGCGCAGGTGGGCCTCATCGGCGACGCCCTGGGGCGCAGGATCGCATTCGAGGAAATGACGCCAGACGAGTTCCGCAACCTGTCGCAGGGCACGGCGCCCCACTCGGTCATCGACATGCTGCTCGCCGCGTGGGGCGCGGCGGTCGGACAGCCCGCCTACGTCACCACGGCGGTGCGCGACATCCTCGGGACTGCGCCGCGAACGTTTCGCCAGTGGGCCGCCGACCACGCCAGCGCGTTCACGAAGGATTCGTAACCTCGTCGGCGCGACCTGCGTCCCGGACCTCCGCCTCGGCGGCATGCCGGGCGCGTGGGCACGGGAAGCTCGTACCGACAGGAAGCGACACGCCCCGAACCAGCAACCGAGCCCCCGCAGTTGGCGTCAGGGTCTGTGACAGAACTTCCCCGTGTGCCACTTCAACTGGCCGTCAGTGGGGGCCGGTAACTGGCCGTGCTCGGGGAAAAAAATCTTGGCCGCTGACAGCTCAAGCAGCCGGAGGCGTCACGGAACTGCAGCCGGGCCCTCTCGGTTGGCCATTGAGTACTTCGGTTGGCTGCTCTGCGTGACGTAGTTGACCGGGCAGGAAGACGTTGTCGGGCTCCGCTCGCGTTGAGTGAGAGGGGCCTGGCGCCTGGGACGTTGCGAGGGTCAGATGGTGGTCGCCTTGGTGATGTCAGGGGCGCCTTCATCGCCGATGTCCGGGAATCGCTCCGGCCGACCATAATGCCCGGAGTGGCCACCTGAGCCGCTCCGACCTGCCGGTGCGCGGTCGACGCGGACGGCCCCGTCGGCGACCGGACGCCGTCTACGCCGACCGGGGCTATGACCACGACAAGTACCGCAAGCAGCTCCGGGCTGTCGGGCTACCAGCCCGACCAGCCGCCTTCCATTGTGGCGGAAGCGGTGCGGGGTGCGGTGTCGGGGCCGGTGGTGCCGCGCCCGGTCGACGGCATGGAGGTGCACGGAAGAACAAAGAACATCGCGGAGTAGATCCTCCGTACCGGTCACGCGCTCGTCACCACGTGCCATACGGTGTCAATGATGCAGCAGACCCGCGAGTGTGCCCGTGAGGGTGGCGGCGAGAGCCAGGGTGGCGGCGAAGGCTGCGGCCCCGCGGGTAAGAGCAGCGGCGCAGGTCGCGTGGTCACGGCGGGCGAGGTAGCCGGCGGTGACCGCGACCAGGACTGCGATCAGCGAGATCAGTGCACAGCTCAGCAGGATCACGGCGGCGTGGTCGGTCACGGTTGTTGTCCTCTTCGTCGTGTGCGGTGGTGACGAGGGACAGGTTGAACCGATGGACGTTCGACGCCGTTCGGTGAACGATGATGAACACTGTCGAACGGGAGCTGAGCCGTACAGAGAGCTGAGGGGGCCGTGTCGGACAGGGTGCAGGGTGCGGCGGCGCTGGCCGAGCTGCGGGCTCGGCTCAGGAAGGGCTTTGCCGCATCGAGATTGCGCTCGCAGCAAGACCTCGTACGCGCTGCGAGCCTGGGCCGTACCACGGTCAGCCAGGCGTTGAGCAACTCGGCGCCGGCGCCGAGTGCCGAGACCGTCGGTGCACTGGCGAAGGCGCTGCATCTGAACGTCGATGAGCTGCTTGACCTGCATGCCGACGCGGTCGGCCGAGAAGCGTGGCAGCACAGTCGGCTCGGGCGGCCGATCAACGAGTGGGATCCGCTGGATCTGGAGATCCACCCCGCTGTCGATGTCCCATCAACCATGGGAAATGCCCGTGGAGTTGCGCGCCTACCCGGGTATGTTCGGCGCGCACACGACGAGGACCTGGCGGTGGTGGTCGAGCGTGCGGTGGCCGGCACGAGCGCGATGGCTGTGCTGGTCGGTTCCTCCTCGACGGGCAAGACCCGGGCGTGCTGGGAGGCCGTTCAGCCGCTCGCGTCCCTGGGGTGGCGGCTGTGGCACCCCTTCGATCCCACCCGCGCCGGGTCGGCACTCGACGGCATCGCCCACGTGGAAGCGCACACGGTGGTGTGGCTCAACGAGGCCCAGCACTATCTCGGTGCCGGCTCGGGTGTCGGTGAGCGTATCGCCGGTGCCCTGTACGGCCTGCTCACCGATCCCGGGCGCGGCCCGGTGCTGGTGCTGGGCACGCTGTGGCCCGAGTACGCCCGCGCCTACACCCGGCGCCCCGGCCCCCAGGACCCGGATCCACACCCGCAAGTCCGTGCGCTCCTGGCCGGCCGTCACATCAACGTGCCGGAGGCCTTCGACACCGCCGCGCTGGAGTCCGCCCGAAGGCTGGCGGCGGACGGCGACCGGCAACTCGCCCAGGCTCTGGAACGCTCCGATGCCGGTGCGGTGACCCAGTTCCTGGCCGGAGCACCCGAACTGCTGCACCGCTACCGCACCGCCTCCCCGGCCGGCCGCGCTGTCCTTCTTGCCGCGATGGACGCCCGCCGCCTCGGCGCGGTTTTCCCCCTGCCGGCCGCCTTCCTCGAAGACGCGGCCCAGGACTACCTGACCGATTCCGAGTACTACGCCCTCGCCGACGACTGGCTGGAGCAGGCCCTCGTCGAGCTGACCAGTACCGTCCACGGCAACATGGCTCCTTTGCGTCGCACCCGTTCCGACCACACCCGTGGAGCCTCGGAACCTGCAACGGCCCCACCACCCAAGCCTCGCTACGAGCTCGCCGACTACCTTGAACAACACGCTCGCTCCGAACGCGGTCGCTTGTGCCCCCCGGCATCCCTCTGGCAGTCCGCGCTCGACCACCTCACCGCGCCCGGCCACCTCGCCGTCTTCGCGGAGGCGGCTATGCGACGGTTTCGCTTGCGCCATGCTTCCCAACTCTGGGGCAAGGCCAGCGGTACCGGCGACCCCGATGTCCTGGCCCGGTTCGCATGGTTGACCGAGGACTGGGACACGGCCGGGCGTCTGTACTCGGAAGGGCATGCTTCCGGTGATCCACACGTTCTGTCGCAACTCGCGCACAGGCTGCGGGAGGCAGGAGACCGGGACACTGCCGATCGCCTGCAGCAGTTGGCCATCGGCACCGGATCTCCCGCGTTCCTGTACCAGCGTGCCAGATATGCCGAGATGTCCGGGGACCAGACGCAAGCGTTACGACTTTTCCAGCGGGCCGCGGACGCCGGCGACAGCATGGCCGTATTCGAGCTCGCCAAGCGTCGAGCAGCGGCCGGGGACTGGACGGGCGTCGAACGCCTGTACCGGCAGGACATCGATACCGCAGCCGACTTTTTCATTGCCCTGTACGTTGGGCTGTGGCGCGAGATCGCCGACAAGGACGAAGTCGAGCGGTGGCACCGGCTCGCCACTGAAGAGCACGACCCCCAAGCCATGTTCCTGATCGCCTGGATGCGGGAGCAAGCCGGAGACCAGGAAGGGGCCGAACAGCTGGCACGGCAGGCCGCCGAGGCCGGCTACCCCGTCATCGCCTTCAAGCTCGGCTGGGCTCGGTATACCAAGGACCAGGAGGCGGCCGAGCGGGCCTTCCTGCCGGCCGCGCACGCCGGCCACTCCGACGCTCGTTATTGGCTCTCCAACGTGCGGGATCTGGCTGGAGACCGGGAGGGCGCCGAGTACTGGCTCCGACAGGCCTGCGACGTCGGCAACTACTTCGCGATGCGCAACCTTGCCGTTCTGCGGGCGGCGGCCGGGGACTTGGCGGAGGCGAAACGCCTTGACCAGCAGGCCGCCGACGCCGGTGACCCGATCGTCATGATCCAGACCGCCTCGCACATAGGGTGGATCGATCCCGACGAGGCCGAGCACATGTGGCGCCAGGTCGCCGACTCCGGACACTACTTGGAACTCCCGCTCGCCCGGGATATGGCTCGGCTTTGGCCCCACGGCCTGGAGCCTGACGGCACGCCGTCCGCCCCATGGTGAGTGGCCACCGGGGATGCCGTCACCGCTCTCCCGCCAGGCCCCGGGACCTCTCACGGCCGCCTGCTGCGGCAGGAAGTCGCTGAGCCGGTAACCGGGCGCAGGACCGCCATGCAGAATCGGCGACTCGGCATCACTGATATTGCGCTGAGCGACAGGAGAAGAGGAAGAGAGGGAACGACCCTTGTCGGCGGTCAGAGTGGTCTCATACGCGCGGGCCGTGGGTGACAGCTCCGAGCTGCGACTGCGACTTCATCGTTCAACCAGCGGTCCTCAACTGCGCAACCCACCATCCCCATGGACGCGGGGAGCAGGCGAAGGTCGTCGATGCGCCGTTGCCCTGGGAGGGATCACCGCCGCGCGTGCAGGGGTGAACCGTTGACCACGAAGGAGCGGCTGGAGATCGGCTTCCGGTCCCGGCGCGAGCGGGGGGACCAGGCTGGTGTAAACGTTCTTGACCAGGATGGCGTGGTCCCCGCACCGTGTCCGTCGACGTGCCCGGCTACCAGCCCGACCAGCCGCCTTCCACCGTGGCGGAAACGGTACGGGGTGTCTGTGTGCGGCAACCGTCACGCCGATGACGTCGCCCGGCAGGAAGCTGCCCCCGAAACTGCGCGCTGCCAGGCTCTCCCACCACCGGACGGGGCGCCTTGGTCCTGCGCTGATGGGGCCGCGGTGTGCGCGGCCCCATCAGCGCAGGGCAGCGATCAGGGATTGGTCATCGCGCCGTGGTGTTGGTGCCGGTGGCCCAGAGGGCACCGCCCTTGCCGGGGCCTCCCGTGTTCTTGCAGACGACGAGGTTGCCGTCGTTCTGCACCATCGCGTACGCGCCGTCGGAGTCGGCGGACAGGCTCGCGCGACCCGGCGGCGCAGTCCCCGGGCGCGCTCAGCGGGCCAGGACGACGACCAGGAGAGTGCGGGCGGGCGGCGATCACCGCATCAGGTGAATTCCGGCCCCGATCGGAGCCATCGGCAGCGCGCCGTCCGCTCGACGGAGGTTTGCTGAAGCCGCCGGGAAAGCGACACGGGAGAGGTACATGCGGCAGGCCGTCAGCACCCCTTGAGCCCGCGAGGCGTCGCGGGTTCGGTGCCGTCGTGCTGTTCGCGCTCCTGGGCCCTGCTTCACGCGACGTTCACCCCGGGCCCGGCCCATATCTCCGGCCTCGACCTGGACGGATGCCGTGAGCAGCGGACGGCCGTGAGCAGTCACGACTGCTCACTGACCCCACCCGTGGTCCCGAGCGACCCGGCCGACGACGACCAACGTGAAGGAGCCGTCTGATCCCGCAGCTCTACGCGGAGCCGCCTCGGAGGGGGAGATCGGCCGTTTCCGGGCCGTACATGGACGCTACTGGGTGTGGAGGCCCGCTGCGGTTGCGGTACTTCGCAGCGGCAACGCAGGATCTCTGCGGGGGCGACTATGGAACGGCATCTGTTGATGCAGCTGCTGGCCGACGACAACGACGACGTATCCGCGGCTGACCTTGCTGCCCTCCGTGGCGGTGCTACCCACTTCGTGTGGGATTGGACCGTTCCCGCAGAGCAATCTGCCTGGGGCTATGCGACCCGACTTCGGTACCTGCGGCGGAAAGACATTGAGGCTCGGGGCCTGGACCGAGCGGCGCAGCTCCTTGGCCGACATGACCAACCGGTGCGCTACGGTCAGATCACGGCTGCCGACCGCACATGGGTCTTCACCCTCTTCCTCACCGAGAACGGCGGCGCACTCGTGGCCTGTGCCGGCGTACGGCAGGCGGGCGAATAGCCACTGCTTCAGGACTTCACGCGGGAGGGGCCCAGGACGGCACTGCTGCCGCGACGACTTTCAATGCCTTTCCCCGATCATGGCCGTCGGGCACCGCGCCGCAGGTCGGACGCGTGCTGGCGCTCCTGACAGGCGGTCATTGCCATCGCGTGCCCTTCCTGTCCGCTATCGGCTGAACCATGCTCTCGTGCCCCGAAGCCCACGCCCTCATGGCGTCGGCGACCTGGTTGTCGTGGCCGGCCACGGGACGGGCATGGAGCCGCTGCCTCGGCCGGACAGAGCGATGGGACGGGGCAGTGCAGGGGCCCTCGCCTACGCGGGCCGCGGAGGAGCGCCTGAGGTCTCTGCCCGCCTGTTGCGGATCCGCCGCAGGCAGATGGCGACAACGGCCATGAGCAGCAGCGCCTGCAGATAGGGCATGGCGCGGTAACCGGTCTGCAAGACCACGTAGTTGAGCCAGTCCGGGTGCATCGGGTAAGGCAGACCGGGGTCGAACGGCAGCGTCATGCAGGTGGTGTGCGCGATCAGAACGAGGTCGAACCAGGAGCGGGGCAGCATCGCTACGAGGATCCAGGCGACCGCGTCGTACCACGGCCGGACGTAGGCGGTGCCGAGCAGGTACCCGGCGGCGAGTGCCAGGGCCGGGCGGGCCGTCGCCTGGACGATGGCGCCGTCCTCGACCGGTGGCAGCGCCACCAGAAGCAGAGCAGCGATGCCGAGGACCATCAGGATTTCCACGACCGGCACGAGGTGCACGGCTGCGGAACCGAACACCGGTGTCAGCAGTCTGCGCTGAAGCAGCGGCCACGGGGAACCGACCACTGGCTGGTTGCTGACGGCCGCGGCATTACGGATGGCCCGCGGCACGACGCCGTAGCCGAGTGCCAGCAGCAGTACACCGGCCGACGCGGCGGCGACCAGGCGGCGTCGGTCGTGCCGCATGCCCCATGCGAAGGGCAGCGCGAAGATCCCCAGTGTGAGCTTGACCGCGGTCGCCGCCGCGAGCGCGAGGCCGACGGTGAGACCGGAACGCCGCAGCGCCCAGAAGGCGACAACCACACAGAATGCACCGATCACATCAACGTGGGGTCCCACCACCAGGTTCCACAGCAACACCGGGTTGAGTGTCCACAGCAGCTGCGAGCACACCTGCCGTTGTGGATCCGGTCCGGCCAGACGCAGCAGGAGCGCCCCAGTGGCGACGAACGCGGCACCGTTGAGCAGGGACAGCACCCACACGGTGAGCAGCATCGAGGTGCCGCCGACCAGCGAGGCGGCCCATTCGGTCGCGGTGACCAGAGGCCCGTAGACCGACGGATTGTGCAGCCATGGTTCAGCGATCGACAGTTGTCCGATCGGGTCGCCGTGCCGGGCCAGTCCAAAAGGCGTCACCCGGTACGGGTCGAGCCCGAGGGCCGCCATCCGGCCGTACGCGGCATAGTTGAGCGGATCCGTGGTTCCCAAGGCGGGCACGCACATCAGGCCGAGGACGGCGAGCGTGCCGGCAGCGAGCAACCTGCGGGGGCGGGGTGACCATCCGCGGCGCGTCGCGGCGAGCCCAGCGATCACAGTGGCAGTGCCGACGAGCAGCACCACGGCGACGAGCACCCAGATGAGGAGATCCGGCGGGCGAACGTTCCAGAACCATGGCGGAAGGTATCCGGCGGGCCCGAACGACGGTTCGACGGCGGAAGGTCCCAGCAGCCCCACAAGGACCATCAGGAGAACACAGCCGGCGTATGCCAACAGGGCACCGTTACCGAGAGCCCTGCCACCGCCAGATCCACCCGCACCCTCCGCGACAGGCGGACGGGATTCGGAATTCCCCCTTGAGACCAGGGAAGACGACAGATTGCCTGACACGCCTATGGCCTCGGCCTTCGTGATCAGTGAGCCTGAACAAAACTGCCCTGGTTGGTCGGGGTCCAGAACGCTGCTCAACTATTGACGCAATGAGCGCCGTACAAGACACGACCAGGTGAAACTTGGGTTACTTCACCGTGTCCAAGGAACACCACACGGCCGATCTCGACCCGCCTCTCACATGGGATCCGCACTGCCAACAGATCTGCAGGGAGGCGGAGTTGTCGGTCTCGGCGAGCAGGGAAGCCAACGGATTTCCCTCTCAGGTCTCCAGCGCAGGTAGCGTCCCGGCGTCTTGGGGTTCCAGCCGACGTCGGCGAGCGGGCGCGTTACCTCGACGATGCTCTCTTCGGTGATGGGGCTGCCGTCGGTGTCCCAGGCATCGCCGGAGGCCAGGACGCTGAGCAGGGCTTTCACGATCGGGGCGGGGGTGGCGCCGGTCATGGTGAGACGCCGCCAAGGCCCTCACCCGCGTGGGACGCCCACTCCCACCGGCCGCCGAGACTCTGGCCGCCGCCAACCACCACATCCTCGGCGAGACCTTCCACTCCATGGCCGCCCTGCGCTACGGCGACCACGTCGCCAAGGTGTCAGCCGCCCCGCGCTCGGCGAACGTGAAGGCCCTCACGGGCCGCCCCGTGGAGAAGAAGGCAGGCGGATCGGCGCTGCGCGACCTCGTCGTCGACTTCTTCGCCCACAACAGCGCCGAGTACGACATCCGCGCCCCACTCTGCACGGACATCGAGCGCATGCCCGTGGAGGACGCCTCCGTCCTGTGGCCCGAGGAACTGTCACCGTACGAGGTCGTGGCGGTGCTGCACCTCCCCGCCCAGGACGCCTGCAGCGACGCCCGCCGCCGGTACGCCGACGACCTCCTCTCGTTCAGCCCCTGGCACGCCCTGGAGGCCCACCGCCCGCTGGGTTCCATCATGCGCTCGCGCCGGGCCGCCTACCCCGCCTCCAGCGACTTCCGGCACCGCTTCAACGGGATCGAGCCGCAGGAGCCGTCCGACATCAAGGAGCTCCCCGCCTGATCAGGACTGCCCGATCCGTGGATGCGGCCACGGATCGGGCCGAAGCTCGCGTGTCAGAATGAAGGCGCCTGTTCTTCCGCCCGCCTGCAGCGAGGTTCTTCCGTGTCCCAGTCCGTCGGCCGCGTGCCACAGCGACGCAACGCGCGGTCCAACCGGGCGCGCATCCTGGCCACCGCACGTCAGGAACTCGGACGCAACCCCGACATCACCCTGGAGGAGCTGGCTCGCGCCTCTGGTGTCGTCCGGCGCACTCTGTTCGGGCACTTTCCCGGGCGGGCGGCGCTCCTCGAGGCGCTGGCCGAGGAGGCCGCCGAGGCTCTGCAGACAGCCGTGACGGTCGAAGCGCCGGTGGCGGAGCCGGCGGACCGGGCGCTCGCGCACTTCACCCTGTCGATGTGGCCCGTGGGCGACCGCTACCGGATGCTCCTGGCGCTGGCCCGTCGGGATCTTGGCGTGGAACGTGTCGACGAGATCCTCAAGCCCGCCCGTGTCAGGGTCACCGGCATCCTGGAGCAGGGCCAGCGCGACGGCGTCTTCCACTCCCATCTGCCGCCCGCCGTGCTCAGCGCCGGTCTGGAGGCGATGACGGTCGCCCTGCTGGAAGAGGTCAACACCGGGGCGTTCGAGGACGACGGCACCCGGGTGGCCGTCGCCACGCTCATCGCGACCGGTGTCCCGGAGGAGCAGGCGCTCACCGTGGTCGACGACGCCGCTGCCACGGCAGCGGCGGAGCATGTTGCCGACGCCTGAGCCCCGGTGCGCCCCGTCGAGGCAGTGGTCAGGACAGACCCCGGCGTGAAGGCGCCGGGGTCTCTTCATGTGCACCAAGACCTCCTTGTCAACCCCTGAGCTTTAATTACTCCCGAGTGTGCAATTATTTCGCCGCGCCCCTGTGGCCTGCCCGCTCGGCACGCTGTGCGACCCATGCCTCCTTCCCGGCCTTCTCCCACCCGGCGCCGGTGGACATCTTCGGCATCGTGCACCGGGACATCGAGCGGTCAGGTCGAGGGCACGGGCTTCGGGATCGCGCGGGACGCACGGGACGTCGGCATGACGCAGACGTCGGTCGTGACCGGACGGCCCAACATCTCTCGCCGGAGCAGGCGCTGGGGCGGGAGGCCGGCGCCCGTGACGGAGGCGAGGCGGCCGGCACCGTGGTTCTCATCCCCCACGACATGAGCTGCCAGTCGTCGGGTGGCGGGACACAGACCGCCGGTGTGGCCACCACGCCGGCCTCGGCGACCGGTGGTCAGTAGGACCTCGTCGGCGCCGGTCAACACCGAGACCTCGACCGACGAGTGCGGTCGAGGGCTCTTGGCTGTCGTCCTCCGGGCTGCTGCGCGGCACGGGTGCGCGCGCTGCCGTCCAGTGCGGACGGCAAAAAGGGACGGTGCCGGGCGTCCCCTCCCGGCACCGTCCGGGACCGTGCGCCGCTCAGGCACGGTCCGTCCTGGGGTGGTGGGGGCCGGAACAGGTGTCCGGCCCGCTACCTCGTGGGGCTCAGGCGGCGCCCACGGACTCGGTCTCCTGCGCCGGCACCGCCGTGTCCTGCTGACGGTGCTTGCCGGTGTGCCCCCGGCCGGGCAGGACCGCGATGACGATCACGGCTCCGACGGCCATGATGATGCCGCCGACGAGGCTGGTGTGGGCGATGGCGTGGGCGAAGGACTCGTGCACCGCCGCGACCAGGGTCTGGGCCTGCTGGGGTCCGCCCTGGGGGTTCTTGGCGACCTGTTCGGCGACCGCGAGGCCGCCGCCGACCGAGTCCTTGGCGGTGTCCGTCGCGGCGGCCGGGAGGTGGCCGCCGACCAGTTCGGTCAGCTTGTGCTTGTAGGTCGTGGCGAGGAGCGAGCCGAGGATCGCGATGCCGAGGGAGCAGCCGAGTTCCAGCGCGGTGTCGTTGGCGCCGCCGCCGACGCCCAGTTCCGACTCGGGGAAGGAACCCATGATGGTGTCGGTGGCCGGGGACAGGCTCAGGCCGATCGCGAAGCCCAGCACGAGCAGGGACGGCAGGAAGTCGGTGTACGTCGACCCCGCCTCGATGCGAGTGAGCAGGATGACGCCCGCCGTCCCGAGCACCATGCCGACGCCCACGACAGCCTTCACGCCCAGCTTGGGCGTCAGCTTCGCGGTCACCGCGGCGCCGACGAACACGGCTCCGGCCAGCGGCAGCAGGCGTACGCCGGTCTCCAGGGCGTCGTAGCCGAGGACGAACTGCAGGAACTGGGTGGAGTAGTAGATCGACCCGAAGGTGCCGAAGAAGAAGAACAGCACCGCCATCATCGAACCGGAGAACGGGCGCTCGGCGAACTTGCGCACATTCAGCATCGGGTTCGGGTGGCGCAACTCCCAGGCCGCGAAGGCCAGCAGGCCCACTCCGGCGACCGCGGACGCGGTGATCGGGCCGGTGCCCCAGCCGAAGTGCGGGCCCTCGATGGTCGCGTAGACCAGGGAGCCGATGGAGACGATCGACAGCAGACCACCGACGTAGTCGATACGGCCCATGCCCTCGGCCCTGGAGGGCGGCACGAGGAGCAGCGCGCCGACGACGCCGAGGACGGCGATGGGGACGTTCATCAGGAAAGTGGAGCCCCAGGCATGGTGCTGCAGCAGCCAGCCGGCGGCGAGCGGGCCAGCGGCGATGGCGAGGCCGGAGGTGGCGGACCAGGCGGTGATGGCCTTGGCCCGCTCGGCCCTCGGGAAGATCGCGACGAGCAGGGACAGGGTGGCCGGCATGACGACGGCGGCGCCGACGCCCATGATCGCCCGTGCTGTGATGACCAGGTCCGTGTGGTGGACCTGGCTGCCCATCACCGAGCCGCCCGCGAAGATCAGCAGGCCCAGCACCAGGGCGCCGCGGCGGCTGTACTTGTCGCCGATCGCACCCAGCACCAGCATCAGCGCGGCATACGGGACCGTGTAGCCGTCGATGACCCACTGCAGGTCACTGCTGGACAGGCCCAGGTCCCTCGTCATGTCCGGCGCCGCCACGATCAGCGAGGTGTTCGCCATGACGACGATCAGCAGGCTCAGGCAGAGCACCAGCAGCGCCCACCAGCGCCGGGGATAGGGCCCCGTCATCCTCTCGGCGGGTGTGTCGGCAAAGAGCGGCATCGAAAGCTCCTCGGCAGGAGGCGAAGCGAAGGCTTCGTGGGTTCGCGGATCGGTGTGAGCGGTGCGGGTGCGGCCATGGGCCCCCGAGGCACCGGGCAGTTAATTGCCCATCGATGTGCAGACTAGTTTGTTGCCCGTCGATGTGCAAGTATCGACCGCCCTCCCACCGTCGACCGGAGGTTCCGACATGACCAGCACGTACGGGGTAGACACCCCAGGGCGCAGCCGCAGCCTCCTCACCCGGTCCCGCATCCTCGAAGCGGCCAGGCAGGAACTCGGCCGTGACCCCGACAGCAGCCTCGGGGACATCGCCGAAGCCGCGGGGGTGGTGCGCCGTACGGTCTACGGCCACTTCGACGGCCGGGCCGCGCTCGTGGACGGTCTGGTGGAGGACGCCGCGCGGGCACTGCGGCAGGCGCTCGCGGACCCGGGGGCTCCTGGCGCGGACGCGGTCACGGCGCTGGCACGCTTCGTCCTCGCCGTATGGCCCGTCGGCGACCGGTACCGCATGCTCCTCCGCCTGGCCCCACACGACCTCGGGGCCGAGCGGGTCACCGAGGTCCTGGCTCCCGCGCGCGAGACGGCGGCGGCGATCATCGCCCGGGGGCAGCGGCAGGGGGTCTTCCAGACCAGCGTGCCGGCCGACCCGCTGAGCCGGGCGCTGGAGGGTCATCTGCTGGGGCTCCTGGAGTGCGTCAACGCCGGCACCTGGAGCGACGACGGCACGCGCACCGCGGCTGCCGCCCTGATCGCCGTGGGTGTGGACGGCGACCTCGCCGTCACCCGCGTCCGAAGCCTCGGCCGGCCGGAGCCGGTCGGCGCCTAGGTCCGGGACACCTGTCCCAAGAAGTTCCCGAGCACGTCACAGAGATGGAGAGGACACCATGTACCAGTCGCAGCCCGATGGCGAGTTCGTCGGCGAGTCGTACTACGGCGACGCCGCCGTATGCGCGAGCCCGCCCCCTCCCCGGAGGCGGCGCAGGATCATCATCGCCGCGTCCCTGGCGGCGCTGCTGGTCGGCGCCGTCGTGGCCGACCGTATCGCCGCGGCCCATGCGGAGAGCCGTACCGCCGAGGCGTTCCAGGAAGGCATGGGCACACCTGGCCGACCTTCGGTGCACGTCGGCGGATTCCCTGTGCTGACTCAGCTGGCCCAGGGCAGCCTGCGGCACGTCGACATCACCGCGGACGACATACCGGCCCGGGGAACCACCCGGCCGCTGCCGGTGACGAAGCTGACCGTCGGCCTGGACGGGCTCAAGACCTCAGGGAACGCCAAGAAGGCCCATGCGCGCAGCGTCGAGGCGACCGCCTTCCTGTCCTACGACGACCTGTCGAGCGCCCTCGGCGTGCGGATCTCACAGGGCGACAAGCCGGGACGGGTCGACGCGACGGCCAGTCTGCCGCTCGCCGGGGACGTGACCGTGAGCGCGGCCGTCTCGGCGGTCAGTGGCAACCGCATCGCCTTCTCGGACATCCGCGTCACGCAAGGCGAACTGATCCCTCCGGCCAAGGTGCTGCTCGACAAGGCCCTGTCGAAGCCCATCCCGCTCCAGAACGTCCCCGAGGGCCTGCGCCTGCGTTCGGTGACTCCCACGGAGAGCGGGACGGATGCCCGCTTCACCGGCAAGTCCGTTATTTTCCGCCCGGGTTCGTCGTCGGTCGCGTGAAGGTCAGGCGAGGTCGGGCAGGGGCCGCCGGGCGACCTCGTGCGCGTCGTCCGCCGGGAGACCCAGCATGCGCAAGACCATCTCGGCGAGGTCGACCGCGGCCTCGTCGCCGTTCAGGTCGGGGCGGGCGAACCTCAGCTCCACCAGGGACAGCAGCGTTCCGCCCAGTGCCGACATGGCGACCGCCGGGTCGACGGCGGTGAAGCGGCCGGACGCCATGCCGACCTGGAGGTCACGCAGTGCCCGGGAGACCAGGCCGTTGTCCGAGTGGATGTGCCCGAGGCCGCGGCGGCGCAGGACCTGCATCAGCTCCGGGTGGGACTCGGCCATCCGCGCACTGAGCCGGAAGCCCGCCGCCAGCAGTTCGGCCGGGTCGTCGATCCCCGCCAGGTGCTCGTCGAAGTTCTGGCCGAACTCCTCCAGGGCGTCCACCACGGCCGCCTCGAACAGTTCCGTCTTCGACTCGAAGTGGTTGTAGAAGGAGCCGAAGCCGACGTCGGCGCGCTCGGCGATCGCCTGGATGCTGGCGCCGGTGTCCCCGGTCTCGGCGAGTATCTGCCGGGCCGCGCGGACGAGCGCCCGACGGGTCTCGGCGCGGCGTCGCTCGAATCGGTTGCTGGGCGGGGCTGACGTAGGCATGCGCAGAGTCTATCGGCAGGGCGATCGCGATCGCAGTCCTGATGAATTCATCATTTCCTGTCGCGAACGGCTTGACGACAGAACTGTCACAGTTGATGATTTCCTCATTACGGCAATGTTGCTCGGAGGGCACCATGTCTGAAACCCGCGTCCACGGGGCTGACGTCAAGACGGCCCACCAGGACCTCCACAGCGAACAGGGCGCCCTGCGAGGTGAGCATCCGGGGAGGGCTCGGAACCCGCTGATCAAGGTCGCCGACCTGGCCTGGCTGGAGTTCGAGAAGCCGGACCTGGACCGGGCCGAGGTCTTCGCCCGCGACTTCGGCTTCCAGATCGCCGCGCGTACCGAGGGGGAGGTGTGGCTGCGCGGCACTTTCGCCGGATCGCCCTGCATGGTGATCCGACGCGGGCGTACGTCCCGGTTCATCGGCCCGGCGTTCCGTGCCGCCGAGCGGGCCGACCTCGACCGGCTGGCGCGCGCCACCGGCACGTCCGTGCGGGACACCGACGTGCCCGGCGGTGGCAAGGCGGTCGACCTGCTCGACCCGTCCGGCTTCCCGGTGCGGGTGGTGCACTGCGGCACTGAGTTGCCGGCGCTGCCCGAGCAGCGGCCGCTGCTGCTCAACTTCGGTACGGATCACCGCCGTACGAACGCCACCCAGCGGCCGCCGCGCGAGCCGTCCCGGATCCAGCGCCTCGGCCACGTCGTCCTGGAGACCCGGGTGTTCGCCCGGGCCCTGGACTGGTACCTGGACACCCTGGGCATGATCGTGTCCGACTTCCTCTTCCTGGACGGCCAGCGCGACCGGGGTCCGACGATGGCGTTCGTCCGCTGCGATCTGGGCAGCGTGCCGGCCGACCACCACACCCTCGCCATGCATCTGGGGCCGGGCACCGGCTATGTCCACTCCGCCTACCAGGTGACCGACCTGGACTCGATCGCGGTCGGCGGCGAGTACCTCAACGAGCGCGGTTACAAGCGCAGTTGGGGGATCGGTCGGCACATCCAGGGCAGTCAGCTCTTCGACTACTGGCGCGACCCCGACCACTTCATGCTGGAGCACTTCGCCGACGGCGACCTGTTCTCCTGCGACGTCGAACCCGGCTGGGCGCCGATGTCCACGAGCGGGCTGGCCCAGTGGGGTCCGCCGGCCACTCGAGACTTCCTCGGCGCGAGCCCCTCCCCGCAGCGGATCCGCGACGTGTTCGAGGCCCTGCGCGGCGACAACGAGATGGACCGCGCACGCCTGTTCGGCCTGCTCAAGGCCGCGAGCTCCTGAAACCCCCGACCTCTCACAAAGGCACTGACATGAGCACCAACGTCCTGCGCACCGCCGACGGCTGGTGGGTCGTCCGCGGCCACCGCGCCGTACCCGTCGACACCGAAGCCGCGACCACCGCGGAACTGATCGCCGACCGCGCCGCCGTGCACGAGGCGGCTCGTTCGGACGACGCGGGCACGCCCGTCGCCGACCTGGTCGTCCTCTCGCCGGTCACCACCCCCTGCCGGGTGGTCGCACAGATGGTCAACTACCGCAGTCACGCCCGTGATTCAGGCTTCACCGGCGACATTCCGCCCGCCTTCTTCCGCAAGGCGTCCGGCTCGGTCAGCGGACCCGCTCAGGCCGTGGTCCGACCGTCGCACGTGAAGTTCCTCGACTACGAGATCGAACTCGGGCTCGTCATGGGCGCGGCGCTGCCTGTCGGCACTGTCGTCGAGGAGCGGGACCTGCCGTCGTACGTCGCCGGGCTCGTGATCACCAACGACGTCAGCGCCCGTGACGTCCAGCTCACCAAGACACAGTTCTACGAGAGCAAGTCGTACCCCACCTTCACTCCGACCGGCCCGTACCTGACCCTGCTGGAGCCGGAGGAGTTCGCCCATCTCCTCGACCTGCGGGTGACGTTGTCGGTCAACGGCGAGCTGCGCCAGGACCGCACCCTCGCGGACATGATCGTCCGCCCGGCGCAGGCCCTGACCCTGCTGGCGCGGTTCCAGACCCTGGAACCCGGCGACCTGCTGCTGACCGGTACCCCTGGCGGCACGGCCCTCAAGGCTCCGCCCAAGGCGGTGGAGAAGATCGGCTCGCTGCTACCGCCCGCCGCGAAGTGGAAGGTGTTCTTCAAGAGCCAGGCCCGCAACCCGCACTACCTGCGCACGGGTGACGTGATCACGGCGACGATCTCGACCCCGGACGGCCGGATCGACCTCGGTGAGCAGCGCACGCCCGTCACGGACGCCAAATAGGGACCCGAGGTGAGCCGCACATGACCGCCGACCAGCCCCCACCCCCGCACTCCGCACAGCACGCACCCGTCGTGATCATCGGCGCGGGGCCGGTGGGCGTGACCGCCGCCCTCCTCCTCGCCCGGCGGGGAGTCCGCAGCGTCGTCCTGGAGCGCCACCGGGACATCTACCCGCTGCCACGCGCCGTCGCCACCGACGACGAGGTGTGCAGGATCCTCCAGGCCGCCGGCCTGGAAAAGGAGTTCGCCGCCATCTCCCGTCCCGCCAAGGGCCTGCGGCTGCTGGACGCCCGGCACCGGGTGATGGCCGAGTTCCGGCGCTCCCGACACGGCCATCACGGCTATCCGCAGACCAGCATGTTCGACCAGCCCGAGCTGGAGCGCCTGCTGCGCGACGCCCTGGCCCGGCGCCCGGAGTGCGAACTGCGGGGCGGCGCCGAGGTCACCGCCGTCGGCCCCGACACCGGGGGCCCCGTGCGCGTGACCTACCGCGACGACGACGGCGAGCATCACCTGTGGGCGCAGACGGTCCTCGGCTGCGACGGCGCCAACAGCATCACCCGCGACGCCATCGGCGCCGTCTGGGAGGACCTGCGCTTCGAGGAGCACTGGACGGTCGTCGACGTCCGGACGCACGCCGACGTCCGCTGCTGGGAGGGGGTCGACCAGGTCTGCGACCCGGACCGGCCGGCGACCTTCATGCGCGTCGGCGAGGACCGCTACCGCTGGGAGTTCCGGCTGCGGGACGGGGACGAGCCGGTACGCGAGCTGGTCGCCCCGTGGGTGCCGCCCTCGTACGACGGGGACTTCGAGGTCGTCCGCAAGACGCAGTACACCTTCCGGGCGCGCGTCGCCGACCGGTGGCACAAGGGACGCGTCTTCCTCCTCGGCGACGCCGCCCACCTCACCCCGCCCTTCATCGGACAGGGGCTGTGCTCCGGTCTGCGGGACGCCTACAACCTCACCTGGAAGCTCGCCCGCGTCCTCCAACAGGGGGCGACAGAAGGGTTGTTGGACACCTACGAGAGCGAGCGCAAGCCGCACGCACGGCATGTGATCCGGCTCGCGGTCGCCATGGGCTGGGCGATGACCGGCGGCCAGGACGGCGCCGCCGCACTGCGCCGCAACCTGCTGGCCGCCGCATGCCGTATCCCCGGCCTGACCGAACTGGCCGGCCGTGACCTCAGCCCGCCCCTGACCGCGGGGCCCCTGGTGCGGCGTCGTGCCCGCCGGGGTCTTGCGGGCACCCACTGCCCGCAGCCCTGGGTGAACGCCGACGGTCGGCGCGCCCGTCTCGACGAGGTGCTCGGTGACTCCTTCACCGTCCTGACCGCCTCCGACCCGTGGCCCTCGCTGACCGCGCTCGCCCACGGGCTCGGCGTCAGAGCGATCCCCGTGGCCGACGTGCGCGACGACGGCACGCTCGCCGCCTGGCTGCACGCCGGCCGGGCGGACGCCGTACTGCTGCGCCCCGACCGCGTCGTCCTGGACGTCGTCCCGGCCGGCGGCCGCGACGTCACGGACGCCGCCGCCTGGGCGTCCCTGCTGCACACCACACGCAGCCCCCACCCTTCCCCACGGACCGCCGAGAAAAGCCTGTTGAGGAGCACGACGCGATGAACACGCCGTACCCGGAACCGTTCTTCACCCCCGACCCCGAGGACGCGGCCGCCAGCCGGATCGTGGACTTCGCCCGGCACGTCGGGGTCGACGGCTCCGACTACGCCGCCTTGCACCGCTGGTCGGTCACCGAGCTGGAGGGCTTCTGGGGTGCGGTGTGGGAGTACTTCGACATCGACGCGGACACGCCGTACGAGCGGGTCCTGGCCGAGGAGACCATGCCGGGCGCCCGATGGTTCCCCGGTGCCACCCTCAACTACGCCCACCACGCCCTGCGCCGTGTGCCGGACGACAGTGTGGCGATCCTGGCCCTGGACGAGACCGGCGCCGCGTACGAGGTCACCGGACAGCGGCTGCGCGCCCAGGTCGCCTCGGTGGCAGCGACCCTGCGCGACCTGGGCGTGGGACCGGGCGACCGGGTGGTCGGCTACCTGCCCAACACCCCGCACGCGATCGTCGCGTTCCTGGCCGCGGCGAGTCTCGGCGCCGTGTGGTCGGTGTGCGGACAGGACTACGCGCCCAAGGCCGCCGCCGACCGGTTCGCCCAGCTCGAACCCACCGTCCTGATCACCGCCGACGGCTACCTCTTCAACGGCACCACCCACGACCGCCGCGAGGCCGCCCTCGAACTCGCCCGCGCCCTGCCGACGTTGAAGGCGACGCTGCTGGTGGACCACATGGGCCTGCCGTGGCCCCCGGAGAACCACCATGCGCTGATCATTCCCTGGGAGGACGCCTCCACCCGTAGCGAGGAACTCATCTTCGCACCGGTTCCGTTCGACCACCCGCTGTGGGTGGTGTTCTCCTCCGGCACCACCGGCCTGCCCAAGGGCATCGTCCACGGCCACGGCGGCGTCCTGCTGGAGCACCTGAAGACCCTCGCGCTGCACTCCGACCTCGGCCCCGGTGACCGCCTCCTGTGGTACACCACCACCCACTGGATGATGTGGAACCTGGTCGCCTCCACCCTGCTGACGGGCGCCACGACCTGTACCTACGACGGCAGCCCGGCGCCCTTCGCCAAGCTCGACGTCCTGTGGGAGCTGGCCGCGCGCCACCGGGTGACCGTCTTCGGCACCAGCCCGCAGTACCTCCTGGGCATGGCCAAGTACGGCATCGACCCGTCCGCGCACGACCTGTCGTCGATCCGCGTGGTCGGCTGCACCGGCTCCGCCCTGCCGGCCTCCGCCTACCCCTGGGTCCGCGACCACGTCGGCACCCACGCCCTGCTCGCGTCCATCAGCGGCGGCACCGACGTGGTGTCCGGCTTCGCGGGCAGTGCGCCCAACACTCCTGTCTGGGCGGGGGAGTTGTCCGCGCCGCACCTGGGCGTGGCGCTGGCCGCGTATGACGCCGAGGGTGCCGTGGTCACCGACCAGGTCGGCGAGCTGGTGGTCACCCGGCCCATGCCGTCGATGCCGCTGTACTTCTGGAACGACCCCGACGGCACCCGCTACGGCGACGCCTACTTCTCCTCCTATCCCGGCGTCTGGCGGCACGGCGACTGGATCACGCTCACCGGGCACGGCTCGGTGATCGTCCACGGCCGCTCCGACAGCACGCTGAACCGCAACGGGGTGCGCCTGGGCAGCGCCGACATCCACGACGTCGTCGAACGCCTCCCCGAGATCGCCGAGGCCCTGGTCATCGGCGCGGAAGAACCCGACGGCGGCTACTGGATGCCGCTGTTCGTGGTCCCGGCCCCCGGGGCGACTCTGGACGACGCCCTCCGCGAGAGGATCAAGGACGCGATCCGCACCGGGGTCTCGCCCCGCCATGTCCCCGACGAAATCCTCGAAGTCCCGGGCATCCCGCACACCCGCACCGGCAAGAAACTCGAAGTACCCGTCAAGCGCCTCCTCCAGGGCGCTCCGGTCGAGCAGGTCGTCAACCCTGCCGCCGTCGACACCCCCGAGCTGATCGACCACTACGCCCGCCTGGGAGCCGAACGCCGGAACCGGTCGGCGTGATCACGGCACGCATCACCCTCGCCGTCGCCCTGGCCCTGGTCTTCGTCCCGCCGGGTCTGGCGAAGATCGCTGCGGTGCCGTTCATGCGCCGGGCGGCGGCGCACCTGGGCATGACGACCGGGCTCTACCGCATCGTCGGGGACCCTGGAGGTGGCCGGTGCCGTCGGCGTGCTGCTCGGACCTGCCTCGTCCCCGCTCGGCGTTGGTGCCGCGGCGGGGCTGGCGCTGCTGATGGCCGCAGCGGCGGTGGTACACCTGCGCCACGGAGATCCGCCCGCGCGTGCCCTGCCCGCAACCGTGCCGGCCCTGGCAGCGGTGGCATACGCCGGGGTGGCGATGGCCGCAGGCTGACGGGCCGGGATGTGTGCCGCCTCCCGGAGGCCCGTCAGCGGTCACGGGCCTCCCGTTCGGCGTAGCGTCGTCTGTGTGGACCCCACGGCCGACGCTCTCATGTCCCGTGCCGCGCATGAGCTCGCCTCGAAGGCGGACGAGCTCATCGCCGAAGTGAAGCGGTGCCCGCGCAGTGAGGTTCCCGAGCCGTGGGACGACCCGGACCTCGCGCGAATGACGGGTGACGTGGTCGGTCGGGGCCTGGGCGAGTGGGTCCCGGGAGCGGTGCGGGAACGCGTGCCCGGGCGGCCGGCCCGCCGCACGAAGGCACTGCCTGGTGCGGAATACTCGGCCCGATGAGTTCACGTACTACTCCGATCAGCCGGCCGGTCACGATACGGAGGGCCGTCGCGCGGGATGCCAAACGGCTCACGCGGCTCGTGCGCGCCTCGGGCGCCTACGAGGGCAAGTACGCGGCGGCAGTCGCGGGCTACCGGGTCGGTCCTGATTACATCGAGGCCCACCGCGCCTTCGTCGCCGTCGGCGCCGACGAGCATGGAGGCCGGGTGCTCGGGTTCTACTCGCTCGTCCTCGCTCCACCGGAGCTCGACCTGCTGTTCGTCGCCGACGACGTGCAAGGACGGGGTATCGGACGACTCCTCGTCGCGCACATGCAGTCCGAGGCCCGTGCCGCCGGGCTCGACCGTGTCAAGGTCGTGTCGCATCTTCCCGCGCAGGACTTCTACCACCGCACCGGCGCAGTGCGGACCGGGACCGCGCTCGCGAACCCGCCCGCCGTGCCGTGGGACCGTCCCGAATTCGAGTTCCGCATTCCTCCCGAATGACGCGGTGCGCTGGTTCGCAGGGCATCGGCTTCCCGCGCGTGGCGCGCTCCGTGCCACCGCACCTTGCGCGTGCCGCGCTCTACTCCTGGCGCTGATCATCCGCGGCACGCAGAGGGGAGACTCATGCGCTCGCCGACCCCGTCAGTCGGCCGCAGCGAAGCCATGCCGTCAGCCATCCGGCCTGCATGGCCGCGTCCAGCAGGTAGGTCGGGCGGATCCGGCGCCGGGGCACATACAAAAGGTCGATCGCGAGCAGGGTCACCGCCGTCCCCACGCCGGCACGGCGCGCCTGGCGGAGCCCATCGGCCGTGGCCGGGCCGAGCAGCCCGGCGGTCGTCTGAGTGGCAGCACCTGCGTGTCGGCGCATGAGCTCCAGCAAGCTGTCTGCGGGTCGGCGACACCGGTGCGGAAGACCGGCCAGCAGATTTCGGTCCGCCATGGTGCGCTGTCCGAGGTGTGGCGCTGGCCGACCAGGTAGTACTCACGGATCGGGCCGGCCACGGCGAGCGTGTGGCGCGCGACGTGGGCGGCCGGCGTGCCGTAGGCGCGGTCGACCTCGGAGGGCGGCCCGCAGTGCTCGATCACGGCGAGCTCCACTGCCGGGACCAGCAGCGGTGTGACCCGGCCGACCGGCCGGACGGGGCCGTCGCAGGGCACGAAGACGGTGGCCTGCCCGCGGTGCGGGGTGAACAGCTCGTCCGCGTACACGCCGCCGGCGTGGCCGGTCTCCCTCAGCCCCTGGCCCGCCACGGTCGCGAACAGCTCGCCAAGGGCGCCCTGGAACCACGTTCCGGCGTCCTGGGCATCGACGGTCGCTGTGATCGCCGCGGCCTGGACAGCGCCGACGCTGCGCAGCTCGATCGCGGGCGAGTCCACGGCGACTGGCGGAGGCAGGAGGTCGCGCAGTGCCGCCACCGCGCGCTGGGTGCGGCCCAGCTCCTCCTCCAGTCGGTGCAGGTGCGCGTTGATGTGCCGGTTGCGGGTGGGGACGTCGGAGGTGGCCAGGACGGTCCGGATCACCTCCAGGGGCATTCCGAGGTCACGGAAGCGCCGCACGACCTGGGCGGAGGGGATCTGCTCGGCCGAGTGGCGCCGGTAGCCGGTCTGCGGATCGATGCCGGCCGGTTCCAGCAGCCCGATCTCGTGGTAATGGCGCAGGGTTTTGGCGGTCATGTGGGTGGCGCGGGAGAAGTCCCCGATCGACAGGTAGTTGATCACCGCCGATGGTGCGGCCTCCCGCAGGGGGAGAGTTCGGCGGCACTGCTGCCTTGGCCCTCCCGCGACGGCCGCCGGGAGCCTGGTGCCGACGGCCGGAACCCGGCCGATCACGCACCGGACAAGGGAGTCGACCCACCATGTCGCAGACCACCGCAATCGACGTCGACCGGATCGTGCAGCGCTATGTCGCCGTGTGGAGCGAGCTGGATCCGGCCACGTCGGTGTCCGGTCTGCCTTGCCTCGCCCTGCGCGTGGGTCGGCGCGGGGCTGGGAAAAGGGGTGGTGGGCTGGTCGGGCGGGTGTTGTCCGGGGCGGTCACTCGGGCCGATTGGCGCCACCGGCGGTGAGGCGGGCCTCGAAGCCGTCGAGGAGGGACTGAAGGCCGAACGCGAAGGTGTTGTCGGGCGCTGCGGTGTATTCCGTGGCGGCCGTGGTGCCGAGGCGTTCGCGCAGGCGCGGGAATTGCATGGCGGTCTCGGTGGCGCGTGTCATGGCGTCGGCCATGAGTTGCTCGGCGTCTGCGCCGTTCTTGCTCAGCCGGCGGTTCAGCGAGACCTGTGCGGCGGGGCCGAGCGCGCTGCCGAGTACGAAGGTGAGAACGGTGGCGGCCGCCTGGTCCGCGTCGGCGGCGGCGAAGCCCGCCTTTTCGTAGATGGCGAGGCTGAGGTCGTTGTGCAGGGCCTGGCCGGGTCCGTGGAGGAGGTGGCTGCCGAATGCCTGGACGAGCCAGGGGTGCCGGGTGAGCATCGTGTGCATGCCGGTGGCATGGGTGGTGGCGGCCGTGCGCCAGTCGGTGGCGTCGAGGTCGGGCGGCTCGACCTCGTGCCAGATCGCGTCGCTGGCGAGTCGGACCAGGTCGTCCTTGGTCTTGATGTGCCAGTAGACGGCCGTGGCGGCCGAGCCGAGCCGTTTGGCCAGGCTGCGCATGTTGAGGCCGTCCAGTCCCTCGTCGTCGAGCAGCTCGATGGCCGCTCGGACGATCCGGTCTGCGGTCAGTGTGTCTCGTGACATGGCCACCACCCTACTTGCACTTAGTTCACGTCACGTCTTGCACTTTGTTCGAGCCGTGGTCCACACTGTCTCTCGTACTTAGTTCAAGTACCCGGAGGGGGAACAATGCTGCAGGACAAGCTGCCGGAGTTCGTCAACACGCAGGCCGCGGAGTTCGGCATTCCCGGTGTCGCCGTCGGAGTGCTCCTGGACGGCCGGGAGATCTACGCCTCGCACGGCGTGACGAGCCTCGGCAACCCGATGCCGGTCGACGAGAAGACGCTGTTCCCTGTGGCGTCGGTGTCCAAGACCTTCACGGCGACCGCGCTGATGCGCCTGGCCGCCGAGGCAAAGGTGGACCTGCACGCGCCGGTACGGCACTACGTGCCCGAGCTGAAGCTCGCCGACGAGCAGGCCGCGGCGCAGATCACCGTGCTGAACCTGCTCAACCACACCGCGGGCCTGGACTGGAACCTGATCGACGACGGCGAGGGCGACCGCTCCCTGGCCGGCCTCGTGGCGAAGCTGCCCCAGCTGCCGCTGATCGCACCGCCCGGGACCCGCGCCTCCTACAGCCAGGCCGGATACAACCTGGCCGGACGGATCATCGAGAAAGTCACAGACCTGCCCTTCGAACAGGCCGTGGCCTCGCTCGTCCTGGAACCGGTGGGCCTTGCGGACACCGTGTACGGCCTGTCCGAGGTGATGGTCCGCAAATTCGCCGTGGGCCACAACCGCGGCGACGACGGCGAACTGCGCCCCGCCCGGCCCTGGGCAGCCTTCAGGGAAGGCGCGCGCGCCGACAACCCCGGCGGCGGCCTCGCCTCCACGGCGAGCGACCTGCTGCGCTGGGCACGGTTCCACCTCGGCGACGGCCAGGGCGTGCTGCCCGCCGCAGAACTGCACCGCATGCGGGAGCAGACGGTCGGACTGCGCGCCAGCACACTCGGCGACGGCTTCGGCATCTGCTGGTTCCTGCACGACCTGGACGGCCTGCACGCCATCGGCCACGGCGGCTCGGGCAACGGCCAGTTCGCCGAGCTGCTCATCGTGCCCGAGCGCAACTTCGCGGTGGTCGCCCTGGCCAACGCCGGCCCGGACGGCTACCCCTTCAACCAGTCCGTCGTGCGGTGGGCGCTCGAGCACTGCCTCGGCGTCGTCGAGAAGACGGCGGAGCCGGTCGCGTACGACGAGGGGCACGCCCAACAGGTCGTCGGCCGCTACGAGATCGACGCCATGAACCTCGACATCGCCACCGACGGCACCCGCCTCACCCTGGCGGTCGGCATCAAGCCGGAGATCCGCGAGGCATCGGACGAGGAAATGCCCCCGGACCACCCGGCCGCGGACATCGGCTTCCTTCCCGGCGACGGAGACGAGTACATCGTCACCGAAGGCGGCCTCGAGGGGCAGCGCGGCTACTTCTCCCGCGACGCCGATGGCGCAGTCACAGGCATCGACCTCGCCGGCCGCCTCTTCCGCCGGGTCACGCAAGCATCCTGATCCAGCGCAGGCAGGGGCGGTCCCGAGCGGCCGCCCCTGCCGACACCTCGAACCGACGACAGTCGGCTCACGGACACGACCCGACTCCGCCACCATGCCGGTGCACTCTCATCCGTACGGGGTGACGCACATCCACCCGCACGCCGGCACGCGGTCGATCGCCTCTCACGGCTGAAGGTCTTCCTCGTCAGCGAGGCACCATGCCGGAGGGCCCGGAACCGGCCGAATTCCGGAGGCGACAGCCCACCCTCAAGGCCAAGCACAACCGCGACCCCGAGACAAGCACCCGAGTGCTCTCGATTCTCGACGACACCGATTCTCGGCTCCACACGGTGCTCTCGCCGCTGACCAACATCCGCTCTCGGAGATTTGGCGGCATTCGTTGGCGGCGAGGGGCCTCGCTCGGATCGAAGTGGGGCAGGCGACCGCCCGGGGGATTTCCGCGTCGAAGGCCGGTAGGCACGACGTGCGCCCGAGTTCCTGATCCGCAGTCAGCCGCCGATGCCAGCTGTAACCGGCCTCCGCTGCGCAGGAAGCGAATGGGCCACTGGTGTCGGAGGAGGGCCTCGACGTCTCGTCAGAGGGTGGGGAGGATCCCTCCGTCGACCGAAATGGTGATGCCTGTGAGGTAGGAGGCGCGCGGGGAAGCGAGGAAGGCGATCAGCTCTGCGGCTTCTTCGGGCCGCCCGGGGCGGCCGAGTGGGGCGGCGAGGCGCTGGTGGAACTCCTCGCGGATGGTGTCCAGGCCGCGGCCGCTGCGTTCTGCCGCCTGCCGCAGGCTTGCTTCCACAGCGTCGGTCTCGATGACTCCGGGCATGACCGCGGTGACGCGCACGCCGTGCGGGCCGCAGGCGAGTGCGAGGCTCTTGCTGTAGGCGTTGAGGGCGGCTTTGGCGGCGGCGTACGGAGCGCCGTTGGGCTGAGGGTAACGGGCGGCGTTCGATGACACGTGGACGACTGCCCCGTGGCCCTGTGCGGTCATGTGCGGGACGAGGACGCGGTCAAGACGGACGGCGGCCAGCAGGTTGGCCTCGAGGTTGGCCAGCCAGTCCTCGTCGGTCGCGGCGAGGACGCCGTCGGGTACCTGGGTGTTACGTCCGGCGTTGTCGACGAGCACGTCGACGCCGCCCAGAAGGTCGAGCGCTGCTGCTGCCGCCTGCTCGACCCCGCCGGGAGTGTTCAGATCGGCGGTCACGATGTGCACTCCGGCCGGGACTTCGGCCCGGTTGCGGGCGACGGCGGCCACGTGCGCGCCGGCCGTGACCAGACGGCGCACGGTGGCGGCGCCGATGCCGCGGGTTCCTCCGGTGACGACGGCGCGTGCCCCGTGCAGTCCCAGATCCGCACTCGGATCGGGGAGCAGGGTCGGACGGGAGGGAGACATGGCGCTCCTCGGATGAAGGGTGGTAGTGCGGAGGCAGAAGGATTTCCAGTCGCTTAATAGTTCACGTACATCATTCGTTTAGCAACCTATACGATCTCGTGAGGTAAAGTGAGCGGGTGACCTCGGTTACCTCCACCGGTCGGGTGCTACTCGGCGAGCACCGCAACAGCCCCGGCCTCATGCTCGCCCTCCTGGGGCACGAGGCCATGCGCCGCCTGAGGGATGCGCACACCGCCAATGGCCTGACCCCGCGGCAGTTCCACGTCCTCGGGCTGCTCCACGATCGCGGTCCGTTGGCGCAGACCGACCTGGCCACCGAAACGGATACCGCGGCCAGCGTGCTCGTCACGCAGCTCAACCCACTGGAGGCCGAGGGACTGGTGACGCGCACGCGTGACCCTCGCGATCGGCGCCGCCACCTGGTCGTGCTGACGGACGCGGGACAGCAGCGGCTGAGAGACGCGGCAGCCGCGCAGCAGGAGGTGGAAGACGACCTCTTCCGATCGCTGACTGACACTCAACGCTCGCAGCTGACACAACTCCTGGTCCTGGTGCGCGACGACCTGACCGACGGCAACGAGCACTGCGGCACCCCGGCCTCCCTCGACGGGAAGACGTCGTAAAGCCGTGAACGGGCTGGGCCATGCGCCCGGAGGTCCTCGGGTCCGGTCGCTCCCCACGGCCGGATCACTCGGCGACGAGGCCCCTCGTCGCGATCAGCAGCTCGATGGCCGCCAAGTACAAGGCCAGGGTCGACACCCCCAACGGACCCCGAGTCTGTTTCGAGGCCCGAATCGAGCGGAAGAACAGGACGCCACTGGTCAGCCCACCGCCATCGGTGTACCGCAGGGCCTGTTGCGAAAGTGCTGGTCATAGCAAATCGGCAGGTGGTCGTGACGACGGCCAGTCTCGCCTTCTCGGATCGATGAGCTCGAAACGCCGTTGCCGCTCGACTCAGGTGTCGAGGAGTTCCGGCACGAAGATGTCCTCGCACGTCAGCTTTCGCTTCGACAGGCCCTGCTCGTGGTGGTAGCGCAAGAAGGTGTCGATGGCCTTGCGGTTCGCGGCGACGCCGTAGGGCCACCAGTCGTCGCCGAGCAGCCGACGGTTCTCCTCGAACAGCGTGCTGAACCACGGCGTGATGACGCTCATGTGCTGCTTCGTGGCGTCGTCGAGGTACTTGCGCTGGGCGAGTTCTTTGGCTTGCGTGAAGGCGTCGTACACGGCCCGTGCGAGGCCCGGCCGATGTGCCGGTTCCCTGCGGATCGCGATGATGTGCATAGGGGGGAAGATCCCGGTGCGGCGGTAGTAGTCACGCTCCACGGCCTCGTAGTCGGGGAACAGGCGGGCGACCTTCGGGGAGCCGTCCAGCACCGCCTGCGGTACGTCGACGGAGATCAGTGCGTCGATCTCGCCGGATTCGAGCATGGCGCCCAGGGTCTGGCCGTCCTCCGCGCGGCGCACGTCGACGCCGTCCGGGACGGGCTGCGGGACCCAGTCGAAGGCGGGGACGGGGTGGTTGGTGCCGCCGATGACCCAGCGGCACTGGTCGGGGGTCACGCCGTACTCGTCGGCCAGGATGCCCTTCGGCCAGATCCCGGCGTCGTGGCCGTAGAGGGCGAACTCGCCGACGGTCCTGCCGGCCAGGTCCTGCGGCTTCACGATCCCGCGGGCGGTGTTCACGAAGATCGCCGAGTGGCGAAAGTTGCGGTTGGGCAGGATCGGCAGCGCCAGGAACGGCGCGTCGTGGAGGTCGAAGGTGCGCAGGAAGTAGGTGAGTCCGAACTCGGCGAGGTCGTAGTGTCCCTCGACGGCGCGGCGGAAGATGTCCGACACGAGCGGTGCCGTCTCGAACGTCGCGTCCACCCCGTCGACCGTGACGCGGCCGTCGAACAGCGCCTCGGTGTGCTCGTAGGCGTAGACGCCGATGCTCAGCTTGGTGTTCATCGGTCGATCTCCTCTCCGGGAGTCCGTGGAGTGGCCCGCTTCCGTAAATGAACGTTCACTTTAGGGTGTTCCCGGAACGGTAGAGCTGTCAAGATGAATGTTCATTCACGATGAAGGAGGCGACCATGCCACGCATCACAGCCGAGCGCCGCGAGGCGAAGCGTGCGGAGATCGTCGCTGCGGCCCGTCGTTGCTTCGCCCGAGACGGGTTCCACCAGACCTCGATGCCGCACATCGCCGCGGAGGCAGGCGTCTCGGCCGGCGCGCCCTACCGCTACTTCACCAGCAAGGAGGAGATCATCCTCGCTATCACGGGCGACGCGTTCCGGCTGATCTTCGAACCGGTCGAGCGGCTGGCCGAGAGCGCGGACGCCCCGTCCGTCGCGGAACTGGTGGCCGCCGCGCTCGACACGATCAGCGGCGAGACGGTGCAGGACGCGGCGGGGCACGAGGTCCCAGTGGAGGAACTGCTGCGCTGCGTCGTGCAGACGTGGGCGGAGGTGCTGCGCAACGACGAGGTACGCGGCCCGGCCGCGGAGGGCTTCGAAAAGGCCCGCGCCACTGTCGCCGACGCTCTGCGCCGCGGCCGGGCCGCGGGCGCAGTGCCCGCCGCCATGGACCCGGACCGCGCAGCCCGCGTGGTGATGGGGCTGCTGCACGGATTCCTGCTCCAGCGCGTGGCCTTCGGGCTCACGGACACGGCTGGCTTCGCGGACGACCTGCATGCCGGGCTGATCTTGTGATGGGCCATGACTGCGCCAAGGCGGCGCGACACCGGCATGACGGCGGACGGAGACTCACGCATTGATCCCCGCGCCGCGCGCGTCGCGGTAGCTCACTGCGAAGTACAGGAATGCTGGTCATAGCCACTCGTTGATGGCTGCGACCAGCGCGGTCGCGTGGTGGCGGACGGCGTGAGACCCCCGGCGGCGGTCGTCCTCCGCAACCGGCTTTGAGCCGGAGCCGGGTCGACGGCGGCTGTCGACGGAGCGGGCCGTGGTGTGCGGTCGGTGGAGGTGGTGGGCGCCGTAGCGTTCGATGGCCAGGAGAGCGGCGTCGTCTCCGGGTTCGTGGCCGATGTGGTTCAGCAGGTCGTGGTGGATGTAGCGGATCAGGGCTTCGGGTCCGGACGTGGGCGCGGAGGCGGCGTGCTCGGTGAGGGGGTAGAAGGCTCCTTTGGGCGAGCGGGCTTCGATGACGCCGTCGGTATAGAGCAGCAGCGTGTCGCCGTCCTCGAACGTGAAGGGGTCGGCGCGGTGGCTGGGGACGGACAGTTCGCACATGCCCAAGGGGGGTACCGGGCGCCGTGCGTGCAGGACGGTGACCTGGTGGTCGTGCAGCAGCAGGGGCGGTGGGTGGCCCATGTTGATCATCTCGACCTGTGCGTCGTGGTCGGGGATGTCGAGCAGGAGAGCGGTGATGAAGTGCTCGCCCCGGTCGTGCTCGGTGTCTGCGACGTCTTCCAGGCTTCTGCAGACGCTCGCCTCAAGGCCCGCGGCAAGTTCGGGCAGGGTGTCATAGCGGTGCGCGCCCTCGCGGAACGCGCCCAGCACCATGGATGCCTCGCCGATGGCGGCCAGTCCCTTGCCGCGGACATCGCCGATGATCACGCGGGTGCCGCGGTCGGAGCGGGCGATCGCGAACAGGTCGCCGCCTATACGGGTCTCGTCCTCGGCTGCCAGGTACAGCCACGCCACCCGCAGCGGTCCGATCCGGCGGCGTGGTGGCCGCAGCAGCACGAGCTGCGCCGTCTCGGCCACCGACCGCGCCCGGTTCAGCTCCCGGCTGCGCCGCTCGCGCACGTGGCAGACGAAGACGACCAGGGCGGACAGCAGGGTCAAGCCAGTGATCTGCGAGAGGTGGTTGGGTGTGGTCAGTCCGCCGTGGAACACGGCGATGAGCACCTGGGCGGCCACGGCCAGTGCTCCGACGAGGGCGGTCAGTCGCGGCCCGGCCAGGGACGCGGTCAGGGCCGGGGCTATCACCAGCAAGGGGCCCAGGTGGACGTCCGGCGGGGAATGGATGTCCACCACGGTGATCACGACGATCAGCGCAAGGGGGATCGCCACCAGCCTGCGGCCCAGCTGCTGCTCCGGGAGGCGGTCCACCGGCACACGCCCCGCGCCCATACGTATCGGTATACACCCGCCTGGAGTGCATGTCCCGCAGCGAGATCTTCGCTTGGCACCCACGCCTTCTCCGGATCGCCCTGGACCGGTTCGACGGCACCGGCCGGCACTGTCGCGGCTTCGCCGCGACGGGGATCATCGAGGCCCTGGTGCACACGCCTCGACCGCAGAGCGGGCACAAGACGCCGTATCCGGCCCTCACCATGAGCGAAACCGTGTCTGGGCAGTAGGAACCAACCGATCCCCATCGACCGAGGGACGGCTTCCCGAGCCGCCGTTTCCCGTTTGCCGACCGCTCGGAAGAAGCCGATGCTGAAGGAGAGGCATGCCGACCGATCGTGTGGACCGAGCGCAAAGGCTGCGGAGCTTGGGGCGTGGACCGCGGACGCACCGGGGGACCGTGGCCTGATCAGGGAGCGGGTTCCAGATGAGGCTTGTCGTCGATCTCAACCGGTGCCAGGGATTCGCCCAGTGCGTCTTCCTCGCCCCGGACGTCTTCTCCCTCCACGGCGAGGAAGCACTGCTGTTCTCCCCACGCTTCGACGAGGCACAACGCGACCGGGTGGAGAAGGCCGCTGCCGCCTGCCCGGTCCAGGCCATCCTCGTGGACTACTCCGACGAGCCGACGAAGGGTGTGGAGCCCCATGTCGGCTGACACGGACGTCCAGGCCCTGCGGCGCCAGGGCCGCATCGTCGTCGTCGGTGCCTCGCTGGCCGGTCTGCGCGCGGCGGAGACCTTGCGCGACAAGGGATTCACCGGATCGCTGACCATGATCGGCGACGAGCCGTACGAACCCTACGACCGGCCGCCGTTGTCCAAGCAGGCACTGCTCGGGCGCGCCCGGCCCGAGGACACCGCGCTGCCGCGGCGGCGCGACATCGACGCCGACTGGCGTCTGGGCGTCGCCGCCGAGAGCCTGGACCGGGCCGCCAAACAGGTACGCCTGGCGAACGGCGACACCGTCCCCTACGACCGCCTGCTGATCACCACCGGGACCAGAGCGCGGCCCTGGTTCCACCCGGAAGAGGCCGCGCTGGACGGGGTGTTCGGGCTGCGTACCCGCGACGACTCCGCCCGCCTGCACCGCAAGCTGACCGGTGGCGTGTCCCGGGTGCTGGTGATCGGCGCCGGTTTCACGGGCTCCGAGGTCGCCTCCGCCTGCCGGGAGTTGGGCCTCGAGGTCACGGTCGCCGAACGCGGCCCGGCACCGCTGGTGGGCGCGCTCGGCGGGGTGGTCGGCGCGGTCGCGGAGCGGCTGCAGCGGGCGCACGGGGTCGACCTGCGCTGCGGCGTCAGCGTCACCGCCCTGGAGGGTGACGATGTGGGGCGGCTCAAGCGGGCCCATCTGTCCGACGGTTCGGCGATCGACGTGGAGGTGGCGGTCGTCTCGCTGGGTGCCCTGCGGAACACGGAATGGCTCGCCGGGTCGGGGGTGGCCGCAGGTCCTCGGGGGATCGCGTGCGACGCCGGGTGCCGGGTGTTCGACGTCAACGGCATCGTGACCGACGACATCTACGCCGCCGGTGACGTCGCCCGCAGCCCCCACCCGCTGTTCGACTACCAGTTCCTGGCGCTGGAGCACTGGGGCAACGCGGTCGAACAGGCCGAGATCGCCGCCCACAACATGATCTGTGCGGGTCCGGATCGCCGTCCGCACCTGTGGCTGCCGATGTTCTGGTCCTCCCAGTTCGGCGTCAACATCAAGTCGGTGGGCGTGCCCTCGCTGGGCGACCAGTTGGTCGTCGCCCAGGGGGCACTCGCCGAGGAGCGGTTCGTCGCGGTGTACGGGTACCGCGGCCGCGTCATCGCCGCGGCGTCCTTCGACGGGGCCAAGTGGCTGGGGTTCTACGAGCAGCAGATCGCGGCCGGCGCGCCGTTCCCCCCGGAGTACCGCACGGTCGACCGCCGGACCGAGACGCTGCATCCGGTCGACCCGGCCTTCCCCGACCCCCATCTGCCCACCCACGGCGCCACGGTCACGCTGACGGGTCACTCGCCGAGCGAGCGGCGTGTCGCGTTCGTTCCGGCACATGCCTGATCACCGGCCCTGCACCGCCCGGAGCCCTCAGGAGACACCATGACGTCCGGCACCATCGCCGCGCAGATCACCGACTACGCCAACCGGGCCGATCCCTACCCGCTCTACGCGGAACTGCGCAAGCAACCGGTCAGGCGGGAGGACGACGGCACCTACCTGGTCAGCACCTACTACGAGGTGCGGAGCCTGGCCAACGACCCGCGGCTGAGCAACGACACGAGCAACCGCCCTGCCGGCTACGCCCGCACCGGACAACCGGACCCGGAGACCGGCCTGCCGCCCAGCTTCATCTTCACCGACCCACCCGTGCACGACCGGCTCCGCGACACCGTCAACCGGCCGTTCGGGCCCCCGCACAGCCCCGGATTCCTCGACGGCCTGCGCGCAGAACTGACCAAGGTCGTCACCGAGTTGCTCGACGCCTTCGAGGGCAAGGACCAGGTCGACATCGTCGACGACTTCGCCTACCCCCTTCCCGTCACCGCCATCTGCAAGGTCCTCGGCGTGCCACGCGAGGACGAACCGCGCTTCCACGGCTGGGCCGACGCCCTGGCTTCGGCGCTCGATCCCCGCCCCGGCGACGACAGCGGCCAGGAAAAGGGGCAGCGGGCGCGCCAGGAACTGGGTGCCTACCTGTCCGACCTCATCGAGACCAAACGCCGCCACCCGGGCTCCGGCATCCTCAGCGCGCTGGCCCCCGCCATGACGTCGGCGGACCTGGAGGCCACCGCCGTGCTGCTCCTGGTCGCCGGCCACGAGACCACCGTCAACGCGATCACCAACACCACCCTCACGCTGCTGCGCCACCCCGACGTCCTCGACCGGTTCCAGAAGGATCCGGACCTGGCCGTCCCCCTCATCGAGGAAGTGCTGCGCTACGAGCCCCCGGTCCAGTTCGTCCCGTGGACCACCGCCCTGGCCGACATCGACGTCGCCGATACCACCATTCCCAAGGGCTCGCCGGTCTGGCTCATGCTGGCCGCGGCCAACCGCGACCCCAAACGCTTCAAGGACCCCGACCGGTTCGACCCCGACCGCAGGGACAACGAGCACCTGGGTTTCTACACCGGCATCCACTACTGCTTCGGCGCCTCTCTCGCCCGCATAGAACTGCATCTGGCCGTGCCCGAACTGTTCCGCCGGGTGAAGTTCTCCGGGCTGCTGGAGGACCCGCCGCCGTACCGCGCCAACGCCGTACTGCGCGGCCCACGCCACCTTCCCGTGGCGATGGAGGGCCTCACGGCCTGAGCCTCGCGGGACCGCAACCGCGTCGGAGTGATCCTCGGTTGTGGGATGGAAGGCGCTCCCGCCCACCTCGGTGACCCGGCGCAGTACCGCCCGGGCCCCAGGCATCAACGACGCGATCATCTGGAAGATCGTCTGATCGCTCCAGCCGTCCCCGAGGTCGTCAATGCTCAGGTCCTGAGGATCGGGTCGGGGCTCCACGGCCGGGCTTCCGGCGAGTCGGCGGAGAGCCATCATTGGTCAGCGCGGAGCGGGACACACCCTGGTCTCTGCCCGCGAGGATTCGATCGTCTCAGGAGCAGCGTTCCCTGGGGTGGTCCGAGGGCTGGACGTCACCCCGGTTGCGCCCTGGTCGTGCGGGCCGCAGGCTGCTTCCGTGGACGACAGCGCGGAAGCAGGCGTGCGGCCCATTCTGGTGACCGGTGCTGCGGGCAGCGTGGGGGCCGTCGGCAGGACCGTGGTCCAAGGCCTTCGGCGCCGGGGCCTCCAGGTCCGTGCTCTGGTGCGCCGGGACGACCACCGTGCCCAGGCGCTGCGCGCCATGGGCGCCGAAGTCGTGGTGGGAGATCTGACGCGTGCCCGTGATGTCGCCGACGCCCTCGACGGCTGCGGGCGGGTGTATTTCGGCATGGCCGTGTCGGCACAGTATCTGCTGGCCGCCGTGACCACAGCCGCGGTTGCGCGCGCCTATGGAGGGCTGGAGGCGTTCGTGAACATGTCGCAACTGACCGTCTCCGAGATGGACGCCACCAGCGGCTCCGAGTCGCATCAGCATCGACAGCAGTGGCTGGTCGAGCAGGTACTCGACTGGTCGGGCCTGCCCGTGGTCCAGGTCAGGCCCACCGTCTTCCTGGAGAACCCGCTCTTCCAGACGGCGATTTCCTCGATCGCCAAGGACGGCACCATCAGGTGGCCCTTCGGTGAGGCGAAAACCTCCCCGATCGCCGCCGGTGACGTTGCCGCGGTCGTCGAGGAGATTCTGGCCGACCCGGCCCGGCACATCGGCCGGATCTATGAGCTGACCGGTCCTCGATCACAGGACATCGCCGCTTTGGCCGCGGAAATTTCCGGTGCTTTGCACCGCACGGTCGGCTACACCGACGTCCCGTTGCAGGAATGGCTCGACAACGATCTCGGCGCGCTGGGACTGCCGGACCACGTCTTCCAGCACATCTCCACCATGGCTCGCCTGCACGTGGCGGGCCGCTATGACCGCCAGGCAGACGGCATGGCAGAGGTCACCGGGCGGTCCGCTGCAGGAGTAGCCGATTTCGTCCGCAAGAACCCCCAGCTGTTCACTCGCTGAGCCGCTTGCCGTCCGGGCCGAGAACCTCCGGTACCTCAACCGGCGTTTCACCGTCGGATACTGACCGCCGCGGGGCTGCTTGCGCACGTCAGCCCCCAGCTGACCGAGCAGGTCATAGCGCAAGGCCTGCTGGCGTACACAGGGCTGACCGTCACCGATCCCACGCGGCTGCGAGCACTGTTGTCCGAGTGCCGCGAGATCGGGGTGGAGGTGTGGTCCGCGGCCATCGCCTCCGGTCTGGCCGTGTCCCGCACGCCGGGCTGGTGGCGCTTTCGTCGATTCCAGCGGCTGGAGCACGGATATCGCGGATCTCCAGCGCCTCGGACATCCGGTCGTCGCTGCGGCGAATCCGCTCCGCGGTCTCACCGGCGACGCCGACGACATTCGCTCGGTCCCGCGGACGATCGACGAACCGGTCGTGCTTGTCGGGCACTCCTACGGCGGCGCGGTCACACCAACTCGGCGCGTGGAGTCGGCAATGTCAAGGCACGGGTGTACGTGGAGGCATTCGTCCCCGACAAGGGGGAGAGCATCGCGACCGTACTCGATCCGCAGAAGTATCCGGGTTCGCTGCTCGGCCCCGACACGACTGTCGCCCGCCCGGTCCCGAACCCGTCGGCGCCGGGCGGCCAGGACGCAGACATCTCCATCAAACCTCAGGGCTTCAGGGAGGTGTTCGCCGTCGACGTGTCCGCCTCCGAGGCCTCGGTGATGCCCTCGACGCAGAGGCCCCTGTCCTACACCGCTGGCACCGAGCCGTCCGGCGATCCGGCGTGGAAGACCATCCCGTCCTGGGACCTCGTCACGCTCAACGACAAGGCGATTCCGCCGGCAGGCCAGCGATACATGGGACAGCGCGCCCGACGGCGTGGGGACGGCGACTTCCGTCCCCCCCCCGCCCGCGGAACCGCCGGGGCAGAGCCGAGCCCGCCCCCTGTGTGTGTCCGGGCGGAGCGCTTTGTCCGGGGAGCTGTTGCACGGAGGACTTGGTGAATAGCCTGTGTCCCAGGGCTCCTGCACAGGCTTCTTGGCCGGACAGGGGCGGCCAGGCCACGGTGAACAGGAATTGCTGCTGTGACTGATACTCAACCCGCAGGTGCCCCGGTCGGTCACGAGCGCTCGCGCCTCGTGGATCCGCCGTGGCCGACCATCGCCTACATACCCGAGCCCATGGACGGCGTGCCGGTGCTCCCGCTCTCGGTGCTCGAGGACGGTTCCCGGACCTGGGACCGCGGCCGGAGACGGTTCGGGGAGCTGATCAGAGAGCACGCTCACCGCGAGCCTTCGGCCGGGGGTGACCAGGGCGACATCGTGGAGATCCTGTTCCCGGAGCTGGTGCACATGTGGGGGGCGGAGATCCTCCGCGGTGTGGAACGCGTCGCCAGGGAGAACCGCGTCGGGGTGGTGTTCTCGGAGCTCGGTTTCGACCGGGCGACCGCGGTGTACCTCGATGACAGCGGGGGGCAGCGCGGGCAGGACGTGCTGTCGGTCACGTTCCTGCGGGAGGGCCAGCGGGAGCAACTGCGGGCCCAGGGAATCCCCTTCGTCGTGTTCGACCCGGCCGAGGAGCTTGCCGAGGACGTGCCGTTCGTGAGCGCGACGCACTGGAAGGGGGCACGGGCCGCGGTCGGGCATCTGGCAGACCTGGGACATCGGCGCATCGGCATGATCAGCGGGCCCGACCACTCGTTCTGCGTCGCCCGGGTGGCCGGGTACACCTCCGCGCTTCAGGAGGCGGGCCTCGGGCGGGAGCCGGATCTGTTCCTTCGCACCGAGCTGACCCGTGAGGACGGATACGCGGCGGCGCGTGAGCTGCTGTCCCGTCCGGACCGGCCCACCGCAGTGTTCACCGCCAGCGACATGCAGGCCATCGGGCTCTATCAGGCCGCCCGGGAACTCGGCCTGTCGATCCCCCGGGACCTGAGTGTGGCGAGTTTCGACGACCTTCCCGTCGCAGCGTGGATGGACCCGCCGTTGACGACGGTGCGCCAGCCGCTGACGGCCATGGCCAGGGCGGCCGCGGAACTCGCCCTCGCTCTCGGCAGCGGCGAGGACGTGCCGCAGACAAGGCTCGACATCGCCACGTCACTGGTGGTCCGGGACAGCACCGCCCCGCCGGCGTCCTGAGCGACTGCCGCCGCAGTCGGCGGCACTGCTCGGCGGCGTACCGTGAGCAGCGGTTCCCCCGTGCTACTTGGGCTCCTTGCGGGCTGCCCGCGCCGGGCGAGCCTTCGGCGGGGCGGTGCTGGCCCGGACGGTGAGAGTGGTGGCGATCTCGAGGCCGACCTGGCCCACCTCCTCGCCGCGGCCGAGCGCGAGAGCCAAATCGGTCGCGGCCACGGCCATTTCGGTCAGCGGCTGATGCACGGTCGTCAGCGGTGGTTCCACCCAGGCCGCGATGGGCAGGTCGTCGAAGCCGACGACGCTCAGGTCCGCCGGGACGGACAGACCCAGCTCGCGGGCGGCCTGGTAGACGCCCACGGCCTGGAGGTCGTTCGCGGTGAACACGGCGGTGGGCCGGTCGTCGCGGGACAGCAGCTCGCGGGCGGCCGCGTGCCCCTCCTCGCGGGTGAGCTGGGTCTGCACCAGCAGGTCGGGCTCGCCGGGGACGCCGGCCTCGGCCAGTGCGGCGAGGTATCCGGCCTTGCGGGCCAGGCAGTACGGGTGGTCCGGGCCGGTGATCATGGCGATGCGCCGGTGTCCCAGGCCGAGCAGGTGCCGGACGGCGGTGTGGCCGCCGCGGAAGTTGGTGGCGCCGACGAAGGGCACGTCGTCCGGCAGGTCGTCGATCGGGTGGATGACGACGAACGGGATGCCCTTCGCCTCCAGTTGCTCGCGTTCCTTCTGCGAGAGCCGGGACACGGACAGCACGCAGTTGGGACGGCGCCTGACCGTGTCGTCGATGGACATGGGCTGGCTGTCGTGGAGCGCGAGTTCGGAGACCATGACGCCGACGCGGTTCCTGCGCGCCACCCGCTCCACGCCGCGGATGATCTCCACCGCCCACAGGCTCTCCAGCTCCCGGAAGACCAGCTCCACCACGTTGGCGCGGTTGGCCGCCGACTTCCGGTAGCCGTATCGGTTGATCAGTTCTTCGACGCGGGCCCGGGTCTGGTCGGAGACTCCCGGGCGACCGTTGAGCACCTTGGAGACGGTGGGGATCGAGACGCCGGCGGACTCCGCGATGTAGGCGATGGTGACGGAACCCGGCTTGTCGTCAGGAGAGCTCTGCTCGTCCGCCGTCGGCTCGCCCGATCCGTTGTCCGTCACGTTCGCCCCTTCCTCGACCATGGCTCCACCCGGGACCCGCCTCCTGGTACGGGAGGGACGGCTGCGACGCGCGAGCGTGCCTGCTGGGCCATTCTGGCATCCCCGGCCCGGGGCGGAGCCTCCAGGCTTCACCCGGTCGGCTTCGCCGCTCCCGCGGCCTCCTGCCCGCCGGTTTCCGGGGTGAGCCGGAGCACGACGGCGGACGGCGCGGCGGGGAGGGCCAGTGTCAGGACGGCGCTCTCCCGGTTCCAGTGGGAGCGTGCCCGACTGGTGGAGGGGTACAGCACCTCCGCGCGTACGGCGGCGTCACGGAACCGCGGCAGCGGGAGCACGGTGGTGTCCTTCCCGTCCGGGCGGCGCCAGACAGTGAGGTAGGTGGCGGCCGGGGTGTGCAGGGCGAGGGCGATCCACGGGTCGTCCCAGGCAGGGAGTCCGAGCGGCCAGGCGGGCAGCGCGGTGGCCAGGTCGGCGCGCAGGGCCTTGTGCACGGCCACCGCCTCGGCGACCAAGTCCTGTGCGCCGGGCGACAGTTCCGGGAGCCGACCGGACAGGTGGATCCGTCCGAGCAGGGCGTTGGCCATGGTGAAGGCGACCTCGTCGAGGGTGTCCTCCGGCTGCGGGTAGGCCCAGACGGCGCCCTGTTCGGGGGTGACCGCGGTGGGCGCGGACGCCGCGATCGGCGCGTAGAGCGCGAGGTTCTGCTGGTCGCTGGTGGACTGGAGCTGGAGCCGGGACAGCAGCGCGTAGTCGGTGCGCATGCCGCCGGAGGCGCAGTTCTCCAGGACCAGGTCGGGGTGGCGGTCCAGGACGCCGTCCAGCCAGTCCAGGTGGGCGCGGTTGTGGCCGAGCAGGCCGTCGGCGGCAGCCTCGCCCGGGTTCCCGCTGGTGCCCGGCCCGGGGTCGATGTTGTGGTCCAACTTGAGGTAGCCGATGCCGAGTTCGCCGACCAGGCGGTCCACCACCCGGTCGAGGTGGTCGCGTGCGGCCGGGTGGCGCAGGTCCAGGTGGTGGCGGCCGGTCTCGACGACCCGGACGCCGTCGCGGCGGAAGAAGGCCTCCGCCGGAAGCGAGTGGGCCAACGGGCTGGTCACGCCGACGACTTCGGGTTCGAGCCAGAGGCCGGGGACCATCCCGAGCCGACGGATGCGGTCCAGCACCTCGTGGATGCCGCGCTCCCCGGGGAAGCGGGAGGAGGAGGGCTCCCAGGCGCCGACGCCGGTCCACCAGTTGCCCTCGTCGTCGTCGTACCAGCCGGCGTCGATGACGAAGTACTCGGCACCTGCCGCGGCGGCCGCGTCGATGTGGGGGAGCAGTTTGGCCGTGGTCGGGTCGCCCATCAGGCAGTTCATGTAGTCGTTGAAGATGACGGGCAGGCGCCGGTGGTCGGGGTGCGGTCGGCGGACGGCGCGCCGGTACCGGGTGAGCGCGGCGAAGGCCTCGTCGGGTCCTTCGACGCCGAGGGCGATCGCGACCGGGACGGTCTCGAAGGAGGCGCCGGGCTCCAGCAGCCGGGACCAGCCGTGCCGTCCGGCACTCGGGCCGGACAGGGCCAGGTATGCGGAGTCGTCGTGTTCGCCGCACTCCCAGTGCCAGCCCCCGCCGTTGTGCTCGATCTGCCACACCCACGTCCGGCCGGTCCGGCGGTCGGTCAGCCCGCCCATCGGCAGCCGGTCGCAGCTGGACCACGTGCCCTGCCCGGCGACGGCGAAGCCGCCCTTGCCGTACCGGTAGTGGACGCGGCCGCTGAGGACCGGTGAGCTGAGCCGCATCGGCCGGCGCTGCCAGCGGTACTCGGCGAGCCAGTCGTTCTCCGCCCACAGCAGGTCGGCCGCCTCGAGGTCAGCATTCGCGGTGAGGCCGCCCAGCACGAGCGAGGTGACGGACTCCAGGCGCAGGCTCCGGGTGCTCTCGTTGCGGATCACTACCTGGCTGCGCAGCGCCGGGACGCCGTCGGGGGAGCTGAGGACCACCTCCGCGGCCAGTCCGCCGGCCGGGTCATGGAGCTGGACGGTCAGCCGGTGCCAGGCGCCGTCCCGGGCTGCGGTGTGCCCGCGGTAGCGCAGGTCGGCGCCGATGACGGTGTCGATCACCCGGTGTCCGGACCAGTGGTGGCCGTGGTCGGTGGTGGTGGCTTCGACGAGCGGCAGGGGCGCTGCCGAGGGCGGTTCCGCGGGCAGTTGCCCGGGGACGCCGATCCGACGCAGCCGTGGCGGGGCGTCCGGGTCGGTGTCGATCTCCAGGTGGAGGGCGTCGTGGCCCCAGCGGACGGTGGGGGATTCCTCGGTCACGGGGATTCCTTTCCGGAGGAACGGTCAAGGATGGCAGGGGAGTTCAGAACCTTCGAAGTACGGCGCAGCCGCCGGGTGGCAGTTCGGTGACGCAGGTGCCGGTCAGCAGGTCGTGCCCGGGGTCGGGCAGCGGCACCGTGTCGCGGCGGTGGTTGAGCAGGAACTGCCAGGCGCGTCCGTCGACGGCGTGGCGGGTCACCGCTTCCACGTGCTGCGGCAGGCCGGGCGACTCCGGTTCGAGGGAGGCTTCCGCGGCCAGCCGCCGGACCAGGGCGGTGTAGGCCGCCTCGTCGAGCCGGGTGGACAGGTACCAGCCCTGGCCGGAGCCGAACCGGTGGCGGGTCAGCGCCGGTCGGTCCGTCAGCATGCCGTGGGTGTAGCGGGCGAGGGTTTCGGCGCTGTCGGTGCGCAGGCTCTCGGACCAGGAGCGCGCCTCGCTCCCGTCGGACAGGACGATGCGCTCGCCCCGGCGCAGCGGCCGGTGTTCCTCGACCCGGACGCCCAGTGCCTCGCGGAGCGGCTGCGCGGGATAGCCGCCGAGACGGGCGTGCAGGCGTTCGTCGACGCAGCCGCTCGCGTACTGGACGAGCAGGGTGCCGCCGTGCTCGACGTAGCGGCGCAGATTGGCGGCGGCCGCGTCGGTGAGCAGGAACAGCGCGGGGGCGAGCACCAGGCGGTAGCGGCTCAAGTCCTGCCCGGGGCGCGCGAGATCGGCGGTGACGCCCGCGTCCCACAGCGCGCGGTGGGCCCGGCGCAGCGCGTCGTGGTAGTCCAGTTCGGCGGAGGGCAGACCGTCCACGTCGAGGGCCTACCAGGCGTCGGAGTCGTGCAGTACCGCGGCATGGGCGGTCACGGTCGAGCCGGCCAGTTCACCGAGGCGGGCCACGGCCGCGCCGGTCTGTTCCACCTCGCGGAAGACGCGGCTGCCGGGGCCGGCATGCGGGACCATCGCGGAGTGCCACTGCTCGGCGCCCGCGGGGGACTGGCGCCACTGGAAGAACAGCGCGCCCTCCGACCCGCGGGCGATGTGGCCGAGGGAGTGCCGCAGGGTCTCCCCGGGTTCCTTGCCGAGCACGCGGTCGCCGTCGTAGACGGTGCTGGTGCCCTGCTCCATCAGCAGCCACGGCCGGCCGCCGCCGAACGAACGGGCGCGGTCCGCGCCGAACGCCGTGTCGGCGGCGGCGTCCAGACCGGGGGCGACCGGGTAGTGGTCGATGGCGACCAGGTCGACCTCGCCGCCGAAGGCCCACAGGTCCAGGTTCTGGTAGCCGGGCAGCATGAGGTTGGTGGTCACCGGACGGTCGCTGCGGGCGCGGATCGCGTCGCGCTGCTCCCGGTAGGCGCCGAGCACCTCGTCGGACCAGAACCGATGGAAGTCGAGGCTCTGCCCGGGGTTGCGGTGCCACTGGGTGGCGCGCGGTGGCAGCACCTGCTCCCAACTGCCGTACCGCTGGCTCCAGAAGGCGGTCCCCCAGGCTTCGTTGAGGGCGTCGAGGGAACCGTGCCGGGCACGCAGCCAGGTCCGGAAGGCGGCGGCGACGTGGTCGCACCAGCACAGCGTGGCGTACTCGTTGTGGACGTGCCACAGCGCCACCGCCGGGTGGTCGCCGTAGCGTTCGGCCAGTGCGGCGGCCAGGCGGCGGGCCGCCGCACGGTAGGCCGGGGCGGCGAGGCAGTAGGTGTCGCGGCTGCCGTGGGTGAGCCGCACCCCCTCGGCGGTGACCGGCAGGGCGTCGGGATGTGCCAGGGAGAACCACGGCGGCGGGGAGGCGGTGGGCGTGGCCAGGTCGACGGCCACGCCGTTGGCGTGCAGCCGGTCCAGGTGGGCGTCGAGCCAGGTGAAGTCGTAGCGGCCCTCCTCCGGCTCCAGCAGGGCCCAGGAGAACACGCCGACCGTCGCCAGGTTGACCCTGGCTCGGCGCATGAGCTCGTCGTCCTCCTTCCAGACGGCCGCGTCCCACTGCTCGGGGTTGTAGTCGCCGCCGAAGGCCAGGCCCCGGAGGCGCCGGCTCAGTTGTTGTGCGGACAAGGGCACTCCTCGCGGATTTATGAACGAAACTTTCTTGAAGGGGCGGGTACACCCGGTGCGCATCCAGCTGCCCGGGAGGGTCGGAGTCGGACGGAAGTCATTGACGCGCTCATGACCAAGCAGTACGTTGCCGCGGAAATTACTTGGAAACAGCCAAGAAACTTTCTTGCGGAGGTGGTTGTGCGCAGAACGCTTCTCACCCGCGCCCTTGCCGGCCTGACCACAACGCTGCTCGCCTCGACGGTCGCGCTCCTCGGCGGCGTTCCCGCCGCCCACGCGGACACCGCGGTGACCGTGTCCGTGGACGCGAACCGGCCGCTGGGCTCCATCCCGTCCATCGGCTCGGGCGTGAACACCGCCGTCTTCGACGGGCAGATGAACTCCTCGGCCACGCCCTCGCTGATCGCCGGCGCGGGCTTCAAGGCCGTCCGCTACCCCGGCGGCAGCGTCTCCGACGCCTACCACTGGCAGACCAACACCGAGGAGAACGGCGGGTACGTCGCCCCGAACACCGGCTTCGACGCCTTCATGGGCACCGTCCGCGCCGCCGGCGCGCAGCCGGTCATCACGGTCAACTACGGCTCCGGCACCCCCGACGAAGCCGCGGCCTGGGTGCGCTACGCCAACATCACCAAGGGCTACGGGATCAAGTACTGGGAGGTGGGCAACGAGGTCCCCGGCAACGGCGAGTACAGCAACGGCAGCGGCTGGGAGCTGGACAAGCACAGCAGCCACAGCGCCACCACGTACGCCACCAACCTGCTCCAGTTCGTCTCCGCGATGAAGGCCGTGGACCCCGGCGTCAAGATCGGTGCGGTGCTGACCACTCCGGGCAGCTGGCCCGACGGCATCACCGGGCCCGGCGACACCGCCGACTGGAACCACACCGTGCTCTCCATCGCCGGCCCGAAGATCGACTTCGTGATCGTGCACCACTACCCCAGCACCACCAGCGAGAGCGACCTGCTGACCAAGCCGCAGGCGGACATCCCCCGGATCACCTCCACCGTCCGCTCGCTCATCAACCAGTACGCGGGCAGCAACGCGCCCAACGTCGGCATCGCGATCACCGAGACGAACGGCCAGCGGGACGTGGACACCGCGCCCGACGCGCTGTTCGCCCCGGACGAGTACCTGACCTGGTGGGAGAACGGCATCTTCAACGTCGACTGGTGGGACCTGCGCAACGGCACCGACTGCTCCTCGGTGACGAACGTCGACGGCGCGACGGACTACGCCGACGGCGGTCTCGTCTCCAGCGGCGCCTCCTGCGAGCCCGCCCTCAACACGCCCTTCGCCCCATACCACAGCCTCCAGCTGATCACCAAGCTCGGCGCCCCCGGGGACACGATGCTGTCGTCCACCAGCTCCACCTCGCTGGTCAGCGCCCACGCCGTCCGCCGCGGCAACGGCGACCTCGACGTCATGCTGATCAACAAGGACCCGAACAACGCGGCGAACGTGGCCCTCTCCTACAACGGCTTCACCCCCTCGTCGGCCACTCCGACCGTCTGGTCGTACCTGAAGAACGCAGGCGGCCTCAGCTCGGCCGCGACCGGCGGCCCCTCGCAGCAGACCGTGCCGCCCTACTCGATCGTCGTGGTCCAACTGCACCCCTCCGGCGCGGCGGCCACGGGCTCCCTGCACGCCGTCGGCGCCTCCAAGTGCCTCGATGTCCCCGGCGCCACCACCACCGCGGGCACCCAGGTGCAGCTCTGGGACTGCATCGGCAGCGCCAACCAGCGCTGGACAGCCACCAGTTCGGGACAGCTGACGGTGTACTCGGGCAGCTCCCAGATGTGCCTGGACGCCTACGGCGCGGGCACCGCCTCGGGCACCAAGGCCGTGATCTGGTCCTGCACCGGCGGTACCAACCAGCAGTGGAAACTGAACTCCGACGGCAGCATCACCAGCGCCCTGTCCGGGCTGTGCCTGGACGCCGCCGGGGGCGGGACCACCGACGGCACCCTGGTCCAGCTGTGGAACTGCACCGGGGCCGCCAACCAGAAATGGCAGCTGAACTGACGCCATGTCACCGATCCGCGGCGAGGACACGCACGTCCCAGGGCCCCAGCTCGACCGGGGACCCGGCCGGGACAGCGCTCCTCGCCGCACCGCCCGTCCCGGCAGCGAGCACGTCCACCAGGTCACCGGGCGCGACGGCGGAGGCGGGCGCCCAGCTCCAGTTGTGCACGACGTGGACGCGGCGGCCGTCCGGCGAGGTCCCGGTGCAGGCCGTCACCGAGGCGGGCAGGTCACGCCAGCCACTGCACGGCTTCGGCACCAGCCACGCCATCAGCGCCCGGGCCGCCGCCCCGTTGGGGACCGTGCCCACGCAGGTCACCCGGCCCCGGCCGTGAACACGGCTGGTCACCGCGGGCCAGCGGCCGAAGTGCGGGTGCCGGTACCCGGCCAGCACCTCGGCGCCGTCGGCGACCAGGGCATCCACCCAGCGGGTCGCCCGGGCCCCCGCCGGAAGCTGCAACGGGCTCTCCGGCACGGCCCGGAGCGGCAGTTCGGCGGAGAGGTTGCTGAATTCCTCGTAGCAGACCCCGGCCGCGCCGGACAGCCGCGCGGGCGCGGGTTCGGGCCGGGCGCGCCCCTCGGGGTCGGCATAGCCGGTGCGCGGGCCGAGGACCAGGTGGCCGCCCGCCTCGGCGTAGGCGGCCAGCCAGTCCAGCAGGCCGTCGTCGGCCAGGTACAGGCCGGTGGCGACCAGCACCGGGTGGCGCCGTGCGGCCACGTCGGGGGCCGGCCTCGCGCCGGGGTCCTCCGGGTCGTGCAGCTGCCGGGCGTGCAGGATGCGCACCTGCCGGCCGGACTCCACCGCGCCCCGGTAGAAGGGGTCGAACAGGCCGTGGTAGGAACGGTTGTCGGGGCTGTCGTCCGCGGCGGCCAGCGGCGGGTACTTCTGCATCAGCCACTTGCTCGGCAGCGAGTACACCATGGCGATGTCGGCGTCCGGCTCCAGTCCGGCCACCAGCTCGCCGGCCGCCGCGAACTCACGGCCCAGACGGGCGAGCTCGCCATACAGGCGGCCGGGACGCCCGCTGTGCGGCAGCACCCCGCCCCAGTAGGTCTCGGCGCCGAAGTGCAGGGTGTGCCAGTGCCAGTACTCGACCATGCGCGCCCCTCGGGCGACCAGCGCCCAGGCGGCCTGCCGCCACTGTCCGTCGTAGGCAGGACGGTTGTCGTGGGTGCCGCCCACCGCCTGCGCGTTGGTCTCCGTGACGAGGAAGGGCTCCTGGCGTGAGGACCAGGCCCGGTCCGCCTCCTGGAACAGCCCCCATACGCCTCCGGCCAGCCACGCGTGCGGCGGCCGGTCCGGATCGGCGGGCAGTGCCAGCGCGTCCTGCATCTCGTAGTACGGGTTGGCCGCCGCGGTGTCCAGACGGTCCGTCAGCCGGTCGTCGTCCAGGGCGGGATGGTGGTAGTGCAGACAGGTGGTGACGAACTGGTCGGAGCGGGCGTACTCCCGGACCAGGTCGGCCTGCCAGGTGATGAACTCGGTGGTCTGCCTTGCCTGGAAGGCGCGCCAGGCCACGTCGTACTGCGGCTGCGCGTTGCCCTCCGGGGTCCACAGGTCGGCCCAGGTGGTCAGCCGGTGCGACCAGTAGACCAGTCCCCACTCCCGGTTGAGCGTCTCCACGTCCCCGTAGCGGGTCCGCAGGTCGTCGACGAAGCGCTGGAACACGCCGTGGTTGTGCGGAAGCCGGCAGCCGGGTTCGTTGTCGACCTGGAAGCCGATCACGGCCGGGTGGCCGGCGTGGCGGGCGAGGATGCGGCGGACCACGCGCTCCGCGTGGAAGCGGAAGGCGGGGTGGGTGATGTCCATCTCCTGGCGGGCGCCCCACGGGGCACGGCGGCCGGTGGCGTCCTCCGCGGCGATCTCCGGGTGGAGCCGGGCCAGCCACGGGGGGACGGCATAGGTCGGGGTGCCCAGCACCACCGCGATGCCGCGGGCGTGGGCGGAGTCGAGGACCGGCTGCAGCCACTCCAGGTCGAAGCGGCCGTTCTCCGGCTCCCAGGTGGACCAGACCGACTCGCCGACGCGCACCACCGTGAAGCCGGCCTCGGCCATCAGGTCGAGGTCGGCCTCGATGCGGTCCATCCGGTGGTACTCGGGGTAGTAGGCGGCCCCGAACAGCACGCGGGGCGGAAGCGTGGTCACGGCGGTCTCCGGGCGGGTCGGTGCGACCGGCCGGACACCGGCCGGTCACATGCGGGTTGACATGGGTGCTCCGGTGCGGAGGTCCGGGGAGGAGGCTCCGCACCGGAGCGGTTCGCGGTGCCGGCTGGTCCTGGCTCAGGAGGCGGTGCCGGTCACGGTCGAGCCGGAACGGGTGACGTGGTAGGTGACGGTGGCCCCGCTCCAGAAGTGGAAGGTGAGCGTCACCGGGGCGCCGTCCTTGAGCGTCTTGAGGAAGTCGGCCTTGACGGTGGTGGCGTTGGTGCCGTAGTCGGGGCGGTAGTTGTCGAACGACTGGAAGGTGGTCCAGGAGGCCGGGCCGGCGGCGGTGCCGTCGGCGTAGGTGGACTCGACGTCGGCCATCAGATCACCGTTGAACCGGGTGGGGATGGTGAGTCCGTCCTCGGTTCCGGTGGCGTCGGTCATCACCGGCTTGTCGTACGAACGTACGAAGAGTTTCCACGGGACGCCGTCGGAGTACCGGACCTCGAGGGTGGCGTCGACGCCGGCAGCGCGGTCGCCGGCGAGCCGGGTGAGGGCGTCGGCGGTCAGGGTCAGCCGGTCGCCGTCGAGGGTGTAGTCGACGGACGGGACCAGTCGGCGGTCGCCCTGCCAGAGGCCGGTGAACGAGAGGCCGTTGCGGTTGAGCGTGATGGTCTGCGCCGCGACGGGACCGGACTTCGGCAGGAAGAGGTTGTCGGTGGAGGCGGTGCCCGAGCGGGTCCGCCAGGAGCTCTGGATCAGGGCCTTCATCTCGGGGACCTGCCACTGCATGGTGGAGCGGTTCAGGAAGTCGTTGGCGGCGTCCCAGACGGCGGAGGTCATGCCGTTGATCCGCGCCTCGTAGTTGACGTGCTCGAAGTACTTCAGCATCTCGCCGCGTTCGACCACGCCGGAGTACGGCGAGGTGAGCAGGCCGTACTCGCCCAGGTAGACGGGGATGCCCTTGGCCACGAAGGTGTCGTGCACCCGGGCGAAGCCGTCGGTCAGGTCCTTCTGGGCCGTTGCGTCGTAGGTGGTCCCGTTGGCGATGTTCACGCTGAACGGGTACCAGCTGTAGTAGTGCACGGTGGCGACCAGGTTGGGGTCGTGCAGCGAGCTCATCGTCGTGGACAGGTCGTCGAGCCAGTGCTGGGCGGAGTTGGTCTTTTCCGAGGGCAGGACGAGCAGGCGGTCCTTGTTCCTGCCGCCGGAGTTGCGCACGACGTCGTGGAACGAGGTGTTGAGCTCGCGCAGGTACCGGGTCTTCTGCGCGTCGGTGGCGTCGGCGAACTGCGGTTCGTTGATGCTCTCCATGAGCAGCTTGCGCGGCTCGTCCTTGAAGGCGGTGGCGATCTGCTGCCAGGTCGACGTGAACCGCGCCATCACGTTGTCGTGGTCGGTGGACATGGCGGCGATCCACTTCCACGAGTCGTGGTGGACGTTGATCTCGACGTAGAGGCCGTCCTCCAACGCCCAGTCGACCACCTGCTTGACCCGCTTCATCCACACGGGGTCGATGGTGTACGGGGCGGTGTCGGACTGGTGGGGGTACCAGGTGACGGGAATCCGGACGCTGCGGAAGCCCTGGGCGCGGAGACCGTCGAACGTGGCCTTGGTGGTGACCGGGTTGCCCCACGAGGTCTCGTCGGGGATCGCGTCGAAGGTGTTGCCGAGGTTCCAGCTGGGCTGCATCCGGGCCACGGCGGCCATCGCGCTACGGGGGGTGTGGTCCGCTGCTGCCGGCGTCCGGTCGGCCGGTGAGGCGACGGCGGTGCCGCAGGTGAGGCTGCCGGCGGTGACCACGGCCGCGAGGAGCCCGGCCGTCCGGTGCAGGCGGCGGTTGTGTGGGCGGGCGGCGCCCGGTGTGCCCTTCTGCTGTGCGTCCTTCACGGTTCGTCCCTTCCGATGACATGGGTGGTGGGGCGAGAAGACCCCTGACGCGTGCTCAGGGGAGCGGGAGGGGCTCGTAGTCGAACCAGTCGAAGCAGACCGTTCCCGCGGCGGCGTACAGGCCGATCACGCGGCCGGTGAAACCCCCGGCGACCTCGGTGGACAGGTAGCGGCCGTCCACCGACGCCAGGTCGCTCGTGGTGCCGTCCGCCGTGCCGGCCGCGAAGACGAGCGAGTCCGGGCCCCTGCGCGCGTCGTGCGGCTCGGGGGCCGGGCCGGTGCGCACGGACAGGACCAACGGACCTGCGGGGAGCGCGCGTTCGGCGACGACGGACCGGACCGTGCCGATCCGGGCGATCACCCGGACCCGCCCGTCGGCGTCGGCCTCGATCGCGTAGTGGTGGCGCTCGTCCAGTCGCACGGCCAGGCCGCCGGTGCCTGTTCCGGGGTCGATCAGCGTGCGCGCCTCGAAGGCGAGGTGCTGCTGGCGGCGTCCGACGAGGACGACGTCCGGCTCGTCGAGGGAGCTGCCGCGGGCGCGCAGGGTCAGCCAGCTGTCGCGCTCCTTGGTGCCGACCAGTTCCGCCGGGCGGTCCCGCAGCGAGATCCAGCAGGGCCGGAGCTCGGCGGAGTCGAAGTCGTCCCGTTCGGGCAGTGGCTGAGGCGGGGACACCTGCCAGGGAAGTTCCGCGAGTTCGAGGGCGACCTCGCCGACCACGGGCCAGCCGTCCTCCCAGGTGACCGGCGCCAGGAAGGTCTCACGTCCCAGCACGTGCCAGCCCGGGGTGCCGCCCTGGGGCCTGACGCCCAGCAGCACCATCCACCAACTCCCGTCCGGCGCCTGGACCAGGTCGGCGTGCCCGGTGTTCTGCACGGGCTCGGTCGTGCTGCGGTGGGTCAGGATCGGATTCGCGGGGCACGGCTCGAAGGGCCCGCCGGGAGAGGGGCCACGGGCGATGGAGACGGCGTGGCCGCGCTCGGTGCCGCCCTCGGCGATCATCAGGTACCAGTACTCGCCGATCCGGTACAGGTGCGGCGCCTCGGGCGCGGCGGCTCCGGGCGTGCCGGACCACACGCGGTACGGCTCGCCCAGAGTCTCGCCGGTGTACGGGTTGAACCGCACCTGCCCGACGCCTGCGAAGGTGCACCAGCAGTCGCCCTCCTCGTCCCAGGCCAGGTCCGGGTCGATGCCGGGCACGCCGGGCGCGTGAACGGGCTCGGACCAGGGGCCGGCCGGATCGGTCGCGGTGACCACCAGGTTCCCGCCGCCGGAGACGTTGGTGACCACGAGCCAGAAGCGCCCGTCGTGATGGCGCAGGGTCGGCGCGTAGATGCCTCCGGACGAGGACGTCTCCACGGGCAGCCGCAGCTGGCTCGGCCGGTCGAGGACGTTGCCGATCTGCGTCCAGTTCACCAGGTCGCGGCTGTGGAAGATCGGCACGCCGGGGAAGTACTCGAAGCTGGAACAGGCGAGGTAGTAGTCCTCGCCGACCCGGCAGATGCTCGGGTCCGGATGGAAGCCCGGGATCACCGGGTTCGTCGCGACGGTGGACGGCTGGGGCGTCGGCATAGGGCAGTCAGGTCCTCGGCAGGGAAACGGAAGGAGAGCGCTGGGGACGACGGCCGTGCCTCCCCTCACAGAGGTACGGCCGCCGTTGGCTTTCAGGGGGTGAAGGCGAGGGTGGTGAGCCGTTGTTCGCCGGTGAGGATGACGCGGAGGTCGTGGACACCGGTGGGTTGGTGTTCGGTGACGTCGGCGAGGACGGTGGTCCAGGTGTGGCGGTCGCCGGTGGAGGGGACCGTGACGGTGGTCAGCAGGCGGTCGCCGGCCCGGAGTTGGAGCTGCGCGGTGCCGGGGGCGGTGCGGGAGACCTGGAGGGCGACGGAGCCGGCGCCGGTGAGGTCGACGTCGCGGAAGAGGAGTTCGCCGTGGTCGGCGACGGGGGTGACGGCGTCGCCGTGGGTGGGGGTGGCGTCGACGAGGGTGATGTTCTCGTGGTCGTCGAAGTCGGCGGCGTGGAGCGGGACTTCGAGGACGCGGCGAGGCTCCGGTGCGGGGCCGGTGACGGTGAGGGTGGCGCTGCGGACCGGCCGGCCTGCCGAGCGGGCGGTGATCAGCTCGTAGCGGCCGGGGTGGACGGTGAAGGCGCTGGTGGCCACGTCCCAGTGGGCGAGGGCGTCGGTGGCGGGGAGGGTGAAGTCGAGCTCGGTGGTCTCGCCTGCCGCGAGGCGGACTTTGCGGTAGGCGGCGAGGCGGAGCTGGGGGGCGTGGTAGCGGGCGTCGAGGTGGCGGGTGTAGAGCTGGACGGTCTCCGTGCCGGGACGGGTGCCGGTGTTGGTCACGGTGAGGGTGGCGGTGATCTCCCCGTCCGCGTCCAACTCGGTGTGGCGGAGCTTGAGTTCGCCGTGGTCGAAGGTGGTGTAGGACAGGCCGTGGCCGAAGGGGTAGAGGGGTGCGGTCCGGTGGTACTGGTAGGTCCAGCCGGCCTTGATGATGTCGTAGTCGAGGGGTGCGGGGAGTTCGTCGTCGCTGCGGTACCAGGTCTGGGGGAGGCGGCCGGTGGCGTCGGTGTCGCCGCGCAGGACGGCGGCGAGGGCGCGGCCGGTCTCCTGGCCGGCGTGGGAGGTCCAGACGATGGCGGGCAGGTGCTGGTCGGCCCAGTTCACCGCGTAGGGGTAGCTGGACATGACGACGAGAACGGTGTCGGGTCGGACGGCGGCGACTTCGCGCAGCAGCCGGTCCTGCTGCGGGGGAAGCCGCAGCCCGGCGCGGTCCTGGGTCTCGCGGCCGTTGATGTGCGGGTCGTTGCCGAGCACGACGATGGTCACGTCCGCGGCCTGGGCGGCGGCGACGGCTGAGATGATGCCGTCGCGGACGGTGGTGCGGGTGAACCGCAGGGCCTGCTCGGGGGTGTCGGCGGTCATGGTCAGCTCGCCGGTGGCGGGGTCGGCCTGGGCGTAGCGGCCGGTGAACTGGTTGCGCAGCACCTCGGTGCCGTCGGTGGCGGGTTCGAGGTGGAAGGTCTCGCGGACGAACCAGTCGCCGGGCTGGTCGCGGTTGGCGGTGACGCGCTGGTCGGCGTCGCGCAGGGAGGCGTACCTGCCGGTGGCGGCGGAACGGAGGGTGAGCACGCCCAGGTCCCAGTCGAACAGGTCGAACAGGTCGAACTGGGCGGCGGCGTCCGTGTCCTGGGCCGGGCCGAGCACCAGCAGGCCGTCCTCGCCCACGGCGGTCACCGCTTGCCCGTCGGCGGTGCGCAGCACGATCCGGTCCACGCCCTCGACCCCTTCGACGCCGAGGCCGTCGGAGACGGTGAAGCGGTAGGGGTGGGTGCCGCTGTACCAGTCCTCGAACAGGGTGCAGGCCAGCGGCCCGACCACCGCGATCCGCCGCTCCGGGGCCAGCGGCAGTAGCCCGGTGTTCTTGAGCAGCACCACCTGTTCGGTGGCGGCGCGCAGCGCCAGGGCCTGGTGTGCGGGGGAGTTGACGACGTCCCAGCCGATCCCGGCGTAGGGGTCGAGGTCGGGGTCGAACTCGCCGAGGCGGAAGCGGATCGACAGCTGGCGGCGCACCGCCCGGTCGATGTCGTCCTGGGTCAGCAGGCCGCGCTCGAGGGCGGCGGTGATCCGGCCGATGGTGACGGCGCTGTCCTCGCCGTGGTCGGTGAAGGAGTCGATGCCGGCCTTGAGTGCGGCGGCGTGGGAGGCGGCGTGGTCGTCGAAGTAGTGCTCCGGGTCGACCAGGTTGGAGGGGGCTTCGGCGTCGCTGACGACGAACAGCTCGTGGCCGGTGGGCTCGGCCCAGCGACGCAGCTCCTGCTCGAGCAGGGGGCTGACGTGGCAGGGGCGGCCGTTGACGAGGTTGTAGGCGGCCATGACGCCGGTCGCCGCGCCGGTGGCGATGGCCGGGCGGAAGGCGGCCAGGTCGTACTCGTGCAGTACCCGGGGCCGAATCGCCGAGGAGGTGGTGCAGCGGTCGTCCTCGTTGTTGTAGGCGAGGAAGTGCTTGAGCACCGGGGCTGTGCGCAGGTATGTCGGGTGGTCGCCGGTCATGCCCCGGCAGAACGCCGTCCCCAGCCGGGCGGACAGCAGCGGGTCCTCGGAGTAGCCCTCCTCGTTGCGGCCCCAGCGCGGGTCCCGCAGCAGGTTCACCACCGGCGCCCACCCCTGCAGGCTGTTGCGGCCGGTGCCGATGACGGGCGGCCGGTGGTGGTGGAACGCCCGCTGCTCGACGGAGATCGCCGCCGCCACCTCACGGACCAGGTCCTCGTCCCAGGTCGCGCCCAGGCCCACGGCCTGCGGGAAGGTGGTGGCCTCGCCCAGCCACGACACGCCGTGCAGGGTCTCGGTGCCGGTGCGGAACTCGGCGACCCCGAGACGCGGGATCGCGGGCGAGTACTGGTGCAGCATCGCGATCCGCTCCTCGAGGGTCAGCCGGGAGAGCAGGTCCTCGACGCGCTCGGCGAGCGGGAGCCCTGGATCGCGGAAGGGCAGCGTGACGGCAGCAGTGCTCACAGGCGGAAGTCCCTTACAGGTGTGTGTGAGGCGGGGTGGAACACCCCGGACGGCAGGGCCGGATGGTCGGCTCCGGTGCTCCGAGGGCAGTCGTGAGGACGGGCGTTGAAGCGCTTCGACGCTGGCATTACACCTGAAGGTCTGTCAAGAGAAAGTTTCCAAGGAGATTCTGTTCATGTTGCGGGGGGATTTTCCACGGCACCTCTTGCATCGTGCGTGAAGCCACCCTTAACCTCGCGGCAACATTGAAGCGCTTCGACGCTCCGCAGGGATGCGACGACAACCTGCCGGTCGCCTGCATGTCGACGGTGCCGTTCGCGCCGTCCCCTCCGCACCGCAGCACACCCGCACGTCGCTCGATACGGATCGTCACCGGCGAAGGGCCGCCCACCATGAGCATCGCAATGAACCGCAGAGCCTTCGTGAACGGCGCCGTCGCCGTCGCCGGGGCTGCTGCACTGTCCCCCCTGCTGTCCGCCTGCGGCAGCGGCTCCTCCCGCAGCAAGGGCGGGACCAACTCGAAGAGCGGCCTGAGGGCCGCGCTGCCGGACTACGTGCCGGGACAGGCCGTCAAGCCCGACATCCCCTCGGTGCACGGAGCGGCAGGCGCGTTCACCGACCCGGGCTTCCTCACCTACCCGGCCAAGCAGATCCCGACGGTGTCCGGCACCCCGGGCAAGGGCGGCAGCTACACCGCGGTCACCCCCCTCTGGGGGACCATCCCGCCGGCCGGAAACTCGTTCTACCAGGCCGTCAACAAGGCGCTGGGCGTGAACCTCACCATCAAGCCGGCCAACGGCGTCAGCTACGACACCATCGTCCCGACGATGACCGCGTCGAAGAAGCTGCCGGACTGGATCCAGCTGCCCACCTGGTGGAACGCGGCGTTCAACATGGGGGAGCTGGCCGGTACCCAGCTGGCGGACCTTACGCCGTACCTGGCGGGGGGCAAGATCAAGAAGTATCCGAACCTGGCCGCCATCCCCACCTTCGCCTGGCAGGTCGGAGCCTGGGAGGACAAGCTCTACGGCATCCCGTGCGGCGCCAGCGGCATGTCGCTGGCCGGCCACGTCTTCTACCGGGCCGACATCCTGGAGTCGAAGGGCATCACCGCCGACCAGGTCAAGTCCGCCGACGACTACATGAGCCTGGGCAAGGAACTGACCAGCGCCCAGGCCGGCGTGTGGGCGTTCGGCGACGTGTGGACCTACCTGTCCCTCTCCTGGGGGCTCCCGCCCGGGTGGACGGTCAAGAGCGGGAAGCTGGTCCACGCCTACGAGTTGCCCGAGTTCCTGGAGGCACTCGACTGGCACTACAAGCTCGCCAAGTCCGGCTATGTGCACCCCGACGCCCTGGCCGGCAACGTCAACGCCGGTGCCACCCGCTTCTACGCGGGCAAGGAACTGATCCAGGGCGGCGGCACCGGCGCCTGGAACCTGTCGGACCACCAGTCCGGCACCGCCGCGAACAAGAACTACCGGCGCGGGGCGTTCAACGTCATCGCCGCCGACGGGAGGTCCGACCCGCAGATCTTCCTCGGCGCCGCCACCGGCGTCGTCAGCTACCTCAACGCCAAGCTCTCCCCGAACCAGATCGAGGAACTGCTGGCCGTCGCCAACTACCTTGCGGCGCCCTACGGTTCGACCGAGTACACGATGATCACGTACGGCGTCGAGGGCGTCCACCACACGATGGTGAACGGGATGCCCAGCTACACGGACGAGGGCAAGAAGTACGCCCAGCCCACCACCTACACCTTCCTCGCCTCGGCCCCGCAGGTGATCAGCAACCCCGGCGCCGAGCAGGTGACCAAGGACTACACGTCCTGGTTCGCCCGCACCGCCCCGCACGTCTACAAGCCGGTGTTCTACGGCATGAACATCACCGTGCCGCAGCGGTACGCCACCGCGGCCGCCGCGAAGTCGGTCGTGGACACCGTCATCGAGGTCACCCACGGCCTGAAGAAGGTCTCCGACTTCCAGGCCGCCGTGTCCTCCTGGAAGTCCAGCGGCGGCGACCAGTTGAAGAACTGGTACCAGACCGAAGTCCTGGACAAGTACGGCACCGGCCAGTAGCAGACGACGTCAGGCAGCGGGCCGCTCGGCTCGCCGCGGAGCGAGGAGGAACGGTGGCCGGCACGTTCACCACCAAGACGAAGAAGGTCGGCGCAGGCAGCTCCGGCGGCACCGAACCGGCGGCCGACGCGGAGCCGGACGCCGACGGCCGCGCCCGGTCGAGGAAGCGGCCCGGGCGGGCTGAGGAGGGCGGACTCACCTGGCGGCTGCGCCTGCGCCGGGACAGGTCGTTGATCCTGATGACCCTGCCGGCTGTCGCGCTGCTGCTGGTCTTCAACTACGCGCCGCTGTTCGGCCTGATCACCGCGTTCGAGTACTACGACCCGCTGGTCGGCGTGCTCCACAGCGACTGGGCCGGGCTCGACCAGTTCCGTGCGCTGTTCAACGACCCGCTGTTCTGGGGGGCGCTGCGCAACACCCTCTGGCTGAGCTTCGTGCAACTGGTGCTGTTCTTCCCGATCCCGATCGCGCTGGCCCTGGTGCTCAACTCGGTGACGAGCGAGCGGCTGCGGAACTTCATCCAGTCGGTCGTCTACCTGCCGCACTTCTTCTCCTGGGTGCTGGCCATCACGATCTTCCAGCAGATGCTCGGGGGCGCCGGGGTGCTCAACCACTTCCTCGCCCAGCACAACCTGGGGACCTGGGACGTGATGACCGACCCGCACACCTTCGCACTGCTGGTCACCTCGCAGGCGGTGTGGAAGGAGGCCGGCTGGGGCATCATCGTGTTCCTCGCGGCGCTGGCCGCGATCGACCAGAACCTCTACGAGGCCGCCGCGGTCGACGGCGCCGGCCGGTGGCGCCGGATGTGGCACATCACCCTGCCCGGCATGCGCGGCGTCATCGTGCTGATGCTGGTGCTGCGGCTGGGCAACGCGCTCACCGTCGGCTTCGAGCAGTTCCTGATCCAGCGCGACGCCGTCGGCCACGACACGGCGGACGTGCTGGACACCTTCTCCTTCTACTACGGCATCACCACCAACAACTACAGCTACGGTGCCGCCGCCGGGCTGTTCAAGAGTGTGATCTCGCTGCTGCTGATCTGGGGCGCCAACAGGGTCGCGCACGCCTTCGGTGAGGACGGGTTGTACCGGAAATGAGCCAGACGCTGACGCACACTCTGAACCGGCCCGCGCTTCGGCCCGACCGCAACAAGGGCCGCCCTGCGTGGGACGAGCAGCCCGGCGCCGCCGGACAGACCCTCAAGGGCGGCGTGCTGCTCCTGGTCCTCGCCGTCGTACTGGTGCCGCTCTGGATCGTGGTGCTGACCAGCTTCTCCACCAGCGGGGCGATCAACCGCGCGGGTGGCCTGGTGCTGGTCCCCGACGGCCTCACCCTGGACGCCTACCGTGCGGTGCTCGGGGACGGCCCGGTCACCAGGGCCTTGCTGGTGAGCCTGGTGATCACCGCGGCCGGCACCCTCCTGTCGATGGTCGTCTCGGTGCTCTGCGCCTACGGCCTCTCCCGCTCGCGCTCGTTCGGACACCGCACCATCCTCATGCTCCTGATCGTCACCATGTTCGTCAGCGGCGGACTGATCCCCACCTACCTGGTCGTCACCGGCCTCGGCGGCTACGGCCAGTACTGGGCGCTGGTCCTGCCCGGCGCGGTCTCCGTCTTCAACATCCTGGTGCTGCGCGCCTTCTACTCCGGCACGGCGGCCGACCTCATCGACGCGGCCCGCATGGACGGGTGCAGCCAGTGGCGCATCCTGTGGTCGGTGGTACTGCCCACCTCGCGCGCGGTCACCGCGGTGGTCGCCCTGTTCTACGCGGTCGGCTACTGGAACTCCTTCTTCAACGTCATGCTCTACATGCCGACCGAGAGCGCCAAGTGGCCGCTGCAGTACGTGCTGCTCCAGTACGTCAGCTACGGCCAGTCCATCCCCGGCACCACCAACTCCGGGTTCGGGTCGCTGCACCAGCAGAGCGCACCGTTGTCCCTGCAGATGGCGGTGGTGGTGCTGACGCTGGTCCCCATCCTGCTCGTCTACCCGTTCATGCAGAAGCACTTCAAGACCGGTGTGCTCACCGGCGCCATCAAGGGCTGACGTCACGTCAGCGACAGTACGAGGGAGGGCACCACCGGCATGGTGACACCGGCCGAGGTGGTCAAGGCCGCGGGCGTCTCGCCCGTCCTCGCTCGACTCCCGCGTCATCGGCTGGCCGGTGTACGACGGCACCCGACGCACCTCGCCCACCACGGGCGACAGCGACGAACCCGCCCCAGCCGCACCGCCCCGCCACACCCAGGAGCTCCCCCGTGTCGCACGTCATCCTCTCGTCCGTCACCTCCAACTCGCTCCACCCGGAGGAACACCCCATGCCGTTCACCGACTTCGGACGTGACGAACTCGTCCGCTACCGCCCTGAGTCAGCCGCCCCGCCCGCCTTCGACGCGTTCTGGCAGCACACCCTCGACGACGCCCGGGCACGGGCCGGGGCCACCAAGACGGAACCGGTCACCGACCGGCACCGGCTGCGCACCATCGAGGTGGACGACGTGCGCTTCACCGGCTGGAACGGCGAACCGGTGGCCGCGTGGCTGCTGCGCCCGCGTGGCGCCGAAGGCCCGTTGCCGGTCGTCGTCACCTACGCCGGATACACCGGCGGCAGGGGCCTGCCCACCGAGCACCTGTTCTGGTCGGCGGCGGGCTACGCCCAGCTCGTCGTCGACAGCCGCGGCCAGGGCCACGACACCCCGGACCGAACCCTGGGCGACGGCACGCAGTGGGCCGAGGGATTCATGACCCGCGGCATCGACTCGCCCGAGAACTACTACTACCGGCGCCTGATCACCGACTGCGTGCGCGCCGTGGACGCCGTCGCAGAGCTGCCCGGCCTCGACGCCAACCGGATCGTGGTGACGGGCGGCAGCCAGGGCGGCGGACTGGCCCTCGCCGTCGCCGGGCTCACCGGGGACCGCGTGGCTGCGGTGATGCCGGACGTCCCGTTCCTGTGCCACTACCGTCAGGGCGCGCAGACATCCCTGGACGGCCCGTACCAGGAACTCGTCAAGTACCTGCGCTGGCACAGCCGACACCGCTTGCAGGCGACCTTCGCCACCCTCGACTACTTCGACGGCGTCCACTTCGCCCAGCGGGCCACCGCCCCGGCGCTGTTCAGCGTCGGTCTGATGGACCCGGTCTGCCCGCCCCGGACGGTCTACGCCGCGTTCAACCACTACGCGGGCGAGGACCGCACCATGACCGTCTGGCCCTTCGCCGACCACGCCGGCGGCTGCGGCTCCAACCCGCCCGTCCAGCTGTCCTGGCTGCACGACCGCGGGCTGGCACCGGAGCTGTGACCGTTCCCGATCACCGAGAGAACAGTGAGGTGCGCCGCATGAGCAGGTCGGCCTTCCCGGAACTGCCACCCGGCTTCCGGTTCGGCGCCGCCACCGCCGCGTACCAGATCGAGGGCGCCCACGACGAGGACGGCCGCGGCCCGTCCATCTGGGACACCTACAGCCACACCCCGGGCCGTACCCTCGGCGGCGCCACCGGCGACACCGCCTGCGACCACTACCACCGCTACCCCGAGGACGTCGCCCTGCTCCGCGAACTCGGCGTCGAAGGCTACCGCTTCTCGATCTCCTGGCCGCGCCTGCTGCCCGACGGTACCGGAGCGGTCAACCCGAAGGGCCTGGACTTCTACGACCGGCTGATCGACGAACTGCTCGCCGCCGGAATCGCGCCCGCCGTCACCCTCTACCACTGGGACCTGCCCCAGGCCCTGGAAGAGCGCGGTGGCTGGCGCGTCCGGGAGACCGCCGAGGCGTTCGCGGACTATGCGGCCCTCGCCGCCGAGCGCTACGGCGACCGGGTGGAGCGCTGGATCACCCTCAACGAGCCGTTCTGCTCCGCCTTCGTCGGCTACGCCGAGGGCCGGCACGCGCCCGGCGCGCGGGAGGGCCGCGGGGCCCTGGCGGCCGCGCACCACCTGCTGGTCGCCCACGGCCTGGCCGTGCGGGAGCTGCGCGCCGCCGGCGCCCGTGAGGTCGGCATCACGCTCAACCTCGACCGGCTGCACGCCGCCTCCGACCGGAGCGAGGACCTCGCCGCCCTGCGCCGGGCCGAGGTGCTTCACAACGAGGTCTGGACGGAGCCGCTGTTCGCCGGGCGCTACCCCGAGCACGAGGCCGAGACCTGGGAGGGTCTGGCCGACGGCCCCTGGCGCCGACCGGGGGACCTGCAACTGATCGGCGCACCAATGGACTTCGTCGGCATCAACTTCTACCGGCCGATCACCGTCGAGGCCGTCCCGCACCGCGAGGACGACCCCGAACCGCGCACCGCCATGGACATCGGCGTCGCCGAGCCGAACCCGTACGGCACCCGACTCACCACCATGGGCTGGCCCGTCGTCCCGTCCGCGCTCACCGGACTCCTCCGCGGACTCCACTCCCGCTACCCGCAGCTCCCGCCGGTCTGGATCACGGAGAACGGCTCGGCGGAGGCCGACACCGTCGCCCCCGACGGCCGGGTGCACGACGAGGAACGGATCGACTACCTGGCCGGTCACCTCGCCGCCGTCGTCGACGCCATCGCGGCCGGCGTCGACGTGCGCGGCTACTACGTCTGGTCCCTGCTGGACAACTTCGAGTGGGCCCGCGGCTACGAGCAGCGCTTCGGCCTGGTCCGCGTCGACTACGACACCCTGACCCGCATCCCCAAGGACAGCTACCACTGGTACCGGGGCCTGATCACCGCGCACCGTGCGCGGACGGAGGAACCTGCCCGATGAAGTTCACCGACGGCTACTGGCTGATGCGCCCGGGCGTCACTGCGCGCTACTCCACCGAGGTCGCCGATGTCCGCACCAGCGAGGACCGGATGACCCTCTGGGCGCCGGTCAAGCACGTGCGCGGCCGCGGTGACACGCTCAACAGCCCGCTGCTGACCGTCGAGTGCTGGTCGCCGGCCGAGGGCGTGATCGGGGTGCGCACCACGCACCACGCCGGCTCGGTCCGCCGAGGGCCGCAGTTCGACCTTCCGGGTGCGGAGCAGGGGGTCGGCAAGGTGCACCGCGAGGGCGAGATGGTGCAGCTCAGCTCCGGTGACCTCACGCTGCGGGTGGACACCTCCCAGCCGTGGCGGCTGGAGTTCACCGCCCAGGGACGGGTGTTGACCTCCGTGGGCGAGCGCGGCACGGGCTTCGTCACCGACGCCGAAGGCCGCCACCACATGCTGGGCCAGCTCTCGCTGGGTGTCGGCGAGTCGGTGTACGGGCTCGGGGAGCGGTTCACACCGTTCGTCCGCAACGGGCAGACGGTGGACATCTGGCAGGCCGACGGCGGCACCAGCAGCGAACAGGCCTACAAGAACGTCCCGTTCCACCTGACCAACCGGGGTTACGGAGTCTTCGTCAACCACCCCGGCAAGGTCAGCTACGAGGTCGGATCGGAGTCGGTCGGGCAGGTGCAGTTCAGCGTCGAGGACCAGTCGCTGGAGTACTTCGTCATCCACGGCCCGACCCCGAAGCAGATCCTGGCCCGCTACACCGCGCTCACCGGCCGCCCCGCACTGCCCCCCGCCTGGGCCCTGGGCCTGTGGCTGACCACCTCGTTCACCACCGACTACGACGAGGCCACGGTCAACCGCTTCGTCGGCGGCATGGCCGAACGCGGCATCCCGCTGAGCGTCTTCCACCTCGACTGCTTCTGGATGCGCGAGTACCAGTGGTGCGACTTCGACTGGGACTCCGACACCTTCCCCGACCCGGCGGGCATGCTGGCCCGACTCAAGCGGCAGGGTCTGCGCATCTCCGCCTGGATCAACCCCTACATCGCCCAGAAGTCCGCGTTGTTCGCCGAGGGCATGCGCGAGGGCTACCTGGTGCGCCGCCCGGACGGCAGCGTCTGGCAGTGGGACCTGTGGCAGCCCGGAATGGCCCTGGTGGACTTCACCGACCCCGCCGCCCGCGACTGGTACACCGGCAAGCTGCGCACCCTGCTGGACGTCGGTGTGGACTGCTTCAAGACCGACTTCGGCGAGCGCATCCCCACAGACGTCGTCTGGCACGACCGCTCCGACCCGGAGCTGATGCACAACTACTACACCCACCTCTACAACCAGGCCGTCTTCGAGCTGCTGCGCGAGGAGCGCGGTGAGGGCGAGGCTCTGCTCTTCGCCCGGTCCGCCACCGCGGGCGGCCAGCAGTACCCGGTGCACTGGGGCGGCGACTGCGCATCGCACTTCAGCGCCATGGCGGAGTCGCTGCGCGGGGGCCTGTCCCTGGGCCTGTCCGGCTTCGGCTTCTGGAGCCACGACATCGGCGGCTTCGAGGGCACCCCTACCCCCACCGTTTTCAAGCGCTGGACGCAGTTCGGCCTGCTCTCCTCACACAGCCGCCTGCACGGCAGCAGGTCCTACCGCGTGCCGTGGGACTACGGTGAGGAGGCCGTCGAGGTCACCCGCGAGTTCACCCTCCTCAAGCACCGCCTCGCGCCCTACCTCCAGTACGCCGCCCAGCAGGCGCACGCCACCGGCGTGCCGGTGATGCGCGCCATGGTGCTGGAGTTCCCCGACGACCCCGCCGCCGCCGCGCTCGACCGGCAGTACCTGCTCGGCGACGACCTGCTCGTCGCCCCGGTCTTCACCGACGACGGCACGGTCGAGTACTACGTCCCCGAGGGCACCTGGACGAACTTCCTGACCGGCGACCAGGTCACCGGCCCGCGCTGGGTACGCGAACGGCACGGCTTCCACACCCTGCCGCTGCTCGCCCGCCCCGACTCCGTCATCCCCCTCGCCGCCGACGACCAGCACCCGGTCTCCGCCTGGGCCGAGGGTGTGGAACTGCGGGTGCACGCCTTCACCGACGGCGCCGAGCGCACCGTGGTGATCCCGAACACCGACGGCCCCGGCCGGACCGCCGTCTTCCACCTGCGCCGCGAGGGCGGCCTGCTGCGGGTGACCACCGACAGCCCGCACCCCTGGCAGCTGCGCATCGGCGGCCCGGACGGCGTCCTGCACGTCAGCCCGCCCCGCACCGCGGAGGCCGAACTGCCCTACCCGGGCTGAGGCCGGTCCCAGGACGCCCGAGGCCCCGCGCCCCCGCAAGGGCGTGCGAGGGCCCCGCCCCCTCCCATCCCGGCACCGGAGGTGTCCGTGCAGAGCCGCACCAAACGTCATCTCACGCCCGCCGCGCTCGACGCCCTGCTGCGCGGCTCCATCGGCCTGGGGTGCCGTCTGGAGCACGAGCTGACCGACGGCTGGTTCAACAGCGCCTACCGCGTGCTGCTGGATGACGGCCGGCCCGCCGTCGTCAAGCTCGCGCCACCGGCCGACGCACCGGTACTGCGGTACGAACGGGGCATCCTCGGGACGGAGACGATGGTCTACCGGCGGCTCGCAGCCCTGCCGGAAGGCACAGTTCCGGTGCCCGAACTGCTCCACGCGGACGAGGAGTTCATCGTCCTGTCGCTCCTGGAGGGAACTCCGTGGGACAAGGCGGGCGAGCAGCTCTCCGCCGACGCGTGGGCTCTGCTCCGCCGGGAACTGGGCGCGATCACCGCCCGACTGCACACCCTGGCCCCGACTGACGGCCTCTTCGGCTACCCGGCCGCTGAGTCCGGTCTGTCCGCCGCAGCCTGGCGCACGGCCTTCAGCGCCATGGTCGAGGCCCTGCTCGACGACGCCGACCGCCGGCGCTCGCCGTCGGCCGTATCGTCATCGGACATCCGCACGCTGGTGTCCGAAGGCGGGTACGCCCTGGACGAGGTCACGGAGCCCCGGTTGGTTCACTTCGACCTCTGGCCGGGCAACATCTTCATCCGGCCGGGTGACGCAGGGCAGGCCGGGATCACCGGGCTCATCGACCACGAGCGGGCCTTCTGGGGCGACCCGGCCGCCGAGCTGGTCTCCCTGGCCTTCGGCGGCGACACCGGCCCGGACAGCGACCTCGCCACCGGTTACACCGCAGCAGGCGGCAACCTCGACTTCAGCCCCGCCCTCCGGCACCGAGTGGCGCTTTACCAGCTCTACCTGGCCCTTCTGCTGGTCGTGGAGTGCGCCCCGCGCGGCTACGGGGAGGACCACCTCGCATTCTGCCGCCGAATGCTCGCCGACTCCGTCGCCCGGCTCCGGGCGCTGGGATAGACAGCCGTGGATCCGGGTCGTTGCTCCTGCTGTGAAGAACGCGGACGGCGTCGGTGATCGGCGACCGGCCGTACTCACCCGCCACTTGAGAAGAACAGGGGAAACACCTTGTCCTACAGCATTGTCGCGGGCGGCCTGGAGCGGCACACCGCCGCAGAGATCCTCCGCATCGAGCCCTGGGGACCGGACGCCGTCCGGGTGCGGGCCTCGTCCGGGACCATCGACCCCGCCGCCCCCGGTGCGCTGGAGAACCCCGCGCCCTGCCCGCACGCCGAACTGTCGGTATCGGACGACGGCTGTGCCCGCCTGGTCAACGGCCTCGTCGCTGTCGAGGCCTCGGCGGACGGCCGGCTGAGGTTCCGCCACGCCGTCTCGGGCCGCGAACTCCTCGCCGAGAGGAGCCCGTACGCGCATCACACCTGCTCTCGCGTCCACACGGCGGGCGGCCGGACAGAACAGTCCTTCGAGGCCTACGACGGTGAACGGCTGCACGGCCTGGGGCAGCATCTGCACGGGCGCCTGGACCAGAAGGGCTGTGTGATCGACCTCGTCCAGGCCAACACCGTGGCGGCCGTCCCCTTTCTGCACTCCTCGCGCGGCTACGGACTGCTGTGGAACAACCCCGCCACGGGCCGTGTCGAACTGGGTGCCGACACCACCCGGTGGACCGCCGACGCCGGCGGGCGCGTCGACTACTGGATCACCGTCGGCGACACCCCGGCCCAGATCCTGGACTCCTACACCCGGGCCACCGGACGCCCGCCCCTCCTGCCCGAGTGGGCGTCCGGATTCTGGCAGTCGAAGCTGCGCTACCGCACCCAGGACGAACTCCTGGCGGTGGCACGGGAGTACAAGCAGCGGGGACTACCGCTGTCCGTCATCGTCTGCGACTTCTTCCACTGGTCCAGGATGGGCGACTGGCGATTCGAGGAGAGCGAGTGGCCCGACCCCGCGGCCATGGTCGACGAGCTGACGGACCTCGGGGTGAAACTCGCCGTCTCGGTGTGGCCCACCGTCGAGCCCGGCAGTGACACGTACGACGAACTGCGCTTCGCCGGACACCTCGTACGGGACACCGACGGCGGCCTGCTCACCTTCCCGTGGCCGTCCCGGTACGGCGGAGACGCGCTGATACGCCCGATGGCGTACTACGACGCCACCCACCCCGGAGCACGCGCCGCGCTGTGGCAGCGGCTGAACGACAACTACCGTTCGCTGGGCGTGGCGTGCTTCTGGCTGGACGCCTGCGAGCCCGACCTGCCGCGCGATCACTCCGACCGTGCCGTCTACGCCGCCGGGCCGGCCGCCGCGGCCGCGAACCTCTACCCTCTGCTGCACGCCCGCGCGGTCGCCGACGGCCTGCGCACGGCGGGCGAGGACCGGCCGCTGTCGCTGATCCGCTCCGCGTGGGCGGGCAGCCAGCGGTACGGGGCCCTGCTGTGGTCCGGCGACATCCCCACCACCTTCGACTCCCTCGCGCGCCAGATCAGGGCCGGGCTGAACGTCGCGATGAGCGGCATCCCCTGGTGGAACACCGACATCGGCGGCTTCTTCGGCGGCAACCCGGACGACCCCGCGTACCGCGAACTGCTGATCCGGTGGTTCCAGTACGGCACCTTCAGCCCCGTTATGCGGCTGCACGGGGACAGGAAGCCCAACCACCCCACCTTCTCCACGGACATGACCGGCGGGCCGAACGAGGTCTGGTCGTACGGGGAGGAGGCGTACGGCATCCTCCGCGACCACCTGTTGCTGCGCGAGCGCCTGCGCCCGTACCTGCGGCGGCTGTCCGAGGACGCCCACCGCACCGGCGCCCCGCCGATGCGCCCGCTGTTCTTCGACTTCCCCGAGGACGAGCACGCCTGGGAGGTGGACGACCAGTTCCTGCTCGGCCCCGACGTGCTGGTGGCACCCGTCTATGAGGCGGGCGCCCGGGCCCGCCGGGTGTATCTGCCGTCCGGCGCCCGCTGGCTCGACCCGGTCACCGGAGACGTCGTGGAGGGCGGAACGACGCTCGACGCACAGGCCCCACTGGAACGCATCCCCGTCTTCGTACGGCAAGGGACCGACGTCGCAGCCCGGCTCGGCTGACCTCCCGCCCGACGTGGTCTACAACGGCGAGCACCTGGTGTGCGCGTCGAACGTGTCGGGGTCGAGGTACGGCTCGATGGCGTTCGCGCCCTTCACGAACTGGTCGGACACGGCGTCGGCCGGCCAGATCGGGATGAGCCGGTCCGCGGTGGCGCCCACGCTGTTCCACTTCGCGCCCAGGAACATCTGGGCGCCGGCGTCCCAGTGGGGCGCCTCGCCCAGACGGCAGGCGGGAGAGGTCCAGTGGGCCGTGATGGTGTCTGCCGGCACCCTCACGGTCCTGGGCCGTCCAGCCCCGCAGGTGCAGCCGCACGTACCTCACGCGGGCTCGCGCCGAGTTCACGGCGGCAGGCCTTGTTGAAGGCCTGGAGATCGGCGATGCCCACGGACGCTGCGATGGCGGTGATGGACAGGGTGGAGGACAACAGGAGGTGGCGGGCGCGCTGAAGGCGGCGATGCCGGATGTACGAAACGACTGTGAGGCCGGTTTCGGCACGGAACACGCGCGTCAGGTGGGTGTGGGAGATTCCGACGGCGCGAGCGACGTGCGGCACGGACAACGGGCCGGCCAGGTGTTCCTCGACGTAGGCCTGGGCGGCTGCCACGAAGGGGTGGCGGCGCCCGGCTCCGTCGGCTCTTGGCAACTCGGCGATGCGCCACAGAGCGGTCCAGACCTCGGCCGAGGCTCGCGGGGGAGAAGTCGGCATGGCCGTCACGGCGTGTCGGAGCAGATCGGCCAGGCGTGTGCTCTCGGCCGCGGCGTCCTGCATCACCGGCACCACCCGCGCGGTTCCGCCGTCGTGCAGCCGCAGATGGACGTAGAAGTGCTCCGACCTGCCCCGGTAGTGAAAGTGCACCTCCGTGTTCGGTGGCACCAGGCTGACGTGGCCGGGGCGTATGGGGTGGACCGACTGCCCGAGGGACAGAGCACCCTCGTAGTTGTAGAGGTGCAGCTGCCACAGGTCGGGCAGCCGGAAGACGTCGTGGGCGGCGGAGACGCCGTGCACCCCGATGCCGGCATCGACCACGGTGGGCGCCTCGTCGAGCCGCAGTGTTGCGTGTTTCACGAGGACGGAAAATTACCAGCACTGGACGATTTCAGCCCACGACCGATCCCGACAGGGCACGTACGTTCGTCGCATGCCAACCAGCAAGCAACTCCTGACATCGGTTCAGGTGGCGCGCTTCGTCGCGCAGGGATTCCTGCGCCTGGACGGGGTGGTGCCGCAGGAGATCAATGAACGGGCCATCGCGGCCTTGACCGAGGGCCTGCCGGAAGTGGCTTACGGCACTCCGCTGGGCGGGGCGTTCGCGCCGGACACCTTCATCGACGCGCTGCTCGCCCTGCCGGTCGTCGCAGGCGCCGTCGAAAGCCTGGTCGGCCCCGGCCCGACCGTTGACCACCATGCGGTGCATGTGCGCGAGCCGCACGAGGGACAGGCGCAGCCGCTCCACGGAGACGCGATCATCGATGTGCGGCCGGATGCGTTCGACATCCAGCTCATGTACTACCCGCACGAGGTGACCGCCGAGATGGGCGGCACCCTCAGCGTGCCCGGAAGCCATCTGCGCAGGATCAACGAGACGGACGTCGGCCGTGTCCAGAACCTCAGAGGGCAGACCCGTCTGACCTGCCCGGCAGGCACGGTCGTTCTCGTGCACCACGGCATCTGGCACAGTGGCCGCCGCAACGACACCGCGGGCCGCCGCTACATGTACAAACTCCGCCTCAACCCGACCGTGCCGCAGGTGCGCCTGTGGGACGTCTGCGACCTGCACGACCCTGCGGTGGCCGCGGAACTCAATACGTACTTCCCCTGGTTCGAGCAGGCCACGGCTCGACTGGAGATCTACAACCGGGTCCTCCTGTGGCGGGCCCTTACCGGTGACGACTCGTTCGATGTCGAGTACTGGGTCACGCGCGTGAGCAATCGGCCGACCTTGAGGAGTCCCGCATGAGGCAGCAGGTTCTGGTCCTCTATCTCGCGACGTCGGCGCTGGACTCCGATGTCGTGGGCTGGTCCCGATACGACGGGACCGGCCGGACCCGTCCGACGACCGGCGACAGCGACGAGCCGCCCTATCCCACAGGGCTTGCCGCGCTGCACGACGGGTGGCGCCTGTTCCAGGCCTCCCAACTGCTGCCGCCTCAGTCCGGTCATGAGTACGACGTCTCCTTCCTCAAACACGAGTTCTTCTTCGAGAAGGTGGAGGACAGCCCTCACTCTTGACCCGGTGCTGGGACTGGTGCTCCTGTCCGGTGGGTGGCGTAGCCGTAGCGGGCGTTGAGGTGGCGGACCCATGTGCTGGGGGCGGATGGAACGCTCGTGCGTCGGGGTGTCTGGCCACCAGGGCGCGGGCCTGTGCCAGGTCGGCGGTGGTGGGGGAAGCGTGGGGAGGGGCAGGCCGGCGGCGGCCTTCGCGTAGACCGCCTTGGCCGCGTGATCCCAGCCGTTCGCCGACAGCACGGTGGTGCCGGGGGCGGCGGCGCCTCGGTAGACGGTGCCCGCCACCTGTGTACGGTCGACGGCCAGGGACAGCGCGCGGCGGATGTCCGATTCCGCGGCGATCGCCGTGCTGTGGAGCGGGGCCACCTGCACGGACTTGAGACTCGGGCCACAGTAGAGCTGGCCGGCGACGCTCCTCATGAGGGTGGGCAGCGCCGCGTTGGGGACAGCAACGGCCGGACGGCTGCCCAGTCTGCGTCCGTCATGCCCGAGGGATGCCGGCGCGCCCGGTCGGCTGCGCTGCCGTACGCATGCGCGAGGCAATCACCGGATGATGCAGCCGAGTTGATGTGGGCGGACTCGGCGGCACATCACAACGACATCAGGGCCTCCCGGCGTTGCTCGGTGGATTCTCATCCCCGAGCTACCGAGAGGCCCTGTCTTCAGGCATGCGCATCGGGATGATCACCCGGCGGGAAGACCGGTTCGATCAGCATGTTCCGTGCAGCTCCTGTTGGAGTGTCAGAGCTGGTAGAAGTCGGTGTAGTGGTTGGGGGAGTACCAGACCGTGCCGGTGTTGGAGTCGACGACGATCCGGACCGCGTCGCGGTGGGCGCCGCAGGCGCGGGGGTAGACGTCGTACTCGTAGAAGGTGTCACCGGAGGGCAGCTGCCCGTCGTTGTTGTAGAACTCGCCGCCCGCGTAGCTGCACTGGCCGTCCGGCCAGTCGACCCAGCCCCGGGTGGTCGGGTAGCCGAGGCTGGACCAGGTCGAGTTGGCTGAGGCTGCGTCGGAGCATCCGGCGATGTTGCAGGAGCTGTAGACCGCTGCGTTCGCGGCGGGGCTGTTGATCGCGGACACGCTGAGCACTGACGCGATGGCGGCGAGCAGCACCGCGAACCGCTTGGCCCAGGACAGCTGGGGACGTCGCAGAGTCATCAAGGAATCCTCCCGTTTGTGGTTCATGGACATGACATTCGGAGAGTTGCGTAGCAACGGGTGTATGGCCGGTTGCGAGGGCGATTCAATTGCCGTGTGGTGCAGGCGCATTGTGCTTCAGCCACGGTGGCGGACCACCAGCCGTCGGCCGCGGCCTGACGGAGTTCGGCACGGTGGCGGTGCAGGCCCTCCGACACCGGCTGGACACCTTCTGCCCCGCTGCCGCCGAAGTGGCCGCCCTGCACAAGGGGGATCCGGGCCCGGCGCCGTCTCTCTGCCGCCGCGCGGACGCTTCGCCGGCCCGTGCTGGTGGGGGTATCAGCAGGTGCGGTCGACGAGGCTGAAGGTCTTGTAGTGGTCGGCGGTGTAATAGTCCTCCTGGGACTGCTCGCCGGTCACGATGCGCCGTGCGCCGCGGGTCGGCGCGCCGGGTGTGACCACGGTGTACTCGTGGTAGTAGTCGGCGGCGCTCTGGGGCGGCAGGACGCCTTCGGTGTTGGTGAAGACGGTCCCGTCCTTGGGGTAGGGGAAGGGGCCGCCCTGGTCGATCAGGCTGAGGGTGTCGTGCGCCTGGGAGGGGAGCTGGGAGTAGCAGATGTTCCCGATATCGCTGACGTGGACGACGTTGGTGTGCGTCGTGGTGGCGTGGGCGCTGGCCGCGACGGCGGGCGCCGCGGCCACGGTGGTCCCGCCGAAGAGCAGGGCCGAGGCGAGGGCGCCCGCGGCACCGATCCTGGTGAGTTGTGGGGGGAAGTTCATGACGCACAGAATGACGCGCGTAGACATGCCCCTGTCAATACCGAGCGGGTGAAGTTTCCCAGGAGTTCACAGAGGCATCTCGAGGGTCGCCCTGATCCTCTCGCTGTCACCGGTCGACCCCTGGGCTCTGCAGCGCAGTTGCAGGGTTGTCGCCCAGCCCGCTTCCGAGCGGCGGGTTCGACGTCAGGGCCTGTCGGCGTCGGCGGTTTCGGCTCCGTCCCGTTCCGCCTCCGGTGTGCAGGGGCGTTCGATGTGGAGGGGATTCAGGGCTGCGTGCCGGACTCGCCAGTCGCCCTCCGGTGTCCGGACCCCGGATCCGGATGGCCGGACAACGGAGTGAATGAAGTGTGTTGTAAGCGTGAACGTCTGTGCGTGTGGCGGGGGTTCGGACTTGTGCGCGAGCGAGGCGGGTGCGAATACTGAGGGCTCTTGGCATGGACGTGACACCCGTTGTTGCGGGTCGACTCATCCGTGCCAGGCATGTCACACCTTCCTCCCGGGCCCCCGTGACTCCCCACAGTCAGGGCCCATCCCCCCACGAGAGGCAGTCAGTTGAAGCATCACCGCATACGTCACCGCCGTACGATGCTGGCCGGCGCGGGCGCACTCGCGCTCGCCGCCACGGCGACCCTCACTCTCGCCAACGCTCAGGCCGCCCCCGCGTCCTCGGCGGCCAGGCTCTCCCCGGCTGCCGCGACCACCCTGGCGTCCCAGCTCAAGAGCGGTACGGCCGGCGCGTTCTACGACGCCAAGGCGCAGAAACTGGTCGTCAACGTGGTGGACGAGACGTCCGCGGCGGCCGTCCGGGCCAAGGGGGCCCAGGCCAGGATCGTCCGGCATTCGATGGCGCAGCTCGACGCGGCCCGGCAGACCCTGAAGGCCAAGGCGACCATCCCCGGCACCGCCTGGGCCATGGACCCCAGGGCCAACAAGGTCGTCGTGACCGCCGACCGCACGGTCACCGGCGCCAAGCTGGAACGGCTCACCAAGGTCGCCAAGAGCCTCGGCGACACCGTCGAAATCCACTACACCAAGAGTGAGTTCAAGCCCTTCATCGCCGGCGGCGACGCGATCTGGGGCAGTAGCGCCCGATGCTCGCTCGGCTTCAACGTGGTCAAGGACGGCCAGCCGTACTTCCTGACCGCCGGCCACTGCGGCAACGACGTCAAGGACTGGTCCGACCAGCAGGGCGGCCAGACGATCGCGACCACCGAGCAGTCCACGTTCCCGGGCAACGACTACGCGATCGCCAAGTACACGGGCAACACCGACCATCCCAGCGAGGTCGACCTCTACAACGGCAGCACCCAGAAGATCACCAAGGCCGCGGACGCCGTCGTCGGCGAGAAGGTGCAGCGCAGCGGCAGCACCACCCAGGTCCACGGCGGCACCGTCACCGCACTGAACGCCAGCGTCAACTACCAGGAAGGCACGGTCAGCGGACTGATCCAGACCGACGTCTGCGCCGAGCCCGGCGACAGCGGCGGCGCCCTCTTCGACGGAGACAGCGCCGTTGGCCTCACCTCCGGCGGCAGCGGCGACTGCACAAACGGCGGCCAGACCTTCTTCCAGCCCGTCCCCGCCGCCCTCCAGGCGTACGGCGCACAGATCGGCTGACACCCGGGCCGAACCGCCCTGCCCAATGCCATGAACCGGCCCCGGATCGTCCGGGGGCCGGCGCGCCGCACCCTCGCAGTCACACAGACCGACCGATCCCGCGTTCGGAGTCTTTCCATGCCTGGCCAGTCGGGCCTTTCGTGGCCGGCAGCGGCACTGCCACGTGGAATCCGATGTGCTTCGCGGTTGCACTGCCGATGTAGCCCCAGGCGTCGGCCGGGAGGTGGGACGTAAGTCTCCGTGTCCGGAGGAGTTCAGGAAGGACGCCGTCGCGCTCTACCGCGCCGCGGACGGGAAGCGGACGTACGCGGCGGTGGCCACAGATCTCGGGATCACCGCGGCGTCGCTGCGGACGTGGGTCCGCAAGGACGACTCACAGGCCGTGCCCGGAGGCCCTGACGAGGGCGGGAGCGAGGCGGAGGAGCCGGCCCGGCTGCGGGCGGAGAATGCCCGACTCCTGAAGGCGGAGAAGGAATGGCAGCTGGAGCGCGAGATCCTGCGCCGGGCAGCCGCCTGTTTCACCCGGGAGGTGAAGTGAGCCCTCGCCGCTAGGACTTCATCTCCGAAAACCGCGCCGGTTTCGGCGTCAAGCTGATCTGCCGTGTGTTCGGAGTCTCCCGCTCGGGCTACTACCGGCACCTGGCCACCGCTCAGGCCCGTACCGAGCGCCAGGCCGGGGAGAAGCGGGCCGTGAGCGAGATCCGCGTCATGCCCCGCACACGAATGAGCGGTATGCATCGTAAAAGCTGCTGGTCGCGGGTCCGGTGTGCGTGGGCTTCAGAGTGCCCGGGCCGGTTGCGGACGCGTAGCGCCCGTCAAGATCGTCGGTCAGCGGGCGACTGCGCGGTTCGTCAGGACCATCAGGGCCCTCACCAGCGTGGTCGCCCGCTTCGGGCCGGTGCGCCCCCATGCTGCCTGCGGACTCAGGCTGTGGTCGTGCGGAGGTTTCCTGCCGTCCGGGGGCCGATGAGGACGCGGGACAGCAGGCGTGGATCGGCGAGTGCCAGGGGTCCCGCGACCATGTGGAAGAGGCCGGAGAAGGCGGTGTAGACCTGCGGGTCGTGGGGGACGGTGTCGATCAGGCGGTTCATGAACCAGTTGCCTGCCTTGACAGGCCATGCGGACCGTTCCCAGGCACGGTCGGGGATGGTCGCCATCAGCCACGAGAAGGTCGTGACCCGGGCCAGCCGCTTCTGGAAGTCCTGCCCGTCCAGGCGAGTACGGGCGGTGCGTTGGCTGCGGAGCAGCTGCTCCAGGAGGCGGGCCTCCAGGGCGGCCACGGTCATGCCCTGACCGTAGGCGGGATTGAAGGTGCACACCGAGTCCCCCAGGGCGATCAGTCCCTCGGGCCAGCGGGGCAAGCGGTGGTAGGCGGTCTTCTGGTTGAGCGTACGGGCGTAGCGGCGCACGTCGGAGACGGGGGTGAGGCAGGCGATGGTGTCGGCGATGGGGCCGCGCAGGGTCTTCGCGAAGGCGACGAAGTCGTCCTCGCTGCGGGGCAGTTGGGTTCCGCCGGCTGCGTGGAGGGTGACGTGGAGTGTGTTGTTCTCGATCTGGATCGCGTAGGAGCCCTTGCGGAAGTCGGGGGCCCGCAGGGGTTCCAGCACGCCCATCCACGGGGGCGCGGAGTGTCCGTCGGGGTAGGAGTAGGTACGCGAGGCGTAGCCGATCTGTGCGTCGACTGTCGTAGTGGAGGGGCTGGGCAGGCCGAGGGCGGCCAGCCATCGCGGGAGGTGGGTGGAACGGCCCGAGGCGTCGACCACGAGGTCCGCGGCGATCTCGTCCTCGCTGTCGCCGTTCTTCACGCGCACCCCGGTGACCTTGCCGGGAGCGGCGGTCCGCAGGCCGGTGACGGTCAGCGTGTCCCGTAGGGTGACGCGCTCCAACGCCGCCACCCGTCGGCGCAGGACGTGTTCCAGGAGAGGCCGGGAGAAGGTCTGGATCGGCATGTGCATCGGAACGGGCGGCGGGGTGCCGTTGGGCAGTACGGCACACAGTCCTTCGCCCCAGTCCCACACCGGCGCGCCGGCCTGTTCCAGCTCGGCCCGCAGCCCGGGGAAGTACCCCTCGAACACCTTGGCGCCCAGGGCCAGAAGACCATGGACATGGTGCCCCTGCGGCACCCCGGCCCTGGGCGCGGACGTGCTGGGAAGCGTGTCGCGTTCGATCACGGTGACGGCCTCGAAGCTGTCGGCCAGAACGCGGGCGGCCGCGAGACCCGCCATGCCCGCCCCGATCACCACCGCGTGCCGGGCGTCAGAACCCACAGACATGCTGCTCCCTCCCTCATGCGGGCAGAACCCGCTCTCCCCAGGCCCTTCCATGCCCCGATCAACCCGGATGCACGCACGAAATCTAACGCAGAGAAACCATTTGATGACAAGTTGTAGTTCTCGCGTGGGTGGAGCGGGAGCATCCGGCGTGCCGGACTGCGTGGTGCAGGTGCGCCAGTGGTGCCGGGGGCTTGTCAGCTTCTGGATGCGCATGCGCAGGCCGTCGACGCGACGGGGAGTGAATGCCTTGGCGACGAGTCGGCGCAGGCGAGTGTGGTCGGGTGGATCCATGTTGAGCAGGTGAGCGTCGAGCTCGCGGGGCATGGAGGATCTGTACTCGGCGTCGGTCTCGGCGTTTGCCTTGTTCAGGGAGACCCGAGGGTCTGCCGGATCCGCGCGGGCCTCGGCGTACCGAGTGATCAGCCACACAGGTTCGCCGTCGGGAGTGGTGGTGTGGTGGACCGGGGCGGTTTCGCGGAGCTGGGCGTAGGCGCCAACGGATGACGCTGCCCGGGGATCCTTCATGCAGCGCGATGACGCCCGGCGGTTCGTCACTGCTCGCCGAGAGTCGTCCGTCGTTCGGGGTGCGAGCACTGGCTGTCACGCTTGGGTAACCATTGGTGCGGCCAGTGGTGATGAGCCCCTCATGCTGAGGCCATGAACACGCTATGAGGCGGTCAAAAATCAAAGGCTAAAGCGATGTAAATCACCCTTTTCGGGATCGAAGAATGACCGAATAGCGACTTGCTGGCGCACTCGGGATGGCGTTTTCAGGCAAGGCTTACCTAAGTAAGGTGGGCCTGCTTTGTTGATGGCGGGCGTGTGTCGTGGGGGCGGCGTCGGCGGCCCGTATGTGTCACTTCGGAGGTCTCATGTCTCGTGTCGTCCTGCGGTCCGCGCGCCGGTGCGCCGTGCTGGCGACGGCGGTGTCACTGTCGGCCCTGGCGCTGGCGGGGTGCAGCGGTTCGAACGACTCCGCGAACACGTCGTCGGACAAGGCGTCGGGTGGTTCGCTGAAGGGGCAGGCGATCACCGTCTACAGCGGTCAGCATGAGCAGACGGTCAGCGCGCTGGTGAAGGACTTCCAGGCACGGACCGGCATCAAGGCCAACGTCCGCTCCGGTGACGAGGCGGAGCTGGCCAACCAGATCCTTACCGAGGGACCGGCCTCCCCGGCGGATGTGTTCTTCGCCGAGAACCCGCCCGCGCTGACCACCCTGGAGAACAAGGGCCTCCTGGCGAAGGTGAACTCCTCCACTCTGGCGGCGGTTCCGTCGACCGACAGCTCGGCCGAGAGCGACTGGGTGGGCGTCTCCGCCCGCGAGGCGGCGTTCGTCTACGACACCGGCAGGCTCAAGGCGGCCCAAGCGCCCGCCGGCGTCAAGGACCTGGCCGGCACGGCATGGAGGGGGAAGCTGGGCATCGCGCCGAGCGAAACGGACTTCACCCCGATCGTCACCAGGATGATCAAGACGGAGGGCCAGGCGGGCGCGAAGAGCTGGCTGGAGGGGCTGAAGGCGAACAGCAAGGTCTACGGCAGCAACGAGGACCTGGTCGCCGCGGTGAACCGGGGCGAGGTCGAGGCGGGTGTCATCGACCACTACTACTGGTACCGGCTGCGCGACGAACAGGGCGCCTCGCACATGCAGAGCGCCCTCGGTTACTTCAAGCAGGGCGACCCCGGCGCGCTGGTGGACGTCTCCGGAGCCGCCGTCCTCTCCCATGGCAGGCACCAGGCGGCCGCCCAGGCGTTCCTCGCCTATCTGACGAGCAAGCCCGCCCAGCAGATCATCGCCACCTCCGAGAGCTATGAGTACCCGCTCGCCGCCGGGGTGAAGAACACGAAGGTGAGCCGGCCGCTGACTGCCTCCGGGCCGGTCGCGCAGGCCGGTGACCTCGGCGACGGCAAGGACGCCCTGCAGCTCCTGCAGTCCGTCGGTCTGCTGTGAGGACACTTCGTACGGCGCCGGGCCCGCTGCCGCTGGTGGCGGGTCTGGTCGCGCTGCTCGTCGCCTCTCCGCTGGTGTTCGTCGGGCTGCAGGCCGCACAGGCGGGCAGCGACACCGCGCACCGTCTGCTGGCCCGCCCCGTGATCGGCACGCTGCTGTGGCACACCGTCGCCCTCACCACGGTCGTCACCGCCGGCACACTCGTGCTCGGCTTCGCCGCCGCCTACCTGGTGGAGCGCACCGACCTGCCCGGACGCCGGGCGTGGACCGTGGCGCTGGCGATGCCGCTCGCGGTGCCGGAGTTCGTCCACGGCTACTCCTGGGTCTCGCTCTTCCCCGAGGTCCAGGGGTACTGGGGCGCGGTCCTGGTGATGACGTCGTCGCTGTATCCGCTGGTGTTCCTGCCGGTGGCCGCCACACTGCGGCACACCGACGCCTCGGCCGAGGAGGTCGCGCGCAGCCTGGGCCGTGGCCGGCTCGCCACCCTGTGGCGGGTCACACTGCCGCTCACCCGCCCCGCCCTCGCGGGCGGCGCACTGCTCGTCTCGCTCTACCTCCTGGGCGAGTACGGGGCGTTCGCGATGCTGCGCTACACCACGTTCGCCACCGCGATCTACAACGAGTTCCAGACCAGCTTCGACATGGCCTCCGCCAGCCTGCTCACCCTCGCCCTGGTCGGCCTCGCCCTGCTCCTCGTGGCTCTCGACGCGCGTGCGGCGCGGCGCGGCCGGGTGGTGCGCGAGGGCACCACCGGGCGGGGCTGCGCCCCGATGTCCCTGGGCCACTGGAAGCCGGTCGCCGCGGGCGCGTTGGCGGCGGTGGTGGGGGTGACGCTCGGGGTGCCGGTCTTCGCACTCGTCCACTGGCTGGTGCGCGGCAGCTCCACCACCCTGCCGTCCGCCTCCATCGTCACCGAGACGGCGACGACCCTGGGGTACGCCCTGTCGTCGGCTGCCGTCGCCACCGCCGCCGCGGTGCCGGTGGCGCTCTACTCCTGGCGCCGCCCCACCCGTCTGGCCCGCACCGTGGAACGCGCCGCCTACCTGACCAGGGCGCTGCCCGGTATCGCCGTCGCGCTGTCGGTGGTGTTCTTCGCGATCCGTTACGCCCAGCCCCTCTACCAGCAGCCGTCGCTGCTGGTGGCCGGGTATGTGGTGCTGTTCTTCCCGCTCGCCCTGACCTCCGTGCGCGCCTCGCTGGCCCATGTCCCGCACGGCGTCGAGGACGTGGCGCGCTCGCTGGGCGTCCGCAGGATCTTCGTCCTGGGCCGGGTCACCCTGCCGCTGATCCTGCCCGGACTCGGCGCGGCGTTCGCGATGGTCACTCTCACCGCGAGCACCGAACTCACTGCCACGCTGCTGCTGCGCCCGACCGGCACCGAGACCCTCGCCACCCAGTTCTGGATCTACACCACCGGCCTCGCCTACGGGGCAGCGGCACCGTACGCCGCCGTGATGGTCGCCCTGTCCGTGCCCGCCGTCCTGATGCTCACCCGCCGCACCTTCGGCACTCGCACCACCGCCCCGAGGGAGAACTGAGATGACCGGCCAGCCGGGCCTGTTGATCGAACAATTGGAGGCGGCACACGGCCGCAGCCCGGTACTCACCGGACTCGACCTCACCGTCGATGACGGGGCGCTCGCCTGTGTCCTGGGTCCCTCCGGTTGCGGCAAGAGCACCCTGCTCCGCATCGTCGCCGGCTTCCACCACGCTGCCCGGGGACGGGTCACCCTGCATGGCCGTCTCCTCGACGACGGCCGCACCAGGGTTCCTGCCGAGCGCCGGCGAATCGGCTATGTACCGCAGGACGGGGCGCTCTTCCCGCACCTGACCGTCGCCGCCAACATCGGCTTCGGCCTGCCCCGCGCCGACCGCCGTGAGCGGGTGGGTGAGATGCTCGACCTCGTGGGGCTCGAGGGTCTCGCCGACCGCCACCCGCACCAGCTCTCCGGCGGCCAGCAGCAACGCGTGGCCCTCGCCCGTGCCCTGGCACCCCGTCCCCAGCTACTCCTGCTGGACGAGCCGTTCGCCGCCCTCGATGCCGCGCTGCGCACCGAACTGCGCACGGAGGTCGCCGCCACCCTGCGCCGGGCGGGTGCCACCGCGATCCTGGTCACCCACGACGTGGACGAGGCACTCACCTTCGCCGACACCATCGCCGTGATGCGGGACGGCCGCATCGTGCAGGCCGACAGCCCCAACACCCTCTACCATCGGCCCGCCGACGCGGGCATCGCCAGAGCCCTGGGCGAAGCCAACCTGCTGCGGTCCAAGCCCGCCGACAGGCACGCCATCACCGCATTCGGACCCCTGCCCCTCACCACCGGTACCGAGCAGGACGGTGTCGTCATGCTCCGTCCCCACCAGCTCCGGATGACCGACGAGCCGAGCCCGCACTGCGTCCGGGCCCGCGTCACCGCCTGCCTCTTCCGGGGCCATGACCACCGCGTCGAATGCGCCCCGGAAGAGGTTGGCCCGGACCTGCCCGAGCGCCTGGTCTTCTACACGCCCGTCCCGCCACCGCCGGTCGGCAGCCAGATCCACCTCCGCGCCGAGGGCCCCGCTCACCCCCTCCATACCGAGATCGCGTCGGCGGAGGCAGAGGCCGTCGGGTCGTAGGTTCGACGGCGGAGCAATCGCGGCGAACGTCATTCCCGTAGGTATTCACAGGAGGTAAAACCTTCTCCGCGGCAAGATCACCGAGAAATTCTGTAAATATTTATGGTCGATATGCCGAATGCGTGGAAACGCACGAGGAGACCGCAGTACTCGCCCCGCGGCCCGGTTCATGCTGTGTCGAACTGCGCGGGAACGGCACGACGGGCGGCAGGCCGGAGTGGGGTGGCGCCTGCGAGCGGTGAGCCATGCTGGGCTGGGGCGACTGAGTGTCAGCAGAGGCGATCGCAGCCCATGACAGCGAAGAGCGGATCCGGGTGCTCGATCCCTCAGGCACCCGGATTCGTATGACAAGCCTCGTCCTGTGCGTGCGCCGAACAGGGAGATAAGATAAACCTGAATCTGCGGAAACGTGGACCTTTGACAGTCGTAAGCGAGATCGAGAACGTCCGTTCCGACGTGTCGACGCTGCTGCGGGGACTCGTGGGTCGGGCGGACTGATCACGGCGCATCAAAGCCGTGCGCAAGGCGGATGCGCAGGGCGCGGTCGCCCCGGGCCCGAGATCTGGTATTCCACCCCCGAAAGGGGGAATCGTCATGCGCGCAAGCACTGTCAGGCGCGTGGCTGCCGCTGTCTGCACCGCCCCCCTCATCGCCATAGCGGCGGGCGCGGGAGCCATCAGTGCGGCTGCGGCCAGCCATCACGCACCGAACAGCACCGTCGCGGTGTCCCCCAAGCCCTGTCCTCCCAAGCAGACCTGCCCACCAGGCTGGGGTCCCGGATGGGGCTGACGGCCCACGAACTGTAGGACCGCAACGCGGTCCTACAGTTGGTTTCCCGCCTCACGACCCGAGTGCTGGAGGGTAGTGCTCCTCGTCGTCGGCACAAGAGGCATCTGATGCAACTGGCCTGCGAGGGCGGGTTGACTGCGGTCCTGTGGAACCTGGGCGGTGCGGGCGGTCCCCGGGGCGGTGGGCGGTGCCCTGGCCGCCACCCGCCTGCAGGAGCAGGCCAGCGAGCGGATGGCCCGGCGCTGCTTCGCCGGCCTGTTCCTGCTGATCGGCATCACGTCCCTGCTCGGGTCCACCGTCTTCGCCGGGCCTTCGGACACCAGCGGCGGATCGATGCCACGGCGAACGCGGCGGTGTCGTGATCGGTGCCCACGTCGACCCAGCCGGTGTTCGCCGCGAGATCGTAGATTCCGTACGGGACGGCCTTGCCCAGCTGGGGGTCTTCGGTGACGAACACCGCGGTCAGGGCCGGTCCGATTCCGCCGATCTTCTGGATCGCGTGGTAGCCCACGTCGTCTGTGAGGCGGGGGACCATCTCCCTGTTGAGCAGGGTCAGTTGCTGGTCGAGGGTGTCCGTCACGGCCCGCAGTGCCCGCACCCGGGCTGCATGGTCGGCGGGCAGTGGTAGCCCGTCGAGTAACGCGGCACCACCGGCGCCGAACAGGTCGCTCATCGGGACGACGACGCCCTGCTCGGCCATCACGCCGTGAGCCTGGTTGCGGCAGCTGGTGCGCAGGTTCACCTGCTTGTGTCTGCCCCGTACCGGTTCCCGGAGCTCCCGTGTCCGAGGCGATGCCAGCCAGGCTTCCGGCAGTCGACCCATCCGCAGCAGGTCGGCCAGATCGGCGGCGTCTGGCTCATCGTTCTTGACCCGGCGGCAAGCAAACGCCTTCACCCCCAAGGGCTGGGCCAGGTGAGCCTCGGCCCCGGCCTCGGTGAGGACGTCAGCGGCCCAGTACCAGCCAAGAGTTGCCTCCAGCACCACCTTCGCGTGCGGACCGGCCTTGACGGTCTCCCGCTTGAGCCGGGCTGGCTCGTTGTCGAAGCGGTCCGTCCTCCCCAGCTGCCGCCCGTCCGCCCCATGCGAACCAAGCCTGAGCGCCGCCGGTGCAGGTCCAGTCCCACCCACTGCACGCCGTCGTACGGTGAAGTCATTGAGGGCCTCCTTGAGTTCGGACTTCTGCCCGAGCCGGGCATCCTGCGCACCCGGCAGGAGCGGGAGGCCCCGCTCCTTTCATCGCATCAGAGAAGAACCATCGTCTGCCGTTACCTGGCTGACCTGAGGGTTTCCCGAGAGCTCCCAGGTGTTGACGCATCGGATGTGCAGGACGTGGGGCCCGCTCCGGTCACCGTCCAGTGACCGGAGCGGGCCCGCGCCCACAGGGTGAGCATGCGGACCGTCATCATCAGGGCCGTCGACAGCCACACCCCGGTCAGCCCGCCGCCCCATACGCGAACCAGCAGGGCCACCGGCGCGAAGACGGCGAGAGTCGCGAGCATGGCCCAGGCCAGGTACCGTCCGTCGCCCGCTCCCATCAGAACGCCGTCCAGGACGAAGACGACTCCGCAGACGGGCTGGCAGAGGGCTATCACCAGGAGAACGGGCACGAAGACGTGCCGTACGGCGGGGTCCGAGGTGAACAGCGGGGCCAGGAGCGGTCGGGCAGCCGTCACCAGCGCCCCGAGAGCCACTCCGGAGGCGATGCCCCACCGCACCATGCGGCGGCACGCCTCACGGGCGCCCTGCACGTCTCCGGCTCCCAGGTGCCGGCCGGTGATCGCCTGGCCCGCAATGGCGATCGCGTCGAGTGCGAAGGCCAGCAGGCTCCACAACGACAGCAGGAGCTGGTGCGCGGCGAGGTCCACGTCCCCGAGGCGCGCCGCGACGGCGGTTGCGATGACGGAGATCGCGCGCAACGACAGCGTCCTGATCAGGAGCGGGACTCCGGCCCGGGCGCAGGCCCGGATGCCCGCGGCGTCGGGACGCAGGCAGGCCCCGTGCCTGCGCGCACCTCGTACGACAACTCCGAGACAGACCGCGGCCATACCCCACTGCGCGACGACGGTGCCCCAGGCGGAGCCCGCGATGCCGAGGCCCGCGCCGTAGACCAGTACTGCATGGAGACCCGCGTTGGCTGAGAACCCGGCGACGGCGACGACGAGGGGGGTCCTGGTGTCCTGCAGTCCGCGCAGGACCCCGGTGGCGGCCATCACCACGAGCATCGCGGGCACCCCGAGGACGGCGGTGCGCAGATACGCCGTCGCGAAGGGTGCGGCGGTGTCCGAGGCGGTGAAGACGCCGACGAGCGCGGGTGCCGTCGGCATCACCGCGGTGACCACCGCGCTGCCGAGCAGCAGTGCCAGCCAGATGCCGTCCATTCCGTGACGGATGGCCGTCTGCGGATCGCCGGCGCCGACCTGGCGGGCGACGGCCGCCGTTGTCGCATACGCGAGAAAGACGAAGACGCTGACGCCGGTCATCAGGAGCGCGGAGGCCACGCCGAGGCCCGCGAGCTGAGCGGTGCCGAGATGACCGACGATGGCGCTGTCCGTCATGACGAACAGCGGCTCCGCCAGGAGAGCCCCGAAGGCCGGGACGGCCAGCGCCAGGATGTCCCTGTCGTGCCGCCGACGGGATGGGACAGCCGTGGGCGCCTTGGTCATGGTGTCGGCACGGTTTCCTGACGCGGGCTCAGAAGTACGTGTCGCAGCAGCGGGTGGAGCGCTGCGGCGACGACGAGGAGAACGCCGCACAGGACGAGCCAGCCGCGGCAGCCGGGCATCGTGATGACGCTCGTGAGCAGCAGCGGGCCGAGGAGGTTGCGGGAGGCGGTGCGGCCGAGGCCGAAGGCCGAGAGGTACTGGCTGCGCAGTGCGTCCGGCGCGATGGCGTAGGAGATCGTCCAGGAAGCGCCCACTTGCAGGACCTCAGCGACGGAGGTGGCGGCCAGGGCCAGGACGAGGAGCGCGAGCGTCGCCCAGCCTCCGGTCGAACCGGCCGCCCCGAAGAGCCCGCAGGACAGGACCAGGAGAACCGCGCACGTGACGTACGAGCGGGCCGCGGACCGCGTCGTGCTGCTGGCCTTCCCTGCGGGGACCTGGAGGAGGATGCAGAACACCGTGTTGACGGCGAAGAGGACGCCGACCATGAACTTCGGCGCGTCGGTGTGGTCGACGACCCACAGCGGCATGGCAATGGCGAGCAGCGGCTGCCACAGCGCCAGGAGGCAGTCGGCGACGGTGAGGACGAGCAGCCTGCCGTCCCGGAAGGTCTTCGCGCTGAGGCTGGACGCCGCACGCTTCGCAGGGCGGTCGGACGGGATGTGCCACAGGACGGCCGCGGTGGCGAGGAAGAGCACTGCGTTGCAGACGAGTAGCGTGGCGAAGGCCCGGAACGTGCCGACACCGATGGCGAGGCCTGCGAGCGACGTACTGACGGTGAGGGCGACATTGGCGACGACCCGGTACAGGGACATCAGCCGTACACGTGTCGAGCCCTCGGCGATCTCGGCCGCGAGGGACTGCACCAGAGGCCCGGTCGCCTGGTCGCCGAGGATGCGGAACGTCGCGACGACGACCAGGCCCCACCACTGGCCCACGAAGAGGTAGCCGACGGTGGCCGCGGAGCGCATCAGGTAGACGGCGATGAGGACCCGCTTCGTGCCGAAGCGGTCGGCGAGCGCACCGACCGGGACCGCGGCGAACATCACCACGACGCCCGCAAGCGCCAGGCCGGTTCCGACGCTCCTGGTGGACAGCCCCACGATCTTGGTGAAGTAGACGGCGGAGGCCGCGAGCATGAGCCCGGTTCCCAGCCAGTCCACCCCGCCCACCACGAGCAGTCTGCGCATGGGCCCCGTCAGCCAGGCGAGCCAGGGCGTGCGCGGGGATTCCGCTTCGAACGGTCGGTTCTTCAGGAGCATGTCCGTTTCTCTCCGTGCTTGGTTTCGCTCCGCGTCTCTCTGGCGCGCGCGTGTGTTCCGCTGATCAGCCGATTTCTTCCTGCGGGCCTTCGACGAACCGGATCTCGTCGCCCGGCTTGAGGTCGATGTCGCCCGCGGTCCAGAGACGGTCGGAGTCGATCAGGACGTTGTAGTGGTTCGGGTAGTGGCACTCGTCGAATCCGGCGAGCGTGCCGATCCTGCGGTCAGGCCTGCCGGCCTGGCGGACCCAGACCTCGTCTCCCCGGCAGAGCATCGCGGGGTCCTGGAACTCGACGAATCCGACAAAGCCCGCCCGGTTCACCTTGTCGCCCTCGGCTCGCGGCCGGTCGGTGGTGGTGACCAGTTCGTGGATCTCGCCCACGGACACGGCGCGCGATCCCCACGGGGACAGGGTCATGCCACGGTCCTCGGTGATGTGGAAGAGGAGCCGGACGACCTTGGTGGACACCGGGTTCTTGGACGGCATGCGCAGCCGGGTGTGCTTCGTGCGGCCGATCCGGTAGGCCTCCTCGACCAGGGCGACGAGGTCGGGGCCGGGGTCGCGGTAGGAGGCGCCCGTTTCGACGGCCCTGCGGAAGTCGGCCAGGATGCCGTCGTACTCGTGACTCAACGACGCTTTGAAGCCCTCGTAGCTGGCGAGCATGTCGGCGTGCAGGGTCTCGCCGTTCCTGAGCCGCACGGTGACGTCCTTGACCTCACCGGTCGGCAGGGCCCAGTCCAGCTCTACACGTACGGGGACGCCGTCCGCGCTGTTCAGGTCCAACTCGGCGCAGAACTCCGCGCCCGAGCGGATGTCGCCGATGCTTGCGTCGGTCAGGGTGAGGTCGCCGAGCAGGAAGCGTGCCTCGTCGAGTGCGTTCGGGCCGTTGTCGATGACGCAGCCGCCGCCGCACTGATCGGGGTTGAGGTACCAGTGCTCGCCCCCCATGTGCTCGGTGATGTTCTCGTGGTACCGGACCCGTACGTGTTCGATCTGCCCTGGATCGGCGGGGAGCTGCTGCTGCAGCGCCACCAGGTTGGTGTTGTAGCGGCGGTGGAACGCGGTGAAGAGGACGCCGTCGTTGCGCTGCGCGGCCTCGGTCATGCGGGCCGCGTCCGCGGTGGTGACGGCGAGCGGCTTCTCGCAGCAGACGGAGAGCCCGGCGTCCAGGGCGGCTTCGGCCACCTCGGCGTGCAGGTTGTTGGGCAGCGTGATGACGACGGCGTCACAGAGTCCGGCGTCCAGCAGGTCCTGGTAGCGGGTGAAGGCCGGGACTCCCCGACCGGCGAACGGCTCCGTCTTGGCCTCCGCCGTGTCGCAGACCGCGGCCAGCGTGAAGGAGGCGGATCGTTCGACAGCCTCCACAAAATAGGGGGATATCGCGCCGAGGCCAATGATTCCGAGCTTCATCGAGCCGGTGTTTCCTTCCGTGAGCAGTGGTCGTCCGTCCGCGGCAGCCGCGCCTTCGCGCCGAAGCGCAGGACGAGGTCGCGGCAGCGGGTGGCGTAGGTCTCCAGGTCGTCCAGGCGGACGTGTTCCGTCGGAGTGTGCGCGCCGTTGCCATCCAGCGTTCCGGGTCCGCAGGTGACCACGTATCGGCCGGGGCCTGCGGCCCAGATGGCGTCGCAGGTGAAGGCGGAGCCGTCCGCGACCCCGTCGTGCCGGGGCAGTCCGCAGGAGGCCAGCAGTGCCTCCATCTCGGGATCCCGGTTGGCCAGAGGCGGCAGGCTGCGCTTGAGCCAGTCCAGTCGTACGACCTTCGTCCAGTCCTCGGCGAGACGCCGGGCGACGGGGTTGTCCGGGTAGCGCTCCAGCAGCTCGGCCCTGGCGGCGGGCAGGGACTCCTCCACCGCGCGGGCCAGTTCGGCAGCCGCCGCGGTGTCGTAGTAGGCGATGTTCAGGCGCAGCCGGCCGGATCCGTAGACGCGGTTGTGCGACATGCCGGTGTGCAGGCCCGCGACGCAGACCTTCGCGCCGAGACGTTCGGCGATCGGTGCCAGCCTGTCGGTGAGGGAGCAGGCGAGCAGGGACAGCGCCAAGGTGGCGTTGTGCCCGTCATAGGGGTGGTCGTCGGTGCTGTCGTCCCCGGTGACCGATACTTGGGGCGTCATCGCGGCGCTGCAGGCGTCGAGGGACCGGCCGCCGGTGGGCTCGGCGAAGACCATGAGCCGCCCCACGACCCCGGATTCGACGAGCCACCGGGTTCCGTACACGCCCATGGCACCGCCCTCCTCTCCGGGCACGCTCGCGATCTGCACCTCGATCTCGTGGGCGAGTCCGGGGTCCTCGGCGAAGGCTGCGGCGATGCCGAGGAGCGCGGCCACGCCCGGCCCCTTGTCGTCGACGGCCCCTCTGCCGTGTACGGTGCGGCCGTCCAGGCGGGGCGGCACGTGGGGTCCCACGGTGTCCATGTGGAAGTTGAACACCAGCCTCCGGTCGGCGGGTTGAGGGTCCCCCATGCCGACCACCACCGAGGGCTGGGCGCCGAGGAAGCCCTCCGGGTCGCCCTGCACCGCCTGGTGCACCTGCTCGGGCACACCCGGCTGGCTCAGGAAATCGGCAGGCGGGCAGGTGCGCTGCTTCAGTGCAAGACCTCGGCGGACGGCCCCGGCGGCGAAGAGCTCCTGGGCGCGGGCGATGCCCGACGGGTCCCCGCCTTCGAAGGGCGACACGGTGTTCTCGGCCATCAGGTCCAGCAGCCACCGTACGTCCTCGGCGCGGAACCGCACCGGCCCGTTGGATCCTGCGGGAGCTTCGGGCCCGGTCGCCGTGTCCGCGCCGCAGGCGGAAGCCAGCTCGGTGAAACGGCGGCCGTAGTCGCGGTACGCGGACTCCAGCCGGCCCGGGTCGCCCACCACTCCCAGGTGCGGAATGAGCGCTATGTGCGGCTCGATGCTGTACCAGCCCCGATAGCCCGCCTCCTCCAACGCACGCACGCATCCGGCCACGTCCGCGGCGCCCGTGCCGGGCATGCCGAAGACCGCGTTGCCGTCATCGTCCCGGTCACCGTCCTTGATGTGCACGTGCTCCACCCAGGGGAGGACGTCCCGCAGGAACGGCAGCGCCTCGTATCCGTACGCCAGGCCGTTGCCCGTGTCGAACACAAGCCGCAGCGCGGGACTGTCGATCTCCGTGATCAGCTCCACTGTGTGCCGCGCGCTCCGGCTCGCCCAGCCATGGCAGTTCTCGTGCAGCAGCACGACGCCGGAGTCGGCGGCCCTGCGCGTCAGTTCCCGCATGCGTCGCAGCGACTCGGCCCGCCACCGGTCCTCGGGAAGACCGTCGTTGGGGTACGACATCACGCGCAACCGCGTACACCCCAGCAGCCGTGCACGCTTCAACGTGCGCTCCAGCAAGGAGAGTTCGTCGTCGAAGTCGCACGAGACGGTCACCGCCCAGCTGCCCAGCGGCGTGTCGATCACCGGGACTTCCAGGCCGGCGGCGCCGATGCGCTCGGCGGCATCACGGACCGTGTCCTCGGGCAGGTCGTGGATGCCCACGCCGTCGACGGTGCGCAGCTCAAGGCCGGCGAAACCCAGTTCGCTGTGAACGCGTATCTGGCTCTCCAGGCCGGGCGCCGCCTCGTCGCCGATACCGCACAGCCGGCTCCCCGGCACACCGGCGCTCACCGCGCGCTCCCGAACCCGGCAGCCGCGGCGGCAACCCGGTCTACGACGCCGGCCGGCAGCCCCGGATACAGCGGCAGCACGAGCGATTCGGCAGCGAACAGCTGTGCGACGGGGAACTCCCCTGCAGGGTCGAGCTGTTCGTGCGCGAGGCCCTGCCGGTGAAGCGCGAGAGGCCGAGGGAGCGCCGTTTCGATTCCCTGGGCTGCCAAATGTTCCCGCAGTTGGTCCCGCCGTGCCGTGCGGACCAGGTATCCGTCGGCGAACGCCGTCACGCCGCCGTGGACGGCGCGCACGTCCTCAGCGCGACGCAGGCCTTGCGCGTACCGCCCCGCCAGCAGGTGCTGCTCCTCGAGCAGGGAAGCGAGCTCGGCCAGTCGGCGCAGCAGGAACGCGGCGCCGATCTCGTCCATACGGCAGTTGTAACCGATGTGGTGGTACAGGAAGCGGGTGTTGAGGTCCTGGCCGTGGTTTCGCAGCATGCGGCACAGCGCGCCGGCATCCGTGTCATCGGTGAGGATCACGGCCGCGTCACCGACGGCGCCGAGGAGCCCTTCGGGTCGGAAGGAGAGGATCTGCACGACGCCTTCACCCGCCGCCGTGTCCGTGGCGGGCCGGGTGCCGATCAGCTCGACCACGGGCAGCCCGTGGCGCCCGGCCATGTCCCGCACGGGACCGCTCGCGCCGACGGTCACCACTGCCCGCGTCGCGGGGCTCAGGGCGGCCTCGGCGAGCCAGGCGTCCAGGACGCCGTCGGCCTCCCGGACGTCGGTCAGGACCGGGCGCGCTCCCGCCGACACCACCGCACTCAGCGCCGGCCACTCCGCGTACGCGGGCAGCACGACCTCGTCTCCGCTCCGGACGCCGAGGGACTTGAGGGCCAGGAGCAGTCCGCCGGTGGTACTCGCGCACGCCACGGCGTGTGCCCTGCCGAGGCGGCCGGCCACCTCGGTTTCGAGGGCCGCGACCCGGGACTTGAGGATGAACTCGTCGCTGCGGGCGATCTCCTCGACCAGGCCGACGATGTCGTCCGCGAGCGGCGCGTACCGCTGAGCGGTGCCGTACGCCGTAACGCGCACCCCGGTTTCCTCGCCGGGTGCTGTCGTGGGGCTCTTGGTCATCGTGCTTCTCCGTGGAACTCGTGCAGCAGGTCGCAGACGCGGTCGACCTGCGCCTCGGTGAGGTCGGGGTAGAGGGGCAGCGCGATGGCCCTCCGAGCGGCGGCGTCGGCCACCGGGACGGGGAGCCGCGCCCCCGGAAGAGAGCGGAAGCAGGGCTGTTCGGCCAGGGTCCGCGGGTAGTAGATCTCGGTCCCGACGCCGTTGTCCGCGAGGAATCGGGCCAGTTCGTCCCTGCGCTCGGTCTCGATCAGGTAGACGTACCAGACCAGGTTCGACGGCTCGTGCGCGTGCGCTCGCACGGGCGTCGTGACCAGCGGCGCGAGCGGGGCGAGCCGAGCGGTGTAGCGCTCGGCGAGTTCCGCGCGCCGGGCGATGTCCGTGTCCAGGGTCCGCAGCCGGGTGAGGAGCACAGCGGCCTGGAGCTCGTCGCAGCCGCTGTCCAGGCAGGCCACCGCGGACGGCTCTGCCGCGTCGAGGGGGACGTCCTGGCGCAGCCGGAGCGCCTGTCGGGCCAGCTGCTCGTCGTCGGTGATGAGCATTCCGCCGTCGCCGAGTGCTCCCAAGGTCTTGGTGGGGAAGAAGGAGAGCACCCCGGCGCGCCCCCACAGTCCGGCGTGCCGGCCACCGGCGCGCATGCCGATCGCCTCGGCGCTGTCCTCGAAGAAGTCGAGGCCGTGCTCGTCCGCGAGCGTGCGCAGCGCGTGCAGATCAGCGGTCTGGTGGAAGAGGTGCACCGCCACGATGGCTTTGGTGCGGGGGCCTATGGCGTTCCGTACCGACTCCGGATCCAGGGCGTACGAATCGGGGAGAACGTCGGCGAAGACCGGCTCGGCTCCCGCGTGGACGACACTGGAAGCGGTGGCGAAGAAGGTGTACGCCGGGACGATCACCTCGTCACCCGGACCGATTCCGGCCGCTGTCAGCATCAGGATCAGCGCGTCGGACGCGCTGTTGCAGGCGACGGCGTGGCGCGCACCGGTGTACGCCATGACGGCCTGTTCCAGTTCGGCGACCGTCGCTGCGTTCACGAAGCGCCCCGAAGTCGCGATGTCCCGTACCAGGGAGGCCAGGATGTCCCGGTCCCTGTGCAGCGAGACGGCACCCGAAAAGAAGGGCACGGTTCGGTCGGTCAGCATGATGCAGCCTTTCTCGGCCCGCTCAGGGCGGGGGCTTCCATTTCGCCGTGCGGTGCTGTGCTCGCGGCGGCCGCCGCGTCCAGCACCTCCATCGCGGCCAGGTGCAGGGCGGGCTCCGTACCGGGCGGCCGTGGGCGGTTGCCCAGGTAGAACTGGTAGGCGTCCTCGATCAACGCCGTCAGCGGGGCGTCGGGGACTATCCGCGGCCTCTCCTGCCCGGTGATCCAGATCTGCCCGAAGGGATCGTCGCCGCTGATCGGGTAGTGCGCCGTGATCTCGCCCGCGGTTCCGGTGAGCGTGAGCCGGCGTACGCGTACCGGCGATGTCAGGTCGCTCACCAGCGTGCTGGTGACCCGCTCGCCCATGGGACCGGTGTGTTCCAGTCCGACGCGGGCCCCGCCGAGGTGGGGCAGCGTGGCTCCGGGCAGCACCATCGGCCACGTGGCGCAGCCGGTCAGGTGGGCTGTGCCGCACAGGTGGAGGGCGAGCAGGACCTGGTGCGGCATTTCGATCTGGAGAGCGCTGCCGTGTGCGTCGTTGGAAAGACTCCGCCGGAAGCGGGGCTTGTGCTGCTCCATCTGCAGTGCCTTCAGCCGGCCTATGCGGCCGTCGTCCAGCAGTCCGATGGCTTCGCGGGTGACCGCACTCGACGGCCACACGCCCACGGGTACGAGGTGCCCTCCGGCCTCCTCGATCAGTGCCAGCAACGCACGTGCCTGTGCGGCCGTAGGGGCCAGTGGCTTCTCCACGATGAACCGGCGGGCGCCGGCGGACAGCAACTCCCTTACGGCCTTGAGGTGTTGACTGGCAGGAGTGGTCACGTGGAACACGCCCCGCCCCGGGTCGCCCAACACGGCGGCGGCCGCTGCCGGACTCGCGCACCACCGGGCGTCCGCGGGCAGTCCGTCCCGGCAGGCCGGGTCGACGACCAGTGCCTCGCCCGTGGGTACTGCCCTTTTCGCGGCGAGGGATCTCAGGCTGCGGTGGTGCAGGTCGCGGCCCGCGCGGCCGTAGCCCACGATCACCGGCATCAGCGCCGGTCTCCCCGACGTCACAGGTGGAACACCCCGTCGCCCACCACGGAGCTGTTCCAGGCGTCGAGGACCAGCGGCGCCGCGTACCACAGCGGCCGCTCGGTGAACTCCTCGTGGAGCGTGGTGAGCACCAGGCAGTCCTGCTCCATGACGGTCGAGCGCTCCCACGTGGCCCGGTGCACGGCGCCGTCGCCCACGGTCAGCTCGGGCACGTACGGGTCCACGTAGCTGACCTCGGCGCCACGGCGCCGGAGCTCCTCGATGATGTCGCGGGCCGGCGAGTTGCGCGTGTCGGAGACCTCCGGCTTGTAGGCCACGCCGACGATCAGGATCTTGCTGCCGCGCAGCTTCCTGCCCGTGTCGTCCAGCAGCTGCTCGGCGCGGTCGGCGACTTGCAGCGGGCGGGCCAGCATGCGCCGGTACGCGGTGTCGATCAGCGGGAGTTCCCGGTCGGACTTCGCGGCCACCGACTTGAGGAACAGCGGGTCCACCGCGATGCACTCGCCGCCGACTCCCGGCCCCGGGTGATGGGCCATGAAGCCGTACGGCTTCGTCGCCGCGGCCTCGATGACGTCGCGCACGGGAATGCCGAGACTCTTGCACAGGTCGGCCAGCTCGTAGGTGAGCGTGATGTTCACCAGCCGGAAGGTGTTCTCGAAGACCTTGGCGGTCTCGGCGATCTCCAGGTTCTTGACCGGAACGATGGTCTGGCACACCGATTCGAGCAGCTGCTGCGCCCGGCGGGTGCTGTCCTCGTTCATCCCGCCGACCAGCTTGGGGGTGTTGGCGAGCGTCCAGCCGTCACGGTTGGCCGGGTTGATGCGCTCGGGCGCGTTGGCGACGAAGAAGTCCACCCCGGCGCGCAGCCCCGAACGCTCGCCGAGGAACTCGGCGGCCGCGGCCGTGGTGCCCGGCGGGACCGTGGACTGCAGGATGACCAGCATCTCCGGCCGCACGAGAGGGGCCAGGGTGTCCAGTGCGCTCTGCAGGATGTCCAGGTCCGGTTCACCGGCCGGCGTCACCGGCGTGGGCACGCAGATGATGACTGCGTCCGTCTCGGCCAGGTCCGCGCTGTCGCCGGTGACCGTGAGGTTCTCGGACGCCGCGGCGATCTGCTCACCCGAGATGTCGGTGAGGTACGACGTGTGCGCCCGGAGCGCTGCGATCTTCCGTGCGTCGATGTCGTACCCGGTGACGGGATGCCCCGCCTCGGCGAATCCGAGCGCCAGCGGCAGGCCGGTGTAGCCGAGCCCCATGATGCCGACGCGCTTGCGCCTGTTGTGGGCCATGTTCTCCCCTGATGAAAACGATGCGGGATGGGTGCGTAACGTGGTGAGGGCGAAGGTGCGCGGGTCAGGACGGCTCGGCGCCGCTGGTGAGCGCCTGGAAGCGCTCGCGGTTGGCGACGTCCAGGCGGGAGAAGACGTCCGACAGGTCACGGTGCACGCGCTTGTCCAAGAAGCGGGCATAGACAATGCCGTCCTCGTGCCGGCAGCCGCGCAGGGTCTTGACCCGGTGGGCCGACTTGCCCCAGTGGACGCGTCCGCAACCGAGTTCGATGGCCCGCTTGATGGGCTCGACGTAACCCACGTTGATGTAGATGCGGGAGTCGTCCTGGACTTCGTCGTTGCGGCCGTAGCGCAGGACGTGCATCGTGCCGTGTCCGTACAAGCTCATGGAATAGCCGATCAGGTCGTCGCCGGAGCGCACGCCGATGAAGCGACGGTCGGCCACCAGCCGCTCGAAACGCTCGAAGGACTCCTGCGTGAACTCGACAGCCGGCCGGTTGTAACGCTCCATCAGCGCGCGGTGCTGATCGGCGAGCACGGTGGCGTCCGGGCCCAGTTCAGCGATGTCGCACACGGTGAGGCCGCTGCTGAGAAAGTGGTTGATGTCGTTCTTGAACCGCTTGCGCGGCCCCCGCGCCAGGGCGGAGGTGAGGAACTCCTCGATGTCGCCGCCGGATACGTCCAGGTAGAAGTCGCCTTCGTAGAAGGCCGAGGCGAAACCGGCCGCGGCCAGGCCCGCGCGCAAGGCTGCGTCCGAGCCCAGGACGAACGGCAGCACGACCGCGGCGAGGCCTGTCTGCCCGGCCCACTCCGTGATCTGTTCGAGGAAGTCGCGAGTCGCCGTCGGATCCTGGGTGAAGACGCGCGAGCGCAGCCTCACGGGGACCCCGAGAGCCAGGTGGGAGGCCCAGCGGCCGAAGGGGCCCGCATCTCCGCCTCCGGCGAAGTCACCGAGGCGGAAGGTGAGCGGGATGGGTTCGCGGTAGACGTATGCGGGAGCGAACGCCGTCAGTCTGTTTCCGTCCGCGCAGTCGCGCTCGTAGAAGTAGAGCACCCGCGCACGTGAGCCGTGCTCCTCCTCCACGAAGGAGAGGTACTGCTTTCCGAAGAGGCAGTCGGCGGTCAGTTCGTCCAGCTCTTCAGGGGAGAAGTCCGCGATCGACTCGGTAACACGCATTCTCAGTCAACTCTCTGCTGCACGACACCCCCGCGGCAACGTTCCCTGCGTGCTGCGCACTCGGGGCCGGTGACGCGACGGTAGGACTCCGCGGAGGTGTGACTTGCGGGACGGCCGGGCAGGCCGGCCACCGTGGCCCAACTCGACCGGCGGGGCGGGGACTCGGCCACGATCGTCCCCGCCCCGTTGCCGCCGGCTGTTCAGAGACTGGTGAACCGCGGCGTCGCGCCCGTCCATTCGGGGTCCACGGCCCGCATCGGGGTCACGTCGTCACGGGTGCGGACGCCGCACTTCACCCACTGCTCGTGCAACCGCGCGACCGCGTCCTCGTCCAGTTCCACGCCGAGACCGGCACCGTCGGGCACCCGGACCGCGCCCTGGTCGAAGCCCAGCGTGCCGGGCACGATGATGTCCTCGGTCTGCCACGGCGTGTGCGTGTCACACGAGTAGGCGAGGCTGCGGGAGACGGCGCCGAAGTGCGTCATCGCGGCCAGGCTGATCCCCAAGTGGGTGTTGGAGTGCATCGAAAGCGACAGGCCGAAGGTCTCGCAGATCCCGTCGAGCACCTGCGACTGGCGCATGCCGCCCCAGAAGTGGTGATCCGAGAGGATCACCTGCGGCGCCCCCTCGCGCACGGCCTCCGGGATGTCCTCGAAGGCGGTCACGCACATGTTGGTCGCCAGGGGCATGGAGACCCTGCGGGCGACCTCGGCCATGGCGGGGGTGCCGCCGACCGGGTCCTCCAGGTATTCCACGACGCCTTCGAGCTTCTGACCGACCTGGACCGCCACGTCGACGGTCCAGGCGGCGTTCGGGTCGATACGGATCGGATGGTCGGGGAACGCGTCACGCAACGCCAGGACCGTGTCGATCTCCTGGCCGGGCCGCAGCACGCCGCCCTTCAGCTTCAGGGAGGTGAAACCGTACGCGTCGACCATGCGCCGCGCCTGCGCCACCATCGCGTCGGGCGTGAGGGCCTCCCCCCAGCTGTCGGGCGCGTAGGGAGCGTTCGGGTGCTCGGCCCACTTGTAGAAGAGGTACGCACTGTACGGGACGGAGTCGCGGACCTTTCCGCCGAGCAGCTCGTGCAGCGGGCGTCCGAGGGCCTTTCCCTGAATGTCGAGGCAAGCCACCTCGAAGGCCGAGAAGACGGCCGCCTTGGTCTTGCTCGACGCGGCGCCGGCCATCGGATACCCGGCGCCCACGGGGACCTCGTTGCTGCTGTCACCGGCCAGTGCGTCCATGGCCTCGGCGACGGTCGCCCGCAGGACGTTGGTCGCGAACGGGTCGGTGCCCGGCAGCTTCTGGGCCACTGCACGCAGCCAGACCAGCATCTGGTCGTCTCCGTAGGTCTCACCGAGACCGGTCAGCCCCTCGTCCGTGTGCAGCCGGATGACCGATCGCAGTGCGTGCGTCTGATGAACTCCCTCCGAGTTCAGCAGAGGTGGGTCCTGCACGGCGATGGGCGTGATCTCCACGGACTTGATCAGCATTTATTGCTGGCCTTTCGATAGTACTTGGCGGGCCGTCCCTGAAACACGCACACATGTTCCGTGAAATCTGCTGTTTCGCGGAATGCGGGACGCAGGAGTGCGCCGCTCATGCCGGATCGGGAAAGTCAGGGCGTCCATGACCGGGACCCTTGTCACCTCGACGTCTGCCTGCGGGACAACTCAGCTTCTTTGCCGATGCGGCTCGCCGTCGCTCCCACAGGTCGTGAGTGACTGAATGGCAAGACGCTATACACAAGTCGGGTCGGTGATCAACCTGCGTCCGATCATCGTGGGGCCCGGATCCGGATCGTGGCACTCGGCCACCACGCCGAGCGAGGCCCGCTCCGTGAAGAAGCGCGACCGCCGAACCTTCACATCCATGGCTTCTTCCGCGAGACACCTAAGAAACCACGATCGAGTCTGGCGGCCGGCAGGTCGAACCATCGGCAAATTATTGCCGGTTGACACTCGGACCGCATCGGAAAGATCCTTTCCACCGGCGGAATCTTCCGTGCGTCCGAAACCCGTGAGGCCGTGGTCCTCCCGGTTGCATATTTCGACAGCGAGGAGCTCACGAGGCTCTCTCGCTGTTTCTGTGTGAGGCTACTTTGAGAAAACTGAACTCCGGTGGTGCCATCGACTCCGCCGAAGAGCCCGAGCCGCGGACCCGGCCCGGCGAAGAACAGAGCGAATACCGGCGAAGGCTCGGCACGCGACAGACCCAGATGATCGCCATCGGCGGAACCATCGGAACGGGACTCTTCCTGGGCGCCGGAACGGCCATCGCCGAGGCAGGCCCGAGCCTCCTCATCTGGTATGCCTTGGCGGGCGCCGTGGTGTTCCTGGTCGTCCGCGCCCTGGGCGAGCTGCTCATGTACCGCCCGGCATCCGGGAGTTTCGCCGACTATGCACGGGAGTTCCTCGGGCCGTTCTGGGGCTACGCCACCACCTGGACATATTGGATCATGTGGGTGACCACCGGCATGGCGGAGATCACCGCGGCCGGCCAGTTCGTCCGCTACTGGTATCCCGGCTTCGACCAGTGGAAAACGGCCCTGATCGCGCTGGTGGTGCTCACCTGCGCCAACCTCATCTCGGTCAAGATCTTCGGTGAGCTGGAGTTCTGGTTCGCCATGGTCAAGGTGACTGCCATCCTCGGCGTGATCCTTGTCGGCCTCGGTGTCCTCGTCCTGGGCTTCGGCGACGCCGGTCGGACCGCGTCCGTGACCCACCTGTGGGCTGACGGCGGCCTCGCACCGCACGGCGTGTGGAACTCCCTCATGACTCTGCAGATCGTGCTCTTCGCCTATCTCGGCGTGGAACTGGTGGGCGTCACGGCGGGAGAGACCAAGGATCCGGAGAAGAACATCCCGCGCGCGATCAACACCCTGCCCCTGCGCTTCGGACTGTTCTACATCGGCGCTCTCGTCGTCATCCTGTCCGTCGTCAGCTGGAGTGAATTCCACCCCGGTACGAGCCCGTTCGTCGCTGCCTTCACGAAGATCGGCATCCCCGCGGCGGCCGGCATCGTCAACTTCGTCGTCCTCACCTCCGCGCTGTCCTCCTGCAACGCGGGCGGCCTCTACGCGACGGCCCGCATGCTGCGGACCGCGGGCCTCAACGGAGACGGCCCCACGTCGTTGGCCCGGCTCACGGACAAGGGCGTGCCGAGGACCGCCCTGTTCGTGTCGGCACTGGTCATGGCCGGTGGAGTCGCGATCAACGCGATCGACCCGGAACACGCCTTCACGTACATCACCAGCGTCTCCACGGGTGGCGCCATCCTGGTCTGGAGCATCATCCTCGTGACGCACCTGCGCTACCGCGAGGCAGTGCGCGAGGGACGTGCCGCGGCGTCGCCGTACCGCATGCCCGGCGCACCGTACTCCAACTGGCTGGCCCTCGCGGGCTTCGCCTTCGTCACCGTCCTGATCGCGTGGCACGCGGATACCCGGGTGTCCCTGTATGTGATCGGGGTGTGGATCATCCTGCTGGTGGCGGGGTATGCAGCGCGACGCACGCGCACCCCGGCAACCACTGCCGCCACCGCCGAGGACGTCTGACCCCGTCCTGTGACCGCCTGTGGCGTGCCGCTCCCGTCGGTACGCCGCAGGCGGTTGCGTGCTTTGCTGCCGCACTCGCGATACCTGCGGCGCCGACGAGACGTGGCCGCGGCGCCCAGGGCACGGTGCAACTCGGCAGATCAAGCCACAGAAATGCCCCAACAGCCATTTTCTGCACACTTCAGGCTGTGACCGCTCTCGGAGGTGACAACAATCACCCGATTCCGGCCATGAAACGAACAAACCAGCCAGACGCCGAAGGGAAAATGATCAGTGCAGGGAGTCTGTGAGGTGACGAGTTCGCTTCGCTGCTGAGAACGCTGGAGGAGAAGCTTTCCGTGCAACTGGTCGGTCTTGAGAGTGAGATGGACCCGCGTTCGGTCCCCATGACGCTTCAGGTCTTTCTGCGGGCGTGGCGAGCCTCGGCCGGCGCCAAGCTGGGGCGCGGCAAGCCGATCTCCCAGAGGGAGGTCGCCAGGCGCATGCGGGTGAGCGAGCGCTGGTACCGCAATCTGGAGAACGGCGATCCCGTACCGCTGCCCGGGGAGCGGCTCGGCCAGCTCGCCACCGCACTCGTGCTCGGGCCCGATGAGCAGATGGCGCTGTACGCCCACGCGCTGGGCGGCGAGCCGGAGCCGCAGGCGGACACAGGCGAAGCGCTGGACGCGGCCAAACGGCTGGTGGAGAACGCCGAGCCGTTCCCCATGTACCTGGCCGACCGCGCGTGGAACGTCATCGCTCACAACGCGATGGCGGGCGAGTGGTTCCCGTGGTTCCGCGCACCCTCGCCCAACGTCCTGCGCTGGGCCCTGACCACCGCCGAAGCCCGTGAGCAGCTGGTGGACTGGCGTCACAACGCCCAGATGTACCTGGCCCAGCTGCGCTTCACCGTGCTGAGCCGGTACGACGACGCGGAAGTGCGGCGCCTGCTCGACGAGATCCTCGCCGTTCCGGAGTGCCGCCGGCTGTGGGACCAGGAGACGCAGGTCGTCGCCTACCGCCAAGGGCACCGGTTCAGTCTGCGGCTCCCGTGGATCTCGGATCAGTGCGTCACCGTCACCGCACAGGTCCTGCTGCCCGCCTACGTGTCCGGTATCCGCACCGTGGCCCTCATACCGGACACAGGAGCCGTACTGACGGCGCAGACGGGATCGCCTCGGAAGTGATTCCGCGAGCAAGGTGATGTCTCGCGTGGTGATGCGGTGAGCTCCGGCATCCTTGCCGCCTGCCGGTGTCGATCCCGCCCCACGGCCGGCTCCTGATGATCTGTGGGCTCTGGTCGCTGCATTGCTGCCGTCGTACAACTCCCGTCCACGGCCGCAGGACTGCCCCATGTGACGAGCGGACCGTGTGCACAGCGTTCGTGTATGTGCTGACCAGCGGGTGCTGCGGGCTGCATCTGCCCAAGACGTTCGGTGTCCGGGCCGAGAGGGGGCGCGCCGACCGGGGCCGAACCCGGACGATCGCGGCGAGACGGGCAGCAAGCACATGTTCCGTCCGAGGTCCACGGCATCCCTCCGAGAGTCGCTGTCTGCGCCGCGAACACGCACGCCGGCGTGGCCCTCAAGCCGCTGATCCGCGGAGTACCGGTCGTCCACTCCCGCCGTGTGCCGCGGGGGCGCCGCCCCGTCAGACTCCGCGCGGACAAGCGTAATTCTTCGCCGAGCATCTGGCCTGGTGACGACGACCAGGGCTCGTCCCGCGAATCTCTCGTGCGGGGATCGAGTCGAGGGAGTGGCTCGTCCGGCACCGCTGGAAGAACGAGCGGTCGTCCGCCTGGCCGCTCGGTTGCCGCCGCCTCACCATCCGATACGAGCGGAAGGGCAGCCGCTTCCTCGCCTTCCTCGGCCTCGCCGCCGCACCGACCTGCTGCAGGAAACGCGCCAGACCGACCACATGAGACATCCTCAAGCCTCCGGGGTCTGCTGATTCTTGCATACGGTGCTGCGGCACTCTTCTTCCGCAGCTATCTCCCCAGTGCCGGGATGCGGCATTTTTTTGCCGGTTGACCGAGGCGTTCACGGACGGCTCATGCGGCATTATTTTGCCTCTTGACGATCGATGCGGATGGCGGCAGCATTCTCCGAGGTCAATGGCCGCCCTCCCACAGATTGGGCGGCAGTTCTTCAGCCGGGGAGATACCCACGAGGATCCCCAGGCCCCGTCAGAGGAATGCAGTGAAATTCGCTATAATCGGCGGCGGCGCCACCGGCGTGAGCCTTGTCGACGCACTTGCCCGCCGCGGTCTGACGCAGGAAATCGACCTGACCGTCTACGAACCGGCAAAAGAGATCGGTCGGGGAAACGCCTATCGCACGGACGCCCGATCGGCGCTCCTGAACCGGCAGGCGGAATTCATGTCGATCCGGTGGAGCGAGCCGAGGCATTTTCTTGGCTGGCTGGGAAATCACCAGGACCCGGAAGTCCGCGCGTACGCACGCCTCGGGTCTTTCCCGCCCCGGCAGCTCTTCGGTGACTACACCTCCGAATGCTTCGAACGCCTCAAGGATTCCTGGACCGATCACGGCCGGTCCATCGACGTGGTCCACGAGACCGCCGTGTCGATGACGCGCGGACATGCAGGGCAGGGGCTCGTCATCGCCACCGCGTCCGGCGCCTCGCGGATGTACGACGGCGCCGCTCTGTGCGTGGGAACCGCCGCGCCGGTCGATTGCTACGGGCTCGCGGGGCATCCCCGGTACGTGAACGACCCGTACCCCTTGTGGATCACGGTGGAGACGGTCGGCAGGGACGACCACGTCACCGTGCTCGGGACCAGCCTGACGGCAGTGGACATCGTCACCGCGCTGCTCGATCGGGGGCACCGCGGGCCGATCACCATGGTGTCGCGCCGCGGACTGCTGCCCGGCGTGCGCCAGCGGCACCGCGACACAACCGCCGAGGCCCTCACCGAGGCGGCCGTGCGCAGGATGGCCGACGGCCCGCGGGGACTGACGCTCGCGGCGGTACTGGATCTGATGCGCGCCGAACTCGCCGCACACGCCATCGATCCCGGCATCCTCGACAAGGAGGCCGACCCGCGCGAGGACCCGGCCGGCCGCCTCGCGCGGCACCTGGAGCTGGCCGAGCGCGAGGTGCTGTGGCAGCCGCTGCTCATCACTGCGGCGAACGACCTGATCGAACTCGTCTGGTCACTGTGGTCCGACGCCGAGCGCAACACCTACCTGCGCGACTACCACCACATCTTCCAGAGCCTGTGCAACCCGATGCCCATGCCCACCGCTCACAAGCTGCTCAGCGCGGTCGAGGCCGGGCAACTCCGCCTGCGTCGCGGCATCCAGGACGTACGGGCCCACGGCGAGGCATTCACCGTCGTCTGCCGGGACGAGACGTTCCGGACGGACGCGGTCATCAACTCCGCCAAGCGCGAGAAGGCCCCGTCGCCGAGCGCGGCGACCGCACTGTGCGCGTCCGTCGTCAACGCCGGCCTGGGACGGTACAACCCCTTCGGCGGCCTGACCGTCGACAGCGCGGACAACCGGCTCGTACCGGCAGACGGTTCCGCGTCCTCACCCGTGTTCGCGCTGGGACAGCTCGCGGCCGGATCCCTCTACTACACCAGCTCACTCGCGATGATCGCCCGCCGGGTCGAGCTGGTCGCCGACCGAGTCACCGAAGCGGTCGCCGTCGCGAAACCGCAGTAACCCCCCACAGTCCCCCTCACCCCCGTACAGAAGTGCACGAAACAATGAACCTTCCTGTCGTCATCGTCGTCGACCCCACCTCCACCGGCATCAGCTTCAGCGCCGCCTGTCAGGAGTACGGCGCCCACGTCGTCCACCTCTGGCAGAGCGGCCTGCGCAACGCGTACAGCACCGACCCTCACCCGCACAAGCTGCTGTGCACCGGCGAAGAGGACGCCCTGGCCGCCCTGGCCGGCCTGACGCCGATCGCCGTGTGCCCGGGCAGCGAGTACGGCGTGACCTTCGCCAACCAGCTCTCCGCCGCCCTCGGCCTGCCCCACAACGACCTCGGCCTCGCCGGCGCCCGCCGGGACAAGAACGAGATGCTCCGCGCTGTCTCCGCCGCCGGCCTGCCGACCGGATGGAGCCGGGAGCTGCACAGCGGCGACGAGGTGGAGGAGTTCCTCACCGGATTCGACGCCTTCCCCGTCGTCGTCAAGCCCGCCAACAGCGCCGGCAGCGACGGGTGCGCGGTCTGCTACGACGCCGGCGAACTCCGCGCCGCGTACTCGGCGATCGCCGGGCAGGAGAACTACCTGGGAGAGACCAACTCCCGAGTGCTCGTGCAGGAGTTCATCGACGGACCGCAGTACATCGTCGACACCATCAGCACCGGCGGGCGTCACCTCCTCTCGGACGTGTTCCTCTACCGCATCGACGAGGTCGCGGGAAAGCCCCTCATCCGCGACGCCGTTTTGCTCAAGGAGCTGAACGAGGCGGAGCAGGACGCCGTGCGCTATGTGATGTCCTGCCTGGACGCGCTCGGTCTCAAGGAGGGCGCGGCCCACACCGAGGTCCGGCTCACCGCCCGGGGACCCCGCCTCATCGAGGTCAACGCCCGCCTGATGGGCCCGATCCAGCCCGCGGACGTGTACACCGCTGCGCTGGGCCACAGCCACGCCACGCTCCTCGCGGAGAGCCTTCTGGACCGTACGCGCTTCGAGCAGCGCTTCGAGCAGGAGTACCGTCCCCAACAGGCGCTGGCCATGGTCCTGCTGCGGATCTACCGCGAAGGCCGCATCACTGCCATGCCCGGCCTGGCCCAGGTCCGGCGGCTTCCCGGCTTCCACAGCTTCCTCAAGCTCCCGGCCCTCGGCACCGCCGTCTCCCCGGCGAACCCGCTCACCGTCGGCACGACCGGCCTGGCCTTCTTCGCGCACACGGAAGCCGATGTGGTCGACAAGGCGCTGGCCGAACTTCACGCCATGGAAGACGCCGACGCCGTCTTCACCGTCGGCTGAGCGCGAGGGTTCGCCGTGCACAAGCCGCCCGCGTCAACGGGCCCGTACGGGTTGGTCTGTGTCGTCGTCGCTGTCGTCCTGCAGGCCGTCGGGAACGGTCTTTTCGACGGCCGGATCAGTTCGACCGACAGCTTCCTGATCTCGTTCCTCGCGTTCTTCTCCGCAGCGGTCATCTTCAACGCCGTGGGAGCCCTGCAGCGGCGCGGCGCCACCGCCGCGCACGTGGCGCTCGGCCACCGCGGGCGCCGCCTGCTGGTGCAGCTGAACGTGGCCACAGCAGTGACGTTCCTGTGCTTCTACCTGTCCCTCAGCCTCATGCCCTCCGGCGCGGCCAGCTTCCTGGAGGCCGGAGTCGGCCCTCTCGTGATCTTCGCGCTCCTCGCGATACCACGGCACACGAACCCCGCGTGGCGCGATCTGCCGGCGGCCGCGCTGGTCTTCGGGCTGGCCTGCGTCAGCGCCTGGCGCTTCTACCAGGACAGCGCGCCGGGACACACCAGCGCGCTGCTGGCCGGCTCGGTCCTCGCGCTCGTCGCGGGTACCAGCGCCGGATGCATCGGGCTGATCTCGCGCCGCCTCGGCGAGGCGCAGGTGGCCCCCGTGACCGTCAGCGCGCACCGGTTCCACCTCACGTACATCATCGCGCTGTGCGTTCTCGCGACCCGCACGGACCAGCTCGGCTCGCCCGGCCACATCGGGCAGCTGTGGCTGATCTCGCTGCTCACCGTTACCATCCCGCTGTTCGTGCTGCAGATCGGACTGCAGCGGTCCGACACCTTCCGTGCCGGAATGGTCATGTCCTGCCTGCCCGCCTGCACCTACCTCAGCGCGTCGGCCCTGGGCGGCGAGTTCGACGTGCCCACCATGACCCTCATGGTCGCCGCGGTCGCAGTACCCGCGCTCTTCACCATGTGCACGCGCCGCAGCCGGCCCGCCGCCTGACGGACCGGCACCCCGCCGCACCGCGTGGCGACGGGGTTCGCCGCCTACAAGATCGACATCGTCAAGCCGGGCGCCCCGACCACGGGCTCCACGGCAGCGGAGCTTCGCCGCCGAGGGGGCTCGCATCCGGACACGGGTGCGGGCCCCTCCGCGCGGTTGGGGAGACCAGCCCGAGCAGGACTCCGGCGCCGTCGCAGGGCGTGCTCCTTGGTGTCCGATGCTCGACATGGGCCCTGACCGTGTCGGTACCGTCGGCCAGGTGATGCCGCCGCAGACGGTGCTCGTCCTGTATTCCGGCGCGGCGGGCCGACCAGCGCCGGCGACGCCAGCAGTGAGCTGACGGAGCTCTTCGGGGTTGGGCAGGTCGATGAGCAGGATGAGAACGGGGTCCGAGGCCGGCCCGCGATCCCGTCGCCGTCGGCACCTCCCGTCAGGGGGTGACGAACTGATAACCGGCGTCGAGCAGGCGGGGAAGCACCAGGCGCAGGGCGGCCACTGTCTGGGAGCGGTCCCCTCCGCCGTCGTGCTCGAGGATGATCGATCCGGGATGGGCGTGAGCCATGATCCGCTCGACGATGAGCGAGGTGCCTGGTCGTGACCAGTCGTGGGGGTCGACGGACCAGTCCAGGAGCCGCATGCCCATCTCGCCGCAGGTGGCCAGGGTTGGCTCCGACCAGACTCCGTAGGGGGCGCGGAAGATCGTGGGGCGATGGCCGGTGACCTTCTCGATCGTGTCGCTGGTGCGCTCCAGCTGGGAGCGGACGGTCGCCGCGGATGCCCGGGCCAGGTCGGCGTGGGTCCAGGTGTGGTTGGCGATCAGATGGCCTTCGGCGGCCACCGCCCGCACCACGCTGGGGTGCGCGCTCACACGGGCACCGACCTGGCAGAACGTGGCGGTTACGGCGTAGCGGCGCAGGATGTCCAGCACCTGCGGAGTCCATTCGGGGTTCGGACCGTCGTCGATGGTCAGCGCGATCGCTCGCGGGCCCTGGTGAACGTAGAACTCCGGCCTGCCCGGCAGCTCGACGTAGGCCGGCTCGCTGGCGTGAGAGTCGCCCGGATGAGTGGGCTTCACGCTGTCGGGCGCGGACGTCTCTGCGTGTTCAGGCGTACCGCCAGGGGCTGTGCAGGCGCTGAGAAACATCAGTCCGCCGACAGACAGCAGGGCCCGGCGCGTGACATGTGTACTGCCCGTGTTCTCCATGCCTTGGGTAACTGTGACACCCCCGAGGGTGGTTGCGCTGTTTGGAGACAGAACACGGACATGACCCACTCGATGGAACCGCCCCCCGGCCTGCAACAGGTGGTGCTTGCGGTCAGGGTCGTTCGTTCGTCGCGTGCCGACGGCGCGGTTACGCCTGTGCCGACGGGGCCGCCACCCGCCGTGCCCGACGTCTTCTCAACGTCTTCTCAACGTCGTCGGCCACGTCCTCGTGCAGGCCGGTCGAGGCCAGTGCCTGCTTCACTTCCGTCGCTCCTGCACCACCGGACCACGGTCTTACGTGGAGGGGCGAACACGGCGGGTTTGTCGAATGTTCAGATTCCGGCTGCTGCCGCGACAGAACCGGCGGCTAGTCATGTCCCGCATCGCCGCCCGCGTCATCAGTAGCAACTGGAGTTGGTTGTGAACCGCCGATCCATACGACTGGCCGCCGCCCTCGGTGTCGCCACGACCCTCGCCGGAGGCTCGCTCGCCGCCGCGTCGGAGCTCACCGGTTCCTCCGCCGCGCCGCAGAAGCCGGCGGCCGCCAAGCACGTCCTCCTGCTGTCCGTCGACGGTCTGCACCAGTCGGATCTGGCCTGGTACATCACCCGCCACCCCGGCTCCGCACTGGCCCGGCTGGTGAACGGCGGCGTGCACTACACCCACGCGCACACCACCACCCCCTCGGACTCCTTCCCCGGCATGACCGCCCAGGTCACCGGCGGCGGCCCGGGTACCACCGGCATCTACTACGACGACGTGTACAACCACGCCCTGCTCCCGGCCGGCACCACCCACTGCAAGGGCGTCAAGCCCGGCGTCGAGGTGGACATGACCGAGGACATGGACAAGAACAAGGCCTCCCTCGATGCCGGCCAGGGCCTGAAGAACCTGCCCGGCAGCATCCTGCAGATGACCGGCCGGCCGCGGAGCCTGCTCGACCCGAGCAAGCTGCCCGTCGACCCCACGACCTGCAAGCCGGTCTACCCGCACTCCTACCTGCAGGTGAACACCGTCTTCAACGTGGCCCGCAAGGCCGGCCTGCGCACCGCCTGGTCGGACAAGCACATCGCCTACGACATCCTCAACGGCCCTTCGGGCACGGGCATCCAGGACCAGTTCTCGCCGGAGATCAACAGCGACGCAGGCGGCTACCCGGCCGGGAACGACTGGACCACCGACAACAAGGCGACCGAGCAGTACGACAGCTACAAGGTCAAGGCCGTTCTCAACGAGATCGACGGCTACGACCACAGCGGCAGTCACAAGGTCGGCGCCCCGGCGGTGTTCGGCATGAACTTCCAGTCGGTGTCCACCGCGGAGAAGCTGCCCTCCTCCGAAGGCCTCAAGGGCGGCTATACCTCCAAGGGCGTCCCCGGCCCGCTGCTGCGGAAGAACCTCGACTACGTCAACACCGAGATCGGCGCGATGGTCAAGGAGATCCGGGCCAAGGGCCTGGCCTCCAGCACGGACATCATCCTGTCCGCCAAGCACGGCCAGTCGCCCACCGACCCCACGGCCCTGACCCGTGTCGACGACGGCCCGCTGCTCGACGGGCTCAACGCCGCCTGGAAGAAGAAGCACCCGGGTGCCGGCGACCTCGTCGCGCACTCCGTGGACGACGACGGCATGCTGCTGTGGCTCAACGACCGCTCCGCCGGGGCCACCTCGTTCGCCAAGCAGTACCTGCTCGCGCAGAGCGGCAAGGGCACCGACATCAACGGCAAGCCCACCAAGTCCTTCACCAACAGCGGGCTCAGCAGGGTCTACGCGGGCAGGGAGGCGGCCGCGTACTTCGGCGTCAAGCCCGGAGACGCCCGGGTCCCGGACCTGTTCGGCATCGCCAGGTACGGCGTGGTCTACACGGGCGGCACCAAGAAGATCGCCGAACACGGCGGCGCCCACGCCGACGACCTGGACGTCCCGCTCGTCGTCTCCGGCGCAGGCACCCCCGCGGGCGTGACCAGGTCCGCTCCGGTCGAGACCACCCAGATCGCCCCGACGATCCTGTCCCTCCTGGGCCTGAATCCCCACAACCTGCAGGCCGTCCAGAAGGACCACACCCCGGTCCTGCCGGTCCGTTGACCCTCGGCGACCTGTGACCCCGGCACGGGTGGGCGCACGCAGAACGGCGTGCGCCCACCCGTGCTCATTCACGCCGTCAAGTGCTGGATGTGCCACGGCCTGCCGTGGTGGGGTGGTCGTACTGCCCCTCAGAGGGCATCGACGCCACTCACCTTCCAGCCGTCGGAGGTGCGCGTGAGCGTCAGTCGGACCCGGTTCAGGTCCAGCCGGGGCTCGGGGGCCTGGGTGCTCTGGGTGACCTGGTTGACGAAGAGCAGGACGACGGCCTTGTCCGGGGTGGCCGACACGACGGATGCGGCGGGGGTGCCGCCGTCGGAGGGTGTGGCCACGGTCGCCTTCACCACGCCGTGGTACGTCGTCGCGGTCGGCGCGACCACCGTCTTCGTCGTCCTGCCGTACTGGTCGCGGAAGTGCCCGGTCAGCAGGGCGCGGGCCCGGGCGAAGTCCCGGTCCAGGTGCCGGTAGTCGTACGACAGCACGACCGGCGCCGCCTCCCGCGCGGCCGCGAGGGCCTCACCCCGGGCCTGCTCCGCCTGTCGCCCCTGCCGGTACTGCCACCCGAGGACGGCTGCCACGACCAGGGCCGCCACGAGGACCAGGGCCGCCACGAGGGCGAGGACCGGCACCGCGGTGAGCAGGCGCCGTCCGGCCCTGCGCGAGGGCGCGCTCTCCTCCGGCCCGTCCGCGAAGGGCTCGGGCTCCGGCGCGGGCTCCGGCGGGTCCTCCCAGCCGTCCGCCGGGGGCTCGACGAGCAGGGTGCGCCCGGGGGCGGCTTCCTCTTCCCGGCGGGCGGTGCCCTCGGGGCGCGCCGGCCTTCCTGCGCGCTTGGCCGCCGCGCGGGCGGCCGCGGTCATGGTGCGGCGGCCCGGGGAGCCGGTGCCGCGGGTGCGGGAGGTCGGGTTCGCCACGGTGTCTCTCCTCATGGACGGCCTCACAGTCGGGTCATTTCAGTCAGTTCAGTCGGGTCAGCCCACGAACGTGACGTCGGAGGTCAGCCAGCGGCCGGCCACGCGCACGAGGTCGAGCTGGAGCCGGTAGGTGCGCGCCTGGCCCTCGGGCGCCGCGGTGTTGGTCACCTTGCTGTCGGCCACGACCAGGACCCGGGCCGAGCGCGCGTCGGACCGCACGATGCCCGCTTCCAGGACCTGCCCCTCGGACACCGACCTGTTCTGGGCGACGAGCTTCGTCAGCTGCGCGGTCTGCGCGGCGAACTGCTTCTTGAAGTCGCCGGTGGCGCCCTCCAGCACGGTGCGGCTGTCCCGGTCGTAGTGCCGGTAGTCGAGCGAGGTGAAGTTCAGCGCCGACTGGCGGGCCGCCGTCAGGATGTCCTGACGGCGCTGCTCCGCCGCGCGCTGGTCGGCCAGCTTCAGGCCCAGCCAGACACACAGCGCGGTTGTCAGCACGGTCGCGGCGACGAGCCCCGCCGACAGCAGCCTCGCCCGGCCTCCTGTCACGCCATCGGTCCCACGAGCAGCCATTGCCAGGACTCCTTTCCGAACACGGTCTGTTCGCCGCCTGTCGAGCCGATCTCGACGGGCGTGCCGTCCGGGCCGGTCACGGTGCCGGTCTCCGGGTCGTACGGGGCCACGAAGGCGGCCTGGCCGGCGCTGTACCGGCCGCCGGCCGGGCCGGGCGCGTTCTGGGCACCGCGCACCGACGTCCTGCCGCCGCGCGGTGCCGTGCAACGCGCGCCGGTGTTCGCCGGGCGGGTGCCGGTGTCGGCGGGGTCGCGCCGCTGGGTGCCGTAGCCCTGGGTGCACGCGGGCGGGTCGTCGGCGTTCACGGTCAGCCCGAAGTGGGTGGTGCCGTCGCCGGGGATGACCGTGTAGCTGCCCGCGACCGTGAGCGGAAGCGTGACCAGGGCCTGTTCGACGCCGGGCAGCCGGGCCAGGGTGATCTGGCCGCCGCTGATCAGGTTGGCCAGCAGGACCGGTATGTGCGGCCGGGCGGACTTCAGCAGGGAGTCCAACTGCTCGGTGGCGGGCGCGGTGTTGCCGATCAGCCCGCGCAGATCGCCGTCGCTCGACTTCAGCTGCTCGGTGAGCGTGGCCAGGTCGCGGGAGAACGACGTGATGGCCGAGCCCTCGTCGGCCTGTGTCTTGAGTACCTTCCGCGAGTCCTCGATCAGCGAGACCGTCTGGGGGAGCGACGCGGATGCCGATTCCACCAGCGCGTTGCCGGAGTCCACCAGCCGGCTCAGGTTCGGTCCGGTGCCGGCGAAGGCCTTGCCCAACTCGTCCACGGTGACCCGCAGATCGTCCTTGCCGACCGAGTTGACCAGCCGGTCGAGGCTGAGAACCAGGTCGGTGACCGGCAGCGGGGTCCGGGTGCGGCTGCGCGGGATCGGGCTGCCGTCCATGAGGTACGGCCCGCCCGGCCGCCGCGGCTGGAGGTCGACGTACTGCTCGCCCACCGCCGAACGGTCGGCGACCACCGCGAGCGTGTCGGCCGGGATCCTCGGGGCGCCGTCCTCGATCTTCAGCGCCACCGAGACCCCGGACCCGGTCAGCCGCAGATCGCCCACGCGGCCCACCGGCACGCCCCGGTAGGTGACCTCGGCGCCGGGGAAGACGCCCCCGGACTCGGCGAAGTCGGCGCGCACGGTGTAGCCGCGGTGCAGGACGTCGTCCACGAGGCCCGTGTACCGGGCGCCGACGTACGACACCCCGAGGGCGGTGACGGTCGCGAAGGCGAGCAGCTGGGCCCTGACCGTACGTGTGATCACGGCATGATCCCCTTCAGCATCAGCTCGGCGAGGCCGAGATCGATCCCGGGCGGGAGACGACGCGAGCCGCCCCCGGTGCCGTAGGCCGCGGTGCACACGGGCGGGCACAGCGGCGTGCTCCCGTCGGAGGGCGTCGACGGCGTCGAGGGCACGGCGGGTGCGGAGGGCACGGGAGGCACGGGTGGCACGGACGGAGTGCCCGGCAGGGACGGGACGGACGGGAGAGGGGCGGGAGTGGGCAGGCCGGGGAGCTTCGGGGTCCCGGGGGCCGGGGACTTCCCGCCCTTGCCCGGCTTGCCGGTGACGTTGCCGTAGAGGCCCGCCAGGTCGAGGTCGGCGGTGATCCTCAGGTTCACGTAGTCGCCCTTGATGGCGTCCGTCGCGTTGCGCGGGAACGGGTAAGTGGTGAGGATCTCAAGGGAGTTGGGCAGATCGTCGCCCGCCTTGTTCAGCTCCCGCAGGATGGGCTGGAGCTGCTTCAGGTCGGCGACGGTGTCGTCGTGGGAGGCGTTCACCACCCTGGTGCCGGTCTTGCCGAGTGTGGACAGGGAGGTGAGCATCTTCGTCAGGTCCTTGCGCTGGTCGGCGAGGGCCTTCAGCGCGGGTGGCATGGTGTCGACGGCCAGGGCGATCGTCTTCTTCTCGTTCTCCAGCCGTTTCGCCAGCCGGTCGACGCCCTTCAGCGCGCGCACGATCTCCGCCCGCTGGCCGTCGAGGCCGCCGAGGAACGTGTCGAGCTGCTTCAGCAGGGACCTGACCCGGTCCTCGCGGCCGCCGAGGGCCTTGTTCAGCTCGACGGTGATCGTCTTCAGTTGGGCCACCCCGCCGCCGTTGAGCAGTGCGGACAGGGCCGACAGCACCTCCTCGACCTCCGGGTTGCGGCCGCTGCGGGACAGCGGGATGACGTCGCCGTCGTGGAGCCGTCCGACGGGCGCGGTGCCGGCCGGCGCGGACAGGGCGACGTACTTCTCGCCGAGCATGCTGGTCTGCCTCAGGTCGGCGACCGCGTTGCCGGGCAGCTTCACCGAGTCGGCGATGCGCAGCCGTACCCGCGCGTGCCAGCCGTCCAGTCGCACCTTCTCGACCGTGCCCACGGTGACGTCGTCGACCTTGACCGCCGACTGCGGCACCAGGTCCAGGACGTCCCGGAACTCGACGGTGACGTGGTAGGCGTGGCCGTCCGAGGCGGCGCCGCCGGGGAGCGGGACGTCGTACCAGCCGTTGAACTCGCAGCCGGTCAGCAGCAGCGAGCCGATCGCCGTCCAGGCGGCCATCCGCCCCGAGCGCCTGACGCTCATGCCGGTGCCCCCAGGATTCCGCCGAGGGTCCTGTCGACCGTGCCCGTCGACGCCGGGGCCGACGGCACCTCGGGCAGGGAGCCGAAGAGCTTCTTCAGTCCGGCGCAGTTGTCGTGGTCGTCGCCGGTCGTCCTCAGGATCGAGCAGAGCAGCGATGCCGGATCCTGCGGGGTTTGCGCGTTGTTGCGGGTGTCGAGGGTGCCGGCGGCGGGGTTGTAGGCGTTCTGCAGGTCCGACAGGCCCGTGGGGGCGACGGTCAACAGCTCCTCCAGTGCGGCCCGTTGGGTGACGAGGATCTCGGTGACCTTGGCCAGGCCCTGGACGTCCGAGGTCAGCGCCTTCTTGTTGCCCTTCACGAAGCCGGCCACGTCACCGAGTGCGGTGGCCAGGTACTTCAGCGCGGCGGCGAGATCCTTGCGCTCCCCGGCCAGTTGCCCGGCCACGTCGGCGAGGTCGGTGTCGAACGACCGCACACTGCTGTCGTCCGCGGCCAGCGCGGCTGTGAACACCTGAAGGTTCCGTACGGTTCCGAACAGGTCGCCCCGCCCGTCGGACAGCGTGGTGACCGCCTGGGACAGGTCGTCCACCGTCTGGTTGAGGTTCTGGCCCTGTCCCCGGAGGTTGTCCGCGCTCACCCCGAGCAGCCGGGACAGCGAGCCCTGCTTGTTGGCGCCGTTCGGGCCGAGCGCCTCGGCGGTGGTGTGCAGGCTGTCGAAGATCCGGTCCAGCTCGACGGGGACGGCCGTACGGGACTCGGGGATGACGTCTCCGTCCCGCAGGACCGCGCCCTTGCGGTACACCGGCAGCAACTGCACGTAACGGTCACTGACCACGGAGGAGTTGACGATCGCGGCCTGTGCGCCGGCGGGGACCCTGCGCCCCCGGTCGTACTCCAGCTCGACCCGGACCCGGTCGCCCTCCGGCGTGATCTTCCGGACCTCGCCGATGCGGACGCCGAGGACGCGGACGTCGGAGCCGGGGTAGATGCCGACGGTGCGCGGGAAGTACGCCGTGACGCGGACGGGGCCGGGGCCCGGCCAGAGGACGACGGCGAGGCCGGCGAGAACCGCGAGCGCGGTGAACAGGGCCAGGAGTCTGCGGGTCATCGGGTGCCTCCCGTCCGCGGTGTGACCGGAGCGGCGACCAGGTTCTGCACATAGGAGTCGAACCAGCGGCCGTTTCCGAGGGTGTTGGTGAAGAGCCGCACGTAGGGGGCGAGGAGCCGGACGCTGCGGTCGAGGCTCGCCTGGTTGCGTTCGAGCATCTTCAGGAAGGTGTCGAGGTTCTTCAGCGCGGGCCCGATCTCCTTGCCGTCGTCGTCGACCAGACCGGACAGCTCGATGCCCAGCAGCGCCGAACTCTTGAGCAGCGTGTGGATCGCCGCGCGCCGGTCGTCGATCTCCTTGAACAGCGCGTCACCGTCCTTCACCAGCGCGGAGAAGTCCTTCGTATGACCGGCCAGCACCTTGGTGACCCCGTTCGCATGGTCGAGGAGCCCGCGCAGGGCATGGTCGCGGGAGGCGACGGTCCGGGAGATCCGTGACAGTCCCTTGATCGACGCCCGTACCTCTTCGGGGGAGTCCTGGAAGGTGAGGGAGAGGGTGTCCAGTGCCTTCGCGAGCCGGCCCGTGTCGACCGCCTCGGTCGTGGTCGTCAGGTCGCTGAAGGCCTGGACGACGTCGTACGCCGACACGGTCCGACCGAGCGGGATCTCGCTGCCCGGCTGCAACTGGCCGGGCCCCTTCGGGTACAGGGCCAGGTACTTCGCGCCGAGGATCGTCTTGACGCGGATCGCCGCGCCCGTGTCGGTGCCGAACCCGGGGTGGCCCTTCACCTTGAAGGTGACCTTGACGTGGTCGCCGTCCAGGTCGACGCCTTCGACCTTGCCGACCTTGACCCCGGCGATCCGTACCTCGTCGCCGGGCCTCAGCCCGCCGGCCTCGGAGAAGGCCGCGCTGTACGTGTCCCCGCCGCCGATCAGCGGGAGGCTGTCGGCGTTGAAGGCGGCGAACGTGAGCAGCGCGAGGACGGTGAGGCCGACGGCGCCCACGACGACGGGGTTGCTCCCCCAGCTACCGCTGGGAGGTGCCCCCACGCGGAAGGGCTTCAGGCGCGGCCGCTTCAGCCGGATCGTGGGCAGCTTCGGCGGCAGGACCCGTACCTTCACCAGCGGCTGGGGGCGGGGTGTGCGCTTCGGCAGCGGCCGGGGGAGCCTCGGCAGCTTCGGTGGCAGGACCCGTACCTTCACCAGCGGCTGGGGGCGGGGTGTGCGCTTCGGCAGCGGCCGGGGGAGCCTCGGCAGCTTCGGTGGCAGGACCCGTACCTTCACCAGCGGCTCGGGACGGCGCCTCCGCCGTGGGACACGCAGTCTCATCCGCCACACCTCGCCCGCGCCACATGCAGGTCCGGGGTGATCACCTGCTTGGTCTTCGGCAGCACGATCCGGCCGTCGAAGTCGCAGAGGTAGAAGTTGAACCAGGATCCGTAGGACGCCGTCCCGGTCAGCGCGTTGAGCTTGTTCGGCAGCCGTTGCAGGACGCCCTCCACGGTGTGCTCGTTCTTGTCCAGTGTTCCGGTGAGCTCGCCGAGCCCGGCGATGTCGTCCTTCAGCGGCGGACGCGCGTCCTTCAGCAGCCCCGACGTGACGTCGGTGAGGTCGCCGATGCTCACCAGCGACTGCCCGATGGGCTTGCGGTCGGCCGACAGGCCCGAGATCACCCGCCGCAACTGCGTGAGCAGGTCCGAGAAGCGGGAGCCGCGCTTGTCGAGCGTGTCCAGGACGGTGTTGAGGTTGTCGACCACCGAGCCGATCAGTTGATCGCGGTCGGCGAGGGTGGTGGTGAGCGAGGCGGTGTGCGCGAGAAGGCTGTTGACCGTGCCGCCCTCGCCCTGGAGGGTCTGGACGATCTCGGTGGCGAGCTGGTTGACGTCGCCCGGGCTGAGCGCGGCGAACAGCGGCTTGAAGCCGTTCAGCAGGGCGTTGAGGTCCAGCGCCGGCTGGGTTCGGGACAGCGGGATGGTACCGCCCGGGCGCAGCCGGGCGGTGACGTCGCCGGGGCCCTCGGTGAGCGCGATGTACCGCTGCCCGACCAGGTTGCGGTAGCGCACGACCGCGTGTGTCCCTGCGAGCAGCGGCCGGTCCGCGCCGACGGTGAACGTGACCTCGGCCAGGGTCCGGTCCTTGATCCGGATGCCCTCGACCTCTCCCACCCGCACTCCGGCCACGCGGATGTCGTCGCCGGTCTCCAGCCCGGTGACGTCGGTGAACACGGCGTGGTAGGTGTCCTTCGGGGTGAAGGAGATGTTGCTGATGGTGGCGGCGAGCAGTGCCGTCGCCGCGATCGTGACCAGCGCGAACAGGCTGAACTTGACCAGCGGGGCGGCGGTCTGCCGGGCTCCTGACCTGCTCATGCGACGCTCACCGCCGTTCCGCGCGCGAGCGGACCGAACAGCAGGGTCGCGACGGGCGGCACCTGGTCGGCGGGGACACCCATGACGGGGGCCACGAGCGAGCCGACGGCCCGCTGCTCGGCCCGGGTGGCGGACACGTTGACACCTCCGGGGAGTGCGCCGGAGGAACCTCCGGCCGACGTACCGTCGTCGAGATGGGGTTTCGGGCCGGGAACCTGGGGATGCGGCAGGCCACGGCAGTCGGGGCCGGACCGCTCGCCGTACACCGGCTCCTCACCGGGCCGGTACGCCCCCTGCGGCCGGACGACTTCGAGGGTGATCCGCATCTCGCCGCCCCGGAACGCGTCCTCCGAGGCCTTCTCCTGCCGGACCAGGCCCGTCAGCAGGCACGGGTACTCGGGGGAGTAGCGGGCGAAGAGCTCCAGCGTGGGGCGGGAGACCCGGCCCAGGGTGATCAGCCGGTCGCCGTTCTCGGACAGGAAGCCGTTCGCCGTGTCCGCCACGGCGGCGGTCGAGCGGAGCGCGGCGGCCAGCTGGTCCTTCTTGTCGACGATCGTGCGGCTGGTGGTGACCGTGTTGCGCAGGATCCGCATCAGGTCGGGCGCGGCGTCGCCGTACACCTCGGCGACGTCCGCGAACCGCGAGATGTCCTCCTCGAGGGAGGGCAGGTGCGGGTTGAGCCGGCGCAGATACCCCTCGACGCGGGTGAGGTTGTCACCGATCCGGTCGCCGCGGCCCTCCAGCGCCGTGGCGAACGCCGAGAGCGTGGCGTTGAGCTCACCCGGCTGGACCGTGCGCAGCAGCGGCAGCAGGTCGTTCATCAGCTGCTGCACCTCGATGCCGACCTTCGTGCGGTCCTGGGTGATGACGTCTCCGGCGCGGATGGGCCGAGCCGACGACCGCGCCGAGTGCGGGGGCGGGACCAGGTCGACGTACTTCTCGCCGAACAGCGTCTTGGGCAGCAGGCGGGCGTGCACGTTCGAGGGGATGTACGGGACGTACCGGGGATCGAGCGCGATGTCGAGCGTGGCCTTCGTGCCGTCCGCGTGCACCTCGCGCACCTCGCCGACCAGCAGCCCGCGCAGCTTGACGTCGGCGCGTGGATCGAGCTGGTTGCCGAGGGTGCCGGCCTGAAGGGTGACCGGCACGACGGACGTGAACCTCTGCTGGTAGACGGCCACCGCGAGCGACAGCAGCAGCGCGAGCACGGCGAGGAAGGCGATGCCGTACAGCCTGAGTCTCATGCTGTGCGTGCGCACCGCTCTCACCCCGCTATCCGTACGGTCGTGGTGGCGCCCCAGATCGCGAGGCTCAGGAAGAAGTCCAGGACGTTGACGGCGACGATCGAGGTCCGCACCGCACGGCCCACCGCGACGCCCACGCCCGCCGGGCCGCCGCTCGCGTGGTAGCCGTAGTAGCAGTGCACCAGGATGATCAGCACGGCGAAGACGATCACCTTGCCGAAGGACCAGAACACGTCGACGGGCGGCAGGTACTGGTGGAAGTAGTGGTCGTACGTGCCCGTCGACTGCCCGTAGTAGCCGGTGGTGATGGTGCGGGCGGCCAGGTACGAGGACAGCAGCCCGACCACGTACAGCGGGATCACCGCGACGAAGCCGGCGATCATCCTCGTCGTCACCAGGAACGGCAGCGACGGGACGCCCATCACCTCCAGCGCGTCGGTCTCCTCGCTGATCCGCATCGCACCGAGCTGCGCGGTGAACCCGGCGCCGACCGTCGCGGACAGGGCGAGCCCGGCCACCAGCGGGGCGATCTCCCGGGTGTTGAAGTACGCCGACAGGAACGCCACGAAGTTGGAGGTGCCGAGCTGGTTGAGAGCCGCGTAGCCCTGGAGGCCGACCTCGGTGCCGGTGAAGAAGGACAGGAACGCGATCACGCCGACCGTGCCGCCGACGACGGCGAGCGCGCCGCGCCCGAAGCTCACCTCGGCGAGCAGCCGCAGTACCTCCTTCTTGTAGCGGCGCAGGGTGCGGCCGGTCCAGGCCAAGGAGCGTCCGTAGAAGGACAGTTGGGCGCCCAGCTCCTCGAGTGAGCGCAAGGGGCGATCGAGGACTTTCTGAGGTCTCATCGGCTAACCCCTCTGCGGGACGACCTGGAAGTACACCGCGGTCATCACGAAGTTGGTCACGAACAGCAACATGAAGGTGATCACCACGGACTGGTTGACGGCATCGCCCACGCCCTTGGGACCGCCCTGCGCGGTCAGCCCCTTGTACGAGGCGACGATCGCCGCGATGGCCCCGAACACGAGCGCCTTGACCTCTGCCGCCCACAGGTCGGACAGCTGGGCGAGGGTGGTGAAGGACGCCAGGTAGGCGCCGGGTGTGCCGTGCTGGAGGACGACGTTGAAGAAGTAGCCGCCCGCCACGCCGACCACCGAGACCAGGCCGTTGAGGAGCACCGCCACGACCATCGACGCCAGCACGCGCGGTACGACGAGCCGGTGGATCGGGTCGATGCCGAGCACCTGCATCGCGTCGATCTCGTCCCGGATCCTGCGCGCCCCGAGGTCCGCACAGATCGCCGTGCCGCCCGCGCCCGCGATGAGCAGCGCGGTGACGATCGGCGAGGCCTCGCGCAGCACCGCGAGCACGGACGCGGCACCGGAGAAGGACTGCGCGCCGAGCTGCCGGGTCAGGCTGCCGATCTGCAGCGCGATGACCGCCCCGAAGGGGATCGAGACCAGCGCCGTCGGCAGGATCGTGACGCTTGCGACGAACCACGCCTGCTGGATGAACTCCCGTGCCTGGAAGGGCCGTCGGGGCAGGGTCCGGACGACGTCCAGGGCCATCGCGAAGAGGTTGCCCGAGTGCCGGAGCGCACCTGTCGGGGAGAGTCTCATGCGCTGCTCACCCCCGTCCCGTGCAGCTCCGCCTCCCGTCTCGCGATCGCCTCCCAGCGGGGCGGGCGGGTGATGCCGGGGCCGGGCAGCAGGCGGGGAGTCAGGTCCCGCACCCGCGGACCCTCGTCGATCCGGGCCAGCTCCTGCTCGACCTGGGCCGCGTCCTTCTCCTCCGCCATGCCGATCGGCCCCTGCATCCGGCCGTTCAGGAACTGCCGTACGACGGGCTCGTCACTGGTCAGCAGCTCCTCGCGGGGCCCGAACAGCACAAGCTCGCGCCGGAACAGCAGCCCGATGTTGTCCGGGACCTGGCGGGCCGAGGCGATGTCGTGGGTGACGATCAGGAAGGTCGCGTCGATCTGTGCGTTGAGGTCGACGATGAGCTGGTTGAGGTAGGCCACGCGGACCGGGTCCAGGCCCGAGTCCGGCTCGTCGAACAGGATGATCTCCGGGTCGAGGACCAGGGCGCGGGCGAGCCCGGCACGCTTGCGCATACCGCCGGAGATCTCGCCGGGCAGCTTCTCCTCGGCGCCGATCAGCCCGACCATGTCCATCTTCTCCAGCACGACGCGCCGGATCTCGCTCTCGGACCTGCGGGTGTGCTCGCGCAGCGGGAAGGCGATGTTGTCGTACAGGTTCATCGAGCCGAACAGCGCGCCGTCCTGGAACAGCACCCCGAACAGCTTCCGCACCTCGTACAGGTCGTGCTCACGGAGCCTGGTGATGTCCCGGCCCTGGATCGTGATGGAGCCGCGCTCCGGCTTCAGCAGCCCCACGAGCGTCTTGAGGAACACCGACTTGCCCGTCCCCGAGGGGCCGAGCATCACCGACACCTCCCCGGCGGGCAGCGTCAGCGAGACGTCCTGCCAGATGACCTGGTGACCGAAGGACTTGGTCAGCCCTTCCACACAGATCTCGACACCCATCCGGTCCCACCCTTCGCCCGTGGAGCAGCTCCGACATCTGCTCTACGGGGAGGCGCGGGACGTCCGTCGCGGCGACCGGGAATTTTTTTCGGGCGTGTTTACGGCGTGCTACGGCAGCTTCGGCGACGGCGCGCTCGAAGACGTCCTCGGGGCGGGGACCGGGGCGGGAACGGGGGAGGAGAACGGAGTGGCCGGTACTGGCGGAGCCGGGGGCAGCGACGGGAGCGACGCGGCGGCCGACTTCGTCGGCAGGTCCGGCACCTCGGGTACACCGGGCAGCCGCGGGACCTGCGGCGCCGACAGCCCCGGGAGCGCGGACGAGGACACGTCCGGCAGGGACGGCACGGGCAGCGACAGCGGCCGGGACGTCCCCCCGGTCGGTGAGGGCGTCCGACTCCGGGCGCCGGGCGCCGAAGGCGGGGAGGTGCGCCTCCCCCCTTCAGGGGTGAGCCCCCGGCCCGTGGCCTCGCTGCGCCGTACCCGCGCGTCGCTGGACACGGCCGGCCGCGGCGCCGCACCGTTCCCCTTCCCGCCCGCATCGAGCGCGTACGGCAGCACGAGCCCCGCCACCGCCAGGGTCGCCGCCGTCGAGGTCACCGCGACCACCGGGGCCTTGCCGGTCCCGCGCAGCCGCCCGCGCCCGACCAGGAACATCACCAGAGCGAGCGTCCCGGCCAGCGAGGCGCGCAGCGTGCGCCGGGCCCGGGCGAGCAGCGACTCGACGGTCCGGTAGCTGAGCCCCATCCGCACCGCGACCTGACTCACGTCCAGGTCCTCGGACTTCAGCCGGAGCGCCTCCGCCTGCCGGGCGGGCAGCTCACCGCTGCGCACGGCGAGCCACTTCGCCTCGGCCCGGTCGCACACCGCCTCCTCGACGGGTACCGGGCCCGGCGCGACGAGCGTGGGGCGACTGCCCACCTCGGCCTCTCGGTTGACCTGCCGGTACCGGTCGACGCACAGCCGCATCGTCACCGTCGTCAGCCAGGCGCCGAGCCGCTCGTCGTCGAGGTCCGGGCGTTCCGCGGCCCGCAGCATCGCCTCGTGCACGGCGTCCTCGGCGTCCTCCTGGCTCATGGAGCGTCGCCGGGCCACCTTGAGCAGTTGCTCGCGATGGCTCCACATGCGCTGCCAACGCTCCTCGGCGGCCGCTGTGTCCGCAGGCATGTCCGTCGCCATGAGGGCCCCTTCGCACTCACCCGCCGGTCCTGTGCTTCCGGCGGGTGGCGACATTACCGCCGAGTAGTCGCGGTTGTGGAGGGGGAGGCGCTCATCGTGTTCCAGCCGTTGCCGATGGTCACGGCCCCGCGTCGGGCAGCACGCCGCCGCTGGGCAGCGCGAGAGTCGGCTCGGGGACGGGGACCAGCGGCGTCCCGGACGCCTTCGGCACACCCGCCGTCGGGGACGGGCTGGGGGAGGGCGAGGCGGGCGGCGCCGACGACGTGGGCGAAGGGCCAGGGGCCGGCTTCCGGTCGTGCGACGACTTCGGCGGCGAGGGCTTCGGCCGCTGCGTGCGGGACGGCTTCGGCCGGTCCGCCCGGGAGCCGGTGGACGCGTCCGGCACCACGCGGTGTCCGGTCAGGTAGTACGCGAACCAGGCCTTGACGGTGCGCAGATAGGCGTCCGAGTGGTTGTAGCCCAGGATCGCCCGGTCCAGGTCGGCGGGGTTCGACAGGTCGCGGCCGCCCGCGCACAGGTAGCGCCCGGCGGCGAGCGCCGCGTCGTAGACGTTGTTCGGGTCCGACCGTCCGTCGCCGTTGCCGTCCGCGCCCCAGCGGGCCCAGGTGGACGGGATGAACTGCATCGGGCCGACCGCGCGGTCGTACACCGGGTCCCCGTCGTACGCGCCGCCGTCGGTGTCCGGCACGAGGGCGAAGGCGCCGCCGGTCAGCCGCGGGCCGAGGACGGGCGTCACGGTCGTACCGTCCGGGGTCACCCGGCCGCCCCATGCCTGCCCGGACTCCACCTGACCGATCGCGGCCAGCAGCTGCCAGCGCAGCCGACAGCCGGGCGCGCTGCGCGCCAGTTCCTCCTCGGCGCGCCGGTACGCGGCGAACACGGTCGCGGGCAGGGCGCCGCCGACCGTCGCTCCCGGTGCCGGGCCGTCCTTCCGTGTCCGCAGCGGGGGAAGGCCGGTGCGGTACGGGGTGTCGCCGGACACGCTCGCGCCGTGCCCGGCGGGCGCCGTGTTCGGCGCGGGCTCCGCGGCCGCGGCCGAGACCGCCCCCGGTGCCTGCGATGCGGTCAGCACGGCCATCGCCGCCGCCGCGATCGCCGTACCCCTGGCACCTCTCAGTGCCCCCTTGAGTGCACGCCCTGTCACTGTGCCGTCCCCTCCGTGGATGAATCCGTCGTCCGCTCTACGCGGCCGGAGGGCGGGTCCGTCGCGCGGAACGTGCCACCAGCACCGTGTCGTCAGCCGCCGACTCACCTCTCGGACACGGAACTCGTCACCACCGGCCGACATGCGGGGTGTGTCGTCGACGACGGATCGGATTGGATCGGATCGGGACACCGCGTTCCGCCGGCAGTACGGGCAGTACGGGCAGTACGGCCCATGTCGTCCGGGGCCGTTCCTGCATGATGACGGAATGAACCAGAGCGACCAGCGCTTCCATGTCATCGTGCTGTCGAACTTCGCGAAGGGCTTCGACAAGTACGCGTTCGCCTACGGTAAGGCGGGGATTCCGGAGAGTACCTATCCCGACCGGTTCCACCTGCTGACCCGTGCGGAGTTGGGTATCGGCATCGGCAAGGCGCGACGCCTGCTGGACCGACTGGCCATTCCGGGCGACCGGCTGCTGGTGCTGGAAACCACGGTGGACCCCGACAGGCTGGTGCCCAACGTGTCGACCGGCCTCGGCATGGAATGGCACGAGGCTCGCATCCGGTTGTCAGCGGTCCACGAACTCGACCAAGCGGGCGACGAGTTCACTCTGCGCCCGACAACCGTCGAGGACGCGATGGCGGCCTCCCTGCACCTGCACGGATCGGCACAGCGTCGCTACGCCGACACGCGACCGCGCTCGGTCTCGCTTCTGCCGGTCGCCTCCGCCTGCCAGGCCCGGTGTTCGTTCTGCTTCTCCTCGGCTTCGATCTCCAGCGACCAGGCGCCGGCACGGGTCCCGTGGGACGCGGTCGCCCACTGGCTGGAGCGTGCCCGTGCGGCGGGTGCCGAGCGTGCGGTGATCACCGGCGGCGGGGAGCCCACACTCATACCGTTCGAACAGCAGCTGCGGCTGGTGTCCGCCTGCTCGGCGGCCTTCCCGAAGGTCGTCCTGATCACCAACGCGCACACCCTGGCGAAGGGCGGGCACGCTGACCGGGCCGACCGGCTGGCGGCCCTGAGCGCCGCGGGCCTGAGCGTGCTGTCGGTCTCCCGGCATCATCAGGACGACGCCGTCAGCGAGCGGCTGATGATGCTGCGCACGCCGGTGAGCTCTGTGGTCGACACCTGGCGCGTGGAACGCGACCGCTGGCCGCGGCTGCGGATGAGGCTGATCTGCGTGCTGCAGCACGGCGGCGTCGCCGACGCGGCCGGCGTCGCCGACTACCTTTCGTGGGCCGCGGCGCTCGGTGTCGAGGAAGTCTGCTTCAAGGAGCTCTACGTCTCCACCAGCACCGAGTCGCTCTACTTCGACCGCGCCGCCAACGTCTGGAGCCGACAGCACCAGGTTTCGCTGTCCGTCGTCACCCGGTTCGTCGAGCAGCACGGCTTCGAACTGGCGAGCCGCCTGCCCTGGGGCGCGCCGGTCTACCACGGCAGCTGGGACGGGCGGCCGATGCGGATCGCCGCTTACACCGAGCCCAGCCTGCTCTGGGAACGCACCAGCGGGATCGCACGCAGCTGGAACGTCATGGCCGACGGACGCTGCTACGCCTCCCTGGAGGACCGGGCCAGCGAGATCGCGCCGGAAGGCGTGGTGGCATGAGGTTCGACGAGTTCCAGGAATTCCGGCAACGGCAGCTCAGCGCCTCCTCGTTGCTTCTGGACGCCGCCGAGACCAACGTGTACGGGGCGCTCGCTCCGGTGCGACCGGAACCGCCGGCCGACATGAGTACGGTGCACCGGTGCGATCTCGCCCGTGCCTGGCTGCGGCGCTTCGAGCTGCCGGAGGACTGGTCCGGCCACGCCATGGTCTGTCGAGGCGTCCGTCACGGGCTCGGTGTGGTGTTCCACTGGCTGCGCGCCGTGCGGGCGCGGTTGTGGTTGCCCAGCGACGTGTACCCGGTCTACTTCGAGCTGGCACGCGCTGCGGGTCTGGCGCCCGTGTCCTACCCGACGCTGCCGGTGCCGGCCCTGCCGACGTCGCCGGCGGACGACCGACCCGAATACCTGCTGCTCGTCAACCCCAGCAAGCCGCTCGGCCTGTACCTGTCCGATGCCGAGTGCGCCGCGGTCATGTCGTGGTTGCGGGAATCACCACGCCGCTGCTTGCTGATCGACAGCGTCTACGACCTGGGAGCCCCATTCGCTGTCGGCACACGGCGATTGCTGGACACCGGTCGTGCGGTCCTGCTGCACTCGGTCACCAAGGGATGGCTGTGGCCACGCACGTTCGGCGTGGTCCTGCTCGGTCCGGCGCAAGCCGAGCTGGCCGAAGCGTTCCGGGCGGATCCGCCGTCACCGGCACAACTGAGGCTCGCCGACCGTCTGCTGACCGAGCACAGCGACGTGCCCCGGCAGGTCGTCGACGAACTGGCCGCACGGGCCGAGCGGTTGTTCGAGAGGTTGCCGGACGACGTGATCGGGGCGATTCCCACAGCGAGCCGGACGTGTCCCGGCAACTACTTCTTCCCGGTTGGGATTCCAGCGGAGACGCTCCAGCGCGAGTGCGGCGTGCTCGCCATGCCGGTCAGCGTGTTCGGGGAGAGCAGCTGGTCCGGTTCCGTCCTGACCAGCCTTGCCGACGCTTTCGGCCCGACGTCGGCGGCGGCGCGATGAAGCCACTGAAGGACCTGGCCGTGTACGACGACGCGGACTTCTACGATCAGGAGTTCGCCGCGCGCACCCACGACATCCCGTTCTTCCTCGGCCAAGCGGTCCGGGCGGGCGGTCCGGTCCTGGAGGTGGCGTGCGGAACCGGGCGCATCACCCTGCCGATCGCGCGGGTGGGTGTCGATGTCACAGGGCTTGACATCATGCCCTCGATGCTCGCCCGCGCCCGTCAGCGGGCCGAGGGCGAGCGACTGCCGGTCCAGTGGCTGGAACAGGACTGCCGAGACATCCGCTCCGACAGGCGGTTCGCCCTGGTGTTCTCGGCGACCAACGCGATGCAGCACCTGCACGACCTGGATTCCGTGGTCGCGTTCCTCACCTCGGCGCGCAACGTGCTGCGACCGGGCGGGACCCTGATCCTGGACGTGTTCAACCCCGACCTGGCCAAGCTGTGCCGGCTCCCCGAGTCGCCCTACCACCACAAGTCGGTCGTGGACCGGGACGGGACGACACTCGACGTGCGAGCGACGACACGCTACGACGCCGCCGCCCAAGTGCTGCGCTTCACACTGGACTACCTACGCGACGGCGTGTGCGTACGCACCAAAAAGGTCAGCATGCGCTGCTTCTTTCCCGAGGAACTCCTGGCGCTCTGCCGGCTGGCCGGGCTCGACGTCGCGCAACGCTACGGGGACTACGATCATTCCCCGTTCACGAGCGCCTCGCCGAAGCAGCTCCTGTTCTGCCGCTCCCGAGCCGCCAACGGCCGGACCGGCGGTCCCGTGAAGGGCAAAAGCCGCCTCTGACCCTCGGGAACAGTTCAGAGGCGGCTCTCTGTCGGGCCGGCCGACGGGGGCTACTCCCGCTCCGTGGTCGGGCCGAATCTCGCCGATCCAGGCGCCGGCGTGGCATCGATGTCGCACCTGCCTCGACTGACCGGGGCGTTCGTCCTGGCCACCTTCTGCATGGCGCTGGCATCGGCACTGCTGTGGGCTTGGCCGCGCCCCGACCCGCTGGTGCTCGCCCGACAGCAACCGGACACGGAAGAGCAGTGGGGGACCGGAACACGCGTAGAGGCGGCTTCGGGCAAGGCCGTGCCAGACACGCGGGAGTTACAGGTCGGCACACTGCGGGCGGGCTTGCGTCATCTTCGCCACGCGCCACGCGCCACGCGCCACGCGCCACGCGCCACGCGCCACGCGCCACGCGCGGCGTTCGCGTTCGTGACCATCGTCATGGCCAACACGGTCATGGGCGCGGTCATGACGACGACACCCGTCAGCATGGTCGCAGACGGAGCCACTCTCACCCTTGTCGGCTTCACCATAAGCGGCCATCTGCTGGGAATGTACGCGTTCTCGCCCGTCGTCGGCCGGCTCGCCGACAGGATCGGGCACCTGCCGACCGCGGTCGCCGGACAGGCCGTTTCCATCGCGTCCGCGCTGTTGTCGGGCCTGAGCCACGGCTCGGTCGCCATGGTGATGGCAGGACTGTTCCTCCTCGGGCTGGGCTGGTCGTTCAGCCTGGTGGCCGGCTCCGCGATGCTCAGCGACGCCACGCCCGCGGCTCTTCGGCCTGGAGTGCAGGGTATGACGGACACCGCGATGAACGTCGTCGCAGCGGTGGGCGCCGGTCTGGCCGGACCTCTGATGCACACCCTCGGCTTCGGCGGGCTGAACGCCGTCGCCGGAGCCCTGGTCCTGCCCGTGCTGGTCTTCTGGCTCTTCCTCGTTCGAGCCCGTTGAACGGTGCATGCGCGGTGCGGCTACTGCTGACGGGTCCCGCCGCGGCGGCGCACGACGGGAACCCCTGACCGGCCTGCGGGTCGGTCGGGACCGGGAAGCAAACCTCAACGCCGAGCCTCAGCAGGGGCACAGAGCGAGGGATGGTCGACGTGCCAGTAGGTGCTCAGACTACGGGCACCCGGCTCCGATGATCGTCCGTGAGGACGGCCGGGCCGATTCCCCGGAACCGGACTCCTTCGCCCTGCCGCTGGGTCTGGGCGCGCACAGGACCGAGGGGCCGATGCCCTGTCGGGTGGGCTTCGCGTCCGGCGATCAGCAGCTGTTGGTACACATGGACGGTGTCATCGAAGCCAGGGAACCGGGAGGCTCCTTCTGTCCGCTCGGTGACCGGGTGGGCGTGCTGAAGGAACCGGACGCGGACCGCGCCCTCGATGCGCTGCGTGAGGACCTGGTCCGGCACGCTGCCGGGCCGTTCCATGGCGACGCCGCGATGCTCTTGCTCCGCTGTCACGACCACTCGGGGTGAATACCTGTTCCCATCGAGGGAGAGAACAGCGGCCTCGGCACGGTAGAAAGGACGTATGGCGGAGCGACAGACCCCCACGGGTGCCTTGGACGATGTTGATGCGGTCACCAGAGCGGTGCTGACTGCGTCGCGTCTGTTGGTGGCGGTCTCCGCCCGCTCGCTCGCCGCGGTGGAGGAGCGGGTGACCGTCGCCCAGTTCCGGATGCTGGTGGTGCTGTCCACCAGGGGGACGACCAAGCTGGTCGAGCTCGCCGAACTGCTCCAGGTGGCACCCTCCACCGCCATGCGGATGGTCGACCGGCTCATCTCCGCCGGGCTCGCCGACCGGCAGGCCAATCCCGCCAACCGTCGCGAGACACTCCTGCGGCTGACCGAGGAGGGTCGGCGCACCGTCGAGGAAGTCACCGCCCGGCGTCGTGCCGAGATCGCCGCCATCGTCGAACGGCTCCGCCCGATGGAGCGGCTGGCACTCGTCGAGGCGCTGGGTGCCTTCAACGAGGCGGGAGGCGAGCCTCCGGCACCGGGGGCGGACGATCCGGAACCGTACCCGCTCGGCTGGATGGTGGACGGAGCGCTGACGCACGACGCCTGACACGATTGCGGTCGGTCACGCCCGGAACGCTCCGGCCGCCGCATGACGGCCCGTCGCTGGTCAACCCGCCGTCGGGGATCCCGGCGGTCCGGGCGAGGCTGCGTTCGTTGTTCCGATGTTCCCGGAGCCGGATTCAGGGCGGCGCCGCGTGGTTCGCCTCCATCGGCGCCATCTCTCGTGCGGCCGGGCCGACGCCACGCGCCCCGGTCGCATGACGCGGGTCTTGCAGCCCGCGCAGTCGGGGCAGCGTGGCCACTGGAGCGGTGGGCGTACGAGCCTGCAGCCGAGGTGGTAGGTGGCGATGATGTGACCGTGATCGTTCATGGTCACATCGATGTCGTAGGTGGCCTCCCATCCGTGTCCGCAGGCCTGGGGTGCGGTCAGGTGGTCGCGTGCACGGCGCGCAGCGCGCTTTGGTGGCTGAGCCATCCGACCGGCTTGCCCCGCTCCGCGTCGAGGACGGGTACCCCGGTTCCGGAGGCCGACAGCAAGGCGTGCAGGGCCTGGGCGAGGGGCTGCTCGGGTGTCACGGGTGCGGGCGGCGCCGCGAGCTGGGCAATCGTCCGCGGTGCGGCGTCCGGCTGTTCGGCGAGGGCCTCGGCCACGGCCTGCGCGGTGACGACGCCGACGTACTCCCCGGTGCCGTCGACGACCGGGAGGGCTCCGTGGCCGGAGAGGCTCAGGAGATCGGCGGCGTCCGCCAGGGCTGTGGTCGCGGGCAGGAGTGAGGGCAGCGGTTCCATGACGGTCCCGACGTGCTGGGTGCCGATCGCCGCTCCGGGGACGGGGCCTTCGAGGTCGATGCCGCGGCGGCGGAGCTTGAGGGTGTAGATGGTGTCGCGGGAGAGCAGGCGGCTGGTGGCGGTGGCCAGGACGATGGCCAGCATCAGTGGCAGGATGATCGAGTACTCGCCGGTCAGCTCGAAGAGGATGACCACGGCGGTGATCGGTGCCCGGGCCGCGCCGGCGAAGGTGGCGCCCATGCCGATCAGGGCGTACGCGCCCACCGCCCCGGCGGTGCCGGGTATCAGGTCATGGACGCCGATGCCGTAGGCCGAGCCGAGCATCGCGCCGATGAACAGGCTGGGCGCGAAGACGCCGCCCGAGCCGCCGATGCCGATGGTGAGGCTGGTCGCGAGCATCTTGCCGGCCAGGAGCAGGAGCAGGAAGCCGACCGCGTAGCCGCCCTCGGTCGCCTTCTCCAGGACGGGGTAGCCGACGCCGTACATCTCGGGCAGTGCCAGCAGCACCAGCCCGAGAGCCAGTCCGCCGACCGCGGGGCGCAGCCACTCCGGGCCGCGCCAGAGCCAGTCGCAGGCGTCCTCGATCAGGTAGAGGAAACGGGCGAAGCCCATGCCGACCACGGCCGCGACGACGCCGAGCAGGGCGAACAGGCCGTACTGGGCGACGTGGGCGACGTGGAAGGCGGGCAGGGTCAGGAAGGCGACGTCGCCGAAGGAGGCCCGTCCGATGATGCTCGCGGTGACGCTGGCCAGCACCGTGGCGCCGAAGGCTTCCGCCGAGAAGGTGCCGAGGATCAGCTCCATGGCGAAGAAGACACCGGCCAGCGGTGCGTTGAACGTGGCCGCGATGCCGCCCGCCGCGCCGCAGGCGACCAGGAGCTTCGTGCGGCTCTCGGTCGCCTTGGTCACCCGGCCGAGAGTGGAGCCGAGTGCCGAGCCGATCTGCACGATGGGGCCTTCGCGGCCGACCGATCCGCCGGATCCGATGGTCAGGGCGGAGGCGAGCGTCTTGACGACGGCGACCTTGGGGCTGATCCGACCGCCGCGCTGGGCGACGGCCAGCATGACCTCGGGCACGCCGTGCCCGCGGGCCTCCTTGGCGAACCGGTTGACCAGGGGTCCGTACAGCAGACCGCCGATCACTGGCACGAGCAGTACGAAATACGGGCCCAGCCACGGTATGTGCGGATTGCTCGCGCCGGGGGCGGCGGAGTAGTCGGTGCGCCCGGACAGCAGGCGGGTGAAGGTCTTGATGCACCAGCGGAAGACGACCGAGCCGACGCCCGCTCCGGCGCCGACCACCACGGCCAGTGCCGTCACACCCCAGGGGGCGTTCCTCAGGCCCGCGATCGTCGGCGCCGGCGTGAGACTTCGTGCCGTCGTGTCGGCTCCTTGCTCCGTGTCCGTCGCTGCCCGTATGCCGCTCATCGATTCCCCTTCCTTATTTTTGCATTATGCAAAAGAAGACAAGGGTGCGCACCACCTGTCCGCGCCTCGGGACCGAACGGCCCTCGGGCCCGCCCGCACCCGCGCGAGCGGCGCTTTCGCCGACAACTTTCTCGGCTTGATCGGCCGGCACCTCGTGCCGCGCGCCGCCTGTCCGGTCGTTGGTCCGCTCCGATGAGTCTTCGTTGTCTGCGGGCCTTCTTGACGCATGAGCTTTGCATAGTGCAAAACTTAGAGGCCGGAGAGAGGTGGTGTACACCGAATGAGGGTCGTCATCTGTGGGGCCGGGATCGCGGGACTCGCGCTGGCCGGCCGGCTGCACGACGTGCTCGGCTGGGACGTCGTCGTCCTGGAGAAGGAGCCGCGGCCACGCACCGACGGTTACATGATCGACTTCTTCGGGCCCGGATACGACGCGGCCGAGGCCATGGGCATGCTGCCCGCCCTGGAAGAGCTGAGCTATCAGGTTTCCGAGGCGGCCCTCGTGGACGAACACGGTGAGTGCCGGGTCGGGATCCGCTACGACCGCTTCGCGCGCTTCCTGGACGGGCGCCTGCTGAGCATCATGCGGCCCGACCTCGAACTCGCCCTGCGAGAGCGGCTGTCCCTCGCGGTGCGTCTGCGCTTCGGCGTGGGCCCGGCCGGCATCGACGCCCGCCCGGACGGAGTGCGTGTCACCCTCACCGACGGCGACAGCATCGACGCCGACCTGCTCGTCGGCGCCGACGGCATCCACTCCACCGTGCGCGCCCTGGCCTTCGGCGACGAGGCGCGGTACGTCCGCCACCTCGGCTACCACACCGCCGCGTTCACCTTCGACGATCCCGAGGTGCACGCGGAAGTGGGCGACCGGTTCTGCCTCACCGACACCATCGGCCGGCAGATGGGCCTGTACGCGCTGCGCGACGGCACGGTCGCCGTGTTCGCCGTGCACCGCGCCACCGGCGCCCGTCTTCCCGCCGACGTGCGGGCGGCGCTGCGCCACGAGTACGGCACGCTCGGCTGGCTCACGCCCCGCATCCTGGACAACTGCCCGCCGTCCTCCCGGATTTACTACGACCACGTCGCCCAGACGACCCTTCCCGCCTGGAGCTGCGGCCGGGTCGTCCTGGTCGGCGACGCCTGCCAGGCGGTCTCCCTCCTCGCCGCACAAGGCGCCTCCCTGGCGATCGGCGCCGCGTACGTCCTGGCGGACCAACTCGCCCGCACCGCCCGCATCGAGGACGCACTGCACGGCTACGAACGGCGCTGGCGGCCCGTCATCACGCACAAGCAGCAGGCGGCCCGGCGAGTGGCCCGCTGGTTCGTACCCGAGTCACCACGACACCTGCGAATCCGCCGCGCCGCCCTGCGGCTTTCCAACCTGCCCGGTGCGCAACGCCTCGCGGGCATCTCGCTCACGGGGAGGCAGGGGCCGCCCCTGCGACGGCTCGCCTCGATTCCGTCGTGGGTGACCGAGAACCGTGGCTCCGGCCCCGTCCAGGAGGGAGCGGGACCACGCAGACCGTGAACACGTTCGGGGTGTCGCCAACCCCGCGACCCGGAAAGGTCCCGATGTCCTCCAGCCCGAGCACCATGGCCGCCCGCCTGCGCGCAGCCGTCGAAGCCGCGCACTGGCCGTCATTGGCCGGGCTGCTGCATCCGGACGTGACCTGCGGACCACCCGAAGACGGCGTCAGCGTCCGCCGGGGCCGCTCCTGCGTCCTCAGCCACTGTGCCCGCCCGGGCGCCGACGGACCGCGTACGACGGTCGACGAGACCTTCACCTATCCGGCAGCCGTCGTTCTCGGCCTGCGCCGCGCGGGTGCCGCACCCGGGCCCGGGCCAGCGCCCACGGTGTACCAGGTCTACGACCTGGCCGACGGCCTGATCATCCGCGTCACCGCATACACGGACCGTGCGGAAGCACTCGACGCGGCGTATCCCGGTGGCGGCACCGGCCTCCGCTCCTGCGGTTCCTCGTCCGGATCGGCATCGCGCTGCCCGGACGGTGTGCGGTGCGTCAGCGTGGCATCAAAGTCGCGTAAAGATGGCCGGGAACAGGCAATGTCCCCCGAGGGCCGCACGTGGGAACCTGGCTGTGCCGACGGGGGAGTCGCACATCGGGCAGCCGCTGCTCGGAACGTGTCAACGGGCCGGGGGGAAACGCGTGATGGCGTGGGAGATGACCGATGACGAGCTGACGGACTGTGCCCGCATCCTGACCGAGGTCTGCGCGACCGGCCGACGGCTCACGCGCCACGAACGGGAGGCCCCGCGTGCCCAGGGAGAGCGCGCCGCGGAGGCCGGCCAGGGGCTGCGGATCCCGGTGCGCAGGTACCTGTCGGCGACTCGCGCCGTATGGCCCACGCTGCCGTCCGCCGCAACCGAGCGTGTGCTGACGGCGGTCGAGCACGCCGTCGACGCCTTCGCCGAGGGACACGAGCGGGCGCGGAAGCCGAGGAGGCGGCCGCTCGCCGGGAGTTCGTCGAAGACCTTCTGCACGGCCGCAGCGACCTCGGCCGCCTGGCCGGCTCCATGTCCCGGTTCCCGAAGGAGTTCAGCGGGCCAGGCCGGTTGCTCCGCTGCGATCGGGTTGCGTCGTCGGTGCGCTTGTCGTTGATGCGCGGGGCCTTCACCTCGGTCACCCCGGTCGCGGTGGTGACCTTCCTGTACGTTCGACACGGCCATGTCGGAAGGTACGCCCTTCACGCCCACCCGAGACCGATCCGCAGGTCGTGAGCGCGGCGCGGCCGTTGTCGACGGCCCGCTCGACTGTGGTGCGGTCGCGGTAGAGGCCGGTGTCGCCGGAGAGGAGCCCGCCGTCCCCGGGGGCCTCGGTTGCCGAGCAACCCAACCGGGTGAACCATGGCATAGGTGCGGTTTTCATTCTTCGCGTGACAAGGATGGGGATTTCGTCGGGCCTGCACGTGCGACCTGTGGAGGACTCATGCACACGACTCGATCCCGTGCCCGTTCCGCCGCCGTCTGCGCCGCCACTGTCTGTGTCATGGGTGCCACGTCGCTCCCGGCTCTCGCGTCCTCGTCGCCCTCACCGTCGGCGGTCTCCCCCCTGGACAGGCAGCTCCTGACCGCAGCCCACCAGGGAAATCTGTGGGAGATCGCGGTCAGCGGGCAAGCTCAGAGCGCAGCGACCACCGCCTGCGTCAAGCGGGTCGGCGCCGAGTTCATCCGCGACCACCGCGCCCTTGATGCCGGTGTCGTCAAGACCGCGGCACAACTCGGCGTGGCACTGCCGTCCGGGCAATCGGCCGCGCAACTGAGGCAGACCGCCGCTCTCAAGTCCCTCGCCGGGACACCCGCGTACGACGTCGCCTGGCTCAAGGCCCAGTACCCGGCCCACGTGCAGACCCTGGCGCTCATCGACAAGGAGATCGCCTCGGGCACCAGCCCGCTCGTGAAGTCCCTGGCCAAGAGCGCCCGTCCGGTGGTCGCACGCCACACCCAGATGGTCAACCACGGCGTGTGCCACGCGTGACGCCCGCCGACTCATGGGCCTGGATGCGGCGATGTCGCAGGCGTTGGCGCCGTGGCAGCAGGCCCGTGCTCAGGCGTGTGCGTGCCCGGTGCGGCGGCGGGTGGTCCAGCCGAGCAGGATGTCCACCGCGAGGAAGGCGGCGAGCGGGATCCCGAGCAACGGGACGTAGTAGCCGACGACGGCGACCACCGCGACGCAGGGCACCAGTACGTACACCGGCACCTGCCGCCAGGCACCGCGGGGAGGCGGGCGGCCGAAGGCGGAGCCGCGGCCGCGCTGCCACCACATGCGGTAGCCCCACAGGATGAGGAGGATCAGAGCCAGGGCGAGGCCGGCCAGCGCGATCTGGTTGGCGAGGCCGAACAGGGTGCCGGTGTGGGCGTCGATGCCCCACCGGGTCAGTTTGGCCAGCAGCGGGTAGTCGGAGAAGCGCAGGACGTCGGTGACCTTGCCGGTGGCCGGGTCGACGGCGATCGAGTCCTGCTTCTCCGGCCAGCTGCGCTGGATCTGCCGTACGACGTAGGCGGAGTTGGAGTCCGCGGGCGGCACGATTTCGACCGGGTCGGACAGGCCCTCGGCGCGGGCCGTCTTCAGGACGGCGTCGAGACCCACGTCGGAACGTGCGCCGGAGCGCGAGCCCATGTCCATGCTGTTCATGTCCATGCCTGCCATGGAGCCGTGTCCCTCGTGCCCGCTCACCGTCGCGGCCACGGAGGGGGTGGACTGGCCGAGGGCTTGGCGAAGGTCGCCGATGTTCGCTCCGGCGTAGGCGGACCAGGTCAGGCCGGTCGCCGACAGGAAGAGCAGGCCGCCGGCCGCCCACACGCCCACCGTGCCGTGCAGGGTCAGGGAGCGGCGCCGCCCCGTGGTGCCGCGCACCGTGCGGCGGGTGCGGCGCCGGCCGAACCACAGCAGCAGCCCGCCACCCGTGATCACCCACAGCCAGCTGGCGGCGAACTCGCTGTACAGGCGGCCGGTGTCGCCCAGGTGCAGGTCGCGGTGGAGCTCGTCGATCCAGCTGCGCAGCGGCAGGGCGCCGGTGGAGCCGTACTGCTCCAGCGCGCCGCGCACCGTGCCGGTGTAGGGGTCCACGAACACGGCGAGGGTGTGGTCGGCGGCTGTGCCCTTCACCCCGGACAGCAGTACGCGTGTGGTCGCATCCGGCTGCGGTGACGGCCGCACGGCGGAGATGGTGCCCTCGGGGTGGGCCTTGCGGGCGGCGGCCACCTGCTGGGAGATCGGCAGCTTGTGGTCGCCGACCGGAACCGTCAGTTCGTGGGCGTACACGATCTTCTCGGCCTGGAACGAGCCCGCGTACAGCAGTCCGGTGACCGCCGCGACGAGCAGGAAGGGCGCGACGAACACGCCCGCGTAGAAGTGCAGGCGCAGCACCAGGGGGCGCAGTGTGCGCGAGGCCGAGAGAGTCGCCGCAGAGGCAGGGCCCGGGGTCGTCCCACCGGCGTCGCCGGCCGTGCGGGGTGGGGCGTTGGTGGGCGGTTCGACGGACATGGGAGCTGCTCCTGCGACGTATGGGTGTCACGTCAGCTGTCGGCCGAGTGGAGCGGCGAGTTCCGTGCCGTTGGTGTGATGTGGAACACCCGGTGCGGAACACCCGGTCGGTCGGGAGGGTCGGGCGGCCCGGTGTCGTGCAGTTGCGGCACACCCCATGCCACGGAGGTGGATCAGCATGTCCGACACCAGCGGGCCGGAACCCGTCGCCACGTTCAGGGGCCCGGAGGCGGCGGGTGCGCGCCCGTGTTCCTCGGAGTGCCACCGGTGCTTCGATGCCGCCGAAGTGGCCGGGAACTGAACGGCGCTCCCGTCCGACCTATAAGGAGGAGGCAGGTCGACCGGGTAACAGTTCCGTGGGCGGTGATGCGTGTGCCTGGGCCGGGGGAGAGATCCTTTGGACGCGTGGCAGCATCAGGTGCCGTGAGAGTGTCCCTGGCCGTGCGGAGCGTGCGCGCGGCGGTGTTCGCCGTGCTGTGCGTGCTGCTCGCTGCCGGAGGCCATGCCATGGCCACGGGCATGGCGCCGTCGGTGTGGGTGCAGGTCGCCGGGTTCGTGCCGGTCTTCGCGGCCGGCTCTCTGCTGGCCGGCCGTGAGCGGTCGTCGACCGCCATCGGCGCGGGGACGCTGGCCGCCCAGGGCGGGTTGCACCTTGTCTTCCACGCCGCCGAGCCCCGTCACGCCGCGATGGTCATGCACGGCATGCGGATGGTCCAGGCGCCCCACGCGCCGGCACCGCACGCCACCGCCGCGCATGCCGGGGCGGCCCTGCTGCTGACCTGGTGGCTGCGGCGCGGCGAGGTGGCACTGTGGTCGCTGCTGCGGTGGGCGGTCGCCTTCGTGCCGGGGCTCGCCGCCTGGTGGCAGGTGACCGGCGGGACGCGCCGCGCGCCGGCCGGGCCAGGGCTTGTGCGCCGGGCCGCCGGTGAGCCGTGGGCGCCCGGGCAGGTACGGCTGAGGTACACCGTTCACCGGCGGGGGCCGCCGACGGGGATGTCGTACGCGCAGTCGTACGCGATCTGACCCCGACGTCCCTTCTTCCGTACGGAGATCCCTCACCTCATGTCCAGGACCCGCACCATCCTGCGCCGCGCCGGCGCCGTCACGGCCCTGACCGCCGCCGGAGTTCTCGCCGCCGCGGGCGTGGCCTCCGCGCATGTCACCGTCCACCCCGACAGCTACGCCAAGGGCGCCACCGACGGCGTGCTGACCTTCCGTGTGCCCAACGAGGAGGACAACGCCTCCACCACCCGGGTCCAGGTCTTCCTGCCCACCGACCACCCCGTCCTCGGCGTGCTGGTCCACCCGCAGGACGGCTGGACCGCCCAGGTCACCGACACCAAGCTCAAGACGCCCGTCAAGACCGACGACGGCACCATCACCGACGCCGTCTCCGAGATCACCTTCAGCGGCGGAAAGATCGCACCCGGGCAGTACGAGGACTTCAACGTCGCCTTCGGCCAGTTGCCCGACGACGCCGACCAGTTGACCTTCAAGACCCTCCAGACGTACTCCGACGGCAAGATCGTCCGCTGGATCGAGGAGGCGCAGGGCGGCCAGGCACCGGAGAACCCGGCGCCCGTGCTCAAGCTCACCGCCAAGGGCGCGGAAGACGGTACCGGCACCGCGACCGCCTCGCCGGCGGGTTCGAAGGGCTCCGGCAGCGCCGGGTCGACGGCCTCGGCCGGCGACTCGACCGCCCGCGGTCTCGGCATCGCCGGGCTGGTCGTCGGCGTGCTGGGCCTGGCCGCGGCGGGCTTCGCGGTCGTGCGCGGCCGTTCCGCCGGATCCCGGGCGGAGTAGCGCCACCGCCCTGCCGACGGCAGCCGTCGGCAGGGCACCGTTCCGCCGCCATGGCCCGGACACAGTTGTCCCTCACGTGACCCGGACCACAACATCGCTCCGGAACTCGTCCCCCGCAGGCCCCGACTCCTGATGCAGCACGGCGCGATCCGACCGACGCCGTACGGACGTTATCTGGAGACACGGTTGATGGACGAGTCCCGGCACATCTCCTCCGGCGCCGGTGCGGTGTCGCGGAAGCTGGTGCCGCCGCCCGCCCTGTGCGGATTCCTTCTCCTGCTGGCGCTGGTGTTCTCGGTGTCGTACGCCGTCGGTGCCGCCGCAGGGCCCGTCGCGCCCGGCATGCACGGCACCGGCACGAGCCGGGGTGCCGGCGGTTCCGGTGGGGGCGGCGGCACGGACGACATGGGGGACATGCACGGGGGTGGCCACTGATGGGCGGAGAACCGGTGGCCGTCGGCCTGGTGACGACCGACCTGACCGTCGGCGGCATGACCTGCGCGGCCTGCGTACGGCGGGTCGAGAAGAAGCTCGGCAGGCTGGACGGGGTCACGGCGACCGTCAATCTGGCCACCGGGCAGGCGCGGGTGAGCCACCCGCCGCGGATCAGCCCCGGGGAACTCGTCGCCACCGTCGAGAAGGCCGGCTACACGGCCGCCCTGCCCGCACCGCCCCAGCAGTCGGAGAAGCGCGAGGGCACCGACGCGGGCGAGTCCGACGACGCCCGCCGGGAACGGGACCGGCTCCTGATCACCGCGCTGCTCGCGGTGCCCGTGCTCGTGCTGTCGATGGTGCCCGCGCTGCAGTTCCGCAACTGGCAGTGGCTGTGCTTCGCGCTGGCCGCGCCGGTCGCGGTGTGGGGCGCGTGGCCCTTCCATGTGCGTGCGGCGCGTGGGCTTCGGCATGCGGCGGCGACCATGGACACGCTGGTGTCGCTCGGTGTGGCGGCGTCCTTCTCCTGGTCCGCCTACGCGCTCCTCCTCGGGGGCGCGGGGGAGCCCGGCATGCGGATGCCGTTCACCCTGGTGCCCTCGGCTTCGGACGGCGCGGCGCACCTCTATCTCGAAGCGGCCGTCGGCGTACCGCTGTTCGTCCTGGCGGGGCGGTTCCTGGAGGCGCGGGCCCGGCGCGGGACCGGGGCCGCGCTCAGGTCGCTGGCCCAACTCGCCGCCAAGGAGGTGACGATCCGCGAAGACGGCGACGAACGGCTCGTTCCCGCCGAACAGTTGAGGCTCGGGCATGTCTTCGTCGTGCGGCCGGGGGAGCGCGTGGCCACCGACGGGCAGGTGGTGGAGGGCAGTTCGGCCGTCGACCTGTCCCTGGTCACCGGGGAGAGCGAGCCCGTCGAGGTCGGGCCGGGTTCGGCGGTGGCCGGCGGCGCCGTCAACGCCGGCGGGCGCCTCCTCGTGAAGGCCACGGCCGTCGGTGCCGACACCCAGCTGGCCCGGATCACCCGGCTGGTGACCGAGGCCCAGGCCGGCAAGGCGCGGGCGCAGCGACTGGCCGACACGGTGGCAGGCGTCTTCGTCCCCGTCGTGCTGGCGCTGGCCGTCACGTGTCTCGGCTTCTGGCTCGGCGCCGGAGCCGACCCGCAGGCCGCCGTCACCGCGTGTGTGGCCGTGCTCGTCGTGGCCTGCCCGTGCGCGCTCGGCCTGGCCACGCCGACCGCGCTGATGGCCGCGACCGGCCGCGGTGCCCAACTGGGCGTCCTGGTCGGCGGACCCCAGGCGCTGGAGGGGCTCCGGCACATCGACACGGTCGTCCTGGACAAGACCGGCACGCTCACCTCCGGCCACATGACCGTCGCGCGCGTCACGGTCGTGCCCGACGGACTGGGCAGGCAGGCCCTGCTGCGGCTGGCCGGGGCCGTCGAGCACGGCTCGGAGCATCCTCTGGGCCGGGCGATCGCCTCCTGCGCCCGGCGGGAACTCCCCGAGGGGACGCTGCCGGACGTGAGCGAGTTCGCCGCCGTGCCGGGGCGGGGCGTGCGCGGCCTGGTCGAGGGCCGGCGGGTGGAAGTCCTCGCCTGTGACGGCGAGTTGCCCACCGCCCTGGCAGACGCGTTGTCGGTGGCAGAGGCCGCCGCCCACACGCCGGTCCTGGTCTGGGTGGACGGGGTGGCCGAGGCCCTGATCGAGGTCGGGGACGTGGTGCGACCCGGCGGCTACCGGGCCGTGGACCGGCTGCGGCGCCTCGGGGTGCGCCCGGTCCTCGCCACCGGTGACCGTGAGGCACCCGCGCAGGCCGTGGCCGCGGCCCTGGGCATCGATGACGTGCACGCCCGCTGCACCCCCGAGGCCAAGGCCGGCCTCGTACGGGACCTGCGGGAGCAGGGCTACCGCGTCGCGGTCATCGGCGACGGGGTGAACGACGCCGCAGCCCTGGCCGGCGCCGACCTGGGCATCGCCATGGGCAGCGGCACGGACGCGGCCATCGGGGCCGCCGACGTGACGCTGGTGCGCGGGGACATCGAGGCGCTCGCGGACGCGGTCCGGCTCGCCCGGCGCACGCTGGGCACGATCCGGGCCAACCTCGTCTGGGCCTTCGGCTACAACGTCGTGACCGTGCCGCTCGCCATGGTCGGCCTGCTCGATCCGATGCTCGCCGCGGCGGCGATGTCGGTGAGTTCCCTGCTGGTCGTGGGCAACAGCCTGCGGCTGCGCGCCTGGCAGCCCTCGCCCGCTCCCGCCCGGAGGCGTACCCGATGACCGAGCAGAACCTCTGGCGACCCACGCGCCGTCGCATGACCGACACCCTCCTCGCCGCGCTCACGCCCGTGGCCGCCTGCAGCCTCGCCCTGGGCGGACTCACGACCTGGGCCGGGGCCGGGAAGGCGGGCAGCCCGGCCCGGATCACCGTCTCGAACGGGCGGGTCCTCCTGCCGTACGGCGACGGCACGGACACCGCGGCGCTCTTCGACATCGCCAACGTCGGTGGCGCGGACGACCGGCTGGTGAGCGTGACGTCCAACGCCACGCACAGCCGCATCACCCTCAGCGGGCACCGCATGCTGGGCGGCCGGGCCGCCTACAAGACGGACGTGACCTCGGCCGGCGTCCCCGCGGGCGGCGTGCTGTCCATGTCGCCGCGCGGTGTGGACCTGACGCTGCGGGCCGGCTCCGGCTGGCGGGCGGGCGATCTCGTGCCGTTCACGCTCCACTTCGAGCGCAGCGCGCCGGTCGAGACGATCGCGGTGGTGGTCCGTCCGGGCGCCGGTGGTCCGTGATCGCCCGCTCTGAGGGCGGAGAAGTCCTCTCCCAGAGGTCGGGGCAGAGTGTCGTCGAGTTCCAGCCGGTTGTCGTGGGCTGGATCACACCCCGCGGATTGAGTACGGTCCCCCGTGGAGGTCCGTACCCACGCACGACGACCGAAGCCCGGATGCGAGGATGAGGCACCATGACAGCAGGGTGGTGTGCTCGCGCGACACGGGCCGCGGTGTTCGCGGCCATGTGCGTGCTGCTCGCTGCCCTGGGCCACGTCCTGATGTCCGGCACCGACGTGCCCACGTGGGCGCTGGCCGCCGGCGGGGCCGTGACCGGTGCCGTGGGCTGGTGTCTGGCGGGGCGTGAGCGCGGGCTGCCGCTGATCGTGACGGTCGTGGTCGCCGCCCAGACGGTGCTCCACGAGGCGTTCTCCTACGCCCAGTCGACGACCGGCACGTCCGACGGCTCGGCCTCCATGGAGATGAGCGGCATGGGCTCCATGGACATGGGCGCCATGCACGGGGGCCACACGGGCATGAGCCCCATGGATCACATGGGGCACTCCATGGACGGCGGTTCGTCGTCGTTCGGCATGCTCGCCGCCCACCTGCTCGCCGCGGTGCTGAGCGGCCTGTGGCTGGCCTACGGTGAGAAGGCCGCCTTCCGGATCCTGCGGGCGGCGGCCGGACGGCTGGCGGCGCCGCTGCGGTTGCTGCTGGCCCTGCCCGACACTCCGGACCGCCCGCGCGTCCACCTGCGGCGCCGCCGGGCCGGCCGGGCGCCGCGTCTCCTGCTTCTCGTCCACGCGATCACCTCTCGAGGTCCGCCCGTGGGAACCGCTGTCGTCTGAAGACAGCTGGTTTCCCGAGGCCGCCCGGCTCTCCGTGCGTGCCTCGGGCCACGGCCGTACGACCGCGCAGGCGCCGTGGCGCCACAGCGACGCCGTAGGGCCGTCTCTCCCACTCTCACCGGACCTCGCGCTGTGGCGCGCCCTGGTCCGGATCATGGTTGACCCGAGAAGGACACCAGGTGATCACCTCTGCCCTGCCCACCCCGCGCACCCGGAACGAAACTCCGGCAGCGCTCGACGAATCGATCACCGCATGGGCGCTGGCCGCCCGAGGCGGTGACGCGGACGCGGTCGAGCAGTTCGTGGGCGCCCTGCACCGGGACGTCCAGCGCTACGTCGCCCATCTGTGCGGCGACCCCCAGGCCGTGGACGACCTGGCGCAGGACACGTTCCTGCGCGCGCTCGGCAGTCTGCACCGCTTCGAGGGCCGTTCCTCGGCGCGTGCCTGGCTGCTGTCCATCGCCCGACGGGCGGTGATCGACAGTTACCGGTACGCCGCCGCTCGCCCGCGCCTGGCCGACGTACCGGACTGGCAGCTGGTCGCTGAACTGACCCAGCCGTGCGACCTGCCCGGTTTTGACGACGGCATCGCCCTGCTGGATCTGCTGGCCTCACTGCCCGATGACCGCCGGGAGGCGTTCACCCTCACGCAGCTGCTCGGTCTGCCCTACGCGGAGGCCGCCGAGGTGAGCGACTGCCCGATCGGCACGGTCCGCTCCCGCGTGGCCCGAGCCCGCGCAACGCTGATGGACCTGCTGGACGACGGGGGCACCTCCCACGCCGTCAAGGCAGTGCGGGAGGACCAGCCCGCCGCGCTGGCGGCCTGAGCGCCAGGAGGGTGCCGGTGCCGGCTCGAAGAACGGCACCGGCACCCTCGGCGCCGGTGCGGGGAGCGGTTCACCTGCGCCGGATTGCCAACCGGCCGGGAACTCAGGGCGCCTTCGCTCCGACTACTGGAGCGGGTGGCGCAGGCTCGCCCGTGTACCGAGTGGATCCGGGAGTTGTTCGATGCGTTCTCGTGTGTGGGGCGGTACCGCGGCCGTCGGGCTCAGCGGCTTGCTGCTGGCGGGCTGCGGCGGCGGGGGGAAGGACACGGCGGACGGGAACGCGGGGCAGGCCGGGAAGGCGGCTTCCGGCGGCTACCCGGTGTCCGTCACCGACTGCACGGGCGCCAGGACCACCTTCGCCGGCGCCCCGAGGAGAATCGTCACCAGCAACGCCTCCAGCCTGGAACTGCTGCTCCGCCTCGGCGCCGGCGACCAGGTGATCGGCACCGGCTTCCCGCCCGGCAAGGGCACGCTGCCCGGCGCACTCGACGCACAGGCGCAGAAGATCAAGGTGCTCAGCCAGACCGTGATCCCGAAGGAGAAGCTGCTCGGCTCCGGCGCCGACCTCTACATCGACACCTTCGCCTCCATGGGAAGCATGGGAGGCGGAGGGATGGGAGACGCGCCGACGGCGGAGGAGTTCAAGGCGGCCGGGATCAAGCACATCTACCTGAAGTCCACCGCCTGCGCTGCCCAGAGCAAGAGCCCGGTGACCGATCTGTCAGCTGTCGAGGCCGACATCACCTCCCTCGGCGCGGTCACCGGCACGAGCGCTCAGGCGCAGAAACTCGTCGCCGGGATGAAGGAGAAGGTGGCCGCCGTCCAGAAAGCGGTCAGCGGTACGGCGCAGGGCAACCGGCCGACCTACTTCTTCTTCGACTACGACGCCGGTACCAAGCAGCCCTCCGCCACCTGCAACCGCCAGATCGCCAACGCCGTGATCACCCTGGCCGGAGCCCGCAACGTCTTCGCCGACTGCGACGGCGACTACAAGCAGGTCGGCTGGGAGGACGTCATCGCCAAGAACCCCGACTGGATCCAGCTCGGCGTCCGCAACCGCGGCACTGACGCGGCGAACAAGAAGGCGTTCGACGAGGCCGAGCAGTGGCTGAAGTCCAACCCCGCCACCAAGGGCCTGAAGGCGGTCAAGGACGGCCACTTCCTGCGCATCGGCTCCGAGCGGACCACCATCGCGGGAGTCGAGAACGCCGACACGGTCGAGGCCATCGCCAAGGCCCTGTACCCGGGCAAGGTCGCCTGATCGTGGCCTTCACATTGGTGCGCCGGAATGCCGCGGCCGCAAAGGAGCGCGGCAGCCTGCCCGCCGGTCCGGTGGCGGCCGTTCTGGCCGTGGCACTGCTGGCCGCGCTGACGGCCGCCGTGGCCTGCGGCTCGACGTCGATCCCGCCCGGCGAGGTGTGGAGTGTGGTGTGGCGAAGACTGTCCGGCGAGGCTCCGCGCCCCGGCACGGACGACCTCATCGTCTGGCAGCTCCGTGTGCCGCGCGCCCTTCTCGCCGCCCTCGTCGGCGCGGGCCTCGGTGTCGTCGGTACGGCCGTCCAGGCGCTGGTGCGCAACCCGCTGGCCGACCCCTATCTGCTGGGTGTCTCCAACGGCGCCTCCCTCGGCGCGGTCGTCTCGATCGTCCTCGGCCTCGGCGCGGGCGGGGCACTGGGACTGGGACTGTCCGGGGCGGCTTTCGCGGGCGCGCTGGCGACGTTCGCGCTGGTGTGGGCGGTGGCCCGGCGCGGCGGAGGGTTCGCGCCGCTGCGGCTGGTGCTGGCCGGGGTCGCGATCGGCCAGTTCCTCTCCGGGTTCACCAGCTACCTGGTGTTGCAGGCCGGGGACGAGCAGCAGACCCACAGCGTCCTGTTCTGGCTCATGGGCAGCCTCAGCGGAGCGACGTGGGAACTGCTCGCGTTGCCCGCCGTCGCCGTACCCGCCGCACTGCTGTGGCTCCAGGCACGCGCCCGGGGCCTGAACGCCCTGCTGATGGGCGACGAGACGGCCGCCGGACTCGGCATCGACGTCACCCGGCTGCGCCGGGAGCTGTTCACCGTGACCAGCGTGCTGACCGGTGTCCTGGTGGCGGTCTCCGGCGCGATCGCGTTCGTGGCGTTGATGGTGCCGCATGTGTGCCGCCTGGTCGTCGGCGGCGGTCACCGGCGCCTCCTGCCGGTCTCCGCGCTGTTCGGCGCTCTGCTGCTGGTCGTGGTCGACATCGTGTGCCGTACGGCGATGGACACGCAGGAGCTGCCGGTGGGCGTGGTCACCTCGCTGCTCGGGGCTCCGGCCCTGCTGTACCTGCTGGACCGGCGCCTGGGGAGCGGCAGTTGAGGATCGACATCGAGGACCTGCACGTCGCCTACGCCGGCCGTACGGTGGTCGCGGGTGCCCGTCTCGTCGCCGCCGAGGGCGAGATCACCGGCCTGGTCGGTCCGAACGGCAGCGGCAAGTCCACGCTCCTGCGCACCGTCTACCGGCACCTGAAGCCCACCGCCGGGCGGGTCCTGCTGGCCGGCACCGAGCTGCGCGAGATGACCCCGCTCCAGTCGGCGCGGCACGTGGCCGCCCTGCCGCAGGAGCGCGGGAGCGACTTCGAGCTGACGGTCCGCGAGGTCGTCGCGATGGGCCGTACGCCCTACAAGCGGGCCTTCGCCGGTGAGGACGCCGCCGACCGGGACGTCGTCGCGCAGGCGCTCACCGACGTCGGCATGGCGGAGGCGGCCGGACGCCGCTTCACGGCCCTGTCCGGTGGTGAGCGTCAACGTGTCCTGCTGGCAAGGGCGTTCGCGCAGGACCCGGACGTCCTTGTGCTGGACGAGCCGACCAACCACCTCGACATCCGCCACCAGGTCGACCTGCTCGTCCTCCTGCGGGCCCAGCGCCGTACGACCCTGGTGTCGCTGCACGACCTGAATGCCGCGGCCTCCGTCTGCGACCGTCTCCACGTCCTGCACGAGGGAGCGGTCGTCGCCTCCGGGCCGCCGCGGGACGTCCTCACGCCCGCGCTGATGGCGGAGGTGTTCGGGGTGCGGGCGGCGGTGGTCGACCATCCCCTGACCGGTGACCCGCTCATCGCCTTCGACCACCGGGCGGCGGCGGACGAGGCGCCGACGGCTGTGCCGCTGGAGACGCCCACGCGGGGATGAACGGGCTGCTGCACGGGCTCGGGCAGGACGCCGGTCGCGTCCTGCCCGCTCGGCCGCATGCCCGGATCAGGCGGCGACCGAGTCATGTACCGCTTCTGGTCCGTGGTTCAACTCCTGGACGCGGACGGGACGTCGGCGTGGCGTACGGCACGCGCCGGGCAGCGGGAGTGTTCAGCGCGGGCCGCTTCTCGCGGCCACCGTGGCCGTTCTCGCGGCGGCCGCCGCGACTGAAGCCGCGACTGACCGGCGGGGGCAGTTTCAGCCTGCCCGCCATGATTTCCGGCCGCGCCCGGGAACTCGTGTGCGATCCCTCCCGACTTGTGGGACGAGGCTGTCGTCCGGCAGCCCACCCACGACCGTGAGGGGCGGCAACGGTGACAGGCCACAGCCCGGGTTCGGCACAGCCCGGCCGCATATCCGTCGGCGGCGAGGACCGCTGGCTGCTCGTTGGCGTCGCCGGACTGCTGTCGTTCGTGGCGATGCTCGACATGAACATCGTCAACGTGGCCCTGACGGACATCGCCGACGGTCTGCACGTCTCCGCCGCGACCGCCCAGTGGGCGGTCCTGGGCTATCAACTGCCCGTGGTGGCCCTGCTGTTGCCTGTCGGCCGGTGGCTGGACGGGGCCGGGATGCGCTCCGCCCTGCTGGTCGCGACCGCGGGCTTCGCTCTGTGCAGCGCGCTGGCGGCCGCCGCACCCTGGGCGCCATGGCTGGTCACCGCTCGCCTCGCGCAGGGCGCGTTCGGTGCCGTGCTCTTCGTCCTGATGCCGGTTCTCGCCCTGCGCTCGGTACGGCCGGAACTGCGCGGGCGGGCCATGAGCGTGCCCGCGACGCTGGGCCCGCTGGGCGCCGTCACCGGCCCGGCGGTGGGCGGACTCCTGCTGGACCACCTGGGCTGGCGCGCCGTCTTCCTCGTCAAGATCCCGTTCTGCCTGCTCGCCCTGGTCGTGGCGTGGAGGGCGATGCCGAGAGACGGGGGCCTGCGCCTGCCCGACCGGCGGTCGGCGGCGGATGCGCTGCTGGTGGGTTCCGGGGTGGCCGCCCTGCTGCTGGCGCTGACCCTGGCGCCGGGAAGCCCGGGGTGGCTGGTGCTCGCGCTCGCCGCCGTACCGCCGTCGTGGTGGTGGCTGCGGGGACCGGGCGGCCGCCCGGTCGTCGGCGCCCTGCGCGCGACGGGGCTGCTCCGGGCGCATACGGCGGTGCTGGCGCTGGCGGCCGGTTTCGCGGCGATGCACTACGTCGTCGCCCTGCACCTCCAGCGCGACGACGGCGTCAGCGCCACCACGACCGGGCTGACCGTGCTCGCCTTCCCGCTCGGCATGGGGCTGGCCGGCCCGGTCGGCGGTCGCCTCGCCGACCTCCCCCACGCTCGGCTCCGCTCGCGCGGGGGGACCCCCACCGGGGCCCGGCCGGTCGCGGTCACCGGCGCCGCCCTCACCGCCACCGGTCTGCTCCTCCTCGTTCCGCTGGGAGGTGACTGGTCGCCGGTCGACGTGGCCTGGCGACTGGCGCTGGCCGGCCTCGGCATGGGCCTCAACGGCGGCCCCACCCAGGCCCTCGTCATGGGCGCCGCCCCACCGGACCGCACGGCGACCGTGGGCTCATCCGTCCAGCTGGCCCGCAGCCTCGGCTTCACCCTCGGCCCGGCCCTGGCCACCGCCGCCTGGGGCCTGGCCGGAGGCGACGACGGCGTGAGGGCCGGGCTGAGCCTGGCGGCGGTCGCCGCCTGTGTCGCCGTACCCCTGCTCGCACGGCGAGGACGCGGGCCGGCGCTCGAGCACGAGATGTCCACCGACGCGGCTCCCGCCGCCCACCATCCCTGACCGAGGAGTCGTCCCCATGTGCGGAATCACCGGCTGGGCGTCCTTCCACAGCGACGCCCGTACCCAGGCCCCGGTCATCGAGGCCATGACCGCCGCCCTCACCCCGCGCGGCCCCGACGCCGGAGGCGTGTGGCTCGGCGAGCGGGCCGCGATCGGCCACCGCCGACTGGCCGTCATCGACCTCGAAGGCGGCGTACAGCCGATGACCGACCGGCCCGAGAAGCCGGGCATCGTGCTCACCTACAGCGGCGAGGTCTACAACCACCACGAGCTGCGCAGCGAACTGCGCGGCCGGGGCCATGTGTTCCGCACCCGCAGTGACACCGAGGTGGTGTTGCGGGCGTACGCCGAGTGGGGGGAGACGGTGGCCGAGCACCTGGAGGGCATGTTCGCCTTCGCCGTCTGGGACGAGCGCGCCCAGCGGCTGCTCCTGGTCCGCGACCGGCTCGGGGTGAAGCCCCTGTTCTGGGCGGCCGTCGCCGGCGGCCTCGCTTTCGCCTCCGAGCCCAAGGCCCTGTTCGCCCACCCGGAGATCCGGCCCCGGGTGGACGCGGACGGGCTGCGGGAGGCGTACAGCCTGCTGTTCAACACCGGCCCGACCGTGTGGTCCGGCGTCAGGGAGGTCGAGCCGGGCGGCGTGCTCGTCCTGGACCGGGGCGGCATCCGTGAACGCCGCTACTGGCAGCTGGAGGCCGCCGACCACACCGACGACCAGGACGCGGCCGTCGAGCGGATCCGCGCCCTGGTCGGTGCCGCGGCCCGCAGCCAGCTCGAAGCGGACGTCCCGCTGTGCAGCCTGCTCTCGGGTGGTATCGACTCCACCGTTCTGACCGCCCTGCTCGCCGACGAACTCCGCCTGCGCGAGGGCCCGGACGCCCGGATCCGCTCCTACGCCGTCGACTACAGCGACCAGGCGGAACAGTTCACCGGCGACGTCCTGCGCACCGGCCACGACACGCCCTACGCCACCGAGGCCGGCGCCTACATCGGCACCGACCACAGCACCGTCGTCCTCGACCCGCGCGCCCTGCTCGACCCCGGGCACCGCAAGGCGGTCGTCGTGGCCCGTGACTCACCCATCGGTGTCGGCGACATGGACACCTCGCTGTACCTGCTGTTCGGCGAGATCCGCCGGCACTCCACCGTCGCCCTCTCCGGCGAGGCGGCCGACGAGGTCTTCGGCGGCTACCCCTGGTTCCACAACCCGAAGGCCCTGGCAGCGGAAACCTTCCCGTGGCTGCTGGTGACGGGCGACGAGGCCGCCATGCCCCTGAACCCCGAACTCGACCTGCGCATCTCCGAGTTCCGCGACGACACCTACCGCACCGCCCTGGCCGCCGTACCGCACACCGACGGCGAGAGCCCCGCCGAACACCGCCAACGCGAGATGCAGCACCTGTCCCTGACCCGCTGGCTGCGCCAACTCCTGCACCGCAAGGACCGCCTCAGCATGGTCCAGGGCCTGGAGGTCCGTGTCCCGTACTGCGACCACCGGCTCGTCGAGTACGCCTTCACCACCCCCTGGGCGCTGAAGAGCTTCGACGGACGGGAGAAGAGCCTCCTGCGCGCGATGGGCGCCGGCCTCGCCCCGGACTCGGTGCTGCACCGCCCCAAGAACCACTACCCGGCCACCCACCACCCCGACTACAACCGCGGCCTGCAGAACCTGGCCCGCGACGCGCTCGCCACCGGACAGGTCCGCGCCCTCGCCGACGAGACCCGCATCAAGCCCTGCCTCGACACCCCGCCCGAGCGACTGGGGTGGGGCCACCGCCTGCGCCTCGAACGCGTCGTCGACCTCTCCCTCTGGCTGGACCACTACCGGCCCGAACTCGCCCTCTGAGGAGCACCGTTGAGCCATCGGAACGCCCATGAACCCCTGCCCGACCCGGTGCCGCTGACGGGCTGCCCCTACAAGAGCGACCCCTACCCCCTGTACGAGCAGATGCGCGAGGCCGGCCCCGTCCACCGGGTCCTCTTCCCCAGCGGCGTCCAGGCCTGGCTCGTCACCGGCTACGACGCCGCCCACACCGCGCTGAACGACGACCGCCTCGGCAAGAACCACGACCGCGGCAACGACCGCTGGCGCGCCCGCGCCTCGATCATGCCCGAGCCGCAGCACTCCCAGCTCCAGGTGCACCTGCTCCACCAGGACCCGCCGAAGCACACGCACATGCGGCGCTTCGTCACCGACGCGTTCACCCCGCGCCGCATCGACAGCCTGCGCCCCCGCTTCCAGGAACTGGCCGACGCGCTCGTCGACGCCCTGCCCGAGCACGGCCCCGCCGACCTCGTCACCGGCTTCGCCGCCCACTTCCCCTTCCAGGTCCTCGCCGAAGTCATCGGCCTTCCCCGGCAACTCGCGGCCCGCTTCGACCGCGACTGGGGCAAGGTCGTCCAGCCGGTCGGCCCCACCGACCCCGGACGCCCCCGCTACGAGGCCCGCCTGCACGGCCTCCAGAGCTACATCGCCGCCGTCGTCACCCACAAGCGCGAGCACGGGGACGACGACCTGCTCAGCCGCCTCGTCGCGGCCCGCGACCGGCGCGAACTGTCCCAGGAGGAGCTGGACTCGATGATCTTCCAGCTCCTCGTCGCGGGCCAGGAGCCGGTCACCAACCAGATCACCACCGCCCTGATCGCCCTCTTCCGCAACCCGGACCAGCTCGCCCGCCTGCGCGACAATCCGGACCTGCTGCCCGGCGCCGTCGAGGAACTCCTCCGCTACGACAGCGCCTTCGAGCTGACCACCTGGCGCTTCTTCGACAAGGACAGCGACCTGCACGGCACACGCGTCCCCGGCGGCGACTCGGTGATCGTCTCCCTGTGCGCCGCCAACCGCGACCCGCGCCGCTTCCCGGCCCCGGACACCCTGGACTTCGACCGCTCGCCCAACCCGCACCTCGCCTTCGGCCACGGCATCCACTTCTGCCCGGGTGCCGCCCTGGCCCGCGCCGAACTCCAGCTCGCCCTCGGCACCCTGCTCGCCCGACTGCCCGGCCTCCGTCCGGCCCTCGCAGACGAGGACATCGAGTGGATCCCGGCCGTCCTCGGCCGGGGCACCAACCACCTGCCCGTCGGCTACGACCGCCGCCTCTGACACCGGGACATCGCTGACCGGGTCGGCCCACGCCGGCCGACCCGGTCCCGGCTGACCCACGCCCACCGACCCCAGGCGCCTGGCCTCCACTCCTGCCACGGCGCCATGTCGACGTGCCCCCGTACGTCCCCGTACGTCCTCGTACCCCAGGAGGAACGACATGCCCTTGACCACCGCACCGGACACCCTCCCCACGCGCACCGCCACCGAGATCCTGAACCTGCTCCTGCCCCACCACCGCACGACCGAGCGCGTCCCCGTTCCCGCGGAAGCGTTCCCGCACCAGCTGCGCCGCATCTCCGACTTCGTACGCGAGGGCGCTCCCATCGTCTTCACGCTGCCCGGCTTCCCCTGCAAGTCCCCGAACCCCGCCAAGGTCCTCGGCCACCTCCCCGACCAGGGCGAACGCCTCTCCCTGACCTTCCTGAACACCCTGTGCACCGAGATCGAGCGGATCTACCCACCCGGCGCCCGCGTGATCATCTGTTCCGACGGCCACGTCTTCGGCGACCTCATCGGCGTCCCCGACGACCACATCGACGCCTACGCCGACGACCTACGCATGCAGATAGGCCGGATGGGCCTGCACAGACTGTCCGTCTTCGATCTCCGCGACGTCCTCGGCGATCTCCCGCACGACACGAAACGCGCCCACATCCACGAGCGCCACGCCCCCACCCTGGAGGCCCTCCGCGCCGAGACCCGCTCCGACGACCAGGCCCTCGCCCTCTACCGGGGCATCACCCGCTTCCTCGTCGAGGACACCGCCGACTGGACCGGCACCCGCTCCGCCCTCCAACGCGCATGTCGGCAACGGGCCTATGGCGTCATCCAGCGCAGCCGCGCCTGGGGCACCCTGATCGCCGAACACCACCCCCGCGCCGTACGTCTCTCCATCCACCCCCAACCCATCGGCGCCCCGAAATTCGGCGTCCGCCTCCTCGACGCCCCGGACGCGTGGACCACTCCCTGGCACTCCGCCGCCCTGCACCGCACCGACGGCACCTGGACCCTCATGCCACGGGCCGAAGCCGCCGAGACGGGGCGACTGGTACAACGGGGCGGCAGGGACAGCCACTTCGACCAGAGCTGACGAGTCCGGCCGTGGCCGAAGTCGAAGAAGCCGATGCCGATCGTCGAGCAGTACCTTCCCCAACGCCCTGTGCGCCGGCGCGGGCAGCAAGATCGACAACGGGTCGAAGGTCATCCAGTGGGGCTGCAGGAAGGAGGACGAGGCCCTGGACGAACACTGGCTCTTCGAGAACACCACCGACTCCGACGGCGCTCGCGCCTACTTCCTGCGCACCACCTACTCCGGCAAGTGCATGGGCCCGGCCTCCCGTCTCGCCAACGGGGCGGCATGATCCAGTACACCTGCAACGGCGCCGCGGACGAGAAGTGGTCCCGGACCGATCGCTGACCGACCACACCGACGCCGACGGTCGGTTCCCCCGGCCACGTACGGCCCGAGGGTGACTCGGCCCAGGGGATTGAGCGAGTCGCGATGAGCCCCGCGGCGTCCGGCAGTCGTACTGTCGAACCCGTTGCCGAGGAGGATCCGTGATGCGCAGCGTGACCTATTCGATGGGCGTCTCACTGGACGGCTACATCGTCGGGCCGGACGGCGACTTCGGCTGGACGCCGCCCGACGAGGAGGTCTTTCGCTTCGCCACCGACGAGGTGAGAGAGGTCGGCGTCCACCTGTTGGGACGACGGCTGTACGAGACGATGCTGTACTGGGAGACCGTCGACCAGAACCCGTCGCTCGACTTCTCCACGCTCGAGTTCGCCGCGATCTGGAAACGGCTCCCCAAGGTGGTGTTCTCCACCACGTTGTCGGCGGTCCGGGGCAATGCCCGGCTGGCCTCCGGCGGCCTGGCGCAGGAGATCGAGCGGTTGCGAGCCGAGCCGGGAGAAGGCGACATCGCGATCGGCGGCGCGACCCTCGCCGCCGAGGCGGCCGCGTTGGGTCTGATCGACGAGTACCGGCCCAGGGTCTACCCGGTGCTGGTCGGCGGGGGCATTCCGTTCTTCCCCCGGCATGAGCGCCGGGTGGATCTCGAACTCGTCGAGACCCGCACCTTCAGCTCGCGCGTCGTCTGCCTCCGCTACCGCGTGGCGCGCCAGTCGAGGTGCTGACGGGTGGCCGGCCTCCGAGCGCGGAGTGCGGGCTGAGGTGACCTTGCGGATCCACGGGACAGTTGAGCAGGTCCGCGCGCACCTCCCCGGCGGCGTCGCGATCCTGGAGGAGCACGAGCCTGCGGCCGGCCAGGACCCGGCGGCCGAGCGCTGGCTGCGCGTCGAACTGCGGGCGCAGCAGCTCGACTGGCTGCCTCGGACACTCGCCTCACTCGACCGGCCGTTCGTCATCGAGCGCCCCGATGAACTGCGTGACCTCGTCGTAGCGCTCGCCGATCGCCTCGCGTCCTACGCCCGTCAGGCCTGACAGCGAGGACCGGTGTCAGGAGTCGGCACAGCCAGCCGGCTCGCCGCCGAGCCCTGGGAAGAACGGGCCAGGGTGACGGGTGCGGCGCGGCGACGCTCAGACATCGTGGATGGTGGGACATCGAGGCTCCGCCACATCCCCTCCACCAGGCCCGCCGGGATGACGACACCTGCTCGAAGGCGCAGGGCACGACGCACCTCACAGGCGAAAGCGAACGTTCAGTCCGCCGTGGCCAGCTCCACCGCAGACACCACATCGGCCCGGGTCGGCGCACCGGAGGCGCGGCGCACGACCCGACCGGCGCGGTCGAGGACGAGCACGGTCGGCGTGCGCATCACCTCGACGCGACGGACCAGGTCGAGCCGCGTCTCGGCGTCGATCTCCACATGGCGCACACCGGGCGTCTCGGCGGCCACGCCGGCCAGCAGCCGCCGGGTGCCGGGGCAGGTCGCGCACAGGGCTGTCGAGAACTGCACCAACGTCGCCCTCTCGCCGAGTGCCGCACCCAGCTCACCGGAGGACAACCGCAGGGCGTCGCCCCGGCCACCGTCGCGGAGCCTGCCGTCGCGACGGGCGCGGAGCAGCCCGAAGACGGTCGCGGCCGTGAGCGCGACGGCGGCCACGATCAGCCCGGTCGGATCGCTCACGGCCGCCTCATCCGTTGCTCAGCCGGGCCCGGCTGCGGACCGCGAGCAGGTAGAGCTCGCAGCCCAGGCAGTAGCCGAAGGCGGCGTTCAGGAAGGCCGCCGCGAGCGCCGCCGCGCTCGCGGCGATGCCGAGCCAGGTGACACCGGACAAGTACCCCGCCGCACCGACGACCGCGAAGCCCAGACCGACCGCCTGCGCGAACCGCGGGGGCCGCTCGTCCTCGAGTTCCCGCGGCGGCCCGAGGCGGGGCCGCACCAGCCGACGGTAGAGCCAGCCGTACGGGGACCAGCGCAGTCCCGCCACCGCGCCAAGAGCGAAGACGACGGCCTGCGCCGCGAGCAGCACGCCGCTGCCGGTGAGCAGGACCAGAAGCAGAACGAGGGTCGTGAGCACGGCGGCGAAGCGCGGCCCACGCGGGTCCACGCGAACAGGCACACCGGGGGTGGGGTCGGGCATGACGGACTCCGGGACGATACGGACGGATTCTGACGCAGGGGACACGCGGTCAGCGACACGCGGCGGACCACACCCGACCGAAGTCGATGTGCGCCCGGATCACCAGGAACGTCGCGGAGAACATGCCGCCATTGCAGCAGCCACCCCCACCGCCGTCAATCACCGCCCACCTGCCGGACAGACGGGCCGGCCGACCGGGGACGAGGCGGAGCGGACTGGAGAGCACCGGGGTGAGCCGGGCTCGTCCGGAAGGTGGGAACGTGGCGTGTATCGCCGCCCTGCCCGGCGGCGCACGCGACTGCATCCCCGGGGGCTGCGGCTCGGTGGTGCGCCGGTTGTCCGGCACCCGGCGCACCACTTCATCCCGGGGTCATCCGCAGGTCAGCGCCGGGTTCGCCCAGTCGCCGTGGTCGTTGCCGTTGCCGTCGCCGCCGTCCCCCACGGACAGGTCGAGGACCTGCCCGCCGGTGACGGGGACGTCGAGGGTGACGGGCGCGGACTTGCCGTCGAGGACAGGGGTGGTGGTGAGCACCTTGCCGTCGAGGAGGGCGGAGAAGGTGACGGTGCCGGGGTCACCGTTGTCGACGCCCACGGTCGCGGTGAACCTGCTGCACCGTCCGGCGAGGTAGACCAGGACGTCGCTGGGGGAGTTGGTGCCCAGGCCCTTGGCGTAGACGGTGCCGCCGAGTTTGAGCGGTGTGCCGTCGTTCGCCGCGGTGCCGCCGACGCTCTGGTCGCGTTCGACCGGGCCCCAGCCGTTGCTGGCCGACAGGAACGGCAGGTCGCTGACCTGGTCGGTCCCGGCGGGCGGCGGGGGCGGGACGGCGGCGACGATCCGTTCGTCGGTGGCGGTGGCGGACCGGTGGCGCTGGACGAACGTGGCCGTGGCCTTGAGCGCGGTGGTCTTCGCCATGCCGGCGGGCGTGGTGACCTTCCAGCTGAAGGTCACCGAGGTGCCGGGGGCGATCCGCTGGGCAGTGGTGGGTGCGGGCTTCGGGGAGACCGTCCAGCCGTCGGGTGCGGTGAGGTGCGCCGTCACGCCGGAGGCCGTGGGAGCACCGGCGGGCACGTGGAAGGTCGCGGTGGCGGTGAGGTGCTGTCCGGCGCCGGCCGACCCGGGCGCGTTCAGGGTGAGGCGCGCGCCCGGCGCGGCAGGCATGGCGTACCGCGTCCGGTCGTAGCGCGGGCTGTCGTTCTGCGGGACCCTCAGCGAGGAGGCGTAGCTTCCGTAGTCGGTCAGCGCGACCTTGCCGAGGCCGCCGGTGGAGCCGTCCAGGTTCCATACGGCGATGGCTATCCGGTTGTTCCCGTTCGGGTTCAGGATGCCGGCGGGGACGGGGAAGCTGTGCTGCGGGCCGAGGTAGTTGACGTAGTTGCCCATGTCCCAGCCGTTGACGTAGATCTCGGCGCGGTACTTGCGCGACGGGTCGTCGGTGATGGTCAGGCCGAGCGAGGTGTCCTGTCCCTTGGGCAGGTCGAGGGCGGCGTCGGTGGTGTACCAGGAGACGCCGGGGGTGGTGTCGGTGGTGGGGAGGGCGGTCGGGGTCCAGCTGCCGGTGGGGAAGCCGGGCAGCATCCAGCCGGCCCGTTCGCCGTACAGGCCGCCGGTGGCCAGCGGGCCGCGTACCGTGTCGACGGGGGTTTCGCCGCCGCGGACGCCCTGCAGCCGCCAGGTGACCGTGTTCAGCGGGTTGCCGTCGAGGAGGGCGCCGGTCAGGCCGCGGGCGGCCTTGTCGCCGTTGGACTCGTCGTAGTCCTCCTCGTGGCCCATGTTGACCGTCAGCACGGATATCACGTTGTCGCCGCCGGCCTTGACCGCTCCGGCCGGGAAGCCGTAGGTCTTCTGGCCGTCGGCGGTGGAGCTGCCGAGGAAGGTGCCGTTGAGCCAGACCGAGGAGGCCGCGGCCCGGCCGCCGCTCTGCGTGGCCAGGGTGATGCCGGTCTCCTTGCCGGTGCCGGTGAACCTGCCGCGGTACCAGGTGCTGCCGGTGTGGAAGCCGTAGTCGTCGGCGAACAGCACGGGGAGGCTGCCTGGTTGTGTGGTGCTGTGGGTGGTGGTCCTGTCGGCCACCTGCCAGGTGGAGTCGTCGAAGCCGCGCTGTGCCTCGGGGGACTCCTGCATGTGCTTCCAGCCGGTCAGGGCCGGCAGGGTGACGGGGGCTGCGGTGGGTACGGTGCCGGTGAGGCTGCCGTCCGCCGAGGACGTCGTGCGGACCGGTGTGCCGTTCCAGGTCAGGGAGTCGGCGTCGGCGAAGACCTCGACCGAACCGTCGCTGCCGGTGTCGCCGGTCAGGCGCAGGGTGGTCCCGGTGGACTCCGCTCCGCGCAGCAGGTGGGTGCCGCGGACCAGGACCGGGCCGGCCGCGGTGTCCTGCCGCCAGAAGGTCTTGGCGGTCGCGGTGTCGGCGAGCAGCAGGAGCAGCGGGTGGGAGCCCGCGGTGACGGTGACCCGGGTCAGGCCGGTGTGCCGGTAGTTCAGGCGCAGGTCGCCGGTGGCCGGGTCCCAGGTGGAGTCGACGGTGCCGCCCGTGGAGGTCACCGTCGGCCTGGACGCGTAGTGCAGGACCGTTTCGCCGTCCGAGCCGTGGTCGCCGTAGAGCACCGCGACATCCCGTCCGGCGATGGTGGCGTTGGTCATGATCTGCGAGGTGGAGTACTGGAGGCGGCTGCCGCCCAGGTCGTAGTTCGCGACGATGATCGAGGACTCGCGGCCGTCCAGGGCGAGGGCGGTGCCGGGCTGCTGCGGGACGGTGTAGACGGGCGCCGTGGAGGCGGGGCCGGTGGTCACGTCGACGGCGTCGACCGTCACGAAAGCGCCGGTGGCGGCGGCGTCCTTGGTGCCGGTCACCACGATCTTCAGGGTGTGCGGCCCCTTGGCGAGGCCGCTCGCCCGGTAGGCCACGTACTGGTTCTGCTTGGACGCGCCGTAGGTGTCGACCGTCTTGACCTTGGTGCCGTCGAGGTAGACATCGGCGATGCCGTGGTTGGTGTCGAGGTTGCTGATCCACTTCACGCCGGTGCCGGTGAAGGGCACGGACACGGTGTCGCCGGCGGAGTTCGAGAACGACTCGGTGTGCTGGTAGTCGCCGCCGGTGTAGTTCTGTTCCGCGCCGACGTGCGACCAACTGCCGGTGTACGTGAGGGCCTTGTCCGGATCGTCGTAGGTGTAGCCGGAGTGGGCGCCGAGGTCGATCGTCACATGGGCGCTGTCGCTGCTGGTGGCGGTGGAGTCGGCGTGCCGCAGGACGTGGAACTGCGTTCCGGTGTCGGGGTTGGCGCGCGCGGTGTCGACGATCTTCGCGTTGTCGGTGGGTGTGGCGGGCAGCGCGTCGGTCTTGGTCAGGGGGCTGACGGCATGGGTGAAGTAGCCGATCAGTTTGTCCTGGTCGTACTTGGGGTCGAGTTGGCGGGTCTCGCGGATGGCGGCGCCGTAGTCGTAGGAGGTGTAGTTCTCCGGCATGCCCAGCCAGCCCCAGTTGGTGCCGCCGTAGGTCATGTAGAAGCTCTGCGAGGTCGCGCCGACCGCGATGTTCTGCTTGTAGAACACGTCGGCGAACCGGTCGTTGATGAGCTGGGCGCACTTGTCGTAGCCGGGGCCGCCCCACGGGTCGAAGGCACCGCCCTGGAACTCGGCGGTCGCCAGCGGCTTTCCGGCCGCATGGTCGTAGCTGATGTCGGGAACGCCGTTCCACTTGGTGGGATCGGAGCAGTTGAAGCCCTGCGGATAGGAGTCGGCGGCGTCCACGTCCAGGGCGGCGTCACCGGAGTTGAAGGTGCCGTTGTTGTTGCCGACCAGCGGCACCGTGATGCCGTCGGCCTTCGCCTTGTCCTCCAGGTGCTTCATGTAGGTACGGCCGGCCGCCGAGCCGTGGTAGTACTCGTTCTCCACCTGGTACTCGATGACCGAGCCGGTGCCGTTGGTGAGCTGGTGGCGCTTGATGATCGCGTCGATCCGCGTCTGCCACTCGTCGCTGTACTTCAGGTACTCCGGGTCGGAGGTGCGGGTGTTGCCGGCCTTGGTGGACAGCCAGCCGGGGAAGCCGCCGCCGTCGACTTCGGCGTTGATGTACGGGCCCGGCCGGGCGATGACATAGATGCCCAGGTCGTTGGCCATGTCGAGGAGCTTGTCCACGTCGCGGACGCCGGTGAAGTCGTAGACGCCGGGTGCCGGGGAGTGGTAGCCCCAGTCGAAGTACAGCGACACCGCGTTGAAGCCCGCCGCCTTCATCTTCTGCAGCGTGTCGAGCCAGAGGGCCTGGCTGGGCAGCCGGAAGTAGTGGAACTCTCCCGACCACAGGTACGTCCGCTTCCCGTCGATCATGAACGAGTAGCCGTCGTACGTCACCGAGTGTGCCGCGGGGGAGACCGCGGCGGGCGCGGCGGAGGACGCTGCGGCGGCGCCCGCCGCGGGCTGCGCGCCGATGCCCGCTCCGCACACCAGGGCGAGGGTCGCAGCGACCGACAAGCGACGTCTGGCTGCCCGGCGACCCGGGCCGTGAGCCTTCATCTGGTCCTCCAGCAAGCTGATCGCCCCCCGAATACCAACCACTTGCACCAGAACTTGTGGCTTCAGAGGTTTGAATTATGTGCGAATCTGTTGGCGTGAGGAGTGTCGCGGGTCGGCGAGGGTGACGCAAGACCCCGAACAGCATTGGCTTTTGGGAGCTGCGGGGGCGACGAGGCCTGAAAAAGCATTGCGTACAGGGGTGTTGACGGGACTCGCCGACACCCTAAGATCCCTGCTGCTCGAAGTATCGACCGATGTACGGGATATCGAACGAAGGAATGGGCCGCATGCCTTCAGAAGCCGGAGTGCCCCGCAGAACCGTCCTCACCGCCTTGGGCGCCGCCCCCCTCGCGGCGACGTTCGCCGCCGCTCCCGCCGGGGCCGCCGACCTCACCGGCACGACCGCAGACGCCACCGCCGCGGACCTCCCCGCCGCGGCCGCCCACTGGACCTTCGACGAGGGCTCCGGCACCTCCGCCGCCGACTCCTCCGGCAACGGTCGCACCGCGACGCTCCAGGGCGCGGCGGGCTGGGGCACCGGCAAGGCCGGCGCACACAGCCTGAGCCTCACGGCAGGCGGCACCGCCACGGCGTCGGGGCCGGCCCTCGACACCTCCAAGGCCTTCTCGGTGGGCGCCTGGGTCAACCTCGCACAACTCGGCGGCTACCAGACCGCCGTCAGCATCGACGGCAAGGTCGTCAGCTCCTTCTACCTGGGACTGCGCGACGACACCGGCACCTACGCCTTCGCCCGGCTGGGCTCGGACGCCACGCAGAACGCCGCGGTGGCGGCCGCCGCCTCGGCACCCGCCACCGGCACCTGGACCCACCTGGCCGGCGTCAGCGACCCGACCGCCGGCGTCATCCGCCTCTACGTCAACGGCGTACTGGAGGGCGAGACCGCCTACAGCGCGGGCTGGGCCGGCAGCGGCGACACCGCCGTCGGCCGTGCGCTCTACGGCGGTGGACACGTCGACCAGTGGCACGGCCTCATCGACGACGTGTGGATGTTCCCGTCCGCCCTCACCCCCGACCAGATCGCCGCGCTGGCCGGGGTCCCGGTGGAGACCACGACGCCCTTGCTGAGCGTGGACGTCGGCAACCCCGCGCACGCCGTGTCCCCCGTCCTCCCGGGTTTGATGTTCGAGGACATCAACCACTCCGGCGAGGGCGGCATCTACGCCGAACTGGTGCAGAACCGCTCGATGATGGCGAGCGACTCCACGCCCGTCCACTGGTCCGCCGTCGGCCACGCGACCCTCGCACTCGACACCGCCAACCCGCTCAACACCGCGCTCAACCGCTCCCTCAAGGTCGAAATACCGGGCAGCACGGGGCCCGCAGACCGGGCCGGCGTCGCCAACGACGGCTTCTGGGGCATACCGGTGCGGCCCGGAACCGCCTACACCGCCCGGCTGTTCGCCAAGGCGTCGCGACGTATCGGCCCGCTCACGGTGGCCATCGAGTCGGCGGACGGCGCCACGGTGTACGCCTCCGCCCACGTGCCCCACATCGGCACCGCCTTTCCCGGCCGCCCGTTCGAGCTGACCCTGCGGACCGGTCCGCGCACCCCTGTGGCCGGGGACGCGCGGCTGACCGTCACCACGGCCGACCCCGCCGCCGCGGGCGAGTCCCTGTGGCTCCAGCACGTGTCCCTCTTCCCGCCCACCTACCACGGCCGGCCCAACGGCCTGCGCATCGACCTGATGGACAAACTGGTCGCTCTGAAGCCGAAGTTCCTGCGCTTCCCGGGCGGAAACTTCGTCGAGGGCAACACCATCGCGACACGGTTCAACTGGAAGAACACCATCGGCCCGGTGTGGGAGCGCCCGGGCCACATGGACGACGCCTGGGGCTACTGGTCCACCGACGGCCTCGGACTCCTCGAATACCTGGAATGGGTCGAGGACATGCACGCCCAGCCGGTCCTCGCCGTCTACGCCGGCTACTCGCTCAAGGGCGAACACGTCACCGGCGACGCGCTGGCCCCGTTCGTCCAGGACGCACTCGACGAGATCGAGTACGTCACCGGCCCCGTCACCAGCACCTGGGGCGCACGACGTGCCGCCGACGGACATCCGACGCCCTTCCCGCTGGAGTTCGTGGAGATCGGCAACGAGGACTGGTTCGACTCCTCGGGGTCGTACGACGAGCGGTTCGCGGCCTTCCACGACGCGATCAAGGCGAAGTACCCGCACCTGAAGCTGATCGCCACGACGCCCGTGACGAGCCGCACGCCGGACCTGATCGACGAGCACTACTACCTCGCGCCGTCCGCCGCCCAGGCCTCCACCCATAAGTACGACAACCGGGACCGCAATTCCACGAAGGTGTTCGTCGGGGAGTGGGCGGCGCAGGAGGGCCGCCCCACCCCCGACCTCAACGCGGCGCTCGGCGACGCCGCTTGGCTGGCCGGACTGATCCGCAACTCCGACCAGGTCCTCATGGAGTGCTACGCGCCGCTCTTCTCGCACGTCAGGAACAACGTCTGGGCCACGAACCTGATCGCCTACGACAACCTCACCAGCTACGCGTCCCCCAGCTACTGGGCACAGCACATGCTGACGAGCAGGCTCGGCGACACGGTGCTGCCCGCCACCGCCCGTGCGCTGCCCGGCCTCGCCACCGTGGCCACCCGTTCCGGGAACCGCCTCCACCTCGCCCTCGTCAACTGCGGGACGGAGAAGGTGAGCGTGCCGGTCGAACTGAAGGGGCTGGCCAAGGGGGTCAGGAGGCATGCCACCGCGACGGTCCTGACCGGCACCTCGCGCACCAGCACCAACACGCTGACGGAACCGGACACGTTGGTGCCCAGGACGAGCACCGTCACCGGCGCGGCAGCGTCCTTCACCGGTACCGTGCCTCCGCTCTCGGTCACCGTACTGGAGCTCGACCTGACCTGACCGCTCACCGTCCGGCACCGGCACGGCCGGCCGTGGACCTCGGCGGCTTCGGCACGTCACGCCGCGGCGCGGGCAGGGGGATCACCCCCTGCCCGCGCCCTGTTCGGTCGTCGGCCGCCGGGGGGGTCAGCCGAGCAGCTTGCTCGCCAGTGTCGAGGCGTTGTACGAACCCCAGCCGGTGGTGAAGTCCCAGCCCGTGCCGGCGGAGTAGGCTCCGTTGCTGCCGCTGGTGATGTCGTGGAAGCCGGTCCCGCTCGCCGAGTAGAGGGCGGGGTCGGCGAAGCCGAGCTTGGCCTTGCCCGCCGCCGCGGCCTGCTGGTTGTACAGCGCGCCGAACGCCGCCCACTCGGGCGCGGCGGCGCTGGTGCCGCCGACCGAGGTCCAGGAGCCCTGCGAGTAGATCGAGACGCCGGGGCTCGGGTTGGCGTGGGCCGAGACGTCCGGGACCTGGCGGTAGCCGCCGCCGGCGCTCTTCTGCACCGCGGTCTGCCAGCTGGGGATCTTGAAGACGGAGGACTTGCCGCCACCGCCTCCGGACCAGGCCACCTCCTTGCTCCAGGCGTTGGACGAGGTGACGGTCAGCTGGGTGCCGCCGACGCCGGTGACGTACGGGTCACTGGCCGGGTAGTCGACGGAGGTGCCGCCGTCGCCCGCGTCGTCGGAGCCGCTGTCGCCGGAGGCCGCGTAGAAGCCGAGGCCCTGGGCGGCGCCGGCCTTGAAGACGGCGTCCACCGCGTTGATACCGGACGTGGTGCGGGCGCTCTCGGCGGCACCCCAGCTGATCGAGGTGGTCGGGATGCCGCTGTCGACGATGGCCTGGTAGGTGTCGATCTCGCCCGCGTCGGAGTTGGGGCCCTCGAAGACCGTGACGTTCGCCTTGGGGGCGATCGCGTGCAGGACCTCGATGTCCAGCTCGACCTCGACCTGGCCGTCGCCGAGCGCACCGGAGCCGCCGTCCACCTTCTGCACGGTGGGGGTGGGCGAACCCAGGCCGTAGTGGCTGTCGTACGCGGTGATGTTGGACTGCTGGAAGCCGTCGAACTCCAGCAGCGCGATCTTCTGGCCGCTGCCGGTGTACGTACCGGAGACGTTGTAGCCGCCCTTGAGCTGGGCCGGGGTGTAGCCGCCGCCGGGGCCGTTGTGGGGGCTGACGGTGTGCGGCGTGGCCTGGTGGTGCAGCTGGACGCGGTTGTTGAGACCCGCCACGTCGCCGACGAGGGAGGCGATCGAGGCCGGCAGCGTGGGCGCGCTGTCGTTGGCGTAGAAGGAACGCCCCGTCCTGGCGTCCTTCCAGGTCGACAGCCTGGTGCCGAAGGCCTTCTCCACCTGGGCGGCGGTGCCGCCGGCATCGACCAGCAGGTTGCCCGAGTGGACGGTGCCCACGGTCAGCCCCTGGGCGCGCAGGTAGTCCGTGAGCTGCTTGATCTCGGAGTCGGTCCGGCCGAAGCGGGCGGCGAACTGGCGCTTCGTGAGGTAGTGGCCGTAGGAGCTCGACCGCGGATCACTCACCTTGGCGACAAAGGCGTCAAGTGCCGTGCCGCCTCTGGGAGTCAGGCTGATCGCCACCGATATCCGCTTGCCCGCCGCGACGTTTCCGGTGCGGGCCGCGCTCTGCTTCAGTCCGGTCAGGACGTCTCCGGCGACTGCGGCACGGGTCGTCGCGTGCGGCTGGGGGGCGTTCGCGGCATAGGCGGCGGGGACGACCGCGGCGACCAGGGCCGGCGCGGCGACCAGGGCCGGCGCGGCGACCAGGCCGAGCAGTTTCAGACGTGACTTCACTGAAGTCCTCCGGGGAGTGTGGGGAGTTGTTCCCGAAGCGGAACGGACTCACCGTAGAAAGAGCGGCTCCACTCCCATAAGCGGGGGAACCCTTGCGTTACCTGTTAACAGCTGATGTCACGTCAACGGCGTGTGTCGAGAGCGCTGCGGGTCCGATGCCGGTCGCATCCGACTCACCGTCACTGTCGAACTCACGGAGTCCACTTGGCCTGCGCCGTCGGGGTCGACGACCGCCGCCCCGGACGCGACGACGGCGACGGCCATCGCGTGGGCGAGCGCGGTGCGCGAGCGGACCCCGACCTTGCGGTAGACCCGCGACAGGGCCCCTTCCACTGTCTTGACGCTGATGAAGAGCTCCGCGGCGACTTCCCGGTTGGTGGCTCCGCTCCCGACCAGCCTGGCGATCCTGGCCTCCGTGGGGGTGAGTTCGGGGCCGCCCGCGCCCGCCTCGCCACCGCTGCGGTCCACGGCGTCCAGCCGGGCCAGCTCGTCCCTGGCCCGCGCCGCCAGCGGAGCGGCGCCGAACCGTGCGGCGGTCTCCAGCGCTTCGCCGAGAACCGCCCGCGCCGCGCTCCTGCGGCGTGCGCGGCGCTCGACCGCGCCGAGCGCGATCAGGGTGCGCACCAGCTCCATGGGCAAGGGCAGTTCGCGCAGCCGGTCCACCGCCGCACGCAGCCGCGTCGCCCCCTCCTTCGCCCGGCCGAGCGCCGCCTCCCGGAGCCCCTCGGCCCGGTCCAGAGCCGCCAGCACGCTGCCAGGGGTGTCGCCGGACACATGAGCGCGGGCCTCGCGGACGACGGCCCCGCCCTCCTCCGTCTCGCCCAGGAACACCAGGGCTTCGGCCAGGTCGCCGTACCAGTGCAGCAAGGGCGGGTCGGCGGCGCACATGGCAGCGCCGAGTTCTCTGACGCGCTGCAACGCGTCGACCGCGAAGGCCGCCCCCTGCGGATCGCCCGCGAGCAGTCCGGCCTGTCCGAGCACGGCCAGCGAGCGCAGCAGGAACAGCCGGTCACCGTCGGCTTCCGCGGCGCACGCCGCCTGCTCGGCCAGCTGCCGGGCCTCTTCGGCGGTGCCGCCCGCGGCAGCCGCGAGCGCGGCCGCGTACAGCGCCGGAGCCGTGCGGGCCATGACGCGTGAGCAGCGCGCCGCGGTGTGCAGTGCCTCGTGGCAGTGTCCGGCCCGCACCTGGATCCGGGTCAGCGACACCAAGGTCGCCATGACCTCCTCGACGCCCGCGAACTCCTCTATGACTGCAAGGAGTTGGACGACCTGCTCGCGGGCCTCGGTCACCCTGTCGGAATCCAGTGCCAGGATCGCCCGCATCCGGATCAGCCGCCAACTCTGCGGACCGCCTTCGGCACCCCCGGCCAGGGCGAGCGCCTCCTCCAGCGCGACGTCCGCCGCCAGCGGTTCGCCGGCCAGGGACCGTACCCGCGCGAGAGTGGCGAGCGCCCCGATCCGGGTCTCGGGGTCGCCCGCGACGGCCGCACGCCGCGCGGCACGCCCGGCATGCCGGGCCGCCTCCGCCAACTCCCCGCACAACACGCCGCGTACGGCCGCCCAGTGGTGCAGCCATGCCTCGGCCTGCGCATCGCCGTCGGCGTCCCGGAGACCATCTTCGATCAGGGTATGAGCACCCTCCAGCGCCTGTCCGGCGTTGCGGAGCAGCACCAGCCGGGCCCGCACCCGCCGGCGCGCCGAGCCCGCTTCGGCGAGGACCGTCTCGGCGGCCTCGCCCGCCGCCTCCGGCTGCCCGGCGTCGCACGCGTACTCCGCCGCGGCCAGCAGCCGGTCGGCCCGGTCCGCGGGCCTGTCGCCGGGCGTGCGGCCGGCGGCGAGCCCGGCCAGTTCGCACGCGGCACCGAGCGCGCCCGCACGGCGCGCGTACTCCGCCGCGGACATCAGCGTGCGGGCGGTGTCCTCGTCCTTGTGCGGCCGGGCGTGGGCGAGGTGGCGGGCCCGCTCGACAGGTTCGGTGGTCACGCGGGCCAGCAGCGCGTGGGCGTGCCGGCGGCTGTTCTCCGAAGCGTCGGCATAGACCGCGGCCCGGACCAGCGGATGCCGGAAACGTACGGTTTCGTCGATGTCGGTCGTCGCGATGCCGAGGCGTTCGGCATCCGCCAGGTCCGCGGCGGGATCGGAAAGCCCGGCGGCACGCAGCAAGCCGAGGTCGGGGTGGGCGGCGGCGCTCGTGACCAGGAGGGTGTGCCGCGCCTTCTCCGGCAGCGTGCGCGCCCGGCTCAGCAGCAGATCACGCAGTCTCCGGGGCACGGCCAGCGTCGGGCCGTAGCCCACGGGCGCCCTCTCCCGCAGGGCCGCTCGCCCCAACTCCAGTGCGTACAACGGGTTTCCGGCGGCAGTGTCCTGGACCGCCCGCAGCACTCTCGGTGGCAGGTCGGCGCCGAGGCACGCGCGCAGGAGAGGGGCCACCTCCTCGTCGGGCAACGGCGGCACCGGGAGTTCGACGGTGCCCGGCGGGCAGCAGTGCAGCCGTTCGGGCTGTTCCCCCTCCGCCACCCGCTCGGCGGCCACCACGCGTATGTCCAGGCCGCCCAGACGGCGTACGGCGAAGACGAGCACCTCGGCGGTCGGCGTGTCGAGCCACTGCAGACCGTCGACGACCAGCACGACCGGGCCGGTGGCGGCCAGCTTGCGCAGCACGTCGAGGACGGCGACGCGCACCGCCAGGCGGCCGCGCCCGTCCGCGGGTTCCGGGCCGCGCAGCAGCGCCGCCCGCAGCGCCGCCCGAGGTTCGGGTGCGAGGGTCTCCAGGCAGCTCTCCGGTACCCGGGCGAACAGGTCGACGAGCCCGACGAACGGGAGCCGGGCGTCCTCCGCCGCGGGCGAGCAGTGCAGCACGGCGGGGACCGACGGGGCGTGTGCCGCCAAGGATGCCGTAAGGGCTCCCACGAGCACGGACTTGCCGATTCCCAGGGGGCCGTGGAACAGCACTCCGGGACGGGCCGTCAGTTCGGCCCGGGCGGCGTCGAGCAGCTCGCGTCGCCCTGTCAGTGACCGTGCTCCCACTGCAGCCGCCCGTCTCCGGCTCCGGAGGTGGCGCCCGTGGTCTTGGCGCACGATGCGTCCCGTGACGGGTTACACCCGGTACCGAGGGCGGAACCGTCGGTCGGGTGAGCGCGGCAGGCACCGGGAGGCTGGAACATGTGTTCATGACAACCTGCACGGTTCGGCTTGTCAATGAGGTTTTTCCGCGTTGCCGCTCCACCCATCCTCGACCAGGGTCCGCGGCCTCGACAGCGCTTTGCTGACGGTCTGTAACGGGAGGGCAGGTGTGCGGAGCCGTCCGCGTGCGTCACCGACGCCCGGAGCGTGAAGACCTCCACCAGCGTCCCGTCGACGCGGACCTCGCATGGAAATCGTCCGACACGCCCCCGGGACCAGGGGATTCACTCCACTTCCTCAGTGGTCTGCGACGCAAGTCCTTCGGGGGGTGACGTCGGAGCTGGTTGTAGGCGTGTTCGCGGTCAGGTGTCGGGGGCGGTGAGGTGGAGATGGCAGGCGGTGTCGAGGGCGTCCTCGGGGGTGCCGCTGCTACTGCCGGTGGACAGGAGGGCGTCCTGATAGCGGTCGCTGGCCGGGTCGTGCAGGGCGAAGCCCCAAGGCTCGCGGTGCCGTGATGGCGCAGACGCATCAGCTTGAGGCTCCCGATGTGGGTCAGTTCGCCTTCCACGTAGGCGTACTGGCCCCGTGGCGGACGCGCAGGCCGGCCAGTTGCGGCCAGGCGGCCTTGGCGCGGATTCTCAGGTACAACTCAAGCTGGAGCCGGGTGTGTTCCAAGGGCGTTGGCACAGCGGACATCCTGCCGGAGGGCCGGTGATCGGGGTGCGGCAGGATGCGGTCTGTCGTGATCCACTTCTCGTGATCGGCGTGCCTGCCTTGCCTGCGCATCGCGGAGGTGTTCGGCAAGACGCCGGACTACGTGAAGTGGCGGATGGACCTGCTCAACCTGACGACCGACATCGCGGCGCTGCCGGCCGACGGGAAGATCAAGCCGGACTTCGCCTGGCACCCGTCGCGGCTGTCGACGGCGAACCGGAAGGCGGCCGTCACCCGGTACATGAAGGGCGACTTCAGGTCGGAGACGGACGCCTCCACCTTCGCGCAGGCCTGAGGATGAAGGAGAAGCAGGAGGGCTTCTTCTCGGACAAGGAGCTGTCGGAGAAGGAGAAGGAGGAGAAGGCCAAGGAGCGCAAGCAGGCCAGGACCAAGGTCGACCACGTCGAGCGGGCCGGGACCCTCCTGACGGAACTGGCGAAGAAGTCCCCGAAGGAGCTGGCCGAGCTGTTCGAGGGCGAGGTCGGTAAGCACCTGGAGGCTGTGGAGCGCGTGCGCAAGGCGGCGACCGAGGCGGCGAAGAAGCTGCGCAAGGCGAAGGCGATGTCCGAGGCGAAGCAACTGGAGGTTCGTCCCGAGCTGGAGGTTGCGTTGTCGGGGCCTGAAGCCGGGGAGGACGAGCCGGCCGAGGTCGAGGCCCTGGAGGAGACGGTGGGCGGCGACGCCGATCAGGAGCCCACGGAGGCGGAGCTGGCTGCGGCGGAGGCTGAGTTGGCCAAGCTGCCGGCGGCGGACGAGCAGGAGCAGGAGGCGTCAGCGGCGGCCTGACTTTCTCCGAAGTGCGGCTGGGCACCCTGACGGGGCCCAGCCGCTTTTTAGCGTTGTCGCGCAATGCCTGCCTTCAGCCCAGCTGCCACAGCGCATACACCGCGACAAGCAGGAGAAGTCCCGCACCTGCCATGACAGCGCCAAGGAACCGCAGATACCCGACAGACGCGAAAAGGTTCGGAGAGCCGCCGAGGCGGCCCATCACCCACGTCTCCTGGTTCCTGCGGTGAATCCGTTCGGCTCTGCGAGTGGTGATCCCCCGCACATCGAACGCCCAACTCAGTCCGCACCACAGGAAAACCATGCCTCCTACGGCGAAGAGTATGTCGATCATCGGGGCGGCCCGTGCGCCCCGGCAGCGAGGTGCTGCATTTGCTTGGGTTCCTTTCGTCGTTCCGCGCCTCGGTCGGTCCATCGGCGGCCGCGCCATCAGCTTGTGGCTCGTCTGGGCGACTGAGCGAGGACTATCCAGGCGCGTAGTCCCCCAGGTGGTGACCCAACCTCCCGGAGTGGTCTGGGCGCAACGTAGGAGAGGACGAAGTGAGAGTGACTCAGCCGCAAGCCGGCGCCAGCTCAAAGCCCCCCTCCCGGCATCCCATCCTCACCCTTCCCTGCCCGATAGAAAGGGGTGGAACGCGGCGAGGGCAGCTGCCACGTCGGATGCGACCGGGTCCTCCGCAGGAAGGGCACGCCCCAGACCCAGGTCCTCCGCCGCGCGCAGCACGACGGAGGCGAGTTCCGCAGCCGTCGTCCGAGCGACGACACCGCCTTTGCCGGCGACCGACAGGCCGTCCTTGGTCCGTCTCACGACACGACCGAACGAGGTGTCGGCACCGGTGAAGCTGAGCACGTGGGCGTTGCCCCGGACAAAGTCACGCACGTTGTCCAGCAGCTGGACGACCGAGAGGTAGATCATCATGCCCTGGTCGGGAACGTGACCGGCCGATTCGGCCGTCCCGAGATCCCCGGTGACGGTCATGTCACCCAGATCGAACCCGCCGGCGTCGCCCTGGCCGGGCCGGACGGTGAACTGCACGGTGATCACCGGAGGTATATCTCTTGCGCGGGATGAAGTTGTTGACGTGGTTCCCATCTGCCGAGTCGACGATGAGCCGATACCTTGTGGGTCGGTGATCCCGGTTGACTCCTCAGCCGACGTCTCCCCAAACGGCTTGCAGGTCCTTGCAGCGGACGGTGATCGACGCGTCGGTGAGCGCGATCTCGTGCACGCAACCCCCGTCTTCGCCCGGGAGGATCTCGTCGAGGAGCACGGTGTCGACCAGCATCCAGTCAATGGAGTGCTCATAGTCGATGGAGAAGTGCGTCACTCCTGAGTAGCTGATGCGCAGCCCGGTGTCGTGCTTCCACTGATTCGGGGCGAATTCCAGGGTCAGCCCTCCGCTTTTGTCGGTGGCCACCTGAATACCGGACAATTCCAGATCCTTGACGCAGCGGCCATTGCCGTACCCGAGAGCATAATGCGCCGGATCCGATGCGAATTCCCTTGCCCCGGCCGGCAGCTGATCGCGAAACTTCGGGAGTTCGGCCAGGTAGGCCCTCGGATCGACGTAGAACCCGCCATCGTCCCAAACGGCCGTCACGTACTTCATTTGCAACCTTCCGCGGCGAGAGGCGGTCGCCTCCACTTGTCTCCCGAGATGTCTTCGGTACCCTTCGGGCCGATGCGCCCGACTTTCCGCAACTCGTAGATGACTCGTCCCTTGATGGCATTCTCCACGCCAGGTGGGACCTCGACTTCCGAGGCTTTGATGCCGTGCTTATTGAACCATCCCTGGCTGTTGAACAATCCCACTTCGCGCATGGACTTGTCGTAGACGTGGATTTCCACGTCCATGCCCTTGTTGCTCACTGGGAAGATGTCAGCCCGGCCCGTATACCCCTGACCGAAGTCCAGGGGATTCGGCGGGCCCTTCGGTCCCTTCCCGGCGAGGCCGAGATGGTCGCTCCAGCTCAGCGGGTTCGGTACATAGGCGTGGTGATCCGGTGCGGGGACGAGACCCAGCGGATCCGCGCTGATGTACCGCGCTGTCTCGGGATCGTAGTACCGGTGCAGGTTGTAGTGCAGACCGGTCTCGAGGTCGGCGTACTGCCCGGGGAAACGCAGCGGGCAGTCGACTGGCGACGTCGCTTCGTCCAGGGCCGGAAGGGGAGTACCCCACAGGCTGGTACGACGCTGCCAGACCAGATCACCTGCCGCGGAGACCAGCTCTGTGGGCGTACCGAGGGAGTCGGTGACGACGGCGTGGAACTGAGCGCCCCGCTCGGGATCTGATTCCGCTGCCAACTGCGCCAGAAACGACGTATTGGCGGCTGCCGCGGTCGGTTTGTGGCGCGTCTGGGCGACTGGGCGAGGGCTGTCCGGCGCGTAGTCCCAGGTCGTCACCCGGCCGTCTGCTGTGGTCTGCTCGGCCAGGCACAGGTCATCCCAGACGAAGTCCGTACGGTCGGTCACGGAGCCGTCGTCGGCGACCCGGTGTTTGGAGATGCGTCGCCCGAGCGGGTCGTACGCGTACTGCCACTGAGTTCCGTCCGGGGCGACCACCTCCGTGAGACGGTCTTCGGCGTTCCACGTGTAGGTCCAGGTACGGGTCTGGCCGTTCAGAAGCTTGCGGGTCCTGCGCACTAGGCGGCCTTCGCCGTCATGCTCATAGGAGGTGCGCCCGGCCGAGCGGACGAGCGTGCCCTCGAACCGCAGCTCACCGGGTGTCTCATGGGCAGGCGACGTGGCGTGCGTCAGGTTGCCCGCTGGGGCGTACGCGTACGTCTCGCTCCAGCCGTGCGCGCGCGTCTGGGTGACGCGGCCCATGCCATCCAGGTCGAAACGACGGGTGCCCGACGTCAGCTCCCGGATTTCGGTGAGGTGGCCGTCGGCTCGGTGCGCGTACGTCCGATGCTGGAGGAGGCGGTCAGGGGAGGTGGCGGTCAGGGTCTGCCCGATCAGCAGACCCGCCGCGGTCCATGTCTGGGTGAGCGTCACCTCCGTACCGAGGTTGCGCTGCGTCTCACGGCCGACAGCATCGTGGGAGAAGTACAGCGCGCCATCGGACGATCGCAGGGTGAGCGGGTGCCCCGCCAGGTCGTAGGTCCATTCAGAGACCAGCCCTGAAGGTGTCGTACGTCGGGTCCGGCGGCCGGTGGCATCGTGGACATAGGTGGTCGTCTGGCCGTTTACGGTCTCCGACAGCACTCGGCCGAGCGGGTCACGCTCCAGTGTGACCTCGGCATCCGCGTTTGCCGCACGGCACAGGTTGCCGTCGGAGCCGTAGGCGAAGGTGGTGACGTCACCGGTGTCGGCCTGCTGTTCCACTACCCGGCCGAGCGGGTCCCGCACGAAGCGCAGCGTCTGTCCGGCGCCGTTGGTGCGCGTGGCCAGGCTGCCGGCAGCATCGCGGGTATAGGTGAGGGTACGACCGTTGAAGTCCGTTTCCGCTGTCGTCCAGCCCGCGTCGTCATAGGTGTACGTCCAGGTCAGGCCCTGCGGGTTCGTGACGGAGGTCAGACGGAGTTCGGTGTCGTAGTCGAACGCGTACCGTGTGCCGTCGGGATCGGTACGGGTGGCCGGCACGCCGAAGTGGCCCACCGAATGGTGGGTTGTGTTCCCAGCGACGTCCGTATGGCAGAGCAGGTTGCCCTCGGCGTCCCAAGTCCAGGACTCACGCGTCCCGTCGGTCATTTCGCGCCAGGCCGGCTTGCCCTCCGTGGTCCACCCCAAGTGGATGGTGTGGCCGAGAGGGTCGGTCGCCTCAATGACCCGGCCGAAGGGATTGCGGCGGACCGTTGTCGTGTGGCCCAGTTCGTCCGTCAGGGCGATGGGCAGGCCAGTTTCATCGTACGCCACCGTGCGGGTGTGGCCGAGCGCGTTCGTGATCGCCGTCGGACGGCCCGCATCGTCGTACACGTACCGGGTTTCGGCGCCGGTCGGGTCAACCGTCGTCAGCAGGTTGCCTCGCTCGTCGTACGTGTGCTGCCAGACCGCCCCTCCTGGCTCGACCACCTCGGTCGGGAGGCCGAGTGCGTTGTACTCCGCCCGGGCCGCAGTGCCGTCGGGGAGAGCGAGGCCGGTGAGGTTGCCGGCGTCGTCGTACGTGTACCGCGTGGTGTGGCCCAGCGGGTCCGTCACCGCGAGTGGCCGGGCCCCGTACTCGTCCCATTCTGTGCGCGTGACATGCCCGAGCTCGCGCTCATACGACGCAGCCACAGATCGCCGGGCCCCGTACCCCGGACAGGCACCCGCCCCGGAAGCTGCGACATCCATTTCGCCGGCGGGGACCATGGCGCAGCCGGACCGTGCTGATCGCACCCATGGCCTCCCTTAAGCTGACAGAGCATCAACTGCACTACCGCTGCCGGGCGGGGAGAATCATGCGCGGTCTGACCGAGGCGAACCTCAAGAAGCTGGCCGGTGCCCGTTCCTTCGAACGTGGCCTCGGGTACCTTGACGCGGTGTCGGGGGTCGAGGTCGGTGACGGCTGGGTCACCGCGACCGTTCACGGCACCGAACGGTACGAGGTGGAGCTGACCCTGGACGGGCCCGGAGGGCTGGTCGGCGCGTGCGACTGCCCGTTCGGTCTGGAGGGCAATTTCTGCAAGCACCTCGTCGCGCTCGGTCTGAGGGTGCTCGCCGAGCGGCAGAGCCTGCCGCGGCAGCGGAAGGCGGCCAGGGAGCGTGCGCAGGACCTCGACCGATGGCTGTCCGCCCTGTCCAAGGACGAGTTGCTCGCTGTGCTGCGGGAACTGATCGGCGAGGACCGGCAGTTGCGGCGGCGTCTGGAACTGCGGGCCGCGAGCGTGCGCGGCGACCTTGTCGCGGTCCGGGCCCGCATCCGCGATCTCCTCGACGCCGGCCCCTTCGCGCGGTACGGCTACGTCGAGTACGCCGATGCCCGCGCCTACGCCGACCAAGCCGGGCAGGCGGTCTCCGCGATCAGGGCGCTGACCGGCTCCGGCCGGGCCGCCGATGCGATCACCCTGGCGCGGGAGGCGATGCGACTGCTGGCCGAGGCGGTCGAGAGCGTCGACGACTCGGACGGATGGCTCGGGCAGATCGGTGCGGACCTCGCCGACGCCCACCTCGAAGCGTGCCGTGCGGCACGCCCCGACCCCGAAGAGCTCGCGCGCTGGCTGGTCGGCCATGCGCTCGGCGACCTCGACGACGGCCTGACCGACATCGACCCACTCGATTACGAGGATGCCCTCGGCGAGGAGGGAATGGCCGTTCTCCGGAAGTCGGCCGTCGAGGCGTGGCGGGGCAACCGTCGAGGCTGGGCGGAGAAAAACCTGATGGAACGTCTGGCCAAGGCGGGAGGCGACGTCGACACGGTGATCGCCGTACACGCGGCCGACCTCACTCCGAACGGCCACACGCACCTGGTCATCGCCCGCGTGCTGGACACCGCCCAGCGCTGCGACGAGGCCCTCACCTGGGCGGAACGCGGCATCCGGGAATCCCGGGACCTGTCCGCCGTCGACACCGCCCTCGTCGACTACCTCTGCGACCGCTACACCCGGGCGGGCCGTCTGCCGGATGCCGTCGCCCTGCGCCGCGACCACTTCGGCGCCCGCCGCTCGCTGCTCGCGTACCAGCAGCTCCGGGCCGCCTCGCGGGCCGCCGACCGCTGGCCGGCGGAGCGTGACGGGGCGCTGGACCTGTTGCGTGCCGACGCGGGGCGGCCAGAGGGGCGGTACGGCGGCCCTGTGCTGATCGATGCCCTGCTCGACGACAAGGACGTCGACGCCGCCTGGCAGGCCGCCACCCGGTGGGGCGCCCACGACCGGCAGTGGCTCACCCTCGCCGACCAGGCACGTGTCGGCCGTCCGACCGACGCGCTCGCTGTCTACCTGCGACTGGCCGAACCACTGACGAAGCAGACCGGAAACTCGGTCTACGAGCAGCTCGTCGCCCTGCTGCTGAACATCCGCGACTGCCACCACCGTCTGGGCACGGACGAGGAGTTCGCCGTGTACGTCGCGGCCCTGCGCACCGCCCAGAAACGCAAGCGGAACCTGATGCGTCTGATGGACGAACACGGTCTGTGAGCCGGACGGGACTCGTTCAGTCACCACTTCGAGTGGTGACGCGGTGTTCGAGTCGACCTGGCGGCCTCGGGCGCGGACCAAGTCCGGGATCTGGCACTCGGCGTCAGGGTAGAAGCAGCCTGACGTGCTCAATGGTCACCCGTGCGCGGGCGCACGGGGCGTGGCAGTGGCTGGCGCCAGTCGCCCGGCTTCGTGAGGAGGAACTGACGGGCGAGGGAACGTATGTCGTCCCACGCCGGATCTGTGGCCAGGGAGTTGGCGCACAGACCGACTGGGCCCATGCGAAAGTCGGCGGACCGGTCCGAGCCCCCTGCCCGCTGCTCGTTCAACTGCCGTACGGCCGCGAGGAGTTGTGGGATCGCGCCCAGAGCGCGAGCGCGCAGCAGTCGGGTCTGCGACTCCTGGCCGTCGGCGGAGACGAGCCAGGCGAGGAACACCGCGACCTCCGCACCGCGCAGGTCGATGGTGCAGCGCACCGCGCCGCCCCAGCGTCTCGTCGTACACCGGCAGCGCCTGCTCGTCGGCCGCACCGGCCTGCGTGAGCTGGTAGATGAGACGTTCGCGGTAGAAGTCCTCGACCGCGGTGACCCGCGAGGCGTCCGGGTCCGCCCGCAGGTGGTTTCCCCACTCGACGAGGGGCTACCTCGTGCCACCCGCTGATGCCGGAGGCTCACTCGTCACCTGCGGACGCGCTGAGTGCGACATCGACCACGCCGTCGTTCTGGAACAACGCCGAGGCCAGCCGGCCGGTATCGGCGCTTCCCTCCAGTTCGAGCAGGACGCGGGCAGCGGGATCCGTCCGCCCGGGCAGCCGCTCGACCTTGACCTGGAGGATGCGGAACCCGCGCCGGGTGCATGTCTCCATCAGCTGAGGCAGCAGGGCGGTCCCGGTGCGGTAGGTCATGTGCAGCTCGAAGACGGACGGCGCCGTGCCGGGTACCACTCGCCCGGGGAGCAGGGGGTAGCCGCGGACGACGAGGAAGTGCAGAGCGGTGGCCGCCAGGGCGAGGACCGGCAGGCCGCCGCCGCAGGCCATGCCGACGGCGCAGGTGAGCCAGACAGTGGCGGCGGTGGTCAGGCCGCGTACGGCGTCGCGGCGTACGAAGATGATGCCGCCGCCTATGAAGCCGATCCCGGAGACGATCTGGGCGGCCACCCGTGACGGGTCGAACGAGACGTTCTCCAGGCCCAGCACGTTGGTGAAACCGTGCTGGGAGACCTCCATCATCAGGGCGCTGGCGATTCCGACCAGGGTGTGTGTACGCAGCCCGGCGCTCTTTTGCTGGGCCGCCCGTTCCCAGCCGATCAGACTCGACAGCAGCAGGGCGAGTCCCAGCTCGGCCATCTGCCGCAGTCCCTGCCCATTGCCCGCATCCCATAGAGGAACGGCCAGCCCGGCCATGTGCGCCTCCCATCCGGCACTGCGCCTACCCAACCGGGGAGCCATCCCACCTGTGACTCGTCCGACGGTCACACGCCACGGACAGTAATGCGACGGTAGCCCAGGTGTGCAAGGCTGCAGGATCGGGAGCAAACGTGCTCAGAAGGGAGCAGGAGGCGCACGATGCGGGTCACGTATCACAAGGAGCTGGACTCGATCAGCGACGGCCTGGTGGAAATGGCGAGGCTCACCGGTTCGGCGATCGGCCGGGCCACCACCGCCCTTCTCGATGCGGACGTCGAGTTCGCGGAAAGCGTGATCTCGGGCGACGAACGGATCGACCAGCTCCAGCGTGACCTGGAGGAAAAGGCGATCGCTCTCCTGGCGCGCCAGCAGCCCGTTGCGACAGACCTGCGGGTCGTGGTCACCTCGCTGCGTATCAGTGCGGACCTGGAGCGTTCCGGCGACCTGGCCCAGCACCTGGCCAAGCTCGCGCGCATGCGTTTCCCCGAACGCGCGGTCCCCGGTGACCTGCACCGCACGATCCTGGAAATGGGCCAGCTCGCGCAGCGCCTGATGGCGCAGGCGGCGGAGGTGCTGATCACCAAGGACGTCGACGCGGCTCTGAAACTGGAACGGGACGACGACCGGATGGACGAGCTGCACCGCGAGGTCTTCCACCATCTGCTCGACGAGCGCTGGAAGCACGGCGTGGAGACCGCGGTCGACGTCACGCTGGCCGGCCGCTACTACGAACGTTTCGCCGATCATGCGGTGTCAGTGGCCAGGGGAGTGGTCTACCTCGTCACCGGCGAACACGCGGACGAGCTCCCCCCTCCGCCCGTGGTGGTCCCCGACGGCCCGGCGTAGCCCTCGGCCGTTCGGCGCGCCGCTCCCAGGTCAGACCGTTGGCCGGCGGCGAGGAGAGTGACGTCGTCCTCGCCGGCACCTGTCGCTCACCGCGCGATGACGGGCCTCTTCCGTCGGCCGACGCCGTTCATGTGTCCCATGGCCGCGGCGCCCGTGGGCCGTCCGAGGCCGCTCGACAGCAGCCGATGACGACCGGCGACGACCACCGGGCTTACCAGGTCTGCGCTCCTCACCGGCAAGGACCCGGCACGCCAGGATCCCCGGCAGGACGCGGGGCGAGAAGACGCGAGCGCTTCAGATCCCACTCGCCGCGGTCCGCGCTGTGGAGCCTGCCGTTCAGGCAGTCCGTCTACCGCCGGCTGATGTACCTCGTGGTGGTCCGGTCGGTCGCCACGGCCCTGTCCGGCAGCCGACTGCGCTGGCAGCGCATGGAGCGCTACGGCTCCCACCAGGAACCACCGCTGTCACCGGCGACGGGGGCGCGGGGCTGACGAGGACCCATGAGACCGGCCCCCGTGTCAAGACTCCGTCAAACAGTTGCGTGATCTCGCAACTATGAGGCTATGCTGTCGGAGGTTTGAAAAGGGCACCTCGTTCGGTGAGGCGTCTTCACGGACACAGGCCACTGACCCCACGACGTCGAGAGACGCCCAGGGTCAGGACAGGTCTCCCCGGCCCAAGGGGTGACCCCAAGTGGCTTCCCCGGAAAGGGGATTACGCCGTGGAGTGCCAAAGCTCTGACGAGATGGGGTGAGCCGGCCGTTCCGGTTGGGTTGCTCCTCGCCGAGTCGTTGTCGACGCGCACGACCGCGTCCCCGGGCCGGAAGGAGGCGAGAGACATGGACTGCAGCAGCAGTAGTCCGGGCCATAGTCGGCCCCACCCCCGCTTGTCCTCGCATTCTTCCGGCACGCGGTAACCACCTCCCCTGCGCGGATCCCCGTCCGCGTCTCGCGCCCCCGCACGGCCCTGCGCCGTGACGGGCCGCCGTCCTGCGCACTCGCGCAGGGGGGACGGCTTTCGCGTGCCCCCTACCTCCCCCTTCTGGGGGGATTCGGGAGGTACGTACATCATGACCACCGTTTCCCACGTGTCCGAGGCCCCGCGCTCCGCGGTCCTGGACGACGCGCACGTCGGCGACATCCAGGGCGCGCTCGGCACCATCAGGCTCGACGACACCGCACCCCGCACCGGCCTGTCCGCCAAGCTGAAGACGCTCCTGGCCATAGTCGGGCCTGGCCTGATCGTGATGGTCGGCGACAACGACGCCGGCGCCTTCGCCACCTACGGCCAGGCCGGCCAGAACTACGGCACCCACCTGCTGTGGACCCTGCTCCTGCTGGTCCCCGTCCTGTACGTCAACCAGGAGATGGTGCTGCGCCTGGGCGCCGTCACCGGCGTCGGCCACGCGCGCCTCATCCTGGAGCGGTTCGGGAAGTTCTGGGGCGCGTTCAGCGTCATCGACCTGTTCCTGCTCAACGCGCTCACCCTGGTGACCGAGTTCATCGGCATCACCCTGGCCACCGGCTACCTGGGCCTGCCCAAGGCCGCCTCCGTGGTACTCGCCGCCGCGGTCATCATCGCCTCGGCCTTCACCGGCTCCTTCCAGCGGTTCGAGCGGATCGCCATCGCCCTGTGCGCAGCCTCGCTGCTGCTGGTGCCCATCTACTTCATGGTCCACCCGCACGCCTCGCAGATGGCCCGCGACTTCGTCGTCCCGAACATGCCCGGCGGCACCGGCCAGTTGTCCACCGTCATGCTGCTGATCATCGGCATCGTCGGCACCACGGTCGCCCCGTGGCAGCTGTTCTTCCAGCAGTCCTACGTGATCGACAAGCGGATCACCCCGCGCTTCATGACGTACGAGAAGGCCGACCTGTGGATCGGCATCGCGGTCGTGGTCATCGGCGCGGCCGCGATGATGGGCTTCACCGCCGCGACGTTCGCCGGCACCCACGACTTCGGCCAGTTCACCGACGCCGCCGGCATCGCCACCGGCCTGGAGCACAAGGCCGGCAAGGTCGCCGGCGTACTGTTCGCCATCGCCCTGCTGGACGCCTCGATCATCGGCGCATTCGCCGTCTCCCTGTCCACGGCCTACGCGATCGGGGACGTCTTCGGCATCAGGCACTCGCTCCACCGCGGCGTCAAGGGTGCCAAGGGCTTCTACGCCGTCTACGCCGGACTGGTCGGCGCCGCCGCGGCGATCGTGCTCATCCCCGGCTCCCCGCTGGGCCTGCTGACCGAGGGCGTCCAGACCCTCGCCGGCGTCCTGCTGCCCTCCGCCTCCGTCTTCCTCCTGCTGCTCTGCAACGACAAGGCCGTCCTCGGCCCCTGGGTGAACGGACCGAAGACCAACGCGTTCACGGCGGCCGTCGTCGGGGTCCTGGTCGCCCTGTCGATCATCCTGACCGCCTCGGTCCTGTTCCCCGACATCTCCTCCGAGGCGATCCTCGACATCATGGCCGCCTGCGGCGTCGTCGGGGTACTCGCCGCGGGTTACGCCTTCACCCGCCGCCGCACCGGCACCAAGGAGGACCCGATCGACCGGACCGGCAGGGACGAGTGGCGCATGCCCGCGCTGGGGACGCTGACCCGGCCGGCCATGTCCACCGCCCGCAAGGTCGGCATGGGCGCCCTGCGCACCTACCTGCTCATCGCCATGATCCTCGTCGTCATCAAGATCGTCGAGGTCGCCCTCGGCCACTGAGCCCGCGCTGTCGCGTGACCTGCGCCGGCACCTGGAGGACGGGGAAACCGACCCCGATCGACCGGCGAGGGGCGGCTGTTGGCCTCCTTTACTTGCGGTAGGCGCGCAGCAGGACAGCCGCCGTCGTCGCGATGCCCACCATCGCGACGACGAGGATGATCCGGAGCCCGCCGCCCGCCAGGAGCGGGGCGGCGATGTCATGGGGATGGGTCATCGTGTGTACCTGTGGCCTTTCGAGTCGCTGTGCTCTGCGGTGATGCGGACGCTTCGGCCGGCGCTGCGCGGTGTGAGGTCCGGCGCTGCGCGGTGTGAGGTCACCAGTCGCCACCGCCGAAGTCGCCCCCGCCGTCGGAGCCGAAGTCACCGAACCCGCCCCCGAAATCGGAGGCGTTGAAGTCCGCACCGGAGAACTCGCCGCCCTCCGGCATGTCGACAGCCCCCGGGAAGCCGTCGCCGCCGTCGACGAAGGCCGAGGGGGCGCTGAGCACGCTGCCCAGCAGGGTGCCGGCGAGCAGGCCGCCGACAACGACGCCGGCGCCGCCGAAGTAGCCGCCCGCCCACGGGGCGTAGGCCGGGCCCGCGCTCCAGTACGGCTGGGCACCCTGGTCGGTGGGCACCATCCGGGTCAGCGGCTGGCCGCCCTGGCTCACCCGCAGCGCGTCCTCGGCGCAGGCGGGCACCATGCGCAGTACTCCACCCGGCGGGCACCAGTTCACGTCGCTGACCGACGGGCCGTGTCGGGGGTCGAAGAAGCACGGGACGCGCCGCTGGGGCAGCGGCGCACCGGTGCGCCGGGCGGCGAGGACGGCCAGCGCGAACCGGCCCTCGGCGAGGGTCCCGGTGACCGGCTGTACGTCCTGCGGGCGCGTTGCCGCGGCCATCTGCTCCTTGGCGCTGTCGTAGGCGTCCAGGGCACGGGTGTAGTCGTCACGCATCGCGTCCGTGGCACCCGGCTCGGACGGCTGGAAGCCGAGGCGGTCCAACTCCTCCCCGAAGGCCGTGATGTCCTCGTCCACCACCACGCGCAGCGCCTCCAGTTCGGCCCGCGCGCGTTCCTCCCGCTTCTTCCGTGACCGCCGGTACAGCGCGTATCCGCCGCCGGCCGCACCGACCGCGACCAGCCCGCCGACCAGTATGCCGGTGGCCGAACCGCCGCTTCCCGACGCCTCCCAGGACGCGGGGGCATGGCCCTTGGCCTGCTGGAGCGCCTGGTCCACGAAGGCGTTCACCTCGGCGGAGGCGTCGGAGGCGTACGAACGCCTGACCGCGCTCTTGAGGTTGTCGACCGCGGCCTTCGGCATCACCTGGCGGTCGGCGCCCGCGTTGAACCCGGCGCCGAGCCGGACCGCGTAGACGCCCGTGATGCCGGTCAGGGAGCGCAGGTCCCGCAGCACGGTGGCTTGCGGGTACTCGGAGGTCTCGGGCAGTACGGCGACGAAGACCGGCCTGTCCGCCTTCTTGATCTTCTCGGCGAGCCGGTCGGCCTCCGCCTTCGGCAGCTCACCGCCCGCCCGGGGATCGACGTACACCGGTCCGTTGCGGAACGCGTCCGCCACGGCGGCGGGGCCGGTCTCCGCGGCCGATGCGCCGGCCGCCGGCAGCGTGAGCGTCACCGCGGCTGTCACGGCCAGCGCGGCCAGCGGCCGGACCAGGCACCGGGTCCGTACGGGAGAGGTGAGCAAGGGGAACCTCCTGGTCCTCCGAGACGGGCAAGTGTAAATACTTTACCTACTGCGCAACTGAGCAATGACTGTGCCCCGGCCGTCCGCGGATGCGGAGGTGGGGGTGCGCCCGCCGCTCTCCGGCCGTCGGGGAAGGGCGGGGGGTCGGGTGCGGTCGTTCACGGCCGTGCCGAGGTCGCCGGTCGAGGAGGAGTCGCCTCGATGAGCGTGATGTCGCAGCCCGGGCGTCACGTCCGTCTCCAACGGCTACGGCAGCGGCTGCTGCGCGTACGACCCGAAGCCGCGTCAACCTCAGGATGCCGGAACGCGCCTGCGCCGAAAGGGACTTGGCCGGCTACTGCGATCGTACGACCCGGGGCGGCGGGCGGGCCGAACCTCGGATAGGTTTCATTAGTTGCGCAATAATGAAATCATTGTCCGAGTGGAGCCAGGGGAGGGCCGGATCATGCGAGACACGTCCGCGGCGGAGCGCCTGCTGGAAGTGCTGGCGCAGGGATGTCCACCGCCTCCCCAGGACGGCCAGGTCCAGCTCACCTACCGGCCGGTGGTCGTGAACGACCAGGCCGGATGGCCGCGACCGGGCACGATCACCGCGTGGTGGGCCGGTCCCGACGGCGCCGTCCTGTGCCGCCTGCGCCTGTCCGGCGCCCCGAGGCCGCGCTGGGTGGTCTACGACCCCGACCGGATCGCCCTCTCGACCCCGGACAGCACCTGACGGTCCTGGTCGGCGAGAAGGCCGCCGCGCAGCACAACCGAAGTCAGCCTGGGGTCGCACGCCCTCGGGGAGGAAGGGCATTCATGACACACGGCGACGTTCGACGGCGCGAGGCGGATCTACGACTGTCAGCCGCCGTGGCCGAGATCGAAGGGCTCTACACGGCCCTGTCGAGGACCACGTCTCCCGGACGGCGCCGGCGGCTCCATGCCGAACTGTTCCGTGCCGCCGAGCGCCTCGCCGTGCTCGCGGCCGTGCCCGGCCGGGAGCGGCGGCAGGGGAGGGGTGCTTCGCGTGTGCGCCCGGGGCGTTCGCGCCGGGACCGCCGGAAGGCACTGGCCGAACGGGGCGCCGCGTGGATCATCGCGCGCTACGGACGTGACGCACCCTGAGGCCGGGTCGGCGACCGCTTGAATGCACTCAGACCGCGAATCGCGTCAAAGTGAGAAACCTGCGCGAACGCGACACCTCACCGCTGAACCCGGCGGCGCCGCTGTCCGGGCTCGCTCCGGCCGGCCGACCGCCTGCCCCATGGCTTGAAGACGGACAGCACGACGTTGGCGAGGTAGAGCAGCAGCGCGACGGCCGGGACGATCACCATGTTGTAGCGGATGAACCCCAGGTGCATGGCGGAGACGGGGCCCGAGGGATGCAGGGCCACCGTGTGTACGGCGTCGTGGAGCCTGGCCGTGAGGGCGAAGATCGAGGCCACCGTCGCGCCCAGGGTCAGCCAGAACTTGGTGCCGACCCAGTAGAACCGGAACAGTCCCCACGGTGTGCCGAGCGCCAGGACCACTCCGCTGACCAGCGTGAGCAGGCTCAGCGGGATGATCAGTGCGTCACCCAGCATCCCCATCGCCCGGTAGGCGGTGCGCACGGTGCCGGCGTCGCGCGTCGCCAGTGCCGTCGTCCCGAGGGTGAGCAGGCACAGCATCAGGGCCAGCCAGCTGACCGAGGCGACCACGTGGAGGACGACCATGCTGTGCCGGACCCTCACGGGCAGCCGGCGGTCCGGACGCCGCAGCGCGCCGCCGCCGTCGGCGGGCGACGCCACCGCCGATGATTCGGTGGAGAAGGACATAGACACCTCGATCAGGTCGCGGGCCACAGGTGTGCGACCAGGCTCCCCCGCCCGGGAGCCCGGGGCGTCCGCCGGCGGAAGTAACTCCTGCTGCTCCGGCGCGAGTACGTCCGCGCCGTACGGTGCCGCATGGCCGCGGAAACGGCGATCGCGGTGCCGTAGTCAGCCGCGGTTCTCTTTCCGTAGAAGCTTCTCCAAGGCGCCAACCCTTCCGGCCTGCCACGCCACTCGGGGGTGTCACTCCTCCCTCGTGGAAGGAACACCCGTGGTGTCCCGTCAGCCCCACCGGCGTCCCCGCACCGCCCGCCGCACCGCGCTCGCGGTCGGCGCCGTCCTCGCGCTCGGCGGTCTCGCCTGCGTCCCCCTGCTCGCCCAGGCGGGTCCCGGCCGTTCCCCCCGAGTGCTGAGCGTCGCCAGCGACGGCAGCGGCACCTACCGGACCGTCCAGGCGACGGTCGACGCCGCCTCACCCAAGGACACCCTGCTGGCCTGGGCACCCAGCGCCACCACCCAGACGCGGCAGTACTTCCGCGACGACCGCATCAGCGCCGACGTCGACTCCTCGCAGAAGTACGGCTTCCTGATCGCCAACAGCACGGTCAGCAGCGCCGCCAAGCCGAACACGTACTACCTGGGCCGCCCCTGGCGCTCTTCGGCCACCTCCGTCGCCCAGTCCTGTTCCGCAACACGGTGCTGCCCGCCGCCGTGAAGAGCGCGACGCCGTGGACCGACATGGGCGGCTGCTCCTGGAAGTCGGCGCGGTTCGACTCCTACGCCGACACCGGACCGGGCGCGGCGGTCAACGCCCGTACGCCGCAGCTCACCGCCGCGCAGGCGGCCGACCACACCGTCCGGAAGTACCTCGCGGGCAACGACGGCTGGAACCCCACCGCCACCACGGCCACCACCACGTCCGGCGGCTCCGTCGCTCCCGCACGTGCCACGGGGGACAGCCGTCAGGTGACCGAGCCGCGGCGTCCGTCCGTCACCTGCCGGACGGTCACCGCCCGGCTCGCCGCCTCCGGACGCACCTTCGGCGCCGCCGCCGAGAAGAACCCGCCGGACACCCGCCGCCCTGCAGGCCGCACTGGACGCCTGCGCCGGAAACCGCTCGGCCCCGTGGCCGTGGAACGGCAGCGGCTCCCACATCCCGTCGTTCACCGGCATCGCGGTGGCGGGCCTGTGCGTGGTGAACTCGCCGTCCGACGCCCGGTCGGTCTTCAACGGCTACAGCGACGGCCGGCCGCTGGAGCTGACCCTGAGCAACGTCGGCCTGGACCGCGACGCCGGTACCGCCTCGTACGCGAAGATCGCCGTCCACGACAGCACGATCACCCCGTCCGGGACCGGCGTCACCGTGACCCCGGTTCCCGGCGGCGGTCCCCTCCCGACGTGCGGTTTCCCGGCCTACCCGGCGCTTTAGCCCCCGGGACACCACTACCTGCTACATCGGACTGGTGTTTTTGCCGGCCGACGGGGTGCTCGGCGAGGCGGACGGGGAGGCGCCGCCCGGGGGAGGCGTCTGGCTGAGCGCTGTCAGAACCGCGTCGGTGACCAGGCCGTTCGCGTTCGTGGTGAGGACGACGGGGTCGGCGGCGCCCAGAAGCTGATCGCAACCCAGGTTGGTGAACGTCTGGTTGGCCCGTGAGGCGAGGAAGCCGAAGAGGTTCGGTGCCGTGGCCGGGTCCGGCGAGGGCGCCTTCTCGAAGAGCTTCTTGTCCTTGAAGACGCGCCGTATGCCGGCGGGGTCGCGGAAAAGAGTGGTGCAGAAGGCGGCTCCGTCCCCGTCGGCGCCGGCACCGACCGCGGGCATGTCGACTCCCGCGCGGTACGCGTTGGTCTTCGCGACGCTGGTGCGGCCGTCGACGAGCGTCATCGGGTCGTTTCGCGGAACCAGTGCGATCGGCGTCTTCTGGTGTGCCGCAGCGGACAGTTCGTCGAGCGCGAGGGCGGAGGCGGCGTGGCCGTCGCCGGACTGGTCGGGCGCGGTGAACGGCTTGCAGCCAAGAGCGGGGTCCATGAACTGGGTCAGCAGCAGGTTGTCGCTGCCGTTGGCCAGATCCTTGGCGGCGCCGGTGGTCGCCGACATGGCCTTGCCGTTGTGCCGGTGGTGCCGGTCGCCGCGGTTGGCCAGCCGAGTGGCCTTCTTGAGGGCGGCCCTGCTCGCGGCGTTGTTCTGGGCGATACGGCCGTGCGCGTCGGCGAGGTAGTGGGTCACCACGTTGTCGCTTCCGTCCTGGTCCACGACGGAGAAGTCCCGCGTGGTCGGGCACGGCAAGCCGTCCTTGGCTCTCCCGAGCGCCGGAATCCTGAGGTGCCCCTTGGCGATCTGGGTGTTGGCGGCCCGGAAGAAGGCCGGCGCGTTGCAGTACGCGAACTGCCCGAAGACCGACCCCGGCAGGCCGTTGACGCACTTGCCCTGGGCGAGGCTGTCCGCACGACCGCTCGTCCGCAAGGTCAGATCGGCGCTGTTGAAACCGAACCAGATGCCCACGGTCGACCCGCGCGGCACCGAGGGCCGGGCGGCGCGCGCCGCCGGTCTCGTTCCCTTGTCGGTCACCAGCGGGTTGTAGACGGTCAGCCTGCCGTTCGGGGTGAGGATCGCGGCTTCCACGAACGCCGACTGATCGGGGTTGGCCTCGTGGCAGGGGCCCTGCGCCGGATCGGTCGCGACGAGTCTGTACGGCGTGGCCAGGCCACCGGCGGTGAGCGGGTTGTCGGGCACCAGCAGCGTGCACTTCGGATCGGGTTTGGCAGCCGCCGCGGGCTGCGCGGCGGCTGCCTGGTTCTGTCGCGGGCGGCGCTGATCACGCCCTTCCGCCGCGAACACCGAACCCGCGACGACGGCGAGGATCACCGGCCCGCCGATCAGCGCGAGCGACACCTTGGACCGCTTCCAGCGTCGGGCGTGCTCCCGCCGCGACGTACGCGACGGCTGTGTCAGGTTCTTGCGGGCCACTGAGCTGCTCCTCACTGTGCGTCCCTCCGTGGGGAGCGACCCACGGTCGCGCGGGCGCACGACGGTCGTGACAGTGCGGACCCTTCTCAGCGTGACGGAGGGAGAACGAACCGATCGCCCGCACGACGGATCCACCTGCGGTACGTGCCGGACCCGCGGGATGTTCAACGGCCGCACGAGCCATTGCCGAACCTTGAAGGAACGGCTTCAACACGTCCGACGAGCGCAGGCGCAACAGGGGAAGCGGTCAGCAGGGCTCCGGGCGATGCCCCGGCCGGGACCGGTCCGGATCTTGGGTGGGCAGTCGGTGAGAATGACGTGAGCTGCGGGGCGTGCACGGCGCGGCGTCCACGTGCCCCGGAGCTCAAGGAAGGCGACGGCGACTTCTCCGACCGCACGGTCTGCGGCCTGGTGTCCGCTTCGAGGAAAGGCCACCGAATGGTGAAGTGTAAGTAAGTATATGAACTTTCCTTGTCGGATGACGCGTTACTCTGTCGGCCGCAGACGCCGGGGGCGGTCACGCGTCCCGGTGGCGCGGATTCATCTACCCGCGCCATGCATGCCTCCATATGCCGCTGAACAGGACTGGCGCTCAGGGAATGACAGATAAGACGTCGTCGAACGCCGAGCCGGTCCTCAGGATAGGCCGCGCACCCGACAACGACCTCGTCGTACCGGACCCCATGGTCTCCAAGTACCACGCGGAGCTGCGGCAGACCGCCGAGGGCGAGCCCGAAATAGCGGATCTCGACAGTTCCAACGGCACGTACGTCAATGGTCATCAGGTTGCCCGGCACGTGCTGGGCCCGCGCGACGCCGTGATGATCGGTCATTCCAGACTTCATCTGGCCGACGGTCGGCTGGTCCGCGCCGACAGGGGCACAGGTTCTTTCACCGCCCGGGACCTGACAGTCCGGGTACGTCAGCGCGGTGAGGCGAAGACCCTGCTCAGTCAGGTCAGTCTCGACCTCCCTGAGAAGTCCCTGGTGGGCATCGTGGGCCCGTCCGGCTGCGGCAAGTCCACGCTCCTGCGGGCGCTGACGGGCTACCAGCCCGCCGACGAGGGCGAGGTGCTCTACGACGGCCTCAACCTCTATACGCACTTCGCGGAACTCCGCCAGCGCGTGGCTCTGGTCCCGCAGGACGACGTCCTCCACCCGCAGCTCACCCTGCGCAAAGCGCTGAGCCACGGAGCCAAGCTGCGCTTCCCGCGCGACACCGATGCCGCGGCCCGCGAAGAGCGCGTCAAGGAGGTGCTCGAGGAACTGGGCCTCTCGGACCGTTTGGACACCCGGATCACCGCGCTCTCCGGCGGGCAGCGCAAACGCGTGTCGGTCGCCATGGAACTGCTGACCAAACCCGCGCTGCTGCTGCTCGACGAACCGACGTCCGGCCTCGACCCGGGTCTGGACCGGCAGGTCATGCAGATGTTGCGCGGACTCGCGCACGGTGGCCGCCGCGTCGCGGTGGTGACGCACAGCGTCGCCAACCTCCATCTGTGCGACCGCCTGTTGGTCCTCGCCCCGGGTGGCCGCACCGCGTATTTCGGCCCGTCGCACTACGCGTTGGAGTTCTTCGGCCACGACGACTGGGCGGACGTCTTCCAGGCCTTCGACCTTCATCCCGATCGGGACTGGGCGGCCCGCTACCGCGATTCGATCCACCACCACACCTATACCGCGGTGATGGAGGAGCTGGCGTCCCAGCCTGCCGACGCACCGGACGACGACGGAGCGCAGAGCACGAACCCTGATGCGGGGGATGCGAAACAACTGAGGAAACCGAGGAAACCGAAGAAACCGCGGAGATCGAGGAAACGACCGAAGGCGGGCGGCGGGCCGCGGGAGTCCTCCGGTGCCCCGTCGGTTCGTCCGCCGAGCTGGCGCTCCCAGTTCACCACCCTGATGCGCCGCAACTTCTCGGTCATCGCAGCGGACCGGGGCCATGCGGGTCTGCTGCTCGCCCTGCCCCTGATCATGGGGGTGCTCAGTTGGACCGTGCCCGCCCAGTACGGCTTCATGGCCGCCGCACATACCTGCGTGAGGTCGGCGTCCTGTGTTCCGGACTACAACGTCGACGCCCAGCCCGTCCTGCTGGTGCTGGCAGTCGGCGCATGTCTGACCGGTACCGCCAACTCGGTGCGCGAGTTGGTTCAGGAACGAGTGGTCTACCAGCGGGAACGTGCCATAGGGCTGTCCCGGTCCGCCTATGTCCTGTCCAAGGTGATGGTCTTGGGGCTGATCACCGCCGTACAGGGATTCATGGTGGTCGCGATCGGACTGGCCGGCCGTCGGCTGCCGGTGGCCGGACTGGTGACCACACCGTCCGAGATCGAGCTGATACTGGTGGTGGTCCTGCTCTCCACCACCTCGATGATGCTCGGCCTGATCATCTCCGCCCTGGTGCGCACCGCCGAGAAGACCATGCCCCTGTTGGTGCTCTCCACAGTCGTCCAGGTGATGTTCAGCGGCGCGGTCTTCCCGCTGTTCAACCAGATGGGCCTGAACCAGCTCTCCTGGCTCGCCCCCTCCCGCTGGGCGGTCGCCGCACAGGCGGCCACCATCGACCTGAGCCGGATCGGTCCACCCACGGACGACAGGCACCCCCACTCCGCTGATCCGCTGTGGGTCCACACCGCCCACCAGTGGTGGCTGGATTCGGGGGTGCTGGAAGGCCTGGGGCTGGTCGGCATCGTCGTGGTGCTCGTGCTCCTGCGACGCCATGAGCCACTGGTCATGCGCCGAGGCTGACCGGCAAGCCCGCGGCGGGGGACGGCGCGACGTGCACGCCGACCCTCACCACCTGGGCGGCCGGCCCACCGGACCCGGCACCCGCAGAGCCGGTCGACGAACGCCACACGGAGCCTGTGGGCGGTGAACCGCACGGCGAGTTCCGGCACGGCGCCTCAGTATTTCTTCGAGCCGGCCACGATCGCTTCGCGGATGCGGTGGTACGTGCCGCACCGGCAGACGTTGCGGATCTCGTCGAGGTCGGCCTCGGTGATCTCCCGGCCCTCCTCGCGGGCCTGGCGGACCTTGGCCACGGCGGTCATGATCTGGCCGGGCTGGCAGTAGCCGCACTGCGCCACGTCGTGCTCCAGCCAGGCCTCCTGCATGGGGTGCAGATCCTTGCCGACGGTGGCGGGCAGGCCCTCGATGGTGGTGACCTCGTCGTCCGGTCCGACCGCGCCGACCGGCACCGAGCAGGGGTTGAACGCCCTGCCGTTGATGTGGCTGGTGCAGGCCTTGCAGACGCCCAGCCCGCAGCCGTACTTCGGCCCGGTGACCCCGAGGACGTCTCTGAGCACCCACAGCAGCCGGACATCGTCCTCGATGTCGACGGTCACCCGCTTGCCGTTGAGGACGAAGGTGTGTTCGGGCACGGCAACTCCTAGAAGGCGCGGTTGAGTCCGTCGGTCGGGGACGCGGGGATCGGCGGGGTGGTGGGCAGCGGCTCGAAGCCGAGCGGTCCGGCGTGGTTGATCGGGAAGCTCGTCGGCATGGTGCCGGTGGCGCGGCCGTAGGCGCAGGCCACGGCGGCCGCCGCAGCCGCCACGGCCAGTTCCCCGGCACCGCCGGGCCGCCCGGTGGTCGGCGGCATGACGACGATCTCCAGCTCGGGCGGGACGTTCCACTGCCGGGTGTAGAAGTAGTTGTCCCAACTGCCTTCCAGGAAGTGCCCGTCGTCGAGATGGAGGCCGGAGCTGAGGACGATCGCGATGCCGTCCATGATGCCGCCCATCATCTGTGCCCGGAGACCCTGCGGGTTGACCGCCAGGCCCACGTCGACCGCGCACACGACCTTGGTGACACGGGGGCCGGTGCAGGCGTCGCGGACCTTGCGGCCGGTGGTCTGCGGACGGCAGTCGATCTCGGCGAGGACGGCGACACAGGCGTGGTACTCGGGATGCAGCGCGATGCCCTGCGCCGTGCCGGCGGGCATGCTCCGGCCCCAGTTCCCGACGTCCGCCACCTTGTCGAGGACGGCCCGCACCCGCTCGTCCTTCGCGAACTCGCGGCGGAACCGGTACGGGTCCTTGCCCGTCCGCCCGGCCAGCTCGTCCACGACCAGCTCCTGGGCACAGCGGACGTTGGGCGAGTAGATGTTGCGCATGGAGCCGGTGTTGAATCCCTTGTCCGTCTCGCTGAGCAACTGGGTGACGACGCCGAAGTCGTACGGCGTCTGCTGGCTGAGGGCGAAGATCGTCTCGGAGAAGGCCAGGCCGCCGACCGGCAGCCGCGCGGCCTCGGAGGTGATGATCTCGCCGACCCCGTGGCCGAAGTCGGTGGCGACGGAGGTGTGCCGCTGGTCGTAGGTGAGCACCTGGCCGAGGGCATAGGTGGCGCGCACCCGCGAGGTGGCCATCGGATGGGCACGGCCCTGCCGGAAGTCGTCGGTGCGGTGCCACATCAGCTTGACCGGCTTGCCCATCGCCTTCGAGACCTCCGCGGCCTCGGCGGCGGCGTCGTGGAAGAGCTTCCGCCCGAAGGAGCCGCCGCCCTCGGTGACATGGACCGTCACCGCCGGGACGGGCAGCCCCAGCCTCAGCGCGATCTGCTCCTGGGCGACGATCGGGGACTTCATGCTCCCCCAGATCTCGGCCGAGTCCTTCCGTACGTCGGCGATGGCGCAGTTGGTCTCCAGCGCGCTGTTGCTCGCGAAGTGGAAGGTGAACCGGGCGTCGACCGACTCGGTCAGCAGGTCCAGTGCGGGGAGCGGAAGTTCGGCCCTTCTCAGCTCGTCGCGGATCGTGGTGTCGGAGGCGCCCTCGGCACTGCCCGGCCCCCAGGAGACCTTCAGGGCGCGTACGGCGTCGATGCACTGGCCGAAGGTACGGCCGCGGACGGCGACCCCGGTGGAGACGGCCACGACGTCGGTGATGCCGGGCATGGCCCGCACCTCGGCGAGGTTGTCCACCGAGCGCACGGTGCCGTTGATCGTCGGCGGTCGGCACACCATGGTCGGCAGGGCGTCAGGGATGTGCAGGTCCATGGCGAACTTCTTGCGCCCGGTCACCGCTTCGAGCGCGTCGACACGTCGCCGAGCGGTGCCGATCACCGTGAACTCCGCCGGTTCCTTGAGCCCCACCGAGACCCGGCCGGTCGTCACCGCTGCTGCCTTCTTGGCCAGTTCACCGTAGGTGAGGCTGCGGCCGGTGGCCGAGGAGGTGATGACACCGGCCTTCGCCGTCAGGGTGTCCAGGGCCTCGCCCAGTTCCAGGGAGGCGGCCTCCAGCAGCCGGCCCCGCGCCACGGCGGCGGCGACGCGGATCGGTGTGAAGGTGGAGATCGTGGTGTTGGAGCCGCCGGTGAGCTGGTTGAACAGCAGCTCCGGCCGCGCGTCCGCGAGCGTGACCCGGATCCGCTCCAGCGGCAGGTCCAGTTCCTCGGCGATCAGCATGGCGCTGGACGTCGTGATGCCCTGCCCGACCTCGGCCCGGGGCAGCGCGAAGGACGCCGTGCCGTCGGCGTCGATCCGGATCGTGATCAGGTCGGCCGTCGGCAGCGCCGCATGGGTCAGCATGTCGTTGAGGTCGTAGATCTCCGCCGGACCCGGCACGGACGGGACGACCGCCGCCGCCTCGTCCGGCGCGAGCACTGCCTCACCGAGTTCGGCGGCCACGGTCAGCGTCGAGGCGGCCAGCACGTAGCCGAGGAATCTCCGCCGCCCCAAGCCGGCCGCCGCGGGTCCCTGCCCCTGCCGCGCAGAGTGGGTCTCCATGTCTGTCAACAGTCCTCCCGGCGACGCGCGTTGCCTGCCTTCACCACAGCTCCTCGCGGTACATCCCGTCCCTGTACTCGCCTGAGGATCTCCCTGGTGGCGACCACCGGCAAGACCTCGGTGCCACTGCACCCGCCCCCGATGGCGACGTGGTCGAAGGTCTCACGTGATGTCCTTCGATCCGCCATGCCGTGCGCACACGCCGTCGGTACGGAGCGGGTCCGAGCGGGGTCGAAGACCATGCGGTACCGAACGCAGCGGCGATGCCGCTGCCTGCTCGCGGCGTGGACCGCTGCCTGGCAGCACGCAGGTCGGGCTGTTACTCGTAGCGGTACTTCAGCGAGTCCGCCTCCGCCTGCTCGATGTCGGCGATCGTCAGCTCCGGCATCCGCAGCTGGGCCAGTGTCACCTCGGCCGAGGTCGGCTGGGCGTCCGCCGGCAGCCACTGCTCCGGCTTCCAGGCCGCGCTGCGCAGGAGCGCCTTGGGGCAGTGCGGGTAGACCTCCTCGATCCCCAGCACCAGGGCACTGACCGGCGGCTTGCCCACGGCGGTCAGCTGCGACAGCAGCTCCGGTCGGGTGGAGACGCAGGCCCGGCCGTTCACCCTGAGCGTCGTGGTGCGCCCCGGGATGACGAACAGCAGCCCGGCCCGTCCGGTGGCGATGACGTTCTGCAGGGTGTCCAGACGCTTGTTGCCGGTCGCGTCCGGTATCGCCACCGTCCGTGCGTCCAGGACGGCGACGAACCCCGCGGGACCGCCGCGCGGGGAGACGTCGCAGTTGCCCTCGGCGTCGGCGCTGGCGATGAGGACCAGCGAGGAACAGCCGACCAACTTCCGGGTCTGCTCGGTGAGTTCGGTCATCTGCTTGCGCACGGCCGCTTCGCTGGGGGCTTCGTAGACCCGGCGCAGCGTCTCCTGGTCGCGCACAGCGTCGAGGTGGAGCATGTCGAAGGCACTGCCGGTAAGGGGTGACGTCATGCCTGCGACCCTAGTGGGCCGCCCCGCGATCGATCTCGGGCGGTCGGTGCGGGGACATGAGGACGGCCACGCGAGTCGTCCGGCGTGCGAGGATCACACAGGTGGGCGGCCATGTCCCGGCTCCGCGCCCGGCTCTGTCGGCGGGGCATCGCCCACATGATCCCCGAGCCGATGTGGGCGTGGCATCTGACGGTGACACCTGCGCCGGACAGGTCGTGGCACGCCACGGGCCGTGGCCCGGGCACCGTCGATCGTCCGCGTTCCCCGGACGACGTTCGAACGTGATCACCCGGACGGTTCCTACTCCCATTCCCACGTGATGCCGAGGACGCCCGGCCGTATCTGCTGCTCCACGAGGTGGACGGAGCCGTGGGCGTTCAGGGTCAGATCGGCGAAAGCCTCGCGAGGGGCGGTCGCGGACGGACGGGAGAAGCGGCGGCAGTGGACGGGCAGGGCGGTGCGGTCGAAGCCGACCTGAAGGACGTACTGGCCGCCGCCGTAGGTGAAGCCGCGAACGTACTCGTGGCCGGGCGCGCCGGTTCCGTCCTCGAAGCGGTACCCCAGGACGGCGGTCTCGCCGACTCTCAACCGCCCGTCGAAGAGCAGCTCCACGACGATGACTCCGGAGGCGCCGTGACGCCGGATCCGCCCGACCCGGCAGTTGCCGAGACCGCGTACCCGTACGCGCTCCGTGTCGCAGCCCGGGTCGCCGTGATGGATGGCGACATAGCGGTCGACGCCGTCGCGGTGGGCGCGTACGACGTGCTGGGAGTCGCGGGCGGTGAGCTCTCGACGGGCACCGATGTGCACGTGCTCGTAGTGGATGACGGTGTGCAGGCCGCCGTCCGCCGGTGCCGCCAGACTCGCCAGCAGCGATTCGAGTGCGGCGGCCGGTTCGAGCAGGGTGCGATACGGGCGGGCCGGGGGACGGCCGCCGGTGTCGCGTGGGCCTATCAGGCGGGTGAGGGCCTGCGGGGGCAGCTCCAGGACCTCCTCGAGCGCGGTGACGGCTCGAAGCGACTCGGGCCGCTCGGGCCGCCGTACCCCGCGCTGCCAGTAGCTGAGGCTGGTCACACCGACACGTATGCCGCGCTGGGCGAGCCGGTGCTGCACGCGATGCAGAGCCAGCCCGCGCGCGGCGAGCGCGGCCCGCAGCGCGGCGGAGAACGGGCCGGTGCGCAGGACTTCGGCGAGTTCGGCCTCGGGGGCGGGGCGGCGGGAGGCGCCGGGGGCCGGGGCGGCGGGGCGCGGGGTGGTGCGGCGGCGATCGGTGTTGTGTGCTGTCACGTGGGCCTCTCCCTCCCCCCACCCCCTCGGATCGTTTACCTATGAACGTTCACTTCCCCGTCCTGGAACAGGGCGTGACGTGCGCTGCCACCTGCCGGTACCTGCGGTGGCGTTCACAACCGTACGGGCGGTGTTCACTTCGCCGCCAGCCCTGTGGACAACCTCATTGACCGAGACCCGACAAGAGATCGATGCTGCTGTCGCAGCGTCCGGACGCGCTCCTCCACCCCCACCCTGACTGGGAGGAACGCCATGTCCATCACCACCCGGGGCCGTAGACGCCCGCCGTCGACGGCCTTCGCGGCCGTCGCCTTCCTGGCGGCCGTCGTCGTACCCACGGCAACCGCTCACGCCGCTCCGTACGCCACTTCGCACTCCGCCCCGTACTCCGCCCCGCTCGCCACTCCCCGAGGCGCGGCTCACCCGGCCGCTCCCGCCGTTCCCGCCGCCAAGCGACTCGACATCACCATGCAGGCCCAGCAGAACAGCAACTGGTGCTGGGCGGCGAGCGGCGACACCATCGCCGCGTGGTTCGGGCGCAACTACACCCAGAACCAGTTCTGTGACGCCGCCTTCAACCGGCCCCAGGGCAGCACCTGCGGCAACTGGCAGGCGGCGTTGGACGACGTGCAGAACGCCCTCGACTGGATGGGCATCAACCCGGGCAGGTACGTGAACGGCTACCTGCGCTACAGCACCGTGCAGACGGAGATCGGCGCCGGTCGCCCCGTCGAGACACGCATCGAGTGGAACTCCGGGGGCGGGCACATGCATGTGCTGTACGGCTACGACACCTCCGCCAACCAGGTCTACTGGGGCGACCCGTGGCCCTCCAACTACCGCTACAACTGGGGGGATTACGACTACTACGTGAGCAACAGCACGTTCACGTGGACCCACTCGCTCTACGGGATCGGAGCGTGACCCCCATGACTCCGACCCGCACGTCACCGATCCGGACGTCACCGCCCCGGACGTCACCGACCCCGAGGTCGTCGATGCGCCACACGCCGACCCCGCACGCGCCCGCCGGCCGCAAGCCCGTCCGCACGTGCACGGCGGTCATGGCGCTCGCCGTCACCGCGGCCCTCGGCGCTCTCGCCCCCACCGCCGCCCACGCGGCGACCGCCGGCACCCTCCCCGCGCCCTTCACCGCCGCCGACACCGCTCGGGCACGTGAGGCGGCGTCGGCCCCGGCCACCCTCCTCACCCTCGCGCGCTTCTTCGCCCGCGACGGCGCGATCGCACCGAACGCGGCCCGGCCGCACCTCGTCGGGCCCTCGGTGACCGTGTCCTTCCTCGACCCGGGGTTCGTCGCCGGGCGCCCTGGCGCCCCCGTGGCCGACCGGCAGTTCGTCGCGAGCAAGGCGGTCTCCTCGGACGGCCAGGTCGCCTCGGTGTGGACCGCACGGACGGCGAAGGGCTGGAAGGTCGTCGACATCGCGACCGGCGGCGACGAGACCGACTACGCCGGCAAGGCGCACGGTCTCGGAACCGTCTTCCAGGAACCGCAGATCGACGCCTGGTACGTGGTGCGCGACGGCCGTGTGCTGCCGCTCGACCCCGACGCACGGCGCGCCGTGGGCAACGGCGGTATGACCCTGGCCGCCTACCAGCACCTGGTCCACGCCGAATACGGCGACAAGCTCCCGGGGTCCGCCTACGACCGGGCGGGCAAGGGCGGCGGTTACGGCGGTACGGCCGCGCCCCCGCGCGCGTCCGCCGCCCCCACGGCGACCGCCGGAGCAGCCCTCACCGCGGGCGCCGCGACAGCGGCCGTCGCCGCCCTGCTCGGCACCTGCCTCGGCGTCCGCCGCCTCCGCCGCTCGCGCCGCGCCGGCTGAACGGGCTTCCCGGCCCGGATCCCCGGGCCCCGCGCCCCCGTGCCTCAGGCTCACCCCCGGTCCGGCGCACGGGGGCGAGCCGCGGCCGGGCCCTGGCCCGTCCCCCGGCGGGCGACCGGACGTCGCTCCCACCGGCGTCAGCGTGCACACCTCGCCACGAACTGGTCATGCCCCCCAGGGCACTTGGCCCTGCCCGTCCCCGGACGTGATGGTTCAGGCGGGGTCGCCCGGGGAGCGGTCGCCGGGGCGGGAGACCGGCCGGGGTGGCTCCCGCAGGGTGAACGCCGCCTCCGTCGTGCGGCACAGTGCCTGTACGGCGTGGCGCAGTGAGCGCCAGGAGGCCAGGCCGAGGAGGACGCCGGTCGGGGCGGCGGGCCACCACCAGGCGCCGAGGATCGTGAACGCCGTGCTCCAGGCGAGGGCCTCGCAGGCCGCGTCGTAGGCGTCGCGGGCCTCGGCCAGTGCGGCGCGGGGTGAATCGGCGGCCCCGAGCAGGAGTACGGTCCAGCCGTGGACGACGTCGCCGCCCGTCTCCCTGATGCGCGCCTCGGTGCGGCGGAACCGGTCGCCCGACCAGGTCGGTGACTCGGGCCGCCCGAAGGCTCGGGCGCGGGCGGCCCGCGCGTCGAGGAGGTCGGCGCGCAGGGCGTGGCCCGCGCCGCGTGCCCGGACGGAGTCCTCGGCCAGGCTGTCCGGCTCCGCCCAGTGCCGTGTCCGCCACGCCGTCACCCGGCGGCCCACCGGCATCAGCCACCACGGCCAGGCCCCGGACGCCAGCGCGCCGATCGCGGCGGCGGCATACGGCACCGCGAACGCGGCCCCCACCACCGGCACCGCGAAGAGCACGAGCGAGGCGACGGCGTCCGCGGGCAGGCCGTCGCCGGTGTGCAGCGCGCCGGCGATCCCCCGGCGGGCGAGCGCGACGTCGTCCCAGTGCGTGTGGCCCAGTTCCCCGCCGCCGACGACGGCGACCAGGACGAACAGCGCGGCGGGCAGCAGCCGTCGTAGGAACCAGCCGTCGGGTATGCGTTTCTGCAGCTCGATGAGGAGCCCCATCCGTCGTCAGCCGCCCACCAGGCGCATCGGCTCGCCGCCGCTCAGCGCGCAGCCCGGTGTCGCGGTGGGCGCCGTGCCCCGGAGCTCGACCCTGGCACAGCGGCCGGTGGGGCAGACCCAGCCCGACGACCGCGGTGTGGGGGCGCCGGGCCAGTCGCCCACGGCCATGGTGGCGGCCAGTCCGAGCCCGTTCGGGACACCGGCCGACTCGACCGCGTCGTGCAGGGCGCGTACGGCGTCCCGCCACGCGGCGCCCGCCGGGTCCGCGTCCCGTACGACCGGGAAGGCCGAGTCCCAGACCGCGGAGGCGATCAGCGGACGCAGTTCCTCGACATTGCGGCACAGGTATTCCACGGCGTCCTCGTACACCCTGTGCGCCTTCGCCCCGTCCCCCACGGCCGCCTCCTCCAACGTCCCGGGAACCGCTTCCCCCTGACAGTCGGTCAGACTAATGTAAGAACGATGTCCGAGCTTCGGGAACGAGTGGTCGCACGCCTCGTAGCGGCTCAGAACGCCCGTGACCCCGCGCCCCTGCGCGATCAGGACGCGGTGGCCGACGCGCTGTCCCTGCTGCGGGAGGCCGCGCCCGCACCCGGGGCCCCGGTCGACCTCGGCGCGCTCGCCGACGTCTTCTGGACCTTCTGGTTCCGCCACCAGGGCGCCGAGGACCCCGACGCGGAACAGAACCTGACCCTTGTGTTCGGCACCTTCGGCCACCTGTGCCCGCGCGTCCCCGACGGCATCCGGTTACCCGAGGCCCTGACGGAGGGCTTCGATGCCGCCGACCCGTCCCACGAGGCACGGTTCGCGCATCTGATGAGCACGGCGTACCTGAACGCCGCGGCCGAGGGGCCGACGCGGGCGAGGACCGCCGCCCTGGAGTCCGCGCGTGCCTGGTCGGACACCTCGTTCGAGTACGTACAGGCCGAAGACCACGTGGGATTCGTGCTCCTGGCCGTCCACGCCCACGACGTCCACATCACCCGCTTCCAGACCGCGGCGGACCCGGACGGGCTGGCCGCCGCGGCCCGGTACGGGCAGGCGGTGTGCACGCGGCTCGCCGCCGCCGAGCCGGGCCTGTTCGACGCCGACGGGGCGCGGGCCGTCGCCGCGGCCACCCTGCGCACGGTGGTGGACGCCGCACGGCTGCTCGGCACGCCCCGACTCGCCCTGGTCGAGCGGCTGGTCGCGGCGGCGCCCGACGGAGCGGTCACCCCGGAGACCGCCGACGGCCTGCGTTTCCTGCGCATGCTCGACGCCCAGCCCGTCGGCTGGCCCGGCGAACGCGACCTGGTCGTCGGCGCGACCATCGCGGACGCGGGCATCGCCGAACACGACGCGGGCCGTATCGCCTGCGCCGTACGACGGCTGCGTACGGCCCTGGCCGCCACTCCCGCCGGGCATCCCGCACATCCCCGGGCGACCACCGCGCTCGGTCAGGCGCTCGCGGCCCTCGGGGCGGAGCGCGAGGACGAGGAGGCGGTCGCAGAGGCCCTGGAACTGCTCGACTCGGTGGGGGCGTTGAGCGACGAACAGCGTGACATGCTGTCGGCCTACCGGGAGTTGCAGGAGGCGGGCCGGAGCGAGGACCCGGACGGCCTGAAGCGGGTCGGACCGCTCCTCGGGCGCCTCGTCGAACGGGTCCGGGAGGATGCCGCACAGGCGGGCGGCGGCGCCCTCGACATCGACCTCGAACTCGTCGGCCTGGCCGCCGGATTCGAACCCGACGACACCTCCGACGAGCGGATCGACCGCTACCGCACCGCCGTCGCCGCCCTCCCCGCCGACCGGCCGCACCGCCACGCCTACGTCGCCGTACTGGCCGCGCTCACCGGACTGCGCGCCGAGGCCCTGCGCGACACCGCGCCCGCGCGGGCCGGGCTGCTCGCGGCGGAGTGCCGGGAGCTGACCGAGGAGGTGGTGGCGGGTGCCCCGGCCGGGTCCCCGGTCTCGGACCTGCTGCGGCGGGGCCAGTTCGCGGTGGCGCTGCCCGTCGCCATCGTGTCGGCCGGCACCGGGGACGTGCTGGACGACGACATGCGCGGCCGGGTGGAGCAGCTGACCCGCATGTCCGAGATCCGCCTGTCGGGCCGTGAGAGCCTCGACGCCGACATCGAGATCATCCGGGAGCTCATGGCGGACATGGGGGAGGACGGCAGCACCGTCCGGCCCTACCTCTCCGCCGCACTCGGTGCCGCGCTGTCCTCCCGGTCCGCCACCCGCCCCGACCTCACGGAGCTCGAGGAGGTCGTCAGCCTGCTGCGCGACGCCCGTGCGAACGCGCCCGACCTTCCGGGCGAGTTCAACCGGATACTCGCGAACGCGCTCACCACCGTGTCCCTCGGCCGCTTCGACGCGGAGGGCGCACGCGAGGCCGCGGCCCTGCTCGCCTCGGCACAGGGCCTGCCCGGCATGCCGGCGGACGAGGGGGAGCCCCGGCCCGGCGATCCGGTGCTGTCCGATACCGACAAGGAGCTCCTGGCGTGCCGCACCCAGCTGCACAACGCCCTCCAGAACTACCTGTTCGGCCATGAACCGGCCCAGCTGGACCGGGCGCGGCAGATCGCCCGCCGCATGCGCGACATCACCCGCGCCGTGCCCGCCGTGCCCGCCGGGGACGACCCGCCCTGGTACGACCTGATGGGCGATGTCTACGTCGACCTCGTCGAGACCGTGGGACCGGGCGGCGGCCCGCGCCGGGACCTCAGCGACGCCGTGGTCGACCAGTGCCGGGCGACCTTCGCCCGGTGCGCCCCCGGACACCCGCTGCGGACCATGACCGCGATGACGCTCGTCCGGGCGCTCGCACAGCGCGCCATCGCGCTGCGGGCCACCGAACCGGGGCGGGCGCAGGCCCTGCTGACCGAGGCGGAGGAACTGAGCCACGTTCTGACGGACGAGATGCCGCAGGGCGCCCCGGTGGACGCGGGCGCCGCGATGCGGACCGTCCTCGACGTCATCCGCCGGGGCCGCCTGCCGAAGGCGACCACCTCCACCCCCACCTCCGCGTCCACCTCCACTGCCACGGGCGCTCCCCGTACCGGCACCCCGGAGGACTTCCTCTCCGCCCTCATGAAGCCCCTCCAGGACCGCCTCTCCGGCGTCGTGGACCCCGAGGCGTGGCAGGACACCGCGATCCCGGTGTGGATGCGGGCCCACGGTGAGATCGGCGCCGCGGCCGGGGCCCTCGGCCGGGACCAGCCCCGCGTCGACCTCGCCCTGGCACATCTCGAAGCCGGCATCGAGGCGATGGCGGCCGTCACCGACCGGGGCAGCGACCAGGCGTCCGCCGAGCACGGTCTGTCGACCTTCGAAGGGGACATCCGGTCGATCACCGAGCTGGTCCTCGCCCACCTGGTCGGCCAGGCGCTCGTCGAACGGCTCCCCGCCCAGGTGAAGGCCCTGGAAGAGAGCGTGCGCGCGGTCAAGGCGGGGCGGACCCCGCACGTACCCGCCCCCCTCGAACGCAGGGCCGAGGGCCCGGACGTCGACCGTGCCGCAGAACTGCTGGAGCGCGGCCGGGGCCTGCTGCTGGCCCGGCGGATCGAGGCCCGCGCGGACACCGGCGGCCTGCGCTCCGCGCACCCCGAGCTGGCCGCCGAGTTCGAGCGGCTGACGGAACAGCTCGACGCGCGGCCCGAGCCGGGCGCCGCCGGCGACGCCGAGTGGGCCCGGCTGGCAGGTCTGCGCGCCTCCCGCGAACTCGACGGTCTCGTACGGCACATCCGCACACAGCCCGGTTTCGAGGGCTTCCTGCGGCCCCTGGCCGCCGAGGAGCTGAGGGCGCTCGCGGCCGACGGCCCGGTCGTCCTCCTCAACCACGCCAGGCGCTACTGCCACGCCCTCGTCGTCACGCCCGGGTCGATCACCGCCCTGCACCTCGAAGCCGAGGCCGACGAGATCACCGCCGCGGCACGCACGCTGCGGGACGCCGTGGACGCCATCAACGCGCAGGGCACGTCCCGTCCGTCCCCGCTCCAACTCGTCGCCGCGGGCGACGCGGTCCGTGAGACGCTCGCGTGGACCTGGCACACGATCGTGCGCCCGGTGCTGAAGCTGGTCGGCTCGGCAGCCCCCGTCCCCGACCACGCCGACTGGCCGCGCATCTGGTGGGTCCCCACCGGCCCCTTCAGCGCCCTGCCGCTGCACGCCGCCCAGTGCACGGCGCCCGACTGCGAGCGCGAAGGCTGCGGCGCCGCACTCGACGCCGTGGTGTCGTCGTACGTACCCGGGCTGCAGACCCTGGCCTACGCCCGTGCCCGCGCCCGACAGCGCGGTACGGCCGATCACGGCAGCGCCCTGCTGGTCGCCGCGCCCGAGGACGATCTCCCCGGCGTCGCCGCGGCCACCGCTCACGCCGCCGAACTCCTCGGCTCGAACCCGCCGTTGACCGGTCCGGCCGCCACCCGGGAGGCCGTGCTCGCCGCGCTGCACGACGCCTCGTGGGCCCACTTCGGCTGCCACGCGGCCACCGACCCGACGGAACCCTCCGGCGCCCTGCTGCACCTGCCCAGCGGCGAGCCGGTCTCGGTCCTGGACATCTGCCGGGCGCGCCCGCGCGCGGCACAGCTCGCCTTCCTGGCGGCCTGTGGCACCGCACGCACCGCCGAACGCCTCACGGACGAGGCCATCCACATCACGAGTTCCTTCCTGCTGGCCGGTTTCCCCGCGGCGGTCGGCACCCTGTGGAAGATCGACAGCACCCACGCCGACCGGATGACCCGCGACTTCTACCGCCGCACGACGGCCCCCGACACCCCCGGCCCCGCCCGGGCCCTCCACGACACGGTCCGCCACCTGCGCCACCGCATACCCGACCGCCCGCACATCTGGGCGGCGTACGTGCACGCGGGGACGTAGAGCGGCCGCCGCGTGAGCAAGGGCCGCGGCCGTTGCGGCGGTGGCCGTCCTGCGGGTGCGACACGGGGAGGACGCCTGCCGGGAACCTTCACCGTGTCTCCTCCGTTCGCCCTCGGCTCCACGGGCATAGTGGGTGGCGCTCTGCAAACGGCCTGTGTCGACACGGCCGAGCACGTACATGTTCCAACGGGGGTTGTCGCACCATGCGTTCCATATCTGTGTCCTTCGCGCGCCGCGGACGGCAGCGCACCTTTCTCGCCGCCACCGGGCTCGTCGCGGCCCTGACGCTCACCGCGACCGCCTGCGGCGGCTCCGGTTCGCACACGGCGAACGGCGCCTCCGGTGCCGATGCCTCCCAGCCGGCCGGCAGCGCCGACGGCAGGGCGCAGGTTCCGGCCGACCTCGCGAACAGGCTCAAGGCACACGGGATCGACGTCTCCCAGTGGGAGCACGGCGGCTGGAAGAACTGGAACAGGTCCACGTGGCTCAAGGACGCCAAGGACTTCGTCAACCCGGTGATCAAGGGGCTGTGGAAGCCGGAGCGGATGCAGTCGGCGCAGGCGGCCGACAAGACGGTCTCCACCCAGGACGCCTCCGCCGGCCAGGGCCTGAGCGATCCGGCCCCGCGGCCCGTGCAGGCCGTGGCCGAGAAGACCCCCTACCACGAGTACTCCGCCCCGGTCGGCAAGGTCTTCTTCGACTCCCCCCGGGGCCCGATGGTCTGCTCCGGCACGGTCATCAAGGACGTCAACCACCCCGGCAGGTCCAACCTCGTGTGGACCGCCGGCCACTGCGCGCACGCCGGGCGCGACGGCGGCTGGTACCGCAACATCGCCTTCGTGCCGTCGTACAACGACGACGGCGACTCCGCGGCGCAGATGCGCACCGCCGGCGCCACCGAGGCCGCTCCGTACGGCACCTGGTGGGCGGACTGGGTCTCGACCTCGAACGAATGGCTCCAGCGGGGCGCCGAGGTGGGCAACGACGGGTCCCCGTACGACTACTCCATCCTGCACGTGAAGCCGGAGAACGGCAGCGGCAAGTCGCTGGAGGAGACCGTCGGCGCGGCCCTCGACGTGGACTTCTCCGCGCCCCCGGCGAACCAGGTCGCCGAGATGGGCGCCTGGGGGTACCCGGCCGCGCCGCCGTACGACGGCCTCAAGATGTTCAAGTGCCTCGACCGGCCCGGCCGGCTCTCCATGGGCCCGGCGCTGCCGGACATGTACCGCATCGGCTGCACCATGACCGGCGGTTCGTCGGGCGGGGGCTGGTTCCGGGTGGTGAACGGCAAGACCGTACTGGTGTCGAACACCTCGATCGGCCCGGCGGACCACTCCTGGCTCGCGGGCCCGCCGCTGGGCCAGGAGGCGAAGGCGGTGTACGAGAGCATGAGCCGGAAGTACGGCGGGCAGTGACGCAAGCGTGACCAGGGGCCGCCTCCGCAGACGGGGGGCGGCCACTCGCGCTGCCACGGCCTGGACGGTCCGCGCCCCCGGATCACAGAGATCCCACAAGATTCACCCCTACGGTGCCCCGGCGGACGTCGGCAACGAGGGGGGAACACCATGGATCGGTCACGTCGTCTGGGCGGACGCTACCGTCTGGAGGAGGTCCTGGGGCACGGGGGGATGGCCGACGTATGGCTGGCATACGACCTGCTGCTGTTCCGCCAGGTCGCCGTGAAAACGCTCCGGCCGCAGCTGGCGGCCGATGCCGAGCACTGGGCGCGGTTCCGCCGTGAGGTCGTCTCGGCCGCCCTGTTGGGGCATCCGTCCGTCGTCGCCGTGTACGACGCGGGCGAGGACACGATCGACGGCCACCTCGTCCCGTACCTCGTGATGGAGTACGTCCGGGGCACCACGCTGCTCCAGCTCGTGCGCGAGGCACCGGCCGTCGGACCCGAGCACGCCCTGGAACTCACCGCCGGCGTGCTGGAGGCACTCGATCACGCCCACCGTCACGACATCGTCCACCGGGACATCAAACCGGCGAACGTCATGCTCTCCCACGAGGGCACCGTGAAGGTGACGGATTTCGGCATCGCCCGCTCGGTGGACCGGGCGGGCACGACCCTCACCCGCACCTCGGTGGTGGTGGGCACGGCCGAGTACCTCTCGCCGGAACAGGCCCGGGGCGAGCAGGTGGACTTCCGCACCGACCTGTACTCGACCGGCTGCCTGCTGTACGAACTGCTCACCCGCCGGCCCCCGTTCACCGGCGACACCCCGCTGGCCGTGGCCATGAAGCACGTGTCGGAACCACCGGTGCCGCCCTCCGCCCACGTCCCGACGCTGCCCGCCGCCTACGACACCCTGGTGCTGCGCGCGCTGGCCAAGGACCGCGCGGACCGGTACCAGACCGCCGGGGAGATGCGCGCGGCCATCGGGGAGGTTCTGGCGGGCCGTGCCACGGCGGTCACCCCGCCGCTTCCGGCTCCACCTGCGACGGACCGGCACACGCAGCCCTCGCCACGCCCGGATCCCCGGAAAGAACGCCCCGTGCGCCGACGGCGCGTCCGCCGCGCACTCCCGGCGACGGCGGTGCTGCTGACGGCCGCCGCCGTGTGCACCTGTGTGATCGCCGGATCGCACGTCCCTGCGGGCCCCCGGGTCGCGGCACCCTCGCTGATCGGCCAGACGATGAACGAGGCCCGGTCGAGCGCCCAGGCCATCGGCGCACGCGTCCAGCCCGTCCGGCACCGAGTGTGCCCTCACCCCGGCACCCCCGTCGGCCGCGTATGCGAGCAGACACCCTCGCCCGGCAGCCAGGTGCCACGTCACGCCGTCCTGCGGGTCACCCTGTCGTCAGGCACACCTCGTCAGTGGTAGAGCGGAGCCTTGGCGTCATGCTGCGGGAGCGGCAGCAGGGCCCGCGACGGGACACCTGCGGCTGCGGCCGCCGGCCCGGGCCCGCCGATGGTCAAGAGTCCGCCATGTGACACCGACGGCTGAGAGGGCGGGAGTCGTCCGACGTACTGGGGGAGGAAGCAGACGGCGACTCCCGACGAAGGGCAACTCCGTGATCCCGCAACGCATCGTCCTCTCCTCGGTCGCAGGGCTCGTGTCCGCGTTCCTGCTGGCGGCCTGCGGCTCTTCGGACGGCAACGCCTCCAGCGCGAACGCCGGCAACGCCGCCCCCGTCGCCACGGCCGCGTCGGGTCCCGCGACCTCCGCACCGGCCACCTCCGCACCCGCGGACGCCGGCAGCTCCGGCAGCGGGCACATGGCCACGACCACCCTGCTGATGGCCAGGGCGGTGAAGGGGATGGGCACCGTGGTCACCGACGACAAGGGGATGACGCTCTACCGCTACGACAGGGACCAGGCGACCCCCTCCAAATGGACGTGTGCCGGAGGGTGTACGAGGACATGGACGCCCGTCATGGTGCAGGGCTCCGTACGGACCATGGGCGTGGAGAAGAGCCTGCTCGGCACGGTTCACCGCAACGGCATGAAACAGGTCACGCTCGCCGGATGGCCGCTGTACCGGTACACGGGCGACACCAGGGCCGGACAGATGAACGGCCAGCGCATGGGCGGGCAGTGGTACGCCGTCACCCCGACCGGCCAGAAGGCCGCAGTGACGAGTTAGCGGCGATCGTGGCCCGGGCGGACGGACGGCCGCTCCGGTGAACCGACTTTCTCCGAAAAGGAGTTGACCGATTTCAGCGCACTTGAGTCGTCCGGTCGGCAGTGCTCCCGCGCCGGCCGACCCGGGCTCCCCGGCCGGCCGGGAGGAGAGGGCGGGCGAAGCACCTGTCCGACGGCATGTGCGGGGTCTGGACGGTCTGCGCGGCCTGGCGGCGCTGTACGTGGTCCTGTTCCACTGCTGGTTGTACTCGTTCCCGGGCTACCCGCGCAGTTCGGCGCCTTGGTGGCTGGACGGACTGATGTTCGGCCGCCTTGCCGTCGTCTTCTTTCTGGTGCTGTCCGGCTTCTCCCTGGCGATGTCCGCGGCGCAGCACGGCTGGCGGTCGAGCGGCGTCACCCGGTTCCTGCGCCGACGCGCCTGGCGCATCCTGCCCCCGTACTGGGCGGCCCTGGCCATGAGCCTGATCATTGCGTGGCTCGTGGTGCCGGCTTCGCACTTCGGTCCGCCTACCGGTGCGTCAGTTCTCGTGTACGGCACCGTCGCTCAGGACATGGTCACCGCACCCACACCGAACGGCGCGTTCTGGTCCATCGGCGTGGAGGCCGAACTCTATCTCCTCTTCCCTCTCCTCTTGCTGGTCCGGCGGCGGTGGGGCGCGACGGTCCTGGTCGCGTGTGTGGCGCTTCCGGTGATCGCCCGCGGGCTGACGGCGAGCGGCGCATCCCCGGTGGAGGGCGACAACTGGCTCGCTCCGGACCTCGTTCCCGTGTTCGTGGCAGGAGTCGTGGGCGCGGGAGTCGCCGTGGCGTCGGACAGAGTGCGACGCCTGCCATGGGGACTCTTCGCCGCCCTGGCCGCCCTGCCCGTCCTGGCTCTGGGCTTCGTCCAGGGCTCCGTGTGGACGGTGAACCACTACTTCTGGATGGATCTCGCCGTCTGCCCCGCCATGACGATGCTGCTCGCCGCGGTCGCCACCGGCAGACCCGCCTTCCTCGTACGACTCCTGACGGCACGGCCCGTTCGCGGTCTCGGTGAGTTCTCCTACAGCCTCTACCTGATCCACCTTCCGATCATCATGATCGTCATTCGCCGGGCGGCCCCGCATGCCGTGTCGCCCCGGCTTCCCGTGTTCGGGTTCACTCTTCTCCTCGGCCTACCGGTCGCGATATTCGGGGCGTGGGTTTTCTCCCGGATATTCGAGATGCCGTTCAAGCACAACAGATCCTGGAAATCCTTGACCGCGCCGCGCGGAAGGCAGCGGGCCCGGCTGTCGTCGGTCCGTGCTGTCAGGTGACCGTCACGGTGACGTCGTAGCGTCCCTGGCCGGGCGGGCAGCGCATCGCCTCGCCGCAGCTGTCGCGCCGGGCGGTGATGTGGACCGCGCCGGGCCGCAGGGCGGTGAATCGCACGGAGGACGTGCCGCAGCCGCGGCCGGGCGGGCAGGTGGCGGAGGCCGAGGTCCCGCCGCCGATGGGGGTGAGCACGCGCGGGTTCGAGCTGGCGGGTGTCGACCAGTAGGCGCCGTGCAGGCGCACCACGACGAGCGTGCCGGGGGCCACCCGGACCGTGGTTCCGCGTGCGCGTTCGTCGAGGACGGCCGCCCCGGTGGCGGATGCGGAGGACGAGGAGGACGCGGGAGCGTGCGACGGCGGGGGAGACGGCGATCCGGCGGGGCCGGACGAACAGCCGCCCAGGGCGCCGGCCGCCGCTGCTGCGGCCACGGTGGCGAGCCCGGCGCGCAGTGCGCGCCGGGCGGGGCTCGTACGGGCTGACGAAGCGGACACGGGTCCTCCGGTGGACGCCGCCCGGCGTGGGCGCTCGGACGGGGATGGGGGCGAGCCGTCGGCCCGCCCCCACCGTGCGGTGCGAGGTCAGGAGACGGTCACGTCGTCGTAGTAGGTGTAGGTCGCGTCACCCGCGTAGTTGTCGTCCTTGTTGGTGAGGGTGAGCGTGTAGGTGTGGCCCGCGGTCACGGTGCCGGAGACCTGCTTCCAGCCCGCACCCTGGGTGCAGGTCTTGCCGAGCAGCGTGGTGCTGGTGCCCGCCGTGGTGTCCTGGAGGGTGGCCGTCGCCCAGTCGTAGCTCACGGTGTCCGGGCAGGTGACGTCGTACCAGAAGGAGACCTTGCTGCTGCCGGACGGGGCGGTGAAGGACTGGGAGACCGAGGAGGTGTTCGTCGGGTTGGTGGAGCCGAGCATCGCACCGTAGGTGCCGCTGTGCGCCGCCGAGGTGGTGGCGGCGGTGGTGCCGCTGGTCGTCCAGCTCGACAGGCTGCCGGTCTCGAAGGTGCCGTTGGTGAGGGTGCCGCCGGTGCCGCCACCGCCGCCGCCTCCGACGATCGGGTGGGAGATGGCGCAGTTGTTGGTGTCGTTGGACCAGCTCGCCTGCTCGGCGAAGGTACCCGTGCCCATCGTGACGTTGGCCGCTCCGCCCGCGCTGCCCGGCGAGATCCAGGCGCATTCGTCGGAGTTCTCCTGGCCGTTGTAGGAGCTGCCGGTCTGGTTGGTCCAGCCGCCCGCCGGGTTCTGGTCGGACATCATCTCGTGCCATTCATGGCCGAGCGTCATGGTCCAGCCGTCGAGCGTGCCGGGCGAGTTGACGAATCCGACGCCGCAGCCGGAGCCGGAGTCCATGTTGTACGGCTGATTGCTGAACGCGATGTCCCCGTAGGAGGAGGACACCGGCCCGCCGGTGAGCGTGCTGTCGCCGTTGTAGTCGTGCCAGGCGCAGTACTGCCCCTGGTAGCTGTCCGGGTTGGTGTTGTGCGGCGAGAGGACGACGTAGTAGGCGTCCCGGTTGGACGCGGCGGTGGTGTTGCCGAAGTGTCCGGCCGCCTTGACGGCTTCGGCGCCGAGCTGGTGCCCGGTCGCGGCGCTGGGCGAGGCCGCCGAGTTGTCGTACCACACGCCGGCCAGCACGCCACCGCTCTGGTACGGGATGAAGTTCGCGTTGGACGGACAACTCGTGGCGCCCGCCGACACGTTGGGACCGTCACACCACTGGGTGAGGTCCGCGGACCACAGCTCGTTCCCGGTGCCGATGCCCTTGAACATCTCCTGGGTGACCGGGGCCGCGCCGTCCGGGTCGCCGGAGAACGTGGCGTCGCCGTTGCCGTTGGTGCTCTGCGTGCCCCACTGCGAGCCGTAGAAGACCAGGTAGACCTTGGAGTGGCCGCTCTGGACGCCGATGCCGTCGACGCCGCCGCCGTAGGACAGCGTCTCCGGTCCGGTCGCGGTGGTGGCGGCCGGCTGGTCGGCCGCCCAGGACTTCATCCTGGCGTTCTGCCGGATGGTCGGTATGACGCCGTGCCGGTACGGGTGGTGGTAGGCAGGGCTGTAGGGGTTGGGGCTCGCGGTGTGAGCCGTGGCCTGGGTGGCGGCTGCCGCCTGGGGTACGAAGGCGAGTGCCACGCCGGTGACGAGGGACAACGACGCGAGACCGGTCAGGGTCGCGCGGGCTGCACCGCGTATGTGGGGTCTGCCCATGGGTGTTGGGGCCCTTTCTGCGCACGGACCTCCGCCGGCGGTCCGGCGGAGGTGAGCTGAACGGGACGCCGACGAGGCGCATCACCGGGTGTGCCGCAGTCGGCCACCGACGCGGACGCCGGTTCCGTCGCGGAGCAGGGGGAGAGGCCCGAGCCCGCACCGGGTGACCGCACGGGCGATGTGCCCGGCGGCTGGGGAAACTCACGCACGGCGTCGTGATGCGCGGGGGAACTCTCGTCCTGGACCGGACGAATGAAAAAGGCGGTGAGAAGGGTTCGCACTGCGACTTCTTGCTGGCCGAAATGGTGATGCCCTGTCAGACGCGGAGAAGCAAAGCAGACTTGACGGGTTCAGGTCAATGGAAGGAGTGCTGCTTTCCCGGAGCTGTCGCGGCAGGTCGGACCGCAGGTCAGGGCAGGGCGTTCGTCGGCCGCGGGTGATCCTCTGAACTCGCTCTGAATTCGGGAAAGTTGAAGAAAACGCTCCGTCAAAGGGAAGCAAGGGCCCGGCGATTGCCTGGCATGACCGCTACCTGGATTCCGCTCGCTCCCGGCGAATCCCGGGCGTTGCCCCGCGCCGGTGGGGCGGGTCGAACCGACGCCCCACGGCGGTCGTCATCGGCGTGCGAGGACGCGAAGGGTCCCGCCCAGCGGCGGGTTCGCGGAGCCGTGCAGTACCCCGGCGCCCCGTGCGAGCACCGCCTTCGCCGTGAGGAGTTCGATCTCCACCAGCGCACCCGCGAGCCGTCGGCCGTCGGCCCTGGTCAGCGTCGAAAGGTCCCTCGCGGCCAGCAAGGCGGTGCGTGCGGTGGTGACCTGCTCCGCCACCAGCTCCCGCAGGGGCGGGCCGCCGACGCCGGCGGCCAGGCTGTCCGCGGTGATCCCGAACCGCTCCATCGTCTCGACGGGGACGCCCACGCGCCCTTCCCGCACGTCCTCGGCAAGGTCGTTCACGAAGTCGAGCCGCTGACTGCCCTCGATGAAGGTCCGGCACGCGGTCCGGTACCGAGCGTCGTCCTCCGGCGCGAGCAGTCCCGCCACGAGCATGAAGGCGGGGTACGAGTAGGCGTCCACATAAGCCTGGAAGTCGGCCTCGGTCGCGAAGCCCGTGAAACGCAGTTCGGCGGTGGCGGTGGTCAGGTAGGACTCCACGATGCCGCCGAGCCGCGGATGGGCGGACACGGTGTGCGCGAACGCCCGGAGCAGGGGGTCGTCGCTCGTCCTCGTCCGCAACGCCTCGCGCACCTGCCGTTCCCAGGACGCCCACGCCGTCTCGCGCTGTGGCAGGGGCCCGGTGTCCAGGAGGTTGTCCCCGTGGTGCATCACGGCGGTCGCCGCCACCACGTGCGCCAGCAACGGCGGCGGCAGGAGCAGCCTGGCCGCCAGGTACGCGCTGCGCCTGAAACGCCGTACCAGCCGCCGCTGACGGTCGTAGTCGTCACGCAACCCGGGGTCCCGGACACCAGCGGCGTCCAGGCTCTTCGTCCACCCTCGCATGGACAGATCGTAGGGGGCGGCCGCGCCACCTTCGTCCTCTGCGCCGGCGGACCGATCGAAACCCCCGGCAGCGACATCGAGCACCGGCTCACCGGCCGCACCCGCCGTCCGGGAGCGGCGCCCCGGGAGCGGCCTTCCATGTGCCGCGTCGAGATCATGCCGGTACACGGCGGGGCCTGCCGCGCGCCCCGTCCGAGGCCCGGCCGGCGCCACTCCGCCGTGAAGAACAGGGCGCGTCCCGCCTCAGGGACACACCTCGGCGCCGGTCGGTTCGGTGTGGCGGATATTTCGGGCGGGGGAGGCCGGACATGATGAAGGTACGGATGCGTCGTGCGAGGAGGAGTGCGGCATGGCCGGACCTGGCTCTGGCGGTACCGAGGACATGGCGGGCGGCAAGTCACGCTTCGACGACATCTACAGCCGGCCGGACCCCCGCCCGTACTTCAGGCGGCTGGCCCCCCTGGAGTACGAGATCCCCCACCACGCCCAGCCGGTCTTCCGGCAGGCTGCCGCCGAACGGGCCGCGCTCGACGACGCCCGCGGCCACCGGTCGGCGGTACTGGACGTGTGCTGCTCGTACGGGATCAACGCGGCACTGCTCAACCACGACGTGACGCTCGCTGAGATGTATGAGCGGTACACCTCCCCGGACCGGCAGGCGTTGTCGACGGCGGAACTGAGGGCGTCGGACACGGCCTTCTATGCCGCGCGGCGCAGGCCGGACGCCGTGCCGGTGTTCGGCCTGGACGTCTCGGCCCCCGCCGCGCGGTACGCGCAGGACGTGGGTCTGCTGGACGCCGCGTTCACCGACGATCTGGAACAGGGCTCGCCCGGCCCCGGTCTCAGCCGCGCACTCGCCGAGGTCGGCCTCATCACGCTGACGGGCGGTGGCACCTACATCACCGCCCGAACGCTCACGGCCCTGCTGGACGGCGTACGCAGACCGGTGTGGGTCAGCGCGTTCGTGCTGCGCACGGTGTCGTACCGGCCGATCGCCCGGACACTGGCCGCACACGGTCTGAACACCACCGTCGACACCTCCCGGACCTATCCGCAGCGCCTCTTCACCGACGAGCGGGAACAGCGCTACGCGATCGCGGCTGTACGGGCGCTGGGCGCAGACCCCGCCGGGTGCGAGGAGGCCGGCCGCTTTCACAGCCTGCTCTACGAGTCACGACCCGGCACGCCATGACAACCGGTGCGACCGGGAGGTCGTGGGTTCGCCCGGCCGGAGCGAATTGCCACCCTCCGGAATTACGCCACAGGAATGCGCCCGTCGTCGGCGGGAACTCGAAAAAATTCCCTCAGCTGCCCACGCGCACCAACAGAATCCGGCGCACGTTGCGCAACAGCGGGCTGCATGGGATTACTTCAACCTCATGCGCAACAGTCGAATTTCCTCTTGCGGCGCCGACCCGGCCAGTTGTAGCGTGTGGCTCGCAAAGATGAGGGTGCTGCCAAGTAGCATACCCGTCGCGTGGTGCGGTCACCTCTCAGGATGATTCAAAACGGCGTTATACGGTCCCTGCATCGCGCGCTTTCTGAGAAAACGGGGGGACGGGGATGCATTCCCTATTGACGCGATTATGGGAATGGTGTCGACTCGGGCGTCTGAATCAGAGTGTCGTCGCAGGCCTGACAGTGTTTTCGCGCGCCACTCTCCTCGCCGCGTCCCCGGGGCGAGAACTCGGATCCGGGACGACCGGTTCGCCTGTCCCGCCCGGCAGGCGTGGGACGCCACGGCAGTCGCGCGGGGCTGCGCACCGCCTGGAACGTTGTGCGCGGACACGGGTTCCGAGGCCCGCTCGGATCACCGCGACTCGTCCGGCCGAGGCGCGTCCCGTGACCGCTCGCGCATCCTGCCGGCCGTTCCCCGCGCGTGGCGCACGAGAAGCCGGCCGCACCCATGCGGCCACCGGGGTGCGGGTGCCGGGTAGGCCGCGCCCCCGGGGGTGCTGTTCGCATCACCCCTCCGGCGTGCGGGCGCACGGACCAGACGCTGCTCGGGTCGGCCGGTCCACACTCTTCGTCGCGGCCGGCCTGATCCGCACGCCACCCCCCAGGCCGACCGAACCGGCCGGAAGCCACCCGCGGTCCACCCGGCGATCCCGATGGTTCCCGCGCACCGCCGGTGACGCGGCCGTGGCCTTCGCGGCAGGCGTCACCAGCGGCGATGCCAACGCGCCGGCCGGCATCGGCGAAGTCCCCGAGAACAACCCGCACCCTCTTGCGCCGCTCACCCGGCTTTCCCGCCACGGAAGCCCGCTCATCCCGTGGCGGCAACTGATGGACCTCATGCACCTCGCACAGCTCATGCACGCACCCGGTGCCGAGCCCCTCGATCCACGCGACCGGGGCGCCGACCAGATCCGATAGTTCCGCTCGAAAGACGACGGGGGAGTTCCGCCATGTCCGAGCCGACCGACACGCCCACCGGCACGACCACCACGCCCGCCCGCACGAACCGGCCGGACGGCACGTCCCGAGCGCGGGCGAACGCCCAGATCTCCATGACTCCGGGAGCCATCGACCTGCCGTCGCTCGTGCCGGTCATGTACACCTTCATGTTCCGGAACATCTCCAGCGACGGCTTCGCCTTCAGCGATCCGCAGTCGCCGGGCGACATCTCCCGGAACTCGAAGCCGGGTTGCATCATCGCCGCCCCCTCCTTCCCGGCCGACACCCCCGGCATCGACGAGGACTACGTCTTCAACTGGGTGCGCGACGGGGCCATCACGGCCATGGAGGTGGCCAAGGCCGACATGCCCACCCGCCCGGGCGGGACGGTGCAGACGCTCAACGACTACGTGCAGTTCGCCGACCTCTGCCACTCCAACGCCCAGCCGCCGCTGACCAAGGGGCACGCCTGCTTCAACATCGCCGGCGACGCCCGCCCGTGGACGGAGCAGAACGACGGTCCGGCGCTGCAGACGATCACCGTCCTGGCCGCCTACGACCAACTCGACGTCGGCACCCAGAAGCGCGCGGTCGACCTGGTGAACGCGAACGTGGCCTACCTCCTCGGCGTCTACCAGAGCCCTACCACGAACCTGTGGGAGGAGCACGGCGGGTACAGCTTCTTCGCCCGCTCCGCCCAACTGCGCTGCTTCGAGGAGATCCAGGCCTCGACCGTCGTCGGCATCGAGAAGCCGACCGGGCTGCGGCCCGCCATCAAGTGGCTGCGCCAGGCGCTCGCGGGCCACTGGGACGGAAGCGTGTACGTGAGCATGCTGGCCGACCCCGGTGACGGGTCCCAGCCGTCGCCGCAGAACCCGGTCGTCAGCGGTTACGACCCGAACATCGACATCGTCCAGTCGGCCGTCTACGGCGCCGTTCCCGTCACCGACACCAAGCTGCTGGCCACGGCGGCCCGACTGCGCGCGCAGTGGGAGGAGGGCGGCATCGCCTTCTACCCGATCAACAAGGCCGACAAGGAAGCATTCGGTATCGGACCGCTGTTCGGCCGCTACCCGGGCGACGTCTACGACGGCGACACCGCGCACCCGGTGCTCGGCGGCCACCCCTGGGCCCTGTCCACGTGCAACGTCGCGGAGCTGCACTACAGGCTGGCCGCCGCGATCAAGTCGACCGGCAAGGTGCCCCTGGACGACCTGTCCGCACCCTTCTTCGCCCAGTCCGGCATCGACGCGTCGACGGCCCCCGCCGCGGCGGCCGCCGCCTTGGCGGCCACCGGTGACGCCATGGTGCGGGCCGTCGTCTACCACAGCGACAACCTGGAACTCTCCGAACAGTTCGACGGCACCACCGGCTTCGAGCGCAGTGTGCACAACCTGACGTGGAGCTACGCCGCCTATCTGTCCGCCATGCGGGCCCGGGCCGAGGCCGTGTGACCCATGGCCCACCGACGCGCATCCCCACCGACACACCGGTCCCGGCCGCGCCCGGCAGCGGAGGAGTGACTGCCCCATGTACGCGAAGTTCCCCGAGGGGGCGGCGCACCGCACCGACCCCGCGGCGGCGGCCGAGGTCCTCTACGACGCCGTCGTCGTCGGCGGCGGGATCGCCGGCGCCCTCATCGCCTCGCGGCTGAGCCAGGCCGGCAAGAGGGTGCTGATCCTCGAAGCCGGCCCGGCCGAGGATCTCACCCTGCGGGGCTACGAGAGCTACCTCGACCGCTTCTACTCGGCCACCGGCAAGGACAACCAGTCTCCCTACCCGGCAGGCGTCAACGCCCCGATGCCCCGCGGCACCGACGCACGCCGCATCTCCCCGGGCGCGCCCGACGCCTCGGCCTACCTCGTCCAGAGCGGGCCCTTCGCCACCGACACCACCTACACCCGGGTCCTCGGCGGCACCACCATGCACTGGGAGGCCAAGACGCTGCGGATGCTCCCCGAGGACTTCCGTATGCGCACGCTCTACGGCGAGGGGGCCGACTGGCCGCTGACCTACGAGGACCTCGCCCCCTACTACAACGAGGCCGAACGCGAGATCGGCGTCTCCGCCGACGTCGCGGACCAGGCCTACCTCGGGATCACCTTCGACGAGGGCTATGTGTTCCCCATGAAGGGGCTGCCCCTGTCGTACCTGGACCGGATGGTGGCGACGGACCTCGACGGGATGCCGGTCGAACTCGGCGGGGAGCGGCGCGAGTTGCGGGTACGGCCCTTCCCGCAGGGGCGCAACGGCATACCGAACCCGGCGTACGACGGCGGGAAGGGCTACCGGCCGCGAGGCGCGGTGAGCACGTACCAGGTCGAGGTCGGCGAGCGGTGCCAGGGCAACAACAACTGCGTGCCCATCTGCCCGGTGCAGGCCAAGTACCACGCCGGCAAAACCCTCGCGGTGGCCCTGCAGAGCGGCCGGGTCGACCTGGTGGCCCAGGCGGTGGCCCACAAGGTGCACATCGACGAGCAGACCGGCCGGGTGACCGAGATCGAGTACCGCCGCTACGACCGGCCCGACAGCCCCGGCTCCGCCACCATGAGGGCCCGCGGCCGACTGTTCGTCCTGGCCGCCAACGCGGTGGAGAACCCTCGGCTGATGCTGGCCTCCGGCCTGCGCGGCTCCAGCGGCCTGATGGGGCGGAACTTCATGGACCACGCCTACCTGCTGGCGTGGGCCCTGCTGCCGGAGGTGGCCGGCACCTTCCGGGGCACGAACTGCACGGGCGGCATCACCGACCTGCGGGGGGGCCGCTTCCGCCGCCACCAGGCGGCGTTCAGCGTCGACATCCACAACGACGGCTGGGGCTGGGCCCGGGGCGCGCCGATGACCGACCTGGTCGACCTGGTGGACGCCGGCGGCCGCTACGGCCAGTCCCTCCGCCAGGGCCTGGTGGACCGCGTCTCCCGCCAGCTGCAGCTGGCGTTCATGGTCGAGGTCCCCGCCAACCCGAGCAACCGGATCACCGTCGACCCGGCCTACACCGACCACCTCGGGAACATGCGGCCCATCCTCACCTACGACATCCCCGACTACACGATGCGGGGGGTGGCGTACGCCCGGCAGCTGTCGCGGCGGATCTTCGCCCGGCTCGGAGCCGAGGACCACACCGCGTACGACCCCGACTTCTGGGGTTATGCCGTGCACGCCGGCGAGGGGTACGAGATCCGAGGGGGCAACCATCTCGCCGGCACCCACACGATGGGCAGCGACCCGTCGACCTCGGTGGTCGACCCGGACCAGCGCAGCTGGGACCACCAGAACCTCTACCTGGTCGGCGGGGGCAGCATGCCCACCGTGGGCACCTCGAACGTGACGCTCACCATCGCCGCCCTGTGCCTGCGCAGCGTGCGGGCCATGCTGTCCCAGCTCGACGCCGAGACCGCACCGATCGCCGTGGAGGTGGCCCGGTGACCGCGTCCACCATCGACAGCCGTGACGACCTGATCAGCTATCTGCACGTGGCGATGGCGCTCGAGCACGCGACCATCCCGCCCTACCTGACCGCGTACTACTCCATCCACTCCACCACCAACTCCGACGCCGCCCACATCATCCGGGTGGTCGCGGTGGAGGAGATGCTGCACCTGACCCTCGTCGCCAACGTCCTGAACGCCATCGGCGGCAGGCCCGACCTGACCCGCCCCGGCTTCGTGCCGTCCTACCCGGCCCGCCTGCCCGACGGGGAGGACGACTTCACCGTCGACCTGCGGCCCCTGTCCCCCGAGGCGGTGGAGACGTTCTGCAAGATCGAGCGGCCGGGCCGGGCCCCCAGTGCCGACGCACGGCTGCTGCGCGCACCGGACGGCGGGCGTCCGGTCCTGGCCTTCAGCCCGACGGCCGAGGGGATGCGCTTCTACAGCATCGGCGAGTTCTACGCGGAGATCATCGAAGGCCTCGAGAAGGTGGCGGCCGGCGACCCCAAGCTCTTCTCCGGAGACCCGGCCCTGCAGGTGGGGCCCGAGTACTTCTACTCCGGCGGCGGATCGGTGACCGTCGTCTCCGACCTGGACTCGGCCTGCCGGGCGCTGCGCTTCATCGCCGCCCAGGGCGAGGGCCTCGACTCGGGCATCCACGACGCCGACGGGGAACTGGCCCACTACTACCGGTTCCGGCAGCTGCAGCTCGGACGCTACTACCAGGTGGGCGACGACCCCGACGCGCCGTCGGGACCGCCGCTCGGCGTCAGCTGGGACGAGGTGTACCCGGTGAAGGTGAGCGCCCGGCTGGCCGACTTCCCGGCGGGATCGGAACTCGCCCGCGCCGCCCGGGACTTCAACGCCGCGTACGGCGCCTTCCTCGCCCTGCTCACCAGGGCGTTCAACGGGCAGCCGGGCCTCCTGCAGGACGCCGTCTGCGACATGTTCCGCCTGCGCGACGGGTTCAACCAGCTGGTGCGCAACCCGCTGCCGGGCAGTGACGGCCTGCACGCAGCCCCCACCTTCGAGATCCCGGCAGCGGCCGGCTCCGATCCGGGGGCCTCCCGGCCCGCCGGCGGGACAGCGCGGGCGGTGATCCGGTGACCGCCCCGTCGTTCGAGGAGTTCCTGCGCCTGTCGGTCGACCTCACCGCCTTCGGGGAGACCGAACTGCTCGGCACCGGTCTGGCCCGGCAGTACCTGGCCAAGGTGCGGGCCGCCTGCGGCGACGAGATCGTCACCGCCCTCCTGGACGCCCACCGGGCGGCCCGGACCGAGGCAGCCGGTGATGCCGGCGACGCCGGAAGCCTTGACGGGATCCTGCTCGACCGGGTCCTGCTCGACCGCGCCCTGCGCCACCGGATCTTCAGCGACGACCGCCTCGGACCGGTGGCCCGCAACGTGATCAAACTCTGGTACGCCGGGATGTGGTACGCGCTGCCGCCCGAGTGGACCGACCGCTACGGGGCCCGTGCCGCGGGCGAAGCCTCCACGGTCACCGCCGCCTCCTACCAGGAGGGGCTGCTGTGGCGGGCCATCGGAGCCAACCCTCCCGGCGCCAAGGGACCCGGCTACGGCTCCTGGGCCCAGCCACCCCGCATCGAGGACCGCTACCTGAATGGGGCGACGAAATGACCGACCTGGCGGACCGCCTCGGCCCGGACAAGGTGAAGCTCGGCGTCTGCTGCACCCTGTGGTGGAACGACGACTTCCCCGCCATCGACGCCGGCATCTCCTTCGGCCAGGCCGTGAGCGAGATGGCGCTCGCCGGCTTCCAGGGCTGCAGCATCGGGCACAAGTACCCCTCGGACGCCGCCGAGCTCAAGGCCGCCCTCGACCTGCGCGGCCTGCGGGTGTCCGAGCCCTGGACGAGTACGTACTTCACGATCGGCAAAATGCGGCACAAGACGATCGCCGCCTTCGAGGAGACCCTGGCCCACATCAAGGCGCTGGGCGGGACCGAGCTGGTCGTGGCCGAGTTCGGAGCGTCGTCGCACCTGCTCCCCGTCGACGTGTTCGCCAACCGCCCGGTCTTCACCGACGCCCAGTGGGACGCCCTGACGTCGGGCCTGGACGAGCTCGGCAAGATCGCGGGATCGGCCGGGATGAAGCTCAGCTATCACCACCACATGGGCACCGGCGTCATGACCCGGGCCGACGTCGACCGACTGATGGCCTCGACCGATCCGGCACTGGTCCACCTCCTGCTCGACACCGCCCACATCGCCTTCGCGGGCGACGACCCACTGGAGCTGGCCCGGGCGCACGCCGACCGCATCGGCCACGTCCACATGAAGAGCATCCGGCCCGAGGTCGTGAGCCGGGTGCGGGAAGAGGGCCTGTCGTTCCAGGAGGGCGTCGAGCTCGGCGTCTTCACCGTGCCCGGGGACGGCGCGATCGACTTCCGGCCCATCCTCGAGGTGCTGGCCGACGCCGACTACCAGGGCTGGCTGGTCGTGGAGGCCGAACAGGACCCGAACAAGGCCGACCCGCTCGAGTACGCCAAGAAGGCCCGCGCCTATCTCGCCGACGTCCTGGGCTGGTAGCGAACGGAGGACCCGGCAATGAACGAGACATCCGAACGGGACGTGTTCTTCAGCTTCTTCATGTTCACGGCCGACCTGAGGCCGCAGGACTCGCGCTACACCGCAGTCCTGATCAACCATCTGAAGGCCCTCACCGACATGGGCTACGACGGTTTCGACCTGCACATCGCCCCGCAGCCCGAAACCGTCGACCACAAGCTGGAGACCGACAGCTACGTCGCCCTCAAGAAAGCGTTCGACCAGGCGGGTCTGAAGGACGTGAAGTTCACGACGAACGTCGGGACCACGCGGACCTTCGACCCGACGTCGCCCTACGAGGAGCAGCGCAGGCGCGCCCTGTCCTACCTCACGTCACGCGTCGACATCACACGAATCCTGGGCGGCGACTCGATCATGTCGGGGCCGTTCCTCTACCCGTACGGCGTCTTCCCGGCCACGGACGCCGACGAGCCGCTGTGGAGCGACGCCCTCCAGGACTGGATGAAGTCGCGCTATCGCGCGGCGCGGTCCGTCTTCGAGGATCTGGCGGAGTACGCCGCGGCGCGAGAGGTGAAGCTCGCCATCGAGCCCGTCAAGAGCTGGGAGACGCCCCCGCCCAACATGGTCTCCGAGGCACTGGACTTCCTCGACGGCCTGGAACACACGCACGCCGGCGTGACGATCGACACCGCGCAGGTCGTGATGGAGAGTCAGGGCCCGTCGGTCTTCAAGGACAATGTCGCGAGGGCCGCCCGGCAGAACCGGCTCCACTACGTCCACATCTCCGCGCCCGACCGGGGCGCGGTGAAGGACAGCTGGATCCCCTGGGACATCGTCCTGAACGAGGTCGAGCCGGTGTACCGCGGTCCGTACCTCGTCGAGGTGTTCAACGCGATCCCGCCGTTCGTCAGCTCCATGCGCATGGCACGCCGGCGGTTCTGGCGGCCCGGCGAGGACGACCCGGTGCCCGGCGTCGACAGCGCCTACGACGTCGCGAGGGCCGCACTGGAGGAACTGCGGGAGCAGATCATCATCCCCTCCGCCCGAGTGCCTCGGAAAGGTCCCGCATGCTAGCCCAGGTGTCAGATCCCATCATCATGGTCGTGAGGCAGCGGGGCGACGTCCGTATTCACACCTTCGTCGCCTCCTTCGCGTACAGCAACATCGCGAACGCCACGCACATCATCGAGACCAGGAACCAACTGGTGCTCGTGGACGGGCAGTTCCTCGTCCCCTACGCGAGGGCGTTCAGGGACTACGCGGACAGCCTGGGCAAGCCGATCGAGCGGCTGTACCTCTCCCACCGGCACCCCGACCACTGGTTCGGTGTCGGGGCGGCGTTCGGCGACATCCCGGTCCACGCGCTGCCCGAGACCATGAGCTTCATCCAGGAGCACGGGGAAGCGTCGAGAAGCGACCACTGGAAGCTCGGCGACCTCGTCCCGGACCGCATCGTCGTGCCCAAGCAGGCCGTCGGCCCGGGCACCGAGACGATCGACGGGGTCAGGTACCTCTTCGACCGGGTGACAGAGACCGAGATCGACTTCCACCTGACCATCAGGCTTCCTGACCTGGGGGTCCATTTCACCCAGGACCTGGTCTACAGCGGCACCCATCTGTACCTGACGCAGCACATGGACCACTGGATCCAGGTACTCCAGGACATGCTGCTGTCGGACTACGACCTGTTCATGCCGGGCCACGGCCTGCCGGCCGACAAGAACGAGGTCGCGCGCAACATCGAGTACCTCTCGGCCGCCCGGCAGGCGATCGGCAACGGACTGACGGGCGACGCCTTCAAGGGTTTCATGCTCCAGCGGTATCCCGAACGCAAGTGCCCGGGGATATTCGACATCTACATGCCCCGGCTGTTCGGCGGCGCGAGCGACTACTGACCCCGGAGGCATACGGACCATGGACGAGAACTGCACCGTAGGGAAGTACCTGGTGGACCGGCTCCGCCAACTGGGGCTGGGGCATCTCTTCTCCATCGCGGGCGACTACTCGATCGAATGGCTGAACCGGTACGTCGCGCCGGGCGGCATCGAGATCATCGAGGAAGTCAACGAGGTGAACGCCGGTTACGCGGCGGACGGATACGCGAGACTGAAGGGCATCGGCGCCCTCTGTGTCACCTACTCCGCAGGCGCGCTCTGCGCCGTGAACGCCGTTGCCGGCGCCTATGTCGAGAAGGTGCCGCTCGTGCTGATCAACGGCACGCCGAGCATCAAGAAGACCATCGTCTTCGAGCAGACCGGGTTCAGCGCGCACCACTTCATCAGCGGACGTGAAACGGACCTCCAGTCCTTCGAGCACATCACGGTCGCAGCCGTACGCATCGAGAACCCGGACGTCGCACCGGCGTTGATAGATTACGCGCTGACTCAGTGCATCAGCGCACGGCGTCCGATCTACATCGAGCTCCTCCAGGACATGGTCGACCTGCCGTGCGAGCCGCCGAGGGGCGTTCTGAAGCCGTCCAGGATCCTGTCGGACGAGACCAGCCTGGAACAGTCGGTGGCGCAGATCCGCGCAAAGCTCGAAAGCGCCGAGAACCCGCTCGTCTGGGTCGGTGTGGAGATCGACCGGCTCGGCCTTCAGGACAAGGCCATGAGCCTGATACAGCAGCTGAACGTCCCCTTCGTCACGCAACTCCTCAGCAAGGCCGTCCTCTCCGAGGACGATCCCCTGTTCGTCGGCGTGCTCGACGGACAGGCGTCCTCGACGGCCGTCACGGATCTGGCCGCGACGGCTGATTTCGTACTGGCCCTCGGCGTGTGGCTGACGGACATCAACTCGCTGGGGTGGGAGCCGGACTACGACAAGACCGCGTTCGCGTCGTTCGACGCGGTCAAGTTCGGCACGTTCTTCGGCGGGCAGGTCGCCTTGGAGCACCTGATGGACGGCATCCTGGCGCAGAAAATCGCGCCCAGAACACGGAAACTTCCGGAGAAGCCGGCTCGTAGTGCGCCGACTTCGGGCTCGTCCGATGTGATCACGTACCAGGGGTTCTACAACTTCATCCAGCCGTACATCGACAGGAAGACCATCGTCGGCGCCGACGCGAGCATGAACTACTTCGGCAGCCTGCTGCTCGATGTGCCGAGGCCGGGCGGGTTCATCGCCCAGTCGTCCTACTCGGCGATCGGTTACAGCGCGGCGGCCGCGACGGGTATGTGCCTGGCGAAGGCGCCCGACCAAAGGGTGATGGTCTTCTCGGGGGACGGCGGCTTCCAGATGACCGCCCAGTGCCTCTCGACGCAGACCCGCTTCAAGCTCAACCCGATCGTCTTCGTCATCGACAACGGCGTCTACGCCGTGGAGCAGTGGCTCGGCGACGCGTCGGTTTTCCATGCCGACAAGCCGTTCTACAAGCCGTGTGTCCTGCACCGGTGGAATTACAGCAGGCTGTCGGAGGTCTTCGGGTGCCGAGGGTGGGAAGTCGGCACGTACGGAGAGCTGACGGCCGCTGTGACGGGTGCCCTGAAGAACTCGGACAGCCCGTCCATCATCCAGGTCCACGTGCCCGACAAGTCGATTCCCGAGAATGCCAAATGGAAGACCCAGTAGCGGACAAGGAGCAGGAATAGTGCCGACGAAGATCACCGCAATCTACGAGAACCCGAAGTCCCCCGAGGAGTTCGAGGCCGGTCATCACGAGCAGATCGTGCTGGCGAAGAAGATCCCCGGCGTCCAGAAGGTCGAGAGTGCGAAGGTCTGGCCGAAGGAGGACGGCAGTGCGACGCCGGCCTACCGCGTCCTCGACATGTACTTCACCGACTACGCCGCGGCCAGCAGGGCCGTGACGACCGAGGAGGCAAAGGCGTTCGTCGGCAAGGCCTTCGAGCTGGCGACCGGCGGAGTGCGGCTCCTCTTCACGGATGTCGAGGACGTCTGACCTCGACTTTCCCGAGGCATGGCGGCCTCGCCGCGAGCGGGTGAACGCACGACGTGTCCCGAGTCGCGGCGGGGCCGGCCATCGCACGCCATCGCAAGCCGTCGCGCGCCGGGTCCCACGGGCCCGGGCGCGCCACCCGCCGCACCCGCGCCCTGGACACCTTCATCCCGCGAGCCGCACTCTTTCGAGCCCCAGGTCCGGCGAGAACGCCGGCCGGACCTCAGCCGCCCGACGCGGACATTGAACATGCGGCGGCAAGGGCCTCGGCAACCGCCTCGATACCCTCGGCTCCCGGGAGCCGTAAGCTTCGTCGGGTTTGAGACGAGCGGGGAGGCGTGAGTGGGGCGGGACAAGGTCCTCAGTGACCGGTACGAACTGGTCGAGAGGCTCGGGCAGGGCGGCATGGGCACGGTACATCGGGGGGTGGACCGGCAGCTGCGGCGCACGGTCGCGGTCAAGCTGCTCTCCTCGGCGCTGGCCCACGATCCGCAGTCACGAGCCCGCTTCCGGCGCGAGGCACACGCGGCGGCCGCGCTGAACCACCCCGCCGTGGCCACCGTCCACGATGTCGGCGAGGAGCCCGACCCCGACGGCCCGCGGCCCTATCTGGTGATGGAGTACGTACCGGGCACGACCCTCGCCGAGGCCCTGCGCGACGGCCCGCTGCCCGTCGCCGAGGCGATCGAGACGGCATGCGCCGTGCTGGACGCGCTGCAGCACAGCCATGAACACGGCATCGTGCACAGGGACATCAAACCCTCGAACATCATGCGCACCGGCCCCGGCCCCGGCGCCGTGAAGGTCCTCGACTTCGGCATCGCCAAGGCCTTCACCGAGACGGCCACCCGCATCACCGGCAGCGGCGCCGCCATCGGCACCCCGGCCTACCTCTCGCCCGAGCAGATCAGCGGGGCGGAGATCGACCACCGGGCCGATCTGTACGCCATGGGGTGCCTGCTGCACGAACTGCTGACCGGGCAGCCGCCGTTCCACGGCGCATCTCCGTTCGCCGTCATGCACCAGCACCTGTTCGCCGAACCCGAGCCGGTCTCCCGGCTCCGCCCGCAGGTGCCGCCGGCGGTGGAGGCGGTGATCCAGCGCGCTCTGCGCAAGGATCCGAAGGAACGATTCACTGACGCGCGGCAGATGGGCGCCGCCCTCGCCGACGCCCTGGAGCGGTCCGTCATGGCGACGGCCCCGGCTCCCGCCCCCCTGCCCGCGCCGACGCCCTCCGGCCGTCGCAGCGCCCCCGGCAGCGGGTTCGTGTCGCGCCTCACGGTCGACAGCGTCCTGGCGCTGTCGGGGTGCCTGCTGGCGCTGCTGTGCGCACGCGGTCACGTGGTGGAGACGGCCCACTTCGGCTGGGCCGCCACCGCGGCCGGCCTGCTGGGGATGGTGACGCTGCCCTGGTCGACACGTCTGTCGTGCGTCCTGGGCTGGGGTCCTGTGGCGGAGGCCGTGGCGGTCAACTCGGAACTGCGGCGCGCCAACGACGGGTGGGCCCACTCGTACGTCGGCATCGCCGCGCTGCTGGCGCTGACCGCCGTCTGCTGTCTGGCGAGCGCGGCACGCCGCACGGAGGGCGGCGCCGGTCCACTGGTCGCCTTCTGGTTCTGCGCCACCGCGTCGGTCTGGTACCTCCTCGACGACCTGCACAAGCTCTTCGTCTTCTACCTGCTGCTGTCCCTGACGGCCGTCGCCACCCTGGCGTGGGAGACCACGGTCCGGGTGCGCCGCCGTGGTGGTCGGACCGCCGAGTGAAATACACCAGGGCCGTGTCTGTCGGCCCGGGCCCCCGGGGCGGGTAGGTTTCCCCCGGCCCGCCTCCACGGAACGAGTTCTGTGGACGCCCGTCTGATCGCGGATATCCGTCAGACCCTCCTACCGGGAGAGAACAACAGACATGTCTGCACAAGAATCTGCGCAACACCCGCCCCAGCGCATCGGCGTCGTGGTCGAGTCCCTGTCCGGGGAGACACGGGTCGCGGCGACGCCGCCGACGGTGCGTCACCTGCTGGGTCTGGGCTACGAGGTGGTGGTGGAGTCCGGGGCCGGCGCGGCGAGCGGCTTCGGTGACCAGGCCTACCTCGACGCCGGCGCCGGTATCGGCCAGGCCTGGGACGCGGATGTCGTCCTGAAGGTGAACGCCCCCTCCGACACGGAGATCGCCCGGCTGCGGAACGGCGCGACCGTGATCGCCCTGCTCGCCCCGGCACAGCACCCCGCGCTGCTGCGGGCACTGGCGGACGCCGGGGTGACCGCGCTGGCGCTCGACGCGGTCCCGCGCATCTCACGCGCCCAGCCGATGGACGTGCTGTCGTCGATGGCGAACATCGCCGGGTACCGGGCGGTGATCGAGGCCGCCCACGTCTTCGGCCGGTTCTTCACCGGCCAGGTCACCGCGGCGGGCAAGGTGCCGCCGGCGAAGGTCCTGGTCGCCGGTGCGGGCGTGGCCGGTCTCGCGGCGATCGGCGCCGCCTCCAGCCTCGGCGCGATCGTGCGGGCCACCGACCCGCGGCCCGAGGTCGCGGAGCAGGTGAAGTCGCTGGGCGGCGAGTACCTCCCGGTGAACGTCGTCCAGGAGGCGGGCACCGACGGCTACGCCAAGGCGACCTCCGCCGACTACGATCGCGCCGCCGCCGAGCTCTACCACGAGCAGGCCGAGGACGTGGACATCGTGATCACCACCGCGCTGATCCCGGGCCGGCCGGCGCCGCGCCTGCTGACGGCCGGGGACGTGGCGGTCATGAAACCGGGCAGCGTCGTCGTCGACATGGCCGCCGCCCAGGGCGGCAACGTCGAGGGCACCGTACCCGGGCGTGCGGTCGTCACCGACAACGGTGTCACCCTCATCGGCTACACCGACCTCGCCTCCCGGCTGCCCGCCCAGGCCTCACAGCTCTTCGGCACCAACCTGGCGAACCTCCTGAACCTGCTCACCCCCGGCAGGGACGGGCAGCTGACGATCGACTTCGACGACGCCGTACAACGGGCCGTGACCGTGGTGCGGGACGGCGACGTCACCTGGCCACCGCCGCCCGTGGCGGTCTCGGCCGCGCCGACCGCGCGGGCCGCGGAGCCAAAGGCCGTGCCCGCCGCGCGCGAACCCGGGGCGAAGGGGCCGAGGCTGACGCCCGCGCGACGCTACGGCCTGATCGGGCTGGGCATGCTCGCCCTGTTCCTGCTGGTGGCCCTCGCTCCCGCCCAACTGGCCGGAAACTTCACGGTGTTCACCCTGGCGGTCGTGATCGGCTACTACGTCATCGGCAAGGTGCACCACGCGCTGCACACGCCGCTGATGTCGGTGACCAACGCGATCTCCGGGATCGTCGTGATCGGCGCCCTGCTGCAGATCGGGCACGAGAACCGGATCGTCACCGCGCTGGCCTTCGTGGCGATCCTGCTGACGAGCGTGAACATCTTCGGAGGTTTCGCCGTCACCCGCCGCATGCTGTCCATGTTCTCGAAAGGCTGAGCCGAGATGACTTCACTGACGGCGTCCCACGCCGCCGACCTGGTCGCCGCGCTGCTGTTCGTCCTGAGCCTGGCGGGCCTGTCCCAGCACCGCACCTCCCGCGCCGGTGTCGTCTACGGCATCGCCGGCATGGCCCTCGCTCTGGTCGCCACGGTCGTGCTGGCGGCGCGGAGCATCACCGTCGGCGCGGTGACCCTGATCGTGGTGGCGATGGCGCTCGGCGGGGCGATCGGCCTGTGGCGGGCCCGCCGTGTCGAGATGACGCAGATGCCCGAACTGATCGCGGTGCTGCACAGCTTCGTCGGCCTCGCCGCGGTGCTGGTGGGCTGGAACAGCTACCTGGAGGTGGAGGCGCACGGCAGGGCGCAGACCCGGATCGGCGCCGGCCTGCTGGGCATCCACCACGCCGAGGTGTTCATCGGCGTCTTCATCGGCGCGGTCACCTTCACCGGCTCGATCGTCGCGTTCCTGAAGCTCTCGGCGCGCATCACGTCCCGCCCGCTGACGCTGCCGGGCAGGAACGCGCTGAACCTCGGTGCGCTCGGCGCCTTCGCCGTACTGACCGCCTGGTTCACCGTCAGCCCCGGCCTGGCGCTGATGATCACGGTGACCGCGCTGGCGCTGGCCCTCGGCTGGCACCTGGTCGCCGCGATTGGCGGCGGTGACATGCCCGTCGTCGTCTCCATGCTGAACAGCTACTCGGGCTGGGCGGCGGCTGCGGCCGGCTTCCTGCTCGACAACAACCTGCTCATCGTGACGGGCGCGCTGGTGGGCTCCTCCGGTGCCTACCTCTCGTACATCATGTGCAAGGCGATGAACCGCTCCTTCCTCTCCGTCATCGCGGGCGGGTTCGGCGTCGAGGCGCCGTCCTGCGGCGCGGAGTCACAGGGCGAGCACCGGGAGGTGCGGGCCGCGGAGGCGGCCGGGATGCTGGCCCGCGCCCGCTCGGTGATCATCACCCCCGGTTACGGCATGGCCGTCGCGCAGGCCCAGCACCCCGTGGCCGAGCTGACGCGCCGGCTGCGCGGACGGGGCGTCGAGGTCCGGTTCGGCGTCCACCCCGTCGCCGGGCGCCTGCCCGGGCACATGAACGTGCTGCTGGCCGAGGCGAAGGTCCCGTACGACATCGTCCTGGAGATGGACGAGATCAACGACGACTTCGCCGGTACCTCGGTCGTGCTGGTCATCGGCGCGAACGACACCGTCAACCCGGCCGCGACCGAGGACCCGGCCAGCCCGATCGCGGGCATGCCGGTGCTGCGGGTCTGGGAGGCGGACCAGGTCGTGGTCTTCAAACGCTCCATGGCCTCCGGTTACGCGGGCGTGCAGAACCCGCTGTTCTTCCGCGAGAACAGCAGCATGCTCTTCGGCGACGCCAAACAGAGCGTCGAGGACATCCTGGCCGCGCTCGGCACCGACGGCCGCCAGGAGCCGACACCGGCCGCACGCCAGGCGACGGCCGCCGGCCGGTGAGCCGGGTCCGGCTGCAGCAGCCGCCCGGCGGTGTCCGACGTGGAGGACACGTACGTGCGGCACGGGCGGCCCGGTTCCGGGGCGGAGCGCTTGCCCACCTCGGCGCCGGGGCTCTGGGGTCCTCGTCGCACCGCTGCTCGCGGTCGCCGTGTTCGTCCTCCTCCCTGTCCTCTCCTTCGTCACCCGTGGTTACAGTCGCACCATGGCTGACGGGAAGCAGGGAGGCGGAGTTGCGACCGGGTCGATGTGTGCGATCCGGGGCACGCCGGTGAATATCAGTCCGAATTCCCCGGGCGACCCCACCCGCCCATGGGTGTGACAGCGACGACGGACCCCCTACCATGCGGTGATCAGGCCCGAGACCCCCGGACGATCGGAAGACCGCACATGCAGCGCGGCCTTATGTGTGCCTCCGCAAACGTGTACGTGTGCGAGTCGATGCGGCCGGCCGTGTGGGAGGCTGCCGTGCCGTGGGGGAGGGGCCTTTCCCGATCGCCCGTGTGTGAGAGAGCCGTGAGCCGAGTGCGACCCAGAGGCCGACCTTGACGATCAACGACAACGAATGGACTCTGCGGCCCGGCGCCCGGGGCAGGCGGACGGCCGGGTACACGGCTCGGACAGGTGACGGCCCGCTGCGGCCGCGCGCCGCGTCGTGGACGGCGGGGGCGGGCGTCTTCCTGTTCGGGCTGGTCGGTGCGAGCGCGCCCAACCCGAACACGCTGAGGGTGCCGATCACCTGGCTCCGGCTGCCCGCCATGCCCGGCACCGTCTCCGAGGCGGCCATGGCCGCCGCCGTCGTGCTGTCGTGCGGCGCGACGCTCGGTCTGCTCCACGCGCACAGCAGAGGGTGGAGTCCCGATCCCCGAACCCTGTTCCGCGCGGGTGCGCTGGCCGTGCTCCTCCTCGCGAACCTCACCCCGGTCGGCTCCTCCGACACGGCGAGTTACGCCGCCTACGGTCGTATCGCCGCCCTCGGTGGTGATCCGTATGTGACGACCCCCGCCCAACTGGGCGGAGCCTACGCGCACGTGGTCGGCGACGCCTGGCGGAACTCCCCGTCGGTGTACGGGCCCGTCGCCACGTGGTGGCAGGCCGCCGCCGCGTTTGTGGGCGGCAACCAGCCGTGGCTGACGATATGGGTGCTGATGCTCGCGAACGCGGCCGCCTTCCTGGGCGTCGGCCTCCTGCTGATGCGGATGGCCGACGATCCGGTCCGGGCCGCGCTCCTGTGGAGTGCCAATCCGCTGCTGATCGGTGTGCTGGTCGGGGGCGGGCACCTGGACACCGTCGTCGCCGTCCTGGCGGTCTGCGTGGTCCACCTGGCACGCGGCACCGGCGGAAGGCGCCGCGACCTGACCATCGGCGGCCTGGTCGGACTGGCCTGCGGCATCAAGGCCAGCGCCGCACTGCTCGGCGCCGGGGTGCTCTGGCTGCTGCTGCGACGCGGTGCGTGGGGGCGGGCCGCCTGCGTGGTGGGAGCGGCCACGCTGACGGTGGCGGTGCTCTACGGCACGTACGGCCTGCACGCCCTGGACCCGCTCTCCAAGGCCTCGCACATGGTGTCGATGCCGTCGTTGTGGGGCGTGTTCGAACACTATGCGACCGTTGCCGCCGGGCCCCGCGCGGCCGCGGCGAGCGTCAGCGTTCTGTGGCCCGTGCTGATGCTCGCGCTGGCCCTGGTACTCCACCGGCACGTTCCCGCGGGGGCGCCTGTCGTCGTCACCGTCCCCTTCGTGCTCTCCTTCGCCTGGATCATCGCGGCACCATGGTCCATGCCGTGGTACGCGGCCGTCGCCTGTGCACTGGCGGCGCTGTTCTGCCCCGGCCGCCTCTCACGGCTCCTCGTCGTGGCCACCGCCGGCCTGGCCCTGTTCCACACCAGCGGCGGTCACGGGTGGTGACGATGCCGGCGTCGACCCGACGTGGCTGGTCCGGGACCGGTCGGCGCCGTCGAAGGCCCGCCGGACCGCCACCCCCGGCACCCCCGAGCTCCCCGGTACAAGGTGATTACTGCAGACCTGCCGTGCTCCGGTCGTCGAGGTCCGAGAAGAAGCGGTCCACGACGTCGCTCTCCCGGACGACGCTGTCGATGGGTTCGCCGATCACCCGCCCGGCCAACTCCGTGGCCAGTGACACGACGGCACCGTGAAGCTCTGTTTTCGCGAGCGCCCGGTCGGCCGCGATCCGGGCCTGCGCTTCGGTCGTCATCGCCTCGCGTTCCCGCAGCGCCTCGGCACGCGTCTCGGCGATCAGCCGAGCGCCCTGCTCCAGGGCTTCCTGACGCAGGCGTGCCGCCTCGTGCCGGGCGTCCGCCAGTTCCTCGCGGTACTCGGCGAGGACCTCACCGGCCTCGATCGTCGTCCGCTCGGCCAGTTCCCGCTGACCCTCGATGGCGTCCCGGCGTTCAGCCAGTACGTTGTTGATCCTCGGGAGAAGGATCTTGGACAGACAGGCGAAGATCACGGCGAAGGTCAGCACGCACACGAGTGACGGAGCGAGCCCAGGTATGAGGATGCCCATGCCGAGATTTTAGAGAGATGTTGAAAACTTATGGGTGTGCGTCGGGTAAGAAGTTGCCCCAACTGATCGGAGTGGAAAGCTTTCTGATTCTCCCTCAGCTCCGTGGCGATATCAGTTCGCCGTCCGTGCTGTCGAATCCGCCGACGTCCGTGTGCTCTCCGGGATGCGCCAGCCGGGTTCGAGGGCGTCGAGGAGGGCGTGGAAGGCGGTGTCGGCCTGTGCCCAATGGCCGTTGGCCAGGGGGGCCATGAGGAGACCGAGGCAGGCGTCGGTGAGGACGGTGGCCTGGGTCAGGGCCTGGTCCCGGTTCATGCCCAGGCCGTGGAAGACCGACGTGAGCAGGTCCGTCCACTCGGTGACGATGTCGCGCATGACGGGTCCGTAGCGGTCCGGGTGGAGCACGCTGGCGCTCATGACCTCCAGGTAGAGGGGGAGCGCGGCGCGTACGTCGGGTTCGCCGAACTGTCGCCACAGTTCCTCCATGAAGCGGCGCAGGCCCGCGGGGTCCGTGGGGGAGCCGGTCGTCTCGAGCGCGGTGCGGACGCGGAGGAGGGGGCGGCGTTCGAAGAGGGCGAGCGCTTCGGCGATCATGCGTTCCTTGGTGCCGAAGTAGTACAGGAGCATGCGGTCGCTGGTGCCGAGGGCCCGGGCCAGCGGGCGCAGGGAGAGATCCGTGAGGCCGTTGCGCAGTGCGTAGGCGCGGACACGGTCGAGAAGGGCGCGCCGTTTGGCCGGGTCGGGCGGGCGGGGCATGCGGGGCTCCTGGACGCGTGAGGGACGCTCCGGTAATCGATGACCGATTACTGACTTTTGAGAACTTTGGGCTGCTCTTTACTGTAGCAGCCGTTACGTCTATATTTGGGTGTAGCGGTTGCTACATGTACGGGTCCGGCCAGTGGCCGGCGCGTATCCCGTGGCCGCTCTCCACCAGCCTCGAAGGACTGATCGCCATGGCCACCGACGCCATCGACACAGTCGGCCGTCCCGTCGGCCGTACCCTCGCCCGTCACCGGGAGAGCGGGTCGTCCCGCAGTGCCGCGCCGTCGTGGTTCGCGAGGCAGTGGGCCATGTGGTCCCGCACGCTGGCACCGCTGCGTCCGCTGGACGCTCCCCGCGGCCGGCCCACCGCCTGGGACGCCTCCTGGCCCTTGCGGCGGGAACCGATCTCGGCGGGCCGAGCCCGGCGGCTGGTGACCGAGCAGCTGACCGACTGGGCGGTCGGTGACCTCGCCGACACCGCGGAGCTGCTGGTCAGCGAGCTGGTCACCAATGCCCTGCGCCACACGCGGGGTCCGCTCAGGCTCAATCTCCAGCTGCGCCAGGGCCGCCTGTTGTGCGAGGTCGAGGACACCGAGTCCACCGGTCCCGTGCGCGGTGCCGTCGACCCGGACGCCGAGGGCGGCCGCGGCACGGAACTGATCGACCTGCTCGCGGACGCCTGGGGCAGCAGACGGACGGCCACCGGCAAGAGCGTCTGGTTCGAGCTGCGGTCCGGGGGCCGGTTCCCGGACGTGCCGGAGACACGGTGACGGTGCGGCTCGGCCGTCTGAGCCGGTGCGGGTGTCCAGGTCCAGCGCCGCCGCCCGGCGGCCGCGCTGGGGGAACGGCCCCGTGCAGTGGCTCACCTTCGGCGGTGCTTCACGTCGGTCAGCGCGTCGGCGAGTCGTACGGCCGGATCCCCGGTGAACCGATGCCGCGACTGCCCGGTCGGCCAGGTGGAGATGCCGTCGTCCGGTCCACCGTCTCGGCCAGGACCTCGGCGGGGCGTGTCCGCTCGCGGCGAGGGCGGGCACCGGCCGACCGACCCGGCTGCCGCCCCTGCCCGCCGTGATCGTGCGTGCCTGACCTGAGAGAGGACGGAAGCGGTGTGAGACTGGGCGCGGAAGGGGTGATGACCGTGTCGGATCCGCCGCACGCGTTCTCCGGTCCCGACACCGCCGTCGACGAGGATCTGCTGGAGAAGCTGATCATCGAGGCGCAGTCGGCCCTGCCCTTCGAACTGCCGGCCCTGGCGAACCGGTGTGCCTCGGCCCTCGGCCTGGACACCGCGCTGGTCTACCTCGTCGACCTGCAACAACGGCTGCTCGTCCCCCTCGACGAGGCCTTGCGGCCGCTGCCGGTGGACCGCTCGCCGGCCGGCTGGGCCTACCGCACGGTCTCTCCCCGGGTCGTCAACGGCGACGACGGCGTGACCGTCTGGACGCCCCTGGTCGACGGAGCGGAGCGGCTGGGCGTACTGGGGGTGCGGGCCGTATCGCCCGACCGGGTTCGGCTGGGCCGCTGCCGGATGCTCTCCCACCTGTTCGCGATGCTGGTCACCTCCAAGCGCACCTACAGCGACTGGCTCGCCGGCCGCACCCGGACCATGTCGATGGGGCTGCCCGCCGAGATGCTGCGCGCGTTCCTGCCCCCTCACACCGTGGGCAGCCGCAGGTGCGTGTCTACCGCGGTCCTGGAGCCGGCGTACGACATCGCCGGCGACGCCTTCGACCACTCGGTGGTCAAGAACGTGCTGCACACCATGATCCTCGACTCCATGGGGCACGATCTGGCCGCCGGCCTGAGCACCTCGGTCGCCATGGCGGCGGCCCGGAACGCCCGCCGGGGCGGGGGCGACCTCGCCGACGTCGTCGGCGCCGTGGACCAGGCGCTCGCCCGCTGGCTGCCCGACCATTTCTGCACCGGCGTGGTGTGCCGGCTCGACGCCGAGACCGGGGTGCTGCGCTGGGTCAACTGCGGGCACCCCCCGCCGCTGCTGATCCGTGCCGAGCGGGTGCTCGCCGGGGCGCTGGACAGTCCGCCGCAGCCGCCGATCGGCCTGGCCGGCCTGCTCGCCCCGGCCGTCCGGCAGGTCCACGAGACGGTCCTGGAACCGGGCGACTGCGTCCTGCTCTACACCGACGGGGTCGTGGAGGCGCGCGACGCGGACGGCGCGGAGTTCGGCCTCGACCGGTTCACCGACTTCATCATCCGCTCCAACGCCGCGGGCCAGCACCCGGCCGAGGTGCTGCGGCTGCTCATCCACGCCGTCCTCGACTACCAGCGCGACCAGCTGCGCGACGACGTCACCATCCAGCTCTTCGAATGGTGCCCGCCGGCGGTCGGCCCCCGCGCTGCCGTGCCGGGCGGGGCTCCCTGATCTTCGGAGATCCTCGGCGCGACGCGCACGGGCGAGTGGAGAACGATGGAAACGGTAGAGGTGCAAACGGTAGAGGTGCAGAGGTGAGGCAGGAGGCCGACGCGGCGGGACCGGCCGCCACAGGCGCCGCGGGGCCCGCTCGGCGGTGCCCGGGGCCACGGGGTCCGAGCGGGCGGAACGGGCGGTGACCGGCATGGGCGATGCCATCCCCTCGGGGATCGGCCGCGGGCACGCGGTGCGGGCCGCGGGACGCTATTCGGCCGCGGCGCTCAGCGTCCGGCGGCCGGCCGTCATCGCCCGTGCGGCGAGGCCGAGGGTGCGGGTGAGTGTCATCGCTACGGCCATGAGCAGCAGCGCGTCGGTGAGGGCGTCGGCGGTCACCTGGTGCTCGGTCATCCAGCGGCCCAGCTGCGGGGCGAACCAGTGCGCGGAGCCGTAGGAGAAGGCGGCTCGCGCACCGATCACCACGGTCCACAGCGCCGCGTAGGCGAACCCCGCCCGGCTGACCGGCCCGCCGGTGGTGGGGCTGCGGTAGACGGTGGTGAAGGCCATCGCCAGCAGGCCGACGAGCAACCCCGCGAGCGTGGCGGTGAGTTCGAGCGCCAGGCCGAAACCGTGTGTGGCCGGGCTCTTGACGAAGAGCGGGACGATCGCGCCGGCCATCAGCGCCGGCCGCAGGATACGCAGCCTGCCGATCCTGCGGTGGGGTCCGAGGTCCGCCTCCAGGACGGCGATCAGGACCGCACCGTTGATGATCATGGCTTGGGTGAGGGTGGACATGGGACACGAGCCTCTCTCGGTGGACGGCCGGGCCGGGGTGTGCGGCCGGCCCGTCCAGGCTCGTGTCCGGGGCGGTCGTGCGCGCCGTGGCAGGGGGTGACGTCCGGGGTGATCCTCGGCGCCGAGCGCTGGTACCGGTGGCGGACGCCGGCGTCACCCCGCACGTCACCGCCAGGGGTGACGCGGTGACGTGCGGGCCCGCATAGCGTCGGCGCGAGCCGGCGGACATCCGGTCCGACCGGCGCCCCGAGGGGAGCTCTCAGGTGAACGTCCTGCACGTACTGGCCGCGGTCGGTGTCGTGATCTTCGTCATCGTGCGTCAGCTGAGCGGTGAGCCACTGCGCGCCAAGCGGCTGATCCTGCTGCCCGCGATCCTGGCCGTCATCGGTTTCACCAGCCTCGGCAAGAGCGGCCGCCACCTCACGACGACCGATCTCGCGTGCCTCGTGATCAGCGCGGTGATCGCGGCCGGCATCGGAGGAGCCCAGGGGGCGCTGATCCGACTGCGGCCACGCGACGGCGTGTTGTGGGCCCGTATGCCGGTGCGCGGGCTGTGGCTGTGGCTCGCGCTGGTGGCCTCACGGGTCGTCATGACGTTCGTCGCCACGGCGCTCCACGCCCACGTGGCGGGCTCCTCGGCGCCGATTCTGCTGCTGCTGGGGGTCAACCGGCTCGGCCAGGCAGCCGTCGTCACGCCGCGCGCCCTCGCCTCCGGCGTGCCGTTCGCTCCGGAGAGGGACGGCCGCTCCTTCGACGTGCGCGGCGCCCTGGCGGACCGCTTCGACCGGGACGCCGCAGCGCCGCCCACCACCGGTGCGCACCGGCCCGCGTACCCCCGCACGACGAGGCCCTGCACCCGCTCGGAGCGAGACATCCCGCATGACCGGGACCGGCACCGCGACCGGGCCCGCCGCCGGATCCGGCGATGACCGGAACGGGACCGCGTCCCGCGGTCCTTGAAGAGGCGAACTGCCCGGAAGCCGCCGTAGGGCCGTCGCATCGGTATCCTGCGCATGTGCTGCGTACGGTGTCATGGTTGCTCAGGAGCGGCGCGTACGTGTTCGTCGGCGTGGTGGCGTTCACGGGCCCGGGGGCCGGGGCGACGGCCTGGGCCGTGGTCGCGTACGCGATCGGCGGACTGGCCCTGCTGCTGTGGGGGCTCACCGAGGCCTTCGGCGAGCGCCCTGCCGGGCAACTGCCGCTGATCCAGGGCCTCTTCGCCGTCGCCGCCGTGGTCTGCGGCTATGCCAGCGCCTTCGTGCACACCGGACCGCTCGTGGCGATCTCGCTGATGATCATCATGGACCTGGGCACTGAGTCGATTCTTCCCGTGGGCTGGGCGGTGGCGGGCGGCACGGTGGTCGCCATCGAGACCGGGGTCCTGGTCGCCGGGGCGAGCGACGGGCTCGCACTGGGCTATCCGGCGCTGGTGGTGATGGTGCTGATCGCCAGTCACAACCGGCGCGCCTACCGGGTGCGCGCCGAGCAGTCGGCCGCCCTGCTCGCCCAGAGCGAACTCCTCCGCGCCGAGCAGCGCCGGGTCGCCGTCCTGGACGAACGCACCCGGATCGCCCGCGAGATCCACGACGTCCTGGCCCATTCGCTCGGCGCGCTGAGCATCCAGATCCAGGCCGCCGACGCCCTGTTGACGGACCATCAGGACATCGACCGGGCCGTCACCGTACTCGCCGAGGCCAGGCGGCTGACCGCCGACGGGCTCACCGAGACCCGCCGCGCGGTGCACGCCCTGCGTGCCGACATCGCACCGCTCGACGAGGAACTGGCCACGGCGGCGGACACCCACCGGCAGCGGCACGGCGGTGCGGTACGGCTGAGAGTCGAGGGCGAGCCCGCGCCGCTCTCCCCGGACCAGGCACTGCCCCTCTTCCGTACCGCGCAGGAAGCCCTGACCAACGCCGCCAAACACGCCCCCGCGCAGCCGGTGGAGGTCACCCTGGCCTACAAGGCCGATCACGTGACCCTCACCGTCGACAACCCCCTCGCCCTCCCGGACCCCGGGCGCACCGGCGACCGGCCGGAATTCGCCACCGTCGACGCCGGCTACGGCCTCACCGGCATGCGTGAGCGCCTCCTGCTGCTCGGCGGGACCCTCGACGCGGGGGTACGCGACGGACGGTGGTGCGTGCGTGCCGAGGTGCCGCGATGAGCGCCCCGGCCGACCGGCCGCTGCGGGTGGTCGTCGCCGACGACCAGACCACCGTCCGGGAGGGGCTGGTCCTCATGCTCGGCCTGCTGCCGGACATCGACATCGTCGCTTCCGCGTCCGACGGCCGGCAGGCGCTCGACCGGGTCGCCGAGCACCACCCGGACGCGATCCTGCTCGATCTGCACATGCCGGTGCTCGACGGCACCGAGACCACCCGCCGGCTCACCGCCGAACACCCCGAAGTCGCCGTCGTCGTGCTCACCACGTACGCCGACGACACCTCCGTCCTGGAGACACTCAGGGCCGGGGCCCGCGCCTACCTCACCAAGGACGCGGACCGCCTGCACATCGCCCGCACCCTGCACAGTGCCGTCGCGGGGCTCTCCGTCCTCGACCCCAAGGTCCACGCCACGCTGCTCGCCGCGGCCGCGCACCGGACCGGCCCGCCCGCGCGGCCGGACGCCGCCGACCGGGAGCTGCCGCACGGACTCACCCGTCGTGAGGCGGAGATCCTCACGCTGATGGCGCGGGGCATGACCAACGCCGAGATCGCCGACACGCTCTTCCTCAGCGGCAACACCGTGAAGACCCACATCAACCGGATCTTCACCAAGACCGCCTCGCGCGACCGCGTCGCGGCCATCCGCTACGCCCGCGACCACGGGCTGGACTGACCACACGGACGGACGAGCCGGTTCCGGCGGTCCGCGCCCCTTCTCACTCGTTCGGGGGCGAGGGAAACGCCGGGAGGAAAACGGGTGGCGAGGGGGCGGCCGGATGTGCCGGCGCGAGGTCGTCAGGAGCGGAGACGCCCAGGTGAGCCGGTCCGCGGGAGGACGGGTACGGGCCCGGGCACCAGGGTGTGACGCCTGGTGTCCGGGCCCGGTGATGCGTGTACGGCGTGCGGATTGTCGGACAATGGTGGGGATCGGGGTCCCCGGCCCGATTGCGGCGGGCCGGGGCCTCATCTGTGCCGCCGTCCGATCAGTCGTCCCAGCCGCCGCCGTCG
>NZ_MLYO01000089.1 GCF_001866665.1 Streptomyces monashensis | reverse complement strand
GCGGCGTCCGTCGACTGCGTGACGGCCGCTCCGCCCGACGCCCTGCCACACGAAACCACCGACTGCGCCCCCACGCCCACCACCCCGCCCCCGTCCGCCGCACCCCCCGTGCCCCCGGCCGACGAGGCTCAGCAGGGACCCGGTGACGATCGCACCCCGCCCACCCGGCGGTTTCTCGCGCGGGCCGCGTTGGTCACCGCGTTTCTCTCCGTCGCGGCGGCGTTGCTCGGGCTGGTGCGGGATCAGTCGCTGGCGCGGTTGTTCGGGGCCGGGCAGGACACCGACGCGTTTCTGGTGGCCTGGACCGTGCCGGAGTTCGCGGCCACGCTGCTCATCGAGGACGGGCTGGCGTTCGCGCTGATCCCGGCGTTCAGCAGGGCGCTGGCCCGGCGGGCGCAGGGGGTGCCCGGGGATCCGGTGCGCTCGCTGGTCGCCGGGACGCTGCCGCGGCTGGCGCTGGCGTTCGCGGCGGCCGGCGGTCTGCTCGCGCTGGGCGCCCCGCAGTTCGTGGCGGTGCTCGCGCCGGGCCTGCCCGATCCGGGGATCGCCGTGGACTGCACCCGGCTCACCGCGACCTGCGTGCTCAGCTTCGGCCTCGCCGGGTACGCCAGCGCGGCCCTGCGCGCCCACCGCCGCTTCCTCGCCCCGGCCGCGATCTACATCGCCTACAACCTCGGCATCGTCACGTCGATGTACGCGCTCGGCGGCCACTGGGGTGTGCGCTCGGCCGCGTTCGGGGTCGCGGCGGGCGGCCTGCTGATGGTGCTCCTGCAGCTTCCGTTCCTCGTGAGGGAGTTGCGTCGAAGGACGACCGTGGAGGACGCGGCCGCGCAGGCGGCGGACGGGCCCGGTGTGCTCGCCGCGCCCCTGATGGCGACCGTCCTGCTGTTCGCGCTGTGCCGGCAGTCGCAGGTGCTGATCGAGCGGTACTTCGCCTCCAGCCTGCCCGCCGGAGCGATCTCGCACCTCAACTACGCGCAGAAGGTCGCCCAGATCCCGATGTCGCTGTCGCTGATGCTGTGCACGGTCACCTTCCCGGTGGTCGCGCGGGCGCTGGCCGAGGGCGACACCGAGCGGGCCCGGGCCCGGGTGGAGCGGGATCTCGCGGTGGCCGCGACCCTGGTGCTGCTCGGCGCCGCCACGGTGACCGCCTGCGCGCCGCAGCTGATCCAGCTCCTCTTCCAGCGCGGCGCGTTCACCGCCCAGGACACCACCGCGACCGCGGAGGTGATGCGGGTCTACGCGCTCGGGCTGCTCGGCCAGACGCTCACCGGCGTCCTGGTCCGCTCGTACTTCTCGGCGGGCCGCGCCACCTGGTACCCGCTCGCCGCGATGGGCGCCGGGATCGTCATGACGTCCTGGATCGCCGCCCTGACGGTCGGCACCTGGGGCGTCACCGGGATCGCCGCCGCCAACGCCACCGGCATCACCATCACCGCCGCCCTGCTGCTCGCCGGGATGCGCACCCGTAGCGTGCCCGTCCGGACCCCGGACGTGCTGTGCGAGCTGAGCCGGCCGCTGCGGGCAGCCGGGGTCGCCGCCCTGGCCGGGGCCTTCGTCGCCCGGCTGCCGGGGTCGCCGCTCGCCGGGCTCGCCGCCGGCGGCACCACCGCGACCGTCGTGTTCGTCCTGCTCGGCCGGGCCCTGGACGACCGGGCCTGCGCCACCGCGCTCCGTACCGTACGCACCCAGACCCGGAGGCTCGCCCATGCCCTCCTGCATTGAGACGGCGCCGCCGCTCCACCGCCCCGGACCCGGCCCGGTCCCCTGGATCGCCATGTACCACTCGGTCGGCGACTGCTCCGACGACCCGTACCGCATCACGGTCAGCCCCGCCCGGCTGGAGCGGCAGCTGCGCTGGCTGCGCCGGCAGGGGCTGCGGGGGGTGTCCGTCAGCGAGCTGCTCGCCGCCCGGTCGCGCGGTGAGGGCCGGTATCTGGTGGCCCTCACCTTCGACGACGGGTACGCCGACTTCCTCGACAACGCCCTTCCGGTGCTGGCTCGTTGGGGATGCTCGGCCACCCTTTTCGTGCTGCCCGGCCGGCTCGGCGGCGTCAACACCTGGGACCCGCTCGGCCCGCGCAAGCACCTGCTGACCGCCGCCGGCGTCCGGCGGGCCGCCGACGCGGGTGTGGAGATCGGCTCGCACGGCCTGACCCACCGGGACCTCACCCGTGCCGACGACGCACAGCTGCGGGACGAGACCGCCGAGAGCCGCGCCCTGCTGGCGGACCTGACCGGCACCGAGGTCACCGGCTTCTGCTATCCGTACGGCACGGTCGACCGGCGCGCCGTCGAGGCCGTCCGCGCGGCCGGGTACGGCTACGCCTGCGCCATCGACCCCGGCGGGCTGAGCGGCCCGCACGTCCTGCCGCGCGTGCACGTCGGACAGAACGACAGCGCCGTACGCCTGCTCCTGAAGTACCGGCTGCACCGGCTGCGCCGCCGTCCCGTGGCGGGGCTGCGATGAGGGCCCTGCACATCATCACGGGGCTCGGCGTCGGCGGTGCCGAGCAGCAACTGCGGCTGCTGCTGCGGCATCTGCCGGTCGACTGCGACGTGGTGACGCTGACCAACCCCGGTCCGGTGGCCGCCGGGCTCGCGGCCGACGGGGTGCGGGTGACCCACCTCGGCATGACCGGCAACCGCGATCTGGCCGCGCTGCCGCGGCTGGCCCGGGTCATCCGGCGCGGCCGCTACGACCTCGTGCACACCCACCTCTACCGGGCCTGCCTGTACGGCCGGATCGCCGCCCGGGCCGCCGGGGTCCGCGCGGTCGTCGCCACCGAGCACTCCCTCGGCGACTCCCAGATGGAGGGCAGGCCGCTCACCGCGGCGGTGCGCGGGCTGTATCTGCTGGGCGAGCGGCTCGGCCGGGCCACGGTCGCCGTCTCCCCCACGGTGGCCGAGCGGCTGACCCGCTGGGGCGTGCCCGCGCCGCGCGTCACGATCGTGCCCAACGGCGTCGACCTGGCGCGGTTCGCCTACGACCCGGCGGCCCGGCGGCGCACCCGTGAACGGCTCGGGCTGCCCGCCGACGCGTTCGTCGTCGGCGCCGTCGGCCGTCTCGCCCCCGGCAAACGCTTCGACGTCCTGATCCGGGCGCTGGGCCGACTGCCGGACGACTGCAGGCTGTTGCTCGTCGGCGGCGGTCCGCAGGAGGGTGCGCTGCGACGGGCGGCGCGGGAGGCGGGGGTCGCCGGGCGCGTGCTGTTCGCGGGCGAGCGGCCGTACACGGACGACCTCCTCTCCGGCACGTGCGGCGGCCCGGACCTGCCCGCGCTGGCCTCGGCGATGGACGTGCTCGCCGCGCCGTCGGCCGAGGAGGCGTTCGGGCTCGCGGTCGTGGAGGCGCTCGCGGCCGGGCTGCCGGTGCGCTACACCTCCTGCCCGGCCCTTCAGGACCTGCCGCTCGACGCCGCCCCGGGCGCGCGGCGCGTCCCGTGCGACGCCGGCGCGTACGCCCGGGCCCTCGCCGAGGTCCGCGCGGCCGGTCCCGGCCCGCGCACCGCCCCCGAGGCAGCCCGCCACTACTGCATCACCCGCAGCGCCGCCCGGCTCATGGACGTCTACGCCGCGGCGCTCGCGGCCCCGCACATCCCCCTCCAGGCGCCCCTCCGCAGCCCGGACACCCCCGTCACCCCCGTTCACGTTTCTGTCCAGCAGGGAGCAGACCCCTCATGACCGACACCCAACAACCCGCCCGTCCCTCCCGCCTCCGCAGGCTGCCGTCCTGGTCGCTGGTGGCGGCCGGGATCCTCGCGGGCGGGCTGCTCGGCGGCGCGTACGGCGAGCTGAAGACCCCGACGTACACGGCGACCAGCTATGTCATCGCCGTCCCCACCGACAGGTCCGACACCGCCTCCGCCCTCGGTTTCGCGCAGGCCTACGGCCGGGTCGCCACCCAGGTCGCGGTGCTCGCCGACGCGCAGGTGTGGGCCCGGGTGCCGGTGCGGACCCTGCGCGACAGCGTGCGCACCGAGACCTCGCCGGACGCCCCGATGGTCTCGATCTCGGCGACCTCCGCCCACCCGGCCGTCGCCGCCGACATGGCCAACGCGGTGGCCCGCGCGCTCACGAAACACGCCGACGAGGCCAAGGACGACACGCATGTCGGCCTCCTCCAGTTCTCCCGCGCGATCAAGCCGACCTCGCGGTCCTCGGCCTCGGCCACGGTGACCGGGCTGGTCGGGGCGAGCGCGGGCGGGCTGCTCGGCGCCCTCGCGCTGCTGGTCCGGCCCCGGCGCCGGCCCGAGGAGTCCGAGGAGGAGGCCGCCCGCCCGGCCGCGGTGCCCGGCCCGGCCGTCGCCGCCGACGCGCACGGCGCCCGGTGACGGCCACGGAGCCGGGGCGCACCACCGCACACACCACCGTCGGCGCCGGCGAACCCGCCACCGGGCTCACCACCGGCCTCGTACCCGGCCTCGTCACCGAACTCGTCACCGACCAGGCCGGATTCGCCGCGCTGGCGCCGGCCTGGGAGCGGCTGTACGGGCGGTGCGCCGCCGCGACCCCGTTCCAGAGCCACGCCTGGCTGCACTCGTGGTGGCTGTCGTACGGCCGCCCCGGGCGCCTGCGGCTGCTGCTGGTGCGCTCCGGCGGCGAACTGCTGGCCGCCGCGCCGCTGATGCTGGTCCGCCGGCCGCTGCCCGCGCTGGTGCCGCTCGGCGGGGCGATCTCCGACTACGCGGACGTCCTGCTCGACGACGCCGACGACGGACCCGCGGCGCTCGCGCTCACCAGGGCCCTCGCGGGCGCGGCCCGTACGGCGCTGGTCGACTTCCGCGAGGTGCGCCCGGGCGCGGCGCTGGAGCGGATCCACGACCGCTGGCCCGGACCGCGCCGCACGGTGCCCGACTCCCTGTGCCTGGAGCTGCCCGCCGTACCCATGGAGAGCCTGGTGACCCGGCTGCCGTCGAACAAGGCCCAGCAGCGGGTGCGGGCCAAGCTGCGCAAGCTGGACGCGCTGGGCGTGGAGCGGCGGGTGGTCGGCCCGCAGGAGGTGGCCGCGGCCCTCGGCCGCCTGCTGGAGTTGCACCGGCTCCAGTGGCAGGGGCGCAAGGTGACGTCCGAGCACCTCCAGCCGCGCTTCCGCGCCCATCTGGAGCGTGCGGTCGGCCCGATGGTCCGCTCGGGCAGCGCGGCGGTCACCGAGTTCCGGATCGACGGCGAGGTCCTGGCCGTCGATCTGACCCTGCTCTCGCGCAGCCTCGCCGGCGGCTATCTCTACGGCGCCCATCCGGGCCTGCGCGCCCGCAAGGCGGACCTGGCGGTGATGCTGCTGGACGCCTGCACGGGACAGGCCGCCGGGCGCGGCGCGCTGAGCCTGCTGCGCGGCGACGAGCCGTACAAGCACCACTGGCGGCCCGAACCGGTCGCCAACCGCCGCTTCCTGCTGGCCCGCCGCACCACCGCCCCGCTGCTGACGGCCGCCCTGGGCGAGGCGGCGGCCCGGCAGCGGGGCAAAGAGGTGCTGCACTGGTGGAGGGAACGCCGTCGGTGCTAACGGTCCCCCGACCACCAGTCGAAGCGGACGCAGAGCCTGCCGCCGAGCCAGTGCTCGACCCACTCGCCGAGATCCACCGGCGAGCAGCCGTCCGGGGGCTCGGTGGCGGCGACCGGCTTCGCGCCCAGGGGCACGGTGGCAGCCGGAGTCGCAGTGGCCGCGGGAGTCGTCGCGGGCGTGGCTGTCGCGGGTGCCGGGACCTGCTGGACGGGGAGGTCGTACAGGGCGCTGCGGTAGATCCGCGACGACAGGGGGTTGGTCGAGCACTGCCACACGCCGTGCGGGCAGTAGTCGGTCAGTGTGTTGTAGAGCGGCTTGTGCTCGTCGATCCAGGCGAGCATGCGTTTCATGTACGCGGCGTCGTCGCCGTTGCGGAAGAGTCCCCATTCCGGGTAGGAAATGGGTTTGCCGTGGGATTTCGCGAAATCCACGTGCTGTTGCAGGCCGTACGGCTCTTTCACCTGTTCGTCGAAGGATTCGCCGGTCGGCTGGTCGTAGGAGTCCATCCCGATGATGTCGACCGTCCGGTCCCCCGGGTAGCACTCGGTCCAGGGCACCGCGTCCCGGCCCCGGCTCGGCGTGAAATCGAACCGGAACCTCTGCCCCGGCACGGCCCGCATGGTGGTGACGATCCTGTTCCAGTACGCCTTCCAGCTCGCCGGGTCCGGTCCGCAGCGGTGGGTGTAGGTGGTGCCGTTCATCTCCCAGCCGAGCACGATCACCGTGTCCGGCACCTTCAGCTCCACCAGCCGCTCGGCCAGGGCCCGGAAGTGCTGGTCGAACGCGCCGGCCGCGCCCTGCCGCAGCAGCCAGCCCACTCCGGCGTCGGAGACGTGGTCCTCGTTGTGCTGCTGCATGGGCACGTTGAGGACGAGCGTGCGGTCGGCCTTGGCGCGCCGCCAGTGCGCCCACACGTCCAGGAATCCGGGCGCCCCCTCGATGTCGCTCCAGCGGTCGCCGGGGAGATACGTGTGGGCGACCTTCAGCTCGGTCCCGCCCAGCCAGTGACTCAGCAGGGCCATCCGCGCGACCCCGAGCGGCCCCGAGTCGAGGAACGCCCCGAACGGCGGCACGGCGGCCTTGGTGGGCGTGGGAGACGGCGTGGCCGGTGTCGCCGGTACCGCCGGTGTCGTCGGTACAGCCGGTGTCGTCGGTACAGCCGGTGTCGTCGGTACAGCCGGTGTCGTCGGCGCCGGGGGGTCCGGGGGCGGTGCGGCCGGAGTCACGGCGAAACCGGGGCCGACCGCCAGGGCGACCGACGCGACGGCCGCCACCGCGATCACTGCCGACCGCCGGGTCCTGGCACCGCTGCGCTGTGCGCCCATACCCGCTCCTTTCCCCACTCGGTTGCTTTCCCGTCCGGCTGCATTCCCTGTTACTGACACACAGTCATATCGGTACGAGTTCCGCCAGTGCGGTTACGGCTTTCAGGTTGCCCGGGCCCCCGCACGGGCGAATCGAGGAGAAGGAACAGAACCCGTGTCACTCCTGGACGTCCAGGTCCCCGCGGTACTGCTGCGGATCGACCGGAATCCCTTTCATCACGGCACCCTGGGCGCCGTGCGCTCGCTCGGCAGGGCCGGCGTGGAGGTGCATGTCGTCGCCGATGCCACCCGGAGCCCCGTCCGCGCCTCGCGTTTCGTACGCCGGCTGCATCCCCCGCCGCGGCCCGGCGCCTCCCCCGGCGACATCGCCGCCGCCCTGCTCCGGGTCTCGGCCCGCGTGGGGCGCCCGGCGGTGCTGATCCCGCTGGACGACGCGAGCGCCATCGCGGCCGGCCGGCTGCGCGAGGAGCTGGCGCCCGCCTATCTGCTGCCGCAGCAGCCCGGCGCACTGCCCGAACGCGTCGCCGACAAGGCGGAGCTGGCCGGACTGTGCGCCGCCGCGGACGTCCCGCACCCGGTGACCCTGGTCCCGGACAGCGCCGAGGACGCGGCGGCGGCAGCGTGGCGGCTGGGGCTGCCGCTGGTGGCCAAGTGGAGCCGGCCCTGGCTGGTGCCGGCCGGCAGCGGGCTGCGCTCGACCGTGCTGGTGCGCTCGGCGCGCGAGGCCCGGGAGCTCTTCCTGCGCAGCGCCGAGGCGGGCAGCACGCTGCTGCTCCAGACGTTCCTGCCGCCGGGCCCGGACCGCGACTGGTTCTGCCACGGGTACGCCGACCGCACCGGCGCCGTCCGGGCGGGCGGCCCCGGCCGCAAGCACCTGGCCTGGCCGCGCGGCGCGGGTCTGACCGCGGTCGGCCAGTGGACGCCCAACCCGCAGATCACGGCGCTGGCCGAGCGGCTCACCCGCGAACTGGGCTACCGGGGCATCTTCGACCTGGACTTCCGCCGCTGCGGCAGCACCGGCCGCTACCACCTGCTGGACTTCAACCCGCGCCCCGGCGCCCAGTTCCGGCTGTTCACCGACAGCGCCGGCCTGGACGTCGTACGCGCCCTGCACCTGGACCTGACCCACCGTCCGCTGCCGGCGGGCATGCCGCTCGCCGGGCGGCGCTTCGTGGTGGAGAACTACGCCCCGCTGACCGCGCTGCGGCCCGCGCCGGCGGGCCGGGAGCTGGCCTGGCACGCGGCGGACGACCCGGCGCCGGGCCGGGCGATGTGGACGCTGTGGAGCCGGCGCGCCGCCGGCCGCCTCGCGAGCCCGGTCACCGACCGCCTGCGCCACCTCACACCCTCCCCGCGGGCAGGCGCACCGGCGACCGCATCGACCACCGCACCGCGCCTCGTGTACCAGGCGGGTGCCCCTGGCATCACCGACCTCACCGGCATCACCCGGATCACCGACCTCACCGACGACGTCCGTGAGGACGAGAAAGCGAGCAGTTGCTGATGTACGACCTGCTGGTGGTGGGCGCCGGCCCGTACGGGCTGTCCATCGCCTCCCACGCCGCGGCGGCCGGGCTGAACGTCCGTGTGCTCGGCCGGCCCATGGCGTCCTGGCGCGACCACATGCCCCGCGGCATGTTCCTCAAGTCGGAGCCCTGGGCCTCCAACCTCTCCGATCCGGAAGGGCGTTGGCGGCTCGACGTCTTCTGCGCCTTCCGGGGCCTCGCCGCCCGGCACGCCGAGCCGCTCCCGCTGGACGTGTTCGCCGAGTACGGACTGTGGTTCGCGCGCAACGCCGTACCCCCCGTCGACGAGCGGACCGTGACCCGGCTGGCGCCGTGCGCGGGCGGCTTCGAGGCCGGCACCGAGGACGGCGGGACGCTCACCGCGCGGACCGTCGCGCTGGCCGTGGGCGTGCTGCCGTTCACCGAGATCCCGGAGCCGCTGCGCCACCTGCCCCCGGCGCTGGTCTCGCACAGCAGCCACCACGCCGGCCTCGACGGCTTCCGCGGCCGGGACGTCACCGTCGTCGGCGGCGGCCAGGCCGCCCTGGAGACCGCCGCGCTCCTCGCCGAACAGGGCACCCGGGTACGGGTCCTGGCCCGCGCGGACCGGCTGTGCTGGAACGACGTACCGCCGCCCTGGGAGCGCCCCTGGTGGCGCTCGGCGCGCGCCCCGCACAGCGGCCTCGGCCCCGGCTGGCGCAACTGGTTCTACGCCGAGCGGCCCGGCCTGTACCGGCGGCTGCCGGAGCGGACCCGGACCCGGATCGCCGCGGACGCGCTCGGCCCGGCGGGCGCCTGGTGGGTGCGCGAGCGGGTGGAGCGCCGGGTGGAGGTGCTGCTCGGCCGGGAGATCGTGACGGCCCGTGAGGTGCCGGACGGGCTGCGTCTGGAACTCGCGGGCCCCGGCGCCGGGGCACAGTCCCTGCACACCGGGCATGTGATCGCGGCGACCGGGTTCCGGGCCACCCGGGACCGGCTGAAGCTGCTCACCCCCGAGCTGCGCGCGCTGCTGGTGACGGGCGCGGACGGGGCGCCGGAGGTGGGGCCGGAGTTCGAGTCGTCGTACCCAGGGCTGTTCCTGGCCGGTCTGATCACGGCCGCGGGCTTCGGCCCGTCGATGCGCTTCGTGCACGGCGCGACCTTCACGGCGGGCACGCTGGTACGCGGGGTACGACGCCGACTGCGGGGCGCTGCGCCGCGGGTGCCGTCGCCGGCGGCGCCCGCACTGCCGCTGGAGGCGCCGTTGCCGTGACGGGCAATCGGGTGAATTCCCCGGCGTTTCACGCATCCGAGTTTCTTCTCCCTCCGTATTTCGTTCACAGTCTGCACGTCGTGGCACGTGTGAACGGGCGGCATATCCGATTGACATACGCCCCCGCGACGACCGCGCGGAAATCCTTCCGAGAGAAAAGACAAAAGAGTGCGACAGACCCTGAGCAAGGGATTGATCGTGGCGGCCGCCGCGACAAGCACCCTGACTCTGTGCGGCTCATGGGCATTCGCGGACTCCGGTCCGTCGGTGCCAGGGGCCGACTCGTTCGCTTCGGCCGGAAACACGAATGCGTGGGACTTCCCGGGTGGGGCGAGCGCCATGCGGGCCATCGAGCGCGCGGAAGGCGCGACACAGATGGCGCGCAGGATGACGGGGGAGCTTTCGGCTCCGGCCCACACCACCGACGATTCCCCCAGCCGCGTCTCCGCCACCCACAAGGCGGAGTCGAGTCACCGGTTCTCCTCCGGAGGCCACGGCGACGACGACCCGGGCAACGCGCCTGCCCGCGGAGGCCACGGCGACGACGACCCGGGCAACGGGCCTTCCCGCGGAGGCCACGGCGACGACGACCCGGGCAACGCGCCTGCCCAGGGAAGCTACGGCGACGACGACCCGAACCAGCAGCCCTCCCAGGGAAGCTACGGCGAGGACGAACCGACCCCCGAGCCCTCCCACGGAAGCTACGGCGACGACGAGCCCACGCCGACGCCGCCCGAGCCACCGCAGCCCCAGCCCACCCAGCCGGTGCATCACGACGACACCCCGCCGCCGGCGCACGAACCTCCCGAGATGGCTCACACCGGAACGGACGGGACCCTCGCAGCCCTGGCCGCCAGCGGGACCCTGCTGGCCGCCGGAACCGCCCTGTACCGGCGGGGCCGCCGGGCCGCTTCCCAGAAGTAGTCAACCGGGTGCCGGACGCCTCGCGTCCGGCACCCGCCGCTTCCCCTTCGGGTCACGTCCGCCCGTCGAGAGCGTCGAGCAGTTCCGCCGACCGCGGTGAGGCGACCTTGCGGACGAAGTACATCCGGGAGGCTTCGATCGCCGGGAGATCGGCAAGTGTCCTGGTGCCCCTGAGCATGCGGTCCACGTAGTGGAAGTTGGTGAGGTCGGAGGTGATACGGCCGGCCCTCGGCCGGAGTACCGGATCCTCCACCTCGGCCCGCCAGCCGCTGTTCCACAGAAGCGTGTGAAAGAACATCTCGTCCGGTGCGAGCGTCGTACGGAACAGGCCCTCCCAGCGGGGGTCCTCGGCCTTGCCGAGAAGGTCCGCGACACAGTCGGCGGTCAGCGCCGTCCACTGGCTCCCCGACACCGGCTCGATGTCACCGAACACCGAGGGGCTGCGCCTGGGGGTCAACTCCGAGATCCCCCTCCGCAGCATGGCGCGGGCAAGGTAGGCCGGGCCCGGTCCGATGGGAAGAGCGTCGAAGTACCACCGCTTGAGGACCCGGCCCTCGGCAGCGGCACCGTCGAGCAGCGGTGCCGTCCGGCAGTGCTGCCGGAACGGGGCCGTAGCGAGATAGTCGGCGAATTCGGCCACCGGCCGGGCGGGATAGCACTGCCCGGACAGCAGCACGATGTGATCGGACGGTTGCGCGAACTCCAGCGCCGTGCGGTACAGAGCCAGCATCGCGCGGACGACCGAGAAACCTCCCCACCGGACAGCGACCCGCTCGTGGACGCACGTGGTGCGAGGCGCCCCCGCGAAGTCGTCACCTCGCGACCGGGCGTCCACATGGACGACCACGGGGTGGGGCGCCAGCCTCTCGACCAGCCGGGCGAACAGCCCGGGCTCGGTGTGGGCGAGCACGGCAAATACCGGCATCCTTCTCTCCTCCCGGGTTTCGCTGCGATCGCCAGCGCACTGTTCCCGACCGTGCCCGCACTATACGCATTCCATCTGTTCATTACGCTTTTGCGACCTATGCCCGCTACGTGTCATCGCAGGCGGCCACAAAGCGGATCAGTGTACGGAAAGACATAGTTTTATGTAGTTTGACTGATATAAGTAGTGGCCGATGAGCGACTGAGGCTGCTAAGGAGAGCCATGGGGCGGTCCACCAACGCGATGTCCGGGCAGGCGTCCTTCTCCCCGCCCCGCAGAACTGTTCACCGCGAGCGCACGCGGGCCGGCTGGTACCGCCCGCTCTCCGTCTGCGTGGATCTGGCCGGCGCGGCACTGCCGTTGGCGGCGGCGATCGCCCACGTCAGGGAGCCGCACCCGCTGCGTCTGGCGGCTGCCGCCGCGGTGTTGTGGCCGCTGATCGGGCTGGCGGGAAAGCGCTACGCGTCCGGGGTGTGGACCGACGGGGTCGGTCTGCGGGACGTTCTGAGGGACTGGCTGGTGCTGGTCGGCGCCCTGGCCACGCTCCGCGTGCTGTGCGGACTGGACAGCGTCCCCGTCGAGGCCTTCACCGCACTCCTGCCCGCACTGGTCCTCACCGCGTCCTGTCAGGCGGTGATCCGCCGTCATCTGCGGTCCGCCTGGCGGGACGCCCGCGCACTGCGCCGTGTCCTCGTCGTCGGTGAGGGCCCTCTGGTCGACGCCGTGGTCGCGCAGCTCGCCCAGCGCACCGACCACGGTTACGTCGTCGTCGGCGCCTGCGCGGTGGGCGAGGACCCGGTCTCCTCGGGCGTCGCCGTATGCGTACGGCTGGCCGGTGCAGCGCCCGGGACACCGGAGACGGACGCGGCGGCCGTACTGGGCGCCGTGGACGAACTGGCCGCCGATCTGACCTTCGTGGCGGTGAGCCGTCCCATGTCCGGCGAGCGACTGCGCCGGCTGTCCTGGGCGCTGCACGACCGGGGCTGCCCGCTCGTCGTGCTGCCCGGCATCGTCGACGTCGCCCGACGTCGTCTCCGGGCCACCTCCGCCGCCGGGCTGACGATGCTGCAGATCGGGGCGCCGCCCTTGCGCCACGACGTTCCGGCGCTGTTCAAGGCCGTCGTGGACCGTGTGGGTGCGCTGCTGCTGATCGTCCTTCTCTCCCCCCTGCTTCTCCTCGTGGGGCTGTCGGTGCGGCTCGGCTCACCCGGCCCCGCCCTCTACCGGCAGACCCGTGTGGGCCGGCACAACCGGCACTTCTCCATGGTGAAGTTCCGCACGATGGTGGTGGGTGCCGACCGGCTCAGGAGCCAGCTGGAAGAGGCGAACGAGAACGACGGGCACATGTTCAAGATGCGCCGTGACCCACGGGTCACGCCCGTCGGGCGGTTCCTGCGCCGCTACTCGCTCGACGAGCTGCCCCAGCTGCTCAACGTCCTGCTCGGCCACATGTCACTGGTCGGACCGCGTCCCCCGCTGCCCGAAGAGGTCGACAAGTACAACCTGGTGGAGAGGCGCCGGCTCACCGTCAAACCGGGTCTGACGGGACTGTGGCAGGTGAGCGGACGAGCGAACCTCTCCTGGAACGAGACGGTCGCGCTCGATCTGCGCTACATCGACAACTGGTCCCTGGCAGGAGACGTCACCGTGATGGCCCGCACCGTGCGCGCGGTGCTGAACGGCCAGGGCGCCTACTGATCACACCGCTCGCTCCGGCCGTCGTGGCCCTCCGGGAAAGGCACAGCGTCATGCCGCAACGCACAGTCCGAGCCACGTGGTCGCTGCGCGGCTTCACCGGCGCCGGATACGACAAGGGGCGGCCCCTGCTCGTCCAGGCCGCCTGGTTCGCGGTCCTCCACCTCGTCTTCGTCAAGTGGTGGTTCCCGGCCCGCTGGCGTCCGGTGCTGCTGCGCGCCTTCGGCGCCCGCATCGGGAAGCGGGTGCTCATCCGGCACGGAGTGCGGGTGCACTGGCCGTGGAAGCTGGACGTCGGCGACGACGTGTGGATCGGCGAGTGCGCCTGGATCCTCAACCTCGAACCCGTCACGATCGGCAGCGACTGCTGCGTCTCGCAGAGCGCGCTGCTGTGCACGGGCAGCCATCTCCGCCGTTCCGCCACGTTCGAGTTCGACAACGGCCCCGTCCGTCTGGAGCCGGGCAGTTGGGTCGCGGCCCGGGCGGTCGTACTGCGAGGCGTCACCATCGGGCAGGGCGCCGTGGTGGGCGCCGGCGCCGTGGCACACCAGGACCTCGCCCCGGGCCTGGTCCTCACGCCCGGCGGTACTCCGAGGGGGACGTCTCCGTCCGAATCCATGAGAGGAATCAGGCCATGAGAGTGGTCCAGGTCGTCACGCTCGTCAGCGAAGGCGCGGCCTTCGGAGGCCCACCGAGCGTTGCGGTCACCCAGCTCCAGGAGATGGCCGCACGGGGTCACGACGTGGAGCTGGTGGCGTTGTGGCGAGGCCGGACGCCGGCTCCTCGACGCATCGGCGCCATCCCGTTCGTCTCCCGCCCGGCGCGGACCGTCATCCCGGGCCAGGGATATCTCGGCCTCATGCACCCCTTGCTGCTGCGGGATCTCTGGCATGCCATGGGACGCGCCGACGCCGTTCACCTGCACGCGGGCAGGGACCTCGTGTCCCTGGCCGCACTCGCCGTCGCCCGGATGCGGCGCACTGACTTCGTCGTCCAGACACACGGCATGGTGGAGCCCCGTACCGGCATCGCCGCGCGTGTCTTCGACCGCGTCTACGTCCCCTTGCTCCGGCGGGCACGCTGCTGCCTCGTGCTCACCGAGGAGGAGCGGCGGGCCCTGACCGCGGTACTGAGCCCCAAGGCTCCGCCTCTGGTGATGCTGGGCAACGGTATGCCTCCGCCCCGTGAGGTGACGGACGAGCGGCCGCGCGGCGGCCACCACGTGCTCTTCCTCGCCCGGCTCCACCCGCGCAAACGACCCGAGGCGTTCGTGGAGATGGCCGCCCTCGTCCACAAGGAGTTCCCGGAGGCGCGCTTCACCCTGCACGGAACGGACGAGGGATCGTTGCGGCAGGTGAATCAGCTCATCGCCGACCGCGGGCTGACCGACGTGGTCCACTACGGCGGCGCGCTGGAACACTCCGCGGCGCTGGAGGCCTACCGCCACGCCACCGTCTACGTCCTGCCCAGCGTGAACGAGCCCTTCGGCATGACGGTTCTGGAAGCACTGGCCGAAGGAACACCCGTGGTGTGCACGGACAGCTGCGGCATCGCGGAGGAACTGGCGAACAGACAGGCGGCGCTGATCACCGACGACAGCCCGGAGGCCCTGGCCGAGGCGGTGAGCCGGCTGCTCGGCGACGAGGCTCTGCGCGGTCGGCTGGCCGACGCCGGGCGCCGGGCGATCAGGGAGGTCTTCTCCATCCGCGCGGTGGTGGACCGGCTGGAGGGCCTCTACCGAGCGCGCGCGCGACAGAGGTGAGAGTGCCCCCGCCGGGCGCTCAGTGTGGCGCCCGGCGGGGAGTCAGCCGGTGCTCAGGGCGCCGGGGCGCCGGTCACCGACGTGAGGATCTCCTCGAAGCGGGAGGCGGAGCCCTCCAGGGCGAACTCCCGCTCGGCCAGGACGCGGCTCCGCTTGCCCAGCGACGCGGCGTGTTCCGGGTCGGACAGGACCTCCTGGACCCAGCCGGCGGCGTCCTCCAGCGACGACTGCGCCGGCGGGAAGACCGCCGAGCCGGCCTGGTGAAGCAGCTGAGCGGCCAGGTTCTCGGCAGGCATCAGACCGAGCACCGGGCGCCCGGCGCACAGGTACGACAGGGTCTTCGACGGGACCGAGAACATCCCGGCGTCGCCCTCGAGGAGAACGACCAGTACGTCACCGGTGCCCAGTACCTCGGGCAGCCGCCGGTAGGGCTGGAAGGGCAGCAGCGTGACCTCGACCCCGTGGGCGGCGGCGGCCCGTTCGAGGACGGGCACGGCCGGGCCCTCGTTGACCACCACGAGACGCACGCGCTCGCCCCGCTGCCGCAGCCGCTCCACCAGCTGCACCAACAGCACGGGACTGTGCTTCAGGCCCAGCGTGCCGGCGTACAGGAGGGTCTTCACGCCGCTCAGGTCCTGCTCGTCCGACCAGGCGTTGGCCCGGGCCACGGGAAAGATCTCGTCCAGCGGTGCCCAGTTGGGGATGACGGTCACCTTGTCGGCGGTGCCCCACTGCCGGTGCACCTCGACGAAGGAGTCGGCGATGACCACGACGGCCGAGGCCTGCTGTGCCGCCCACTTCTCGCCGGCACCGAAGACCTTCGCGGCGATGCCCATCGCGTCGGCGACGTCCGCCGCGGCGAAGCTCTTGAGCGCGACGGCGGTGACGTCCTGGTGCCACAGCACCCAGGGGATGCGGAGCCGCTTCAGCACGGCAGCGGTCACGACGAGCGTGGGAATCGGCATGTTGGACAGCAGCGCCACGTCGGGCTTCGCACGCCGCACCTGCCGGGTGAGCTCGATGCCCAGCCGGCTCTCCTGGAAGAGCCGGCGCACATAGGCCTGCTTCTTCAGCACCACGCGGTCTCCGATGGTGACGAAGCGCAGGCCGGGTACGTCTGACTCGAGATCACCCTTGCCGCTGCGGTAGGCCGTACAGGTCGAGTGGACCACCGCGTGACCGCGGCGGGCCAGCTCCCGGCTGAGCTGGGCCTGGAAGGGGTGGCCGCTGTAGTCGTGAACGAAGATCCGCATCGGCTCGTGGCGTCCTCGCACCGGGGCCTCAGCCCTGCGAACGCTTCACCTGGTCGTAGACCCAGGCGTAGGTCTTCTCCAGGCCGTCCACCAGCGGGATCGACGGCTCCCAGCCGTAGATCTCGCGGATCAGGGTGTTGTCGGAGTTGCGGCCGCGTACGCCCTGGGGAGCGTCGTACCGGTAGCTGCGTTCGCAGCGGATGCCCGCGATCCGCTCGACCAGGTCGACCAGCTGATTGATCGTCACCAGCTCGGAGGAGCCGAGGTTGACCGGTACGCCGCTGTCCCCCTCCGTGATCATCTGCGTGCCCTTGAGGCAGTCGTCGATGTACATGAAGGAACGCGTCTGCAGGCCGTCGCCCCAGATCTCGATCCGGTGGTTCCCGGAGAGCACGGCCTCGGCCACCTTGCGGCACACCGCGGCCGGGGCCTTCTCCCGGCCGCCGAACCACGTACCGTGCGGGCCGTAGACGTTGTGGTAGCGGGCGACGCGGGTGGTGAACCCGTAGTCCTCCGCGTAGTGACGGCACATGCGCTCGGAGAAGAGCTTCTCCCAGCCGTAGCCGTCCTCCGGCTGCGCCGGATAGGCGTCCTGCTCCTTGAGGGCGGTGACCTTCGGGTCGGTCTGCTTGCCGGCGGCGTAGACGCAGGCGGAGGAGGAGTAGAAGTACCGCTCCACGCCGGCCTCGCGCGCGGCCTGCACCATGTGGGTGCTGGTGAGGACCGACATCATGCACGCGGCCTTGTTGTTCTCGATGAAGCCCATGCCGCCCATGTCCGCGGCCAGCATGTACACGCACCGGGCGCCCCGGACGCCGTCGCGCGCGCTGTCCAGGAGCGAGAGGTCCGCGGTCAGGTTCTCGGCGTCCTCGTGGACCTGGTACCACTCGCGCCGGGGCTTGACGTCGATGGAGCGGACCGTCAGCCCCTGGGCCAGCAGGGCGCCCACAAGGTGCCCGCCGATGAATCCCCCGCCACCGGCAACGACGGCGTCGACCTGCTTGTTCATGGACAGCTCCTCGGGCGAAGGGGAATGTGAGATGCCCAGAGTATTAAGGTTTGTCTGATTTGCTCTGTATTGGCGCGCCTGATGCCGTACACGGGACAGAGGCCGCTATACATCTGCCGGTGAGGTTTCCGCCGAAGCACTCGCCGTACTCGCCGCCCCCGCCGACCGCGGGAAATCCCGATGTCCCGGTGCGGGACGCTCGCGCCCGCAGTGTGCCCGGAGTCTGCGTCTGGGCCGTGGTGCTGGTCGTCGTGCTGCCGGTGCTGGTGCTGCGGCCGCACCACGGGCCTGTGCCGACGGCCCTGCTGCTGCAGGGCGTGGTCGTGGCGCACACCGGGGGCGCCCTCACCCGCGTGCTGACCGCACCCAGGGTCCGGCTCGTCGCTTTCGGCTTCTGGATGTTCTCCTACATCTGGTTCGGTCTGGCCCCCCTGGCGCAGCTCACCTCGGACACCTACCCCTGGCCCTACCGGGCCGGCGAGGAGACCTCCTTCGCGGCCGTGGCGGTCGTCGAACTGGGGCTGCTCGCCTACAGCGCCGGAACGGCCCTCGCCGTCCGAGGCGCGACCACCCGTGCCGCCCGGCCCGGCGCGCTGGACCGGCTGCTCGCCCGCCGCCTCGCGCCCTGGCGCGTCCTGGTGCTGTGCGGACTCGCGCTGGCGCTCGCGGTGCTGCTGATTCCCGGCCAACCGGGCGGAGCCGTCGCCTACTTCACCAGCCGCCAGGCCATCAACGAAACGGGCGCCCTGAACGATTCGTCGGACTCCTTCCTGCAGCCCATGCGAAGCTGGTCGCTGTCCGTGCCCGCCTTCTGGGGCCTGTTGGGCCTGCTGCGCCTCCCGCGCCTGCCGGACGGCGACCTCCTGCTGCGCGGCCTGAGACGGCTGCTGCTGCCCCTGCTCGTCGCCGTGAACATCGTCGTCAACAACCCCATCAGCAAACCGAGGTTCTGGGCCGGCACGGTCCTGCTCACGCTGCTGTTCAACGCGGACCGGTTGTGCCGGCCCCGGGCCTCGCGTGCGGTCGCCGGTGCCGTTCTCGCCACGGTGCTCGTCGTCTTTCCCTACAGCGACTACTTCCGCTACGACGACCGGCAGCCTGTCGCCGTCGTGTCGATGGCCGAGCAGTTCACCGCCAAGGGCGACTACGACGCCTTCCAGCAGGTGCAGACCGGCCTCGACTACGCGCGGGAGAAGGGGGTCTCCCCCCGGTCCGCACTCGGTCCGCTCCTCTTCATGGTGCCGCGCTCGGTGTGGCCGGACAAACCCCATGACACCGGTATCACGCTGGCACAGTACGCGGGTTACGACTTCCTCAACCTGTCGGCGCCCCTGTGGATCGAGAGCTTTCTGTGGGCCGGTCCGGCCGCCGTGGCCCTGGTGTTCTGCCTGCTGGGCGCGGCGGGACGCCGTATGGACGAGGCACGGGACCGCCTGCTGGGCCGGCCCGGCACGCTGGCGGTCCTGCTGGTCCCCGCCTTCGCCTTCTACCAGTTGATCTTCCTGCGCGGCAGCCTGCTCGGCATCGCGGGCCCGATGCTGCTCATGGTGACCGTTCCGCTGCTCATCAGCAGGCCGGCGCGCCAGGTGTCCGAACTCACCGCACCGGCGGCCCTGTCCGCTCCCGTCCCGCACGCCTCACTTCCTCACCCAGGAGGCCACCTGTGACCGGTCCCGTCCCCTTCGACGACCGTTTCGGCGAACCGGACCAGCTCCGTGACCAACTGCGCCTGCTCCTTCGCCACCGGGTGGCGATGGCACTGGGGGTCGCCCTGGGGCTGCTCGGCGGGCTGGCCATGGCGCTGTACGACGCGGGCACCTACAGCTCCACCAGTGAGGTTCTGGTCCGCGCCGGGGCCGACCCCTTCGACACGGTCAACGTGCCCGTCGACAACCAGATCAGCATGAGCACGGAGCAGCAGATCGCCGCCGGCGCGACCGTCGCCGTCCGGGCGGCGCGGACCCTGGGACAGCCCGACAGCCGGGCCACCGCCCTGCAGGACCACCTCCGGGTCACCAATCCGGTCAAGTCCCAGGTGCTGCGCTTCGAGTTCACCGCGAGTGCCCCCCAGCGCGCGGCGCGCGGCGCCGACGCCTTCGCCGAGGCCTATCTCGCCGACCGCAGGAGCCGCAACGACGCGGCGGTGCACCGGGCCGTCGACGGCATGAGAACGCAGATCGCCGCGCTGGCCCGGCGGACGAAGGACGCGGACAACAGCGCGGACGCCTCCGCCGTGCAGAGCGAGATCGGCAGCCTGCGCAAGCGCGTGTCCGAGATCAACTCCCGTGACACCAGCGGTGGCGACATCGTCCGCAGCGGCGCGGCGCCCGCCCTGCCCTCGGGCCCCGGGACGAGCGCGCTGGTCGTCCTCGGTCTGGCCGGCGGTGCCGTCCTGGGCGTCCTGCTGGCCTGGCTGTGCTCGGCCCTCGACAGCCGGGTGCGGTCGGCCCGCGAGGTCCAGGCCACCCTGGGCGCGCCCGTGCTGGGCAGCCTGCCCCCCGGCCCCGGCGCGGACGACCCGCTGCTGACCGTCGGCCACACGGACGGCGCCCGGGTCCAGGCCTACCGGTCTCTGGCCTTCCGTACCGGTCTCTCCGGCGGCGGCTGCCTCCTCGTGGTGGCGCCACGGGCCGACGACAGCGCCGGGGAGGTCGCCGCGAACCTGGCCGCGGCCTTCGCGGAGTGCGGACGGCAGGTCGTGCTCGTGGACGCCGACCCCGACGCGCCCGGTCTCGCCGCCCGCCTGCCGCTGGTGCCGGCGGAAGAGCGCACCGAGCCGGAGACCTCCCTGCCCGAGGGCGGCGTCCTCGTCGACGCGGGCTCCGCGGGTCGGTTCGCCCTCTGCCCCGGTGGCGGAACCGGCAAGTCGCCGCACACCGACGTGTCCTGGGCGACGGACCAGGTGGCGTCCGGCACCTGCTCGCCCGTCACGGTCGTCGCCGGCAGGCCCCTGTTGGAACACCCGCACACGCTGGTGGCGGCCCGGCACTTCGACGGTGTCGTGGTGGTCACCGGACGTGACACCCGGCGGGACGACCTCGGGCAGACGGGCGAGCTGATCGGCTGCTCCGGCGTACGGCTGCTGGGCGCCGTGGTCGACGCCGGACGCGCGCGGCACGGTGCCGCCGTGCTCCGCCGTGTGAAGCCGGGTCCCCGCACCGAGAGCGTTCTGCCGGGCACACAGCCCGCGGGGCAGCACGACACACTCACGGTCTCCAGGGGATGACGGCGACCGGGGCGGCCACTCCCACCACCGGGGCCACTGCCCGCAGCACGGTCGCCGCCGCGGCACGAGGTGGTCTGTGGGGCGCGGCGGGTTCCGCCACGAACGCCGTGTTCGCCTTCCTCCTGGTCGGCCTGATCACCCGGGCGGCCGGAGCCCAGGGAGCCGGAGCGATCTTCACGGGCGTCGCCGTGTTCACCATCGCCAGCAACGTCTGCAAGCTCGGCGCCGACACCGGGCTCGTCCGCTTCATCCCCGGGGATCTCGCTCTCAACGGCGGCCGCTCGGTGCGCTCTTTGCTGCGCATGGCGGTGCTCCCGGCGGCGGCAGCCGCCACCGCGACCGGCGCGGTGCTGCTGCTGTGCCCCGCGGTGGCCACGACGCTCCTGCCGCACCTGCCCCGCGCCGACGCGGTCGCCCTGATCCGGTTCTTCGGCCTGGTCCTGCCCGCCGCCACCGTCAGCCTGCTCCTGCTCGGCGCCACCCAGGGATACGGCACCGTCGTGCCGTTCGTCTCCGTGGAGCAGATCGGCAAGCCCGTGCTCCGGGTGCTGATCGCGGTGCCGGTGGCCTACTGGGCTCCCCGGATGATGTCCCTGGCGGCGGCCTGGCTGCTGCCGGCGCTGGCCGGTCTCGCAGCCGCGTGGCTGGGCCTGCGCCGCTGCCGGACCCAGCACCGCACCACGGCGGCCCCAAGGGGTGCGGAGCCCGTCTCCTGGCGGGCGTTCTGGGCCTTCTCCGCACCCCGCGCGGTCTCCTCCGTCTTCGACATCAGCGCGGTCTGGGTGGGGGTCATCCTGCTGTCGGCGCTGGCCACCGACGCCGAGGCGGGTATCTACACCGCCATCGGCCGCGTCGTCACCGCGGGCACCCTCGTCCAGCTCGCCGTCCGCCTGTCCGTCGCGCCCCAGTTCAGCCGGCTGCTCGCCGTCGGCGACGTCGCCGAAGCCCGCCACCTGCACCGCACCTCGACCTGCTGGATCGTCCTCTTCTCCTGGCCACCGTTCGCTCTCATCGCCGGCTTTCCCCGCACCGTCCTCGCCGTCTTCGGGCCGGAGTTCACCGCGGGGGCACCCGCCCTGGTCATCCTGTGTGCGGCTGCCGTGGTCAATGTCGCGGTCGGCAACGCGCAGACCGTGCTGCTCATGGCCGGCAAGAGCTCCTGGCATCTGGCCTGCACGGCTGCGGCGTTCGCGGTGCAGCTCACGGTGGGCCTGCTCGCCGTGCCCCGATGGGGCATCCTCGGCGCGGCCCTCTCCTGGGGCGCCGCCATCGTCGTGGAGAACCTCTCGGCCGCTCTGCTGGTCCGGCTGCGGCTCGGCTTCACCACCGTGGCCGCCGGGTACACGAACGCCCTCGGTATCGGCCTGGCCGTCTCCGTGGTGCCGGCAGCCGTGCGCGTCCTGTCGGGTGACACTCCGTCAGGACTCGCACTCAGTCTGACTTTCGGAATGTCGGCATTTGGTACCTTTTTGTGGCGATATCGCACGCCTCTGGGTGTGAGCGAGCTGGTCCAGGTGCTGCGCCGTCGCACCGCGTGAGCCGGCACCGTCCGCATCGGCGCCCTCGTCCAGCCCGCCCCCTTTTCCTTTGAGGTGTCCCTTGCGTCAGCTCCGTAAGAAGGCGGTCACGAGCCCGGCTGCCGCCGCCCTCATCTGCGCAGGCGCTCTGCTCGGCGCTCCCGCCGCCGCGGTCGCGGGCCATGGACCGGCGACGTTCACCGCGGATCCGTCGGCCACCTGGCAGACGGACGGCATCGTCTGGTCCCTCGCCTACGCCCGCGGTGTCGTCTACGCCGCAGGCTCCTTCGACACGGTCCGCCCGCCCGGTGCCGCGGCGGGCACCCGGCAGGTCCCGCGGCACAACTTCGCCGCGTTCGACGCCGTGACCGGAAAACTGCTGCCCTGCGCCCTGTCCTTCACCTCCGGCGCCGGCTCCTACGCGGCCGGCACGGTACGGGCCATGAAGCCCTCCCCCGACGGGCGGGTGCTGTACGTGGGCGGCTCCTTCGGGCGCGTCGGGTCCACGGGCGTGGCGAACGCCGTGGCCGTCAACACGGCGGACTGCACCCTGCGCAGGGACTTCCGGCCCGCGGTGAACGCGACCGTGCGGGCCATCGAGACGACCGACCGCGGGGTGTACCTGGGCGGTGACTTCGACATGGTGGGCGGCCAGAGCAGGAAGCGCGTCGCCGCCCTCGGCCACAGCGGTTCGTTGCTGCCCTTCAAGGCCGACGTCGACCTGCCGGTCCGGGCCCTGTCGGCCGTGCCCGCGCAACGCGAGATCCTGGTCGGAGGTGACTTCGACGCGGTCAACGGCCGCCCGGCCCACGCCCTGGCCGCGCTGGACATCACCTCCGGGGCGACGCTCCACACCTATCCCGACTGGCTGCCGGCCGCCTCGGTGGTCAAGTCGATCGCACAGGACGGCTCCCACTTCTACATCGGCGCGGAGGGAACCGGAGGCGGCGTCTTCGACGGACGTATCTCGGCCCGGCTCAAGGACGGCGCGATGGCGTGGAAGGACACCTGCCTCGGCGCCACCCAGGCCGTCCTGCCCTACAACGGCGTCCTCTACAGCGCCTCCCACGCGCACGACTGCTCGCAGACCCCCGGCGGGTTTCCCGAACTGGGCGTTCGCCACACACTCCTGGCCCAGTCGGTCACGGACCGGCACATCCTGCACTGGTTCCCCGACACCGACGGCGGGCTCGGAGAGGGGGTCGGCCCGCGTGCCCTCACCATGGCCCGGGGCACCCTCTGGGTGGGCGGCGAGTTCACCCGGGTCAACGACCGGCCGCAGCAGGGACTCACCCGCTTCGGCACCGCAGCCCCCACGAGCCTGCCTCGGACTCCCGCCCTGACGCTGCTGGCCGCGAACCCGGGAAAGGTCACCATCGGCTGGCGCGCCACGTGGGACCGTGACACCGCCGTCCTGACCTACCGGCTCTACCGGGACGGAAAGCTCGTCTCCCGGCAGGCCGTCTCCTCCACGTCCTGGAACCTTCCGCAGATGAGCTACACCGACTCCGTGCCCGCCGGTACGCGCCACCGGTACGCCATCGAGGTGACCGCCACCGGCGCCCGCACCTCCCACAGATCGCCCTCCCTGTCCGTGACGGTGCCCGCACACGCCGGCCCGACGACCGGAGGCTGACCCGTGGAAGCGACAGTCATCGGATACGCGCCCGGCGTCTGGGACCTGTTCCACATCGGGCACCTCAACATCCTGCGTCAGGCGCGCCGACACTGTGACCGCCTGGTGGCCGGGGTGGTGTCCGACGAACTGGCCGGGCGCCTCAAGGGCAGGCGGCCGGTGATCCCGCTGGCCGAGCGCCTGGAGATCGTCCGCAGCATGCGCCACGTCGACGATGCCGTGGTGGAGACGCACGAGGACAAACTGCGGACCTGGCGGCAGGTAGGTTTTCACGTCGTTTTCAAGGGAGACGACTGGAAGGGCACACCCACATGGGAGACCCTCGAACGCCGCTTCGCGGACGTGGGTGTCGAGGTCGTCTACTTCCCCTATACGGTCCACACCTCCAGCACACTATTGCGCGGGGCGCTGGAACTGATGCAGTTCCCGGTACCACTTCACCAAGAAGGCGACGAGGAACAGGACATGAGCCAGCAGCAGCCCGCAGTACAGAACTAGGAACATGGCCGGACTGCCGAGGAACAGAAAGCTGATACAGGTCGTGCCGTAGTCGACCGGCAGGAGCAGCACGGGCCCCAGCACCGAGGCAGAGCCGCTGTCCGTTCCCGCCGCCGCTCCTCCCCCCTTGAGCTTCTGCGTGAGAATGCCGCCGAAATAGATCACCACCGCTGCGGACTGGAACACCATGGGGGCCAGCAGAAGGAGCGGACTGGACAGGACGAAGAAACGGTAGAACGCCACCAGGACGACCGAGTGCAGCGTGACGATCCTGACGCAGTCCAGCACATGGTCCAGCCATTCGCCCGACAGGCTCGCAGAGCACTGGATCCGCGCGAGCTGACCGTCCGCCGCGTCCAGGGCGAAGCCCAGGACAAGGGCCACGCCGACACAGACCGACATCACCGGCGCGGGCCGCAGCAGGGCCACCGCCGCCAGGGCCGGAAAAGTGAACAAGGCACCGAGGAGCGTCAGCTGATTGGGAGTCGCGCCTAAACGGAAGGCCAGCGCGGCCATGACACGGCCGGCCGGGCGATTGACGAACCGGCTGTAGACCGACACCCCCTTCGCCGGCTTCTGTGCCGTCGAGAGTTGCCTCAGCGTCTCCGCGAACTCGGCCATCACCCTCCTTGGTGACACAACCACTTGAGGAAAGAAGGCAACCATGTCAGAACTGGGTGGCGAGATCTCGCGCAACCGTCGGCATATTCTGCGCGGCGGAACGTCGCTGCTGTTCGCAGCGGCCCTGCCCGCAGGCAGCGCGTCCGCCAAAAGTGTGTCCCCGGGGCGGATGTCCGGGATCAATGTAGCCGATCTCGGTGCCGTGGGCGATGGATACACCGACGACACAGAGGCATTCGAAACCGCCTATGCGCTCGCCGCCGCCCGTGTCCGGGACGGGGTGGGCCGCCTGGTCATCGAGATTCCCGCCGGGGACTTCCTCATCACCCGGCCGCATGCGCTGCTGAACGGTGTGGCCCCGCCCCGGCCCGCCAACGGTCTGCGCTTCGCCGGGGTCGGCAAGAACATGACCACCCTGGTCTTCCGTCCGGCCACCGGCCCGGGCTCCTATCTGTGCCGCAATGAGGACAGCTGGTCGAACCTGTCCTTCGAACGCATGCAGTTCCGGTCGGCCACACCGGGCGCGTCCTTCTTCAGTTCCTATTCCACCGGCCAGGCCCAGGACTACCGGTTCTCGGAATGCGAGTGGCTCGGGGAATGGGAGTACGGGCTGGCCCTCGACGGCACGGACACCAACTCGGAAATGCGCTGGGAAGCCTGCACGGTCGCCGGCAGCTACCGGAAAGCGTTTCTGTACTCGGGGCTCTCGGGCCGTAAACAGGCCAGCCCCAACGCCCAGGACCAGTTCCTGAACTACTGGTTCACCGACATGAAGGTCGAGTACGAGTGGGGCAACTTCCTGGAGTTCCCCTACGGCGGATCCATCGACTGCCGCGGCGGCTCGTACATCATCACCGGAAAGCGCCCCAAAAGTACCCCGGAGTACGGCACCACCAGCACCTTCTTCCGCTTCCCGGTCAGTCAGCACCACGACTCGGTGCAGCGTTTCCACGCCCAGGACATCCGGTTCGAAGTACGTGACCCGGACGTCAGGATCATCGACTGCGTGTGGAGCAGCGGAACGGTCCACTTCAACGACTGCGACGACACCGGGATCGCCTTCAAGGACTTCTCCGCCGAAGTCCGCCCGCACCGCTACACGGTGGGCCCACGGGGACCCCTGATCCGCTACGACTCCTGTCAGCTCGTGGGCCGCCACGAGTACCGGACGGTCCACAAGGAGGAGACGCTGCCGACCGTGGTCCGCTACGACATGTGCCTGCTGCGGAACCACTCCCGGACCGACTTCGCCGTCACCGACGCCACCGGTCCCGCCCGCTTCGTGCAGTTCGTCGACTGCATCGACACCGAGCCCACCGGCGGCACGACCCCCCGGGCGACGCCCGGCGCCCCGGTGGTGACCCCCGGCCCGACCCCTTCTCGGCCCTGAGGGGGCCCGGGCTGGTCCCGGGCCCCCTCACCTGCGTGTTCCTCAGCTGTACTTGGTGGGCTTGACACAGAAGTCGATGCGGGTGAGGTTCGCGTACTTGCCGGTCGAGTTGACCGGGGCGTGCAGCGAACCGGCGGCGGCGACGCCGTCGGGGAATCCCGTCGTGCTGTCGTAGTTGACCACGGTGGAGCCCGCGGTGCCGCCCGTGGCGGTGACCCTCACGACGGAGCGGTGAGCGGTTCCGGGGATGTTGAAGCTGAACACCTGTCCCTGGGTGGCGCTGGAGACGGTGAGCTGGAAGCTTCCGTCGCCGGGGATCGCCACGGACTCGGTCATGGGATTGGTCACGCTGACCGCGATCGAGCCCGAGGGGCAGACCGGCGGCGGAGGAGGCGGCGTCGTCTGGCACCCGCACCCGGTCGTGGGCGGCTTCGACTGGCACGCCGAACACCCGGACGTGGGGGCGGGCGTCGCCTTGCACGACGTGCACGCCTGCGTCGCGCTTGGGGCGGCGTGGGCCGACACGGAGCCGACAGCGATACCGAATGCCGCGGTCGCGGTCAGGCCGGCGCCGACGAGCCCCGCTCCCCAACCCAACCGCCGTGACTGCGTCCCTGTTCGGGCAGCTACTCGCATGACGAGCACTCCTCCTCATTGCCGGGGTACCAGAACTCGGGTACCTGATCTCGCCCGACGTTCCCACGAACAGCATGCCGTCGTGGGTTACGACTCCTTTTCCTAGGCCATTCGAGCTTCCGCGAAGGCCTGAAGGGCGGAGTGCGCCGTCGCGGCGTCGCGATATCCGGGGCAGGGTGTCTACTTTCGAATTCCATGCGACCAAGTAAAAAAACGGCCAGGACCGCCACCACGGCCTCCGCGGTGGTCCTCCTCGCGGCCGCTTCGCTCACATCCGCTTTCGGCGCGCAGGCGCACGACGTAAGAACCCGGAGTGGCGAGAAGGCCCTGCGTGGTGAAACACCCCTGACTGCGGCGCCGTTGGCGACCTGGCAGACGGACGGCATCGTCTGGTCGGTCGAGTACGCACGCGGTGTCGTGTACGTCGGCGGCACCTTCGACAGCGTCCGCCCGCCCGGCGCGAAGCCCGGCCAGAAGCGGGTCGCCCGGAAGAACTTCGCCGCCTTCGACGCGGTGACCGGCAAACTGCTGCCGTGTGCCCACTCCTTCACGGAAGGCGCCGGGACAGTACGGGCGCTGAAGGCCTCGCGCGACGGCAAAGTGCTGTACGTCGGCGGATCGTTCGGCAAGGTCGACGGCGCCGGAGTGGCCAGCGCGGTCGCGCTCAACACGGCCGACTGCTCGCTGCGCAGGGACTTCCGCCCCGCGGTGGCGGCGCCCGTGCGGACCATCGAGACCACCGGCACGACCGTGTACCTGGGTGGTGACTTCACGGTCGTCGACGGCCAGGAGAGGAAGCGCGTCGCGGCGTTCAGCCCCAGCGGCACGCTGCTGCCGTTCAAGGCGGACATCGACGAGCCGGTCCGGGCCGTCCTGGCGGCACCCGACCGGGGTCAGGTGCTCGTCGGCGGAGCGTTCCACAACGTCAACGGCAAGCCGGAGCAGGCGCTGGTCTCCCTGAACCCCGCGACCGGTTCGACGGTGCGTTCCTTCCCCGACTGGCTGCCGGAACGATCCGCGGTGACGTCGCTGACCCGCAACGGCGACCGCTTCTACCTGGGAGCCGAGGGCGAGGGGACCGGCATCTTCGACGGCCGTATCGCGGGCCGGCTCGCCGACGGCAAGATGGTCTGGAAGGACACCTGCCTGGGCGCCACCCAGGATGTCGTCGTGTACAGGAACGTCCTGTACAGCGCGTCCCACGCCCACTACTGCGGCCTCACCCCCGGGGGCTTCCCCGACGGACCCCGACGGCATTTCCTGGCTCAGTCGATCGGTGACAGGAGCATCCTGCACTGGTTCCCCGACACCGATGACGGTATCGGTGAGGGAGTCGGCCCCCGGACGCTGGTGATGGCCGGCGACATCCTCTGGGCGGGCGGCGAGTTCACCACGGTCAACGGCAAACCGCAGCAGGGTCTGACGCGCTTCGGGGCCGGTCCCGGCGACACGGCCCCGGAGGCGGTGCCCGGGCTCACGGGCGGGCGTACGCGCGCCGGAAAGGTCACGCTCTCCTGGCGTGCCGCATGGGACCGGGACGACGCGGAGCTGACGTACCGGATCTACCGCGACGGTGTCCTCGTGGCCTCGCCGAAGCGGCGGTCGACCGAATGGGACCGCCCGGACATGACGTACACGGATTCCGTCCCTCACGGCTCACATCACCGCTACACGATCGCCGTCACCGACGGAAAGCACACGACGCCCCGCTCGCAACCGCTCGACGTGACCGCCTGAGAGGACCGGTCATGGAGTGACCTCGCGCGCGGATCATCCGATGACATGACGCGCGGGGTCATTCGGGATGTATGAGTTCCAGGAACTTGCAGTCAGTGGAGTTTCCCGCGGCGCATCTCTCTCGTTTAGCCCAGCAGAAGTGCGACCCGAGCTCCCGAGTTGCGGACGAGAGGAACACAATGAAGAAGCTGAAGGCTGCGGCCCTCATGGTCGGCACCCTGGCCATCGCAGGCGCTGCGACGCCCGCTGTCGCCGCGGACGTGCCGGCACAGGGCATTCTGGAGGACGGGAAGACGGTCACCCGCGCTCTTCCCAACGCAGCCGAGATGCCGACGGGCGCCGTCGCCAACAACGTCAGGACCGCGGCGGAGGGTGTGAAGCAGTCGGGCATCGTCAAGACACCCGTCTTCGGCGGCACCCTGCCGAACCCTCTCGACGGCAAGCCGCCCGCCCAGCTTCCGGCCAAGCTTCCCGTCGTCAAGTAACCGCGGCCCGGGGGCAACTCGGCGGTGAACCCGTCGAGTTGCCCCCGCAAGGTGCCAGGCCGGCTCCGTTTCCCGGAGCCGGCCTTCGGCGTTTTCGGGACGCACTTCCGGGCGCCCGCAGAAAACAGCTGGCGGCCCGCCGGAATCCGGCGGGCCGCCACGTGCTTGAGGACTGCTCAGAACAACAGGCCCCCGGTGTAGGGCGCCCACTGCGACTGGTCGACCGGGGCCGTGTTGCACGCGGCGTAGTGCGAGTTCGGCGCGACCACGCCACCGAGAACGGCACCGTTGGACCACGGCGCGATGCAGCGACCGTCGATCAGCGCGCCGTTGGAAACGACAAGCCCCTGCTGAGGGGAGTTCACGACGACCGGGGACTCCGAGAAGCCGTTGCCGCCGGTGACGGTCGTGTTGCTGTCGGCAGCAGCAGTACCGGCGGCGGCCAGGACGATGCCCGCGGCGAGCGCGGAAAGGGCCGTAACCTTGTTACGCATGAGATGCGCCTTTCGGTTGTGGGAGGGGGATGGGTTGGGCGGGAACGTCTGCTGACGTCCCCGCCCCGCTCAGGGGTCGGAGCGCGAAGGGGTCAGAACAGCAGGCCGCCGGCGTACGGCGCGTGCTGCGCCTGGTTGACGTTGGCCGTGTTGCACGCGGCGTAGTGAGAGTTCGGCGCGGCGACGCCGCCGAGAACGGCACCGTTGGACCACGGGGCGACGCAGCGGAGGTCGACAAGCGTGCCGTTGGAGACGATGGCGCCCTGCTGGGGGGCGTTCACGACGACCGGGGACGACGAGAAGCCGTTGCCGCCGGTGACGGTCGTGCAGTTGTCGGCTGCGGCGGTGCCCGCGGCCGCCAGGACGACACCTGCGGCGAGGGCGGAGATGGCCGTAACCTTGTTACGCATGAGATGTCCTTTCCGGACTGCGTTCTGGGAGGGTTCGCCTGCCCCGAATTACTCGGAGCGGGGGATCAGAAGAGCAGGCCGCCCGCGTACGGAGCGTTCTGCGACTGGTTGACAGCAGCGGTGTCACAGGCGGCGTAGTGCGAGTTCGGCGGAACGACTCCACCGAGAACGGCGCCGTTGGACCACGGTGCGATGCAGCGGCCGTCGACGAGGGCGCCGTTGACGACGACCACACCCTGCTGGGGGGCGTTCACGACGACCGGGGACTCCGAAAAGCCGTCACCGCCAGTGACGTTGGTCGTGTTCGAGGCGGAGGCAACGCCCGCGCTGCCGCAGAGAGCGCTGAGGGCCAGTGCAGTGACGACCGCGAACTTCCTGGTCAACTCGGTTCCTTCCTGGATTCACGGTAACCCGCGCTTACATGGCAAGAAACCGAAATATGTGGCGGAAAGTCACGCGGACACCGGCCATACCGGACGGATTCCATCGGATGGCGGAACGATGCCGTGTCCCGCTTCCCGAGTGCCGCACAAAAGCTGGAGCGGATGCCGACATGCGTCCGGCCCACTGGATATGAGAATTCCAGTGGGCCGGAGGGGCTTGAGGCGTTTCCCGGGCGCGACATCGGGCACCGGGCGAACGCGGGGTGCTGGTCCGGCTCCAGACTCTGTGCCACGCCGCGAGGCGCCGGACGTGAATCGTGCCGGGGCGGCCACCGGGCCGATCCGTCCGCGGCACTGCGATGTCGGTCTCCGGCTGACGAGAACCGGATCAGAGTGTCAGAATTCCGGCGGATTCCACTGCGCCGACTCCTGACGGTTTACGTGTCACCCCTGGCTGAGCAGGCTACCGATCCCGGCGCTGGTCGGCGCATTCAGCGGATGGAGCTGGACAGATCCGGTTCCGACCGGGTTCTTCACCGGAATTGCGGGCTTCTTGCTGCTGTCGCGCCCCATCCCGTCCAGGTATACGCCGGAAACCCTCGCCGCCTTGTTCGTGCCGGTGACCGTCGCTGACTGGTTCTCGTCGAACGCACTGCCCTTGGTGAGGTTGCCCTGCTTGGCCACCCGCATCACGGTGTCGGCCGCGGGCACGATCGCCGGAGCCACCTCGGTCTGGGACATGAGACCGAGCGGGCCGGCTTCCTGGGCAGGCGCCTTGGCGGTGCCCGATGCCGCGACGGCCGAGCCGCCCACGAGACTTGCGCCGATGGCCAACGCCGCAGTTGTGAAAACTGCCTTCTTCATGATCACCTCACTTGGAGTTACCTCTGATCCGACAGACGCAGAACATAGCAGTCCACAGGCCATCAAAAGCGATGCGCTACTCCATACGCATGAAGATTTCTGCAGCGCGGGAGCGCGAATTATCCGGACCCCCGGAGCGATTCACGTCCGGTCAGCGGATCGATTGATCGTATGGTGTGCCAAGCGCCCGGCAGTCGATATGCGGACGGAAACAGAGATACGAAAAGGGAATTATGAAACCACGTCCTTGCGGGCGAAGCCTCTGAAGGCCAGGGCGAAGAGCACCAGGGCGTAGGAGACGGAGACCGCGGCGCCCTGGATCATGCCGGACCACTCGGCGTGCGGCTGGACGGCGTCGGCCCAGGCGAACTGCCAGTGCGCGGGCAGGAAGTCGCGCCAGTGGCCGAGGGCGGTGACGGCGTCCAGGACGTTGCCGACGATCGTCAGACCGACCGCGCCGCCGACCGCGCCGAGCGGGGCGTCCGTCTTGGTCGACAGCCAGAACGCGAGCCCGGCGGTGACCAGTTGGGAGACGAAGACGTATGCCACGACCACCAGGAGCCGCTGGGCCGCCGTGCCGCTGTCCAGGGCTCCGCCGGTCGGTATCTGCAGCGGGCCCCAGCCGTAGGCCGCCGTGCCGACGGCGAGCGCGACGACCGGGAGCAGCACCATCGCGGCGAGGCTCATCCCGAGCGCGACGACGAGCTTGGACCACAGCAGCCGGGCCCGGGGCACCGGCGCGGCCAGCAGATAGCGCAGCGAGGACCAGCCGGCCTCCGAGGCGACCGTGTCCCCGCAGAACAGGGCGACCGGGATCACCAGCAGGAAGCCCACCGAGACGAACAGGTTGACCGCGGCGAAGTTGGCGCCCGACGCGGTGGCCGTGTCCATCAGGGTGACCTGGCCGTTCCGGTCGTGCGGGGTGCCGATCGCGAAGGCGATCAGCAGCACGAACGGCAGCAGGGCGAGGATCGCGCCCATGACCAGGGTGCGCCGCCGCTTGAGCTGGCGGACCAGCTCGACCCGCAGGGGCAGGGTGTGCCGGGTCCGATAGCCGGAGGCGACCTCGGTGAGCGTGCTCATGCGGAACCTCCTATCAGGGTCAGGAAGGCGTCTTCGAGGCGGCGGTGCGGGCCGACCGAGGCCACGGGCACGTCGAGGCGCACCAGTTCCACGACCAGCCGCTCGGCCGTGCCGCCCGGCTCCAGCCGGACCAGCAGTCCGTCGTCGGTGCGCACGGCGGAGGCGACGCCGGGCAGCGCGCCGACCTTCTCCACGACCGGCTCCTGCACCGGCGCGGCCGTGCCGACCAGCAGGGTGTCGCCGGAGCCGACGATCTCGTGCACGGGGCCCGTCTGGACGAGCCGGCCGCGGTCCATCACCACCAGGTGGGTGCAGGACTGCTCGACCTCGGCGAGGAGATGGCTGGAGACGATGACCGTACGGCCGCCGGCCGCGTAGCGGATCATCACCTCGCGCATCTCGCGGATCTGCGGCGGGTCGAGGCCGTTGGTGGGCTCGTCCAGGATGAGCAGGTCGGGCAGGCCGAGCATGGCCTGGGCGATGGCGAGGCGCTGGCGCATGCCCTGGGAGTACGTGCGCACCGCGCGGGCGAGCGCGTCGCCGAGCCCGGCGATCTGAAGCGCCTCGTCCAGGTGGGCGTCCGCGGGCGGGCGGCCGGTGGCCCGCCAGTACAGCTCCAGGTTCTCCCGGCCGGACAGGTGCGGCAGGAAGCCCGCGCCCTCCACGAAGGCGCCGACCCTGGACAGCACGGGCGCACCGGGGCGGATGGCGTGCCCGAAGACCCTTATCTCCCCGTCGTCCGGGGTGATCAGGCCCATCAGCATGCGCAGGGTGGTGGTCTTGCCCGCACCGTTGGGGCCGAGCAGGCCGAGCACCTGGCCGCGTTCCACCCGGAAGGACAGCTCGCGCACCGCGTACCGGTCGGTGGACTTGGCGTACCGCTTGCTCAAGTCCTTGATGACGAGCGGGACTTCGGCCAGTTCGGGGTCGGGTGCGGGGGCGGTCGTGCGGCGGCGGGCGGTGAGCAGCAGGGCGAGCGCGACGGCCGCACCGGCCGCGGGCAGCCACCACACCCAGGCGGGCAGCGGCGCGGCCGCGGTGCTGACGGCGGGGGCCGTCGGCACGCTCAGGGCGCTCTTGAGGGAGACGGTGTAGGTGGCGGGGGCGGCCGGGGAGGCGTAGCCGAGGTCGGTGGAGGCGAGGACCAGGCGGAGGCGGTGGCCCTGCTGCACCGTGTGGTCGATCGCCGGGAGCGTGATCGTCACGTCCTTGCCCGCCGTGGCGCCGGTCACCCGGAAGGGCGCGACGAGCTGGCCGGGCAGCACCTGCTGGGTGCCGCCGGGGCCGACGTCGTAGACCTTGCCGAACAGGACGGCGTCGTCGCCGGTGGAGGTGAGGTGGACGGTGGCGGTCGGGGTGCCGGTGATCCGCAGGTCGCGGGTGAGCGGGGCGGAGTCGAACTTCGCGTACTGGCCGGGGAAGTCGAGGGAGATGCCGACGCCGAGCGCGGAGAGCTGGGACAGGCCGCCGGCGCCGCCGAGGCCGGGCAGGGCGGAGACGCCGGGCGGGCTGGCGCCGGCCGGGTTGGCGATCCGCTGGGTACCGCCGGCCAGGGAGACGGCCCGGAGGTGGTCGCGCAGGCCCGGGTAGGCGGACGCGCTCGCGCCGCGCAGCTGGGCCGTGCCGTCGTTGGAGTTCACGCCTCCGGTGCGGGTGATGCGGAAGGCCGGGCCGGTGTCGGTGTTGCTGTCGCCCTTCAGATACCGGTCGAACCACGCACGCACGCGTGCCTGGACCCGGCCGGTCTCCATGTCGCCGCCGTCGTGGCCGCCCGCGATCCAGTCGACGTCGACGGGGGCGCCGTTGGCGCGGATCGCCTTCTCGGCCGCGTCGGCCTGGCCGAGGGGGAACAGGGAGTCCGTCTGGCCCTGCAGCAGCAGCGTGGGCACCTTGATGCGGGCGGCGACGGCGGAGGGGGAGCGCTCCTCCAGCAGGGTGCGGGCGGCCTGGTCGGGGGTGCCGGACTCGGCGACCCTGTCGTACATCCGGCACAGCTCGGTCTCGAAGTGGGCGCAGCCGCCGCCGCTGTTGAAGAAGATGCCGGCCCACAGCTTCTTGAACACGCCGTTCGGGAAGAGCGCGTCGGCGAGGTTCCAGTACGTGATGGCCGGGGCGATGGCGTCCACGCGGTGGTCGAATCCGGCGGCGAGCAGGGAGATCGCGCCGCCGTAGGAGCCGCCGGCGATGCCCACGCGCGGGTCGCCCGGTTTGTCGAGCTGGACCTCGGGCCGGCGCGCGAGCCAGTCGATGAGCCGGGAGACGTCGGCGACCTCGGCCTTGGGGTCGTTGAGGCCGATCTTCCCCGTCGACCTGCCGAAGCCGCGCGCGGACCAGGTCAGGACCGCGTACCCGGCCCGGGCGAGGTCCTCGGCCTGGCCGCGCATGTCGTCCTTGCTGCCGCCGAAGCCGTGCCCCAGCAGGACGGCCGGGTGGCGGCCGGCGCCGGCCGGGGCGAAGAACGAGGTGTCCAGGCGGGCGCCGTCGACCGCCGTCATCCGGTCGGTGCGCTGCACCGGGGGCGGGCCGCCGGAGGCGGCGGCCGTCCAGGTGCCGACGCCGGCCAGCACCACGACAGCGGCCGCGGCGGCCACCAGCCGCCGCGGCCCCTTGAGCAGCCCTCGCAGCGAGGGCACCCGAAGATCCATGCCTCAACGGTACGGGCCCGCACCGACAAGCGACGGCTCCCCCGGGCTGAACCCCGGCCCCTCCCAGGGGAGTACGGGTCTGCCCGGCGTACTTCGGGCGTGGTACGCGGAGCCCCCGGTCGTGGTACCGCGGGGCCACGGAGCGCCGCTGGGCCCCACGGCCGGCTCCGTCGGCGCGGTCCTCCGGCCGGCCGTCAGGCCTCGGCGTCCTCCGGGATCGAGACCAGCCAGCGGGTGTCGCGGCGCGGGCGGAGGTAGAGCGCCCAGTAGAGGGTGGCGACGGCGGTGATGGCGCCGGTCCACAGCAGGTACGAGGGGTCCTGCTCGACGAGGATGTAGACGAGGACCGCGATGAGCAGTACCGGCATCGCGGGCCACAGCGGCATCCGCCAGGCCGTGCGGCTGCCGTGCCCGCCGCGCCGGGCGAGCAGCGCGGCGATCGCGACCAGCAGGTACAGGCCCGTGACGGCGACGCCGGTGACGCCGTACAGCGTGTCCAGGTTCACGAAGCAGAGGAAGGCGCCCGGCACGCCGACGACGAGGGTGGCGACCCACGGGGAGCCGAACCGGCCGAGCCTGGCGAGGGCGTTGTTGACCGGCGTGGGCCAGGCCTTGTCGCGGGCGGAGGCGAACAGCACACGGGAGTTCTGGATGACCATGACGATGCCCGCGTTGATGATCGCGAGGGCGACGCAGAGGCTGACGAAGGTGCCGACCGCCGAGTTGCTCCAGGCGATGACCATGCTGCTGATGTCGCCACCGGTCAGGGACTTGAGGTCACCGGCGCCCAGGGTGATCGCCACGACCGGCACCAGGATGACCACGCTGGAGATGGCGAGCGTGGCGAGGACGGTGCGGGCGACGTTGCGGCGCGGGTGCTCCAGTTCCTCGGAGAGGTAGATCGCGGTGGAGAAGCCCTGGGTGGCGAACAGGGCGATGGCGAGCCCGGACAGGACCATCATGGCGGTCACGGGGTTCACGTGCGCGTGCTCGCCGGCGACCTGCATCGAGCCGAGGCTGCCGAGGCCGCGGTGGGCGTGGGTGAAGCCGAGGAGGGCGACGACGCCGGCCGCGACGACCTCCAGGACCAGGAAGATGCCGGTGATCCAGGCGTTGGCGCGCAGGTCCAGCAGGCCGGCGAGGGTGGCGGCGAGCATCACCCCGGCGCCCGTGAGGGACGGGTCGAGGTGGACGACCGGGGCGAGGTAGTCGGCGGTGCCCATCGCGATGACCGGAGGGACGATCATCACGACGAGCAGGGACATCACGAAGGCCAGCCAGCCCAGCAGCCGCCCGGCCAGCGTGGAGACGATGGCGTACTCGCCGCCGGCGCTGGGGATGAGGGTGCCGAGCTCGGAGTAGCAGAAGGCCACGGGGATGCAGAGCAGTGCGCCGATGGCGATACAGAGGGCCGTCGCGGTGCCGAGGCTGGAGAACAGGTCGGGCACGATGACGAAGAGCGTGGAGGCGGGCGTGACGCACGAGAGCGTGAGCAGGGTGCCGCCGACGACGCCGATGGACCGCTTGAGTTTCTGAGGGCTGTCAGAAGCGGCTATGACGGCTGGGTCGACAGAGCGGAGCGTGTCGGTCATACGGCGGTTCCGATCGACTCGTGCGAGTGAGGGTGAGGTCGGGAGCGCTATCGCCTCCGGCGGGCCTGGTCGTACATGCTCTGGTCCGCTCCCGGCGGCTGAATGGAACCCCGACGAAAACCGCCTCGTCAATGGGTGTTCACCTACGGAATCCGTAGCGAAATGGCGATCTGAAGCCGGTTCTCGCAGTAACGGTCCCTATAGGCGGGCACTTGCACCGGTACGAGAATCGCAGTGTCCGGGCACAAAAAAACAGGGCCGTCCGCTATACGGACGGCCCTGTCGGGCGCTCAGTGGTTGCGCGGGAAGCCCAGATCCACGCCCGCCGGGGCGTCGGCCGGGTCGGGCCAGCGGGTGGTGACGACCTTGCCTCGGGTGTAGAAGTGCGTGCCGTCGTTGCCGTAGATGTGGTGGTCGCCGAAGAGGGAGTCCTTCCAGCCGCCGAAGGAGTGATAACCGACGGGGACCGGGATCGGGACGTTCACGCCGACCATGCCGGCCTCGACCTCCAGCTGGAAGCGGCGGGCCGCGCCGCCGTCCCGGGTGAAGATCGCCGTGCCGTTGCCGAACGGCGAGGCGTTGATGAGGGCCAGGCCCTCCTCGTACGTCTCGGCGCGCAGCACGCACAGCACCGGGCCGAAGATCTCGTCCTGGTAGGCCTTCGCCGACGTCGGCACCCGGTCCAGCAGCGAGAGGCCGATCCAGTGGCCGTCCTCGAAGCCCTCGACGGTGTAGCCGCTGCCGTCCAGGACCACCTCGGCGCCCTCAGCGGCCGCACCCGAGACGTAGGAGGCCACCTTGTCGCGGTGGGCGGCGGTGATCAGCGGGCCCATCTCGGACGTCGGGTCGTTGCCCGGGCCGATCTTGATCTTCTCGGCGCGCTCACGGATCTTCTCCACCAGCGTGTCACCGATCGCGCCGACCGCGACGACGGCCGAGATCGCCATGCAGCGCTCGCCCGCCGATCCGTAGGCGGCCGAGACGGCGGCGTCGGCGGCGGCGTCGAGGTCGGCGTCCGGCAGGACCAGCATGTGGTTCTTCGCGCCGCCCAGCGCCTGTACGCGCTTGCCGTTGGCCGAGGCGGTGGTGTGGATGTAACGGGCGATCGGGGTCGAGCCGACGAAGGACACCGCCTTGACGTCCGGGTGCTCCAGCAGGCGGTCCACGGCCACCTTGTCACCGTGCACGACGTTGAAGACGCCGTCGGGCAGGCCGGCCTCGGCCAGCAGCTCGGCGAGCTTGACCGAGGCCGACGGGTCCTTCTCGCTCGGCTTCAGCACGAAGGTGTTGCCGCACGCGATGGCGATCGGGAACATCCACATCGGGACCATCGCCGGGAAGTTGAACGGCGTGATGCCCGCGACCACGCCCAGCGGCTGCCGGATCGAGGAGACGTCCACCCGGCTGGCGACCTGCGTCGACAGCTCGCCCTTCAGCTGCACGTTGATCCCGCAGGCCAGGTCCACGATCTCCAGACCGCGCGCGACCTCGCCGAGCGCGTCGGAGTGCACCTTGCCGTGCTCGGCGGTGATCAGCTCCGCGATCGCGTCCCGGTTGGCGTCCAGCAGCGCGCGGAAGCGGAACAGGATCTCCGTGCGCCTGGCCAGCGAGGACTGGCCCCACGTCGTGAAGGCTTCCTTCGCAGCCGCTACGGCGGCGTCCACCTCGTCGACCGACGCGAACGCGACCTTCGTGGTGACCGCGCCGGTCGCGGGGTCGGTGACCGGCCCGTACGTGCCCGACGCGCCTTCGGCGGTCTTGCCGCCGATCCAGTGGTTGACGATCTTCGTCATGCCCAGAAACTCCTTTTACAGATGGCGGCGTCGGGTCGAGACGTGCCGGTCGTACAGCTCACGGGCCTTGACCGCCGACGGTCGGGTCGCGGTCTCGGCCACAGGAACATCCCACCAGGCCTGCGCCGGAGGCGCGCCCGACACAGTGTCGGCCGTTTCGGTCTCGACGTAGACACATGTGGGAGTGTCGGCGGCCCGCGCCTCGGCGAGCGCCGCGCGCAGGTCCTCGACGGTCTTCGCGCGCAGCACCCGCATGCCCAGGCTGGCCGCGTTGGCGGCGAGATCGACGGGCAGCGGGGCGCCCGCGAACGTCCCCTCCTCGGTCGGGAACCGGTAGGCGGTGCCGAACCGCTCGCCGCCCACCGACTCCGACAGCCCGCCGATGGAGGCGTACCCGTGGTTCTGCACCAGCAGGATCTTGATCGCGATGCCCTCCTGCACGGCGGTCACGATCTCCGTCGGCATCATCAGGTACGTGCCGTCGCCGACCAGCGCCCACACGGTGCGCTCCGGCGCCGCGAGCTTCACGCCGATCGCGGCCGGGATCTCGTAGCCCATGCAGGAGTAGCCGTACTCCAGGTGGTACTGGTCGTACGAGCGTGCCCGCCACAGCTTGTGCAGGTCGCCCGGGAGCGAGCCGGCCGCGTTGATGATCACGTCCGACTCGTCCACCAAGGCGTCCAGCGCCCCGATGACCTGCGGCTGCGTCGGCCGTACGTCGATCTCGTCGGCCTCGAAGCAGGCGTCGACGCGCTGCTCCCAGCGCTCCTTGTCCTCGGTGTACTCGGTGACGTAGGAGTCCTGGACGCGGTAGCCGTGCACCTGGAGGGCCTCGGTCAGCTCGCCCAGGCCGCTGCGGGCGTCCGCGATCAGCGGCAGCGCGGCGAGCTTGTGGCCGTCGTAGGGCGCGATGTTGAGGTTCAGGAAACGGACGTCCGGGTGCGCGAAGAGGGTGCCGGAGGCGGTGGTGAAGTCGGTGTACCGGGTGCCGACGCCGATCACCAGGTCGGCGGTGCGGGCCAGTTCGTCGGCGGTCGCGGTGCCGGTGTGGCCGACCCCGCCCACGTCCTGCGGGTGGTCGTGGCGCAGCGACCCCTTGCCGGCCTGGGTGGAGGCGACCGGTATACCGGTGGCCGACGCGAACTCCGCGAGGGCCTCCTCGGCGCGGCTGTGGTGGACGCCGCCGCCCGCGACGACGAGGGGCCGGCGCGCCGCGCGGATCGCCTGGACGGCCTCGGTCAGTTCGACCGGGTCCGCGCCCGGCCGGCGTACGGTCCACACGCGCTCGGCGAAGAACTCCTCGGGCCAGTCGTAGCCCTCGGCCTGCACGTCCTGCGGCAGGGCGAGGGTGACCGCGCCGGTGTCCACCGGGTCGGTGAGCACCCGCATGGCCTGCAGCGCGGACGGGATCAGGGCTTCCGGACGGGTGATGCGGTCGAAGTACTTCGACACCGGGCGCAGCGTGTCGTTGACCGATACGTCGCCCGCGTACGGCACCTCCAGCTGCTGGAGGACCGGGTCGGCGGGGCGGGTGGCGAAGACGTCGCCGGGCAGCAGGAGGACCGGCAGGTGGTTGACGGTGGCGAGGGCGGCGCCGGTGACCAGGTTGGTGGCACCGGGGCCGATCGACGTCGTCACCGCGTGCGCGGACAGCCGGTTCGACTGACGGGCGTAACCGACCGCCGCGTGCACCATGGACTGCTCGTTGCGGCCCTGGTGGTAGGGCATGACGTCGCGGTACTCGATCAGCGCCTGGCCGATCCCGGCGACGTTGCCGTGCCCGAAGATGCCCCAGGTCGCGCCGATCAGCCGGCGCCGCTCGCCGTCGCGCTCGGTGTACTGCGCGGCGAGGAAGCGGACCAGCGCCTGGGCGACGGTCAGCCGGGTCGTGCTCATCGGTACCCCCCTGTGCTCTCTACGTGATCGGGGTGGAAGCAGATCCGCCACTCCCGCGTCGCGCCCGGGCCCGCCATGACGTTCAGGTAGTACATGTCATGGCCGGGCTGGGCGATCGACGGGCCGTGCCAGCCGTCGGGGACGAGGACGGCGTCGCCGGAACGGACCTCGGCGAGGACGTCGGAGCCGCCCTCACGCGAGGGGAACACGCGCTGGTAGCCCAGGCCGTTCGGGCCGTCGATCTCGAAGTAGTAGATCTCCTCCAGCGCGGACTCCTCGCCCGGCCGGTGCTCGTCGTGCTTGTGCGGCGGGTACGAGGACCAGTTGCCGCCCGGCGTGATCACCTCGACGGCGATCAGCCTGTCGCAGTCGAAGGAGTCGGCTGCGGCGAAGCCCCGCACCTGACGGGCGCAGTTGCCGCTGCCGCGCTGCTCGACGGGGACCTCCGGCGCGGGGCCGTAGCGGGCGGGGAGTCGTCGCTCGCACTTCGCTCCTGCCAGGGCGAAGCGGCCTCCCGCGCCGGAGGCGATCTGGACCCGGGCGTCCCGGGGAACGTACGCGAAGTCGGAAGCCTTCGCGAACACGCTGTCCCGGCCCAGGAGTTGGAACTCGTACTGCTCGCTTGACGCAGTCTCAATTTGTACGGTACATCCGCCTTGCAGCGGAAGCACGATCCACTCGCTGTCCCCGGCGGTGAACACATGCGTACCGCCCGGCGACAGCGCGACCACCCGCAGACTGCTGTGCGTCCAGCCGGCCGACGCGGGGTCGATGTCGACCACGTACCGGTCGTTCGCGGTCGCACCCTCGGGCAGATGCAGGTCGGTGCTGGTCATGCGGTCCTCACAGCAGTCCTACGGCGGTGTCCACGGCGGCGGCCACGTCGCCGTCCGCCGGGTACAGCAGTGAGCGGCCGACCACCAGGCCGCGCACGGTGGGGAGTTGCAGCGCGCCGCGCCACTTCTCGTAGGCGGCGGTCTGGCTCTCGGGCGAGTCGCCGATGTCGCCGCCGAGAAGGACGGCGGGCAGGGTCGAGGTCTCCATGACCCGGGCCATGTCGTCGGGGTCGTCGGTGACCGGCACCTTCAGCCAGGTGTAGGCGGAGGAGCCGCCGAGGCCGGAGGCGATGGCGATGGACCGGGTGACGGCCTCGGCGGACAGGTCGTTCCTCAGCTTCCCCTCGGGGGTGCGGCGGCTGATGAACGGCTCCACGAAGACGGGCAGTCGGCGCGCGGCCATGTCGTCGATGACCCTGGCCGTGGACTCCAGGGTGGTGAGCGAACCGGGATCGTCGTAGTCGATGCGCAGCAGCAGCTTGCCCGCGTCGAAGCCGAGCCGCTGGATGTCCTCGGGACGGTGCCCGGTGAAGCGGTCGTCCAGCTCGAATCGGGCCCCCTGCAGACCGCCCCGGTTCATCGAGCCCATGACCACCTTGTGGTCGAGGACGCCGAGCAGCAGCAGGTCGTCCAGGATGTCGGCGGTGGCGAGGACGCCGTCGACGCCGGGCCGGCTCAGCGCCAGGCACAGCCGCTCCAGCAGGTCGGCGCGGTTGGCCATGGCGAGCTTGCGGTCCCCGACCCCGAGCGCGCCCCGGGCGGGGTGGTCGGCGGCGACGATCATCAGCCGGCCGTCCTCGTTCAGCAACGGCCTGCGGGCCCGGCGGACAGCCGCCTCGGCGATCGCCTCGGGGTGGTGGGTACGGATCCGGACGAGTTCGGCGAGGTCGACACGGGAGCGTCGGAAGCCGCCGGCGCCTTCGGGACGGGAGGCGGCGGCGCCCTCGACCCCCGCGCCCGCGGGGGCCTCGGGGGCGGCGGTGTGCGCGGTCGGGGTGGCCTCGGGGGCGGTGCCGGATCCGCCCTCGGTGTGGGTGCCCGCGACGCGGCCGGCCCTCACAGCACCGCTCCGGCGTCGAGCGCGGCGGCCACCTCGTCCGGGGTGGGCATCGCGGAGGAGCACTCCAGCCGGGAGGCGACGATGGCACCGGCCGCGTTGGCGTGCCGCATGATCGTCTCCAGGTCCCGGCCCGCGAGGAGCCCGTGGCAGAGGGAACCGCCGAACGCGTCCCCGGCGCCGAGTCCGTTGAGGACGGTGACCGGAAGCGGCGGCACCTCGGCCGAGTCGCCGTTCGCGCCGACCGCGAGGACACCCTTGGGTCCCTGCTTGACGACGGCGATCTCGACCCCGGCCGCGAGGAGCGCGCGGGCGGCCGCATGCGGCTCGCGCACGCCCGTCGCGACCTCCACCTCGTCCAGGTTGCCGACGGCGACGGTCGTGTGTCTCAGCGCCTCGGCGTAGAAGGAGCGGGCCTCGTCGGGGTGGCTCCAGAACATCGGGCGCCAGTCGAGGTCGAACACCGTCGTGCCGGACTTCGCCCGGTGGGCGAGCGCCGCGAGGGTCGCCGTACGGCTCGGTTCCTCGCTCAGGCCGGTACCGGTGACCCAGAAGATCCGGGCGTCGCGGATGGCGTCGAGGTCCAGGTCGTGGGCGTCGATCTCCAGGTCGGGCGCCTTGGGCTGCCGGTAGAAGTAGAGCGGGAAGTCGTCCGGCGGGAAGACCTCGCAGAAGGTGACCGGGGTCGGCAGGTGCGGAACCGGGGTGACCCAGCGGTCGTCGACGCCGAAACCGCGCAGCGCCTCGTGCAGATAGGCGCCGAACGGGTCGTCACCGGTACGGGTGATCACGGCGGTGCTCCGGCCGAGCCGGGCCGCGGCGACCGCGACGTTCGTCGCCGAGCCGCCGAGGAACTTGCCGAAGGACGACACCTGGGCGAGCGGGACACCGGTCTGGAGCGGGTAGAGGTCCACTCCGATCCGCCCCATGGTGATCAGGTCGTACGCCATCGACTTCCCTTCGTCACAGCTCATCCCCGGCTCTTTCCCGGCGCGTCGCGGCTCTTCCCGGATTTCTAGCCTCCTGGGCCCATCCTGTCAATGTTTTGTCCAGACATACGGACCAGCTCTTGACACCGCTTTCTATCCGCCTGCACGCTGACGCCCATGACGTCGCTGTCACCCTGCCCCTCACTGTCCCGCATCCGGATCGGATCGGCGCCCGATTCCTGGGGCGTGCGGTCCTGACGGCACTTGCTCGACGGCACCGACTCCGACACGGTGTCGCTGTGCCCGGAGACAGGGCACCACGCGAAGGACCCCCTTGCGGCGGTTCTGTCACAAACACCCGTCTTGTGTCACATGTGTCGCGTGCAGGTCGGCTGTGCGTCACACCGTGACGACAGGCACTGTCCGCTCCTCACCCCGTGTCGTTCACCGGACGCAGGCTTGGTGATCGCCAGCGCAGCGCCCGGCTCCCCCGACGGCCTTCCCGGCCGCCGCCGCGGTGTGCGCAGGGAGGTGCAACTCATGACCGACCGAAGGCTCTGGTCCTACAAGGAGATCGCGGCGCACATCAGTGTGCAGCCCGACACCGTCCGGTCCTACCGCAAGCACGGGCTGCTGCCCCCGCCCGACCACGTGGAGCGCGGTAAGCCCTACTGGTACGCGGACACGGTCCGCGCCTGGGTCGCCTCCCGCCCCCGCAACCGCGGCCGCCGGTTCGACTGACCCGGCCCACGACCGTCAGCCGCGGCCCCGGACAACCGGGGCCGCGCCGTGGTCAGTTGGAGGTGCGCGCGGCGGGCGAGACGGGCACGGTGGCCTTGGGCCGGGAGGGGGCGGCCGTCAGCGCCACGGCTCGATGACCGTCACGCCCGCGCCCGGCGCCGTACCCATCTCGGCCAGGGCCTGTGGAGCCGCGTCGAGCAGGATGGTGCGCGTCACCAGCAGGTCCGGGCGCAGCACCCCGGATCCGACCAGCTCCAGCATCGCGGGATAGGCGTGGGCGGCCATGCCGTGACTGCCCAGCAGTTCGAGCTCCAGGGCCACGGCGCGGGCCAGCGGGACGGGCGTGGTGCCGTCGGCCGAGGGCAGCAGGCCGACCTGGACGTGACGGCCGCGCCGGCGCAGGCCGTTCACGGACGCCGCACAGGTGGCCGGGGAGCCGAGGGCGTCGAGGGAGAGGTGGGCGCCGCCGCCGGTCAGGTCGCGGATCGCCGCGGCCGTCTCCGGGGTGCGCGAGGCGTCCACGCACACCGCAGCACCGAACTTCCGCGCCAGGTCCAGTGCCTGCGGCGACACGTCCACGGCGACCACCCGCGCCCCCGAGGCCGCCGCGATCATCACGGCGGACAGCCCGACCCCGCCGCAGCCGTGCACCGCAACCCACTCCCCCGCCGCCACCCGGCCCTGCTGCACCACCGCGCGGAACGCGGTGGCGAAGCGGCAGCCGAGGGCGGCGGCGGTGGCGTACGCCATGTCGTCCGGGATCGCGACCAGGTTGACGTCGGCGTGGTCCAGCGCCACGTACTGAGCGAAGGAGCCCCAGTGGTGGAAGCCTGGCTGGGTCTGCCGCTCGCACACCTGCTGGTCGCCCGCCGCGCAGGCCGGGCAGGTGCCGCAGGCGCAGACGAACGGCACGGTGACCCGGTCACCGGGCCGCCGGCGGGTCACCCGGGAACCGACGGCCTCGACGACACCGGCGAGTTCGTGCCCGGGCACGTGCGGCAGCTCGATGTCGGGGTCGTGGCCCATCCAGCCGTGCCAGTCGCTGCGGCACAGCCCGGTGGCCTCGACCCGGACGACCACGCCGTCGGGGGCCGGGCGGGGGTCGGGCAGCTCGCGCACCTCGGCGGGGGCGCCATGGCGTTCGAAGACGACGGCTCGCATGGGCAGTCCTTTCGGGAACCTCCGTGAAGAGTAGACAGCCCGGTCGTCTCAACCGGTGACGATGCGTCGGGGCCGGTCGTGCTCCGCGGCGGCGCCGCCGGCCGGTACCGCCCCGGGCCCCGGGAGGGGCGCCTTCGGCTCGCCCTCGCTCAGTCCGAACCGTTCGTGCAGTCGCCGCAGCCACGCCGGCGCCCACCATGTCGCCCTGCCGGTCAGCCGCATGATCGCCGGGACCAGCAGGCTGCGCACCACCATCGCGTCCATCAGGACGGCCAGGGCGATGCCCAGGCCGAGCATCTTGGTGTTCGTCACCCGGGAGGTGCCGATGGCGACCATCACCACGGCGAGGATGACCGCCGCGGCGGTGATCAGCCCACCGGTGCGCCGGAGTCCGTGCCGTACGGCCGCGTCGTGGTCGCCCGTGCGGTCGTACTCCTCCTTGATGCGGGACAGCAGGAACACGCCGTAGTCCATGGAGAGACCGAAGGCCACGCAGAACATCAGCACGGGCAGGGTGGTCTCGATGGAGCCGGTGCTCGTGAAGCCGAGAGGGCCGGAGAGATGGCCGTCCTGGAAGACCCAGACCACGGCGCCGAACATCGCCGTCAGGCTGAGCGCGTTCAGGACGACCGCCTGGATCGGTATCAGCACGCTGCCCGTCAGCAGGAAGACCAGGAGCAGGGTGACGACGGCGATGAACCCGGCCGCCCAGGGCAGACGCTCGGCTATCGCGTGCTTGGTGTCGACCAGGACGGCCGCCGTACCGGTCACCTTCGTGACGAAGGGGGCGTGCAGGGCCCGTATGTCGCCCACCAGACGCTGGGCCGGGTCGTCCACGGCCTCGCCCCGGGGCTGCACCGTGAAGTAGGCGGCGTCGCCCTTGACCAGCGGGCCGTCGACGCGGGCCACCTCGGGCAGGGCGGCCACCCGCTGTTCGTAGGCGGCGTACTGGTCCGGGGCCGCCCTGCCCTCGGCGAGGATCTCCACACCGCCGCCGGGGCTGCCCGGGAAGCTCTCGCGGAGGTGCTGCTGCACCACATGGGACTCGGCGGCCGCGGGCAGCTGGCGGTCGTCGGCGGTGCCGAACTTCACGCCCAGGAAGGGGAGTCCGAGGACGACCAGCAGGACGGTCGTGCCCAGTGCGAAGAGCGGGGCGCGGCGCATCACCAGGGTTGCCGTCCGCGCCCAGGCCGCGCCCTGGGCGGCCTTCGGCTCGCGGTCGCGGCGCCACAGGCGGCGCAGGTCCAGGGAGTTGACCCGGTGGCCGAGCAGGACCAGCGCCGCCGGGAGCAGGATCAGGGCGGCGCCGGCGGCGAGCAGGACCACGGCGATGCCGGCGTAGGCGAAGGAGCGCAGGAAGTACTGCGGGAAGACCATCATGGCGGCGAGGGAGACCGCGACGGTGAGGGCGGAGAAGAGCACCGTGCGCCCGGCCGTGCGCAGCGTCGTGCCGACCGCGGCCGACGGGTCGGCGCCCGTGGACAGTTCCTCGCGGTAGCGGCGGACGATGAAGAGGGCGTAGTCGATGGCCAAGCCGAGGCCGAGGGCCGTCGTCAGGTTGAGCGCGAAGACCGATACGTCGGTGAACGTCGTCAGACCGCGCAGGACGGCGTTGGTGCCGAGGATGGCGACGATGCCGATGCCGAGCGGCAGCAGGGCGGCGACCGCGCTGCCGAAGACCATGACCAGCAGCACCAGCGTGATCGGCAGGGCGATCAGCTCGGCGCGGGTCAGGTCCGCCTTGATGGTGGTCTGCATCTCCTGGCGGACCGCGACGATGCCGCCGAGCTTCACCCGCACCGGTCCGTGCGTGCCCCGGTAGTGCGGGGCTATCCGGTCCAGGGTCTTGGCCGTCGCGTTCTCGTCGCCGGTGATGCGGGCGGCGATCAGCGCCTCGTGGCCGTCCTCGGCGCGCAGGGCCGGGGCCTGCGCGGGAGCAGCCTGCCAGTAGGAGCCGACGCCGGTCACCCCCTTCTCCGCAGCGAGCCGGCGCGTCAGGTCACGGGCCTGGGCGGCGACGGCCGGGGCGTCGACGGAGGCGTGGCCCGCGTCGACCAGCAGGAGCAGGTTCGGCTGCGAGTCGGGGAACGCGCGCTCCAGGGCCTTGGTCGCGTACGACGACTCGGCGGCCGGGTCCTCCCAGCCGCCGCTGCCGAGGCGGTCCGCGACCCCGCCGCCGGCCACCACCGCGAGCGCGGTGAGCACCAGGGCCACGAGCAGCGACAGACGGGGGCGGGCGGTGACGAACCGGGTCCAGCCGCCGGGCCGGGGTGGGCTGTTGACTTCGGTCATCGTGCGGTGTCCCCTTCACCTTGGCTCATGGGCGCGCAGGCAGGCAGCATGAGTCGGTCATTGCCCGTAAACTGGCAAACACGAGAGATCGCTCGCGTTTCACAAGAATGCGAGTGGCCGCTCGCGTTTGTCAATCGCGTTCGGAGATCTGGGGATAACGCGTGCCCGACAACCCGCAGACGCAGAAGGAGCAGCCGCGCCGCCGGCAGGCTCGTGGCGAGCGCCGTATCGCCCAGCTTCTCGAAGCCGCCGCCCAGGTCTTCTGCACCACCGGCTACACCGCCGCCAGCACCAACGCGATCGCACGCGAGGCCGGGGTCTCACCGGGCACGCTCTACCAGTTCTTCCCGAACAAGGAGGCCATCGCGATCGAGCTGGGCGACCGGCTCATGCACGAGATGCGCGACGCCTACGGCGAGGCGCTGGCGCCGGTCGACCCCGCCACCCCGCTGGAGGAGGCCGTCGGGGCCGCCGTCGACCGGTTCATCGCGTTCAACACCGACCACCCGGTCTTCTTCGCGCTGATGCACGGCCCGGACATGCCCGGCGGGATCACCGACGCGCACGACCAGTTGCACACCTCGCTGATCGGCCGCGTCGAAGGCCTGCTCGCCTCCCTCGTGCCGGACGCGTCCCCGGCGGACGTCACCCGCACGGCGCACGTCTGCCTCGGCATCTACAAAGCGGGCCTGGAGCTGGTCCTCACCCATGAGGGCCCCGAGCGCGCGGCCTACGTCCAGGAGATCAAGAACGTCCTCACCCGCTACCTGGAACCGCTGGTCGGCGACCGGATCGGGCAGGGCCGCGCCGGGTCCGCCGCCCGGGTGACGCCGGGAATCACCCGGACTGCGCCGCCCGGCACATCTGCCTAGAGTGCGGAGAGATCGCCCAGCAGCAGTCGAGGGGACTCCCGTGACCCACTCCCCGCCGCCCGGCACCCCCAGGGCCCGCATCCCCGGCCCGCAGCAGCCCCCGCCGCCGTACCCCCGCATCCGTGCGGGTCTGTGGCGGCGCTGTCTGGGCGGTGGGCTCGCCCTGTGGGCGCTGACGGCGTGGGTGACGTACGAGGCCCGGGACAGCACGCCGCTGCCGACGCTGATCCTGCTCGGCAGCTTTCTGGTGCCGGTCGTCTTCGTGCTGTGGGCGTACGAGCGGCACGGCCGCGACCTGGGTGTCAGCGCGATCCTCGGCTGCTTCCTGGCCGGCGGCGCGCTCGGGGTACTCGGCGCCTCGCTGACGGTGTCGTACCTGCTGCACCCCTCCTTCGGGCTGTCCCTCGGCGTCGCCCTGATCGAGGAGGCCGCCAAGCTCGGGGCGCTGGCGTTCGCGCTGCGCGGCCAGCCCGGTATCCGCGGCACGCGCGCGGGGCTGGTGCTCGGCGCGGCAGTCGGCTTCGGCTTCGCGGCACTGGAGAGCGCCGGGTACGCGTTCGCCGCGGCCGCCTCCGCCGAGGGCGTGACCCTGCGCACGCTGCTGGAGACGGAGATGCTGCGCGGGGTGCTCACGCCTCTCGGGCACGGCCTGTGGACCGCCATCGCGGGCGCCGCCCTGCTGTCCTGGCGCCGCCCGGACGGGCGCTTCCGCCGCACCGCGCCGGCCGTCGGCGCCTGCCTCGGCACCTCCCTGCTGCACATCCTGTGGGACTCGACGCACGGCATCGCGATCCGGGCGACGGCCCGGCTGACCGGTGCCGATCCGAACCGCCCGCTCTTCACGCACGCGTACCTCACCCGTCCGAACGCCGCACAGGAGCACCTGTTCACCCTGTTCTCGGTCGGCGGGCTGGCCCTGGTGGCACTGGCCGGGGTCGGCTGGGTGCGCTCGCTGGCGCGTCGGGACACCTCTTGGAGAAATACCCCCTAGGGGTATAGTCTGAGGAGCATGGGGGTTCCCCCGCGGCCCCGGTGGCCCTCGCGGACCCCACTGGCCCCCTACGCCTCGACGAGGAGTAACGACATGACCACCCACACCGACACCCCGGGTTCCGTCACCACCGTCTACAAGGTGACGGGCATGAGCTGCGGCCACTGCGAAGGCGCCATCTCCGCCGAGGTCTCCGAGATCCCCGGTGTCACCTCGGTGAAGGCCGTGGCGTCGACCGGCGAGGTGACCGTCGTCTCCACGTCCGAGCCGGACGACGAGGCCGTGCGCGCGGCCGTGGACGAAGCCGGCTTCGAGCTGGCCGGCCGCGCCTGAGCGACACCCTCAATTCCCCGACCGGGCCGTACCGACCAGCTGATACTGGCTCCGCGCGGTCCGGTCCGATGTCTGGAGTCCGGGCATGACCAGCACCACCAGTGCAGACAAGGCCCCGGCGATAGCCGGGGTCCCCTCCGAGCCCGCCGAGGTCGAACTGCTCATCGGCGGAATGACCTGCGCCTCCTGCGCCGCGCGCGTGGAGAAGAATCTCAACCGGATGGACGGCGTCAGCGCCACCGTCAACTACGCCACCGAGAAGGCGAGGATCTCCTTCGGCGAGGGCGTCGCGATCGCCGACCTGATCGCCACCGTGGAGAAGACCGGCTACACCGCCGAGGAACCCGCCCCGCCGCAGCCCGAGACGACGGCGGAGCAGCCTCCCGCGCACGACGCCGAACTCGGCGCGCTCCGGCAGCGGCTGCTGGTCTCCGCGCTGCTCGCGCTGCCCGTCGTCCTGCTCGCGATGGTCCCGGCCCTCCAGTTCGACAACTGGCAGTGGCTCTCGCTCACGCTCGCCGCGCCCGTCGTCGTCTGGGGCGGCCTGCCCTTCCACCGGGCCGCCTGGACCAACCTCCGGCACGGCGCCGCCACCATGGACACCCTGGTCTCGGTCGGCACGCTGGCGGCCTTCGGCTGGTCGCTGTGGGCACTGTTCTTCGGCGACGCGGGCATGCCCGGCATGCACGACGAGTTCCGCCTCACGGTCTCGCGCATGGACGGCGCCTCGGCCATCTACCTGGAGGTCGCCTCCGGCGTCGTCGCGCTGATCCTGCTCGGCCGCTATCTGGAGGCCCGCTCCAAGCGCCGGGCGGGCGCGGCCCTGCACGCGCTGATGGAGCTGGGCGCCAAGGACGTGGCGGTACTCCGATACGAGGAGGGCGAGCCCGAAGGGCTCTCGGTCGAGGGCGGTGGTGGGAGACGGGCGGGCGGACGTGAGGTCCGGATCCCCGTGGCGTCCCTGGCCGTCGGCGACCGGTTCGTCGTACGGCCCGGTGAGAAGATCGCGACCGACGGCACCGTGATCGAGGGCGTCTCCGCGGTGGACGCGTCCATGCTGACCGGCGAGTCGGCGCCGGTGGACGTGGGACCGGGCGACCGGGTCGCCGGGGCCACGGTCAACGCGGGCGGGCGGCTGGTCGTCGAGGCCGCCCGGGTCGGCGCGGACACCCAGCTCGCGCGCATGGCGAAGCTGGTGGAGGACGCGCAGAACGGCAAGGCCGAGGTGCAGCGGCTCGCCGACCGGGTCTCCGCCGTCTTCGTGCCCGTCGTCATCGGCATCGCGCTCGCCACGTTCGGCGTCTGGCTGGGCCTGACCGGGGACCCGGTCGCCGCGTTCACCGCGGCCGTCGCCGTCCTGATCATCGCCTGCCCGTGCGCGCTGGGCCTCGCCACGCCGACCGCGCTGATGGTCGGCACCGGCCGCGGCGCCCAGCTCGGCATCCTGATCAAGGGCCCCGAGGTGCTGGAGTCCACCCGGCGCGTCGACACGGTCGTCCTCGACAAGACGGGCACGGTCACCACCGGCCGGATGACGCTCCAGGCGGTCCACGTCGCCGACGGCGAGGACGAGAAGGAGCTGCTGCGGCTGGCCGGCGCCCTGGAGCACGCCTCCGAGCACCCGGTCGCCCGCGCCGTCGCCGCGGGGGCCGAGGAGCGAGTCGGAGCCCTGCCGGAGGTCGAGCACTTCGAGAACGCCCCCGGGCGAGGCGTACGCGGGCGCGTGGACGGCCGCGAGGTGGCCGTGGGGCGCCTGTACGACGTCCTTCCGCACGCGTTGGTCCAGGCGGCCCGCGAGGCCGAGGAGCAGGGCCGTACGGCGGTCGTGGCCGGCTGGGACGGTCGGGCCCGCGGGGTCCTCGCCGTCGCCGACACGGTCAAGGAGACCAGCGCCGAGGCGGTCCGCGAGCTGCGCGCCCTCGGACTCACGCCGGTGCTGCTCACCGGCGACAACCGGACGGTCGCCGAGGCGGTCGCGCGGACGGTCGGCATCGACCCGGCACACGTGTACGCCGAGGTGCTGCCCGAGGACAAGGTGGACGTCGTGCGGCGGCTGCGGGACGAGGGTCGCGCGGTGGCGATGGTCGGCGACGGCGTCAACGACGCGGCCGCGCTGGCCACCGCCGATCTGGGGCTGGCGATGGGCACCGGCACGGACGCGGCGATCGAGGCGAGCGATCTGACGCTGGTGCGCGGGGATCTGCGCGTGGCGGCGGACGCGATACGGCTGTCCCGGCGGACGCTGGCCACGATCAAGGGGAACCTGGTGTGGGCCTTCGGCTACAACGTGGCCGCGCTGCCGCTGGCCGCCGCCGGACTGCTGAACCCGATGATCGCGGGCGCGGCGATGGCCTTCTCCTCGGTGTTCGTGGTGACCAACAGCCTGCGGCTGCGCCGATTCCGCTGAGACCGAAGTGGAAGACCCTCTGGAGTCGGACGCGCGCACCACATAAGCTCTTCACAAGGCTCGCGCATCTTCCTTACGCTTGGGTCCCGATCGTCGTATCGGGGCTCTTGCGTACCTAAGGGACATATGCAAGAGACGCAGATCACAGTGATGCGAACGTAACCATCGAAGGGGTTCGAAGGTCTAAGTTGGCGATGTCGGTTCGGCGTCTTGGGGGGCGTCAGTCGGCATCTGGGGTTGTCTTGGGGGACTGCCTCAGAGATGCGTTGCCGGGGCACGTACACCGGGAAGCTTTGAGCGGCCCTCCCTGCGTGCGTTGTCCCGGCAGATCGCACCGCATCACCGGAGTGGGGCGAGTTTTGCTCGTTCTGCTCACCAGACAGCGATTCAGGCGCTGTCCTCTCCGAGCGCCCGGCCGGATCCCGTGGGGGGAATCCGCACCGGGATATGGGAAGGCGCCCTGATCGTCGGCCCGTGGGGGGACCGGCGCAGGGCGCCTTCCGCTTATTCGTCTGTACGGCCGCCGTACGGCCGTCTCAGGGCCGGCCCGCGAAGCAGACCCTGACACTCAGTGCCTCAGCACTCCCCGACCGCGTCAGCCGCCGTCGGCCGACACCCTGAAGAGAAGCGGCCAACCAGGGGCGCCACCCGAACGACGCCCCTCACCGGCAGGTGTCAGCGGGCCTCGACCGGCACGAAGTCGCGCTCGACCACGCCCGTGTAGATCTGGCGCGGGCGGCCGATGCGGGAGCCCGGCTCCTTGATCATTTCGGTCCACTGGGCGATCCAGCCCGGCAGGCGGCCGAGGGCGAACAGGACCGTGAACATCTCGGTCGGGAAGCCCATGGCCCGGTAGATCAGACCGGTGTAGAAGTCGACGTTCGGGTAGAGGTTGCGCGAGACGAAGTAGTCGTCGGAGAGCGCGTGCTCCTCCAGCTTCAGCGCGATGTCCAGCAGCTCGTCGGACTTGCCGAGGGCGGAGAGGACGTCGTGCGCGGCGGCCTTGATGATCTTGGCGCGCGGGTCGAAGCTCTTGTAGACCCGGTGGCCGAAGCCCATCAGCCGGACGCCGTCCTCCTTGTTCTTCACCTTGCGGATGAAGGCGTCGACGTCGCCGCCGCCCGCCTGGATGTCCTCCAGCATCTCCAGCACGGACTGGTTGGCACCGCCGTGCAGCGGGCCCCACAGGGCGCTGATGCCGGCCGAGATCGACGCGAACATGTTGGCCTGCGAGGAGCCGACCAGGCGGACCGTGGAGGTCGAGCAGTTCTGCTCGTGGTCGGCGTGCAGGATCAGCAGCTTGTCCAGCGCGGCGACGACGACCGGGTCGAGGTCGTACTCCTGCGCGGGGACCGAGAAGGTCATGCGCAGGAAGTTCTCGACGTAGCTGAGGTCGTTGCGCGGGTAGACGAACGGGTGGCCGATCGACTTCTTGTACGCGTACGCCGCGATCGTCGGCAGCTTGGCGAGCAGCCGGATCGTGGAGAGGTTGCGCTGCTTCTCGTCGAACGGGTTGTGGCTGTCCTGGTAGAAGGTGGACAGCGCCGAGACGACCGACGACAGCATGGCCATCGGGTGGGCGTCCCGCGGGAAGCCCTTGTAGAAGTTCTTGACGTCCTCGTGCAGCAGCGTGTGCCGCGTGATCTCGTTCTGGAACGACGTCAGCTCGTCGACGGTCGGCAGCTCGCCGTTGATCAGCAGGTACGCCACCTCGAGGAAGGTGGAGCGCTCGGCCAGCTGCTCGATGGGGTAGCCGCGGTAGCGGAGGATGCCCGCCTCACCGTCGAGGTAGGTGACAGCGGATTTGTAGGCGGCCGTGTTGCCGTATCCGCTGTCCAGAGTCACCAGACCGGTCTGGGCGCGGAGCTTCCCGATGTCGAAGCCCTTGTCGCCGACGGTGCTGTCGACCACCGGGTAGGTGTACTCGCCGTCGCCGTACCGCAGTACTACAGAGTTGTCGCTCACGTCTTCCCTCACCGACGTAGTGCCTCATCTTCGAGGTGCCCTGACTGTCTCTACCATCCCCCATTTGGCTCAGGAGAGTGCACTCGGGGTCGACCATTGGGCCCATCGGCGGCACTCAGTGCCGCCAACTTGCCCATCCTGCCCCCTTTGAACGGCATCTGGAAGTGCTCTGTGACCTTCGTGACTCATTTGATCGATCATTTTTCCTGATGACCCGCGCCGAGCCTGAAGTCCAGGGCCGTACACCGCCGTCCGGCCGAGACCGTGCGCACCGCCTGCCCGATCGCCTTGCGTGAACCGACGAGGACGACGAGGCGTTTGGCCCGTGTCACCGCCGTGTACAGGAGGTTCCGCTGGAGCATCATCCACGCTCCGGTCGTGACCGGAATCACCACCGCGGGATATTCACTCCCCTGCGAGCGGTGAATGGTCACCGCGTACGCATGTGCCAGTTCGTCCAGTTCGTCGAATTCGTACGGCACCTCCTCGTCCTCGTCGGTCAGCACCGTGAGCTTCTGGTCGACCGGATCGAGCGAGGTGACGACGCCCACGGTGCCGTTGAAGACACCGTTCTCCCCCTTCTCGTAATTGTTCCTGATCTGGGTGACCTTGTCCCCGACGCGGAAGACCCGGCCGCCGAAGCGCTTCTCGGCCAGGTCGGGCCGTCCGGGCGTGATGGCCTGCTGGAGCAGTCCGTTGAGGGCCCCGGCGCCGGCCGGCCCCCGGTGCATCGGCGCGAGCACCTGCACGTCCCGCCGCGGGTCGAGCCCGAACTTGGCCGGAATCCGTCGCGCCGCCACGTCCACGGTGAGCCGGCCGGCCTCCTCGGTGTCGTCCTCGACGAAGAGGAAGAAGTCCTTCAGCCCGTCGGTGAGCGGATGCTGCCCGGCGTTGATCCGGTGCGCGTTGGTGACGACACCGGACTGCTGGGCCTGCCGGAAGACCCGGGTGAGGCGGACGGCCGGGATCGGGCTGCCGTCGGCGAGCAGGTCGCGCAGCACCTCGCCGGCGCCGACGCTCGGCAGCTGGTCGACGTCCCCGACGAAGAGGAGGTGTGCGCCCGGGGGCACGGCCTTGACCAGCTTGTTGGCGAGCAACAGGTCCAGCATGGACGCCTCGTCGACCACCACGAGGTCGGCGTCCAGCGGCCGGTCGCGGTCGTAGGCGGCGTCCCCGCCGGGCTTGAGCTCCAGCAGCCGGTGCACGGTGGAGGCCTCGGCGCCGGTCAGTTCGGCGAGTCGCTTGGCGGCCCGCCCGGTCGGCGCGGCGAGCAGCACCTTGGCCCGCCTGGCCCGGGCCAGCTCCACGATCGAGCGCACGGTGAAGGACTTGCCGCAGCCGGGCCCGCCGGTGAGCACGGCGACCTTCTCGCTGAGCGCGAGCTTGACGGCGGCCTCCTGCTCGGGCGCGAGGTCGGCGCCGGTGCGCGCCTTCAGCCAGCCGAGGGCCTTGGCCCAGTCGACGTCCTGGAAGCCCGGCATGCGGTCCTGCCCGGTGCGCAGCAGGCGCAGGAGCTGGGCGGCGAGGGACAGTTCGGCGCGGTGGAAGGGGACCAGGTAGACGGCCGTGACGGGTTCGGCCGCGTCCCCCTCGGGCCCCGGGACCTTCTCCCGTACGACGCCCGGCTCCTCGCCCTCCTCCCCCGGCTCGGCCAGCTCGGCGAGGCACTCGATGACCAGCCCGGTGTCGACCTGGAGCAGCTTGACCGCGTCGGCGATCAGCCGCTCCTCCGGCAGGAAGCAGTGGCCCTGGTCGGCGGACTGGGACAGCGCGTACTGCAAGCCGGCCTTGACCCGCTCCGGGCTGTCGTGCGGGATGCCGACGGACTGGGCGATCTTGTCGGCGGTCAGGAAGCCGATGCCCCAGACGTCGGCGGCGAGCCGGTAGGGGTGGTTCCTGACGACGGAGATGGACGCGTCGCCGTACTTCTTGTAGATCCGCACGGCGATGGAGGTGGACACCTCGACGGTCTGGAGGAAGAGCATGACCTCCTTGATCGCCTTCTGCTCCTCCCAGGCGTCGGCGATCTTCTTGGTCCGCTTGGGACCGAGCCCGGGGACCTCGATGAGCCGTTTCGGCTCCTCCTCGATGATCTGGAGCGTGTCGAGTCCGAAGTGCTGGGTGATGCGGTCGGCGAAGACGGGTCCGATCCCCTTGACGAGGCCGGACCCGAGGTAGCGCCGGATGCCCTGGACGGTGGCGGGCAGGACCGTCGTGTAGTTCTCGACGTGGAACTGTTTGCCGTACTGGGGGTGCGAACCCCAGCGGCCCTCCATCCGCAGCGACTCCCCGACCTGGGCGCCGAGCAGCGCGCCGACGACCGTGAGGAGGTCGCCGCCGCCTCTGCCGGTGTCGACCCGGGCGACCGTGTAGCCGTTCTCCTCGTTGGCGTACGTGATCCGCTCCAGGACGCCTTCGAGCACGGCGAGCCGCCGCTCGGTCGTCTGATTCCCCGCCTGGTGAGCCATGGTCCGACGGTACCGGTGACCGCTGACAGCCGAGGCGGCTCCCGGCCGGGGGGCGGCGGCGCGCGGCCACCGCCCCCGGCCGGGCCGTCAGGCGTCGGAGACGACCCGGCCGGTCCCCCGGATCTCCTCGCCCAGGAAGTGGTTGATCCGGTCGAACAGGCCGTCGTACGTGAGGCGTTCGCCGCCCCGGGACCGGGCGCCGTCGAGGCTCAGCGAGGCGCGGTACCGCGCCGGGCCCGCGGGCCGGCCGGCCGGTGCTCCCCGGTGGCTGCAGGACTCGGCGTGGTAGTCGGAGGCGAGGGGCCTGGAACCAGGGCCGGTTCCCTTCCGGGGACCGCCCAGAGCTGCCGGTCACTGCCGTCGAGGGTGACCACGGGCTCCGGCCGGGCGTCGGTCGGGCCTCGGTCACGATTGGGTTTCGGTCAACCTTCAACCTCTTGCCTCGCCCCGTGTAATCGTTTCCAATCCTTCCTGCGGCACGACGTGGAAACGATTACACGTCGGCCGTTCCACGAGTCTCACGAGGAGGTGAGCCGGCGTTGGCGAGCATCAAGGATGTCGCCGCCTCGGCCGGGGTGTCCGTGGCCACGGTGTCGCGTGTCCTGAACGAGCACCCGTCGGTCAGTGCGGACGCACGCACGCGCGTGCTGGCCGCCGTCGAGGCGCTGGGGTATCGGCCGAACGCCGTCGCCCGCTCCCTGCGGACCGACCAGACCCACACCCTCGGGCTCGTCATCAGCGACGTGCTGAACCCCTACTTCACCGAGCTGGCCCGCTCCGTCGAGGAGGAGGCTCGGGCGCTCGGGTACAGCGTGATCATCGGGAACGCCGACGAACGGCCCGAGATCCAGGACCACCATGTCCGGAACCTGCTCGACCGGCGGATCGACGGACTGCTCATCTCCCCCACCGACGGCGGGTCCCCGCTCATGCTGGACGCCGTCCGGGCCGGGACGCCCATGGTGTTCGTGGACCGGTGGATCCCCGGTGTGGACGTGCCCGTCGTACGGGCCGACGGGCGGGACGCCGTACGGGATCTCGTGGCGCATCTGCACGCGCTCGGGCACCGGCGGCTCGCCATCATCGCCGGGCCCGCCGCCACCACGACCGGCAGTGAGCGGGTCGAGGCATTCCGCGCCGCCCTCGCCGCGCACGGGCTTCCGCTTCCCGACGCCTACATAGGCCAGGGCGACTTCCAGGCCGAGAGCGGGCGGCGGGTCACCGAGGGGTTCCTGGACCTGCCCGAGCCGCCGGAGGTCGTCTTCGCGGCCGACAACCTCATGGCGCTCGGTGCGCTCGATGCCGTACGCGCGCGTGGGCTGCGCGTGCCGGACGACATCGCGCTGGCCGCGTTCGACGACATCCCCTGGTTCGTGCACACCGATCCGCCCGTGACCGCGATCGCCCAGCCGACCGGTGAGCTGGGACGGGCCGCCGTACGGGCCCTCGTCGACCGTATCGAGGGGCGGACCGCCGCGTCCGTCGCCCTCTCCGCCCGGCTCGTCGTACGCCGCTCGTGCGGTGAGCCCCCCGCAGAGAATCCCGTGACGAACAGGAGCACGTCGTGAGCGACCCGGACGAGTTGCTGCGCATCGAGGGCATACGCAAGACCTTCCCCGGCGTGGTCGCGCTGGACGGCGTCGACTTCGACCTGCGCCGGGGCGAGGTCCATGTGCTGCTCGGTGAGAACGGCGCCGGCAAGAGCACGCTGATCAAGATGCTCTCCGGGGCGTACACGCCCGACGGCGGACGGATTCTCGTCGACGGCCGGGAGACGCGTATCCACGGTGCGCAGGACGCCGAGCGGCTCGGCATCGCCACCATCTACCAGGAGTTCAACCTGGTGCCCGACCTCACCGTCGCCGAGAACATCTTCCTCGGGCGCCAGCCCCGGCGCTTCGGGATGATCGACCGGAAGACGATGGAGGCGGACGCCGACGCCCTCCTCGCGCGCGTGGGGGTCGATGTCTCGCCACGCGCGCGTGTGCGTGAACTCGGCATCGCCCGGCTCCAGATGGTCGAGATCGCCAAGGCGCTCAGTCTGGACGCGCGCGTGCTCATCATGGACGAGCCGACGGCCGTGCTCACCTCGGAGGAGGTCGAGAAGCTCTTCGGCATCGTGCGCTCGCTGCGCGAGGACGGCGTCGGGATCGTCTTCATCACCCATCACCTGGAGGAGATCGCCGCCCTGGGCGACCGGGTCACCGTCATCCGGGACGGCAGGAGCGTCGGGGAGGTGCCCGCCGCCACGCCGGAGGACGAGCTGGTACGGCTCATGGTCGGGCGGTCGATCGAGCAGCAGTACCCGCGGCAGCGGGCCGAGCGCGGCGCGCCGTTGCTCTCCGTCGAGGGGCTCACCCGGGACGGGGTGTTCCACGACGTCGGCTTCGAGGTGCACGCCGGTGAGGTCGTCGGGATCGCCGGGCTCGTCGGGGCCGGGCGGACCGAGGTGGTACGGGCCGTGTTCGGGGCCGATCCGTACGACGACGGGACCGTGAAGGTCTGCGGCGACCGGCTCAGGCGACACGACGTGAACGCGGCCATGGCGGCCGGGATCGGGCTCGTGCCCGAGGACCGCAAGGGGCAGGGGCTCGTGCTGGACGCCTCGGTCGAGGAGAACCTCGGGCTCGTCACCATGCGGGCCGCCACCCGGGGCGGATTCGTCGACCGCAAGGGCCAGCACGACGCCGCCGGGCGGATCGCCGGGCAGCTGGGCGTGCGGATGGCGGGCCTCGGGCAGCACGTGCGGACCCTGTCCGGCGGCAACCAGCAGAAGGTCGTCATCGGCAAGTGGCTGCTGGCCGACACCAAGGTGCTGATCCTCGACGAGCCGACGCGCGGTATCGACGTCGGCGCCAAGGTCGAGATCTACCAGCTCATCAACGAACTGACCGCGGCCGGGGCCGCCGTACTGATGATCTCCAGCGATCTGCCGGAGGTGCTCGGCATGAGCGACCGGGTGCTGGTCATGGCCCAGGGCCGGATCGCGGGCGAGCTGCGGGCCACCGACGCCACGCAGGACGCCGTCATGGCGCTCGCCGTCTCCCTTCCCACCGCTGACAAGGACACCGACAAGGAGGCCAGCCGTGGCCACTGACACGCTCAAGAGCACGACGGGCGCGGGTGGCGCCACCGGCGGCCTGCGCCGGCTGCTCCTCGACAACGGCGCGCTCACCGCGCTGATCGTCCTGGTCATCGCCCTGTCGGCGCTGTCCGGGGACTTCCTGACGACGGACAACCTGCTCAACATCGGTGTGCAGGCGGCCGTGACGGCGGTCCTCGCCTTCGGTGTGACGTTCGTGATCGTCTCGGCCGGCATCGACCTGTCGGTCGGCTCCGTGGCCGCGCTGTCGGCGACCGTGCTGGCCTGGAGCGCGACGCAGCACGGGGTGCCCGTGGCGCTCGCCGTCGTCCTCGGGCTCGGCACGGGTGTCGTGGCCGGGCTGGTGAACGGTTTCCTCATCGCCTACGGGAAGCTGCCGCCGTTCATCGCGACGCTGGCGATGCTCTCGGTGGGTCGTGGCCTCGCCCTCGTCATCTCGCAGGGCTCGCCGATCGCCTTCCCCGCCTCGGTCTCGCACCTCGGCGACACGCTCGGCGGCTGGCTGCCGGTGCCCGTGCTGGTCATGGTCGTGATGGGGCTGATCGCGGCCCTGGTCCTCGGGCGGACGTACATCGGCCGCTCCATGTACGCCATCGGCGGCAACGAGGAGGCGGCCCGGCTCTCCGGTCTGCGGGTGCCGCAGCAGAAGCTCGCGATCTACGCGCTGTCCGGTCTGTTCGCGGCCGTCGCCGGTGTCGTACTGGCCTCCCGGCTCTCCTCGGCCCAGCCGCAGGCCGCCGACGGCTACGAGCTGGACGCGATCGCCGCGGTCGTCATCGGCGGTGCCTCGCTCGCGGGTGGCACCGGCAAGGCGTCCGGCACGCTGATCGGCGCGCTGATCCTCGCGGTGCTGCGCAACGGCCTCAACCTGCTGTCCGTGTCGGCGTTCTGGCAGCAGGTCGTGATCGGTGTCGTCATCGCGCTGGCGGTGCTGCTGGACACCGTGCGCCGCAAGGCCGGGGCGAGCCCGGTGGCGGGCGGCCCCGGCGGCGGGAAGGGCAGGCAGGCGGCGACGTACGCGCTCGCGGTCGTCGTCACCGTGGCGATCGTCGGCGCGACCTCCTTCCTGCACACGGGTTCGTCCGACGCCCGGAACCCGCGCATGGGGCTGTCGCTGTCCACCCTCAACAACCCCTTCTTCGTCCAGATCCGGGCCGGTGCCCAGGCCGAGGCGAAGAAGCTGGGCGTGGACCTGACCGTCACCGACGCCCAGAACGACGCCTCCCAGCAGGCCAACCAGCTGCAGAACTTCACCAGTTCGGGCCTCGGCGCGATCATCGTCAACCCGGTGGACTCGGACGCGGCGGGCAACTCGGTGAAGGCCGCCGACAAGGCGGGGATCCCCGTCGTCGCCGTGGACCGCGGCGTCAACAAGGCCGACGTGAACGCCCTGGTCGCCTCCGACAACGTGGCCGGCGGCGAACTGGCCGCGCGGACGATCGCCGAGAAGCTCGGCGGCAAGGGGAAGATCGTCATCCTCCAGGGCCAGGCGGGTACGTCCGCGGCCCGCGAGCGCGCGGCCGGTTTCGCCCAGGGTCTGAAGGCCTACCCCGGCATCCAGGTGCTGGCCCAGCAGCCCGCCGACTTCGACCGCACCAAGGGCCTCGACGTGATGTCGAACCTGCTCCAGGCCCACCCGGACGTGCAGGGCGTCATCGCCGCCAACGACGAGATGGCGCTCGGCGCCGTCAAGGCCCTCGGCGCCAAGGCCGGGAAGTCGGTCCAGGTGGTCGGCTTCGACGGCACCCCGGACGGGCTGACGGCGGTGCGGAACGGCACGCTGTACGCCTCGGTCGCCCAGCAGCCGAGCCAGTTGGGAAGGATCGCCGTCGACAACGCGCTGAAGGCCGTGCAGGGCAAGAAGGTGGAGCCGACGGTGAAGGTGCCGGTGAAGGTGGTCACGAAGGACAACGTGGCCGGGTTCAGCGGCTGACGGCGGACGCCCGGATCATCTCTCAGGGGAGTCAACTGATGTACGACTACGACCTGTTGGTCGTCGGATCGGCCAACGCCGACCTGGTGATCGACGTCGAACGGCGGCCCGCCGCCGGGGAGACGGTGCTCGGCGGCGACCTGGCCGTGCACCCGGGCGGCAAGGGCGCCAACCAGGCGGTGGCCGCCGCCCGGCTCGGCGCGGACACGGCCCTGCTGGCGCGGGTCGGCGACGACGGCCACGGCCGGCTGCTGCTCGACTCCCTGCGCGCGGCGGACGTCGACACGGTCGGCGTGCTGGTGGGCGGGGCGCCGACCGGCGTGGCGCTGATCACCGTCGACCCGTCCGGGGACAACAGCATCGTGGTGTCACCGGGCGCCAACGCCCGGCTCACCCCGGGGGACGTCCGGGCGGCGGGCAGCCTCTTCCACGCCTCGCGGGTGGTGTCGGCACAGCTGGAGGTCCCGCTGGAGACGGTCACGGAGGTGGTACGGCAACTGCCCCCGGACGCCCGCTTCGTACTGAACCCGTCGCCACCCCGCCCGCTTCCCGCGGAGGTGCTGGCGGCCTGCGACCCGCTGATCGTCAACGAGCACGAGGCCCGGGTGCTCCTCGGCGACGCGTGCGTGAGCGAGGAGCCCGCGGACTGGGCGAGGCTGCTGCTGGCCAGGGGCCCGCGCTCGGTGGTGGTGACGCTGGGCGCGCAGGGGGCGCTGGTGTGCGACTCCTCCGGGGTGACGCGCGTGCCGTCGGTGAAGGTGGACGCGGTGGACACCACGGGGGCGGGCGACGCCTTCACCGCCGCACTGGCCTGGCGGTTGGGGTCGGGGGCCGCGCTGGCCGAGGCGGCGGGCTACGCGGCCCGGGTCGGCGCGGCCGCCGTGACGAGGCGGGGCGCGCAGGAGTCGTACCCGACGGCGCGGGAGGTCGAGTCCCTGTGAAGAAGGCGGGGATCCTGAACCGCCATCTCGCCGGGGCGCTCGCGGAGCTGGGCCACGGGGACGGGGTGCTGGTGTGCGACGCCGGTATGCCGATCCCGGCCGGGCCGCGCGTGGTGGACCTGGCGTTCCGGGCCGGGGTGCCGTCGTTCGCGGAGGTACTGGGCGGTCTGCTGGCCGAGCTGGTGGTGGAGGGCGCGACAGCCGCGCGCGAGCTGCGCGGCCCCAACCGGGCGCTGCTGGAGGGCCACTTCCGCGACCTGGACCTGGTGCCGCACGAGCGGCTGAAGGAACTCTCGGCGGGCGCCCGGCTGGTGGTCCGCACCGGGGAGGCGCGGCCGTACGCGAACGTGCTGCTGCGGTGCGGGGTGTTCTTCTAGGCCCTGTCGTACTCGCCTACGGGGCGACGAGCGCCCGCTCCCAGTGCTGGGTGTCGGCGTACTCGCGCATGGTGACGATCTTTCCGGCGCGGACGGTGAAGACGCCGATGTTGTGCTCGTGGTAGGCCCTGCCGGTCCTGCCGGTCGCCCAGGAGTCCCACTCGACGAGCACCTGCTCGCCCTCGCCGAAGACGTTGGTGACCTTCAGGCCGATCTCGCGGTCGGGGTCCAGGTGGGCGAAGGCGGTCGCCAGGAAGCCGTCGATCACCTGGTCCCGGCCCTGCCAGGTGCCGGAGATGGGCAGGTCGCCGCCGTACCAGCAACTGCCGTCCTCGGCCCAGCTGTTCCGGACGGTCTCCTGGTCCCCGGCGGCGAGCGCCTCGAAGTAGCGCAGCACCACGCCCCTGGGCGCGTCGGGCTCGGTGCGGTCGGTGGTGGTCATGACGGCGTGGGTTCCTCTCGTGGCAGGGGCGGTGGTGCGGCCGGGCGGGTGGCTACTTGTCGGCGGTGAGGGTGCCGGCCGAGCCCCAGCTGTCGGCCGGGGTCTCGTTGATCCACACCTGGACGGTGTCGGCGGGGATCTTGTAGGCGTCCACGAAGGCGTCCGTGATGCGGGCGACGAGTTCGCGCTTGAGCTCGACGCTGCGGGGGCCCTGCTGGACGGTGACGATGGGCATGATCAGCTCCTGGAGTCGATGGCCGGTGCTTGCTTCGGCTCCCAGTCCACCCGATCCGGGGCGCGGCACCCAGGGCCACTCCGCGCACGCAGCGTTCACGTTTCGCGATCGCTCGCGCCGATCGCCCGGCAGGCCTCCAGGAGGGAGACGACCCGGGCCTCAGGTGCGGTGCGGGGCACGGCGAGCGCGGTCGGCAGGACGAGGGGGTCGCTCGCCGACAAAAAGGCGACCCGCCCGGTGGCCAGCTGCGCGGCGTGCGAGGCGTACACCACGCTCCAGCCGGGGCTGCCCGCGCCCAGCGCGGCCAGGGTGTCCTGCAACGAGCTCGCCGCCGGCCCGGACACGGGCTCGAAGCCGGCGTCCCGGCACGCGCCCACGACGAGGTCGACGAGCGGCGGATTGTTGCGCCGCGCGGTCAGATACAACGGCAGACCGGCCAACTCGCCCAGCTCCACCCGCGATCGGCGGGCGAGGGCGTGTCGCGCGCCGAGGACCACCAGGAGCCGGTCCTGCCACACCGGGACCAGCCGGACCCCGTCGGGACCCTCCTCCACCCCCCGCACGAAGGCGGCGTCCAGCTCCCCGCGGGCCACCTGCTCCAGCCGTACGGCGGTGGGGGCGGAGGCCAGCTCCACCCGCAGCTCGGGGACGAGCCCGGCCAGCGCCTCCAGCACCTGGTCCAGCCGGTCCCCCATCCCCGTGCTGGTGCCCACCCGCAGCCGTTCGACCCGCGCCGCGGTGTAGTCGGCCACCGCGGCTCGCGCCCGCTGCTCGGCGGCCAGCACCTCGCGCGCCGCCGGCAGAAACCGCTGCCCGGCCTCGGTCAGCCGCACCCGGCGCGGCGACCGGTCGAAGAGGTCGGTCCCCAGCTCCCGCTCCAGCCGCCGCACCTGCTGGCTGACGGCCGACTGGGCGATCAGCAGCCGTTCGGCGGCACGGGCGAAGTGCAGCTCCTCGGCGACCGCCACGAAATAGCGAAGTTGGCGCAGTTCCATGTGCCCAGCTAAGCAACGGCCTCCCGGCCGACCGCACCGGGGAGGGCCTCGGCGGCGGTCCGGGGCGCGAGGACGTACCAGAGGCGTCCGCGCCGGTCACACTTCCCCTGAGCGATGGTGCCGAGGTGTCCCCCGTCCGCGCGGCAAGGTCATACCCGGACGCGCCCGTCAGGCGTCGGGAAAGGCGGTTGACGTCCGAGGCGCGCCCGGGGTCTTCTGCTGCGATGTCCGACCTTCGCATCCAGCGGCCGCACGACGACGCCACGTTCACGGACTGGCAGTACGTCCACAACGCGATCATCCCCACGCACCTCCTGTCCGTCGAGGAGATACGGGAACGCGCGCAGCGCAACCACCTGGAGGTCGCGTACCTCGGCGACGTCCTCGTGGGCTGCAGCACGGTGCGTCCTCCCTCGGACGACACGTCGACGGCCACGGTGATCGCCCGCGTGCTCGCTCCTCACCGTGGCCAGGGGTTCGGTGAGGAGCTGTACGCGCGCGGCCTCGCGCGGGCGCGGGAGTGGGGCGCCGAAGTGATCGAAACGGTCGTCCTGTCGTCCAACGAGGACGGCCTGCGGTTCGCCCGCAGGCACGGATTCGTCGAGATCGAGCGGTATCTGCTGCCGGGGGACACGATTCCCTGGATCGATCTGCGCCTTGCCTGACCCGGGCGGACGCCGCCCTCAGCGCCGAAGGGCCCGGAACCGCTCCACCGTCTCCGCCAGCACCTCCCGCCCGTCCCGGGCCCACAGTGCGTCGTTGAAGAGCTCGACCTCGATCGGTCCGGTGTAGCCGGCCGCCTCCACATGACCCCGCCACTCGCGCATGTCGATCGCGCCGTCGCCGATCTGGCCCCTGCCGTTGAGGACGCCCTCCGGCAACGGGGTGACCCAGTCGGCGAGTTGGAACGTGTGGATACGGCCGCCCGCCCCCGCCCGCGCGATCTGCGCGGGCGCCTGGTCGTCCCACCAGATGTGGTACGTGTCCACGGCCACCCCGACCTGGTGCGCGGGGAAGCGCTCGGCCAGGTCCAGGGCCTGGGCCAGGGTCGAGACGACACAGCGGTCGGAGGCGTACATCGGGTGCAGGGGCTCGACGGCCAGGCGTACGCCGTGCTGCTCGGCGTAGGGGGCCAGTTCGGTCAACGCGTCGGCGATGCGCTCCCGGGCCCCGTTCAGGTCCTTCGAACCGGTGGGCAGGCCGCCCGAGACCAGGACCAGGGTGTCCGTTCCGAGGGTGGCCGCTTCCTCGATCGCGCGGCGGTTGTCGGCCAGGGCCGACGCACGTGCCTCCGGGGCGATCGCCGTGAAGAATCCGCCCCGGCAGAGCGTCGTCACCGTCAGGCCGGCGTCGCGGATCAGCTCTGCCGTCGCCTCGACGCCGTACGACTGGACCGGCTCCCGCCACAGGCCCACCTGCCCGATACCGAACTCCCCGCAGGCGGAGACCAGTTCCGGCAGTGACAGTTGTTTCACTGTCATCTGGTTGATGCTGAAGCGTGCGAGATCGGTCACTGGTTCACCCCGTACAGGGACAGCAGGTTCTTCATCCGCTCCTCGGCGAGCTTCGGGTCCGGGAACAGGCCGAGGCCGTCGGCGAGTTCGTAGGCGCGGGCGAGGTGCGGGAGGGAGCGGGCCGACTGGAGGCCGCCGACCATCGTGAAGTGCGCCTGGTGGCCCGCGAGCCAGGCCAGCAGGACCACACCGGCCTTGTAGAAGCGGGTGGGGGCCTGGAAGAGGTGGCGGGACAGGGCGACCGTGGGGTCCAGCAGCGCCCGGAAACCGGCCGTGTCCCCGGTGTCCAGCACCCGGACCGCCTGTGCCGCCAGCGGGCCCAGCGGGTCGAAGACGCCGAGCAGGGCATGGCTGAAGCCCTGCTCGTCGCCCGCGATCAGCTCGGGGTAGTGGAAGTCGTCGCCGGTGTAGCAGCGGACCCCGCGCGGGAGGCGGCGGCGCAGGTCGGTCTCGCGCCGCGCGTCCAGGAGCGACACCTTGATGCCGTCGACCTTGTCCGGGTGCGCGGCGATGACCTCCAGGAAGGTGTCGGTCGCCGCGTCCAGGCCGGCCGAGCCCCAGTAGCCCTCCAGCGCCGGGTCGAACATCGGGCCCAGCCAGTGCAGGATCACCGGCTCGGCGCACTGGCGCAGCAGGTGGCCGTAGATCTCCAGGTAGTCGTCCGGGCCGGTGGCCGCGGCGGCCAGGGCGCGCGAGGCCATCAGGATCGCCTGGGCGCCCGACTCCTCCGCGACCGCGAGCTGCTCCTCGTAGGCCGCGCGGATCTCCACGAGTGACCCGCCGGCGATCTGGTCGGTGCCGACCCCGCAGGCGATCCGGCCGCCCACCGCCCTCGCCTCGGCCGCGCTGCGCCGGATCAGCTCGGCCGCGCCCGCCCAGTCCAGGCCCATGCCGCGCTGGGCCGTGTCCATCGCCTCGGCCACCCCGAGTCCGTGCGACCACAGGTGCCGGCGGAAGGCGAGGGTGGCGTCCCAGTCGACGGCGGCCGGCGAGTCGGGCGAGACGTCGGCGTACGGGTCGGCGACGACGTGCGCCGCCGAGAAGACCGTACGGGAGGTGAAGGGTGCGCCCGGGGACACGGCAAGCGGTTCGCTGCGGGGCTCGTACGTCCGCAACACGCCGTCTGCGGAAGGGAGTCGGATGGTCACAGGGCGATCTCCGGCACGTCGAGGCGGCGGCCCTCGGCGGAGGACCTCAGGCCCAGTTCGGCGAGCTGTACGCCCCGGGCGCCGGCCAGCAGGTCCCAGTGGTACGGCGCGTCGGCGTGGACGTGCCTGAGGAACAGCTCCCACTGGGCCTTGAAGCCGTTGTCGAAGTCCCCGTTGTCCGGCACCTCCTGCCACTGGTCGCGGAAGACCTCGGTGGCGGGGAGGTCGGGGTTCCAGACCGGCTTGGGAGTCGAACCGCGGTGCTGGACACGGCAGTTGCGCAGGCCCGCGACCGCCGAGCCCTCGGTGCCGTCGACCTGGAACTCGACGAGTTCGTCGCGGTTGACCCGGACCGCCCAGGAGGAGTTGATCTGGGCGATCGCGCCGCCGTCGAGTTCGAAGACGCCGTAGGCCGCGTCGTCCGCCGTCGCGTCGTAGGGCTTGCCGTTCTCGTCCCAGCGCTGCGGGATGTGGGTGGTGGCGAGGGCCTGGACGGAGGTCACCCGGCCGAACAGCTCGTGCAGGACGTACTCCCAGTGCGGGAACATGTCGACGACGATGCCGCCGCCGTCCTCGGCACGGTAGTTCCAGGACGGGCGCTGGGCCGGCTGCCAGTCGCCCTCGAAGACCCAGTAGCCGAACTCGCCTCGCACGGACAGGATCCGGCCGAAGAAGCCGCCGTCGACCAGGCGCTTCAGCTTGAGCAGGCCCGGCAGGAAGATCTTGTCCTGGACGACGCCGTGCTTGATGCCCTTGTCGTGGGCGAGCCGGGCGAGTTCGAGGGCGCCCGCCAGGCCGGTGGCGGTCGGCTTCTCGGTGTAGACGTGCTTCCCGGCGGCGATCGCCTTCTTGACGGACTCCTCCCGGGCGGAGGTGACCTGGGCGTCGAAGTAGATGTCCACCGACGGATCCGCCAGCACCGCGTCGACGTCCGTCGAGATCTCGTCCAGCCCGTGACGCCCGGCGATCTCCCGGAGCGCGTGTTCACGGCGGCCGAGCAGGATCGGCTCCGGCCACAGCACGGTGCCGTCGCCCAGGTCGAGGCCGCCCTGCTCGCGCAGGGCGAGGATCGACCGGACGAGGTGCTGGCGGTAGCCCATGCGTCCGGTCACGCCGTTCATGGCGATGCGCACCGTCTTGCGTGTCACGTGAGTCCCCTCTACAACACTCGCAGCAAGCGCTTTCTATCCACTGAGAAGCTAGCCTCTGAACAGTGGTCTGTACAAGACCGTTGCCCCTTCGAGTTGTTCGAGGGGGCGAACATCCGGGGTCGATGGCTTTAAGGTCTGCTGGACGTCCGCTCGGAACCACGAGCATGACCTGGCTGTCTACGAGGGCGTACGACACGACGCACGACCGGAGGACGACGACATGACGGTGACCCTGGCGGATGTGGCGGCCCGCGCCCAGGTCTCCCCCGCGACGGTGTCGCGCGTACTGAACGGCAACTACCCGGTGGCCGCCTCCACACGCGAGCGGGTGCTCCGGGCGGTGGACGAGCTGGACTACGTCCTCAACGGCCCGGCGAGCTCGCTGGCCGCCGCCACCTCCGACCTGGTCGGGATCCTGGTGAACGACATCGCCGACCCCTTCTTCGGGATCATGGCGTCCGCCATCCAGGCCGAGATCGGGGGCACGGGCGGGGGCCGGGCGGGCGGTGAGCGGCTGGCGGTCGTGTGCAACACGGGCGGGTCGCCCGAGCGTGAACTGACGTATCTGACCCTGCTGCAGCGCCAGCGGGCGGCGGCCGTGGTGCTGACCGGCGGCGCCGTGGAGGACGCGCCGCACGCGGCGGCGGTCGCGGCGAAGCTGCGCAAGCTGACGGAGGCCGGGACGCGCGTGGTGCTGTGCGGGCGGCCGCAGGCAGCGGGCACCGGGGCGGTGGCCCTGACGTTCGACAACCGCGGGGGTGCGCGCCGGCTGACCGAGCACCTGCTCGGGCTCGGGCATCGCCGGCTCGGTTACATCGCCGGCCCCGAGGAGCGGACCACGACGCGGCACCGGCTGGAGGGTCACCGGGAGGCGCTGGCGGCGGCGGGGGTCGAGGAGGATCCGCGCTGGACGGTGTACGGCCATTACGACCGCCGGTCCGGGTACGAGGCCACGCTGGAGCTGCTGCGGCGGGAACCGGGGCTGACGGGGATCGTCGCCGCGAACGACTCCGTCGCGCTCGGCGCGTGCGCGGCGCTGCGGGAGTCCGGGCTGCGGATTCCGGAGGACGTGTCGGTGGCCGGCTTCGACGACCTGCCGTTCAGCATCGACGCGGTGCCGTCGCTGACGACGGTGCGACTGCCGCTGGCGGACGCGGGCGCCCGGGCCGGCCGGATCGCCATGGGACGCGAGGAACCGCCGCCCGGCGACATCGCCACCGTCCGCGGGGAGCTGATGGTCAGGGGGTCCTCGGGAACACCCCGGGCGTGAGGGAGCCGGGCGACGGCAGCGGTGCCGTCGCCCTTGCCGAAAGCGCGGCCAGGGGCGCGAGTGGCCGCCCCCGGCGGCATCGCGGAAAGGGTCAGGGGGTCTTCGGGGGTGCCCCGGACGGGAGGGAGCGGCCCAGCAGGGGCAGCGGTGTTCCGCCCCTTCTGCGGTCCCGGTACCAGCGGCGGCCCGTGTCGTAGGCCAGGCGGGCCTTGCGCAGGGCGGGGATCTGGTTGGCCAGGTGGGCCTGGTAGCGCCAGGGGGACTGACGGCCGGTGCGGACGGCCATGGCGTAGGCGAAGGAGACCGGGTCGCGCTCCAGGTAGTCGTCGAGGCGCTCGAACCAGGCCATGCTCGAGCGCGCGCCGGCCTGCACGGGGTGCAGTTCCGCGCGGCGGTGCTCGTCGTACGCCCGCAGCGCCGCCCGGAGGTCCGCGTGGTGCGCGAGGCTGTGGGCCAGCACGATCCCGTCGATCATCGCCAGCCGGGTGCCGGAGCCGAGCGTGAAGTGGGTGGTGTGCGCGGCGTCGCCGGCCAGGACGACGGGGCGCCGGGGCTCGGTGCCGTCGACCCAGGTCTCGTTGCGCAGGTGCGTGAAGCGCTGCCACAGCGCCGGGGCGCCGCGCGACCGGCTGATCAGGGAGTGGCCGTCGAGCGCCCGGTGGAAGATCTTCTCCAGCAGCGGTACGGCCTCCTCCGGCTCCATGGAGTCCAGGCCGAGGCCCTGCCAGGTCTCCGGGGAGCACTCCACGATGCAGGTGCTGATGCCCCGGATCGACGGATAGGCGTGGAACCAGATCCAGCCGGCCCCGGTCTTCTCGAAGCAGAACACGAAGCTGTCGAACTGCCGGTCCGTGCCGAGCCAGATGTAGGGGTTGCGGCCGGTCTCCGTCTTCGTGCCGAAGCGTTCCGCGCGGCTCTGCCGGATCCGGCTGCCCGCCCCGTCGGCGGCCAGGATCAGATCGGCCTCGGGCAGGTCGGCGGGGTCGGCGAGGCGCTCCCCGTGCCGTACGTCCACACCGAGGGAGCGTGCGCGCCGGGCCAGTATCTCCAGCAGCGCGGCGCGGCCCATGCTGTAGCCGTAGCCCCCGAAGTACGCCGTACCGTCGTGCCCGCCGCCGTGCACCTGGATCTCCTGCGCCTGCCAGAGCACCGAGCCGGCGCTGATCGCGCGGGCGCTCTCGGGGTCGTTGGCGTGCAGGATGTCCAGCAGGTCGTCCCAGTACACGACGCCCCAGCCGTAGGTGGCCTCGGGCGGGTCGCGCTCGATCACGGTGATCTCGTGCCCGGCGTCCCGCAGCTTCGCCGAGATCGAGAAGTACAGCCCGGCCGGGCCTCCGCCCACGCAGACGATCCTCATCCGGTCACCGCCTCCACGGCCGCCGGCCCCGTGGAACCGGCTGGTCACAGGGATCCGGGTGCCCATGGGTCGGGCACCCGGATCCACCTTTCACTGTCGGGGGTGTCAGGTCAGTTCGCTGTGGGTGGGTCAGCAGCCCCAGCCGCCGCCGTCGCCCCAGCCACCGCCGTCGCCCCAGCCGCCGCCGTGGTCTCCCCAACCCCAGCCGCCGCCGTCGCCCCAGCCCCAGCCGCCGCCGTGGTCGTCGCCCCAGCCCCAGCCGCCACCGCCACCGTGGTCGTACGCGACGGCCGCGGTCGGTGCGGAGCTGGTGGCTGCGCTGGCGACTCCGGCTCCGGCCGCGAGGGCCAGGATCGGTGCCGAGCAGACCACAAGGGCCACTCTCTTGATACGGGTGGTGTGCGCGCGCATGATGAGCCCCTCTCCGAGGGTGTGGTTTTTCTGCCGACGGCCCCGGTGGGCCGTCCTCCTGACGCTCCGGAGCCTGCGCGCAGCTCCGGGCGGGGTCCGCCGCCCGCAAAGGCGATCCGCGGCGGATCCGTCACTCTCGATGCCAAACGGACATAAGTGACGTTCGTGATTAAACCTACGATGAGAGGGCGGGGAAGTCAAAGGCGGGCCGCACGGGGAAAGAGGGGAACCAGCAAGGGAAATCAACGTACTTGAATCGTTCAACCACTGGGAACCATCGCCAACCACCGGGGGCCGGCCATGACCGTCCAGGACATCCGCGCCGTCGACCGGGTGCTGTCCGCACTCGCGCACGCCGACGGCACCGACGAGGCCGGGCTGCGCGCCCGACTGGGGCTCGCGGACGGGCACTTGGCCCTGACCCGGATCCTCGACGCGGTCGAGCGGGCCGGACTGGCCGAGCGCGACCCCTCCGGCACGCGGGTGGCCCTCACCGCGAGCGGCCGGGGCGCCGCCGAGGCCCTGAACGCCCTTCGTACGGCCCTCGGCGACACGGCCCCGCGGGGACCTGCCGAGGTCGCGCTGCGCGAGCCCCGGCCCGGCGACCTCGGCTGGATGGTGCAGCGCAACGCCGCGCTGTACGCCGCCGAGTACGGCTGGAACGCCGACTACGAGGGGCTGGTGGCCCGGATCGTGGCCGACTTCGCCGAGGACCACGATCCGCATCTGGAGCGGGTGTGGATCGCCGAGCTGGGCGGGCGGCCCGTGGGCTGCGTGATGTGCGTACGGGACGACGCCCCGGGCACCGCGCGGCTGCGGCTGCTGCTGGTCGAGCCCGAGGCGCGGGGGCACGGCATCGGGGACCTGCTGGTCGGCGCGGTCGTGGACTTCGCGCGCGGGGTCGGCTACCGCGACCTGGTGCTGTGGACCAACGACGTGCTCGACGCCGCCCGGCGCCTGTACCGGCGCCACGGCTTCGTGCTCACCGCCGAGCAGCCGCACCGCTCCTTCGGAAAGGACCTGACCGGTCAGGACTGGCGCCTGGATCTGCACCGGTCGGGCGAGTGACGAGTAGGGTCCGTGACCATGAAGCTAGCCTTCTCCACCCTCGGGGTTCCCGGTCTTCCGCTGCCGGACGTGCTGGCGCTCGCCACCACGCACGGCTACCACGGCATCGAGCTGCGCGCCCATCCCGAGGAGCCGGTGCACCCCGGCCTCACGGCGGCCCAACGGGCGGACGTGGCCGCCGCGTTCAAGGCGGCCGGCGTCGAGATCCTGGGCGTCGCCGGGTACGCGCGCGTGGCCGCGCCCGGCGAGGACGGCCCGGTCGTCGAGGCCGTGCGCGCCCTGGTGCGGCTCGCCCACGACATCGGCGCCCCCTTCGTCCGGGTCTTCCCCGGCGCCGACCCGGACCTGCCCGCCGCCGAGTCCGACGCGGTCGCCGCGCGGCGGCTCGGCACCGTGGCCGAGGACGCCGCCGCGCTCGGGGTGCGCGTCCTGCTGGAGACCCATGACTCCCACCGCACCGGCGCCGCCGCGATCCGCGTGCTGGGGCCCGTCGGACACCGCCACGTCGGCGCGCTGTGGGACGTCATGCACACCTGGCTGGGCGGCGAGCAGCCCTCGCAGTCGTACGCCGCCCTCGCCCCGCACCTGGGATACGTGCAGGTCAAGGACATCGCGTCGGCCGACGACACGACGCCGCTGCCGCTGGGCGCGGGGGTGCTTCCGCTCACCGAGTGCGTGGACGTGCTCTGCCGGCACGGCTGGGACGGGTGGCTGTGCTGGGAGTACGAGAAGCGGTGGTACGAGTCGGCGGCGCCGCTTCAGGAGATTCTCGCCGGCGGACGGGAGCACCTGCTGAGGTTGCTCGACGAGGCGGCTTAGGCGGCTGCCGGCGCGGGAGTCACTGCCGGCGGAACTTCCCGAAGGCCTCGTGGAAGCCCGGGAACGTCTTGCGGACGCAGCCGGGGTCGTCGTACGTCAGGCCGGGTGTGCGCAGGCCGGTCACCGCGAAGGACATGACGATGCGGTGGTCGCCGAAGGTCTTGATCCGCACGTCCGGCCGCGGGGTGCCGGGGTGGATCTCGATCCGGTCGGGGCCGGTCGACACCGGCACGCCGAGCCGGCGGAGGTTGTCCGCGCAGGCCTCCAGGCGGTCGCACTCCTTCACCCGGGTGTTCGCCACGTCCTCGATGCGGACGGGTCCGTCGGCGAACGGCGCGATCGCGGCCAGGGTCGGCATGGTGTCGGAGACGTCCCGCATGTTCACGGTGAGCCCGCGCAGAACTCCCGTACCGCGTACCGTCGTCCGGTCCCTGCCGACCTCCACCTCGGCGCCCATCCGGCGCAGTACCTCCACGAAGCCGAGGTCGCCCTGGAGCGCGCCCGTGCCGAGGCCGGGCACGGTCACCTCGCGGCCCGGGGTGACGGCGGCCGCCGCGAAGAAGTAGCTCGCGGTGGAGGCGTCCGGCTCGATCGGGTAGGTGGTGGCCCGGTAGCCGCCCGGCGCGACGTCGTAGACGTCGCCGTCCCGGGCGACCCGCGCGCCGAACGCCCGCATCATCGCCAGCGTGATCTCCACGTACGGCGCCGAGACCAGTCCGGTGACGCGGATCCGCAGGCCGGTGCGGGTCAGCGGGCCGAGCAGGAGCAGCGCGGTCAGGTACTGGGAGGACTGGCCGGCGTCCAGCACGACCTCGCCGCCCTCGACGCCGGCCGCCCGGACGGTGAGCGGATGGTGCCCCTCCGCCTCCTCGTGCCGCAGGTCGACGCCCAGGTCGCGCAGGGCGCGGGTGAGCGGGCCGAGGGGGCGGCGGCGCATCTGCGGGGAGGCGTCGAAGCGGTAGGTGCCGCGGCCGGCGGCGGCCAGGACGGGCAGGAAGCGGGCGGTGGTGGCGCCGTCGCGGCAGTAGACGTCGGCCTCGGCGTGCGCCGGGCCCTGCGGGCGGCCGTCCACCTGCCAGGTGTCGGGGGTGCTGCCGACCCGGTAGCCGAGCCGGGTCAGGCCCTCGGCGAAGCCCTCGGTGTCGTCGGAGCGCAGGGGCCGCACGAGGGTGCTCACGCCGTCGGCGGCGGCCGCGAGGAAGAGCGCGCGGGCGGTGATGGACTTGGAACCGGGGATGTCGACTGCGGGCATGGCCGCCATGATGGCCGCACCGCGGCCCGCCGGGACGCGACGTCCATGAACTGGGACGCCGGCGCGGCGGGGACCGGCCCGGACCCCGCCCCCGGCCGTCGGCGCGCCCCGGCCAATGCGCCGGTGGCGGCCCCTCTTCCGGTTACTGTGCAGTCCCTTGACGGAAAGAAACTTCCCGGATAGTGGTGCCCTTCGGAAGTTTCCTTCAGCGGTTCTCCTCCGGAAGGAGCGCACGTGTCCGACACCGGCAGACCGTCCCGACGCGCCGTCCTCGCCGCCACGGCGGGCCTCACCGCCGCGCTGACCGCACCGACCGCCAACGCCCGCGCCGCCGCCCCCGGCACCCCGCCCGACGACCGCCGGCTGCGCGCCCTGATCTCCCGGATGTCGCTGGAGGAGAAGGTCGGCCAGCTCTTCGTGATGCGGGTCTACGGCCACTCCGCCACCGCCCCGGACCAGGCCGACATCGATGCCAACCTCAGGGAGCTGGGGGTCCGCACGGCCGCCGAGCTGATCGCGGCGTACCGCGTCGGCGGCATCATCTACTTCACCTGGGCGCACAACACCCGTGATCCGCAGCAGATCGCGGAGCTGTCCGACGGCATCCAGAAGGCCTCCCTGGACCAGGCGCGCGGGCTGCCGGTGCTCATCGCCACCGACCAGGAGCACGGCGCGGTGTGCCGGGTCGGCAGGCCCGCCACGCTCTTCCCGGGCGCGATGGCCCTCGGTGCGGGGGGCTCCCGGTCCGACGCGCGGACCCTCGGCCGGATCTCCGGCGCCGAGCTGCGCGCGATGGGCATCAACCAGGACTACTCCCCGGACGCCGACGTCAACGTCAACCCGGCCAACCCGATCATCGGCGTCCGTTCCTTCGGCGCCGCCCCGGACAAGGTGGCCGAGCTGGTGGCCGCCGAGGTGACGGGCTATCAGCAGTCCCGGGTCGCGGCGACCGCCAAGCACTTCCCGGGGCACGGCGACACGGCCACCGACAGCCACACCGGCTTCCCGGTCATCACCCACAGCCGGGCCCGGTGGGAGACGCTGGACGCCGTGCCGTTCCGGGCCGCGATCGCCGCCGGCATCGACTCGATCATGACCGCGCACATCCAGTTCCCGGCCCTGGACGACTCCGGCGACCCGGCCACCCTCTCCCACCCGGTCCTCACCGGCATCCTGCGCGGCGAACTCGGCTACGACGGCGTCGTGATCACCGACTCCCTCGGCATGCAGGGCGTGCGCACCAAGTACGGCGACGACCGGGTGCCGGTGCTCGCCCTGAAGGCCGGGGTGGACCAGTTGCTCAACCCGCCCTCGATCGACGTGGCCTGGCACGCCGTGCTGAAGGCCGTACAGGACGGCGAGCTGACCGAGTCCCGCCTGGACGAATCGATCCTGCGCATCCTGCGCCTGAAGTCGCGGCTCGGCCTCTTCGACGCGCCGTACAGCTCCCGGGCGGGCGTGGAGCGCACGGTGGGCACGAAGGCGCACCTGGCGGCGGCCGACCGGATCGCCGAGCGCACCACGACCCTGCTCGTCAACGAGGACCGTACCCTCCCCTTCGCGCCCCGCACCGCACGCCGGATCCTGGTCGTCGGCGCCGACCCCGACTCCCCCACCGGCACCACCGGCCCGCCCACCGGCGTCCTGGCCGCCGCCCTCACCGAACTGGGCTTCACCGCCACGGCCCTGTCCACCGGCACCTCGCCCTCCGCCGCCGCCGTCGCCCGGGCGGTCACGGCGGCCCACGACGCGGACGCGGTGGTGGTGGCGACGTACGACGTGACGGCGGACAGCTCCCAGCGCACGCTGGTGGAGCGCCTGCTGGCCACGGGCCGCCCGGTGGCCGCCCTCGCCGTCCGCAACCCCTACGACGTGGCCCAACTCCCCGCCGTTAAGGCCTGTTTGACGTCGTACGGCTGGACCGACGTCGAGGTGCGCGCGGCCGCGCGGGTCATCGCCGGGCGGGTGGCCCCGCGCGGGAAGCTGCCGGTGCCGGTGCAACGGGCGGACGATCCGGCGCAGGTGCTGTACCCGATCGGGCACGGGCTGACGTACTAGGCGTACGCCCACGGTTCGGGCGTACCACCGCAGGCGGGCGGAAACCCTCCCACGCCGTCTGGCGTGGCACCGGCGTCCCGGGCCACGCTGGGCGGGGACGCCGGGGGGATGACGATGCGCGGGAAAGGTGCCTCGAAGCTGGCGTGCCTGCTGCTGGCCGCCCTGCTGACCGGCTGCCGGGGCGGGGCGGGCGCGCCGGTGGGCGACGCCCGCCCGACCGCGAGCGGCGGCTACGGCACCGGGTTCCTCGCGGTCGGCGCGTGCAGCTCCTTCGGCACGACCGACGTCACCGAGGTGCCCTGCACCGGCGAGCGGGCGGCGGCCCGGGTCGTCGCCCGCTACGAGGGCGCTGCGGACGGCGGCCCGCTGTGCCCGCCGACCACCGACTTCGTCCTGCACATCGGCACCGAGGGCTACGCCTGCATGCGCGCTCTGGAGCCCCCGCACCCCGGTGACCCCGGCGGCGGAGGCGGCCCGCGCACGATCCCCGGCGACTGCGTCTACACCTCCGGCACCGGCCAGGTCCGCGAGACGCGGTGCGACGGCGCGGGCGCGCACCCGCCGCAGTACCGGATCACCGTGGCGGCGCGGACCCGGGCCGGGTGCCCGCCGTCGACGGTGCTGTACGTGCAGCTGGGCGGGGACCGGCCGGTGGGCTGTGCCCGCCGGCTGTGAGCCCTCGGCTACGGCCGTCCGCGGGACCCGCTCAGCACAGGATCCAGCCCGAGTCGACCGAGCCCGAGCCCACCGAGCCCCTGATCCACACGCAGCGGTGGCCGGCGTGCACGGTGACCGGGCCCGCCTCGTACCGGTAGCCGCCGGTGTCGGTCACCGGGCGGTTGCCGCGGGCCTGCACGCTCACGGACATCGTCTGGACGGCGCCGGTGCGTCTGGCGACCGTCATGGCGCAGATGTAGCCGTCGCGTTTGTAGACGTGCGTGACGCCCGTGCTGAACGACAGGGTCCGCACCTCCCGCCCGGCGCAGGTGTCCGCCGGGGCCGCCTCGGCGACGCCGGACGCCAGCAGGGCGAGCGTCCCGGACCCCACCAGCACGGCCGCCCCGAGCGCCAGGCGCCGGCGTACTCCACCCATGTCCACAGTTGTTCCTCCCCGTATCACCCGTAACACCCCCTGGCACGGTCACCCTCCCCCGACGGCCGTACTGATGTACGGGACGCGTGAGTGTGTCGGACGGTTGCACGACCGTCAGCGGCGCGCGTCAGGCGGTCGCGGCGACCGGCTCCTCCGGCTCGGCCCCGCCGACGAAGGTCCGCCACAGCTCGGCGTACCGGCCGCCGCGGGCGAGCAGCTCGTCGTGCGTACCGTCCTCGGCGATCCGGCCGTGGGCCATCACCACCACCCGGTCCGCGCGGGCCGCCGTGGTCAGGCGGTGGGCGACAATCAAGGTGGTGCGCGCGTACGCGCTCGTTGAGGGGTGGTGGTCGGGCGACGGGCGGGCCGTACGACGGCCCGCCAGCCGGTCGGTGGCCTGGTTGACCTGTGCCTCCGTGGCCAGGTCCAGCGCGGCCGTGGCCTCGTCCAGGAGCAGGATGTCGGGGTCGACCAGTTCGGCGCGGGCGAGGGCGATCAGCTGGCGCTGGCCGGCCGACAGGTTGCGGCCGCGCTCGGCGACCTCGTGCAGGTAGCCGCCCTCCAGACCGGCGATCATCTCGTGCGCGCCGACCGCCCGCGCCGCCGCCTCCACCTCGGCGTCGCTCGCGTCGGGGCGGCCGTAGGCGATCGCGTCGCGGATCGTGCCCGGGAAGAGGTACGCCTCCTGCGGGACCACCCCGAGCCGGTGCCGGTACGAGGTCAGGTCGAGGGCGCGCAGATCCGTGCCGTCGGCGGTGACCCGGCCGCCGGTCGGGTCGTAGAACCGCGCGACCAGCTTGACCAGGGTGGACTTGCCCGCGCCCGTCTCGCCGACGAAGGCGACGGTCTGTCCGGCGGGGATCGTCAGGTCGATGCCGGTCAGCGCCTCCTCCTCACCGCCGTACGCGAAGTGCACGTCCTCGAAGGCGATCTCGCCGCGCAGGGAGAGGACCTCCAGCGGCTCGTCGGCCGACCTGGTGGACGTCGGCTCGCGCAGCAGCTCCTGGATGCGGCCGAGCGAGACCGTGGCCTGTTGGTAGCCGTCGAAGACCTGGGACAGCTGCTGGACGGGCGCGAAGAACAGGTCGATGTAGAGCAGGTAGGCGACCAGGGCGCCCGTCGTCAGCGTGGCCGCCTCCACCCGGTGCGCGCCCGCGATCAGCACGGACGCCGAGGCGACCGAGGACAGCAGCTGCACGAACGGGAAGTAGACCGATATCAGCCACTGGCCGCGGATCCGGGCGCGGCGGTAGTCGTCGCTGCGCCCGGCGAACCGCGCCCCGCCGTCGCGCTCGCGTCGGAAGGCCTGCACGATCCGCAGCCCTGCGACCGACTCCTGGAGGTCGGCGTTGACCACCGACACGCGCTCGCGGGCGAGTTCGTACGCCTTCACGCTCGCCCGGCGGAAGAAGACCGTCGCGACGATCAGCGGGGGCAGGGTCGCGAAGACGACGAGCGCGAGCTGCACGTCGATCAGCAGCAGGACGAGCATGATGCCGAAGAAGGTGACGACCGAGACGAACGCCGTGACCAGGCCGGTCTGCAGGAACGTCGACAGCGCGTCGACGTCGGTCGTCATACGCGTCATGATCCGGCCGGTCAGCTCGCGCTCGTAGTAGTCGAGCCCGAGCCGCTGGAGCTGGGCGAAGATCTTCAGCCGCAGCGTGTAAAGGACGCGCTCGCCGGTGCGGCCGGTCATCCGGGTCTCGCCGATCTGCGCGGCCCACTGGACGAGGACGGTCGCGAGGCCGAGCAGCGAGGCCGCCCAGACCGCGCCGAGGGCCGTCTTCGTCACGCCCGCGTCGATGCCGTGCCGGATCAGCACCGGCAGCAGCAGGCCCGCGCCCGCGTCCACGGCGACCAGACCCAGGCTGACCAGCAGGGGCGCGCCGAAGCCGCGCAGCAGCCGGCGCAGCCCGTAGGAGTCCTCACGGCGCACCGCCCGGGCCTCGTCGACGTCCGGGGTGTCGGTGGCCGGGGGCAGCGCCTCGACCTGGGCGAGCAGCTCGGGCGTGGCGGGTGTGCCGGACAGCGCCGGATCCCTGGGCGCCCGGTCGCCGGTCCACAGCCGGGGGGTCACGCCCCGCTCGGCGTCGAACTCGGCGTCCAGTTCGTCACGCACGGTCGTGTCCTGTGCCGGACCGGCCGGCGGGGCGTGGCCAGGGGATACGCCGCCCAGCTCGTCGGGGTCGGTCAGCAGCCTGCGGTACAGCGGCGACCGCTCCTGGAGCTCCTCGTGCGTGCCGAGGTCGGCGAGCCGGCCGCCGTCGAGGACGGCGATGCGGTCGGCGAGGTTCAGGGTGGAGCGGCGGTGCGCGATGAGGAGCGTGGTGCGCCCCCGCATGACGTGCGCCAGGGCCTCGTGGATCTCGTGCTCGACGCGGGCGTCCACGGCCGAGGTGGCGTCGTCCAGGACGAGCAGGCGCGGGTCGGTGAGCAGGGCTCGGGCGAGCGCGACGCGCTGGCGCTGGCCGCCGGACAGGGTCAGGCCCTGCTCGCCGACCGTGGTGTCGTAGCCCTCGGGGAGCTCGGCGATGAAACGGTCCGCCTGGGCGGCGCGGGCGGCGGCCTCGATCTCCTCCTGGGTGGCGTCCGGGCGGCCGTAGGCGATGTTGGCGCGGACGGTGTCGGAGAAGAGGAAGGAGTCCTCGGGGACGAGTCCGATCGCGGCCCGCAGCGAGTCGAGGGTCAGCTCGCGCACGTCGTGGCCGCCGATCAGGACGGCGCCCCGGGTGACGTCGTAGAAGCGCGGCAGCAGCAGCGAGAGGGTGGACTTGCCGGAGCCGGAGGAGCCGACGACGGCGAGGGTCTCGCCGGAACGTATCTCGAAGCTGAGCCCGTCGAGGACCGGGGAGCCGCCGTACCCGAAGGACACGTCGTCGAACTCGACGGTCGCGGGCGCGTCGGCCGGGAGGGTCTTGCCGCCGTCCCGCATCGTCGGCTCGGTGTCGATCAGCTCCAGGACGCGCTCGGTGCCGGCGCGGGCCTGCTGGCCGACGGTGAGGACCATGGCGAGCATGCGAACCGGGCCGACGAGCTGGGCGAGGTAGCTGGAGAAGGCGACGAACGTGCCGAGCGTGATGTGCCCGCGCACCGCCAGCCAGCCGCCGAGGGCCAGCATGGCGACCTGGCCGAGGGCCGGTACGGCCTGGAGGGCGGGGGTGAACCTGCTGTTCAGCCGTATGGTGCGCAGCCGCCCGGCGAAGAGCCGGCGGCCGACCTCCCGCAGTTTCCCGGTCTCCTGCTCCTCCTGCCCGAAGCCCTTCACCACGCGTACGCCGCTCACGGCACCGTCGACCACGCCCGCGACGGCGGCGGCCTGGGCCTGGGCGTACCAGGTGGCGGGGTGCAGCTTGCTGCGGCTGCGCCGGGCGATCCAGCCGAGGGCGGGCGCGACGGCGAGGGCGACCAGGGTCAGCGGCAGCGACAGCCACGCCATGATCACCAGGGATATCAGGAAGAGCAGGACGTTCCCGATGGTCATGGGGAGCATGAAGAGCAGGCCCTGGATCAGCTGGAGGTCGCTGGTCGCGCGCCCGACCACCTGCCCGGTGGACAGCTCGTCCTGCCGCCGCCCGTCGAGCCGGGTGATCGTCTCGTACATCTCCGTGCGCAGGTCGTGCTGGACGTCGAGGGCGAGGCGGCCGCCGTAGTAGCGGCGGACGTAGGTGGAGGCGTAGACGAGCAGGGCCGCGCCGATCAGGGCGCCGGTCCAGGGGGCCATGGCGCGGGAGTGGTTCCCGATCACGTCGTCGATGATCACCTTGGTGATCAGCGGGACGACGGCCATGACGGCCATGCCGGCCAGGGACGAGCCGAGGGCCAGGACGACGTCCTTCGGATACCGCCAGGCGTACGCCGCCAGGCGCCTCGCCCATCCCCGTTGCGCTGCCACGCCGGTGCCTTCCGTTCGCCTGACCTGCTCTGCCGGAAGGCACCAACGCCGACGGGGGCGGATTTCATCCCGCTGCAACAAAACGCTCCGCGGGGTCCGGCCGTATGCCGTATGCCGTGTGCCGTGCCTCAGCCCTGCGGCGGTACGGCGACGAAGGCCTCGCTCGGCCTGCTCGTCGGGACGTAGACCTTGGTGGCCGTCGTGGTCGGCACGAGGTCCTTGTGGATGACCTTGGCGACGTTCTGGATGGTGGTCACGCCGTAGTCCATGGTGGCGTTGTCCTGGGTCAGCACCGACATCATGTAGTCGTGGCCCGCGCCGTCGAAGGTGCCGAGGCTGTGCACCCGCCAGCCGTGCGTCGCGCGCTGCAGCCAGCCGTTCTTGACGTGCACCGCGACCGTGGCGGGGGCACCGGCCGGGGTGCCCCAGCGCTGTGCGGAGATGACCTCGCCCATCAGCTTCAGGATGTAGGCGCGGGAGTTGTCGCTCAGCACGCTGTTCTTGGCGGTGACGAGCTTCAGCAGCTTCTGCTCGTCGGTGACGTTCTCCTGGGTCAGCCCCCAGTAACCGCCCGTGCCCGGCACGGTCTTCGTCATCCCGGCGGCGGACAGGAAGCCCTTGATCTTCGTCAGGCCCAGCTGCTTCCACAGCGTGCTGGTCGCGGCGTTGTCCGACTTCGTGATCATGGCCGTGGCGAGCTTCGTCTCGGTGCTCGTCAGATAGCGGTTGTGCTTCTTGGCGTCCCACAGCAGCGTCGCGAGCACGGTGACCTTCACGGTGCTGGCCGAGTCGTAGGAACTGGTGGCGCGCAGGGTGCAGGTGGTGTTCGTGCCGCGGTCGTACACGCCGAGGGCGACGGTGCCCTTGCGGTTCGCGAGGGCGGCGGTGATGTCCTTCTGGAGCTTCACGGCGAGGCCCGCCTTGGCGGACGTGCAGCTGACGGCGGGCGTGGCCGCGGCGGCCGGGACGGCGGCGACCGCGGTGGGCACGAGCAGGGCGGCGCCGAGGGCGGCGGCGAGCACGCCGGTACGCCTGGGTATTCGGGAGTCCATGCCCCAGTTGACTCGCCGGGACGGCCGGATGGTTGCACACCTGGCCGCATCGAGGAAGTTCGAAGAGTTCGGAAGGTGGTAATGATCCGCCCATGCCGACGGTGAATGAGAGTCACGTCAGACGGTGGGGGCGGCTGTTCGCGACGGTGGCGGTGCTGCGCTCGCTCGCGGATCCGGGTGAGCCCCTGCCCGACGCGGACGCCTTCACGGGCAAGTTCGTCCCGGCACAGCGCATCGACGACCTGAAGTCGAATCCGTACGACGCCCTGCTGCGGGCCCGCACGCGCGATGACGCGCGCTGGAAGGCGGCAACGGCGGTGTTCCGTTCACTGCCCGACCTCCTGGAGCGGGGCCCGCTCCCTCCCACGGGCACCCTCGGCGACGACCGCCGCCCGGATTTCGTCGCGGGGTACGAGGCCCAGCTGGCCGAGTTCAAAGAGGACTTCGCCGACCTGCTGCCCTGATGCCGGAGGGCTTCAGTTCCGCTCCGCGAGGCGGGCACCCCGGCTGGCGGCGATCCGGTGCACGTCGGTCAACGCCTCGCGCATCCTGGCGAGCAGGAACCGTAGCTGGGCGGATGTCGCCCGGTGGTCGGCCATCAAGTCGGCGGCGTGGCCGAGCAGATCGGCCGCCATGCCGAGCTGCACGCTCTCGATGGTGTCGGCCACCTCGGAGAGAGGCCCGGTGCCGTCGGTCACGAGATAGCAGGGCTTGCCCTCCGCCCCCGCCCAGGGCAGCAGGCGCGCGGTGGTGCCGCCGCTCACCGGGCCACCTCCCCGGCGGGCGGCATCCCGCACGACCCCATGCCGATGCCGGGCACGCGGGCGGGGAGCGGCGGCTGCGGGGGCCGTTGCGGCCGCGGGGGCCGGAGTCCGGTTCCGTGGCCGGTCGGCCTGTGCCGCCGTAGCAGCGGCGACTTGAGGAAGCGGGTGATACGGAGACTCATGTCGTCAACTCCCTTGCGCTGGTTGATCCGGGCGGCGACGCTCCCCTCCGTAGCGCTTCGACCAGTCGAGCCGCGTTGGTCATGTTGCAGCGGCCGAGGTCGAAGAGAGGGATCCCGTCCCCGTCGCCGAAGGACGCCGGGTCGAGGCGGAGGCCGGGAAGGGAGACACCGGCGCCGGCCAAGGCTTCCCGTAACTCCACGAGCGACCCGTGGCACTTGGGGAAGGCTTCTACCTGATTCCGGGCAAATTCCGACATGGGAACTCCTCTCCGTAGCGGTATGACTACCAAGCGAGTTCAGCGTGGCCTATAGTCGGGGTGTCTTCAACTTGCGGGGCTTGCACGGGGAGTTGGAAGGTAGCCGTTGAACCGAAAAGAGTTGAACCCCGAAAAGTCACCCCTCGACGCGTTCGGGGAACGGTTGCGCAGGCTGCGGGACGAACGCGGCTGGACCCAGGACGAGCTGGGCTTGCGGATGGGGTACTCGGGCACGCACATCTCGGCCGTAGAAGTTGGCCGCCGCTCTCCAACTCGTCGCTTCGCGAAGAAGGCTGACGACGCGCTGGGCACGGGCAGCCTGCTCGCCCGCCAGGAGAAGGCCGTACGGGAGACGGCGCTGCTGGACGGGTTCCCGGACTTCGTGGAGAAGGAGGTCCAGGCGACCGAGATCCGCCTCTTCGAGCTGACCATCGTTCCCGGGCTGCTCCAGACCCCGGAGTACGCCGCCGCCGTCACCACGGGTGAAGTACGGCGAGGTGCCATCTCGGAATTCCAGGCAGAGGAACGGCTGTCGAAGCTCGCGGAGCGCCAGGCGGCCCTGGAACGCACACCGACGCCCATGGTCTACGCGGTCCTGGACGAGGGCTGCCTCCGGCGAGTCGTGGGCGGTCCCGAGGTCATGACGGCCCAACTGGACCGGCTGATCGCGTTCGCCGAACTGCCTTCCACAGTCCTCCAGGTGGCGCCGTACGATCTCGGTGAGCGCCGGGCGTTCGATCTCCCCGTCCACTTGTTGACGCTGCCCGACCGGTCCAATGTCGCGTACGCCGAGTCCGTGCTGCAGGGCCGACTGGAGCGGGATATCGGGTTCGTTCAGCCCCTACTGCGGGCCTACCATCAGTTGCAGGCCGAATCGCTCTCACAAGCGGCCTCTGTGGCCATGATCAGCCAGTTACGAAAGGGCAATCCGTGACGACCGAAGCCCCGCAGTGGTTCACGTCCTCGTACAGCAGCAACGGCGGCGCCTGCATCGAGGTCGCCACCAACCTCGCCGCCACCCGCGGCCTGGTCCCCGTCCGCGACACCAAGAACCCCAACGGCCCGGCGCTGAGCCTCACCGCCCACGCCTGGTCCGACTTCGTCACCCTGGCGAAGGACGCTCACGTCTGAGCAACGGCGACGAATACAGACTCGGCAGCGTCAAAGGGGGCGCCGCCGAGTCCCCGAAGGGGCGCAGACCCACAGCTTCCCCCCAGGTACGGCACAGCGCGTACCCATCGCCGGTCTGCAGGGTGCAGTGGTGACATCTGCCACCGATCCCCTCCCCCACGCCATGACGGCGACCCCGGGTCCGCCGTCCCCGACGCCGACCCCGCCGGACACCGGTCCGGAGCGCGCGCCGCGCTGGTCGCTGCCCGCGCTGCTCGCGATCATGCTGCTCGCGGCCGTGCTGTACACCTGGAACCTCTCCGGCTCCAGCCTCAACAGCTTCTACAGCGCGGCCATCTACAGCGGCACCCAGAACTGGAAGGCCTGGTTCTTCGGCTCGCTCGACGCGGGCAACTTCCTCACCGTCGACAAGCCGCCCTTCGCCGACATGGTCATGAGCCTGTCGTGCCGGATCCTCGGCTTCGGCACCTGGCAGATGATGCTGCCGGAGGTCGCGGCCGGGCTCGGCGCGATCTGGATCCTGCACTCCTCCGTGAAGCGGACGTTCGGGCACGCGGCAGCCGCCGTGGCCGCACTGGTGCTGGCCCTGACCCCGATCACGGTCGCGATCAACCGGGACAACAACCCCGACACGATCCTCGTCCTGCTGATGGTCGGCGGCGCGGCGCTCGCCCTGCGCGCCACGCGCACCGGCAGGCTGCTGCCGCTGCTCGGCTCGGCGGTCTGCTTCGGCCTCGCCTTCAACACGAAGATGCTGGCCGGTTACATCGCACTGCCCGCCGTCTTCGCGGTCTACCTGCTCGCGGCGCGCCCGACGCTCGTGAAGCGGATCGTGAACCTGCTGATCGCGGGCGTGGTCCTCGCGGTCGCCGGCTTCTGGTGGGCGATCGCCGTCTCCCTGGTCCCCGCCTCCGAGCGGCCGTACATCGGCGGTTCGACCGACGGCACCGCCTGGAACCTGATCATGGGCTACAACGGCCTCGGCCGGATCTTCGGCGGCGAGGGCAACGGCGGCGGGGGTGGGGGCGGCGGAGGCGGCTTCTCCGGCTCCGCGGGCCTCGGCCGGATGTTCAACGACATCCTCGGCGGCCAGATCTCCTGGCTGATCCCGTTCGCGCTGCTCGCCCTCGTCTGCGGCCTGATCCTGTGCGGCCGCGCCCCGCGCACCGACCTCACCCGGGCCGCGCTCGTCCTCTGGGGCGGCTGGACGGTCCTGCACTACGTCACCTTCGCGACCGCCGAGGGCACGATGCACCCGTACTACACGACCGCCCTCGCGCCCGGCATCGCCGCGCTGTGCGGCGGCGGTGGCGTACTGCTGCTGCGCGCGTTCCGCGCCGACAGGCGCTGGGTGTGGGTCCTGCCGGCCGCTCTCGCGGTCACGGCGGTCTGGGCCGTGGTCCTGCTGCGCCGCGCGTCCGGCTGGAACACCTGGCTGTGGCCGACGGTGGGCGTGCTGATGGCGGCGGCGATCGTGGGCCTGCTCCTGTCCCGCTCCGCGGGCCGCGCCCGCCTGCTGGCGGCCTCCGTGACGGCGGCCGTGATCGCGGCGCTCGCGGGCCCGGCGGCGTACGCCTGGTCGGTGCCGTCCGGCTCGGGCGGCGGCATGGGCGGCGTGAACCCGACGGCCGGGCCCTCGACGGGAGGCGGCTTCGGCGGCATGGGCGGGGGCCGCGGCCGGGGCGGTTTCCCGGGCGGCGGCGAGATGCCGGGCGGCGGCCGGAACGCGGCGGCGGGGGGCGGCTTCCCCGGCGGCTCGGCGAACGGCGAGATGCCCGACGGCGGCATGCCGAGCGGCGGCTTCCCCGGTGCGGGCGGGCAGGGCGGCCGCAACTCCGAGACGGGCGGCACGCCCCCGACCGGCACCGGCACCGGCGCCGAGGCCGGTGGCGCACCGGCCGGTGCGACCGGAAACGGCCGTATGCGGGGCGCCATGGGCGGCGGCATGGGCGGCGCGGACAGCGACCTCGTCGCCTACCTGAAGAAGCACCGGGACGGCGCCACCTGGCTGCTCGCGGTCTCCAACTCGCAGAGCGCGGCCTCGATCGAGCTGAGCGCGAAGGTGCCCGTCATCTCCATGTGGGGCTTCACCGGCACCGACCAGGCGATGACCGTCGCCAAGCTGGAGGAGCTGGTCAAGAGGGGCGAGCTGCACTACATCCAGCTCGGCGGCGGCATGATGGGCGGTGGCCCTGGCGGCTCCACCAACAGCGTGTCCTCCGAGGTCACGGCCTGGGTGAAGAAGCACGGCACGCTGGTGAAGGAGAGCGCGTACAGCAAGAGTTCGGCGTCGGCCTCCGGGTCGGAGACGTCGTCCTCGGCCGCCTCGACCACGAACCAGTCCACGCTCTACCGCCTGGATCCGTCGGACCTGAACTAAAGCACCGCTCACCGACCGCACCACCCGCGCCAGGGGCCCACGGACCCCTGGCGCGTTCACATCTCAGGCCTCGAAGTCGTACTCCAGCACATACGCCGACGAGTCCAGCGTCATCTCGTTCACCTCGACTACCAGCCCCTCCGCGTCGTAGGCGGTGCGCACGATCAGCATGACGGGCACACCTGCCGGGAGCGCCAGCCGCTCGGCCTCGCCCTGGCCCGGCATCCGGGACCGGATCTCCTCGCGGAAGCGGACGGGCCCGTGCCCCAGCTCCGCGAGCCTCGCGTACGTACCGCCGGGCCCGGTCTCCGGTTCTGTGATCGGCGTACCGGTGACGAGGTCGGCCGGCAGAGACGAGGTGGACAGCAGCACCGGCTTGCCGTCGAGCACGAAGCGGCGCCGACGCACACAGACGAGGGCGCCCTCGCCCAGGCCCATGACCGCCGCCACGACAGCCGACGCCGGCCCTTCCGTCACCTCGACCGAGTCGACGACCAGTTCCCGGGCCCCGATGTCCGCTGACCAGATGGAGCGTCCCTCGCCCCACTGCGTACGCGCGAGCCGCTCGATCCCCCGCCGCCTGATGGGCCTGAAATCCCGGACGAACACCCCGGCCCCCTTGCGGGCCTCCGCGATGCCTTCGGCCTGGAGCACGCCCAGCGCCTGCCGCGCCGTCATCCGGGCGACGCCGTAATCGGCCATCAGGTCGTTCTCGCCGGGCAGCCGGTCCCCGGGCCGATACCGACCGGCTTCGACAGCCGCCCGTAGCTCTGCGGCGATCCGCTGGTACTTGGGCTGCCGCCCCGTCTCCCGGCTGCTCATCAGACCTCTCCTTCGATCATCTCTAGACATCCTAGGCATCAGAGATCCCACGCCCCAGTCGACAGGCAGACCCCTTTGAGTAAGCACTCCGATACATCTCTAGAGATGTGTTGCGAAGACTCGATGCGGTGCGCTTAACTGAGGCGGCCTGACATCTCTGGAGATGACGACTCTCGTCTTCGCTTCGGAGGCCCTCGTGCCGGACCAAGAAGCCCAGTGGCGCTTACCGCCGACACGGCATCAGCTAGGCAACCCGGGCAGGAGTCCGGCTTCCGTCGCTCGTTGCTCATCCCGGATGCGTCGACGCGAATCCCGCCCCGGTCCACGCTCCGGGGCCGGCCCGGATCTCCGACTGACGCACCCCCATGGCGACCGCAGGGTCAGGGTCGCACCTCATGAACGCCCCTCCCGTTGTGCCCCGCAACGCGCTGCGCGAGGGGCCCGGTAGCGCATCCCAGGAGGGATTGTGTCGAGTACCGAATTCCAGACAGTGCTCAAGACGGCATCGGGGTACCTCGACGTGGCCGCCAATGCGCACGGTGAGGAGAAGGCGTTCCTCGCCGTCCAGGCGCTGAAGCGCACGTGCCACCCCAGTCCCCATGTCGTTGCGGTAGGGCCCGGTGGCGGCTCCGCTGTCGCCCACCTGGCCTCACAGCTCTCCTTAGGCGAACCGCACGTCGAGAGCGCGCGCCTCACTCTCATCGAAGTGCCCGGTGTCACGTCGTCCTCGCTGGCGGATGCCGTGGAGGCCTTCAGCCGGGTTGGCACCTGTCAGTTGGTCTCCGGCTTCGCCCAGGACATGGGAACACTGCTTACCGAGCCGGCCGACGTCATCAGCGCTTCCGCTCTGCTGCACGAGGTGTATTCGTACGCCGGCGGCTACACCGGCCTGCATGGGGTGATCCGCACGCTGCCGACGGTCCTCCGCCCGGGCGGCATGTTCGCCTACCGCGATGTGTACGCGGTCAAGGGAGTGTCTCTCCACGACGGGTCGCTCCAGACGTACACCTCACGGTCGTGGCTCCGGTTCCTGCGGATGTTCGTCCCGCAGTATCTGGAGCACGGCACGCACCCTTACCACAGCGCCTCCGACCCGATGGTGTTCCGGCAGGACTCGCGGATCGTCCCCGTCGAGAGGCTGGACGAGATGACCAGCGCCGTCATCGCTGCCCCTGCCGGGGTGTTCCGGGAAGTGCAGAGGCACTACATCACCCTGCGCGACCACGTGTGGCGCTCGGGCGTCCTCGGCTTCCGGCCGTTCCTTGAAGGCCCCCTCGCAGCGGACTGGATCGACGCCAGGCGCGGGCACAAGCGGGTCCACTACGCGCTGACAGACACCGATTGGCTCCCCGACTCCCAGAAGTCCATGCTGATCGCTCTGAGCGAGCGGTACATTGACCACTACACCGTCGACGGGGACATCTTCGACGAGTGCACCGACATCGCACTCAACGCCTTCCTCACGCTGGCCGAACACGGCGACGGGGAGTGCGGGGAGGTCTGGCAGAACTGGGTGACCCGCGAGGGGCGCGAAACGTACGCGTACATGACGCTGGACTCCCTGCTCGCGGCCGTGGCCGTCCACTCCACCGAGGTGGCCCAGAACCAGCGCACCGTGCTCATGCCCGTGCAGCCGACCGACGTGCTGCGCCGCGACCGCACCTACTACAACCGCTACCTGCGGCGCGCACTGCCCAACCCCCTCCGCGACGCCAAGCAACTGGTCCTTTTCACCAACATCCCCGTCGGTGACACACGTTCGTTGTCAGAGGGGATGCACTGTCTCCAGCAGTGGTGCAGCAAGGGCAGCTTGGCCCGCGTGTACTCAGCGATCAATTCAGGAGGGTGACCAGCATTGGACGGGCACATCGAAGTGGAGCGCAAGCGACGCCTCCCGGATGAAGACGATGGGTCGTTCGTAGCACGGATGCTCACCGGGCTCGGCTGGCAGCCGGACGCGCCGGTGACCGAAGTGGACACGTACTACAGCCGCCCCGACGTCGACTACATGCAGACGGTGGAGTGCCTGCGCGTCAGGCGCCGCGGCGACTTCTGCGAGATCACCTACAAGCCCCCGTCCGCCGAGGCCACCCACAGCAGCGACGGCGTCATCTCCAAGAAGGAGACGAACGTCCTGCTCGCCTTCGACCAGGCACAGCAGGCCGACCAGCTGCTGGAGAACATCGGCATGCGACGCCTCGTCCAGGTGAAAAAACACCGAGCGGCCTACCGGCATCCGAAGCACCCGAGCGTCAGCGTGAACATCGACACCGTGGCAGGCGTCGGCGTCTTCGTCGAAACGGAGGTCATCAGCGCGGACCCGGAGACGGCATCCGACACCGTGGCAACGATCGAGCGACGGCTCGGCGTGGCCGACCTGCCGACTGTCGAATTGCCCTACCGCGATCTGGCCATGGGCTGCACCACTTCATGAACCTCAGCGCAACCTCACATCCTCTGAGAGAGCACGACCACTGACGGGCCCGGAGTTGTCGGCGCCTTGCGCAGGTCCTCTGCACTACATCCAGCTCGGCGGCGGCGTGACGGACGGCGGCCCCGAGCTCCTCCTCGTCCTCTGCCTACGCGGAAACCCCCGTCCCCCGAACACCGCGGCGCGCCAAGGGATTTGCCCCCTTGGCGCGCCGCGTCGTCGCTAGCCGTTCCGCAGCGCGAACCACAGCTCCATGCGGACGTCCGGGTCGTCCAGGTCGGTGTCCAGCAGGGTGGCGCAGCGGGTGATGCGTTGGCGGACCGTGTTGCGGTGGACGTCCAGGGCGACCGCGGTGCGGTCCCAACTGCCGTGCAGAGCGAGCCAGTTGCGCAGGGTCTCGGTGAGGGCCGGGTGGTCGGCGAGGGGGGCGAGGAGGGTACGGGCGTAGGACTCGGCGTCCGCGGGGGGCAGCAGATCCGCGAGGCCGGGCCGGGCCCCGTGCCGGACCAGCGGGGTGCGGGTGGCGCGGGCTCGGGCCAGGGCGCGGGCCGCCTGAGTGTCGGCGTCCGGCCACCCGTCCGGCGTCACCGCGGCGCTCACCCCGAGCGTCCAGCCGGGCTGCGCCTGCGGCTCCTGCCCGCCCGACAGCGGCAGCGGGACCAGCACCCGTACGACGTCGTGTGCGAGATCGACCAGCGGCGACCCCAGCGCCGCCCCGAGCGCCGAGGCGGCCACGGCGTCCGGGAGCCCGGCCTCCGGCCGGGCGTGGACGACGGCCCAGCTCCCCTCCCCGAGCAGCGGCGCGACCTCCTGCGGGCGCGCGCCGAGCAGCAGGCGGACGAAGGCGGACGAGCGTGCGGCACCGGCGCCGCTCTGGTGCTCGCCGGTCAGCAGGGACAGCAGGACGGAGGCCACGGAGGCGATGGTGTGGTCGCCGGACTCGCGCCGCGTGGTCGCCACGGCGAGGACGAACCCCTCGCCCGCCCCGAGCGCGTAGGCGGCGAGGTGCGTGTCGCCGAGGGTGTCCGTCGCGGAGGCCGGGCCGGGGGTCCCGGTCGCGTCCGGCCGTACGACCTCCGTCAGGGCGGCGAGGGCCCGGCGCACCCCCGCCGCCGGTTCCCGGCCCGCCGCGGCGGTCTCCGTGCCGTCGGGGCCGTACAGCACCGCGTGGCCGGTCAGGCGCCGGGCCAGCTGGCGCAGCACGGAGGGGACCGGGTCGGGGCGGGCGGCGGCGGAGGCGAGGCTCTGCTGCGCCTCGGTGACGCGCCGCAGCTCGGCCAGCCTGGCCTGCGCCATCAGCTGCCACACCGCCCGCGCCACGCCGGAGAACGTGGTCCGGGGCGGGACCTCCAGGAGCGGCAGGCCGTACCGGTCGCAGGCGGCTACCAGCGCGCGCGGGACCGTGTCGTGCACCGGCGCCAGGCCGAAGCCGAGGGCCGCGCCGCCCGCCTCGACGATCCGGGCGACGTAGTCGTCGAAATAGGTGCCGGAGCCCGCCGCCTCCGGGATCTGCACCCCGGCCGTGAGCAGCAGCTCGCCGCCGAGCAGATAGGGGTACGGGTCGGCCATCTCCGAGGTGTGCGCCCAGTGGATCACGACCGGCGGATCCGTCGGGCCCGCGATCTGCCGCAGGCCCAGGTCCTCGCGGGCCAGCAGGGCGGAGAGCGGGACCGGTGGGGTCGGTGGGACGGCTGGGGCGAGGGCATCCGGCATGGTGTGCGCTTCCTCCACTCCACCCCGTTCGTATGGATGAAACGTACACTTCGCAGTCGCTTTCCGGCCACCTAATGTCAGGTCAGCACGGCAGCCGCGGGTACGGGCGGATGTCCCCGCGATCCGCTGCCGGCACACCACCCCCCATGTATCTGCACGACACGCCACCGATCAGCGCGCGAAGGAGGGCCCCATGGCCGTCGACTACACAGTGATCGTCGTCTATCTCGCCGGGATGCTGGCCATGGGCTGGTGGGGCATGCGCCGCGCCAGGTCGAAGAGCGAGTTCCTGGTGGCGGGGCGCCGGCTCGGGCCGGCCATGTACTCCGGCACCATGGCGGCGATCGTCCTCGGCGGCGCGTCCACCATCGGCGGGGTGGGGCTGGGCTACCGGTACGGCCTGTCCGGCGCCTGGATGGTCTTCACCATCGGCCTCGGCCTGCTCGCGCTGTCGGTCTTCTTCTCCGCCCGCATCGCCCGCCTGAAGGTCTACACCGTCTCCGAGATGCTGGACCTGCGCTACGGCGGCCGGGCGGGCATGATCTCCGGCATCGTCATGTGGGCGTACACCCTCATGCTGGCCGTCACCTCGACGATCGCCTACGCCACGATCTTCGACGTCCTCTTCGACATGAACCGGACGCTCGCGATCGTCATCGGCGGCACGATCGTGGTCGCGTACTCCACGCTCGGCGGCATGTGGTCGATCACCCTGACGGACATGGTCCAGTTCGTCGTCAAGACGATCGGCGTGCTCCTGCTCCTCCTGCCGATCGCGGTCGTCAAGGCGGGCGGCTTCGGCGCGATGAGGGCCAAGCTGCCGACCTCGTACTTCGACCCGCTGGGCATCGGCGGCGAGACGATCTTCACCTACGTCCTGATCTACACGTTCGGCATGCTGATCGGCCAGGACATCTGGCAGCGCGTGTTCACCGCCCGCAGCGACACGACCGCCCGGTGGGGCGGTACGGTCGCCGGCACCTACTGTCTGGCCTACGCCCTCGCCGGCGCGGTGATCGGTACGGCCGCCAAGGTGCTGTACCCGAAGCTGGGCAGCCCGGACGACGCCTTCGCGACCATCGTCAAGGACGAACTCCCCGTCGGCGTACGGGGGTTGGTGCTCGCCGCCGCCCTCGCCGCCGTGATGTCCACGTCCTCCGGCGCGCTCATCGCCTGCGCGACCGTCGCCAACAACGACATCTGGTCGCGGCTGAAGGGCGCCGTCCGGCCCTCCGCCGAGGAGCACGACGAGGTCAGGGGCAACCGCGCCTTCATCCTGATCATGGGCGTGGCGGCGATCGGGACGGCGATCGCGCTGAACAACGTGGTCGAGGCACTGACCGTGGCCTACAACCTGCTCGTCGCCGGTCTGCTCGTGCCCATCCTCGGCGGCCTGCTGTGGAGGCGCGGCACGGCGCAGGGCGCGCTGGCCTCGGTGATCGTCGGCGGCCTCGCGGTCGTCGGCCTGATGGCCGGGTACGGCATCCTCGCCAACGAGCCCGTCTACTACGGCCTGCTCGCCTCCCTCGCCGCCTACGTCGCCGTGTCCCTGGCGACCAGGCCCACCGACGCGGCCGTCCTCGCCGTCTGGCGCGAGCGCCTCGCGGGACGGCCCGGCCCCGAACTCCCGTCCGAACCGGTACCGGCTCCCCAGTAGAGTCGTATGTCGTATGACAAGCAGTGCATGCGCGACGAAGCGCAGGAAAGAAGGCATTTCACCATGAGCAGCAACGAGACGCCCCGCGGCCCCGTCGACTCCTCCCGCGTCCCGCGCTACGCCGGTCCCGCGACCTTCGCCCGGCTGCCCCGCCTGGACGAGGTCGGCACCGCCGACGTCGCCGTCGTGGGCGTGCCGTTCGACTCCGGCGTCTCGTACCGGCCGGGCGCCCGCTTCGGCGGCAACGCCATCCGCGAGGCGTCCCGGCTGCTGCGTCCGTACAACCCGGCGCAGGACGCCTCCCCCTTCGCGCTCGCCCAGGTCGCGGACGGCGGCGACATCGCCGTGAACCCGTTCAACATCAACGAGGCGGTCGAGACGGTCGAGGCCGCGGCCGACGACCTCCTCGGCACGGGCGCGCGCCTGATGACGCTGGGCGGCGACCACACCATCGCGCTGCCGCTGCTGCGGTCGGTGGCGAAGAAGCACGGCCCGGTGGCCCTGCTCCACTTCGACGCCCACCTGGACACCTGGGACACCTACTTCGGCGCCGAGTACACGCACGGCACCCCGTTCCGCCGTGCGGTGGAGGAGGGCATCCTCGACACCTCGGCACTGTCCCACGTCGGTACGCGCGGCCCGCTGTACGGCAAGCAGGACCTCACGGACGACGAGAAGATGGGCTTCGGCATCGTCACGTCCGCCGACGTCTACCGCCGCGGCGCCGACGAGGTCGCCGACCAGCTGCGCCAGCGCATCGGCGACCGCCCGCTGTACATCTCGATCGACATCGACTGCCTGGACCCCGCCCACGCCCCCGGCACGGGCACCCCGGAGGCGGGCGGCATGACCTCGCGCGAGCTGCTGGAGATCCTGCGCGGCCTGGCGTCGTGCAACCTGGTCTCGGCGGACGTCGTCGAGGTGGCCCCGGCGTACGACCACGCCGAGATCACCTCGGTCGCGGCCTCCCACACGGCCTACGAACTGACCACCATCATGAGCCGCCAGATCGCGGCGGCCCGCACCGCCTGATTCTCCTTAGGGGACCGAGAGCAGTGACCCACGACCACGACCTGGTACTCCGCCCGACGCCTGCGCAGATCACCGCGGCCCTCGCCCCGCCCCCGGGGCGAGGCGGCGGAGACCTGGTCGTGGAGACCCTGTCCGGGCTCGGCGCGACGACGGTCTTCGGCCTGCCCGGCCAGCACGCGCTCGGCATGTTCGACGCGCTGCGCCGCTCGTCGCTGCGCTACGTGGGCCTGCGGGTGGAGAACAACGCGGGCTTCGCGGCGGACGCGTACGGCCGTGTCACCGGCGAGGCCGCGCCGCTCCTGCTCTCGACCGGCCCGGGCGCCCTGACGTCGCTCGCCGCGCTCCAGGAGGCGGCGGCGGCCTCGGCTCCCGTCCTGGCGATCAGCAGCCAGATCCCGACGGCGGGCCTGGGCGGCGGCCGCCACGGCTATCTGCACGAACTCCCGGACCAGTCGGCCTCGTTCCGGGGCGTGGTCAAGTCCGTCCACACGGTCCGTACGCAGTCCCAGATCCCGTCCGCGATCGCGGCGGCCTGGAAGTCGGCGCTGACGGCTCCGCACGGCCCGGTGTGGGTGGAGATCCCGCAGGACGTCCTGCTGTCGCCGACCGCCCTCCCGGTGGTGACGGCGATGGACGCGACGCCGGACGACCTGGTCCCGCGCCCCGAGCTGACGGCCGTGGCGGCCGACCTGCTGTCGCACGCGCGGCGCCCGGCGATCATCGCGGGCGGCGGGGTCGTGCGCGCGGACGCCTCGGGCAAGCTGAGGGCGCTGGCCGAGAAGCTGGACGCGCCGGTCGTGACGACCTTCGGTGGCAAGGGCGCCTTCCCCTGGGAGCACCCGCTCTCGCTCCAGTCCTGGCTGGAGGACCGGCACACGACGGACTTCCTGGAGGACGCGGACGTCCTGCTGGTCGTGGGCTCGGGGCTCGGCGAACTGTCCTCGAACTACCACACGTTCAGGCCCCGGGGCCGGGTGATCCAGATCGAGGCGGACCTCGGCAAGCTGGAGTCCAACCATCCGGCCCTCGGCATCCACGCGGACGCCCGCCTGGCCCTGCAGGCCCTGCTGGAGACGGTTCAGGAGCGCGGCGACGCGTCGGCGCCCCAGCGGGTGCGGGAGCTGCTGGCCCGGGTGGCCGCCCGTATCGCGGCCCAGGACCTCACCCTGGAACAGCAGGTGCTGGCGGCCGTCCGCAGCGCCCTGCCCGCCGACTCCCCGTCGTTCTGGGACATGACGATCCTGGCGTACTGGGCCTGGTCCGCCTTCGACGCGCAGGGCCCCAACACGATGCACTCGGCCCAGGGCGCCGGCGGCCTCGGCTACGGCTTCCCCGCGGCCCTCGGCGCGGCGGCGGCCGACCCGTCCCGCCCGGTCCTGGCGGTCTCCGGCGACGGCGGCGCCCTGTACTCGATCGCGGAACTGGCCACGGCCCGCCAGTACGACCTGCCGGTCACCTGGCTGATCGTGGACGACGGCGGCTACGGCATCCTGCGCGAGTACATGACGGACACCTTCGGCCAGGCGACGGCGACGGAACTGACCCGGCCGGACTACGCGGCCCTGGCGGAGTCCTTCGGCGTACCGGCCGTACGGACGTCCGCAAAGACCCTGGAGGAGGACCTGGCCAAGGCCCTGTCGGCCCCGGGCCCGTCGGTGGTCGTACTCCCGGCGCTCCTGCGGATGTTCGCGCCGACGCACCTGACCTAGCCCGGGTACGGCCGCCTCGCTCACGCCGGGGCGGCCGATGCGCCCGGGACTCCCGTCCCGCCCTGCCTCACAATGGAAGGCATGCCGATATCCGGGACACCCAGCCGCGCACAGCTCGTCGACCACCTGGTGAGGACCCGTATCGCGGGGGACGTCGCCACGCCCCGCGAGAACAACCTCTCCCACTACCGCAAGCTGGCCAACGGCGACCGCCACTACTGGCTCGGTCTGGAGCTGGGCGAGCGCTGGGCGGACGAGCAGGACGTGCTCGCGGTGATGGCCGAGCGGGTGGGGGTCAACGACGACCCCGAGTACCGGTACGGACAGGACACCATCGACCCCGAGTTGACCGTGGACGGGCTGGAGCGGATGGGGGCGCGGCTGCGCAAGGCGGCCGAGGGGCGGCAGCGGGTGCTGTTCGCGACCGGCCACCCGGGCGGCCTGCTGGACGTGCACCGGGCCACGGCCGCCGCACTGCGCGCCGCCGGCTGCGAGATCGTGGTCGTCCCGGACGGGCTGCAGACGGACGAGGGGTACGTCATGCAGTTCGCGGACGTGGCGGTGCTGGAGCACGGGGCGACGCTGTGGCACACCCACTCCGGGGAGCCGATGCGGGCCATTCTGACGGGACTTGAGCGCGAGGGGCGTCCGCTGCCCGATCTCGTCGTCGCCGACCACGGGTGGGCCGGGTACGCCGGGCAGTACGGTGTCGACTCCGTCGGGTACGCCGACTGCAACGACCCGGCGCTGTTCCTCGCCGAGTCCGAGGGCACCCTCCAGGCCGTCGTACCGCTGGACGACCATGTGCTGAGCCCGCGTCACTACGACCCGCTGACGGCCTATCTGCTGGCGGAATCAGGCTTCTGACGGACTGACAGCACCGGACGAACAGCACTGTGCGGCTCCTCGCGCGCGGAGCCGCACAGTGAAGGCGCTGTCTGTGTCAGTGGTCAGCGGCCGTTGTCGCCGCCGCCGCGGCCGTTGTCGCCGCCACCGCGGCCGTTGTCACCGCCGCGGCCGTTGTCGCCGCCGCCGTTGCGTCCGCGGTCGCCGCCGTTGCGTCCGCGGTGGTGACGGCCGCCGTGGCGGTGGTGGCCGCCGCCGCAGCCGCATTCGTGGTGCCGGTGGTGGCCGCCGCGGTGGCCCTCGGGCGCCGCCGCAGCGGTGCCGGCCGCGCCGATCGAGGCTCCGCCCGCCAGCATCAGGCCGGCGGTGGACAGCACGACATAACGCTTGATGCGCTGTGCTCGCATGGGTTGTACCCTTTCGTTTCCATCATCTGCCGCGCCTCCCAGGGGAGAAGAGGGACGGGTCGGATGGTCGGGCGCCGCGCTCACGGAGGGGGAAGGCACGGCGCGCTCTTCAGGTGTCACCGCAGAGGTTGGCCACACGGCCGTGACCTCCGGCATCACACGTTCCGCTTGCACGAATCGTGTCCGGTCGGTCACGCCGTGTACTGCGGCTTCACTGAATGAGCGTAGTGGCCCGTCCGCCATCCGGCATCTCGGGACGCATCAGGCACGCGGGACGCGGACCACGCCCTCCTGGATGACGGTGATGGCGAGTTGCCCGTCCTGCGTGTAGATCCGGGCCTGGCCGAGACCCCGGCCGCCGTGCGCGGACGGCGACTCCTGGTCGTACAGCAGCCACTCGTCGGCGCGGAAGGGCCGGTGGAACCACATCGCGTGGTCCAGGGAGGCGCCCACGACGTCCCCGACGGCCCAGCCGCCCCGCCCGTGCGCGAGCAGCACGGAGTCGAGGAGGGTCATGTCGGAGACGTAGGTGGCGAGGACGACATGGAGCAGCGGGTCGTCGTCGAGTTTGCCGTTGGTGCGGAACCACACCTGGGAGTGCGGCTCGCGCGGTGCGCCGAACTGGCCGTACGGCGGCTCCTCGGCGTAGCGCAGGTCGACCGCTTCCCGGGCCTCGATGAACTTCTCGACGACGGCCGGGTCGAGGTGGCCGTAGCCGCGCAGCCGCTCCTGGGAGGTGGGCAGGGTCGCCGGGTCCGGGGCGGGCGGCATCGGCGTCTGGTGGTCGAGCCCCTCCTCGTCCGCCTGGAAGGAGGCGGAGAGGTGGAAGATCGGCTTGCCGTGCTGGACGGCGACGACGCGGCGCGTGGTGAAGGAGCGGCCGTCGCGGATGCGGTCCACGGTGTAGACGATCGGCGCGCCGGGGTCGCCCGGGCGCAGGAAGTACGCGTGGAGGGAGTGGGCGGGCCGGTCCGCGGGGACCGTCCGCCCGGCGGCGACCAGCGCCTGCGCCGCGACCTGCCCGCCGAAGACGCGGGGTACGACGGCGGAGCGGGACTGGCCGCGGAAGATGTCCTCCTCGATCTGCTCCAGGTCGAGCAGATCGAGGAGGTCCTGAAGTGCCTGGCTCATGGCGTCAGTTGTACCGGCCACTCATGGGCGCCTGGTTTCACGGCCCTTACAGGCCCATGTCCTTGGCGATGATGGACTTCATGATCTCGCTGGTGCCGCCGTAGATGCGGTTGACGCGGTTGTCCGCGTACAGGCGGGCGATCGGGTACTCGTTCATGAAGCCGTAGCCGCCGTGCAGCTGGAGGCAGCGGTCGATCACGCGGTGGGCGACCTCGGTGCAGAACAGCTTCGCGGAGGCGGCCTCGGCGGGGGTCAGCTCGCCGGCGTCCAGCGCCTCGGTGGCGCGGTCGGCGACGGCCTCGGCGGCGTCGACCTCGGCCTGGCAGGCGGCCAGCTCGAACTTGGTGTTCTGGAAGGCGGCGACGGGCTGCCCGAAGACGACGCGCTCCTGGACGTACTGCTTGGCGAACCGGACGGCCGCCTTGGCCTGCGCGTAGGCGCCGAAGGCGATGCCCCAGCGCTCGGAGGCGAGGTTGTGGCCGAGGTAGTAGAAGCCCTTGTTCTCCTCGCCGAGGAGGTCCTCGACGGGCACCTTGACGTCGACGAAGGCCAGCTCGGCGGTGTCCGAGGTCTTCAGCCCCAGCTTGTCGAGCTTGCGGCCGACGGAGTACCCCTCCGCCTTCGTGTCCACGACGAAGAGGGAGATGCCGTGCCGGCGGTCCTCCTTGGTCGGGGCGGAGGTACGGGCGCAGACGATCATGCGGTCGGCGTGCACACCGCCGGTGATGAAGGTCTTGGCGCCGTTGAGGACGTAGTGCGTGCCGTCCTCGCTGAGCTTGGCGGTGGTCTTCATGCCCGCGAGGTCGGAGCCGGTGCCCGGCTCGGTCATCGCGATGGCCCACATCTCCTCGCCGGAGACGAACTTCGGCAGGTAGCGCTTCTTCTGCTCGTCGGTGGCGAGCAGCTTGATGTAGGGCAGGCCGAGCAGCACGTGCACACCGGAGCCGCCGAAGGAGACACCCGCGCGGGCGGTCTCCTCGTACAGGACGGCCTCGAACTTGTACGAGTCGATGCCGGCGCCGCCGTACTCCTCGTCGACGCGGATGCCGAAGACACCGAGCTCGGCGAGCTTGTAGTAGAAGTCGCGCGGCGCCTGGCCCGCGGCGAACCACTCGTCGTAGACCGGCACGACCTCGGCCTCGATGAAGGCGCGGAGGGTCTCCCGGAACGCCTCGTGATCCTCGTTGAACACCGTACGGCGCACGGTTACCTCCACGTACCTCGGCATATCGGCTGTCTAAGCGCTTGCTCAGATCGAAGATACCGGCCAGTACGGTGTGTCGTCCAGGGTGAGTCAGCCCACACACGGGCCCCGCGGCGGCGCACTGCCACGCGGCTCACCCCTCCCCCGCCGCCTCGAACGCCCCGCACGCCATCCGGTGCAGCAGGGCGGCCGTGGTGCCGCGGCCGGGCAGGGTGCCGGCGCGGCCGAGGTGGGGGGTGGAGTTCAGCAGGCCGAAGACCGAGTGGACGGCGGAGCGGGCGGCGGGCTCGGTCAGCGCCGGGTACACCTCGCGGACCACCTCCACCCACAGCTCGACGTACTGCCGCTGGAGCTGGCGCACCAGCTTGCGGTCGCTGTCGCGCAGCCGGTCCAGCTCGCGGTCGTGCAGGGTGATCAGCGGGCGGTCGTCCAGGGCGAAGTCGATGTGGCCCTCGATGAGCGAGTCGAGGACGGCCCGCGGGCCGGTGGCGCCGTCGGCCTCCGCCAGCCGCCGCCTGGCCCCCGTCAGCAGCTGGCCGCTGATGCCCACCAGCAGCTCGGCGAGCATCGCGTCCTTGCCCGGGAAGTGGCGGTACAGGCCGGGGCCGCTGATGCCGACGGCGGCGCCTATCTCGTCCACCCCGACGCCGTGGAAACCGCGCTCGGCGAAGAGCCGGGCGGCCTCCTTCAGGATCTGCTCGCGCCGGGTGGGGGCGTCGGTTCTGGTGACCATGCACGTAATTCTAGACAGCGAGGTTAGCGGTCGTTAACCTGGAGGAAATGGTTAACGCTCATTAACACGTGATCCACGGATTCGATCACCGGTGAGGGGACCGCAGGATGCAGGAGGCACCGGAGCTCCGGAGCGCGGCAGATCCCGCGTCGGAGGCCTGGCGGGCCAATGAACAAGCCCATCTCGCGCTCGTCGAGGAGCTGCGCGGCAAGCTCGCCGCGGCGGCGCTCGGCGGCGGCGAGAAGGCCCGCGCCCGGCACACCGCGCGCGGCAAGCTGCTGCCCAGGGACCGGGTGGACACGCTGCTCGACGCGGGCTCGCCGTTCCTGGAGCTGGCCCCCCTCGCGGCCGAGGGGATGTACGAGGGCGCGGCCCCGGCCGCCGGCGTGATCGCCGGGATCGGGCGGGTCAGCGGGCGCGAGTGCGTGATCGTCGCCAACGACGCCACGGTCAAGGGCGGCACGTACTACCCGATGACCGTGAAGAAGCACCTGCGCGCCCAGGAGGTGGCCCTCGACAACCGGCTGCCGTGCGTCTACCTCGTGGACTCCGGCGGCGCCTTCCTCCCGATGCAGGACGAGGTCTTCCCGGACCGCGAGCACTTCGGGCGGATCTTCTACAACCAGGCGCGGATGTCCGGGGCCGGTATCCCGCAGATCGCGGCCGTCCTCGGGTCCTGCACGGCGGGCGGGGCGTACGTCCCCGCGATGAGCGACGAGGCGGTGATCGTCCGCGGCCAGGGAACGATCTTCCTCGGCGGCCCGCCGCTGGTGAAGGCCGCGACCGGCGAGGTCGTCACGGCCGAGGAGCTGGGCGGCGGCGAGGTCCACTCCCGGATCTCGGGCGTCACCGACCACCTCGCCGAGGACGACGCACACGCGCTCAGGATCGTGCGGAACATCGTCGCCACACTGCCCGCCCGGCGCTCTCTGCCCTGGGACGTCGCCCCGGTCGTCGAGCCCAAGGCCGACCCCTACGGGCTGTACGGCGCGGTCCCGGTCGACTCCCGTACCCCCTACGACGTACGCGAGATCATCGCGCGCGTCACGGACGGCTCCCGGTTCGCCGAGTTCAAGAGCGAGTTCGGGCAGACGCTCGTCACCGGCTTCGCGCGCGTCCACGGCCACCCGGTCGGGATCGTCGCCAACAACGGCATCCTCTTCTCCGAGTCCGCGCAGAAGGGCGCCCACTTCATCGAGCTGTGCGACCAGCGCGGTATCCCCCTGGTGTTCCTCCAGAACATCTCGGGGTTCATGGTCGGCAAGGACTACGAGGCGGGCGGTATCGCCAAGCACGGCGCCAAGATGGTGACGGCGGTGGCCTGCACGCGCGTGCCGAAGCTGACGGTGGTGGTCGGCGGTTCGTACGGCGCGGGCAACTACTCGATGTGCGGCCGGGCCTACTCCCCCCGCTTCCTGTGGATGTGGCCGAACGCCAAGATCTCCGTCATGGGCGGCGAGCAGGCCGCGTCCGTCCTCGCGACCGTCAAGCGCGACCAGCTGGAGGCGCGCGGCGAGCAGTGGCCCGCCGAGGACGAGGACGCCTTCAAGGCGCCGATCCGCGCGCAGTACGAGCGCCAGGGCAACGCCTACTACGCCACCGCCCGCCTCTGGGACGACGGCGTGATCGACCCGCTGGAGACCCGTCAGGTGCTCGGTCTCGCGCTGACCGCCTGTGCCAACGCGCCCCTGGGTGACCCCCAGTTCGGCGTCTTCCGGATGTGAGGAGGGGAACCGTGTTCGACACAGTACTGGTCGCCAACCGGGGCGAGATCGCCGTACGCGTCATCCGTACGCTCCGCTCGCTGGGCGTGCGCTCGGTGGCGGTCTTCTCCGACGCCGACGCGGACGCGCGGCATGTCCGGGAGGCCGACACGGCGGTCCGGATCGGCCCGGCGCCGGCGGCCGAGAGCTATCTGTCGGCGGAGCGCCTGCTGGAGGCGGCCGCCCGCACGGGTGCGCAGGCCGTGCACCCGGGGTACGGCTTCCTCGCCGAGAACGCCGCCTTCGCGCGGGCGTGCGAGGAGGCGGGGCTGGTGTTCATCGGCCCGTCCGCGGACGCGATCGCGCTCATGGGCGACAAGATCCGCGCCAAGGAGACGGTGCGGGCGGCCGGGGTGCCGGTGGTGCCCGGCGGCCGTGATCCCGAACTGGCCGAGGCCGCCCGCGCGTTGGGCGCGCCCGTGCTGCTGAAGCCGTCCGCGGGCGGCGGCGGCAAGGGCATGCGCCTGGTGCGGGACCTGACGGTCCTGGAGGAGGAGATCGCCGCCGCCCGCCGCGAGGCCCGCGCCTCCTTCGGTGACGACACGCTGCTCGTGGAGCGGTGGATCGACCGGCCCCGGCACATCGAGATCCAGGTGCTGGCCGACGGCCACGGGAACGTCGTGCACCTCGGCGAGCGCGAGTGCTCGCTCCAGCGGCGGCACCAGAAGGTCGTCGAGGAGGCGCCGAGCGTGCTCCTCGACGAGGCCACGCGCGCGTCGATGGGCGAGGCGGCCGTGCAGGCGGCCCGCTCCTGCGGGTACCGGGGCGCGGGCACGGTGGAGTTCATCGTGCCCGGCAACGACCCCACCCAGTACTACTTCATGGAGATGAACACCCGCCTCCAGGTGGAGCACCCGGTCACCGAACTGGTCACCGGCCTCGACCTGGTGGAGTGGCAGCTGCGGGTGGCGGCCGGGGAGCGGCTGGGCTTCACGCAGGCGGACGTGACCCTGACCGGTCACGCGGTCGAGGCCCGTATCTGCGCCGAGGACCCCGCCCGCGGCTTCCTCCCCTCCGGCGGCACGGTGCTGCTGCTGGACGAGCCGCGGGGCGACGGCGTCCGCACGGACTCCGGGCTCAGCGCGGGCGCCGAGGTGGGCAGCCTGTACGACCCGATGCTGTCCAAGGTCATCGCCCACGGCCCCGACCGCGCGACGGCGCTGGCAAGGCTCCGGGCGGCCCTCGCGCAGACGGTCACGCTGGGCGTGCCGACCAACGCGGGCTTCCTGCGCCGGCTGCTGGAGCATCCCGCGGTCGTGGCCGGGGAGTTGGACACGGGGCTCGTCGAGCGGGTGGTGGACGAACTGGTCCCCACGCAGGTGCCGGAGGAGGTGTACGAGGCCGCGGCGGCCGTGCGCGCCGCAGCGCTGGAGCCCCGCGCCGAGGGCTGGGTCGACCCCTTCTCGGTGCCGAGCGGCTGGCGCCTGGGCGGCACCCCGAAGCCGCCGGTCTTCCACCTGCGGGTGCAGGACCCGGTGGCGTACACCCCCCGGGGCTCCCACACCGTCACCGGGGACCGGGTGACCGTCACGCTGGACGGCGTCCGGCACGCCTTCCACCGGGCCGGTGACTGGATCGGGCGCGACGGCGACGCCTGGCAGGTGCGCGACCACGACCCGGTCGCCGCGTCCCTGAGCGGGGCCGCGCACGCGGGCGCCGACTCGCTGACCGCGCCGATGCCGGGCACGGTGACGGTGGTGAAGGTCGCCGTCGGCGACGAGGTCGCGGCCGGACAGAGCCTGCTGGTGGTGGAGGCGATGAAGATGGAGCACGTCATCTCCGCCCCGCACGCGGGCACGGTCGCCGAGCTGGACGTGACGCCGGGCACCACGGTCGCCATGGACCAGGTGCTCGCGGTGATCGCACCGCACGAGGAGACCGGGGAGGTGGCGCAGTGACCGCCGAGGGTCTGCCCATGGTCGTACCGGCCTCCGACCTGCCCGCGCGGGTCCGGATCCACGAGGTCGGGGCGCGCGACGGGCTGCAGAACGAGAAGACGGCCGTACCGACCGAGGTGAAGGCGGAGTTCATCCGCCGGCTCGCCGACGCCGGCCTGACGACGATCGAGGCGACGAGCTTCGTGCACCCCAAGTGGGTGCCCCAACTGGCCGACGCCGAGCAGCTGTTCCCGCTGGCCAAGGACGTCCCGGGGGTGGAGCTCCCGGTGCTGGTCCCCAACCAGCGCGGTCTGGAGCGGGCCCTGGCCCTCGGCGCCGAGCGGATCGCCGTGTTCGCGAGCGCCACCGAGTCCTTCGCGAAGGCCAACCTCAACCGCTCGCTGGACGAGTCGCTGGCCGTGTTCGCACCGGTGGTGCGCCGGGCGAAGGACGAGGGCGTGCACGTGCGCGGCTATGTGTCCATGTGCTTCGGCGACCCGTGGGAGGGGGCGGTCCCGCTGCACCAGGTCGCCCGCGTCTGCACGGCCCTGCGGGACATGGGCTGCGACGAGCTGAGCCTCGGCGACACGATCGGCGTGGCCACCCCGGGCCATGTGCTCGAACTTCTCTCCCTGCTGAACGAGGAGGGCGTGCCGACGAACACGATCGGCGTGCACTTCCACGACACCTACGGCCAGGCGCTCGCGAACACCTACGCGGCCCTGGAGCACGGGGTGACCACGGTCGACGCGTCCGCCGGCGGGCTCGGCGGCTGCCCGTACGCCAAGTCGGCCACCGGCAATCTCGCGACCGAGGACCTCGTCTGGATGCTGCACGGCCTCGGCATCGAGACCGGGGTCGACCTCGGCCGTCTCACCGCCACCAGCGTGTGGATGGCCGAACGACTGGGCCGGCCCAGCCCGTCCCGTACCGTCCGCGCTCTCTCCCACAAGGACCAGTGATCAGCATGGACCACCGTCTCAGCCCCGAGCTGGAGGAACTCCGCCGTACGGTGGAGGAGTTCGCGCACGACGTGGTGGCGCCGAAGATCGGCGACTTCTACGAGCGGCACGAGTTCCCGTACGAGATCGTCCGCGAGATGGGCCGCATGGGCCTGTTCGGGCTGCCGTTCCCGGAGGAGTACGGCGGCATGGGCGGCGACTACCTGGCCCTCGGCATCGCGCTGGAGGAGCTGGCGCGGGTCGACTCCTCCGTGGCCATCACCCTGGAGGCGGGAGTCTCGCTGGGCGCCATGCCGCTGCATCTGTTCGGCACGCAGGAGCAGAAGCGCGAGTGGCTCCCCCGGCTGTGTGCGGGCGAGGTCCTGGGCGCCTTCGGCCTGACCGAGCCGGACGGCGGCTCGGACGCCGGGGCGACCCGCACGACGGCCCGCCTGGACGCGGACACGAACGAATGGGTGATCAACGGCACGAAGTGCTTCATCACCAACTCCGGTACGGACATCACGGGCTTGGTGACGGTGACGGCGGTGACGGGCCGCAAACCGGACGGCAAGCCCCTCATCTCCTCGATCATCGTCCCGTCGGGCACGCCGGGCTTCACGGTGGCGGCGCCGTACTCGAAGGTCGGCTGGAACGCCTCGGACACGCGCGAGCTGTCGTTCGCCGACGTCCGGGTCCCGGCGGCCAACCTGCTGGGCGAGGAGGGCCGGGGCTACGCCCAGTTCCTGCGCATCCTGGACGAGGGCCGTATCGCCATCGCGGCGCTCGCGACGGGCCTGGCGCAGGGCTGTGTGGACGAGTCGGTGAAGTACGCGAAGGAGCGCGAGGCGTTCGGCCGCCCGATCGGCGCCAACCAGGCGATCCAGTTCAAGATCGCCGACATGGAGATGAAGGCCCACACGGCCCGCCTGGCCTGGCGCGACGCGGCGAGCCGGCTGGTCGCCGGGGAGCCCTTCAAGAAGGAGGCGGCCCTGGCCAAGCTCTACTCCTCCACCGTCGCGGTGGACAACGCGCGCGACGCGACCCAGATCCACGGCGGCTACGGCTTCATGAACGAGTACCCGGTGGCCCGTATGTGGCGGGACTCCAAGATCCTGGAGATCGGCGAGGGCACGAGCGAGGTCCAGCGGATGCTGATCGCGCGTGAGCTGGGGCTGGTGAGCTAGAGGTACAGGGTGGTCTTCGGCGAATCAGGTGGTTCTCTCGGGGCAGGGCATTGCGTGACGGGCGTGCGGGACGTTGATCAGCGCGTCCGTCATCTGCCTGGAGGTAACCGTGAAAGCCGCGAAGTACGCGACCGGATTGACGCTGGGACTGATGGTGACCGCCACGCTGGTCACCCCGGCCGCGTCCGCCGCGCCGCACTCCGCTCGGGCCGACCGCCTCGTCCTCACCGACTCCGACAACGGCCGCAGCGTGGCCCGGTCGGTCGGTGACGACACCGAGATCCGCCTGAAGGCCTCCCGCGAGCGGGGCCTGACGTACACGTGGAGCATGCCGAGCACGCGCGGCGCCCACGTCCTGACTCGGACCGTCAGCGGCACGACACCGGCCGGTGACGTGTACGCGGTCCTGCACGCGGAAAGCCCGGGCACCAGCACCATCACCGCGGTGCGGCAGTGCCACGCCGGCCCCGGGCACGCGTGCCCCCGTGCCGTCATGCCGTGGAAGGTCACCATCGAGGTGAGCTGAGAGGTGGCGCGGCGTCGGCTTTCAGAACGTGCTGGTGGCGTTGAAGGCCGACGTCGCGCATCGCGAGGTACGGGCCGTTCGGTCGTGGGCGCCGGTCAGCAGGCGACGCAGATCAACACCACGAGGACCGGCGAAGCCGCTGCCGGCAGGCTCTGCCCGATGTCCTCGTAGCCCCACGACCACCAGCACCCAAGCGCAGGGGGGCCGATCACCGTTCCCCTGTCGCTGACCAGGAGTACCGTTCTGATGTCGACGCAGAACGGAGACCAGCATGCCCCCGCGCATTCAGGAGCACGCAGGCGCGCGCATTGCGCACGTGCGCAAAGTCCGCCGGTTGACACAACGTGAGTTGGCGGATCTCTCACACGTCTCGTACAGCACGCTCACCAAGGTCGAGCAGGGCATCATGCCGGCGAGTCCTTCGGTCATCGGAGCGCTCGCCCGTGCCCTGTCGGTGCCGGTCACCGAACTGACCGGGCAGCCCTATCTCGAAGAGTTGCGGCAAGACCAGCTTGACGGCCTGATCAACCCGATTCGCGAGGCTCTGAACATCTACGACCTGGGCCCCGACCCGGACGTTGTCCCGCGCCCGATCGAGGAACTTGAAGCGCACGCGGAGAAACTGTGCGCCATGGTGCGCGCGACGAACATCAAACAAGTCGCCGTCGACCTTCCCGGGCTAATCCACGAGGCCACGACAACGGCTCACACGAACCCTGTCGACCGCAGCTGGCAGTTGCTCGCGAGCACGTACCGGACCGCCTACGACGTGACGACGAAGCTCGGGTTCCCCGACCTGTGCACGGTGGCACTCGACCGGATGGACTGGGCGGCACAGCGGGCGTCCGATCCAGTACTCGGCGGGATGCGTCAGTACCTACGGGCGCTCGCTTACTTCCGGGCCAGCGACTACAAGACGGGTAAGCGCCTGATCAACCTAGGCATGTCCGCACTGGAACAGGCAGAAACGGGACAGGTTTTCGACGTCCTGACCGGACAGTTGCACCTCGGGGCAGCCGTATTGGCGGGACGTGACAAGGACAGAGACGCCGCAGAGGGACACCTCGGCGAAGCAGCGCGTATCGCGGAACGAACGGGCCCAGCCGAGAAGGTTCATTGGCTGTCGTTCGGACCGACCAATGTCGGCGTACACCGCGTGAGCGTGCTGGCGGAACTCGACCTGTACCCAGAGGCCGTCCACGAAGCACAGGAAGTCGCGATTCCAGAGGATTGGCCCCCCTCTCGACTGGCGCACCATCACGCGGAGGTCGCGCGTGCGCAGATGTGGACGGGGCGCACCGATGCGGCGTTCAAGAGCCTCCAGATGGCACGCAAACTCGCACCCCAGCAGACGCGTTACCACCCGACAGTGCGCGAGACGTATGCAGGACTGGAAGCAGCGAAGCGCCGGATGCCCGACACATTCGGCAACTTCGGCGCATGGCTCAACGTGTGACTTAGTGTCAATTAATGGCCGGGGCTATCAGTGACGTCTGATAGTTCCGGCTGTCGCTTGTCGGCACTCTGAGTCAGCACGAAAGACCCCGGCGGCCTGGCAGGGCCCCGGGGCGTGGCTGACGCTGATTAGGAGCGCCAACATGTACGACCTTATCCGCCGTATCGCCGCTTGGCTGTGGCAGGTCTTCAACCCCGGTCCTGGTATGCGCCGGGCAGGTTCCCGCCCCGCCGAACCGGTCCTTGCGCGCAGGCCCGAGGAGCCTCGTACCACCACCCCATGGCCCCCGGCCCACCGCTCCCCGTACGGCCTGAATACGCCACTCGACGGCAGCGCGAACGCGGTCGTCCGCCCCTACCTTCTCGAAGACGAGCACGAGCGGGCACGGCAGAGTCGGCGGCGGCTGACCCTGGTCCTCGCGGCTGACTTCGGTATTGACCTCGACCAACACGTGGTCGGCGCCGAGGCGGTGGCGTGATGGGCGCAACCGTGAAGCGGCCACCAGGGACGGGGAGTGGCGCGGACCCGTCCTGGCTGTCGGCCGAATGCGCGCTCGCCCCGCGGCCCGGCTACGAAGACCTGCACGACGCCTGCCACCAGACGGCGGACGTGCTACTACCCGGCAGTCTCGGCCTGCTGCTGATGCGTCGCTGCCCGTGCGCCTGCCACGCACCGGTTGCGGGAGGTGCACGGTGAACGCCGGTACCCGGCCCCAGCCGGGGGAATCCCGCCTGACGATCCACATCTACCGGCTCGCCCACGATGGCAAGCGCCTCGCACAGTCCAGACAACTTACGGTTGCGGCCACCCCCGACCCGGAACGCCTCGTGGACTCGTTCGCCTGGCCCCCGTGCCGCTGCCCCCGCTGCCGCGCTGAACGGAACTGAAGACTCCCTGCCGAGGCCGGGCTCGTTCACACCATGCCGAGCCCCGGCAGGGTCACTGCACCACCAACCACACGGAGGTAGATGTGACGACCGCGACCATCCCGTTCGGCGCCCGTGCCGAGCGTCAGCCGTACACCATCGACGTGGACGGCTCCACGTTCGCCTACGACCACCAGCGCCAGGTCAACGTCATGGCCGACGGCACCCTTCTCGCACACTCCACCCTGCGGGCGTCGTGCACCAACACCAACTGGGACAGCAAGAACGACGACACGTCCGACCCCTACATGATCCGGTGACCTGTCGGTGACGCAGCAACTTCCAAGCGGCGCTGTACTGGTCGTGGCCGAGGAGATGGACCCCACCGCTGACCTCGTCGTGGACGAGTTGACGCGACGGAAGGTGCCAGTCATGCGGTTCGACATGGGCGACTTTCCCCAGCGGGTAACACTCACCGCCGAACATGACGCGGCCCCCTGGTCCGGCATCCTCGCCGACGCATACCGGTCTGTGCGGCTGGAGGAGGTGAGGGCCGTCTACTACAGGCGGCCCCGCCTTCCCGCCGTCTCCAGCACCGTCCCCGAACCACACCGCACTTGGGCCGACGATCAAGCGTTGGCCGGTCTCCTCGGCGCCCTCTACGCCCTCCCGGTGCTGTGGGTGAACCGCCCCGAGATCGACGGCATCGCCTCTCACAAGCCCGGCCAACTCCCCATCGCCGCAACCCTCGGCCTGCGTACGCCCCGCTCGCTGATCACCACCGACCCCGGCGCGGCGCGCGCGTTCTGCGAGAGCATGGGCGGTCCGGTGATCTGCAAACCGCTCATGGGCGGCCCGTTGCGCTACGCCGACGGCCGCCGCAACGGCGTCCCCACGCACCTGATCGACCCGGCAGAGATCGACGACAGCGTGTCCCTGACCGCCCATCTGTTCCAAGAGTGGATCGACAAGATCCATGAAGTGCGCCTGACGGTCGTGGGGAGCCGGATGTTCGCCGCAGAGATCCACGCCGGCAGCGACGCGGCCCGCATCGACTGGCGCAGCGACTACGACGCGCTCACCTATGAGCCGTGCACAGTTCCGGAGACGGTACGTCGCGGAGTGCTCGGCTGGCTCGACCGCTTCAACCTCAACTTCGGCGCGTTCGACTTCGCAGTCACCCCGCGAGGGGACTGGGTGCTGTTCGAGTGCAACCCGTCGGGTGAGTGGTCGTGGATTCAGAAGACGACCGGGATGTCGATCGCCGCCGCCCTCGCCGAACTCCTCGCGGAAGGCAAAACCTCATGAGCATGATCACGCCCGACACCGACGAGGCCCGGCGCCTGCGCCGCGGCCTCGCCTCCGCTCTCGCGGAGAAGGGAGACCTGACCGATCCGGGATGGAGGAAGGTGTTCGAGAAGGTCCCTCGCCACGTGTTCGTGCCCGAGTTCTGGCTCGGACCGGACCGGCGCCTCACCGCTGCGGATGTCGACTGGCTCAGCCACGTCTACACGGATGACGTTCTCGTGACGCAGATGACCGAGGGCGCGGCAACCTCGTCCTCAACGGCCCCCGGTCTGATGCTCGTCATGCTTCACGCCCTGGACGTCACCGACGGAGCGCGCGTCCTGGAGGTCGCCACCGGCACGGGCTACAACGCGGCGCTTCTCGCCGCCCGGCTCGGGTCCGCGAACGTGACCACGATCGAGGTGGACCCGGAGCTGGCCAAGCTCGCCGAGGAGCGGCTGAATGCCTGCGGCTACACGCCCACCGTCCTCACGGGAGACGGCCGCGCCGGGCACCCGGCAGGCACCCCGTACGACCGGCTGATCGCCACCTGTGGTTTTGCCCAACTGCCATATGCGTGGGTGGAGCAGGTCAGGCCCGGCGGGGTGATCGTGTGCCCGCTCGGATGGGGCACAGTCCGGCTGACCGTCGAAGACGGCGGCACCGCCTCGGGCCGCTTCCTGGCAACGCCCTCGTACTTCATGACCGTACGGTCGAACGGTGAAACGGGCTCAGTCCCATACCCGGGTGACCCGCAGAACCCGGACGAGCGCGCAACGCACCTTGACCCGTCCGCGCCGTTTCGGGACGACGCGTTCCCGTTCCTGCTCTCCCTTGCCGTCCCCGGCACCGCCCAGGCATCCGACCTGGACGACGATCGGCGCGTGATCGGCTGCCGCCTGTGGGCCGCTGACGGCTCATGGGCCCGCGTGGAAGGCGACAGCGTGCGGCAAGCAGGTCCCCGACGGCTCTGGGGCGAAGCAGAGGCGGCCTGGCGGTGGTGGGAGGAGCAGGGACGGCCCGGCCGGGACCGGTTCGGGCTGACCGTAGACCGTGACGGACAGCGGGTGTGGCTCGACTCCACGGACCACCTCCTGCCGGTCGCCGGCTGAGCTGCCCCGCCCGCGCGTTCCCCCGTGACGAACAGGTGGGGCCCCACGGCCGGACCCTCCCCGCACCACAGTGCCGTACGGAACGGTCCCCCTGCTGACGCACCGCCGTGGCCGGTCATCGTGTGCGCTGATCACGGTGACGCCTTCGGCGAGGACGGCTACCACGGCCGTGGCATCGCGCACCCCGCCGTGCTGAACGTGCCGTTCGGCGCGATGCTTCTGGGCCCCGGGGCTACGCTGACGCAGCATGGCCCACGCCCACGGCATTGATTCGAAGCCCGACGCCTCCGTGATCGTCGCCCGAGACGATCACGGACAGATCGCCATCCTGACCGCAGACTTCCCCCGGCATGGAGGCGAGTACCTTTTCCTCCCCGGAGGAAAGGCGGAGCCCGGTGAGACGCCAGAACAGTGTGCCCGCCGCGAACTCCTCGAAGAAGCCGGCATCACCGCCGAGTACTGGCGGCACCTTGGTTCGTACGCCATGACGCTCAATTCCCCCGCCAGAGTGCACCTCTTCGAAGCCACACAACTTACCTGCGGACCCCAGCAACTCATGCCATGGGAAGCGGACTTCAAGCTCATGTGGTGGTCGATGGACAACGCGCTCAAGGCCGTCCGCGAGGGCCGCTTCCTCTTGCAGGGCGGTCCTCTGGCGCTGTTCCTCGCGGGCACAACAGCCGCCGAGCCCTAGACGCGGGTTGCGGTGGGGCCACGTCGGCAGGACTGGCGTCGGCCAGAAGGCCTCCCAGCTGTCGCCGGCGAAGCGGGGCGCCATGCCGGTCATTCCGACTCCGGAGGGTCGGCGTCGTTCCGCTGCCGCTCGCCCCTGCGGGCCTCGGCCACGACGCGACGCCAGGCACGGATCACGTCGGGCACCTGGTCGAGGATGCCCTTGAGGGCAAAGAGGAAGGCGGAGACGACACCCGCCGTCCCCAGAATTCCCAGGACGATCTGTAGATCCACGCTCGGCTGCCTTCCACGGAAGGAGGGGGCCGAACCGAGGGCGAACCACGTGGAGGATGGCAGGTGTCTCAGGCCGACCACCCCGGAAACGGATGATCAACTGAGGCCCTGCCGACGCACAGGCCGTGTGTGCAGTTGTCGCGATTGACGCGGTGTCCTCTACCGACACCGCGCCCGAAAGGGACGTCGGACCCATTCCCGTCGCAGTCGGCAGAGCCGACCGTGCGCACACGACTCTAGCCGTGACCCCTCCGGGCTGTCCGCCGTATCGGGCGATCCCTTTCCAAGCCGGCGCGGCGCCGGGGGCGCCCCCGCCCCCTGGACATCAAGTGAGGTTAGGCTAACCTACCTTCGAACCTGTCCGGCGGGCTCCCCGCCCCGTTCGAAAGCAGTCGTATCCATGTCCCTTGCCCGTGCCACCCACCTCACCCGCCGCGGAATCCTCGCCGCGGGCGGCGCCGTCGGACTCGGTGCCGCGCTCGCCGCCTGCGGGGGCGGGAAGGGGAAAGACAGCGGCTCCGGCAAGGGGACGGCCGCAGGCAGGTCCGGGCCCTGGTCCTTCAAGGACGACCGCGGCACGACCGTGAAGCTGGACAAGGTCCCCGCGAACATCGTCGCGTTCACCGGCGTCGGCGCCGCGCTCCACGACTACGGCGTCCAGGTCAAGGGCGTCTTCGGCCCGACCACGACCAAGGACGGCAAGGCCGACGTCCAGGCCGGCGACATGGACGTCAGCAAGGTGACCGTCCTCGGCAACGCCTGGGGCCAGTTCAACATCGAGAAGTACGCCTCGCTCGCGCCCGACGTGCTGATCTCCACGACGTTCGACAGCGCCGGCACGCTCTGGTACGTCCCCGAGGAGTCCAAGAAGAAGATCGCCCAGCTGGCCCCCAGCGTCGCCGTCTCCGTCTACGACCGCCAGCTGACCACGTCCCTGGAGCGCATGTGGGAGCTGGCCGCGTCGCTCGGCGGTGACATGAAGGCCGCCACGGTGACCGACGCCAGGAAGCGGTTCGAGGCCGCCGCGACCCGGCTGCGCGCCGCCGCCAAGGCCAGGCCCGACATCAAGGTGCTGGCCGGCTCCGCGAGCGACCCGCTCTTCTACGTCTCCGGCACCCACCTCTCCGTCGACCTGGAGTACTTCAAGGCCCTCGGCGTGAACTTCGTCGAGCCGCCGGAGAGCGCGAAGAAGGCGACCGGCGGCTGGTTCGAGTCGCTGAGCTGGGAGAACGTCGACAAGTACCGGGCCGACATCATCATGATGGACGACCGCACCTCGGCGCTCCAGCCCGCCGGCATCACCAAGCCGACCTGGAAGAAGCTGCCCGCGGTGAAGGCGGGCCAGGTCATCGCCCGTTCCCCCGAGCCGATCCTGTCCTACGACAAGTGCGTGCCGCTGCTCACCACACTCGCCGAGGCGCTGGAGAAGGCCAAGAAGGTCAGCTGAGGAGCCCCTTATGACGACGGCCGTAGCCGCCCCGTTCCGTTTCTTCCCCCTGCACGTCGTACGGACCCGGCGGCTCGGGCCGTCGCTCGTCCGTGTCACCTTCGGCGGGAGCGATCTGCACGCCTTCCGCTCCGAGGGGCGGGACCAGTCCCTCTCCCTGTTCCTGCCGCACCCGGGCCAGCCCGAGCCCGTCGTCCCCCTGGACCTCGGATGGGGGTCCCCCCGTTCGAGCGAAGCCGAGAATGGGGGAGGCTGGTGGCAGGCCTGGCGTGAACTGCCGGACGACGTACGGGCCGTGATGCGTTCGTACACACTGCGGTCCCTGCGCCGCGGCCCCGACGAGATCGACATCGACTTCGCCCTGCACACCCCGGCGGGCCCCGCCTCCCGCTGGGCCGCCCGCGCCGGCGCCGGTGACCGGGCCCTGGTGCTCGGCCCGGTCCTCGCCGACAACCGCGCGATCCGCTTCCGGCCGCCCGCCGACACGGACCTGGTCGTGCTGTGGGGCGACGAGACCGCCGTACCCGCCGCGACCGCGATCCTCGAATCCCTCCCGGCCGGCACCCGCGTCCGGGCCTGGCTTCAGGTGCCGGACGCCGGCGACATCCAGGACGTGCGCACCGAGGCGGACGCGGAGATCACGTGGCTCGTACGGCACGACGGGACCCCCATGGCCGTCGACGCCGTACGGGCCGCCGCCCTCCCGTGCGGCGAGCGGACGTACGTGTGGCTCGCGGGCGAGTCCGGCCAGGTCAAGGCGCTGCGACGGTACTTCGTCGGTGAGGGCGGGGTCGACCGGCGGCGGGTGACCTTCGTCGGGTACTGGCGGCAGGGGATGACCGAGGAGCAGTTGCGGGCCGCCGAGTAGGCGCCGCGCCGCCCAGTACCACTCCGCACCGCCCCCCGTGACAGTGATCACGGGTGAGGCATGCCTCGATTTCGAAAACTTAGGTTAGGCTTACCTAAGTTCGATCAGCCCTCGGAGGACCCCACATGCGCTCGCACCTGCTCAATGGCCTCACCGCGGAGCACTACCGCAGCTCCGTGACCGAAGGAGTCGAGCGGGTGGCGGCCAAACTCGCCACCACCGACCGGCCGTTCACCGGCGTCACCGTGGACACCCTCGCCCCCCGCGTCGACGCCATCGACCTGGACCGCCCGCTCGGCAGCGCCACCGCCGTGCTGGACGAGCTGGAGGAGGTGTACCTGCGCGACGCGGTGTACTTCCACCATCCCCGCTACCTCGCCCACCTCAACTGCCCGGTCGTCATCCCGGCGGTGCTCGGCGAGGCCGTGCTCTCCGCGGTCAACTCCTCCCTCGACACCTGGGACCAGTCGGCCGGCGGCACCCTGATCGAGCGCAGGCTCATCGACTGGACGGCCCGGCGGATCGGCCTCGGCCCCGCCGCCGACGGCGTGTTCACCTCCGGCGGCAGCCAGTCCAACCTCCAGGCGCTGCTGCTCGCCCGGGAGGAGGCCAAGAGCCCTTCCCCGGCGAAACTGCGTGTCTTCGCCTCCGAGGTCAGCCACTTCAGCGTGCAGAAGTCCGCCAAACTCCTCGGCCTGGACCCGGACGCGGTCGTCCCCATACCCGTCGACCACGACAAGCGGATGCAGACCGTGGCCCTCGCCCGCGAGCTGGAGCGCTGCGTGCGGGACGGCCTCGTCCCCATGGCCGTCGTCGCCACCGCCGGCACCACCGACTTCGGCTCCATCGACCCGCTGCCCGAGACGGCCGAGCTGTGCGCGCGGTTCGGGACCTGGCTGCACGTCGACGCGGCCTACGGCTGCGGACTGCTCGCCTCCCGCACGTACCGGCACCGCATCGACGGCATCGAGCGCGCCGACTCCGTCACCGTGGACTACCACAAGTCCTTCTTCCAGCCGGTGAGTTCGTCCGCCCTCCTGGTGCGGGACGCGGCCACCCTGCGCCACGCCACCTACCACGCGGAGTACCTCAACCCGCGCCGCATGGTGCAGGAGCGCATACCCAACCAGGTCGACAAGTCCCTGCAGACCACCCGCCGTTTCGACGCCCTGAAGCTGTGGATGACGCTGCGGGTGATGGGCGCCGACGGCATCGGCGAACTCTTCGACGAGGTCTGCGACCTGGCGGCTCGGGGCTGGGAACTGCTGGCCGCCGACCCCCGCTTCGACGTCGTCGTGGCGCCCGCCCTCTCCACCCTCGTCTTCCGCTACATCCCGGCCGCCGTCACCGACCCGGCCGAGATCGACCGCGCCAACCTCCACGCCCGCAGGGCCCTGTTCGCCTCCGGTGACGCCGTCGTCGCGGGCACCAAGGTGGGCGGCCGCCACTACCTGAAGTTCACCCTGCTCAACCCCGAGACGACCACGGCCGACATCGCCGCCGTCCTCGACCTGATCGCCGGCCACGCCGAGCAGTACCTGGGAGACTCCCTTGACCGCGCTTCCTGAAGCCCGCCGCATCCATGACGTCGTGGGGATCGGGCTCGGCCCCTTCAACCTCGGCCTGGCCTGCCTGACCGAGCCGATCGCCGAACTGGACGGCGTCTTCCTGGAGTCCAAGCCGGACTTCGAGTGGCACGCCGGGATGTTCCTGGACGGCGCCCACCTCCAGACGCCGTTCATGTCGGACCTGGTCACCCTCGCCGACCCGACCTCGCCGTACTCCTTCCTCAACTACCTGAAGGAGAAGGGGCGGCTGTACTCGTTCTACATCCGCGAGAACTTCTACCCCCTGCGGGTCGAGTACGACGACTACTGCCGCTGGGCGGCGGGGCGGCTGAGCAGCGTCCGGTTCGGCACGACGGTCACCGAGGTGACGTACGAGGACGAGCTGTACGTCGTCCGCACCGAGCGCGGAGAGACGTACCGCGGCCGGCACCTGGTCCTGGGCACGGGCACGGTCCCCTTCGTCCCCGACGCCTGCCGGGGCCTCGGCGGCGACTTCCTGCACAACGCGCAGTACATGCACCACAAGGCGGAGCTGCGGACGAAGAAGTCCATCACGATCGTCGGCAGCGGCCAGAGCGCGGCCGAGATCTACCACGAGCTGCTCGCCGAGATCGACGTGCACGGCTACGAGCTGAACTGGGTCACCCGCTCCCCGCGCTTCTTCCCGCTGGAGTACACCAAACTGACCCTGGAGATGACGTCCCCGGACTACATCGACTACTTCCGCGCCCTGCCCGAGGAGACCCGCTACCGGCTGGAGAAGCAGCAGAAGGGGCTGTTCAAGGGCATCAACTCGGACCTGATCGACTCGATCTTCGACCTGCTCTACCAGAAGAACGTCGAGAGCGGCGGCCACCCGGTCCCGACCCGGCTGCTCACCAACTCCTCGCTGAACAGCGCCCGTTACGAGGACGGTGCGTACACCCTCGGCTTCCGCCAGGACGAGCAGGGCAAGGACTTCGAGATCCGCTCCGAGGGCCTGGTGCTGGCCACCGGCTACCACTACACGCCGCCCGCCTTCCTCGCCCCCGTGCGCGACCGCCTCCGCTTCGACGGCCACGGCCGCTTCGACGTCGCCCGCAACTACGCCGTCGACACCACCGGCCGCGGCGTCTTCCTCCAGAACGCCGGTGTCCACACCCACAGCATCACCAGCCCCGACCTGGGCATGGGCGCGTACCGCAACAGCTGCATCATCCGCGAGCTGCTCGGCGCCGAGTACTACCCGGTCGAGAAGTCCATCGCCTTCCAGGAGTTCGCCGTATGACGTTTGACTTCCGTACCGTCGACCCGCTCAAGGACGCCGAACTCCTGCACTCCTGGGTCACCCACCCCAAGGCCGCCTTCTGGATGATGCAGGACGCAAGGCTGGAGGACGTCGAGCGGGCGTACACGGAGATCGCGGCCGACCCGCACCACCACGCCCTGCTCGGGATCCAGGACGGCGAACCCGCCTTCCTCATGGAGTACTACGACCCGACGCGCCGTGAACTGGTCGGGCTGTACGAGGCGTTGCCCGGTGACATCGGGATGCACTTCCTCACCCCGCCGGCCGAGACGCCCGTGCACGGGTTCACCAGATCCGTGATCACCGGCGTGGTGGCGCGGCTCTTCGAGGACCCGGCCGTGACGCGCGTCGTCGTGGAGCCGGACGTGCGCAACACGGCCGTGCACACCCTGAACGAGGCCGTCGGGTTCGTGCCCGAACGGGAGATCCAGAAGCCGGAGAAGAAGGCGTTGTTGAGCTTCTGCACGCGTGCGCGGTTCCTCGCGGCGACGGCGGCGACGGAGGTGTCCGCATGAGCCTCGCCGACGCCGTGGCCCACCTCTCCCCCGAGCGCTGGGAGCAGGCCAACCGGCTGCTCATCCGCAAGGCGCTCGCCGAGTTCGCGCACGAGTGCCTGATCACCCCGGAGGCCGACGGTGAGGAGTACGTCGTCCGCAGCGACGACGGGCTCACCTCGTACCGGTTCACCGCCGTGCGCCGCGCCCTCGACCACTGGCAGGTCGACCCCGAGTCGATCACCCGGCACCGGGACGGAGAGCGGCTCCCGCTCGCCGCCCTGGACTTCTTCATCGAGCTGAGGGAGTCCCTGGGCCTCTCCGACGAGATCCTGCCGGTCTACCTGGAGGAGATCTCCTCCACCCTCTCCGGCACCTGCTACAAGCTGACCAAGCCCCGCGTCACCTCCGCGGAGCTGGTCGCGAGCGGTTTCCAGGCGATCGAGACCGGGATGACCGAGGGACACCCGTGCTTCGTCGCGAACAACGGACGGCTCGGGTTCGGCATCCACGAGTACCTGTCGTACGCCCCGGAGACCGCGAGCCCGGTCCGGCTGGTGTGGCTGGCCGCGCACCGCTCGCGGGCCGCGTTCACGGCGGGCGTGGGCATCGGGTACGAGGAGTTCATCCGGCAGGAGCTGGGGGCGGACACCGTCGAGCGGTTCGCGGGGACCCTCGCCGGGCAGGGCCTCGATCCCGCCGACTACCTCCTCATCCCGGTCCACCCCTGGCAGTGGTGGAACAAGCTGTCCGTCACCTTCGCCGCCGAGGTGGCCCGGCGGCACCTGGTCTGCCTCGGGGAGGGCGACGACGAGTACCTGGCCCAGCAGTCGATCCGGACGTTCTTCAACAGCAGCGCCCCGCACAAGCACTATGTGAAGACGGCCCTGTCGGTCATCAACATGGGCTTCATGCGCGGTCTTTCGGCCGCCTACATGGAGGCCACCCCGGCGATCAACGACTGGCTGGCCCAGCTGATCGAGAACGACCCGGTGCTGAAGGCGACGGGCCTGAGCATCATCCGGGAGCGGGCGGCCGTCGGCTACCGGCACCAGGAGTACGAGCGGGCCACCGACCGCTACTCGCCGTACCGCAAGATGCTGGCCGCGCTGTGGCGGGAGAGCCCGGTGCCCTCCCTCGAGGACGGCGAGTCCCTCGCGACCATGGCCTCGCTGCTGCACGTCGACCACGCCGGCGCCTCCTTCGCGGGCGCGCTGATCGAGCGGTCCGGCCTCGCGCCCACCGAGTGGCTGCGGCGGTACCTGCGGGCGTACTACACCCCGCTGCTGCACAGCTTCTACGCCTACGACCTCGTCTTCATGCCGCACGGCGAGAACGTCGTCCTGGTGCTGGAGGACGGCGTCGTCCGGCGGGCGGTCTACAAGGACATCGCCGAGGAGATCGCGGTGATGGACCCGGACGCCGTACTGCCGCCGGAGGTGCGGCGGATCGCGGTCGAGGTCCCCGAGGACAAGAAGCTGCTGTCGATCTTCACCGACGTCTTCGACTGCTTCTTCCGCTTCCTCGCCGCGCACCTGGCCGCCGAGGGGATCCTGGCGGAGGACGGCTTCTGGCGCACGGTCGCCGAGGTCACCCGCGAGTACCAGCACGCGAACCCCGAACTGGCCGACGGGTTCCGGCGGTATGACCTGTTCGCCCCCGAGTTCGCGCGCTCCTGCCTGAACCGGCTGCAGCTGCGCGACAACCGGCAGATGGTGGACCTCGCCGACCCGTCCGGCGCGCTCCAGCTCGTCGGGACCCTGGAGAACCCCATCGCGGGGCTCTGACCGCGGGATCCCGTCGGTGGGACACGGGCACCCCGGAGTACGGTCCTCCGGGGTGCCCGGTCAGCTCAGGCGGCCGGCCACGGGACCTGCGGCGAGCGGTAGTAGCCGATCCCGAGGGCGTCCCAGCGCGGGGCCTGCGCCGCGAGGCGCACCTTGTACGCGTCCCAGTCGTGCGTGACCGCCGGGGACCAGCCCAGCTCGGCCGCGCCCGGAAGCCGCGGGAACGCCATGTAGTCGATGTCGGCGGACGTCTTCAGCGTCTCGGACCACAGGGGTGCCTCCACGCCCCTGACCGCCGAACCCGGCGCACCGGCGAGGTAGTTCCCGGGATCCCAGTCGTACGACCGCCGCACCTCCACCAGGCCCGCCCAGTCGAGGCCCGGCTTGGTGTCCTTGGTGTACTTCATGTCGAGGTAGACCCGGTCGGCCGGGGACAGGATCAGCCCGGTGCCGTTGCGGGCCGCCTGGACGACCTGGTCCTTGTCGGCGGCGCTGGTGCTGTCCAGGCCCCAGTACTGGGCGATCGCGCCCTTGACCGGATGGGCACCGGTGAGCTGGTGCCAGCCGATGACCGTCTTGCCGTACTTTCCGACGAGGGGCTGCACCCGGTCCATGATGGTCACGTAGTCGGCGTGGCTGGTGGAGTGCGCCTCGTCACCGCCGATGTGGAGGTAGCGGCCAGGGGTGAGCGCCGCCAGTTCGCGCAGGACGTCGTCGGCGAAGTCGTACGTCACCTGCTTGGCCGCGCACAGCGAGCTGAAGCCGACCTTGGTGCCCGTGTAGAGCGGGGGCGCCTCGCCGTTGCAGTTGAGCGGGGCGTAGGAGGCGAGGGCCGCGTTGGTGTGGCCGGGCATGTCGATCTCGGGGACGACCTCCAGGTAGCGGGAGGCCGCGTACCGGACGATCTCGCGGTACTCCGCCTTGGTGTAGTAGCCGCCCTTGCCGCCGCCGACCTCGGTGGAGCCGCCGTAGGTCGCGAGGCGCGGCCAGGAGTCTATGGCGATGCGCCAGCCCTGGTCGTCGCTGAGGTGCAGATGCAGCTCGTCGACCTTGTAGAGGGCGAGTTCGTCGATGTAGCGCTCGACCTGGGCCACGGTGAAGAAGTGCCGGGAGACGTCGAGCATGGCGCCGCGGTAGGCGTAGCGGGGGCGGTCGGTGACGGTGCCGCCGGCGATCTGCCAGGGGCCGGGCTGGACGGTCCGCTTCTCCACGGCGGCGGGCAGCAGCTGACGCAGCGTCTGCACCCCGTGGAAGAGCCCGGCGGGGGCGCTCGCGGTGAGGGTGACGCCGTCGGCACCGCTGTGCAGCCGGTAGCCCTCGGCGCCGTAGTCGCCCTTCGCCAGATGGAGCCGGATGCCCGCGGTGCCGGACTCGGTGAGCGGCAGCCGGTAGCCGGTGGAGGGCCGCAGGATGCCGGCGAGGTAGGCGCCGATGCGGCGGACCTCGGGGGTGGCGTCGACCCGGACGGAGGTACCGCGGGCGAGGCGGTACGGGGTGCCGCCCGGCTGGACGGAGGCGGGGGCCGGGATCACCCGGTCGAGCGGGGTGGGGGGCACGGCCGCCCGTGCGGAGGGCGCGGCGCCGAGGGTGAGGACACCGGCCGCCGCCACGAGGAGCAGGGACCCGAACACCCGGGAGGACCCGGGCAGTCGGGGGGTTCGGGGAGTCGTGCTGTGGTTGCGTCTCACATGCGCTCCCTTCCAGAGATGGTCGAGACCACTGTCCCGCAGATCCGGTGAAACCTGTCCCGCAGATCCGGTGAAACAATCCCTCCATGGCGGAAATCATCCAGAAGGACGGCACCTGGGCCTTCGACGGGGACGCCCTGCGGCTCACTCCGGGCCGGGACAAGAACGTGAGCCTGCTCCGCCGTGAGCTGGGCGAACTCGTCGTACCGATCGGGGCGTTGGCCGGTGTCTCCTTCGAGCAGGGGCGCAGGTCGGGGCGGCTCAGGCTGCGGCTGCGCGACGGCGCCGACCCGTTGACGCAGGCGACCGGCGGACGGCTCGCCGAGGCGGACGACCCGTATCAGCTGGCGGTGCAGACCGACCGGTACGGCGTCGCCGAGTACGTCGCCGACGAGGTGCGCGGCGCGCTGCTGCTGGAGCAGGTCTCACCGGAGCCGGCCGACGGGTACCTGCTGCCGGGCCCGGCGCTGCCGGTGTCCGCCTCCGCCGGGGACGGCACGGCGAGCTTCGACGGGGATCAGGTGCGGCTGGAGTGGAACTGGAAGACGGAGGACGCCAAGGCCGCCGCCGGGCCTCGGGTGCTCCCCCTCGCGGAGATCACCGGCGTGGAGTGGCAGCCGGCGGCCGGGCTGGAGAACGGGCATCTGCGGTTCCTGGTGCGCGGCGCGCCGATCACGGCTCCGCCCAAGTACGACCCGAACGCGGTCGAGTTGTGGGGCTTCAAGAAGGACCCGCTGATGGCGCTGGTGGCCGCCGCCGTGCAGGCCCGGCTGCCGCATCCCGCGGCCCCCGCCCCGGCCGCCGTACCGCCGCAGCGGCCGGCGCCCGCCGAGGAGCCGGCCGGGGGCGAGGACCACGACGCGCTGCTGCGCCGGCTGCGCGAGCTCGGCGAGCTGCGCCGGGACGGGGTGCTGACGGACGAGGAGTTCGCCCTGGCCAAGCAGGCGGTCCTCAGGCGCATGTGACGTAGACCATGTGACACAGACGACTCCACGTCGCCTGCTGCCCGAAATCGGGCACGTTTCTTGCGAAACCGCGCCTCGTACCCCAGGATCTACCGGGTGCACGACGAACTTGTTGATCATCTGACGCGCTCCACGACCCTGAACCGGGGCGAGGCGCTGCGGGTGGTCCAGGACGTGCTCGCCTACTTCGACGAGTCGACGGAGGACTACGTCCGTCGCCGCCACCGCGAGCTGCAGGCGCAGGGCCTGGTGAACGCGGAGATCTTCGAACGGGTCGCGGCGGACCTCAGGTATCGAGCGGTGGCACCGCCCGAGCTGACGCTCAGGCAGTTGCGCCGCATCGTCTACGGCTAGGAATACCCATACATGTGCGGAATTGTCGGATACATCGGAAAGCGTGACGTCGCCCCGCTGCTGCTCGAAGGGCTGCAGCGGCTGGAGTACCGCGGCTACGACTCCGCGGGCATCGTCGTCAGCTCCCCGAAGACGCCCGGTCTGAAGATGGTCAAGGCCAAGGGCCGGGTGCGCGACCTGGAGGCCAAGGTCCCGGCGCGCTTCAAGGGCACCACCGGCATCGCCCACACCCGCTGGGCCACCCACGGCGCCCCCTCCGACGTCAACGCCCACCCGCACATGTCGGCCGACAACAAGGTCGCCGTCGTGCACAACGGCATCATCGACAACGCCGCCGACCTGCGCCGCAAGCTGGAGGCGGACGGCGTCGAGTTCCTCTCCGAGACCGACACCGAGGTCCTCACCCACCTCATCGCCCGCTCCACCGCCGACAAGCTGGAGGACAAGGTCCGCCAGGCGGTCCGGGTGATCGAGGGCACGTACGGCATCGCGGTCGTGCACGCCGACTTCCCCGACCGCATCGTGGTGGCCCGCAACGGCTCCCCGGTCGTCCTCGGCATCGGCGAGAAGGAGATGTTCGTCGCCTCCGACATCGCCGCGCTGGTCATGCACACCCGCCAGATAGTGACCCTCGACGACGGCGAGATGGCCACCCTGAAGGCCGACGACTTCCGCACCTACACCACCGAGGGCACCCGGACCACGGCCGAGCCGACCACGGTGGAGTGGGAGGCAGAGTCGTACGACATGGGCGGCCACGACACCTACATGCACAAGGAGATCTTCGAGCAGGCCGACGCCGTGGACCGCGTGCTGCGCGGCCGCATCGACGACCGCTTCTCCACCGTGCACCTCGGCGGCCTCAACCTGGACGCCCGCGAGGCCCGGCAGATCCGCCGCGTGAAGATCCTCGGCTGCGGCACCTCGTACCACGCGGGCATGATCGGCGCCCAGATGATCGAGGAGCTGGCCCGCATCCCCGCCGACGCCGAGCCCGCCTCCGAGTTCCGCTACCGCAACGCGGTCGTGGACCCCGACACGCTGTACGTCGCGGTCTCCCAGTCCGGTGAGACGTACGACGTCCTCGCCGCCGTCCAGGAGCTGAAGCGCAAGGGTGCCAGGGTCTTCGGCGTCGTCAACGTCGTCGGCTCGGCGATCGCGCGCGAGGCCGACGCCGGGATCTACGTCCACGCCGGCCCCGAGGTCTGCGTGGTCTCGACGAAGTGCTTCACGAACATGACCGTGGCCTTCGCCCTGCTCGCCCTGCACCTCGGCCGCACCCGTGACCTGTCGGTCCGCGACGGCAAGCGGATCATCGAGGGCCTGCGCAGGCTGCCCGACCAGATCACCGAGATCCTCAAGCAGGAGGAGAAGATCAAGGAGCTGGCCGAGCTGTACGCCGACGCCCGCTCGATGCTCTTCATCGGCCGCGTCCGGGGCTACCCCGTGGCTCGCGAGGCCTCCCTGAAGCTCAAGGAGGTCTCCTACATCCACGCCGAGGCCTACCCCGCCTCCGAGCTGAAGCACGGCCCGCTGGCCCTGATCGAGCCGGCCCTGCCGACGGTCGCGATCGTCCCCGACGACGACCTGCTGGAGAAGAACCGCGCCGCGCTGGAGGAGATCAAGGCCCGCAGCGGCAAGATCCTCGCGGTGGCCCACCAGCACCAGGAGAAGGCGGACCAGACGATCGTCGTCCCGAAGAACGAGGACGAGCTGGACCCGATCCTGATGGGCATCCCCCTCCAGCTCCTCGCCTACCACACCGCGCAGGCCCTGGGCCGGGACATCGACAAGCCGAGGAACCTGGCGAAGTCGGTGACGGTGGAGTAGTTCCCGACGACAGAACGGACCCCCACGTGTGCCACCAAACACGTGGGGGTCCCTTCCGTGCTGCTCGAATCAGCCGGCGGCCGTCACCCCCCGGCCCGCAGCACGCCCCGGAAGGACCGTCGGCCAGTGCGCGAGCCGCGCAGTCGCCGCGTACCAGGCCACCGCGCCGGACACCGCCGCGACCCAACCCCCGGCCTTGGTCAGAGAGGAACTGTCGGCGAAGGCCGCGACGGCCAGCACCAGCATCGCCAGGAACAGCAGCCCGTGCATGACCTGTCCGAGGCTGTCCCCGCCCGCGAGGGTCAGGGTGAGCGCCACGAGGGCGAACAGAAGCAGGAAGAGCCCGGCCGCGTCGGCCGAGGAGTGACCTGCGACGGCCCAGGTGAACCACAGGGCGCCGAGAGCCACGGAACCCGTACCGGAGGCGCTGTCGCCGCCCCGGAAGGCCACCAGGCCGACGAGGAACAGAGCGACTCCGCCCACGTAGTGGGCCACTGACACGGCGTCGGACGCGGCCACGCCGTGCATCACGCCAGTCGTACCGAGGCCGAACGCCAACAGGGTGATTCCCAGGGCGAGTCGGCCTACTACCGTAGTGCTTCCGCTTCCCGCAGAGACTTCGCTGTCCACGGCGGGCTCCCTTCGTGCTGTGCTGATGCGGGGTGACCGGTATATGCCCTTCACAAGGGCACAAACCACCTCTACGCGCGAGTAGTTTCGCGCTGCACAAAAGGAAGCCGGACCAGGGGAGTTGGAGCGTGCGGAGTGGTCAGGGAATGACGATCACGGGCCGTCGCGCCCGCTTGGCGAGCCGCCCGGCGACCGAGCCGAAGATGCGGCCGACGATGCCGTGCGTGGAGCCGACGACGATCGCGTCCGCCTCGTACTCCCGCCCGACCTCTTCGAGTTCGTGGCAGATGTCCCCGCCCCGCTCGACCAGGATCCACGGCACCTCGGCCAGATAGTCCGCACAGGCCAGTTCGAGCCCGAGGACCTCGGTGCGGTGGTCCGGCACGTCGACGAAGACGGGCGGCTCGCAGCCGGCCCACACGGTCGTCGGCAGCCGGTTGGCGACGTGCACGATGATCAGGCCGGCGTGGGAGCGGTGGGCCATGCCGATCGCGTAGGCGAGGGCACGCTCGCTGGAGGTGGAGCCGTCGAAACCGACGACGACTCCGTGCCGGAAGGCTGGGTCGCAGGAGGGGCGTGGCTCTTCCGCCGCCAGGGGCTCGGACGCCGCGGGATCGGCGACGGGCCGCTTGCGGTCCGCTGGTTCGAAGAATTCGTGACCGGCCATGGCTGTCTCGGCGTCTTGATCCTTTACGGGCGGGGACGACAGTTGCGCGTCGGAGCAGGCACGGAGCTGTGTCCGGGAAACATCTTCCCAACCCCATACCCCCAAGGGTACGGCGGCACGCCTCCCGAGCCCAGATCCCGCACACGCTCCGTAAACGGTCCCCCGACGTCAGGGAGTGGGTTCACCGGAGCATGCACGAGCCGCGCCCGTAACGCAATGGTTGCTGCCCCGTACAGGCGGTTTGCACACGGTTAACTGACGCGCGACCGGTGATCGGCCGGTGACCGAGTGGTCGAACGGACGTTGAACCGGGCGAGCCGCCACCCGGGACGTACCCCCAAGGAGTACACCCGGGGAGCACGAAGGGGAGTACGAGATGCCCGGACCGCGATCCGCCGCACAGCCACGTCCGGCGCCGCCGGACGGCGCGAGCGAGGTGATCCGCTGGGCCGCCTTCAGCTGCGTCCTCGTCCCCGTCGTCCTGGTCTGGTACGGCACCTCGCTGGCCGGCGCCGCGGGGGCCGCGCTGGGGCTGGCCACCGTCACGGCCGCGTGCCGGGTGCTGCTGCGGCGATCGGAACGGTGCGCCGCGCGGAGCGCCGGGCGCGGCGCCGCACGCACCGGCGCGCGGAACGCCGCCCGGCGCTCCGCGCGGTCCGCCGAGCCGTACGCGGACCGTTCCGGGCCGCAAAGCGGCAGACGTCACACCCGGGGACGGACACCGGTCAACTGACCTGTTTCCGTACCCCCGAAGGTCTCTTTTCAGCCAACTTCTCGATGTCGACCCAGGGGGGCCGCGACCACCCCCCAACCCCCGTTTGACCTGCACGGAAAGGGTCCATGGGCGGCGGCGCACCCTACGCGGTTCGGCCACCGCGACAAGGCGCACTTCCCTACACCCCCCGCGAGTGCAACGCTTCGTGATCGAATGCTTCACGCCAAGTTGTCATGTCGACAATGTCCGGCGTGTCGAACCGGCCACCGTGAGACCGCGGTAGCCAGTAGATTCGATCTTGACTGTCTTTACGGCGGGGGACTCGTGCAGGACCGAGGGGAAACGTGCAGGAGCGACACAACCGAGGAGCCGCGACCACCGAGGGGGGCTTAGCAGTATGAGCCACGACTCCACTGCCGCGCCGGAAGCCGCGGCCCGGAAACTCTCCGGGCGCCGCCGCAAGGAGATCGTCGCGGTGCTGCTGTTCAGCGGCGGCCCCATCTTCGAGAGTTCCATTCCGCTGTCGGTGTTCGGGATCGACCGCCAGGACGCCGGCGTGCCGCGCTACCGGCTGCTGGTCTGCGCCGGCGAGGAAGGTCCGCTGCGGACCACAGGGGGCCTGGAACTCACCGCACCGCATGGCCTGGAGGCGATCTCACGCGCCGGGACGGTCGTCGTACCGGCCTGGCGTTCGATCACCTCGCCGCCACCGGAGGAGGCGCTGGACGCCCTGCGCCGGGCACACGAGGAGGGCGCCCGCATCGTCGGGCTGTGCACCGGCGCCTTCGTCCTCGCGGCGGCCGGCCTGCTGGACGGCCGCCCCGCGACGACGCACTGGATGTACGCGCCGACGCTGGCCAAGCGCTATCCGTCGGTGCACGTCGATCCGCGAGAGCTCTTCGTGGACGACGGCGACGTGCTCACGTCGGCGGGGACGGCGGCCGGAATCGATCTCTGTCTCCACATCGTGCGGACCGACCACGGCAACGAGGCGGCCGGCGCGCTGGCCCGCCGCCTGGTCGTCCCACCGCGCCGGACAGGAGGCCAGGAGCGCTACCTGGACCGCTCTTTACCAGAGGAGATCGGCGCCGACCCGCTGGCCGAGGTCGTCGCCTGGGCGCTGGAACACCTCCACGAGCAGTTCGACGTGGAGACGCTGGCGGCACGCGCCTATATGAGCCGCCGTACGTTCGACCGCCGGTTCCGCTCGCTGACCGGGAGCGCGCCGCTGCAGTGGCTGATCACGCAGCGGGTGCTCCAGGCGCAGCGGCTGCTGGAGACGTCGGACTACAGCGTGGACGAGGTGGCGGGCCGCTGCGGCTTCCGCTCCCCCGTTGCGCTGCGCGGGCACTTCCGCCGCCAGCTCGGCTCGTCCCCCGCCGCCTACCGGGCCGCCTATCGCGCCCGTCGACCGCAGGGCGACCGGCCGGGTGAGCCCGAACCCGCGCTGCCCCAGCCGGGCAGCCCGGCCGGCCTGCCCGGACCGGGCCCGGTGACCGGCCCGGTCCCCGCCCTCCTGCACCCGGAGAGCGGCGTCCCGATGCAGAGCCGCCGGCAGGCGGCGGGCGCGGTCGGTCTGCTGCCGGGGCCCCGGCACGGCAGCTGAGCACAACCGGAGGGGGCGGGCCACACCCGCCCCCTCCGTCTCTTGTGCCCCGGCGGCCCCCGGCGCCCCGCGGGACCGCACCGGCACGGGGGGACCGAAAAACACCGGCCCGCTTTAGGGTGGTCGCATGAACGATCGCATGGTGTGGATCGACTGCGAGATGACCGGCCTCTCGCTGTCCGACGACGCTCTCATCGAGGTGGCCGCCCTCGTCACCGACTCCGAGCTGAACGTACTCGGCGAGGGAGTGGACATCGTCATCCGCCCGCCGGAGCGGGCGCTGGAGACGATGCCGGAGGTGGTGCGTCAGATGCACACCGCGTCCGGGCTGCTCGACGAGCTCCCGAACGGCACGACGCTGAAGGACGCCGAGGAGCAGGTCCTCGCGTATGTGCGGGAGCACGTGAAGGAGCCCGGCAGGGCCCCGCTGTGCGGCAACTCCGTCGGCACCGACCGCGGCTTCCTGCTGCGCGACATGCCGACCCTGGAGGACTACCTGCACTACCGGATCGTGGACGTCTCCTCCATCAAGGAGCTGGCCCGCCGCTGGTACCCGAGGGCGTACTTCAACAGCCCGGAGAAGAACGGCAACCACCGGGCCCTCGCCGACATCCGCGAGTCGATCGCCGAGCTGCGCTACTACCGCGAGGCGGTCTTCGTCCCGCAGCCCGGTCCGGACTCCGACACGGCGAAGTCGATCGCCGCCAAGTACGTCCTGCCCGCGCAGTAGCCCCGGGAACGGTGCTCGCGAAAACATGTGCGCGAGCACCTCTTCGGACCCTGTAGACTTCTTCTCGGCCGGTCGGGGAAACGACAAGTTCCACCACCGGTCATGGTGGGTGTAGCTCAGCTGGTAGAGCACCTGGTTGTGGTCCAGGATGCCGCGGGTTCGAGTCCCGTCACTCACCCTTGCATGAAAGGCCCCTGGCCTGCGGAAACGCAGGCCAGGGGCCTTTTGGTCTCCCGGCTCGGCCAAACGGCGGCCAAACGCGGCCGGATGCCTGCATACCGACGACGGCGCCGTGAAGGCGGTCCTCCCTCGCCGACCCGGTGCCTCCCACTCTGCCGGAGGGCACGGTGGCGTGCCCGGAAGTCGCCGCCGTCAAGGGGCCGGACAAGCGGCGAAGGCGTCTCGGGGTGCCCGCGCGGTACGGCCCACGATCAGGACAGGAGCAGCACGCGGTCCCAGACGGGCTCGTGCTGTTCGCCGCCCGGCCCGCCCGGGCCCGGCAGCACCGAGAGCAGTGCGGCGGCCACGCCCGCCGCACCCTCCAGGATCCCGGGGTTGTCCTCGACCGGTGGTCGGCCGTGCTGCGGGCCGGTGGCGCCGCGGGGCCCGGCCAGGTGCCGGTAGCCGTAGTCGGCCTGTTCGTCCCAGGCCGCGGCGAGCCGGTCGGCCAGCCGGTCGCAGTGTTCGAGCAGCGCCTGGTCGGCGGCCTGCTGCCCGAGCCTCCACAGGCTCTGCAGGAAGCCCGCCTCGCCGTGGCAGACGGTGGGGCCCTTCAAACCGTCCAGGCTGCCCGGACGGGCCAGCACCGCGTGGGCACTCGCCAGCGCGAGCCGGCTCCAGGTCTCCTCGCCCGTCACCCGGGCCGCACGCAGCAGGCCGCCTGCGATACCGACCGTGCCATAGCACCAGGCGGCCCCCGCGGCGCCGGCGTGGGGCGAGGAGGGCGGGGGGCGCTCGCCGCGGGCCCGGGCCAACTCGTCGTCCAGCGGGAGCCGCCGCTCCCAGTACGGCCCGTAGGCGTCCCGGTCGGCCCGCTCTGCCAGCCAGCCGCCGATCCGTCGCAGGGCGGCCGACTGCCCGTCGACCGCCACGCCCAGCTCGGCACTGCGGGCGAGCAGCGCCAGCGGACCGGCGATGCCGTGCGCCGTCCCGAGGTTGAGGTCACCACGTGGGAAGCGGGCCCGGTCCGCCTCGGTCACCTGGCGGTGGCCGGGCACCCACCAGCCGGGCACCTCACGGCCGTCCACCCGCACCGGCCGGCTGACCGAGACGAGGTGGGCGAGGGTGGCGCGCAGCGCGGGCTCCGCCGCGGCCCGCTCCTCGGCGTCGCCGTCGGTGACCGCGCCGAGCAGCACCCGGCCGACGCCGGCGGTGCCGGTGACGGCGTCGTAGCTGGACCAGGACACCCCCGGCCCGGCGGACTCGGCCGCGAGGCGGGCCAGTTGCTCCGCCGCGACGTGTGCGGTCAGGGTGCGGCGCAGGCCCGGATAGTGACCGCCGACCCGGGCAGCCGCCTGAACGGCCGTCAGCACCGCGGCCGGGCCGTGATGCACGCCGAACGAGGCCGTCCCGGTCAGGGCCTTGGCCGCCGCCGCCAGCCGGCCGTGCGCGGCGGGCAGCCGGCCCGGATCGCGGCGGGCCAGCTCGGCGAGGAGCAGGGCGACGCCGGAACCGCCCTCCAGTGCGACCGCGGGGCCGGTCGGGCGCGACTCGTCGGTGAGGGCGGCGGCCACCCGGTCGACGACCGCCGCGATCCGCGCGGCGCTGCCGGGCCCTGTTGTTGTGGTCACCGCTGGTGCTTCCTTCGGTCGGCGTTCCCGGTCACGCAGGCGCGGGCGAGGGCGTGTACGCGCAGCTCGGCCTCCCGGTCGGGCCCGAGCAGCCGGTTGCAGGACATGTGGAGCAGACTCGCCAGCACCCCGGGCAGCGGCGACCAGTCGGCGCCGCGGGCGGCGAGCGCGTCCAACTGCTCACGGTAGGCGCGCAGATGACCGGCCTGGTCGGCCAGGGCCTGCGCCAGCCGGTCGCCCAGCGGATGCCCGGCCAGAGCGGGCCAGCCGCCGACCGGGTCGATCAGCCGCAGCCACTGCGCCCGGTGGGTCCGGAAGCCGGCGGGCGGCTGCTCGCCGGCGGCGCTGCCTGCCAGCCAGGCTGCGCCCGGCTCCTGATAGCGGGCCGGGGCGTCCACCGCGGGCGGCGGGCCGAAGGCCTGCGCGATGGCGGCGAGCGACAGCGCGGCCAGCGTCTCCTTGTCCCACGGCACGTCACCGCTCCCGCCGTCGGCCTGCCGGGCGATCCACAGCAAGGTGAGCGCGGTACGGCTGTCCGCGGCGAAGAAGCGCTCGGCGGCCGCCTGGGCCTCGGGACCGCCGTAGCGCTCCCACTCGGGGTCGTAGCCGTCCAGCACGAACCGCCCGACGAGTCCCTGGGCCGTCCACTGCCGGACCGCGGTGCGCAGCGGCGGCAGCAGTTCCCGCCACAGGCCGTCGGCGGGCCCGTGGAACCGCAGCCGGAGGTGGTCGTCCGGGTCCCGGTACCGGATGAAGAACCATCGGTCGATCAACTCGCGGGCCGATTCCGGAAGTTCGGCCAGGAACGGGGCGAGTCGCTCGGTCAGGAAGGAGTCCGCCTGCCGGCCCGCGAGGTAGAGCTTGGCGTACAGCCACTCGCCGCCGGGCTCGGCCAGCCTGGGCTCGGCCGGGCGCACCGCCGGGACCCGGGGTGCGGCGGGGGCGAGCGCCGCGGCCGTCGGCTCCCGGACGAAGGCCAGCGCCAGTTCGCAGTGGTGCGCCCGGTCCTCGGTGTCCCGCAGCCAGCCGTCGGCCCGCTCCTCCCCGCCGGGCGGCTCGACGGCGAGCAGATGGGGGTCCTTGGAGAGCGCGTCGCGCAGCAGTTCGCGGTGCCAGGGCTCGGACAGGTCGACCGGCAGCCGCAGGTCGGCGCGGGTCAGCACCAGCTGCTGCGGCGCCCGCCAGCGCTCCTGCCAGTGCCGCACCGCCTCGGCCCAGCCGGCCGGATCGAGGCCGGTGCGCTCGCGCAGCTCGTCCAGGCGCCAGGTGGCGGGGGCGAGCACCACCCGGCCGTAGCGCACCCGGGGCAGGAACGGCGCGCTGGTGGCCGGTCCCCAGTCCCAGGGCGCATACGAGCGGTGAGCGTCCCGACCGACCTCGATCAGGAAGCGGGCGGCGTTCGGCGCCTGGCCGCGCAGGTCCATCGCGTGGTGGGCGTGCGGCAGCAGCCGGCGGCCGGTCGGCAGGTGCACCAGATAGAGGTGCTCGAAGGTGGCGGCCACTCCGATCTCGTCCAGCCGTACGGCGGTTGCCGCGGGGTCCGGCGGCAGCCCGATGGTCACCTCGTGCTCCGCGGTGCGCGGGCTGTTGGCGACGTTCAGCGCCCGGGTGAGCCGCGGCTGGTAGGCGACAGCGAGGTGGATCGCGTCCGGCTGCTCGGGGAAGGCGAAGGCGGCCAGCTCCTCGTTGACCGAGCCGGCCAGTCCGGCGAACCGGCCGTAGGTGGCGCCCGCCTCCAGCGCACCCGGTCCGCCACCGCCGACCAGCAGGAAGTCGCCCTCGGCCAGCGCCTGTTCGTCGGCGGCGACCAGGGTGCAGAACAGCTCGCAGGAGCGCGGCAGCAGCTCGCGGTCCGGCTCCCCGGGGGCCAGGCGTGCCACCAGGTCGTCGTCCAGCACCACCTCCCGGGCGCCGTCGCGCACCGCCTCGGCGGCCAGTCGGCCCAGCAGCAGCTCCAGCTCGCGGGCCGGCCGCGGTGCCGGGTCCTCGCTGCGGGACGAGGCCGGCCAGGTGTAGCCGGCCGGCGCGCCGAGGCCGACCGTGTCGTCCAGCACCTCCAGCACCGGGACGACCCGACCGAGTCCGTAGCGCTCCAGGAAGTCCCGGTGGTAGCCGCGCAGCGGCGCCGGGCCGGGCACGGACAGCCGCCACAGCACGCCGAGCCCGCGGGCCGCCTCCTCGGCGACCGTGTGCGGCAGCCGCACCTCGGCATCCAGCGCCAGATCGACGTGGACCAGCCGGTCGGCGTCGGCCAGCTGACGCATCCTCTCCTCCAGCGCGGCCAGCACCGCGCCGCGCTCGCCCGGGGTGGTGGCGGCGTCGTAGCGGTCGCGGTCGGCGGCTATCGCGCGCAGGGGCTCCAGCAGCGGCAGCGGTCGGCCGGCGGACCGCTGCGCGGCGGTCAGTACGTCGATCACACGGCTGAGCGGGTCACCGCCGTCCAGTACCGGCCGCAGCCCCGTGATCAGGAACTCCTGGCGGACCAGCGTGGCCAGCACAGCGGCGGCCGCGCCGGGTGGTGCGGTGGGGTAGCGCCGCTCCAGCTCAGCGGCGGCCTCCTTGCCGGTCGTGCCGGCAGCGGCCAGTTCCAGCGCGGCGGCGACCACCGGCGTGAGCCGGACCGAGACCTCGCTGCGGGTGCTGTCGCCCGCCGTGGCGCCGGGGTTGGAGGGTGCGGCCGTCACCAGCCGGCCGCCGCGCGGGATGGTCCCGGCATGGACGTGCAGGCTCAGGTGCGGGAGCAGGTCGCGGTCCTGCTCAAGCTGCTGGACCACGCGCAGCAGCCAGTCGAGATCGACCCGGGTGCGACTGCGGGCCGGGCCGGACCAGGACACCTTCGCCGCCGGGCCGTCGGCCGCGCGGGCGAAGCGGACCGGGGCGACGCCGGCGAAGCGCCCGAACGGGGTGCAACGGGAGCGCAGCCGGATCTCGTAGCGCAGCACGGAGACCACGGCGCGGCGCAGTTGGGCGTCGGTGCGACCGGCGAGCCCGGTGGGGTCGGTGCTCGCGGCCACGAGGCTCGCCAGGCTGGGGCTGGCGACCCGTAGGGCGTCCATGAAGACGCCGTCACCGGCCGCACCGCTCAGCAGCTGCTCGCAGGCCGCGCGGTCGGTGGGGAAGCCGACGGCCCAGGCGGCGCGGTGCTCGTGGCTGCGGCTCGGGGCTCGCAGCAGGGCGACCGGGGCGGTGCGGAAGAGCGGCTGGGGGGCGGGCGGCAACGGCATCGGTGGCAGTCCCTCGGTGGCGATCCCTGGGGTGGTCGGCGCGTCGGGCGCGGTGACGGCGGGACGCGCGGGCGGGCCGGGGGCCGACAGCCTTGGGGCGCCGGCCCGTGGGCCCTCAGCTGCCGGCTCCGTCGGGCGTACGCGGTGGACGGAGCCGGCCTGCGGCCTTGCTCAGCAGCCGCACTGAGTGGGGAAGGTGGACCAACAGGTGAAGCTGCAGCCGATGGAGGTGAACCCGGCCTCGACGGAGTTGGCCTCGTCCAGCTTGATGCGGACGTCCAGGTCGAAGAGGTCGTCGAGCTGGGTGTCGTCGAGGACCGGAAGGGTGGCAGTGCTCATGTCGATCTCCTCAGGATGGTTGCTGGAGCGGTGAGCCGTGCGACGTCGGTCTCACGGCAGTGCGGGGAGCGGTGCGGGCGCCGGTCGGCAACCGCGCTCAGCAGCACCAGGTGGGGTAGCAGGAGGAGCAGGTGATGGAGGTGAACGCGGCCTCGGCCGAGTGGGTGTCGTCCAGCTCGATGCGGACGTCCAGGTCGAAGAGGTCGTCGAGCTGGGTGTCGTCGAGGACCGGAAGGGTGGCAGTGCTCATGTCGATCTCCTCAGGGTGGTTGTGGGAGCGGTGAGCCGTGCGAGGGGAGGCTAGTCACAGCGGCCTAAGCGGCGCTTGAGCCGACTGGCCGCGCGCGGAAGCCGCAGGAGCCGGTGACCCATCAGGACGTCTGGTACGTCCGCCGCTCTCCCCCGTCGTCGACGCCCTCACCCTCAGCGGTCATGACGGCGGGCGGCACCGCCCCCATGGAGGCGGCCCTGGGCCGGCTCGCCGCGATGCGCGCACACATGCGGCGCGTCCACCTCGGCGAGGAACGGGACCCGTCGATCGCACACGGCGTCGGCATGACCGGGTCCGGGCTGGAGGCCCTGTACCGGCTGCCGGCGCCCGGCCACGCCGTGTGCCCGTACGTCGTCCACCGCTCGCAGGGCTGACCGCTGCCGGCGCGGCGGTGAGGGTCGTAGGCGCGTCTCAGCCCAGCCTGTCCAGGTCCGACAGCTGCTGGTCCAGCGCCCGTTCGACCGGGGTGAGCGGGATGTCCGGGCGCACCCGTTCCAGAGGGTGCGCCCCGGGCGGTGCGAGTGGGTCGGAGGGCATCCATGTCCACAGCCGGCCGTAGGCGACCAGGGAACGGTACGCCTCGTGCACGAGACGGGCGAGATGCCGCGCGAGGGGTCGGTTCACCGGGGTTCCCTTCGGCAGGTGCGCATACCCGGTGACGCTCTCGCGCCGCGCTGTACTCCCACTAGAGGAGCCATGTCGGTCCTGACGGCGGCAAGGCGGTGAAAGCGTGAAAAGTTCACCCCCCACAGGTGACGGCAGCACTGTCTGCGCCCCCTTCACGCCCGCAGAATTCTGGCCACAGCGCAGGGAAGTTCGCCAGTTCGACGAACACCTGCCGGACCACTCGAACCAGCCGTCAGACACCGTCGGAACATCATCAGAGGGAAGGGTTTCCCCCATGGTCAACGCAGTACCGTCCGGTGCCCGCAGCTTCGACACCCCGGCCGCGCAGGCCCCCGGCAGGCATCTCGTGATCGAGGATCTGGACTCCGCGGGGCAGTGCGAATCGGTCATGTTCACCATCTGCATCATCCAGCCGCCGGTCACCGACGGCCGAGGGCAGTTCGCGGGATGAACCGTACCGGGGGGCACGAGGCCGGGACGCTGCTCCCGGACGACAGCGCACTGGTGGGCTTCAAGCGCCATCTGAGCCCGGTCGTGGTTCCCGGTGAAGCCACCTATCTGGTCTCCCGCCGAGGCGTCACCGCGCTGCGCGGCCCGCACGCGGAGGTGCTCGCACCGCTGCTCGACGGCACGCGCACGGTGCGTGAGGTGCTGCGGGAGGCCTCCTCGGCCCTCCCCGCCGGAGGCGCGGCCGAGTCCCTCGACACGCTCACGCGGTCCGGGCTGGTCGGCCTCCGCCCGGCGGGCCCGGCCGCCGGGGCTGCCAGGTGTCCCGATCCGGTGGCCGAGGCCTACTGGGACCTCGCGGGTCTCGACAGCGGCCGGGCGGCGGCCGAACTGGCCGGCGCCGGGCTGTGTCTCGAGGCGCTGCCCGGCATCGACCTGGAACCGGTGCGGTCCGCCTGCCGGGAGTCGGGGGTCGCCGTCGCGGCCCCCGGCTCCGCCCACGCTCTGGCCCTGGTCCTGTGCGACGACTACCTCTCCGCCGAGCTGGCCGAGGTGAGCGCCCGGCACCGGGCCACGGGCATCCCCTGGCTGCTCGCCAAGGTGTGCGGCACCGACCCGTGGATCGGCCCCTTCTTCCGGCCCGGCCAGGGACCGTGCTGGTCCTGCCTGGCCGACCGGCTGCGCGGACACCGGAGCGCCGAGGGGCGGGTGCAGCGCGCCCTGGGGCTGCCGGGTCCGCCCGCGCGCCCCGCCGCCTCGCTGGCCGCGGGCCGGACCATCGCGCTGCACATCGCGGTCCTGGAGGCCGTGAAGTGGCTGGCCGGGATGCGGTATCCGACGCAGGGCCAGGTGCACACCCTGGACACCATGCTGCTGCGCGCCGCCTCCCATACGGTCCGCCGGCGGCCGCAGTGCCCGGTGTGCGGCGACCCGGAGGCGGTCGCCCGTACGGTGCGCGCCCCGTTCGTGCCGGTGTCCCGGCCGAAGAGCGCGCTGCGCGGCAACGGCCACCGTGCCCTGACACCGCGGGAGATGCTGGAGCGGCACGGCCATCTGGTCGGGCCGGTGACCGGAATCGTCAAGGAGATCCGTCGGGCGCCGCGCAGTCCCGGTTTCGTCGACGCCTATCTGTCCGGGCACAACCTCGCCTTCACCCCGCACAGCCTGGACGGCCTGCGCGCCGGCCTGCGGGCGCTCAGCGGTGGCAAGGGCCTGGACGCGACAGAGGCTCAGGTCAGTGCGCTGGGCGAGGCGGTGGAGCGGTACAGCGCCACCCGGCAGGGCGACGAGCCCGTGGTCCGGGACTCCCTGCGCGCGCTGGGCGCGGACGCCGTCCATCCCAACGCCTGCCAGCTCTACCACGAGCGGCAGTTCGCCGAGCGGGAGAAGTGGAACGCGAGCGGCTCCCATTTCCAGTACGTGCCACGGCGATTCGACGAGTCGGCGCCCACCGAGTGGACACCGGTGTGGTCGCTCACCGGACACCGGCACCGGCTGCTGCCGACCTCCCTGCTGTACTTCTCCGGCGGCCTCCCCGCCACGGACGGACTGCACGCCGACTCCAACGGCAACGCGGCCGGCAGCAGCCGGGAGGACGCGCTGGTGCAGGGCTTCCTGGAGCTGGTGGAACGGGACGCGGTCGCGCTGTGGTGGTACAACCGCACCCGTCAACCGGCCGTGGACCTCGACGCGTTCGCCGGGCCCGAGGTCGACCGGATCCGCGAGGGCCTGACCGGCCTCGGCCGCGAGGTGTGGGTGCTCGACCTCACCTCGGAATTCGGCATTCCGGTCCTGGCCGCGCTCTCGCGCAGGACCGGCGCTCCCACCGAGGACATCGTGTTCGGCTTCGGCGCCCACTTCGATCCGCGGGTGGCGCTGCGCCGGGCGCTGACCGAGCTGGGGCAGCTGCTGCCCGCGGTGCTTCCCCGACGCCCGGACGGCACCGGCTACGGCATCGACGATCCCGAGGCCTGCGCCTGGTGGCGTACCGCGACGACCGCCGGCCGTCCCTATCTGGCCCCCGATCCGCACACCGCCGCGCGTACGCCCGCGGCATGGCCGTACGTCCCGCGCGCCGATCTGCTGGACGACGTCGCCGCGATCGGGGACCTGGTGCGCTCACGCGGTCTGGAACTGCTCGTCCTGGACCAGACCCGCCCGGACGTGGAGATTCCCGTGGTCAAGGTGATCGTCCCCGGGATGCGGCACTTCTGGGCACGGCTGGCACCCGGGAGGCTGTACGACACTCCTGTCGCGCTGGGCCGGCTGGAGCGGCCGACCCTGTACGGCGACCTGAACCCCGTCGCCTTGTTCGTGTAGGTCTTCTGTTCGCCCACGTCTTCAATTTCTGGCACAAATCGTCCACGGCCTTCACGCCTTTCCCATATACGATCCGCAACGAGCTCCGTCTCACGGGAAAAGGGGAGTCCGTGAAGACCAGACCCCATCGCGGGCCGCGGGAGGGTGTCGTCCGGCCGTCGGAGTCCGGGCCGGGCGCGCCGACGCCTGCCGGGCCGGCGTTGCCCGGTCCTCGGCTGGCCCGGGTGATCCTGCGGGTGGCGCTGTTCAGCTACCTGTTCATCACCATGCTGAACATCGTCAGCAGCAGCCTCGGCCCCGTCGCCGACGCCTGGGCCGTCGCCGCGCTCGTCGCCGTGTTCCTGCTGCAGCTGCGGCATTCCTCGGCGGGCGCGGCCCGGCGTCCGCGCCGCGAGATCGCGCTGACGCTGGGCACGCAGTCCCTGCTCACCTATCTGCCGCTGCTCGTCTATCACGCGCAGTGGGGCGCCCTCGGCGGTTTCCTCGCCGGCTCGCTGCTGCTCCTGCTGCCGTCCCGGCTCGCCTGGTCGCTGTACACCGCCGTGGGCCTGAGCATGCTGGTGCCGCCGCTGCTGAACCACCAGGGCATCGTCGACTCCGTCTACCTGTGCCAGTCCACGCTGCTGACCGGGCTGGTCGTCTACGGTCTGTCGCGGCTGTCGGAGGTGATCCGGGAACTGGTCGACGCACATGGCGAGCTGGCCCGGCTCGCGGTGGTCCGTGAGCGGCTGCGGTTCGCCCGCGACCTGCACGACCTGCTCGGCTTCAGCCTCTCCGCGATCACTCTCAAGAGCGAACTGCTGCACCGCCTGATCCCCGCCCAGCCCGAGCGCGCCCTGCAGGAGGTCGACGACATCCTGGCCATCTCCCGCCAGTCGCTCGCCGACGTGCGCCGTGTCGCCAGCGGCTTTCGCGACATGTCCCTGGACCAGGAGGTCGGTTCGGCCACGTCGGTGCTGCGGGCCGCGGACGTGGTGGTCGAGGTCGAGACGGCCGCCGTACCGCTCGAGCGGCAGGTGGAGAACGCGCTGGCGGCCGTGTTGCGGGAGGCCGTGACCAACGTGCTCCGGCACAGCAAGGCCACCCGCTGCTCGATACGCGTGGCGGCCGAGCAGGACTCGGTCGTCCTCGCCGTGGTCAACAACGGCGCGAGCACCGAGCGCCGCGCCCCCTCCCCGCACGGGGGCAGCGGCCTGGCGAACCTGGCTCTGCGGCTGCGCGAGATCGGCGGCTCGCTCGACAGCGGCACGCTGCCCGACGGCTCCTTCCGGGTACGGGCCTCGGCGCCGACGAGCGACCCGGCGGCCGCGCCCCCCGCAGCGCCCTGACCGGCGGCTCAACCCCTGCATCCGGAAGGGGAGTTACCAGATTTTCCCAACGCCGCCGGGACTCACTCACCGCTCGGTCGGCTTGATACAGTCACGGCACGTGGGGACGGGGACGGGGGTTCTGTGATTCGCGTACTGCTGGCCGAGGACATGAACATGGTCCGAGGCGCTCTCGTGGCGCTGCTCAACCTCGAGCACGACATCGAGGTCGTCTGCGAGGTGGACAACGGCGACGACATCGTCCCGCAGGCCCTCGCGCACAAGCCGCAGGTCGCCGTCATCGACATCGACCTGCCCGGCGTCGACGGACTGACCGCCGCCGTCCAGCTGCACGAGCGGATGCCCGGGTGCAGGATCCTCATCCTCACCAGCATGGGCCGTCCCGGCACCCTGCTACGCGCCATCTCCGCTCAGGTCAACGGCTATCTCCTCAAGGACGCCCCGCCGAGCGAACTCGCCTCCGCGGTACGGCGGGTGGCGGCCGGTCAGCGCGTGGTCGACCCCCAGCTCGCCCTGGCCGCCTGGGGCGGACAGGAGAGCCCGCTGACGGACCGCGAGACCGAGGTGCTGCGGCTGGCGGCCAGGGGCGCGGAGCCCTCGGAGATCGCGGCGCAGCTGCACCTGTCCACGGGGACGGTGCGCAACTACCTCACCAACATCACCACGAAGCTCAACGCGCGCAACCGGGTGGACGCGGTGCTGATCGCGCAGGAGTCCGGCTGGCTGCTGTGAGGCCCCTCGGCGGTCAGCCATGCGCGGCCCGCCGCGGACCGCAGTCCTCCGTCATCCCGGCGGCCACCAGGTAGCTGAGGACCGCCCGGGTGACGTCCGGCGGCAGCGGCAGCGCGGACGTCATGTCCGACGGCGTGACGGGCCAGGCCAGCAGCCCGACCACCCAGACGGCCTCCGGCCGGTGCAGACGCACCTGGTAGGCGGCGCCGACGAGGTCGAGCGTGAACCCGGCCTCGGCCAGGGTGAGCCGCACGCCGCTCATCAAGCGGATCAGGCGCCGCGCCGACACGGCCACGGGGACGAAGGCGCCGGCCTGCCGGACGGAGGCGACGGACAACAGGGGCCCGCGCAGATCATCCCAGCTCAGGGTGCGCACGATCAGATGGGAGAGGCGGTTGAGGACCGTCGGCAGCACCAGCCGGGTGCCGTGCCCCTCGTACCGCGCACCGTCCGGCGGCCGGGCCGTGACGTTGGTGAGCAGCACCGGACCCAGTTCCATGCGCCGCAGCGCCTCGCGCACCAGCGGGTCGGGTCGGTCGATCCGCTCCGGGCCGAAGCGCCGGCTGTGCAGCACCAACTCGTCCGCCCGCGGCCCGGGTTCGACGACGACGTCCTCGCGCAGCGACCACAGGTGCAGCACACGGCCGGCGGTGACCTGCGACATGAGGTCCCCTTCCGCCGCGGTCGATGTCCAGTTCGCACCGCCGATTCTGGCCGAGCGGCCACCGGCCCGACAGCGAAGCCCTCATTCCGTCCATGTGAACTTCTCATGCCCGCCCCGCACTTTGGCAGGTCACAAGGGCCGCTCCCTACGGTGCGACCGGTCGGCGTCATCCGACGGGAATTCCGACGCATGCGACGGAAAGGGGGGCGGCCCGTGGCCGTTCACACAACAGGGACTACGGCGGAGGGACCACGGTACCGGTCCGGGCCGGTCCGCCGTCTGGACCGGGTGATCATCCGGTTCGCGGGGGACTCGGGTGACGGCATGCAGCTCACCGGTGACCGTTTCACCTCGGAGACCGCTTCCTTCGGCAACGACCTCTCCACCCTCCCCAACTTCCCCGCCGAGATCCGCGCCCCCGCCGGCACCCTGCCCGGTGTCTCCAGCTTCCAGCTGCACTTCGCGGACCACGACATCCTCACCCCGGGTGACGCACCCAACGTGCTCGTCGCGATGAACCCGGC
>NZ_MLYO01000088.1 GCF_001866665.1 Streptomyces monashensis | reverse complement strand
GACACCCGCGGCCGCCGCAGCGCCCACCGACCCTTCGGCGGCCGCGCCTGCCAGGCCCTCCGTGTCCGCCGCCCCCTCGTCGTCCGGGGTCGGCGCGCCCCCGGCGTTCGCCGTGCCGTCGGCGACGCCCGCGGCCGCCGCGGTGCCCACGGGCCCGGCACCCGCAGGCCCGGCCGCCCCGGCGTCCACGCACGCCGTGCCCACGCACCCGGCGGACGCCGACGGCGCGGCCGCCGCCGCGCGGGCCGGGGCTCCGCAGGAAGCCGCCGAGGGCACGCGGCGCTCCGCCGAAGCCCCGCAGGGGTCCGTCGAGGCGGAGGAGCCGGTCACCAGCAAGGGCCTCCCCAAGCGCACCCCCAAGATCACCGCCCCCGCCCAGGCCCCGCGCCAGCGGACCGGCAGCGTCGACGCCGAAGCGCTCCGCCGCAGGCTCGGCGGCTTCCGCAGCGGTGCTCAGGCCGGGTACCGCGCCGTGGAGGTGGAGATCGAAGAGCAGACCGCCGGCCACCGCCGGCCGACCACTCACGCACACGCCGAAGAAACCACGGGGGGCACAGCCGAGGAGGCAAGCAGTTGACCGCGCCCAGTACCTACGGACTGAGCAGTGAAGCCCGCAACCTGCACTGGCTGCTGACCAACCTGGTCGAGGAAGTACCCGGCATCCAGTCCGTCGCCGTGGTCTCCTCGGACGGTCTGCTGCTGCTCTCGTCCGATCCGGGCCAGAGCGAGCAGTCCCGTCTGCGCCGCCCCGCGAAGGGCCCCCGCGGCTCCTCCGCCGACCTCGCCACCATCGTCTCCGGCATCGGCAGCCTCACCGTCGGCGCCGCGAAGCTGATGGACTTCGGCCAGGTCAAGCACACCATGGTCGCCATGGAGGAGGGCAGCCTCTTCGTGATGTCCATCAGCGACGGCTCGCTGCTGGGTGTGCACGGTTCCGCCGCGTGCGACATGAGCGTGGTGGCGTACCACATGGCCCTGTTCGTCGGCCGCGCCGGCCACGTCCTCACCCCGGAACTCCGCTCGGAGCTACGGCAGTCACTGGAGTCCCAGTCGACCGGGAGCGCACGATGAGCGGCACGCCGAACAAACTCCCCGTGCGCGGCGGCGACCGCAAACCCGCCCGCGTCCGCCCCTACTCGCTCACCGGCGGCCGTACCCGCTTCGGCCACGTCCTCCTCGTGGAGACGTTCGTGGCCAGCACGGCGGCACTCGAAGCCCCCGAGGAGCGCAGGGAACTGACGAACGGCTCCCTCAACACCCGGGTCATGCCGGAGATGCGGGCCATCGTCGAACTGTGCCGCCGCATGCGCACGGTGGCCGAGATAGCCGCGCTGCTGAAGATGCCGCTCGGCGTGGTCCGCGTCCTCCTGAGCGATCTCGCGGACCAGGGAAAGATCCGTGTGTACGGCACCGGCACCGGTCACGGCACCGGCCGCCCGGACCGCGCTCTGCTGGAAAGGGTGCTCGGTGGACTCCGTCGTCTCTGACACCGCCGCCTCCGCGGCCGGCGCCTCCGCGGTGGGAGGCATCCCCCTCGTCGCCGGCTTCGCCGAGCCCGACGAGGACCTGAAGTCCTGGCAGACGGACCGCACCCGGGCCCCCGTCGCCACCAAGATCGTGGTGGCCGGAGGCTTCGGCGTCGGCAAGACCACGCTGGTCACCGCCGTCTCGGAGATCACACCGCTGCAGACCGAGGCGCTGATGACCGAGGCGAGTGAGGACACCGACGACCTCACCGCCACCCCGGACAAGCTCACGACCACCGTGGCCATGGACTTCGGCCGCCTCACGCTCGACGACGACCTGGTGCTCTACCTGTTCGGCACGCCGGGCCAGCAGCGGTTCTGGTTCATGTGGGACGACCTGGTGCGTGGCGCGATCGGTGCGGTCGTCATGGCCGACACCCGCCGGCTGAAGGACTCCTGGCCCGCGCTGGACTACTTCGAGAGCTGCGGGCTGCCGTACGTCGTCGCGGTCAACCATTTCGACGGCAGCGAGCGGTTCGAGCCGGAGGACGTACGGGAGGCGCTGACGGTCCCCGCGCACGTCCCTGTCATGATCATGGATGCGCGGCGTCGAATTTCGGTCATCGAGATACTCCTGGCCCTGGTCGGCCACGCGCTGGACGAAACCCCCGAGTAGTCCGATCAGTTCCGGTCAGTTTCCGAGTAGTCCCGGTTAGGAGTCCTCCCCCGTATGCGGAAGATACTCGTCGTCGGAGCCGGCCAGTCCGGTCTCCAGCTCGCCCTCGGCCTCCAGTCGCACGGCTACGAGGTCACCCTGATGTCGAACCGGACCGCGGACGAGATCCGCACCGGCCGGGTCATGTCGACGCAGTGCATGTTCCACACGGCACTGCAGCACGAGCGCGACCTCCAGCTGAACTTCTGGGAGTCGCAGGCCCCGAGGATCGAGGGGCTCGGCGTCTCGGTCGCGGCCCCCGGCTCGCACGACCCGGGCCCCACGCAGCGGGCCATCGACTGGGTGGGCAGGCTCGACGGGTTCGCGCAGTCGGTCGACCAGCGGGTGAAGATGGCCGGCTGGATGGAGACCTTCGCGCAGCGCGGCGGCCAGCTGGTCATCCACGGCGCGGCGGTCGGCGACCTCGACTACTTCTCCCGCGCCTACGACCTCGTCCTCGTCTCGGCCGGCAAGGGCGAGCTGGTCCAGATGTTCGGCCGGGACGCCGCCCGCTCCCCGTACAGCGAGCCGCAGCGCGCGCTGGCGGTCGCCTACGTCCACGGCCTGGGCCCGCGCCCGGAGCACCCGGACTTCGACGCCGTGCGCTGCAACCTCGTCCCCGGCGTCGGCGAGCTGTTCGTCATGCCGACGCTCACCACCTCCGGCCGCGCGGACATCCTGTTCTGGGAGGGCATCCCGGGCGGCCCGCTCGACGTCTTCAACGGCGTCAAGGATCCGGCGGAGCACCTCTCCCTGACCCTGGAGCTCATGGAGAAGTTCACGCCCTGGGAGTACGCGCGCGCGACCAAGGTCGAACTGACCGACGCCGGCGGCACGTTGGCCGGCCGGTACGCGCCCACCGTCCGCAACCCCGTCGGCCGCCTCCCCGGCGGCGGCCTGGTCCTCGGCGTCGCGGACGTGGTCGTGGCGAACGACCCGATCACCGGCCAGGGCTCCAACTCGGCGTCCAAGTGCGCCGCCGCCTACCTCGCCTCGATCCTCGAACACGGGGACAAGGAGTTCGACGAGGCCTGGATGCAGGCGACGTTCGACCGCTACTGGAACACCGCGCAGCACGTCACCAAGTGGACGAACGCGATGCTCGCCCCGCCGCCGGAGCACATCCTGAACCTCATCGGCGCGGCCGGCCAGCTCCAGCCGGTGGCGGACCGTTTCGCCAATGCCTTCGACGACCCGGCGGACTTCGAGAACTTCTTCTACGAGCCCGACAGGACCGCGGCCTACCTGGGTTCGGTCGCCGGGGCCTGATCCGGCCGTACGGCTCCGAGGACCGGGTACGACGCCAGGGGTGACACCGTGACGTGCGCGCCCGGTCTCGGCGCCTGGACGATCTTGCCGTCCCCGACGTAGAGGGCCACATGGGTCGCCTCGGGGAAGTAGACCACCAGGTCGCCGGGGCGCAGCCCGGTCAGCGGGACCCGCGTCAGCCGCTTCCACTGCTCCTGGCTGGTGCGCGGGATCGGTGTGCCCGCGTGCTGCCAGGCCTGGGAGGTGAGGCCCGAGCAGTCGTAGGAGCCGGGTCCCTGCGTCCCCCACGCGTACGGTTTGCCCAGCTGCGCCATGGCGTAGCGGACCGCGCGCTGCCCGGCCGGGGAGGCGGCGCGGGCCGTGGGCAGCGCGCCCGCGGTGGTGAGCTTCTGCTGGGCGCGGGTGACGTCCCGCTGTTCCAGCGTGGTGACCGCGGCCAGCTGCTGCGGGGTGAGACCGGCCAGCAGGCGTTCCACGTCGGCCAGTTTGGCCCGGACGGCGTCGCGCTGTGCGCGCTGCCGGTCCGCGAGCGTGAGCTGGGTGTCCAGAGCCGTGCGCGCGGCCCGGGCCAGGGCGTCGTGCCGTTTCTCGGCGCCGGCCAGCCGGGACACTTCGCGGGCCCGTTCGCGCGCCAGCCGGCCGAGGACATGCCCCTCGTCCAGCGCCTGCTCCGGGTCCGGCGCGAGCAGGAGCCGGGCGAAGGGCCCGAGGTCGCCGGTGTTCTGGTACTGCTGGCGGGCCAGTCGGCCGGCGTCGGCCCGGCTGTCCTGGAGGTCGAGCCGGGCGCGGGCCAGCTCGCCGTCCAGCCGGGACACCTCGGCGCGCTGTTTCGTCAGCTGCTCCGCGGTGGCGTTGTAGGTCTCGGTGGCCTGTTCGGTCTGCCGGTACAGCTGCTGAAGGTCCGTCAGCAGCTGGGACACGGAGCGGGGCGGGGCCGGTGCGGCAGGCTGGGCCGCGGCGGGTGCGGGCACCAGGACGGCCTGGGTCGCCACCGTCACCGTACAGGCCAGGCGCCGAAACATTCCTGACATGTCATCACCTCGATGCGGGAGGGGCCCGGCGGGCGGGCTGGTCGCCTCCTATCGCACCGCGATAATCAGATGTATCCGTGTGGGGCGCGCGCCGGGCGTGGGCGGTTCGGCCCACGCCTGTCACTCGTTCGCGTCGTCCGGCCCGGCGTCGTCCGGCGTGGCCGTTCGCGCGGCGCCCGGTGCGCCGGCCGGCTTCGACCACGGCCACCGCAGCCCGCCGCCGGAGCTGTCGTCCGGGTCGTGGAGGTACTTCCATCCCTGGATCAGGCCCAGTCGCCTGCTGTGCCCGCGCGGCACCCGGCGGTAGACGAGCACCGTGGCCGGGCCGCCGTCCGGGTCGGGCACGGGGATGCGGTACGTCTTCGGGGGGTGCCCGGTCGGTCCGAGGGCGACCGACAGCACCCGCCCGTCCATCGGTCCGCCCTCGAAGGGGATGTCCTCGCTCTTCACAGGCTCAGTCTCCGCCATCCCCGGTGAGCGTGCCGACGAGGGCGGCCGTCTGCGGGTCGCGGCCCGCGGTGACGGTGAGGACGGCCGTGAACTGCTCCACCAGCCACGCGCGCAGCTCCTCGACCGGGGGCTGCTTGTCCTCGTCGAGCCAGATGAGCGAGGCGGCCTCGACGGCCGTGATCCACGTGCGCACCGTCATCCGCAGCCGGGGGCCGGGGTCGGCGACGCCGAGATGGCGGTAGATGTGCTCGGCGGCGGCCCGGCGTACCCCGTCCACGGTGGCGGTGGTGCGGGAGGTCTCCACCACGCTGCCGCCCTGGAGCAGGGCGCTGAAGCCGGTGTCGTGCTCGTCGACGAAGGCCAGATAGCGGTCGACGGCGTGGGAGAGCCGGCGCAGCAGCGGGCCCTCCAGCGGCTCGTCGAAGCACTGCTGGAGCTCTTCGGCGGCCGACCGCAGCGCGGCCTCGTACAGCTGCTGCTTGCCGCCCGGGAAGTACCGGTACACCAGCGGGCGCGAGACTCCGGCCGCTTCCGCCACGTCGTCCAGCGACACGTCCTCGGGCGCGCGGTGCGCGAAGAGGGTCAGGGCGGCGTCGAGGAGCTGGCTTCGCCGCTCCTCGACGCTGAGCCGACGGTAGGCGGGGGTGGCGGACGGGGTCATGCAGCGCAGCCTAATCGCCGTGGGGGTGCGCGGCGTCGGCGGCTGCGGGTGGTCGTGGGGCACTCGCGCGGTTCCCCGCGCCCCCGGCGCGCTACGCCAGCAGCCCCGACGACCTCCACAGCCGTCGCCCCGCACCCCTGAGCACGCCGATGTCGTCCAGGAAGTCCGTCAGCCGCTTCGCGCCCGTCTGCATGACCTCCCGGCGGTGGCCGCTCTCCTTCACCTGGGCCATCGCCTCCCGCTTGTCGAGGCCTACGTTCGTGTAGACGTCGGGGTTGACGAAGGCGACCGAGAAGACGCGGGCGAACTCGCCGGAGGTGACCCGGGTGAACTCCTGCGACCACTTCGGGGCGGTGAGCATCTGGCGCCGCAGCTCCTCACGGGCGTAGCGGACGTGGCGCGCCTCCTCGACCACGTGGATGCGCGTGACGCCCCGGATGAGGGGCTGGACGCGCTCGTCCGGGAAGGTCAGGCGCTGCATCCAGTCCAGGACCTCCTCGCCCAGCAGGGTCGCCGTGAAGGAGCCGGGGGTGGTGGAGATGGTCTTGAAGACACGGCCGAGGTTCAGGTGGGTCCGGCTCACCGGGTACCAGGGCGTGCCGCCGTGCGAGATCAGGCGGGCGAACATCTTCGAGTGCCGGCACTCGTCCTCGATCTCGGTGAGCGCGTAGCGGACGTGCGCGCTCGTGGCCGCCTTGTCGTAGATGTGCCGGACGAGCAGCTGCATCAGGATGAGCTCGAACCAGATGCCGAGCGAGGCCAGCGCCGCCGCCTCGTGCTGGGAGAGCAGGATCCGCTGCTCCTCGCTCATCCGCCGCCACATCGGAGTGTCGTACAGCGACACCAGCTCGGGCGGCCAGAACCACTTGCCCGGCTCGAAGGGCGCGTCCCAGTCCAGCTCCTCGTCCGGGTCGAAGGAGTGCTTGGCGGAGGAGGCGAGCAGCCGCTCGGCCACCTGTTCCCGGTCCTTGAGCAGGCCGAGCGCGTCGCGCAGTCCGTCCAGCGCGTCCGCTTCCGTCAGCGTCGTCATGGCTCCCTCACCTCGTTACCCGGGGTACGTCGTCCTGGCTCTTATGAGACTGCCTGTCAGCAAGGGCGTCAATCCCTTCCGCATGACTTGTTGACTCCGCGTCTACGTGTGAGCCTGCGGTGTATGCCGACCCATGACCTGTACGCCAACGACCCCGGAGACTCCCTCTGGCAGGTGCCCGCCACGGGCGCGGCACGCTTCAACTGGGAGTACGACGCCGGCCGCGACCGCCTGCTCGCCCTGTACCAGAAGGGCAAGGACAAGCAGTGGGACGGGCAGAAGCGCATCGACTGGGATCTGGAGGTGGATCCGTACGACCCGCTCGGTACGCCCGAGGAGTCCATGGCCCTGTACGGCACGCCGTACTGGGACAGGATGACCGACCGGGACAAGGGCGAGCTGCGCCGGCACTACGCCTCCTGGCAGTTCAGCCAGTTCCTGCACGGCGAGCAGGGCGCGATGATCTGCGCCGCGCGCATCGTGGAGTCGGTGCCCGACCTGGACGCCAAGTTCTACTCCGCGACCCAGACCATGGACGAGGCCCGGCACGCCGAGATATACGGCCGGTTCCTGCACGAGAAGGTCGGCCTCGTCTACCCGATCAACGACAATCTGCAGGCCCTGCTCGGGGACACGCTGCGCGACAGCCGCTGGGACATGCCGTACCTGGGCATGCAGGTGCTCATCGAGGGCCTCGCGCTGGCCGCCTTCGGAATGATCCGGGACACCACCACCAAGCCGCTGCCCCGGCAGATACTGGCCTACGTCATGCAGGACGAGGCCCGGCACGTCGCCTTCGGCCGGATGGCCCTGCGGGACTACTACAAGCAGCTCACCGACGCCGAACTGCGCGAGCGCGAGGAGTTCGTCATCGAGGGCTGCTATCTGATGCGCGACCGGCTGCGCGGCGAGGAGGTGCTGGAGAACTTCGGCATCCCGAAGGCCGAGGCGGCGGAGCTGAGCGAGCACTCCGAGTTCCTCCAGCTCTTCCGCAAGCTGCTGTTCAGCCGCATCGTGCCGTGCGTCAAGGACATCGGCCTGTGGGGCGAGCGGCTCCAGCGGGCCTATGTGGACATGGGGGTGTTCGAGCTGGGTGACGCCAGCCTCGACCTGCTCATGGCCCAGGACGAGGAAACGGCCGAGCAGTTGGACGCGGAGCGCTTCGCGGCCGAGGAGCGCGAGCGGGTGGCGGAGGTCCGCGAGGCCGTCGACGCGGGGGCGGCCGAGGACTGAGCCCGCGGGCTGCGGTGGCGGGGAGGGCGACCCAGGTGGAGTAGCGTGCTGGCGTGTCCATGCCTCCGCCCCCGCAGCAGCCGCAGCCGTCGTACGGGCCGCAGTCTCCCTATGGCCAGCCCCCGTACGGCCCGCCGCCGCAGCCTGCCCCCGGCCCGTACGGCTCCCCGTACCCGCCGCAGCAGCCGTACCCGCCGCAGTCCTACCCCCAGCAGCCGTACCCGGCCTGGGGGGCGCCGCCCATGGCGGCGCCGCCGAGGAAGCGCCGGGTCGGGCTGATCCTGGGGATCGTGGGCGGTGTCGTCACGCTCGTCGTCGTCGGGTTCGTCCTGCTCGGGGCGGTGCTCAGCAGCGGCTTCCCTGCGGCGAAGAACCAGCTCACGCTGCCGAAGACGCTGGTCGGCGGGAGGTTCCAGCTGTCCCAGGACCTCTCCGACTCCGAGGGCAAGAAGATCGAGGACGAGGCCGACGGCGCCTGGGACGCCAAGGACGTCCACGCCGTGATCGCCTCGTACACCCTGAACGGCGACGCGAGCCAGGGCACCCTGGCGGTGTCGGGCATGTACGGCCGGTTCAGGAACGCCGACGGGGCCCGCGTCGACATGCTGAAGGGCGCCTCCGAGGCGGACGGCATGACGGTGGCGGTGGCGCGCAAGGACTTCACGAACAGCGGTTCGCCCACGGTCAGCTGTGAGGTGCTGACGCAGCAGCGGGCCGGCGCGACCGTGACCTACCCCGCGTGCGCCTGGAACGACGGCAACACGGGGGCCATGGTCGCCTCGGTCACCCCCAAGTCGGCCACGCAGGACCCGGCCCGGGTGGACCTCGCGTTCTACGCGAAGCTCACCCTCCAGGTCCGCTCGGAGATGATCAGGCCGATCGGCTGACCGTCCCGGTCTCCCGCGGCGCCGGGAACGACGTGCGCAGCGTGAAGGCGTACGGCGTCGGGCCGTGCGCCCGCAGGTGCAGCAGCCGGTCCTCCGCCTCGGCGACCGTCGGGCGGTGGCCGGCCGGCACCCACCACAGCACGGCCGTGGCCTCCTCCAGCTTCTCGAACCAGTCCCGCCGCCGGGCCAGCAACTCCCGGTGCTGCCCCTGGTACATGAACGCCGTCAGCGCGTTCGTGTCCCGCCAGGTCGACATGTTGATGATGAGCCACTCGTCACCGAGGACCGGGATGTCGGTGGCGTTGCCGGAGTCGCTCTGCAACCGCCAGACGAACCCGTCCGCGGCGTCCGCCACCGCGTTCACCGGGTCGAGCGCGTCGACGAAGTCCTTCAACTCGGGCGAGTCCAGTGGGAACTTGAGGCGGGCGATGTTGACTTCGGTGAGTTCGTACGTGGGTGTCGTATGCGGCATGACCGAACGGTAGGTCGGCCGCGGCCGTCCTCGGAACCCCCCGTCTCACCCCCCGAGCACCGCCCGCATCACGTCCCGCGCGATCGGTGCCGCGTCCCCGCCGCCGCTGATCTCGCCCCGGTCCGCCGAGGCGTCCTCCACCACCACCGCGACCGCCACCTGCGGCTCCAGGGTGTTGTCGGCCTGCGCCCAGGACACGAACCAGGCATAGGGCACACCGGAGTTGCCGACCCCGTGCTGCGCGGTGCCGGTCTTGCCGCCGACCAGGGCGCCGGGGATGGCCGCCCGGGTGCCGGTGCCCTCCTGGACCACGCCCGCCATCAGCTCCCTGAGCCGCCTGGCCGTCGGCGGGCTCATCACCTGCCGCGCCGGATGCGCCCCGTTCCCGGAGAGGATCTCCCCGCTGTGCCCGGTGGTCCGCTCGACCAGGTAGGGGGAGTGCAGCAGGCCGCCGTCGGCGACGGCCGCCGCGACCATCGCCATCTGCAGGGGCGTGGCCCGCGTGTTGTACTGCCCGATCGACGACAGTGCCAGCTGCGCCCGGTCCACGCGCGGGTCGAAGGTGCTGGGCGCGACGCCGAAGGGGATGCGCACGCCCGCGTCGTTGAAGCCGAACGCCTGCGCCATGGCCACCATGTCGCGCGCCCCGACGTCCACGCCGAGCTTGGCGAACACCGTGTTGCAGGACCACTCGAAGGCCGCCCGCAGCGAGGCGTTCTCACAGCCGTCGGCCTCGTTGGTCAGCCGCGTCGTGGTGCCCGGCAGCCGGTAGGGGTCGGGGGAGTCGGTGTCCGCGTCCAGGTCGGTGACGACGCCCGCGTCCAGCGCCGCCGCGGCGGTGACCACCTTGAACGTCGAGCCCGGCGGATAGGTCTGCCGTACCGCCCGGTTGAGCATCGGCTTCTCCGGGTCGTGGCTCAGCCGCTCCCACGCCGAGGTCACCGCCTCGCCGTTGCCGGACAGCTGCCCGGGGTCGTACGACGGGCTCGACACCAGCGCCAGGACGCGGCCCGTGGCCGGTTCGATCGCGGCGACCGCGCCCTTGCGCCCGGCGAGCCCCCGGTACGCGGCTTCCTGCGCGGTCCGGTTCAGGGTCGTGACGACGTTCCCGGCCGGGCTGGGCCTGCGTGTCATGTCCTGCCACAGCGGCAGCGGCGCCAGCAGCGGATCGGTGCCGGAGAGCACCCCGTCCGCGGCGTGCTCCAGGAACGTGGTGCCGTACAGCTGCGAGGCGAAGCCGGTCACCGGGGCGTACAACGGGCCGTTGCGGTAGGCGCGTTCGTAGCGCAGCTGCTCGCCGGTGTCGTTGGACCCGGTGACCGGCTCGCCGCCGACCAGGATGTCGCCGCGCGGCTGGCCGTAACGGGCGATCGCGGCACGGCGGTTGGCCGGGTTGGCGTCGTACACGCGCGACTGCACCACCTGCACCCGGGCGGCGTTGAGCAGCAGGGCCGCGAGCAGCAGCGCGCAGAACCCCCAGGCGCGACGGATGTACCGGGCCATGGGCCGCCCGCCGTCGGGCAGGCCGGCGCGGTCGGGGTGGCGGCCGGGATCGCTCACGGGGCCTCCCGCCCGTCGTACTGGCTGCGTGCCGAGTCGCTGACCCGGATCAGCAGGGCCACGATCGCCCAGTTGGTGACCACCGAGGAGCCGCCCTGGGCGAGGAACGGCATCGCCATGCCGGTCAGCGGGATCAGCCCGGTCACCCCGCCCGCGATCACGAACACCTGGAGCGCGAGCAGCGAGGCGAGTCCGACGGCGAGGAGCCGGCCGAACGGTTCGCGCAGGGCGAGCCCGGCCCGGAAGCCGCGCTCCACGAGCAGGGCGTACAGCAGGAAGGTCGCCGCGAGCCCGGCGAGCCCCAGTTCCTCGCCCGCCGTCGCCAGGATGAAGTCCGACTTGACGGCGAAGCCGATCAGCACGGAGTGCCCGAGCCCGAGCCCGGTGCCGGTCACCCCGCCGGCCGCGAACGCGAACAGCGACTGGGACAGCTGGTTGGGCCCGTTCCCGGCGTCGATCGTGTGGAACGGATACAGCCAGTCCTCGATCCGCCCGGCCACGTGCGGCTCGAACCGCCCGACGGCATCGGCGCCCAGCACCGCCAGCAGCAGCCCGACCGCGATCCACCCCGTCCGCCCGGTGGCGACGTACAGCAGCACCACGAACAGCCCGAAGAACAGCAGCGAGGTGCCGAGGTCCCGCTCCAGGACCAGCACGCCGACGCTCAGCAGCCAGATCGTCACGATCGGGCCGAGCACCCGCCCGGTCGGGAACTGGAGCCGCCACAGCCGGCGGCCCGTGTACGCGAGCGCGTTGCGGTTGGCGGCCAGGTACGCGGCGAAGAACACCGCGAGCAGCACCTTCGCGAACTCGCCGGGCTGGATCGAGAATCCGGCGATCCGCAGCCAGATGCGGGCCCCGTTGACGGCCGGGAAGAGGATCGGCAGCGCGAGCAGCACGAGGGCCGCGGCCCCGAACACGTACGCGTACCGCTGGAGCACCCGGTGGTCGCGCAGCAGCAGCACGACGACGGTGAACAGCCCGATCCCGAGCGTGGACCACACCAGCTGGGCGGGTGCCGCGTGATCGTGCGGGGTCTCCAGGTCCAGCCGGTAGATCAGGACCAGGCCGAGCCCGTTGAGCAGTACGCCGATCGGCAGCGGCAGCGGATCGGCGTACGGCGCCCGCAGGCGTACGGCGAGATGTGCGACCAGGGCGAGCCCCCCGAGCCCGGCGCCGTAGCCGAGGGCGCCGGGCGGGACGGTGCCGGTCCGGGCGAGCCCCACCGCGCAGTAGCCGTACACGCACAGCAGGACGGCCAGGACGATCAGGGCGAGTTCGAAGCCACGGCGCCGGGGGAGGCGTACGGCGGGGGCGGGGCTCCGCGCCGCCGCCAGGGTGGTTCCGGCCTTGGTCATGCCCGGAACCTACCCGTATGGGGCGTCTTGTGGGCTGTGCCCACTAACACGAGCGCGGCACGGGGCCGACGTTGGCGATGTAGCGCGCCGACCCCCAGGCCCAGGTGCCGTTCGTCAGCAGGTACCAGACCGGGTTGCCGCGCACGGCGTCACCGGAGGTCTTGCAGTAGATGGAGACCTGCTCGCCCTGCTTGACGAACCGCACCTGCCGGTTGCTGCGGTCCGGCCGCTCCCGCAGCCAGATGCCGCCCTTGGCGGTGACGACACCTCGGTAGTGCCCGAGGCCCTCCTCGCCCCCCTTGCCGCCGGCGCTGGCGGGGGCGATGGAGGCGGTGGCGAGGAGGGCGCCGGCGGCGGCCGCTACGGCGAGTGATCGGGTGAGGGAACGGGGCAGGGACATGTGAGCCTCCTGAAAAGGGGCGAAACCTTACTGTTCGCCACATTACGAGGCGTCAGGCGGCCCAGCCCGGCACGACGCTCTCTCAGAGGCCCGGGGATTCGTCCACCGGGAGGATCAGCGTGGCCACCGCGCCCCCGTCCACCGCGTTGCCGAACGCCAGCCGCGCGCCCAGGACCTCCGCCTGGCCCAGGGCGATGGTGAGCCCCAGCCCGTGCCCCGTGGCCCCGCCCTCCGTGCGGAACCGCTGCGGGCCATGGGCGACCAGGTACTTCGGATACCCGCTCCCGTGGTCCCGCACCGTCACCACCGGCCCGTCCACCGTCAGCACCACCGGCAGCCCGCCGTGCTTGTGCGCGTTGGCCACCAGGTTCCCCAGCACCCGCTCCAGCCGCCGCCGGTCGGTGTCCACCCGCGCGCCCCGGACGATCCGCACCTGCGTGTCGGTGCCCGACGCCCGCACCACCCGCCGGGCCAGCGCACCCAGCTCCTCGGTGCCCACCTCCAGCTTCTCCCGCCCGGTGTCGAGCCGGGAGATCTCCAGCAGGTCCTCGGTGAGGGTGCGCAGCGCCGCCACCCGGTCCCGCACCAGCTCGGTCGGCCGGCCCGGCGGCAGCAGCTCCGCGGCCGCGTGCAGCCCGGTCAGCGGGGTGCGCAGCTCGTGCGCCACGTCCGCCGTGAACCGCTGCTCGCTCAGCAGCTTGCTCTGCAGCGTGGAGGCCATCGTGTCCAGGGCCGCCGCGACCGCGGCCACCTCGTCCTGCGGCCGGGAGGAGTCCTTGCTGAGCGGGTCGTCCACGCGCGCGTCCAGGTCGCCGGTGCTGATCCGCCGGGCCACGCGCGCGGTGGCGTGCAGCCGCCGGGTCACCCGGGTCACCGCGAACACGCCGACCAGCACGGTCACCCCGATCGCGAGCACCGACGACCACAGGATCGAGTTGTCGAGCCCGGTGATCGTCCGGGCCTGCTGCGAGTAGTCCAGCTCCACCGCCAGCGCCCGGTGCCCGGCCACCGGGCCCGCCGCCCACATGGTCGGGTGCCCCCGGTGCGTGGAGACCATCGTGCCCCGCTGCCCGGCCGCCGCCAGCGACCGCAGCGGCGCGGGCAGCCCCTCGGGGTCCACACCGGCGTCCGGCAGCGGCGTGTCCCCGGCCTCGTACGTCTGGGTGGCGTCGTCGAGCCGGGACAGCGCCTGCTCGCGGGCCTGGTTGACGGTCCGGTCGGTCACCGAGACGTGCACCAGGACGCCGAGCAGCGCGGCCAGCGCACAGCACATGACCATGATGAACACGGCCGCCTTCACGGCGAGCGGACCGGCCCACCGCGGCAGACCGGGCTTCACGGGGTGCCCGCCGAGGGGGTGGCCGCGGAGGAGGTGCCCGCCGAGGAGGTGCCCGCCGAGTGGGTGGCCGACGGGGACGGGGAGGGTGTGGCGGACCGGGACGGCTTCGTGGTCTTGCGCCCGTCACCGGTGTGCAGGTACTCGTCCCGCGAGAACACCATCGCGCGCTGCCCGGGGTCCCACACCCAGGTCGTGCGGTACTCGTAGCCGGAGATGTCCGCCGGTGAGCGCTCGATCAGCGCCCGCCCCGCCAGCTCCACCCCGAGGATCGCGTCGTTGTCGGCCAGCACCTGCACCAGCCGGTGCTTCTCGACCGTGTAGACCCGTACCGCCGTCTGGTTGGTCGGGTAGAGCCGGAAGCCGAGCGTCAGGTCGTCCCTGCCGTCGCCGGTGAGGTCGCGGTAGTACGGCTTGAGCAGCGGGCAGCGCGTCCCGTCGCCGCCGGGCCGGCAGTCCTTCAGCCGGTCCACCGTCCCGTGGTACGCCCCCTTCGACCCGTAGTCGTCCGGCTCCGCCTTGATCTCCGCCTCGACCACGTCGACCGGGTCCACCTTGTGGATGTCGTCTCCGGGGACCTTGACGCCCTTGACGATCGACCGGGTCGACACGGCGTAGGGGTAGGCCGGGCTGGACGCCGGCCGGAGGTCGGGCCAGAGCTTGGCGGGGCTGACCGCCGTCGGGGTCGCCCCGGCGGCCCGCAGCCCGCCGCGGTCCCCGCAGCCCGATGCCGTCACCGACAGCAGGGCGACGGCGACCGCGGCGAGGGCGATACGCGCGGGACGGCGGACTGGCACGGGGCTCCTGGGGCGGTCGAACGGACGAACGGGTGGACGAACGGAGGTGCGAACGAGTGGACGGACGGGTGGGCGGACGGGCGGGTCGGGGCCGAGGGGGCCGGACGGAGCCCCGTACAACCTTATGCGCAGTCTCGTATTGCTCGTAATTTTGTAGGGAAGTCCTTTTTGTTCCCCGGAGGTGGTGCTGGGCAGAGGTTACTCGGCCAGTTCTTCGAGCAGCCGGACGGTCGGCAGTCCCGCACGCAGGTACTCCACGAACAGCTCGTTGTGCAGCGCCCAGGCCGAGCGGCGGGCCCGGATCAGCTGGATCACCTCGTCGGGCGAGGAGTGGCCGCGCTGGACCAGGGCGTGGGCGACGACCAGGCCCGAGCGGTTGTACCCGTGGTAGCAGCGCACGAGCACCCGGCGCCCGGAGTCCAGCGCCTCGTTCGCCGCGCGGGCCAGCCGCATCACCCCGGCGAGCTGCGTTCCGTCCAGCGGACCGTCGGGAATCGGCCACACATGGTGCTCGACCCCCGGATCGGGGCCGTGGCCCGGCAGCCGTAACAGCGTCTGCACCACGTCGAACTCGTCCCGCACCACGACGGGCTCCGCCCGCCCGGAACGGCCCCTGACCTCGTGCCCGCCCATCCACAGGCCGGGCACGATCTCGCTCCACGGACGCTCCGGAGCCGGTACGGCGGGCTGCCTCCCGCGGATCCGCAACGGCGCCTCCCCAACTCCCCTGCACAGGGCCGTCCTCCAGGGCCTTTCTTCAAGGTAACCGGTCTTGCCCCCGGAGCACCCCGCCTGTTCCCATGGTCGAGGGGTGATGGCGCATGAACGCACTGCGCGTGGTGCCGGCCTGTCGGCACGGCCGGGAGAGGCTGTACGTCTGCCGCCCGGACGGCAGCAACGTCGCCTGGTACGACCGGGAGGCGGGCCGGGTGAACCTGCTCGGCGAGGACAGCAGGGACGACGTACTCCACGCCCTGAAACCCTTTCTGACCGGCCCGGTGACCGTGGGCCCGCCCCCGGTCCCGACCCCGGCCGAACTGGCCCGGCTGACCCTGCACCCCGACGACGACCTGGCGCCCAACCGCCCCGGCGAGGCCCTCCTCGTCGCCCTCGACCGTGACCCCGGCCCCGCCCGCCGGCTGCGCCCCGACCCGCGCCGCCGCGCCCTGGCCGCCGAGCAGACCGTCGGCCAGGCCCTCGACGCCCTGGAGGGCGCCGGCTGGCACACCCTGCACTCCCTCGCGCTGCCCGGCGGCGACCGCATCCACCATCTGCTGCTCGGCCCCGGCGGCGTCTTCACCGTCCACGCCCTGTACGCCCGCAAGGCCCGGATCCTGGTCGCCGACCCCATGGTCACCGTCGGCCGCCGTGATCCCGAGCCCCTCCTGCGCCGCCTGCGCGCGGACGCCGACCGCGCCTCCTACGCCCTGACCGCCGAGGTCCGCCCGGTCCTGGCCCTCGCGGGCCCCGCCGAGGTGACGGTCACCGCCCGGCCGCGCACGGTACGGATCCTCCAGGACACCGACCTGGCGGAGCTCGCCCGGCTGGGCGGGGTGCTGAAACCGGCGGACGTGGAGGCCCTGCACGGCATGGCACGGGACCGGAACACGTGGGGGAGGGTGTAGACACCGACGGTCACCCGGGCAGCGGGGCCGCCGCCTCCGGGTCCAGCAGGGGTGCCATCAGCTCGCCGAGGTCCCGCAGGCGCGGGGCGATGTCCCGAGCCTGGAACTCCAGCTGGGACGGGCTGCGGCAGTCCGCGACCTCGCCCCAGGTGACCGGAGCGGAGACGAGCGGCGTGGGGCGGGCACGCAGGGTGTAGGGCGTGGCCGTGGTCTTGCGCGCGGCGTTCTGGCTCCAGTCGACGAACACCTTGCCCGGCCGCAGGCTCCTGGTCATCCGGTGCACCACCAGCCGGGGCATGGCCCGCTCCGCCTCGACGGCGAGCGCCCTGGCGTACTCGCTGGTCCGCTCCGCGGACGAGCCCCGCACGGCGGCCAGCAGATGCAGCCCCTTCGACCCGGCGGTCTTCGGGTACGCCTCGATCCCGTCCGTCGCGAGCCGCTCGCGCAGCCACAGGGCCACCTCGCAGCAGTGGACGAGATGGGCGGGCGGCCCCGGATCGAGATCGAACACCAGCCGGTCGGCCTCGTCGGGGCGCTGCACGAGCCACTGGTGCGTATGGAACTCGGTGACGAGGTTCGCGGCCCAGACGAGGCTGGCCAGATCCTGTACGACGACCATCCGGGCCGGCGCCTCCGACCGGGGCACCTCGGCGGTGGTGACCCACTCGGGCGTACCCGGCGGCACGTTCTTGGTGAAGAACACCTGCCCCTCGGGCCCGTCCGGATAGCGCAGGAAGGACACGGCCCGGTCGCGCAGATGCGGCAGCAGCGCGTCGGCGCTGGTCGCGTAGTAGTGCACCAGCTCCGCCTTGGTGAAACCGGTCCGCGGATAGAGCACCTTCTCCAGGTTGCTGAGCGCGACCCGCCGTCCCGCCACCTCTGTGATAGGCGTCATAAGATGACAATCCCAGAAAAACCGGCAAAACCTTTGCAGGTATCGAAACCGTCGGAAGGGTGCGGCACGTGCGGTCGATATGGAACGGCGCGATCTCCTTCGGTCTCGTCAGCATCCCGATCAAGCTGGTGAACGCCACGGAGAGCCACTCGGTCTCCTTCCGCCAGATCCACACCGAGGACGGCGGCCGCATCCGCTACCGCAAGGTCTGTGAACTGGAGGACCGCGAGGTCAGCGGCGCGGAGATCGGCAAGGGCTACGAGGACGCGGACGGCACGATCATCCCGATCACCGACGACGACCTCTCCCACCTCCCCATCCCCACCGCCCGCACGATCGAGATCGTGGCCTTCGTACCGGCCGACCGGATCGACCCGCTCCAGATGGACGCGGCGTACTACCTGGCCGCGAGCGGGGCCCCGGCCGCGAAGCCGTACGTCCTCCTCCGCGAGGCCCTCAAGCGCAGCAACAAGGTGGCCATCGCGAAGTACGCCCTGCGCGGCCGCGAACGCCTCGGCATGCTGCGGGTGGTCGGCGACGCCATCGCCATGCACGGCCTGCTCTGGCCGGACGAGGTACGCCCCCCCGAGGGCGTCGCCCCGGACCTCGACGTCACCGTCCGCGACAAGGAACTCGACCTCGCCGACGCCCTCATGGACACCCTGGGCGAGGTCGACCTGGCGGACCTGCACGACGAGTACCGGGAGGCCCTGGAGGAGGTCATCGCCGCGAAGGCCTCCGGCGAGGCCCCGCCGCAGACCCCGGCCCCGGCGGCCGGCGGCAAGGTCCTCGACCTGATGGCGGCGCTGGAGAGCAGCGTGCGAGCGGCCCGCGAGTCCCGCGGCGAACCCCCCTCGGACGTCGACGCGGAGGTCAGACGCCTGCCGCGCAAGACCGCCGCCGCCCAGAAGAAGACCCCTGCCGCCAAGAAGTCGGCGACCGCGAAGAAGCCGGCGGCCAAGTCCACCGCGAAGAAGACCGCGAAGCCGACGACGAAGAAGACCACGTCCCGCAAGCGCTCGGCCTAGGCCCGCACCGCTGCCCGGCAACGGACCTGAGCCGCACAACGGGCCTGAGCCGCACACAAAAAACCCCGCCCAGCGAACTCGCTGACGGCGGGGTCTTTCGGCACTTCCTGCGAAGTGCCCCCGGCAGGATTCGAACCTGCGCACACGGCTCCGGAGGCCGTTGCTCTATCCCCTGAGCTACGGGGGCGTGTCGGCTGTTGAGCGCTTCGCTCGTGGCGACGGGTAGAACACTAGCAGGTCCGGCGGGGTGATCAGGAACCCGTTTACGGAGGTGGGGAACGGGGCCCGGTGGGGCCGGTGTGCGGTGCTCGGTGGAACGGGTCCCCTGTACGGGGCGGAAGTGGGGAAAACCCGGACGCGGCGGCCGGTCCGGACCTACTCTCGACGTGTGTCAGGCGCCTCGGGTCGGGTGCTTGTTGTGGACGACAACAAGGTCATCCGGCAGCTGATCAGGGTCAATCTCGAGCTGGAAGGGCTCGAGGTCGTGACCGCGGCCGATGGTGCCGAGTGTCTGGACGTGGTGCACCAGGTGCGGCCCGATGTCGTGACCCTCGATGTCGTCATGCCCCGGCTGGACGGCCTGCGCACGGCGGCCCGGCTGCGCGCCGATCCCCGTACGCACCGTCTGCCGCTCGCCATCATCAGCGCGTGCACGCAGTACGAGGTCGAGAGCGGCCTCGACGTCGGTGTCGACGCCTTCCTCGCCAAGCCCTTCGAGCCGGCCGACCTGGTCCGGCTCGTCAAGCAGCTCATCCAGCGCGGGGACGGCCGCGGGGGAGCGGGGTACAGGGGAGGCGGCGGGCGCCACGGCGGCGCGGACGGGGGCGGCGACGGCGAGAGCGACGCAGACGAGGAACAGGGCGGGGGCGGGGAGGGCGGCGGCGCCGACGGTCTTCCCGGCCACCCGGTCTCCTACGGCGGCCGGGTCCAGAAGTGACGGACGTTCATGGGCGGGTGGGTCTCGTACGGGCGGGTGGGTCTCGCGTGCGCGGCCGTCGGGTCTTCGTGCCCGGTGAGCTGGGGCGTCGTCCGTTCCTCCGTCCCGAAACCCCCTAAATCCCCCGCCCGTCCCACAGTGAGAAACCACGTCGCATACCCACCCCCTCCCTCCCCTACGCTTGTCCCGTGACCCCCGTCGAGTTGTCCCGCACCGTGCTGCACGCGGTGCGTCGTGCTGTCGATGACGGGGAGCTGAGTGTGACCGTGCCCGAGCGGGCCGTGGTGACCGCGCCGGGGCCCGGAGGGTGCGGGGACTACGCCACGACCATCGCCCTCCAGCTCTCCCGGCCGGCCGGGCAGCCTTCGCGGCGGGTCGCCGAGATCCTGCTGCCCCGGCTCGCCGACGCCGACGGCATCCGCGACGTCGTCGTCACCGGCCCCGGGTTCCTCAACATCAGCCTCGCCGAGCGGGCGCAGGCCGATCTCGTCACCGCCGTCGTCCGCGAGGTCGGTGCCCGCGGTGCCGCGTACGGGCACGGCGACGCCCTCGCCGGGCGGATCGTCGCGCTGCGCGTGCCGTACGAGGTCCGGGCCGAGGTCGTCGCCGACGCCGTCGTACGGCTGGTCGCCGCACAGGGCGGGCGGGCCACCGTCGAGCACGGCGAGCCCGTCAGTCTGCGGCCCGTGCCCGCGCCGGAGGACCCCGCCCCGCTCGGGGCCGATGCCGCCCGGTGGGCGCTGCTGCATCCCGCGCCGCACGACCGGCCCCGGATCACCGCCGACCATCTCGTCCAGCGGGAGAGCAATCCGCTGTTCCGGGTGCGGTACGCCCACGCGCGTGTCCGGTCCCTCAGCCGCAACGCCGGCCGTCTGGGCTTCGGCGCCGAGCCCGGCCCTCTCGGCCTCGACAGCGACACCGGCTTCGACAGCGGTAGTGCTTCCCGCGAGCTGCTCGCCGCCCTCGTCGAACACCCTCGTATCCTCGCCGCGGCCGCCACCCACCGTGCCCCGGACCGGCTCGCCCGGCATCTCGTCACCGTCGCCGATGCCGCGCTGCCCTTCCTCGCCACCGTGCTCCCCTGCGGCGAGGAGAAACCCTCGGCCGCCCACCGCGCCCGGCTCGCGCTCGCCGAAGCCGCCGGGACGGTGCTGGCCGGCGGCCTGTCCCTGCTCGGCATCGACGCACCCGAACATCTCTGAGGCCGAAGAAGCAGATGCGCCCCGGAGAGAGACAGAGAGTCTGAGAGCCACCGTCATGAGCCGTTCCGCCCATCCCGCCGGGCCCCGTCACGCCGACGTCCTGCCCGAGGGCCACTATTCCGCGCCGCCCGCCGATCTGAACACCCTCGACCACAAGGTGTGGGCCCAGACCGTCGGGCGGGACGCCGACGGGGTCGTCACCGTCGGCGGGGTCGACGTCAAGCAACTCGCCGAGGAGTTCGGTACGCCCGCGTACATCCTCGACGAGGCCGACTTCCGGGCCAGGGCGCGTGCCTGGCGCACCGCCTTCGGGCCCGACGCCGACGTGTTCTACGCCGGCAAGGCCTTCCTCTCGCGTGCCGTCGTGCGGTGGCTCGACGAGGAGGGGCTCAATCTCGACGTGTGTTCCGGCGGGGAGCTGGCCACCGCCCTGTCCGCCGGCATGCCCGCCGAGCGCATCGCCTTCCACGGCAACAACAAGTCCACGGAAGAGATCCGGCGTGCCGTCGAGGCCGGGGTCGGGCGGATCGTGCTCGACTCGTTCCAGGAGATCGTGCGCGTCGCCCACACCGCGCAGTCCCTCGGGACGCGGCAGAAGGTCCAGATCCGGATCACGGTCGGCGTGGAAGCGCACACGCACGAGTTCATCGCCACCGCCCACGAGGACCAGAAGTTCGGGATCCCGCTCGCCGGCGGGCAGGCCGCCGAGGCCGTGCGGCGTGCCCTCCAGCTCGACGGGCTCGAACTGATCGGCATCCACTCCCACATCGGGTCGCAGATCTTCGACATGTCCGGCTTCGAGGTCGCCGCGCACCGCGTGGTGGGGCTGCTCAAGGACGTCCGGGACGAGCACGGCGTCGAACTGCCCGAGATCGATCTCGGGGGCGGGCTCGGCATCGCCTACACCAGCGACGACGATCCGCGCGAGCCGCACGAGATCGCGAAGGCCCTCACCGAGATCGTCACCCGGGAGTGCGAGGCCGCCCGGCTGCGCACTCCCCGCATCTCCGTCGAGCCCGGCCGCGCCATCGTCGGGCCCACCGCCTTCACCCTCTACGAGGTCGGCACCGTCAAGCCGCTCGACGGGCTGCGGACGTACGTGTCCGTCGACGGCGGCATGTCCGACAACATCCGCACGGCGCTGTACGACGCCGAGTACAGCGTCGCCCTCGTCTCGCGCACCTCCACCGCCGAGCCCATGCTCGCCCGCGTGGTCGGCAAGCACTGCGAGAGCGGGGACATCGTGGTCAAGGACGCGTTCCTGCCGGCCGACCTGGCGCCGGGGGACCTCGTCGCCGTACCGGCCACGGGCGCGTACTGCCGGTCCATGGCCAGCAACTACAACCACGTGCTCCGGCCGCCCGTCGTCGCCGTGCGGGACGGGGAGGCCCGGGTGATCGTCCGGCGTGAGACGGAGGAGGACTTGCTGCGCCTCGACGTCGGATAGCCGCGCGCCGGAAGAAACCGTGGCCGGCCGACTGGAAGATCTCCTGTCGGCCGGCCCCGTACAAATGAAATTCATGTCTCACGATCCGGACCAAGGGTAGAAATGCCCGTCCGGTGAGTGAGACTGGTCCAACCGTAGACGGTATGAGGAAACGAGGTCGGATGATGCGTACGCGTCCGCTGAAGGTGGCGCTGCTGGGCTGTGGGGTTGTCGGCTCAGAGGTGGCGCGCATCATGACGACGCACGCCGACGACCTCGCCCAGAGGATCGGTGCCCCGGTGGAGCTGGCGGGCGTCGCCGTACGGCGGCCCGCCAAGGTGCGCGAGGGCATCCCGGCGGAACTCGTCACCACCGACGCCACCGCCCTCGTCAAACGGGGGGACATCGACGTCGTGGTCGAGGTGATCGGCGGCATCGAGCCCGCCCGGTCCCTGATCACCGCCGCCTTCGAGCACGGCGCGTCCGTCGTCTCCGCGAACAAGGCCCTGCTCGCCCAGGACGGCGCCGCCCTGCACGCCGTCGCCGAGGAGCACGGCCGCGACCTGTACTACGAGGCCGCCGTCGCCGGTGCCATCCCGCTGATCCGCCCGCTGCGCGAGTCCCTCGCGGGCGACAAGGTCAACCGGGTGCTCGGCATCGTCAACGGCACCACCAACTTCATCCTCGACAAGATGGACTCGACCGGGGCCGGCTATCAGGAGGCCCTCGACGAGGCCACCGCGCTCGGGTACGCCGAGGCCGACCCGACCGCCGACGTCGAGGGCTTCGACGCCGCCGCGAAGGCCGCCATCCTCGCCGGTATCGCCTTCCACACGCGCGTGCGTCTCGACGACGTCTACCGCGAGGGCATGGCCGAGGTCACCGCCGCCGACTTCCGCTCGGCGAAGGAGATGGGCTGCACCATCAAGCTGCTCGCCATCTGCGAGCGGGCGGCGGACGGGGGCTCCGTCACCGCTCGCGTGCACCCCGCCATGATTCCGCTGAGCCACCCGCTCGCCTCCGTGCGCGGCGCGTACAACGCCGTCTTCGTGGAGTCCGACGCGTCCGGCCAGCTCATGTTCTACGGCCCCGGCGCCGGCGGTTCCCCGACCGCCTCCGCCGTGCTCGGCGACCTCGTCGCCGTCTGCCGCAACCGGCTCAACGGCGCAACGGGGCCCGGTGAGTCGGCGTACGCCGCCCTGCCCGTCTCACCCATGGGCGAGGTCGTCACGCGCTACCACATCAGCCTCGACGTCGCGGACAAACCGGGTGTTCTCGCCCAGGTCGCGACCGTGTTCGCCGAGCACGGGGTGTCGATCGATACGGTGCGCCAGCAGGGCAAGGACGGCGAGGCCTCCCTCGTCGTCGTCACCCACCGGGCCTCGGACGCCTCCCTCTCCGGGACCGTCGAGGCGCTGCGCAAGCTCGACACCGTGCGGGGTGTCGCCAGCATCATGCGGGTTGAAGGAGAGTAACCAGCAATGACCCACCAGTGGCGCGGAATCATCGAGGAGTACCGGGACAGGCTGCCGGTATCCGACACCACGCCGGTCGTGACGCTCCGCGAGGGCGGCACGCCGCTCGTGCCCGCGCAGGTGCTCTCCGAGCGCACGGGCTGTGAGGTCCACCTGAAGGTCGAGGGCGCCAACCCCACCGGCTCCTTCAAGGACCGCGGCATGACCATGGCCATCTCCAAGGCCAAGGAGGAGGGGGCCAAGGCCGTCATCTGCGCCTCCACCGGCAACACGTCGGCCTCCGCCGCCGCGTACGCCGTGCGCGCGGGCATGGTCTCGGCCGTCCTCGTGCCGCAGGGCAAGATCGCGCTCGGCAAGATGGGCCAGGCCCTCGTGCACGGCGCGAAGATCCTCCAGGTCGACGGCAACTTCGACGACTGCCTCACCCTCGCTCGCGCGCTGAGCGAGAACTACCCGGTGGCGCTGGTCAATTCGGTCAACCCGGTGCGGATCGAGGGCCAGAAGACGGCCGCCTTCGAGATCGTGGACATGCTCGGGGACGCGCCCGACATCCACGTCCTGCCGGTCGGCAACGCGGGCAACATCACGGCCTACTGGAAGGGCTACAAGGAGTACGCCGGTGACGGCGTCTCCGCCAAGACCCCCCGGATGTGGGGCTTCCAGGCCTCCGGCAGTGCCCCGATCGTGCGCGGCGAGGTCGTCAAGGACCCCTCGACCATCGCCACCGCCATCCGCATCGGCAACCCCGCCTCCTGGGAGTACGCGCTCGCGGCCCGCGACGAGTCCGGCGGCGCCATCGACGAGGTGACGGACCGTGAAATCCTGCGCGCCTACCGGCTGTTGGCCGCGCAGGAGGGTGTCTTCGTGGAGCCCGCCTCCGCCGCCTCCGTGGCCGGTCTGCTGAAGGCGGCCGAGCAGGGCAAGGTCGACCCGGGCCAGCGGATCGTGTGCACCGTCACCGGCAACGGCCTGAAGGACCCCGACTGGGCCGTCGCCGGCGCCCCGCAGCCGGTCACCGTGCCGGTCGACGCGGCCACCGCCGCCGAGCGCCTCGGCCTGGCCTGAACCCTGGCAAAACCCTGACAGGGTGCACAGGGGGCTTACGACACGCATCGTGCGCCTCCTGTGCGCCCTATGTCGCCACAGAACCTTCCTTCGATAGGCTGTAGGGAACCCGCCCACTGCGTATGCCTGCGCATATGGGTGACGCCGCGCCGTCTGCGCGGCCGGAGGGTCTCCACGCACGTATCGAATGTCATCGAATGTCTTCGACAGTCACGCAGCTCAAGGAGAGTCAACGAGCGATGGCCGGTCCAGCGTTCCGCGCCGCCGCCGTCCGGGTGCGCGTTCCCGCCACCAGCGCCAATCTCGGCCCGGGCTTCGACGCCCTCGGCCTCGCGCTGGGGCTGTACGACGACGTGGTCGTCCGGGTGGCCGACGCCGGGCTGCACATCGACATCGCGGGCGAGGGCAACGAGACCCTCCCGCGCGACGAGAGCCACCTCCTCGTCCGCTCGATGCGTACCGCCTTCGATCTGCTGGGCGGACAGCCCCGCGGCCTGGAAATCGTCTGCGCCAACCGCATTCCGCACGGCCGTGGCCTGGGCTCCTCCTCCGCCGCCATCTGCGCCGGCATCGTCGCCGCCCGCGCGGTGACCATAGGCGGGGAGGCCAGGCTCGACGACGCCGCCCTCCTCGCACTGGCCACCGAGATCGAGGGTCACCCCGACAACGTCGCCGCCTGTCTGCTCGGCGGATTCACCCTGTCCTGGATGGAGGCCGGCGCCGCCCGGGCGATCAGGATGGAGCCCAGCGATTCCATCGTTCCGGTGGTTTTCGTACCCGGAAAGCCGGTCCTGACGGAGACCGCGCGCGGCCTGCTCCCGCGCTCCGTGCCGCATGTCGACGCCGCCGCCAACGCGGGCCGTGCCGCCCTGCTCGTCGAGGCCCTCACCCGGCGCCCCGAGCTGCTGCTGCCCGCCACCGAGGACCGCCTTCACCAGGAGTACCGCGCCCCGGCCATGCCGGAGAGCGCCGCGCTCGTGGAGCGGCTGCGCGCCGACGGCGTCCCGGCCGTCATCTCTGGCGCCGGTCCCACCGTCATGGCGCTGGCCGACGCCGACAGCGCCGACAAGGTCTCTCACCTCGCGGGTGAGGGCTGGGCCGCCAACCGGCTGGACCTGGACGTACAGGGCGCGAGCGTGCTGCCGCTCGCGACCTCCGGTGTTGATTAACTGCGTCCCGTTGCCGGATTTGGAGAGGGGGAATGTTTGTTGGATCCGGTAGTGTTAACCTCAAGTCTGCACCCGACCCCACCATGGCGAGGTGCCTCGTGTCCCCGTCCGGGACAGACATTCTTCCGGGAGCCTCCCACGCCACTCCGTGTTCCTTGCGCCGCACCTGGGCAGTACGACGTATGCGAGCACTGAGCGGGCCGCCGGGCACGCTCCGGAACCGGTGCTACCACGCCACGTGACACTGGGTGCCACGGTCCGCGGAAGCGCCGATCACCGCACATTTCTCTTCCGCCGCTTTGGCGGACCACCGCCCCGGCGCGGTTCACAGAAGACAGGACCGTAGCCGGACAGCACAACCGGTCGCCGAGCCAGACAGGCCGACGTCCGCTCCAGGGAAGGACCCTTCGTGAGCGACACCACCGATCTGATGGGCGCACGTGTCGAGGAGACCGCTGCCGCGCCCGCCACGGACGCCTCCGCGCCTGCCACCGGTGCCGGCTCCCGGCGGCGCCGCGGTACCGGCCTCGAGGGCATGGTGCTGGCCGAGCTGCAACAGGTCGCCTCGGGCCTCGGCATCAGGGGCACCGCGCGGATGCGCAAGAGCCAGCTGATCGAGGTCATCAAGGAGGCGCAGGCCGCCGGTGGGGGTGCCCCCGCCGGGGGAGCCGCCGCCAAGGCCGAGGCCGCCACCGAGACCAAGCCCAAGCGCCGCGCCACCTCCAAGGCCCGTACGGGTGAGGCCGCCGACGGCGACAAGAAGGCCGAGGCTCCGGCCGAGAAGGCCGTGGCCCAGCAGCAGATCGAGATCCCCGGCCAGCCGGCCTCCGACGACGCGCCCACCGAGCGCCGTCGCCGCCGCGCCACCGCCGACGCCGGCAGCCCCACCGCGAGCGGTGCCGAGACGGTCGTCGCCGAGGCGAAGGCCGAGACCAGGACCGAGTCCGCGGTCACGTCGGCTCAGCAGCAGGGCGAGGGCGCCAAGGGCGACGCCGGTGAGGGCGAGGGCCGCGGCCGTCGCGACCGCCGTGAGCGCGGCCGGGACCGCGACCGTCGCGGCAAGGGCGACGAGCAGCAGGGCCAGGGCGGCCGTCAGGACCGTCAGCAGCAGGGCGGTCAGCAGCAGGGCGGCGGCCGGCAGGACCGCCAGGACCGCCAGCGCGACAACGGCCCGCAGGACGACGACGACTTCGAGGGCGGCCGCCGGGGCCGTCGCGGGCGCTACCGCGACCGCCGTGGCCGTCGTGGCCGCGACGAGTTCGCGAACGAGCCACAGCTCGCCGAGGACGACGTCCTGATCCCCGTCGCGGGCATCCTGGACATCCTCGACAACTACGCCTTCATCCGGACCTCCGGCTACCTGCCGGGCCCGAACGACGTGTACGTCTCCCTCGCCCAGGTCCGCAAGAACGGCCTGCGCAAGGGCGACCACGTCACCGGTGCGGTCCGCCAGCCGAAGGAGGGCGAGCGCCGCGAGAAGTTCAACGCGCTGGTCCGCCTCGACTCCGTCAACGGCATGGCGCCCGAACACGGCCGCGGCCGCCCGGAGTTCAACAAGCTGACCCCGCTCTACCCGCAGGACCGGCTCCGCCTGGAGACCGACCCGGGCGTGCTGACGACCCGCATCATCGACCTCGTGTCGCCGATCGGCAAGGGCCAGCGCGGTCTGATCGTGGCCCCGCCGAAGACCGGCAAGACCATGATCATGCAGGCGATCGCCAACGCGATCACGCACAACAACCCCGAGTGCCACCTGATGGTCGTCCTCGTCGACGAGCGTCCGGAAGAGGTCACCGACATGCAGCGGTCGGTCAAGGGCGAGGTCATCTCCTCGACCTTCGACCGTCCGGCCGAGGACCACACCACGGTCGCCGAGCTGGCCATCGAGCGCGCCAAGCGCCTCGTGGAGCTGGGCCACGACGTCGTCGTCCTGCTCGACTCCATCACGCGTCTGGGCCGGGCCTACAACCTGGCGGCGCCGGCCTCCGGCCGCATCCTGTCCGGTGGTGTCGACTCGACCGCCCTGTACCCGCCGAAGCGCTTCTTCGGTGCGGCCCGCAACATCGAGGACGGCGGCTCGCTGACCATCCTCGCCACCGCCCTGGTGGACACCGGGTCCCGCATGGACGAGGTGATCTTCGAGGAGTTCAAGGGCACCGGCAACGCGGAGCTCAAGCTCGACCGGAAGCTCGCCGACAAGCGCATCTTCCCGGCGGTGGACGTGGACGCGTCCGGCACCCGCAAGGAGGAGATCCTGCTCGGTGCCGAGGAGCTGGCCATCACCTGGAAGCTGCGCCGGGTGCTGCACGCGCTCGACTCGCAGCAGGCGATCGAGCTGCTTCTCGACAAGATGAAGCAGACGAAGTCGAACGCCGAGTTCCTGCTGCAGATCCAGAAGACGACACCGATGCCCGGTAACGGCGACTAGGACAAGAGCGTCGGAAAGGTCACAACCGAGATCCCTGCCACAGGGCTCCCGGGCGTCACCCACCAGGAATGACTACACAGAGTGCCCATCGCTGTACGCGGTGGGCACTCTGTGTTGTGCAACTCTGTCCCGAGTTTCTCCGTCTGACCGTACGGAGCGACGATGGAGCGGTGACACCCGCCCGACCCTGAAAGCAGGGGGTACCACCGACCGACGAGACCGAGGAGCGATGTGTCCGCCCAGAGCACGCCGGAGCCCGTCATAGCCGGACCGGACGGGGCAGGTCCCCGCACCGGCAGAGGACGCCGCCGCAAGGTCCCGAGCAAGGGCCGCAGGGCGCTGCGGGTCACGGCCTGGACGGCCGCGGGCGTGGTCGTCCTCGGCGGCACCGGCGCCGGGTACGTCTACTTCAAGCTCAACGGCAACCTCAAGAGCGTCGACATCAACCAGGCGCTCGGTGCCGACCGGCCCACGAAGATCGACAACGGCTCCGAGAACATCCTGGTCCTCGGCTCGGACAGCCGCTCCGGCTCCAACGAGAAGCTCGGCGGCGGCACCGACGACGGCAGCGCCCGCTCCGACACGGCGATGATCGTCCACCTCTACCAGGGCCACAAGAAGGCCAGCGTGGTCTCCGTCCCCCGGGACACCCTCGTCGACCGCCCGGCGTGCACCGACACCGGCGGCACCGCGCACCCGGCCGCGACCGGTGTGATGTTCAACGAGGCGTACTCGACCGGCGGCGCGGCCTGCGCCGTGAAGACCGTCGAGTCGCTCACCGGCATCCGCATGGACCACTACCTGGAGGTCGACTTCGAGGGCTTCCAGCGGCTCATCGACGACCTCGGCGGCGTCCCGGTCACGACCACGAAGAACATCGACGACCCGCGGAGCCACCTGACCCTCCAGGCCGGCACCCACACCCTGAACGGCCGGCAGGCCCTCGGCCTGGTCCGCACCCGGCACGGCGTCGGCGACGGCTCCGACCTGGGCCGCATCCAGCTCCAGCAGGCGTTCGTCAAGGCGCTGATCGACCAGGTCAAGCACGTCGGCGTGTTCAGCGACCCCAAGAAGCTGTACGACCTCGCCGACACCGCCACCAAGGCCGTGACCACCGATTCGGAGCTGGGCTCGGTCAACTCCCTCATCGACTTCGCCAACGGCCTCAAGGGCATCAGCGCGAAGCACATGAACATGGTCACGATGCCGGTCCAGTACGACCCGTCCGACCCCAACCGGGTGGTCCCGGAGACCGCCAAGGCCCAGCAGGTCTGGACCGCCCTGAAGAACGACCGGCCGGTCCCGGCGTCGGCGACGACGGGTACGGCCGCGGGCGAGGCCAAGGGCGTGGTGAGTTCCTGAGGGGTGATCTCCCCCTCTCCCGTCCCCGGCGCCGCCCCCGGGGAATAGCTGGCGGCCACCCCCGGTTTTGGGGGATGGCGCCAGTCCTGGCAGACTGGTACGTCGGCCCCGGTTCACGCTCCCGCATCCCGCGGCGGCGACCCGGCGCCCTCCCGAAACCTAGGAGACACCTTGAAGCGCGACATCCACCCCGAGTACGTCGAGACGCAGGTCAGCTGCACCTGTGGCGCGTCGTTCACCACCCGCAGCACCATCGAGTCCGGCACCATCCGGGCCGAGGTCTGCTCCGAGTGCCACCCGTTCTACACGGGCAAGCAGAAGATCCTCGACACCGGTGGCCGTGTGGCCCGCTTCGAGGCCCGCTTCGGCAAGGCTGCCGCCGGCTCCAAGAAGTAGCGAGCCCCCATTCGCCGGTCCACGGCCACACCCTCACCGGGGTGTGCCCGGGACCGGCGTTTTTGGTCGCCCGCCCTTCCCTTCACCGCAGTACAGGAGCCCAAGATGTTCGAGGCCGTCGAGGAACTCGTCACCGAGCACGGCGATCTGGAGAAGCAGCTCGCCGACCCGTCGGTCCACGCCGACCAGGCGAACGCGCGCAAGCTGAACAAGCGCTACGCCGAGCTGACCCCGATCGTCGCCACGTACCGCTCCTGGAAGCAGACCGGCGACGACATCGAGACCGCGCGCGAACTGGCCGCCGACGACCCCGACTTCGCCGCCGAGGTCAAGGACCTGGAGAAGCAGCGCGAGGAGCTGACCGAGAAGCTGCGTCTGCTGCTCGTCCCGCGCGACCCGAGTGACGACAAGGACGTCATTCTGGAGATCAAGGCGGGCGCGGGCGGCGACGAGTCGGCGCTGTTCGCGGGCGACCTGCTGCGCATGTACCTGCGGTACGCCGAGCGCGTCGGCTGGAAGACCGAGATCATCGACGCCACCGAGTCCGAGCTGGGCGGCTACAAGGACGTCCAGGTCGCGGTGAAGACCAAGGGCGGCCAGGGTGCCACCGAGCCCGGCCAGGGCGTGTGGGCGCGGCTGAAGTACGAGGGCGGTGTGCACCGGGTGCAGCGCGTGCCGGCGACCGAGTCGCAGGGCCGTATCCACACCTCCGCCGCCGGTGTCCTCGTGACCCCCGAGGCCGAGGAGGTGGACGTGGAGATCAACCCGAACGACCTCCGCATCGACGTCTACCGGTCCTCCGGACCGGGCGGCCAGTCCGTCAACACCACCGACTCCGCCGTGCGCATCACGCACCTGCCGACCGGCGTCGTCGCCTCCTGCCAGAACGAGAAGAGCCAGCTCCAGAACAAGGAGCAGGCCCTGCGTATCCTGCGCTCCAGGCTGCTCGCCGCGGCGCAGGAGGAGGCCGAGCGGGAGGCCGCGGACGCCCGCCGCAGCCAGGTCCGCACCGTCGACCGCTCCGAGAAGATCCGCACCTACAACTTCCCGGAGAACCGCATCTCGGACCACCGCGTCGGCTTCAAGGCGTACAACCTGGACCAGGTCCTGGACGGCGACCTCGCCGCGGTGATCCAGGCCTGCGTCGACGCCGACTCGGCGGCGAAGCTGGCAGCCGCGTAACGGCGCCCAGCACCAGCCAGTACCACCCAGTACGACACGGAGGACTCGCGTGAACCTGCTGCTCGCGGAGGTGGCCCAGGCCACCCAGCGGCTGGCCGACGCCGGCGTGCCCTCGCCGCGCAACGACGCGGAGGAGCTGGCCGCGTTCGTGCACGGGGTGAAGCGCGGCGCACTGCACTCCGTGAAGGACGCCGACTTCGACGCCCGGTACTGGGAGGTCATCGCCCGGCGCGAGCAGCGCGAGCCGCTCCAGCACATCACCGGGCGGGCCTACTTCCGCTACCTGGAACTCCAGGTCGGGCCGGGCGTGTTCGTGCCCCGGCCGGAGACCGAGTCCGTGGTCGGCTGGGCCATAGACGCCGTGCGCGCCATGGACGTCGTCGAGCCGTGCATCGTGGACCTGTGCACCGGCTCCGGCGCCATCGCGCTGGCCCTCGCCCAGGAGGTCCCGCGCTCGCGGGTGCACGCCGTGGAGCTGTCCGAGGACGCCCTGGTGTGGACCCGCAAGAACGTGGCGGGCTCCAGGGTCGACCTGCGCCAGGGCGACGCCCTGACCGCCTTCCCCGACCTCGACGGCCAGGTCGACCTGGTCATCTCCAACCCGCCGTACATCCCGCTCACCGAGTGGGAGTACGTCGCCGTCGAGGCCCGCGACTACGACCCGGAGCTGGCTCTCTTCTCCGGCGAGGACGGCCTCGACCTGATCCGCGGCCTCGAGCGCACGGCCCACCGGCTGCTGCGTCCCGGCGGGGTCGTCGTGATCGAGCACGCCGACACCCAGGGCGGCCAGGTGCCGTGGATCTTCACCGAGGAGCGGGGCTGGGCCGACGCGGCCGATCACCCCGACCTCAACAACCGCCCCCGGTTCGCGACCGCCCGCAAGGCGCTGCCGTGACCGCCCCGCAGCCAGTCCGTTCCGAACTCCGGCATTACGTGTACGAGGAGGCCCGCTAAAGATGGCACGGCGATACGACACCAACGACGCGACCGACCGCGCGACGGGTCTGCGCGAGGCCGCGTCCGCCGTCCGCCGGGGCGAGCTGGTGGTGCTGCCGACCGACACGGTCTACGGCATCGGCGCCGACGCGTTCTCCTCGGAGGGCGTCGCCGACCTGCTCGCCGCCAAGGGCCGGGGCCGCAACATGCCCACCCCTGTGCTCATCGGCTCCCCGAACACCCTGCACGGCCTCGTCACGGACTTCTCCGAGCTGGCCTGGGAGCTGGTCGACGCGTTCTGGCCGGGCGCCCTCACGCTCGTCGCCAAGCACCAGCCCTCGCTCCAGTGGGACCTCGGCGACACCCGGGGCACGGTGGCCGTCCGCATGCCGCTGCACCCCGTCGCGATCGAGCTGCTCACCGAGGTCGGCCCGATGGCGGTGTCGTCGGCGAACCTCACCGGGCACCCCGCGCCGGAGGACTGCGACGCCGCCCAGGAGATGCTCGGCGACTCCGTCTCCGTCTACCTCGACGGCGGCCCGACCCCCGGCATCGTGCCGTCGTCCATCGTGGACGTCAGCCGTTCCGTGCCGGTGCTGCTGCGCGAGGGCGCGATCTCGGCGGAGGAGCTGCGGAAGGTCGTACCTGACCTCGAGGTGGCGAATTGACGGCCCCTGAAGCGGGGCGTGGCATAGGCATCGGGGCCAGTGCGGCAGAGACGACCACGACGTTCGGCTTTCCGCGCGACACCTTCCGCATCCTCCACGTCAGCACCGGCAACGTGTGCCGCTCGCCCATCACCGAGCGGCTGACCCGCCATTTCGTCGCGGAACGGCTCGGCGTGCTCGGCGGCGGGCTGATCGTGGAAAGCGCGGGCACCTGGGGCCACGAGGGCGCCCCGATGGAGGCCAACGCGGAGGCGGTCCTGGCCGAGTTCGGCGCGGACGCCTCCGGCTTCTTCGGCCGGGAGCTGCTGGACGAGCACGTCATCAGGGCCGACCTGGTGCTCACGGCCACGCGGGACCACCGGGCGCAGGTGATCTCGATGGGGCATTCGGCGGGGCTGCGGACGTTCACACTGAAGGAGTTCACCCGGCTGGTCCGCGCGATAGACCCCACGACGCTGCCCCCGCTGGAGGACGGCGTGGTGATGCGCGCCCGTGCGCTGGTGCGGGCGGCCGCGGCGCTGCGGGGCTGGCTGCTCGCGCCGACGGCGGAGGCGGACGAGGTCCACGACCCGTACGGCGCCCCGCTGCCGTTCTTCCGCTCCGTCGGGGGCGAGATACACCAGGCGCTGGACCCGGTGGTGACGGCGCTGACGGGCGTGCCTACGCGGGCTTGACGCGACGTGACGGAGTCCGTCGCAGCGGTGCGAGAGGCGCGTCGGGGACGGTGCCCCGGTGTGACGGCGCTGACGGGCGGGGCCCCCGGACGTAGCGACTGGTGTGGCCATTCGGACGTAAGGGATACACGCGGGTGCAACGGTCGCGCGGGGGGCGTGGGCCGGGCCTACATTGGGTTTACGTCATCGTCGACCGCCCGGGAGCCCGCCATGTCGGTCACCTCTGCCCTCCCGACCGATGTCCTGCGGCAACAGGACCCCGAGCTGGCCGAGATCCTGCTGGGCGAGCTGCGCCGGCAGTCGACGTCGCTCCAGCTGATCGCCGCCGAGAACTTCACCTCGCCCGCCGTGCTGGCCGCGCTCGGCTCGCCGCTCGCCAACAAGTACGCCGAGGGCTATCCCGGCGCCCGCCACCACGGCGGCTGCGAACTGGTCGACGTCGCCGAGCGGCTCGCCGTGGAGCGGGCCAAGGCGCTGTTCGGGGCCGCGCACGCCAACGTCCAGGCCCACTCGGGCTCCTCGGCCGTCCTGGCCGCCTACGCCGCCCTGCTGCGCCCCGGGGACACCGTCCTCGCCCTCGGCCTGCACTCCGGCGGTCACCTCACGCACGGCTCGCCCGCGAACTTCTCGGGCCGCTGGTTCGACTTCGTCGGGTACGGCGTCGACGCCGAGACCGGGCTCATCGACCACGACCAGGTGCGGCATCTGGCCCGCAACCACCGGCCCAAGGCGATCGTGTGCGGGTCCATCGCCTACCCCCGCCACATCGACTACGCCTTCTTCCGCGAGGTGGCCGACGAGGTCGGGGCCTATCTGATCGCCGACGCCGCGCATCCGATCGGGCTGGTCGCCGGGGGAGCGGCGCCGAACCCGGTGCCGTACGCCGATGTCGTGTGCGCGACGACCCACAAGGTGCTGCGCGGGCCGCGCGGCGGCATGATCCTGTGCGGCACCCCCGAACTGGCGGAGCGGATCGACCGGGCCGTGTTCCCCTTCACCCAGGGCGGCGCCCAGATGCACACCATCGCCGCCAAGGCCGTCGCGTTCGGCGAGGCGGCCGGCCCGGCGTTCGCCGCGTACGTCCATCGGGTGGTCGCCAACGCCCGGACGCTGGCCGCGCTGCTGGAGGCCGAGGGGTTCACCGTCACCACCGGCGGCACCGACACCCATCTGATCACCGTCGACCCCGCCCCGCTCGGTGTGGACGGCCGCAGCGCCCGGGGCCGCCTCGCCGCCGCCGGGATCGTCCTGGACTGCTGTGTGCTGCCGCACGACGACGGCCGCGGGCTGCGCCTGGGCACGGCCGCGGTGACCACCCAGGGCATGGGCGAGCCGGAGATGGCCCGGATCGCGGCACTGATGGCCGGGGTGCTGCGAGGCACCGTCGAGCCTGCCCGGGCGCGGGAGGAGGTGCGGGAACTGACCGGTGATTTTCCGCCGTATCCGGCCTGAACCGGGGCGGGCGTCGGTCCGTACACCCCCATGTGCGCCGTACACCACAGCCACACGTGCAACCATCGTCGCTACCCGGAAGTCCCCATCCATATACGTCCATCGCTAGGGTGTGGGGCTGTGATGGCCAGCGAGACCTGTGGGGAAGCCTGTGCGTGAATACCTGCTGACGCTCTGCATCACGGCCGCGGTGACGTACCTGCTGACAGGGCCGGTGCGGAAGTTCGCGATCGTGGCGGGGGCGATGCCGGAGATCAGGGCCCGTGACGTGCACCGGGAACCGACTCCGCGGCTCGGCGGTATCGCCATGTTCTTCGGCCTGTGCGCCGGCCTGCTCGTCGCGGACCACCTGACCGGCCTCAACGAGGTCTTCGAGAAGTCCAACGAGCCGCGGGCCCTGCTCTCCGGCGCGGCCCTGATCTGGCTGATCGGCGTCCTGGACGACAAGTTCGAGATCGACGCGCTGATCAAGCTGGGCGGCCAGATGATCGCCGCGGGCGTCATGGTCATGCAGGGTCTGACGATCCTGTGGCTGCCCATCCCCGGCGTCGGCAACGTGGCGCTGACCCAGTGGCAGGGCACCCTGCTGACCGTCGCCCTCGTCGTGATCACCATCAACGCCGTGAACTTTGTGGACGGCCTCGACGGACTCGCGGCCGGCATGGTCTGCATCGCGGCCGGCGCGTTCTTCCTGTACGCCTACCGGATCTGGTACTCGTACGGCATCGAGGCCGCCGCCCCGGCCACCCTGTTCTCCGCGATCCTGATGGGCATGTGCCTGGGCTTCCTGCCGCACAACATGCATCCCGCGCGGATCTTCATGGGCGACTCGGGCTCGATGCTGATCGGGCTGGTGCTGGCGGCGGGCGCGATCTCGATCACGGGCCAGCTGGACCCGGACGCGCTGGGCCTGTACGTGGGTTCCGAGAGGGCCGCGGTGCACGCGACCGTCCCGGTCTACATCCCGCTCCTCCTCCCGCTGACGATCATCGCCGTGCCGGCCGCCGACCTGGTCCTGGCGATCGTCCGGCGCACCTGGCGGGGCCAGTCGCCGTTCGCCGCCGACCGCGGGCACCTGCACCACCGGCTGCTGGAGATCGGCCACTCGCACAGCCGGGCCGTGCTGATCATGTACTTCTGGTCGGCCCTGATCGCCTTCGGCGCCCTCGCCTACTCGGTGAACTCGGCGTCCATGTGGATCGTGCTCGGCGTCGTCTTCCTCAGCGCGATCGGACTGGTCCTGCTGCTGCTCCCGCGCTTCACCCCGCGTGTGCCGGTGTGGGCACAGGCCTTCGTGCCGCCCCGCTACCGCAGGCGGCGCCGGGCGGCCGAGGCGGCCGAGGCCGCTGTTGCGGGGGCGGCCTGTGAGGCGCAGGAGACCGCCGAGCGGGCGCCGGTCGCGGCCGGGATCTCGGGCGTCAACGGGGCGACCGCCATTGGCCCTCGTTCGCGTTTTGTTGATCGTCACTGAGACGCTCAAGGTAAGAATCTTTCGAGAGCATTGCCATCTCGTGGGGGAGCAAAGCTCCCTAATACCAGACAAGTGGGCGCGGTTTCTGCACAGACGCGCACTGTCACTCTCATGTGTGACAGCAAGCACACCTAGCGGGTAAAGACCTCATCAAATAGTTTGTGATACGGTTCACGAGAACCCCGGACAGAGCCGAAGGACCGTAGTGCGACGGTCCATTGGTGTGAGGTCTCCATCACTCAGCCCGGGACTACGCTCGTCCATGACGACACCCTGCCCCCTTGTGAAAGCGGAGTTGCCGCCATGCCGTCCAAAGACGCCCGGAACCTTCTGCAGATCGCTGTGCCCACAGCGGTCGCAGGCGTGATCACTGTCGCCGTGAGCGCAGCGGTCGCGGGGGGCAAGGGCGCGCTCGGCGCGGCCGTCGGCACACTGCTGGCCATCCTGTTCATGGGAGTCGGCCTCTACGTCCTCCAATGGACGGCAAAAACGCTCCCGCAGCTGTTCCAGATGATGGGCCTGTTGCTCTACGTGGCTCAGCTGCTCCTCCTCCTGATCTTCGTCGCTGTTTTCAAGGACACCTCCCTCTTCAATCCGAAGACGTTCGCCGTGGCGCTCGTCGTCGCGACCGTCGTGTGGATGGCCGCGCAGGCTCGCGCGCACATGAAGGCCAAGATCTTCTACGTCGACCCGGACTCCGAGAAGAGCGAGAAGCCCGAGAAGACAGGGCCGTCGTCGTGAGAGGTAGGGGCGGGATAAAGGCTTGTGAGATCTCCTGCTATCGTCCGGTGCCAACTGCGGCATCGCGGGCGCGGGCAGCCGAGCTGACGCCTGCTCAATGGCGAGGCTCGACGCCCCCCAGCCGCCCCCACATCCGTAACACCAGTCCGGTGCCGATCCGCGGCCGCGCGCCGCGCCGACACAACGAGGTTGCCGTACCCATGCGTCACGCCGAAGGAGCCCGCGGTGAGTGCTGACCAGACCCAGCTCGCCTTTGACTGGAGTTGTCGGATCATGTCCGACAACGGGTGCGGCTTCCCGGCCCCGGGCCTGAACTCCTTCCTGTTCAAGCCGCTCTTCACGGTCGGGGGCTTCGAGTTCAACAAGGTGATGCTGCTCGCGCTCGTCACCACGCTGGTCGTCGTCGTCTTCTTCTCGGCCGCCTTCGGCAAGGCCAAGGTCGTCCCGGGCAAGCTGCAGATGGTCGGCGAGGCCGGCTACGACTTCGTGCGCCGCGGCATCGTGTACGAGACCCTCGGCAAGCGCGAGGGCGAGAAGTGGGTGCCGCTCATGGTCTCCCTCTTCTTCTTCGTCTGGCTCATGAACGTCTGGTCCGTGATCCCGCTGGCACAGTTCCCGGTGTCCTCGGTGATCGCCTTCCCGATGGTGCTGGCCGCGATCGTCTACATCACCTGGGTCGCGCTCACGTTCAAGAAGCACGGCTTCGTCGGCTTCTTCAAGAACGTCACGGGCTACGACAAGTCGCTCGGCGCCGTGCTGCCGCTCGTCATGGTCATCGAGTTCTTCTCGAACCTGCTGGTCCGCCCGTTCACGCACGCGGTGCGACTCTTCGCCAACATGTTCGCCGGTCACCTGATGCTGGTCATGTTCACCGTGGCCTCCTGGTACCTGCTGAACAGCTGGCTGGTCGTGGGTGCCGGTGTGTCGTTCCTGATGACCGTCGCCATGATCCTCTTCGAGCTCTTCGTGCAGGCCGTCCAGGCCTACGTCTTCGTACTCCTGGCCTGCTCCTACATTCAGGGCGCTCTCGCCGAGCACCACTGAGCCGAACCACCTGCCCCCAACCCCCAGTCGTCCGGTGGCCAACCCCCACCGGTCCGTAATAGAGAAGGAAGAAACGGCATGTCCGCTGCCATCGACCTCGCCGCCGGCGTCTCCGGTTCCCTCGGTTCCATCGGTTACGGCCTCGCCGCGATCGGCCCCGGCATCGGCGTCGGCATCATCTTCGGTAACGGCACCCAGGCCCTCGCCCGTCAGCCCGAGGCCGCCGGTCTGATCCGCGCCAACCAGATCCTCGGCTTCGCCTTCTGTGAGGCGCTCGCCCTCATCGGCATCGTTATGCCGTTCGTGTTCGGTCGGTAATCAACCTCCCACCGACACGTTTCGACGAAAGGCACTGATGTGATCGCCAACCTGGCACAGCTGGCGGCCGAGGAGACGAAGCAGAACCCGCTCGTCCCCGCCGGTCCCGAGCTGCTCATCGGCACCATCGCCTTCGCCATCGTGTTCTTCTTCTTCTGGAAGAAGCTGCTTCCGAACATCAACAAGGTTCTGGAGGAGCGCCGCGCGGCGATCGAAGGCGGTATCGAAGAGGCCGACGCCATGAAGGTCGAGGCCCAGAGCGTCCTTGAGCAGTACAAGGCTCAGCTCGCCGAGGCCCGGCACGAGGCCGCGCGCCTGCGCCAGGAGGCGCAGGAGCAGGGTGCCGCGCTCATCGCCGAGATGCGGGCCGAGGGCCAGCGGCAGCGCGAGGAGATCGTCACCGCGGGCCACACCCAGATCGAGGCCGACCGCAAGGCCGCCGCGCAGACGCTCCGTCAGGACGTCGGCAAGCTCGCCACCGAACTGGCCGGCAAGCTCGTCGGCGAGTCCCTCGAGGACCACGCCCGCCAGAGCCGTGTGATCGACCGCTTCCTCGACGAGCTCGAGGAGAAGGCCGAGGCCACGCGATGAACGGAGCGAGCCGCGAGGCCCTGGCTGCCGCCCGTGAGCGTCTCGACACGCTGACGGACTCCACGTCGGTGGACGCCGTGTCGCTCGCCGACGAGCTGGCGGCCGTCACCGCGCTGCTCGACCGCGAGGCCGGCCTGCGCCGGGTCCTCACCGACCCGGCGCAGCAGGCGGAGGCCAAGGCGGAGCTGGTCCAGCGCCTGATCGGCGGCCAGGTCAGCGGTCCCACCGCCGACCTGGTGTCCGGGATGGCCCGCGCCCGCTGGTCGCAGTCCCGCGACCTGGTCGACGCGCTGGAGGAGCTGGCGAACATCGCCGACCTCACCGCCGCCGACAAGCGGGGCAACCTGGACGAGGTCGAGGACGAGCTGTTCCGGTTCGGCCGGATCGTCTCCTCCAGCACCGAGCTGCGCGCCGCGCTGACCGACCGCGCCGCCGGCGCCGAGGCCAAGACCGAGCTGCTGCACCGGCTGCTGGGCGGACGGGCCAAGCCCGCCACCGAGCGTCTGGTCGCGCGCCTCGTGACCGCGCCGCGTGGACGTAGCCTGGAAGCGGGACTGGAGTCCCTGTCCAAGCTGGCCGCCGAGCGCCGGGACCGCATGGTCGCCGTCGTCACCTCGGCGGTGCCGCTGAGCGACGGCCAGAAGCAGCGCCTCGGCGCCGCCCTCGCCAAGCTCTACGGCCGGCGGATGCACCTCAACCTGGACGTGGACCCCGAGGTCGTCGGCGGTATCCGCGTGCAGGTCGGTGACGAGGTCATCAACGGCTCCCTCGCGGACCGGCTGGAGGACGCCGCCCGCCGCATGGCGAGCTGACGCTCGGTACTCGAGAACAGCAGTAGTACTCAGAACGGCCCTGGTTGGGCCGTGCAGAAGAATCCTGGGGGTCGCCCCCAGACCCCCAAAGTGAAACTTCGGGCCCAACAAGGAGAGCAGGGAACCCAGATGGCGGAGCTCACGATCCGGCCGGAGGAGATCCGGGACGCGCTGGAGAACTTTGTCCAGTCGTACAAGCCGGACGCGGCCTCGCGCGAGGAGGTCGGTACGGTCACCCTTGCCGGCGACGGCATCGCGAAGATCGAGGGTCTTCCCTCGGCCATGGCCAACGAACTGCTGAAGTTCGAGGACGGCACCCTCGGCCTCGCGCTCAACCTGGAAGAGCGCGAGATCGGTGCCATCGTCCTCGGTGAGTTCAGCGGCATCGAGGAGGGTCAGCCGGTCACGCGCACCGGTGAGGTCCTCTCCGTCGCGGTGGGCGAGGGCTACCTCGGCCGTGTCGTCGACCCGCTCGGCAACCCGATCGACGGCCTCGGCGAGATCGAGACGTCCGGCCGCCGCGCCCTTGAGCTGCAGGCCCCCACGGTCATGCAGCGCAAGTCGGTGCACGAGCCGATGGAGACCGGCTACAAGGCCGTCGACGCGATGACCCCGATCGGCCGCGGTCAGCGTCAGCTGATCATCGGTGACCGCCAGACCGGCAAGACCGCCCTGGCCGTCGACACGATCATCAACCAGCGCGACAACTGGCGCACCGGCGACCCGAAGAAGCAGGTCCGCTGCATCTACGTCGCCATCGGCCAGAAGGGCTCCACCATCGCCGGCGTGCGCCGCGCGCTGGAGGAGAACGGCGCCCTGGAGTACACGACCATCGTCGCCGCCCCGGCGTCCGACCCGGCCGGCTTCAAGTACCTCGCGCCGTACACCGGTTCGGCCATCGGTCAGCAGTGGATGTACGAGGGCAAGCACGTCCTCATCATCTTCGACGACCTGTCGAAGCAGGCCGACGCCTACCGCGCCGTGTCCCTGCTGCTGCGCCGCCCGCCGGGCCGTGAGGCCTACCCGGGTGACGTCTTCTACCTGCACTCCCGTCTGCTGGAGCGCTGCGCCAAGCTCTCCGACGACATGGGCGCCGGCTCGATGACCGGTCTGCCGATCGTCGAGACCAAGGCCAACGACGTGTCGGCGTTCATCCCGACCAACGTCATCTCCATCACCGACGGCCAGTGCTTCCTGGAGTCGGACCTGTTCAACGCCGGTCAGCGTCCCGCGCTGAACGTCGGTATCTCCGTCTCCCGAGTCGGTGGCAGCGCGCAGCACAAGGCGATGCGCCAGGTCTCCGGCCGCCTCCGCGTGGACCTCGCCCAGTTCCGTGAGCTGGAGGCGTTCGCCGCCTTCGGTTCCGACCTGGACGCGGCCTCCAAGGCACAGCTGGAGCGCGGTTCGCGCATGGTCGAGCTGCTGAAGCAGGACCAGTACCAGCCGATGGCCACCGAGGACCAGGTCGTCTCCGTCTGGGCCGGCACCAACGGCCGTATGGACGACGTTCCGGTCGCCGACATCCGTCGCTTCGAGAAGGAACTGATCGACTTCCTGCACCGGAAGCACCAGGGCCTGATGACCTCCATCAAGGAGGGCGCCAAGATGTCGAACGACACGATCCAGGCGGTCGACGACGCCGTGGCGGAGTTCAAGAAGCAGTTCGAGACCTCGGACGGCAAGCTGCTCGGCGAGGACACTCCGGCCGCTGCCGCCAAGTGACGTAAGGAAGGGACCTGACTCATGGGAGCCCAGCTCCGGGTCTACAAGCGTCGCATCCGATCCGTCACCGCGACCAAGAAGATCACCAAGGCGATGGAGATGATCGCCGCCTCGCGCGTCGTCAAGGCGCAGCGCAAGGTGGCGGCCTCCACGCCGTACGCGCAGGAACTGACCCGCGCGGTCACGGCGGTCGGCACGGGTTCGAACACCAAGCACCCGCTCACCACGGAGACGGACAACCCGACCCGTGCCGCGGTCCTGCTCCTCACGAGCGACCGCGGTCTGGCCGGCGCCTTCAACTCCAACGCCATCAAGACGGCGGAGCAGCTCACCGAGCGCCTGGAGCGCGACGGCAAGCAGGTCGACACGTACATCGTCGGCCGGCGCGGTGTCGCCCACTACAACTTCCGCGAGCGCACCATCGCGGAGTCGTTCACGGGCTTCACGGACGAGCCGTCGTACGCGGACGCCAAGAAGGTCGCGGCGCCCCTGATCGAGGCCATCGAGAAGGAGACGGCCGAGGGCGGCGTGGACGAGCTCCACATCGTCTTCACCGAGTTCGTCTCGATGATGACGCAGACGGCGCTGGACGCCCGGCTCCTTCCGCTGCGTCTCGAAGAGGTCGCGCAGGAGGCGCCGAAGGGCGAGATCCTGCCGCTGTACGACTTCGAGCCCTCGGCGGAGGACGTCCTCGACGCCCTGCTGCCGCGGTACGTGGAGAGCCGCATCTACAACGCGCTGCTCCAGTCGGCCGCTTCGAAGCACGCCGCCACGCGGCGCGCGATGAAGTCGGCCACCGACAACGCGGGCGAGCTGATCAACACGCTCTCCCGTCTTGCCAACGCGGCCCGCCAGGCCGAAATCACCCAGGAAATCAGCGAGATCGTCGGTGGCGCGAGCGCCCTGGCCGACGCGACCGCGGGGAGTGACCGATAAATGACCACCACTGTTGAGACCGCGACGGCTACGGGCCGCGTCGCCCGGGTCATCGGCCCGGTCGTCGACGTGGAGTTCCCCGTCGACGCGATGCCGGACATCTACAACGCCCTTCACGTCGACGTGGCCGACCCGGCCAACGCCGGCGAGAAGAAGACGCTGACCCTGGAGGTCGCCCAGCACCTGGGTGACGGCCTGGTCCGCACCATCTCCATGCAGCCCACCGACGGTCTGGTCCGCCAGGCCCCGGTCACCGACACCGGCAACTCGATCACGGTGCCCGTCGGTGACTTCACCAAGGGCAAGGTGTTCAACACCCTCGGTGAGGTGCTGAACGTCGACGAGACGTACGACGGCGAGCGCTGGGGCATCCACCGCAAGGCCCCGAACTTCGACGAGCTCGAGTCGAAGACCGAGATGTTCGAGACGGGCGTCAAGGTCATCGACCTGCTCACCCCGTACGTCAAGGGCGGCAAGATCGGCCTGTTCGGCGGCGCCGGCGTCGGCAAGACGGTGCTCATCCAGGAGATGATCTACCGTGTCGCCAACAACCACGACGGTGTCTCCGTGTTCGCCGGTGTCGGCGAGCGCACCCGTGAGGGCAACGACCTGATCGAGGAGATGTCCGACTCGGGCGTCATCGACAAGACCGCGCTGGTCTTCGGTCAGATGGACGAGCCCCCGGGCACCCGTCTGCGCGTCGCGCTGGCCGGCCTCACCATGGCCGAGTACTTCCGTGACGTCCAGAAGCAGGACGTGCTGTTCTTCATCGACAACATCTTCCGCTTCACGCAGGCCGGTTCCGAGGTCTCGACCCTGCTCGGCCGTATGCCCTCCGCGGTGGGCTACCAGCCCAACCTGGCCGACGAGATGGGTCTCCTCCAGGAGCGCATCACCTCGACCCGTGGTCACTCGATCACCTCGATGCAGGCGATCTACGTCCCCGCGGACGACCTGACCGACCCGGCCCCGGCCACCACCTTCGCCCACCTCGACGCGACGACGGTGCTCTCCCGTCCGATCTCCGAGAAGGGCATCTACCCGGCCGTTGACCCGCTGGACTCCACGTCCCGCATCCTGGACCCGCGGTACATCGCGCAGGACCACTACAACGCGGCCATGCGCGTGAAGAACATCCTGCAGAAGTACAAGGACCTCCAGGACATCATCGCGATCCTCGGTATCGACGAGCTCGGCGAGGAGGACAAGCTCGTCGTCCACCGTGCCCGTCGTGTGGAGCGCTTCCTGTCGCAGAACACCCACGTCGCCAAGCAGTTCACCGGCGTGGACGGTTCGGACGTCCCGCTGGACGAGACGATCGCGGCGTTCAACGCGATCTGCGACGGCGAGTACGACCACTTCCCGGAGCAGGCGTTCTTCATGTGCGGTGGCCTGGAGGACCTCAAGGCCAACGCCAAGGAGCTGGGCGTCTCCTGAACTTCCCGAGTTCGTGTGAACTCCGTGAGTTCGTGTGAGGGGGCGGGCGCGTCCCGCCCCCTCATCCACGCCCACTAGACTTGTAACCAACACCCGGCACAACCGCCGGGTGGTGACCCGAGGAGCCACCTTGGCTGCTGAGCTGCACGTCGCGCTGGTCGCGGCCGACCGAGAGGTCTGGTCCGGCGAGGCCACCCTGGTCGTCGCGCGCACCACGTCCGGCGACATCGGCGTCATGCCCGGTCACCAGCCGCTGCTCGGTGTGCTGGAGTCGGGCCCGGTGACCATCCGTACGAGTGAGGGTGGAACGGTCGTCGCTGCGGTGCACGGCGGTTTCGTCTCGTTCGCGGACAACAAGCTGTCGTTGCTGGCCGAGATCGCCGAGCTGTCGGACGAGATCGATGTCCAGCGCACGGAGCGGGAGCTGGAGCGTGCGAAGGCGGAGGGCGACGCCGCCGCCGAGCGCCGCGCGGATGTCCGTCTTCGTGCGGCGGCGGCGAGCTGAGCCCACAGCACGGCTGCCGTATGACGTCACTCAGCCGCGGCCGGCCCGGAGCAATCCGGTGCCGGTCGCGGCTGAGGCAGATGTGGGTGTTTTTTAAGTTTCATTACTCAGTAACAGAAGCAGTTCCGCTACCTGGGAGACGAGGAGGTCGGTGCCGATGATCCTCGCTCTGACTGTGTGCGGGGTCGTGGTCGCGCTCGTGGTGGCGGGACTGTTCCTGTTCGGACTGCGCCGCAGACTGATCCAGCGCTCCGGCGGCACCTTCGACTGTTCCCTGCGCTGGGACGTGGCCGAGCCCCCGGACGCCAGCGGCAAGGGCTGGAGCTACGGCGTCGCCCGCTACAACGGCGACCGCATCGAGTGGTACCGCGTCTTCTCCTACGGTTTCCGCCCGCGCCGCACCCTGGAGCGCGCCGCCATCGAGGTGGCCGGGCGCCGGCTGCCCGAGGGCGAGGAGGAGCTGGCGCTGCTCTCCGACGCGGTGGTCCTCGCCTGTACGCATCGGGGCACGCGCCTCGAACTCGCCATGAGCGAAGACGCGCTGACCGGATTTCTCGCGTGGCTGGAGGCAGCCCCGCCCGGTCAGCGCGTCAATGTTGCTTGAGGGCCTTTTACAGGTTGCTGCTGATCGCGTTCACCAGCTCGCCGTCGCTGGTGTCACCGCTGAACTCCCAGAAGAACGCTCCGCCGAGCCCCTGCGACTTGGCCCAGCTCATCTTTCCGGCGACGGTGGACGGGGTGTCGTAGGACCACCAGTTGCTGCCGCAGTGCGCGTACGCCGTGCCCGCGATGGTGCCGGTGACCGGGCAGGACGTCTTGAGCACCTTGTAGTCCTCGATGCCCTGCTCGTAGGTGCCGGCCGCCGGGCCCGTGGCCGTGCCGCCCGGGGCGTCCTGGGTGACGCCGGTCCAGCCGCGGCCGTAGAGCCCGATGCCGATGAGCAGCTTGCTCGACGGGACCCCGACCGACTTGTACTTGGCGATCGCGTCGGCGGTGGTGAAGCCCGCCTTCGGGATGCCGGAGTACGAGGTGAGCGGGGAGTGCGGGGCGGTCGGGCCCTGGGCGTCCCAGGCGCCGAAGAAGTCGTACGTCATCACGTTGTACCAGTTGACGTACTGTGCGGCCCCGGCGTAGTCGGCGGCCTCGATCTTGCCGCCGGCCGAGCCGTCGGCGGTGACCGCGGCCGTGACGAGCTTGCTGCCGCCGAACTTGGCGCGCAGCGCGGACAGCACGTTCTTGAAGGCCGCGGCCCCGCTGGTGTCGCAGGACAGGCCGCAGGCGTTCGGGTACTCCCAGTCGATGTCGATGCCGTCGAACACGTCGGCCCAGCGCGGGTCGTTGACCAGGTTGTAGCAGGAGTCCGCGAACGCGGTGGGGTTGGCCGCCGCCTGCGCGAAGCCGCCGGACCAGGTCCAGCCGCCGAAGGACCACAGGATCTTGAGGTTCGGGTACTTGGCCTTCAGCTCGCGCAGCTGGTTGAAGTTGCCGGCCAGCGGCTGGTCCCAGGTGTCCGCGGTGCCGCTGACCGACTGGTCGGCGGTGAAGGTCTTCTGGTAGTCGGCGTAGGCGTCACCGATCGCGCACTGGCCGTTCGTCACGTTGCCGAAGGCGTAGTTGATGTGCGTGATCTTCGCGGCCGAGCCGGACGTCACCAGGTTCTTGACGTTGTAGTTGCGGCCGTAGATGCCCCACTCGGTGAAGTAGCCGAGCTTGACCTTGTCGCCGCTGGTCGGGGGAGTGGAGCCGCCGCCGGTGGTGTGGACGGCGACGGCGCCGCTGACCGGGCCCGTCTGGTCGGCGGTGTCGCGGGCCCGCACGGTGTAGGAGTAGTCCGTGCCGGCGGTCAGACCGGTGTCCGTGTACGAGGTCGTCGTCACGGTGGAGACGACCTTGCCGTCCCGCAGCACGTCGTAGTTCTTGACGCCCTTGTCGTCGGTGGCCGCGCCCCAGCTGAGCTGCACCGAGGTGTCGGTGACGCCGGAGGCGGTCGGGGTGCCGGGCGCGGAGGGCGGGTTGTCGCCGGGGACGGTCGTACCGCCGTCACAACTGCCGCCGTTCAGAGTGCAGTTGGACGGGGAGCCGGAGCCCGTGCCGTTGAAGCCGAAGGAGACGGAGGCACCGGGGGCGAGGGTGCCGTTGTAGGACTTGTTCTTGGCGGTCCAGTGGTTGCCGGCGCCGGTGACGTCGGCGTCCCAGGCCGAGCTGACGGAGGTGCCGGAGGGGAAGTCCCACTCGACGGTCCATGAACTGATGCTGCTGGAGCCGGTGTTCTTGATGGTCCACTGGCCGCCGAAGCCGGTTCCCCAGTCGGTGGTCTTGGTGAAGCTCGCCGTGGCCACGGCCGTCGCGGCATGGGCCGGGTCCGCGAGCCCGACGAGGCCGGCCAGGGGGAGCAACAGGGTCGCGAAGCCCGCCGCGGCTCTGTGTCTGAAGCGCATGGTGCGCCTCCTCCGTATCGGGGAATGTATGGAGGTGTCGTGGGCATGACTGAGCCTTCACGCCCATGGTGCTGCGAGAGTAGAAAGGTCTGGACCACAGGTCAATAGGTCTGGACCAATTCGCCGAACCGCCTACGGTGCCTCTCGCTGGATCCCCAACTCCTGTGCCAGTACGGCCGCTTGGACCCGGCTGCGCAGCCCGAGCTTGCCCAGCAGCCGGCTGACGTGGGTCTTCACCGTGCCCTCCGCCATCCCCAGCCGCTCGGCGATCAGGGCGTTGGGCAGGCCCTCGCCGATGCACGACAGCACCTCGCGCTCGCGCCGGGTCAGCGGCTCCAGCACGGCCGGGTCGGACGTCGTCCCGGGCGCCCGTGCGGTGGCGAACTCGGCGATCAGCCGACGGGTGACCGCCGGGGCCACGATCCCCTCGCCGCGCGCCACCGTCCGCACCGCCTCCAGCAGGTCCCGCGCCTCGGTGTTCTTCAGCAGGAACCCGGCCGCCCCCGCCCTGAGCGCCCCGAAGACGTACTCGTCCAGGTCGAACGTGGTCAGCACGAGCACGTCCGCGAGACCCTCCGCGACGATCGCCCGGGTCGCCGACACCCCGTCCAGGCGCGGCATCTGCACATCCATCAGGACCAGGTCCGGCCGCAGCTCCCGGGCCAGCTCCACCGCCTGCTCACCGTCCGCCGCCTCGCCGGCCACCTCGATGTCGGGCGCACTGCGCAGGATCAGCACGAGCCCGGCGCGCACGGCGGACTGGTCCTCGGCGACGAGGACCCGGATCGCGGGGCCGGTCATGCGGGATCTCCTTCGACGGGCAGCGGTGCGTGTCCCGGTGTCCGGGCGGGCGCGTAGGGGTGGGTCGGCCGGGGTTCGGGGTGGGCGGGGGCCCGTTCCTCGGTGGTGCGGGTGTGTGCGGTGGAGGTCGCGGGGTCTTCGCGGTCGAGCGGGAGCCCGGCGCGTACGTCCCA
>NZ_MLYO01000087.1 GCF_001866665.1 Streptomyces monashensis | reverse complement strand
GAGGAGGCCAGGGACCGGCTCGCCGCTCTGGCGGCGGCCGAGGGCCTTTCGCTGCGTGCCTACCTGGCCCGCCTCGCCGAGAGCCTGCTCACCCCGGCCGAGCGGGCCGAGCGCGCCGAGCAGGCCCGCGCCGCTCTGAAGGAGTGGACCGGCTACGCCCCGAGCCCCGCCGAGGAGCGGGACCTCGACAGCGAGCTGGACCGCCGGCTCGCCCAGGCGGCCGCCCGGTGAGCGACGCCATGCACATCGTGCTGGACGATACCGCGATGGCCGCGGCCGGCCGCGGCAACGTCCTGGCATCCCGGCTGATCCACCGCGCCCACGCCCAGGCCGACTGGTACCTCTACGCCCCCACCTGCGCCCTCGTCGAAGC
>NZ_MLYO01000086.1 GCF_001866665.1 Streptomyces monashensis | reverse complement strand
ACCCGTACGACTCCCCCGCAACGACCCAGGATCGATCCCCGCCCGCTCCACCGCCTCCCACGACGTCTCCAACAACAACCGCTGCTGCGGATCCATCGCCAACGCCTCACGCGGCGACACCCCGAAGAACTCCGCATCGAACCCACCCACACCCGACAGGAACCCACCCTGCCGGACGAACCCGGGGGCCGTGCCGTCCTCGTTCGCGTAACGGTCGTAGACGGTCTCCAGCGCGGCCCAACCACGGTCGGTGGGGAAGTCGCCAATGCCGTCACGCCCGTTGGCCACCAGATCCCACAGATCCTCGGGCGTCTCCACACCACCGGGGAAACGGCACGCCATACCCACGATCGCCACCGGCTCGTCCACCGCCGTCACGGCTGCTCTGTCCGACGTGGCAGCGGTGGCGGCCTCGTTCCCGGACAACTCGCTGTAGAGGAAGGCGGCCAGAGCCTGCGGTGTCGGATGGTCGAAGGCGACCGTGGCAGGAAGCGCGACACCCGAGACCGCGGCCAGGACGTTGCGCAGCTCCACCGCGATCAACGAGTCCACACCCAGATCCCGGAACGCCCGCTCCGCACCGACCTGTTCGGCGTCGGCGTACCCCAGCACGACGGCCGCCAGCCGCTGCACCTCGTCCAGCACGAGGCGCATCCCGGCCGTACGCGGCAGGTCCGCTATGCGTGACCGCAGGCTGTCGTCGGCCTCGCCGACTCGCGCGGCACCGCCCGGTGCGGAGGTGACGACGGGTACGGCGAGGCGGGAGAGGAGGGAGCTGGGACGAGTCGCCGTGAACGCGGGAACGAACCGCGTCCAGTCGGCGTCCACGACCAGCTGGGTGGTGTGCCCCGCGTCCAGTACCGCCCCGAGGGCGGACAGGGCGAGTTGGGGAGCGAGTGCCGTCACGGCGCCCTGGTTCCGGCGGCGGCTGCCGGACTCGCCGGCCATCCCGTCCCCTGCCCACGGCCCCCAGGCGATGGAAGTCGCGGGCAAACCGTCGGCCCGACGCCGCTCGGCGAGGGCGTCCAGGGCCGCATTGGCGGCCGCGTAGGCGCCCTGTCCCGGGCTCCCGAGCGTTCCGGCCAGCGAGGAGAACAGAACGAACGCCGAGAGATCGTGGTCACGGGTAAGTTCGTCGAGCAGGCAGGCGGCCGACGCCTTGGGCCGCATCACCCGCTCGATGCGTTCGGCATCCGTCGCCAGCAGCGTGGCGTCGTCGAGGACTCCGGCAGCGTGGAAGACGGCATCGACGGGGTGCTCCGCAAGGAGCGAGGCGAGGTCCGCGCGAACGGAGACGTCCAGGGCGCGCAGCGTGACCCGTGCGCCCGCTCGTTCCAGCTCGGCGCGCAGCTCGTCGGCACCAGGTGCGGCTTCGCCGCTGCGGCCGACCAGGATGAGATCCCGGGCACCGCGCTCCACCACCCAGCGAGCCACCTGTGCGCCCAGAGCGCCGGTACCCCCGGTGATCAGCACGGTCCCGTTCGGCTCCCAGCGGGGAGCTTGCCGCGGCAACGGCGCGGACTGCACGAGCCGTCGGCCGAAGACACCATGGGCGCGGACGGCGAGTTGGTCCTCGCCACCCTGAAGGTGTGTCAGCGCGTGCGCGAGGCGGGCGTACGCCCGGTCGTCGACACGCTCGGGCAGGTCGACCAACCCACCCCAGACATCCGGGTGTTCCAGCGCTGCGACGCGCCCCAGCCCCCATACCGCGCTGTGGGACATACGGGCAACGCGTTCGGTTCTGTCGACCGCGACGGCACCTTGGGTGACAGCCCAGAGTCGTACGCCCGGGAGACGCGAATCCCCCAGCGCGCGCAACGCGTTCAGTGTCCCCACCACCGGTTCGGCGGACGTGGCGAATCCGAGGAGGGAGAGCACTCCGTCCAGGTTGCGGGGAGCGTCGGGCGTCTCGGTTCCGTCGGCGGGAACGCCAAGTGCCTCGGCACAGGCCGCGGGATCGGCGGCGGCCACTTCGACGACGCGCGGGGTCAGTCCCTGCGTGCGGAGAGCGGAGGCGAGGCCGTACGCGGTCTCACGGGGGCCGGCGTCCGCATCGGACGGGATCAGAACGACCCAGTTCCCGGTGCGGGACGCACCCCTCGCAGACGTGACCTCGTCGTCCCGGGTCAGCGGCCGCCAGGACACCTCATAGCGCAGGGCGTCGACTACCGCCCGCTCCTGTCGGCGGCGATACCACTTCGACAGCGCCGGGACCACCGGCCCGAGCGTGTCCTGGGCGAGGTCGAGATCCGCCGCCAGAGTCGGCAGGTCCGCGTTCTCCACGGCCGCCCAGAACTCGGCGTCCACGACGGCGGACACCCGTGACGGGCCCAACGCGCCACCGGGAGAGGGTTCGTTCGGGGCGAGCCAATAGCGCTGCCGCTGGAACGGATACGTCGGCAGATCGACAGACTCGACACCTTCATCGCCTCCGAGCACCGCCGCCCAGTCGATCTCCCCGCCGTCGACGTGCAACGTCGCCATCGCCCGCAGCACGGCCAGGCGTTCGGCACCCTCCTTACGGAGCATCGGTACGAACAGTGCGTCACCGGCGTCGTCGTCCGGAACGCAGCTCTGCGCGAGGGCGGTGAGGGTGCCGTCGGGTCCGATCTCCAGGAAACGCGTCACACCCTCGGCGACGAGCGCGGCCACGCCATCGGCGAAGCGCACCGCCTCACGGACATGCCGCACCCAGTAATCCGCCGACGCCAACTCCCCGTCCACAGCAAGCTGTCCGGTCACGTTCGAAACGACCGGGACCGACGGTGCGGCGTAGCTGACGCCTTCGGCGACGCGGCGGAAGGCGTCGAGCATCGGCTCCATCAACGGCGAGTGGAAGGCGTGCGAGACCCGCAGACGCGACGTCCGCCGCCCCCGCGCCTTCAGCTCTTCGGCGACCTCGACGACCGCCGACTCCACACCCGCGATCACGACCGCGCGGGGACCGTTGACCGCGGCGATCGACACCTCGTCCGCACGGCCTTCGACCAGCGGGGCCACTTCCTCCTCGGCGGCCTCCACCGCCACCATCACACCACCGGCCGGCAACTCCTGCATCAGCCGGCCACGCGCCACCACCAGAGCGCAGGCATCCCCCAGCGACAACACACCCGCCACATGCGCCGCAGCGACCTCACCGATCGAATGCCCGATCAGGACATCAGGACGCACCCCGAACGACTCCACCAGACGGAACAACGCCACCTCGACCGCGAACAACGCAGGCTGCGCCCACTCCGTACGACCCAGCCGCTCCACGTCCCCACCGAAGACGACATCACGCAACTCCGCACCCACATGAGCGCACACCGCGTCGAAAGCCTCCGCGAACACCGGGAAGGCCTCGTACAACTCACGCCCCATCCCCAACCGCTGCGCACCCTGACCCGAGAACAGGAACGCCTGCCGCGAGTCTCCACGGTCCCGGCCGACGATCGTGTCCGATGAAACGAGGCCGTTCGTAACGGCGTTGAGGGCCTCGATCGGACCGGTACCGTTCTCGGTGATGAGCACGGCTCGATGTTCGAAGTGCGTCCGCGTCGTGGCGAGGGACAGTGCCGCACGGCCGGGTGCGATGTCGGGGTGACGGTCGGCGAAGGTCGCGAGAGAACGCGCCTGGGCGCGCAGGGCCTCCTCGGTCCGGCCGGAGAGAAGCCAGGCCGCCGGTGCGGAGGGCGAGTCGGCGGGGCGGGCGTCGGGCTGAGGTTCCGGAATCGGGGCCTGTTCCAGGATGACGTGCGCATTGGTACCGCTGACTCCGAAGGCCGAGACTCCCGCCAGGCGGGGGCGACCGGTATCGGGCCACTGTCGCTGCTCGGTGAGCAGTCGTACGTCTCCCGCCGACCAGTCCACGTGTGAGGACGGCTGCCCCACATGCAAGGTCGCCGGCAGCACACCGTGCCGCAGGGCCTCCACCATCTTGATCACACCGGCCACACCGGCGGCGGCCTGGGTGTGACCGATGTTGGACTTCACCGACCCCAGCCACAATGGACGCTCACTCTCGCGCCCCTGCCCGTACGTGGCGAGCAGCGCCTGCGCCTCGATCGGGTCCCCCAGCTTCGTGCCCGTACCGTGCGCCTCCACCACATCCACATCAGCAGCAGACACACCCGCCGCCTCAAGCGCGGCCCGGATCACGCGCTGCTGCGACGGACCGTTCGGAGCCGTCAGACCGTTCGACGCACCATCCTGATTCACCGCCGAACCCCGCACCACCGCCAACACGCGATGGCCGCGTGCCACGGCGTCCGAGAGCCGCTCCACCAGCAGGACACCGGCACCCTCGCCCCAGCCGGTACCGTCCGCCTCCTCCGCGAACGCCTTGCACCGGCCGTCACCCGCCAGACCACCCTGACGGTCGAACTCGGCGAAGACGTCCGGGGTGGACATCACGGTGACGCCGCCGGCGAGGGCCAGGTCGCATTCGCCCGCGCGCAGCGCCTGGGCGGCCAGGTGCAGGGCCACCAGCGAGGAGGAGCAGGCCGTGTCGACCGTGACCGCCGGTCCCTCCAGGCCGAGGACGTACGACACCCGGCCCGAGACGACGCTCGCGGCGTTGCCGGTCAGCAAGTGGCCCGCGATGCCCTCCGGCAGGTCGTCCCCCGAGACGGCGCCGTAGTTCTGGTTGCTGCATCCGACGAAGACACCGGTGCGGCTGCCGCGCACGGAGGTGGGTTCGAGGCCGGCACGCTCCAGCGCCTCCCAGGACGTCTCCAGGATGAGGCGCTGCTGCGGGTCCATCGCCACCGCCTCGCGCGGTGACACTCCGAAGAAGGCCGCGTCGAATTCGGTGGCCGTGGTGACGAATCCGCCCTGTCCCACGGCGTCCGAGGAGACGTCGCCGGCCGTGTCCCAGCCGCGGTCCGCGGGGAACGGCGTGACGGCGTCGATGCCGGCCGCGACGAGGTCCCACAGTTGTACCGGGTCGGTGACGTCACCGGGGTAGCGGCAGGCCATGCCGATGATGGCGATCGGTTCGGTCGCTGCCCGGCTGAGTTCGTCGTTGCGACGGCGCAGACGCTCGTTCTCGGTCAGGGAGGCACGCAGGGCGGCGACCACGCGCTCTTCGGAGGTGGACATGCTCAAACTCCACTGGTTCATGGCCCGTTCGCGGGCGGACGGGAGGTCGTGGCGGAGGGGCGGCGGGAAGGTGTGTCAGGAAGCGGAGTCGCCCAGGGCCAGTTGAACGAGTGCGTCGACGTCCATGGCCTCGATCGCGCCGGATGCGGGTTCGTCCGTGTTCTGCGACTGATCGGGCGTGCCGCTGTCCGCCAGGGACAGCACCGCTGTCAGCAGGCCGCTCTCCTCCCAACGGGAGAAGGGGATCGCGGCGAGCGCGCTGCGGAACGTCTCTTCGTCGTTCTCCGCCCCCCGACGACTCGTTACGGGCTCCGTCTCCGTGGCCCGCATCTGACCGAACAGCTCGTCATGGAGGTGGTCGGCGAGGTGGCGTGGGGTGGGGTGGTCGAAGACCAGGGTCGACGGCAGCCGCAGTCCTGTCTCGGCATGGATTTGGTTGCGCAGTTCAACGGCGGTGAGGGAGTCGAAACCCACGTCCTTGAAAGGACGGTTGAGGTCCAGGGCGGAGCGTGAGGTGCGACCGAGCACCACGCCCGCCCGCTCGCGGACCAGTTCCCGCAAAGCCCGCAGACGCTCCTTCTCGGGTCGCTGTGCCAAGCGTGCCGTCAGGACGGCCCGGACGTCCTCGGTCGTCTTCTTCTCGTTCTTCTCGACGGCGTCGGTGCCGGTGGGGCCGCCGAGGTCGGCGAGATCGGCCAGGTCGGCGAGGAGGGGGCTGGGCCGA
>NZ_MLYO01000085.1 GCF_001866665.1 Streptomyces monashensis | reverse complement strand
AACAAACCACCAACCCGACGACCATCCTCCATACAAATCACCCGAAGAGCCCCGTGCAGCAGTCCCCGCTGGGGCGCGTCAGCGCACGCGGCGTATCACAGACTTCCCCCTCGGCCCCCTACGGGTCAGCTCCAGCAACTGGCCCGGCGTCATAGTCGCCGTGCGGGCGCCCCAGATGGCGACCGCTACGGTCATACCCGGCCAGAGAACGGCACCGTGAGCATCACCAAGCAGGCGATCAGCTGCACCACCCCAGGTCGCAGCCGCTGAAAATCTGGTCACGGTCGGTCGACGCCTCGGATGTGGCGATCGGCCAGTCCACGGTCGTCGTCTACGGCCCCGGTACCCCGGTACCCCGGACAGGACCGAAGCAAAGCACGCAGGCCCAACGCTCATGCACGCTGCACCGGACCGGAGGGACGGGATATCTTCAACGCCCCGACTCGCTTACGAGAGGAACTCACCATGCCCTTCGAACGCGTTGGCCCGCCCCTCTTCGGTACGGAGCGCGAGACGCTGCGGGCGTTCCTGGACTTCCACCGGGCGACTCTGGCGATGAAGTGCAAGGACCTGACTGAGGAACAGCTCAAGGAGCGGTCGAGCCCACCGTCGACCCTGTCCCTGCTCGCCTTGGTCCGCCACATGGCCGAGGTCGAACGCGCCTGGTTCCGCAGGGTGTTCGAAGACAACACCGCACCGATGGTCTGGTCGCAGAAGGAATTCGACTTCCAGGCCGCATACGACACCACGGACGCGAGCGCCGAGGAGGCGTTCGCGGCATGGGAGACCGAGGTCGAGCACTCACGCCGCATCGAGCTCCGCGCCGAATCCCTCGACCTTGCCGGACACCAGCCGCGCTGGGGCGAGAACGTGTCCTTGCGGATGGTGATGCTCCACATGATTCTGGAATACGGACGTCACAACGGCCACGCGGACTTCCTCCGCGAGGGCGTGGACGGCACGGTCGGCGCCTGACCCGAGCAACCCCGCCCGACGCGGCCGACTCCCCCTCCCTCAGAAGCGCGGACATCACGAACTCCCCTCGGTGGTCACGCTGCTCGCAGCAGGAGGTCCGTGTGTTCGCCGGCCCTGCCGACGAAGGGGGGTGTCGGCACCCCTTTCGTGCCCACCGGCGCCGGACCCGTGTCGTTGCCCGGTAGCCGCCTCTCGATGCCCCCGAGTGCCCTCCGGCTGAGCTTCCCGTGCATCTCGGATCCGGTGTCGGCGCCGACGCGGGGGCGAGGTCGGCTCGACGGCCGCGTCGTCCGCGCGGAGGAGTCGCACGGATGCACCACTCTCTTCCTTCACCAGGACGGAGCCGGTGTCCTGGGCGCGCATCGCCCGAGCCGCCGACGCCGTGGACGCCCGGACGTGTACGGCCGTCGGGCAATCGAGCATGTCGGAGAAGCCCCGTCCGCGGGTCGGTCGACGGATGGTCACGCCCTTCGAGCCGGGTTTTCGATCGCGGCGGCCGCAAACCCGCTCGCCCGGGTTGGGCCGGGCGGGTCAGGCTGTGTGAGTGGGGGGCAGGGCGACCACCCGGGAGTCGGATGGCGCTATGGACCCAGCTCGCGGCTGCGGATGTCCGCCACGAACACCGCGGCGGGCCAGAAGGCGGGCGAGTCCCTCGCGCCGTCCCGCAGTGACCGCCGTCCCGCAGCGGCTGCCGCCGCGTCGACGGTACGGGACTGACGCTCTCCACGACTCGGGCGTCCTCCGTGGTGGACCGGAGCGAGACGAGGACGCCGCATCATCCGAGGGCGCGTCCCATACCGCGCGCCCCAAGTCGATGGCGAAAAATCGCTGTCCGGTTCCCGGAGCCTAGTGATAGACACCCGGAGTGCAGAACACCCTGAACTTCTCCGACCTGCTGCGACTCATCGACGAACGGTCGGACGCCTTCCGCGCCGCGGTCGCCGCCGCACCCAGTCTCGACGTGCAGGTGCCGACCTGCCCCGAGTGGACGCTGTTCGATCTGGCGCAGCACCTGGGCGAGGGACGCCGCGCCTGGGCCGCCACCGTCGCCGCAGGACCTGACGCGGTGGCCAAGTCCACACCGCAGGGTGAACCGGCCGCTCCTCGGGAGCGCGAGGCCCTGCTGGCCTGGTTGGCGGCATCGACGCAGCAGTTGCTGGACGCGCTGCAGGAGGCCGGCCCGGATCGCCGTTGCTGGGCGTGGTGGGGTAAGTCGCAGTCGCCGCGGACCTGCGGTGGCGTCGCCCGGCGCCAGCTCCACGAGATGGCAGTCCACACCTACGACGCCCAGCTCACCCTGGGCGCCCCGCAGCCGCTGCCGGACGAGGTGGCAGTCGACGGTGTCGAGGAGTTCCTGTCCACCTTCTGCACAACGACGGTCGCCTGGCCGCACGAACCCGCTGCCGTCGACTACCACGTCGCCGAGGGCCGCTCCTGGCGCAACTGGCTCTCCGACGAGGGTGCACGGGCCGCCCGGCTGCCCTCACCCGGCGCGATGCCCGCCTCCGCCGACGAGGATCCGGAGACGGCCGACGCCTCCGCCGGAGGCACGGCCAGTGACCTCGTCCTCGCCTTCTACGACCGGATCCCGTTGGACTCCCTGAAACTCGACGGCAACCGGCTTCTCTTCGATCAGCTGGTGGCCTGGGACCCGGAGCCCTAGGACGTGACGGTGTGCCACCTGGCCGGCCCCGACCCCGACGGCATGCCTTCGGCCGACGGCTACGACCACCGCACGCGGTGGTACTTGTCGAAGCCTCAGCGCCGGCCGGTCGGCGCACAGTCGCGGAGCTCGTGGCGGGGCCGCCGCTGATGTCCGTGTGGCGGCATCGATCGACAGGCCGCATGCCGCCGCGTCGAGGACCTGCCGGACCTGATCGTGGACGAGAACGACCACACGGGGGCCGCGGAGGCCTACTTCCAGGGGCTGTTGAAGTCGATGACGGTCAACCGGCAGGCCACTGCCCAAGGATGGGGATGGTGGCGTCGCGAATGGAACGGCTCAGGGCCCCGGAGGCGGAGCTGCTGCTGCGCACCGCGGAGGAGTTTCGAGCCTCGTTCCCCGAGGACGACCGGTACTGGGGGAATCATCTGGCGTTCCGGCTGGCCGAGGCGGAGGCGCTGGCCGCGTCTGGACACGCGGGCGGCGCGGCCGCGGCGCTGCGGGTGCTGCGGGTGCTGCGGCAGGAGGCGCTCGGACACCGGGCCGATCCGGCGACGGTGCTGCGGCTCGAGGTGCGGCTGGCGAGGACGCTGAGGGCGGACGGGACGGACCGGGCGAACGGGACGGACCGGGCGGACGGGACGGACCGGGCGGACGGGGCGGGCGCGGGTGCTCGGTCGGGCAGCGGCGCGGATCGGCAGGCGGCCTTCGATCTGTTGTGGGCGCGGCGCTGTGAGCTGCGGCGCACGGTCGCCGGACGCGGCGGCGAGGCGTGCGGGGACCTGGCCGCGCTGGTGACGCGGCATCAGGAGCGCTACGAGCTGCTGATCGGCATGCTGCTCGACCACGCTGGGGCCGGGCTCGCGCTGCCGGAGGGTGCCCCGGAGGGAGACCTCGCGGGAGACGCGGCGGTCGAGCTCGCCTTCGATCTCCATGAGGAGTACCGGGCGTGGGTCGAGGGCGCGTCGGCGCCCGCGGGTGTTCCCGAGACCCCGGCGACCTTGCGTGAGCTGCGGGCCTGCCTGGCAGCGGATCCGGACGCCCGCCACTGCGCCTTCGTCTCCTACTTCTGCTCCGCCGAGGGCGGCGATGAGGGCGGCTGCGTCATCTTCGTCGTCCACGCCGACACCGGACAACTGACGGGCTTTCAATCGTCTCTGGGCGGACGTGAGATGCGGCGTGCGGCCGGAAGGCTGCGGCGGGCCTTCGACGGGGACGCGGACGCCCTCCCGCCGCTGCCTCCGCTTCCGGCACGGAGGCCATGGCGCCGGAAACTTGACTTCTTCGAGGACTCGGCGCCGGGACTGCTGGCCTTCCTGCCCGCGGTGACGGGTCGGGAGCTGCTCTGTGTCGCGACCGACCCGGCGCTGCAGGCGCTGCCTCTGGCGGCGCTGCCGCTACCGTCGGCGGACGAGGGCCCGCAGGGAACCCGGACGCCGCTCGCCCATCGCCACGCCGTCGTGCAGGTGTCCAGCGCCACCGCCCTGCTGCGTACGGTCGCCCGGCCCCGCGCCCCGCGCCCCGGCCGACGGCAGTGTGCTGGTCGCGGCCGACGAGGACCCGGACCCGGAGCGGCTGGAGCACGACATCGACTTCGTCGCCCCCTTCATCGTCCCTGAGCACACCGGCCAGGATGCGGTGACCGAGGTCAGCCGGTTGTCCGCCACCCCGGACGCCGTACTGGCCGCTGTGCGCGCCGCGCGCGTCGCCCACCTCACCGGGCACGGCTGGTTCGACCGCGCCGAGCCGCTCGACTCCGGGCTGCGGCTGGCCCACGACGGACAGCGCCCCAGCAAGTACCCACCGGAAGTGGAGATCCGGACCCGCCTCCGGCATCTGCTGTCCGCCCGCCATGTGCTGGACGCCGGGCTGCGGTGGGACCTCCTCACCCTGCGCGCCTGCTCCACGGCACGCCGCGAGGTGGTGTCCCGGGTGTGTACCGGCCCGATGTACGCGGTGGGGAACACCGGGTCGGCGCCACCGACCGACCCGGGCACGCGGATGGGCGGGGATCGGCGACGTGCGGACCGTCATGCACGGCCCGCCGCGGACGATCGTACGGTCCCGCCGCCATGGGCACCCTGCGCGGTCCGCGAAGTGCGGCGGCGTCGCACGCGGGCGCCCTCCAGCCGTACCGTCGTCGCCCAGGCCGATGTGCCGGGCGTCATCGGCGGGCGGCGAGCGGGCACGCACAACGCGGGCCAGTCGCAGGAGGCGGGCGTCTCGGCGCCACTCGAAGGTGCCGTGCCGACGGACCAGGTGAGGGAGGCTTTGGGCCCACTCCCGGCCGATGCCCACCCGCGGCAGGGGATGGCGGAGCGGGCCCGTACGTACGGCTGTCGAAACGCTGCCGACCGGCTCGTGGACGAGATCCTGACCGCCGTCGCCCCCGGCTGGCCGGCTACCGGCAGATACAGCACGTCGACCGTCCTCCTGCCCCAGCCCTCGATCGCGAGAAGTCGTTTCCGACGATTCCGCGGCCGAACCGTGAGGAGTACTCGTACCCACGGCCGTCCCGGGCTGTCCATGCCGCGACCGGGTGGTGGAACGTGGCGCCTCCGTCGCCTCGCAAAGCCGAGGAAGACCGCGCCGATCGTCAGCGGGATGAGGGAGAAGAGCCATGCGCTTTCCACGTGTTACGCGACGCCTGCGCCGGGCTGTCGGTTGCGGGTGCGGCTCTGGGACACGAGGCAACGCCTCACTCCCCCCTCCAAGCCTCTGCTCCGGGCGTCGGCCGGGACGCCGAAGCGTGTGGCTCAGGCCTCACGCCAGCAGTGGCAAGCCTCAGGATGAAGGGATGTCGTTGCCGACGAACTCCGCCAACTCGTTGGCGGACTCGGAGGTCAGTCGGTAGAAGCCCTGGAGGCTGACCGCACGCTCGAGGCGGCCGTCGACCACGTATTTCAGACCGCGGGTCCGGCCTCGGCGGTTACGCCAGGTGAGCCTCGTCAAAAGATCACCAGGTATCGGCATCTCGAAGCGCACCGGCGTCGCCTCCACGTGCACTGCTGCGGCTCCGCAGCCACCAGCACCGAGCATCGACCAGTCGTCGTGCCCGGGAAACGCCGGGTCCTGCCACGTCGCGGGGGCGGTGCCGCAGCAGTCGCGCCGCTCCATGTCGATCACTCGCATCCGGCACACGACGTGCACGACGCACCGATTGACGTGAAGTGCGTACACCTCGTCCCCAATCCGCGCCGCCGACCACGAGGGCAAAGACGAATGGACACCGCTGAAGGCGACCGGAGGCCGCTCTCCCACACGACCCGCTCTACGCAGGGCACGGCATGTGTCATGGGTCCACAGGACGGTGAAGGCATCAGGCATGCCGTGATCGTATGAAGGAGGACTGACAATCGCCCTGGGACAGCACGCCGCGCCCACGCCCAGGGGGCGGCCCCATCAACAAGCCCGGGACCTGCGCCGCACCGATTCGCGTCGTCACTGCCGGGGTCACGCTGAACCACCCGGTCGCAGCGGCGGAAAAGCCGTTGAAGCAACGACCGGACGCGCGCAACGCTGCCGTCATGGGTTCCCCGAACTTCACCGCGCCGCCGCCCGATCCCGAACCCCCCGCCGTCGATGCCTTCCTCTCCGCCGTCGACCACGCGATGAACAGCAACACCTTGCTGCTCACCACGGATTGCGACGTGCCCGTCGTCACCGGGAACCGCCAGGATGTCCTGCACGCCTTCTTGCGCAGTGCCCTCTTCGAGCGGTTGATGCGTGCCGCCGACGTACGCCGTAACTGGTACAACCTGACGGACGGGAACGACAGCGAGCCCCTCGAACATCCGCTTCTGCGCGAGGGGTTCCACGCCACGATCAGCCCACTCGACGCCGCAGGCTTTCTGGCACGGCTTCGCTGGATGCTCTGCGAGGCGTTCAGCCCCTACGGCCACCACTACCCGGCAGCCGACGCCGAACAGTTGGCGCGCGGTTTCGCCCGGGAACTGCTTGGCACGGACGACCCGGCCTGGTCCTTCGCCGCTGTCAGCCCTGACTTCCTGCGCTCCACCGGCTACTACAGTGACGAGCAGCCGCAGCCGCCGGTGTACTTCGACGGTGGCGGCTCCGACACCGCCACGTTCGTCCACCGAGGCCGCACCTTCCACCTGCTGCTGACGAACGGCTCGCCTTGAGAGGACGCCATCTCTGGAGGTCGGCGATCCAGGCCGACGGCGCGCATGTTCTGCTACCGCAGCACCGCTCTCGCGAGCATTGTCATACCGGGGCGATAGCGTGCCGTTGTGGCTGACATCTACGAACTCTCCATCGCCCTGAATCTGCGCGGGGGGCTCTCCGACGAAGAGGTCGCGGAACTTCGGTGGCACCTCGGGCTGGGACCCAAGCCCGAGAGTCTCCACATCGTGCCCGCGTTTCCGGCAGTCGTCGAGGCAGAGAACGGCGAACTTGTCGTGGTGGACGAGCCCGTGCCCCTCCTGGCCGAGCAGGGCGTGGCATGGAAGGTGGGTGGAGTGCTCGTCTCGGCGCTGCTGAGCCCTCTAGACACCCGATGCGGGACATGGGCCCTGACCGTTCGCCAGGAGGTACACCCCGACGGGTTCGCCAGCACCGGTGAACTGCTCACCTGGCTGGCCTCAAAGGCAGATGACCGGCACCGTACGGCCACCGGCGATATTCGCGTGGGGTGGACCAGGTTCTGTGACTCGGAGCGCTTCGAACCCTTGGCTGTCCGAAACGGCGAGGTGATATGGCCCTGAGAGACCGTCCCGCATCGCGTGGCGTGGGTGGTGAGCGGCGGGCTCGGCCAGGACCGTTCGGGCATCGCTCATCGAGCCGCGCCACGAGTCCAGCGGCGCGCCGTCGCCCCCGACCGACTGGCTACTCGATGGCTCGATCACGGGCCCGTCCTCTGGAGGTTGAATCAACCGGATGGACCGAAGTCGTCGCGGCCTTGCCCGGTACGACGGTCTTCCAGTCCTCTGCGCCAGAATCATCACTGGCTCGCTGTGCCACGCTCCTCAATCACCCACTTCCGCATACCTGGCCTTCCTGCTCCGCGAGAGCAACGGCATCTACGGCGAGTACGGAGCCGGGCTCGTCCGGCCTGCCGAATGCGTCTCCTGCGAGACCCTGACGCTTCCCTGAAGGTCCCAGAGCCTGCCCCGGGCGATCTTGTAGGGCCCCGGCGATGAGTTCGTGGATGAGGCATTCACTCGGAGCCCGGCTCTCCTTGAGGCGGTGAAGGTCGTCGAGGCCGAACCAAGCATCGGCGGTGGGCTTGGAGCATTCCAGGGCAGGGTTGTCCAGTCACCGTCGACCTCGACGAGACAGGCCGGGGGCGTGCTTGCGGCGTGATCGCCTACTCCAGCCGTTCCGGCTCGGTCGGTGCCAACTGGGCCTGAATGAGGTCCGCTTCGTCACACAGCTCGTGAGTGAGGACCATGCAGGCCACCACTCCCATTCCTGACCAACAGGCCTCCGATGTGCGACCGTTGGAGTCGCTGGGGCCCAGCGCGTCGAGGGGGATCTCTGTCCCGGCGACGCCGACATCGTCGTGCTCGCCGCTCCCGAGGGCAAGCGGTTCTCTGTCATCGATACCGGTCACTCCTGACTGGGATCGGCGCCGCGTTCGCGGCCCACGGTTTCGGATCCTTCTCCTACAAGCGTTCCGTGAGCCGGCGAGCTATCCGCGGTGAGGGTTGCCAGTGCAGCTCGGGCAGCCTGTCGAGGAACCGCCCCAGCGCGCCGGAACGGCCTTCGGCCGGGACCCGCCCCTGGGCCGGCGCCGCTGCCGCGAGTCCCGGCCGCGGTTCCGGCTCCAACTCCGGCTCCGCGGAGGAGGCCGGGGCGTCACCGGCCGACACGCGCCGCAGCCTCAAGGGGCCCGTCTGGCTTCTGGCCGCCCTGGTTGCTCATGGTCATGCTGTGCGAGGGCGCTGCCAACGGCTGGAGCACGCTACACCTGAAGGACGTTCCGGTGCACCCGCCGACACGGCGAGCCTGGCCTACGGTACCTTCGCGGCGCCGATGACCATCGGCCGGCTGCTCGCCGACCGCCTCAGCGCCCGGTTCGGTTCCATGGCGATCCTGCGCTACGGCGCGGCCACGGCCGCCGTCGGCATCACGCTCGTGGCACTCGGCCCGTGGCTGTGGGCCGCGTTCACGGGTTGGGCACTGTTCGGACTGGGCCTGTCCGGCTGTGTCCCACAACTGTTCAGCGCCGCCCGGCACGCCGATCCTGCGGCCGCAGGTGCCAACGTCCCCCGCGTCGCGAAACTCGGCTACGTCGGCATGCTCACCGGCCCCGTCGTCATCGGTTGGCTCACCCACCTCGTCGCCCTCAACCACACCTTCGTTCTGCTGGCCCTGCAGGCGTTCGCCCACTTCGTCGCGGTGCCGATGTCGATCATCCACGACCCCACCACAGCTGTGGGCAACCACCAAGGCCCGGCGCAGGACCTCGCTGCATACGCGTGGAGGATGACGCCCGGGCGACCGCGTCGATGGATGTCCAACCGGTGGGAGCTGTCTGCTGCCGCGGGTGCGTGGCGGTGGGGTGGCTCCGGCGTCCCGGACGTCCATGGCCACGTTCCTCACAGCCGGACACCCGGTCCTGGTGGGACGGGAGGACGAACCGAGGACGCGGATACGGGCCAGGATCGTTTGGGCCCGGCCGCGCAGCAATGCGGCGCAGGTCTGACCATCACGTTCGGGCACCGGCTCGCTACCGGGGGCTTCCGAATCTCCCACACCGGAGACGGTGCGACCTTGACGCCGAGGGCGGCACGGTCGCCGTGGATACGCCGACAGCCCAGGCGCTGTTGGCCGCGGGCCAAGCGGAGGACGAGAACCGGAATGCCGCGCTGGGGCGGCGCATCAGGTCACGGTGCCACCGCAGGATCACGCCCGGGAAGACGACGATCCCACACCGCCTTCCGTGGAGGCGGCGGCAGAGCGAGGTGCGAGGTGTGGCGACACCCTCGCCGGGGTGGGTACCGGATGGCATGGTCGCGCTCCCTCACTTCCGAGTGGTGTTCTTGATTCCGAAGACGAACACAGGATGACCTGGGAAAACGCAGGACAGGTCGATACACCGTCCGGATTCGGTTGCCTGCGTCCGGTGCCGGCTGGAAACGCCGAGACCCGCAAGCCGGGCCACGGTCCGATTGTCGTGGTTTCGTATCAAAGACCTGCTGGACGGCTTGATGAAGCAACCTCTGGCCTGGGATGCCCATCTAGATGGTACGGAACTGACCCCCTTGCCCTCTTTGGGGCAATACCAGCCGGAGCCGCAAGATGACAAACCGATCCACCGGAGTGCACCGGTCCCGTGGCCGGCGCCGTGCGTCCCGTGCCCGCCGTTGGATCGTCGCGGCGGTGTCCGTGGCCACGCTCGGACTGGTCGCCTGGCAGGTGATGAGCCACTACGAGATCCCACCGTTCACGGACAAGGGCGACCCTGTCAACTACGACCAGACCGGCAGTGCGAAGCACGGGAGGAGCGCGCAGCCCGCGGACTCCAATATTCTGATGCCCACGGGTCCCAAGGCCGATTTCAGGAACGTCAAGACCCTGAGCGACGGAACCCACGTCAGCGTCGTCACCCTGGACGGACCCAAGTCCGGGTTCAAGGGCAAGGTGTGGGTCTGGGCGCCCAAGGAGTACCAGGACGCGAAGTTCGCCACGAGTGGCTTCCCTGTGATGATCGCCCTGCCTGGCGGTCCCGGCAACGACAGCAACTACTGGTCGGTGGGTGAGTTCGGCCCCGACCGGCTCTCCCTGGAGAAGAGCGTCTCCAAGTGGTACGAGGAGGGCAGGAGCAAGCCCTTCCTCCTGGCCATGCCGATCCTCAATCCGGGACCAGACACACACGGCATCTACTGGGACGCCAGTGACATCCCCGACCAGCCGAAGATGGGCACATGGCTGACAGAGGACGTTCCGAACCTGATGAAGGCCAACTTCCGCACCATCAAGGACCGTGCGGGCTGGAGCTACATGGGTTCCTCCACCGGTGGCTTCGCGAGCCTGAAGGCTGTTCTGAAGCACCCCGACAAGTTCAAGACCGCCATCGCCAACGGCCCCGACATCGTCCCCGACTCCCCGCTGTGGCGGGGCCACGAGAAGGAGATGCGGGAGAACAACCCGAAGGTACTGGCCAAGCAGCTGACAGCCGCCAAGGAGCCGGACGTCTATATCGCGTTCCAGGTCGGCACGAGGGAGAACACCGCGACCATCAACGCCGTCAAGAACTTCATGGCCACCTACGGCAAGGGCCCGGTCCACACCAAGCTTTGGGAGATACCCGGTGGCACCCACAACGGTGCCACCTACCTGAGGATGATGGAGGGGCCCATGCAATGGATCAGCGAGCAGACGACGGGCCCCACGCCGTCCTCTTGAGCCCGGGGTCCCGCACTGCGGTGTTGCGTTCGGACGGTCGTCACGGAACGCCAAACGGGCTCGGAGTCGCGCGAGTGCGCATGCCGGTGTTCCAGGCAGCGGAGTGACGACGATGTGGTACGGGTCCAAGAGCCGGTGGCCGTCTTGCAACTGGTTGGACAGGTTGGTGCGGCCGCCATTCAGCAGCTGGGCGAAACGGGTGACGGTGATGGCTCCACGGCGGCGCAGCGCGGGACCAGGAGATGGTGGTAGCCGCCTGGCTGCTGATGCGCGGGGAGGGGGCAACCGTGTCGGTTGCTTCCTCCTCGGCCACAGACAGCCCCGACCAAAGCGGCGGTCGCGGTGGCGTCGGAAAGCCGAGCGCACGACGGCTGGTGCAGAAACGCACGCCGTGACGTACGCGACGCCGGGCAAAGTAGTCCCCCAAGTCGAGCACCTCCGGAGATCATGAAACATGCGCCCGGATGACTGGCAACTCACTTACGACGTCGATGACTTCCTCGCTCGAGCAGGGCACTTCCTGCGCTCGCGACCGGCTCTGCACAACACACCGCTGACCGATATCGAGAAACTGCGAACTCGCAGGGCGGACGCGCACGACGCCGCATCCACCGTCTTCGGCCGGTTGGAGTCAGAGGGCGAGGTGCGCGCCGTCTTCTATCGCACTCCGCGCGGATACCTGAGCATCACTCCTCTCTCTGCCGAGCAGGCCGACGTCCTCGCCACTCACCTGGCCGGCCTCGGCCACTCTCCCTCCGGCGTCATCGCGGACCACGACACCGCAACCGCTTTCGCCAACACATGGCAGCGGCACACGGGCGTGGCGCCGACACCCTTCTGGCGGACCCATCTCTACCGTCTCGGCACACTCACCCCACCGCAACCGCGCCCGGAGGGCCGGGGGCGCATCGCGGACGGCAAGGACCATGAGCAAGTCGTGCGTTGGTGCCGTGAGTTCTGCGTCGACGTCGGGGAGCAGCCTTCCATCGACTTGATCGACGCCGGTTCCTGGGCGGACTCGCGTTTCGGCGGCAGGCACTTCACGTTCTGGGAGACCCCGGACGGCATTCCCGTCTCCATGGCTGCCGCGACATCGATCGTCGGCGGCATGATCCGGGTGGACCCGGTCTACACCCCGGCCCACCTGAGGGGACGCGGTTACGCGGGCGCGGTGACGGCCGAGGTGAGCCGGGCCGCGCTGGCCGCGGGCGCGACGGACGTCGTTCTCTTCACAGACCCGGCCAATCCCACCAGCAACGCCCTCTACCAGCGCATCGGATACGTCCATGTCGCCGACTTCACCGGATACGGGTTCTCCTGCGGCACGCCGGGACTTGGTGAGGAACGTGACCGACGCAGAGCGCATCCGCGAGAAACGAATCCATGAGCTCATCCGCTTCGACATAGTCATCCTCGACGACTTCGCGCTGGGCCGCCTGTCCGCGGCCCAGCTACCACCCCGACAAGGCCAAGTAGGGAAAGCCCTTGGGATTCTGCTGCCATGGCCGTCACTCAGCAGTTCGCACGCATTCCGGTGGAGTATCTCGTCGGCTGCCGCCGGTCAGCCGACGAATCTCCGGATGGAGATCCTCGCTGGGGTCCACCGCCGACGGATGTCCTCGACCTGGACTGGGCGCCGCTCCTGCTCGAACGGGTCTACGAGCTGGGAGGCCTAGCGGCCCTGCCGACCGACGAAAAAGAGGCCGCCTCCTTGTTATCGAGCGGCCTGTCGCTGGCGTCGCTGACAGGCGTGCTCGCCCTCACCCGGCGAAACGACAGCCGGACCATGGCGCGACGCCAGGCCAATGGCCATTTTTTCAGGGCGCGTTGGCACGTACCGTGCGTGCGCTTGCCTGTTTGGGAAAGCCTTGGCCCCACCCTCTCGTGTTGGCCATTGCTGTGAGAGTACTCGCGGAATTGAGCCCGTAGGGTCTCGGCAGCCGAGTGCGGCTGGGGCCACCAGCAGCCGGAAGGCCGTAATCGACTGCTGGGTGCTGCGCGTGCTCAGGGTCTGGCCGCGAACACCATGCCGATGTCGCCGGCCTGCTGCACCGGGTCCTGCTCGGTGCTGACCGTGAAGCCGTGCATGTGGAAGACCTCGCAGACCATGTCGCGGTTCTGCTGCCAGCGCTCCACCTCGACGACGGCTTGCCGAATCAGTGGCCAGTGCCGTTCCTCGATGCCTTTGAGTACGTCGAGTTCGGCGCCTTCCACATCGATCTTGATCAGGTCGATGTGGTCGATGCCCTGTTCGTCGAGGACTGACGACAGGGGCCTGACCTTCACCCGGTGCTTCTCCAGCTGCCGCATCACCCGCAGCTTGCGGCTGACGAGAAGGGTGAGGAGGGGAGCGGGTACGCGGCGCAGGACCGGTCCCAGACCGCCCTGGCGGATCATTTCGACCACACTGGCGGTGACCCGCCGCCGCTCAGCCTCGATGTTCCCCTGATCTCGCGAGGAGGACGAGAAGATCGTGGCGGCGGGAATGTAGCTGAAGTCGAGCTCGTCGTCACGGGACGCCAGGCCGTAAGGGAGCGCGGTCAGACGTCCGTTGAAGAACTCGCGGGCATTGCGTTCGAGTGTCTCGTGGAGCGGCGGCAGCGGCTCGAAGGCGTAGATCCGCACGTCCCCGTCCAGCCGCTCATAGACGGCCGCCGAGAACACACCGATGTTGGCGCCCACGTCGAGTACCGTCGCGCCCGGCATGCACTCGACGCCGTGACTGAAGTAGCCTCCCACCTCCTCGCGCAGGAAGGACGCCTCCCAACGATTGATACTGTGCAGTTCAATCGCATTCATGACCATGACAACGTCATTTATCAGGGTTGGAGCCAACAATCCAGCCTGCAGAACACATCCGCACTGAGCGACCGGTACGAGCTCATGAACTCCCGCCTCTCATCGAACAGTTGTGCGTATCACCACATCGGCCTACCCGCCGCCTGGGCACGCAGCCGTTGCTTGTCCGGCTTGCCGGATGCTGCCAGCGGGATGTGGTCCACCCAGTGCACCGCGGTGGGACGGTGAGCCTCGGCCAGCGCGTCGACCACGAGTCGGCAGGCCTCGGCAGCGACTTGATCGCTGGGCTCATGTCCCGCCGCGGGCAGGAGGTAGGCATGGACCTCTTCGCCGGTCACGGCGCTGTCGCGGCCGACCACCACGGCCTGGGCCACGGCCGGATGCCGGGCCAGAGCGGCCTCGACGGGCCCGCAGTAGATGTTGCGGCCGTCCACAATGATCATGTCCGTGATCCGATCGACCAGATAGAGGTACCCGTTCTCGTCGCGGTGTCCGATGTCACCGGTGCGCAGCCAGCCGTCCCGCAGCACCTGTGTGTCCAGATCGGGGCGCTGCCAGTAGCCGGCCATCATCGCCGGCGAGCGCGTCCACACCTCGCCGGTGCACCCGGCGGGCAGGTCCCGGCCGTCCTCGTCGCGGATGGAGAGCTCCACGCCGGGCACCGGCTGCCCGGCGGAGGCCAGCAGGTGCGGTCTGCCGCCCAGGGCAGCGGCATGGTCGGCGGGTGACAGGCGGGAGATCACCCCCGCCTCGTTCATGCCGTAGCCCTGCCGGAAGTTCACGCCGTACACCCGCAGGGCGTCGCGGAGGCGCTCGGGGAGGATCCGCGAGTTGCCGTAGGACACCGACACCAGGCCGGGAATCCCTGCGGCGGTGGCAGGGTGGTCCAGCAGCCGGTACAGCATCGACGGCGACAGGTAGGTGGTCACCGGGGCCAGGCGGGCACAGACCGCGGCGAACTCCGGCGGGTCGAACGCGTCGAGGATCTCCACTCTTCCCCCGCTGAGCAGGTGTTCAAGGCACCGCCCGCCGGCGCGCTGGGCCAGGGAAGTCACCGAGACGAACACCGGCTCGGCTCCCTCGTGGCGGCGGGTCCAGCCGGTGCGCACCCGCATGGCGGCGAAGGTGGATGCCACGCCCTTCGGTCGCCCCGTCGTGCCGCTCGTGTAGGTGACCCGGGCAACGTCCTCCTCCCGTGCCATGACCGGCAGCGGATCGCTCGGCAGTTCAGCAGCCGACCGCAGCAGGTCGTCGAGGCCGATGCGGCGTGCTCCCGTGTCGGGGATCGCGGTGTCGGCCACCACCAGAGCCGGCCGGCAGTCGACCAGGATGTGCGCCAGGTTGTGGGTGGCCGGGTCGATCACCACCTGGGTCAGCCTGGCGCCCAGGACGTGTGCCGCCAGCCGGACCAGCAGTGTCTCAGGGGTGTTGCCGGTGACGCACGCCAGCCCAGTGCCGCGCCCGATGCCCAGCCCGCGCAACAGCCTGGCCAGCCGCCACACCTCTTCAAGCGCGTGCCCGAACGTCAGCACACGCCCCCCGCAGCCGATCGCCGGCCCATCGACGTCACGACGGAAGGCGTCGACGAGATCAGTGACGTATGCAGCAGGCAGCGCTGACTCCCTCCGCAGGATGGGACAAGGCGGCAGCAGCGCCACGGGAGGAAGCCCGTGCCGCCGCAAGCACTCACCAACATGGGCCGCCCGCCACAAGGGGTCAAGCCGCCGATGGAGGGATCCGCAGACGGCAACAAGACGGCCAAGAGGACGTCGGCCGGCCGCCAGTACTGCGAGCGTGAGGGGGTACCTTCGGGTACCCAGGGGACGCGTCGGGCGGATTCAGGTGTGGTCACCCGACACCGGAACTCCCTCACCTCGGGGGCCCGGGCGCGGCGGGCGTACTCCGTGTCCTGCCCGGCCGGTCGGCCGATGCTGCCCAGGCGGACGGCCAATGCTGCCCGAACGTACCTGGCACAAGTGGCTCGCCACAGCGTATGCACGAGGAGTCGACGAACCGCACCAGAGGCGAGGCCCCCCTTGCACGATCACGAGAACACCCGGGACACCAGAACCGGTACCAACCGTGCCACGGCCCGCACACCGTCGCCCGCACCGCAGCACGGTCCGCTGGGCCTGCAGGCCGCCGTCGGCAACGCTGCCGTGGTCCAGATGCTCCGCCGGGCCGGGCACCCCGGGGCCCAGTCTCAGCACCCGCACACCGCAGGCTGCGGCGACCAGCAGGACGAAGAGACCACGGGCGCGGTCCAGCGCTCCGCCGTCCACGACGTCCTGCGCACGCCCGGGCGGCCCCTGGACGACGCCACACGCACCGACATGGAGAACCGGCTCGGCGCGGACTTCTCCGACGTCCGTATCCACGACGACACGACCGCCCGGGCCTCCGCTGCCGAAGTCGGCGCCCGCGCCTACACCAGCGGCAGCCACATCGTGATCGGCCAAGGCGGCAACGACAGACACACCCTCGCCCACGAACTGACCCACGTCATCCAACAGCGCCGCGGCCCGGTCGCCGGCACCGACAACGGAAACGGCCTCAAGGTCTCCGACCCCGGCGACCGTTTCGAGCGAGAGGCTGAGGCCAGTGCCGACCGTGCGATGAGCCTGCCCGCCCGGTCCCGGTTGCCGGTCGAAGAGCCTCGGGGCAGGGCGACCACGGACACGGATGTGCCGCTCCAGCGTGTCGCGACGCGAGGGGACACGGGGAGTCTGCCGCTCCCGGCCTGGGACCGACACCCGCCGGTGTGGGTCGCCGCCGTTTTCGGTCCGCAGGGCAACGGTGGCCCCCTCCAGCGGACGGGCGGAACAAGCGTCACGGTGACCTTGGGACCGAGCGTGAACGCACCGGCGAACTCATACGGAGGCTCGCGTCCCGGTGCCACCGAGTGCACCCTCGTCAATGAGCTGAACGCGAGGGACGGCAGCGGCTGGATCAAGGGGCACCTCTGGAACGACAACTTGGGTGGCGAAGGAGTATCAGAGAACCTGACGCCCATGACCGACAGCACGAACCAGAACTTCAACCGCCAGTTCGAAGAACCGTTGAAGAAGATGCTGTGGAAATGCACGAATCATGCGCAGGGGAATCCGAACTCACCGATCTGGTACGGGGTCACCTTCACTGTCAGCACGTACGGCAGAATGTCGAACAACTCGGCCGAACTCGAATACCTCGTACCTGAAGGAGTCGAATACTCGGCAAGCTACGTACAGATGGACAGGACCACGAACGCCGTCACCCGGGTCGCGGTCCCCCAGGGATTCCCGGCAGAGATCCGTTAGCACGGTGACCCCCTGCCGCCCGCGTGTACTGCCGGCTGTTCACGCGTACGAGGAGGCCGGGCCTTCAGCCGAGTCTTCCCCGACGCCGGATGCGCCGGCGTCACGCCAGGCCCTGCCGCGACGGCAGAACCCGCGGATTGATCACGATGCGATCCGCCCGATCACGGCCGGTTTCAGGACCAGGTGATCTCCCCGTGGCGGGAGACGAAGCGTCCGGTGCCCGCGCCGGGTTCCTCGGTGGCGAGGGCGACGATCGCGTCCGTGCCCTCGGTGACGGTCTGGGGGCCGCTGTGACCGTTGAGGTCGGTCGCGGTGTATCCGGGGTCGGCGGCGTTGACGCGGACGCCCTTGAGTGCCTTGGCGTACTGCGTGGTCAGCATCGTCAGTGCCGCCTTGGAGGAGGTGTACAGCGGCGCGATGACGTGCGACTCGGGCCGGGCGGGGTCGTGGGTGAGCGCGAGGGAGCCCATACCGCTGCTGACGTTGACGATCACGGGGTCGTCCGAGCGGCGCAGCAGGGGCAGGAACGCGGTGGTGGTGCGGATGACGCCGATGACGTTGACGTCGAGGACGGCGAGGGCGTCGGCGGCGGTGAGGTCGCTGGGATCGCCGGCAGGGCCGTGCACACCGGCGTTGTTGATCAGGACGTCGATCCGGCCCTCGTGTTGGGCGACGTTCGTGGCCGCGGCGGTCACGGACGCGTCGTCGGTCACGTCGATGGGGACATACCGTGCGCCGAGCGCGGCGGCGGCCTGCTCGCCCTGCTCGCGGTCGCGGGCTCCGACGAGCACGGTGTGCCCGCAGTCGATCAGGCGGCGGGCGGTCTCACGGCCGAGACCCTTGTTGGCTCCGGTGATGAAGGTGATCGTCATGCGTTCGATACTGGTCCCGACGGCCCGGGGCGGACCAGGGACGCGGCGAGGGTAGGAAGACCGGTACCACCCTCGTGCCCCCGCACGACCCGGGGATGCAGCAGGATGGAGAGCATGTCGAGGGCATCCGGAACGGGACTGGGCGCGATGATCCGGACGTGGCGGGAGCGGTTGCCGCCGTCGGCCGCCGGGCTGCCGGTGGTCCGCGGGCGCCGGGCGGCCGGGCTGCGCCGCGAGGAACTGGCCGACCTGGCCGGGGTGTCGGTCGACTACGTCGTGCGCCTGGAGCAGGGGCGGGCCACGACACCTTCCGCGTCGGTGGCGGCGTCACTGGCACGCGCCCTGCAGTTGTCCACGGCCGAGCGGGACCACCTGTACCGGCTGGCCCGGCTCGCCCCACCGGTGAACGGCGCGATCAGCGACCATCTTCCGCCCGGCGTGCGGCGGGTGCTCGCCCGCCTCGGGGACGTGGCGGTCGCCGTGTTCGCGGCGGACTGGCAACTGGTGTGGTGCAACCGCGGATGGGCCGCCCTGCTGGGCGACCCCCGTGCCACGCCGCCGCGACTGCGCAACTTCGCCCGCGACAGGTTCCCGGTGGACGCCGGCCCCGCCCGCCTCGCGCTGTGGCCGGTGGCCGAGGCGGACCGCGCCGCCACCGACGCCGCCGTCGTCTCCGACCTGCGCCGCGCCACCGGCCGCTTCCCCCACGACAGCCGCCTGGCCACACTGATCCGCGAGCTGAACGCGGGCAACACGCGATTCGCCGAACTGTGGGCGACCGGAGAGGTGGCCGCACACCGCGAGGACCACAAGACGATCGACCACCCCTCGATGGGCCCGGTCACGGTGGACTGCGACGTCCTGACCGACGGCGACTCCGAACTCAAGATCGTGATCATGACCGCCGCGCCCGGCAGCGAGGACGAGACCAGACTCCGACTTGCCGCCATCGCCGGCCCACCGGCCACCACACCCACCTGGAGTGCCTGATCAACAGAGCGTCGGCGCGCGGCGAACGCGGGCCGGTGACGGTGGCAGCGACGGTGGCGGCCACCCGGAGTCGCCTGGGTCAGGCCCCGCCGTGACTCTGGCTCGACAAGGTCGGGGGGGTGAAACGGGTCCGGTACCTGCCGCTGGACGAGGAACGTCCGAGACACCACGGGCCTCGACCTCAGCGTGATCGAGACCTCGGCCGGTACGTCGTACAACGCCGACGTGAGCGCGACACCCAGCGCACCGGCCGGACGGACGACCGGGTGATCGCCGGCTGCGGGCTCACCAGTAGGCGCGGTCGTCCCAGGACTTGAAGTCCGCGAATTCGACGGGGTCGTCGTCCTCGTCCAGGACGGCGAACCCTTCCGTGACCAGCTTGCCGCGCTGCCAGTCGAGGAGGGTGTCGACCAGGCCGCCCTCCAGCGGCGAGCCCTGGTCCGCGTGGCGGGGCCAGACGATCAGCGGCCAGGTGTCGGGATCCCCGCCCTCGGTGAGCCAGCCGAGGCAGTGGCCGTCGATCGAGTTGGCGAAGGGGAGGAAACCGCCGGGCTCGGGCCAGACGGCCAGCGGGTACCACTCCGCGTGGCCGTCCTTGAGCTGCCGGTAGGCGTCCAGGGTGTCCTCGACGTGCGTGTGGAAACGCCGTTCACCGGTCCTGAGCGGGGTGTGGAAACGCAGCCACCCGCTCCAGATGCCGGCGCCGTACTCGTCCATCAGCCGGACGTATTCCCCGGGCAGCCGTGTGCCCAGCTCGGCGAACAGCCCCTCCCAGGAGCCGTCGCCGAGGTACGGCTGCTCGGGCGGCGGCGACAGCAGCCGCAGCGCGTCCATCCCTGTGCCGGTCTCCAGCGCGCTCCGGCGCTCGGCCTCGGTGAGCCGGGGCGGGACCGGCGGGGGCGGGGTCCAGGGCTCGGCGTCGGGTAGGAACGCGGTCCGCGCGACGGTGCCCGGCAGCGGGCCCAGCAACGGGCCGGGAGGAGCGGGGAGCTCCCACGTGTCGCGGACGGTGTGCCGGAGATAGTCCGTGAACGTCAGGTCGTACCGGTGCCAGCGGAGCAGGCCACTGCCCGGCACCGCCCCCGAGTGCCGCACCACCACGGTCCACTCGTCGGGGTCGTCGGAGGCCGAGGTGTCCCAGAACAGTACGTCGCTGCCCCGTGTGCAACCCCAGGCCAACAGGCCGCCGGCCTCGGGATGGACCACGGGCCGCTCGGCCTCGGGCAGCTCCCGCGCCTCGATCCGCGCGTCCCGGTGTGTCGCGCGCAGCCAATCGCCGTAGCCGAAGCGGTCCTGTTGGACGCACGGCACATGGATCCACACGTACTCACCGAAGTCCAGCGGCCCGTGCCGGTCGGCGAGCCGCTTGTAGTCGGCCGGAAGCCGCAGTCCGAGCCAGTCCTCGACGGCCGGCCAGTCGACGGGAACGGGTGAGGGCGGGCGCTCCGCGGAGGGGGTGGTGAACATGCTTATGTCCGATGTCAATTGACGTCCTCCCAGCGTGCGCCATGTACTCGGCTGATTCTTCCGTCTCCGCGGTCCAGGCGGAAATCGGGAGGCGGGGGGTGTGCCGCACGGCTCAGACTGGGGCGCATGGAGGACGAGATCGCCCGCAGGGTGGCCGAACTGGACGCGGAGTCGACCGATGTGGCCGAGGAAGCGCAGCACACGCTGATCTCCCTGGGGCCGCGGGTACTGGAGTCGCTGATCGCGGCGGCCCTGACGCTGAACCCGTTCGGGCAGCTGTGCGCCATCGAGGTGTTCACCGCGCTGGCCGACCCGCGCCCCGCCGACGTCCTGATCGGCATGCTGAGCAGCGAGAGCGCGACCGTCCGGCAGTGGGCCGCCGAGGCCCTTGCCGAACTGGGCGTCCGGCGCGCCGTGCCACGCCTGCGACAGGCGTACAACGCGTTCCTGCGGAGCGGGGAGGCACCCGACGAGAGCGAGGGCGAGGGTCTGCGCTGGGCGCTCACCGAACTGGGTGCCCGCGAGACCGTCCTCCCGCCTCGTTCTGCCGCGCTGCGCGACCCGGGCGGCGAGCCGATCGATCTCTGGCCGGTGGAACACCTGCCGGAGGTGATCCGGGACCTCGCCGACCACGGGCAGGCGGTGCTCTCCTTCCAGATCTGGGAGCTCACGCCCGACGGCGGACGCCGCCACGCCGGCGGGCCGGGCATCGACTGGGCCGTCGACCGTGACCGCCCCTGGCCCGAGACCGTCGTCTCCTGCCGCGACTGGGCATTGCTGGCGGCGGAGGCGGTGGACGTGGCGTCGGACCGGGTGGTGACAGTCTCCTGGATCGACGCGACGGACCTCCGCGTCGACGGTCTGCCCGAGGCGGTGATCCCTCGGAAGACCCTGGCCCCTCCTCACCGGGCCTTCTCGTCCGGTGGTGGCAGCCCGGCGCCCGTCGTTTCGAACGGTCGAGCGAGTATGAGTTAGCGTCAGGACCTGACGTGTTGTGTCGCGGTGGTGGCTGCTCCGGGGAGGGGACGGATTGTGCAGACGGCGTTTGACGAGTCCGAGCGGCGGGCGTGGGCGGGACAGGCCGATGCCTATGCCGCGAGTTTCGCCGAACTCTGCGCGTATCCGGTGCGTCGGCTTCTCGATGCTGTCGGGGTTCGGGAGGGCACACACGTCCTCGATGTGGGGACAGGCACGGGCAGTGTCGGCGTAGTTGCGTGTGAGCGGGGTGCGAAGGTGACGGCGGTGGACGCCGAACCGGGCATGGTCGCACGGGCCGCGCAGGCAGCCCCGGAAGCTGACGTACGGCTTGCTACGACGATCGGGCAGATCGTGACGAGTCGGAGTCCGGTGGTCATCGCCGAGATCAAAGCCCGCTCCGAGTCGCTGTGCGCCGAATTCACCGGTCCGGGCGGCGTATTGGTGTTGCCGCATGCGGCCCTGACGGCACATGGCCGGGCATGACATTGCCCTGCTCGGAACAGGCCGGATGCGGCTCCACGGCCGACGGACCTCGGTCCCGGTGGGGGACTCCTCACCGGCATCACGTGTGCTTGCCCTGCCGTTCTTCGTTCAAGAAGCGCGGCACGTGGGCAAGCCGATGCCCGCGCTGCGGTGGAGAGTTGATCGACGCGGGCCAGGACCTCGCCGTCCCGGCCGGATCCATGCCCGAGACGCATGGACACGGCCTGACCGGCATTGCACGCGGCTGCGAAAGTTGCCTAGCGTGAGCACGGAATCGCCAGCGAAGGGGGACGACATGTCCGTTGTGGACACCGACACCGGTATCGACACCGGCACCGGCGCCGATGCCGGCCGGGCAAGCAATACCGACTCGCTGCCGGGACCCGGCCGGCGTACCGGCGATGGTTCTGCCGTGCGCGCACCCGCTCTGCTGCACAAGGGCTTTGGCCTGATGCAGAAGCTGCGGCCCGAGCACCTGACGTCCTTCATCACTCCGGAAGCGGACCTGTTCACGGTTTGGCACCTGGGCGTTCCCGACGTGCGCGCCGACTCATGGACGCTGACCGTCGGCGGCATGGTCTCCCGCACGCTGACCTTGTCTGCGGAGGACCTCGCAGGACTGCCGCAGACGGAGATCACTGCCGTGCACGAGTGTGCGGGCAGCCCGCTGGCGCCCACCGTTCCCCAGCGACGGGTCGGCAACGTCCGCTGGGGCGGCGTCCGGCTCAGTGAACTGCTCCGCCTGGCCGGAATCGAGCAGGGAGCCGCTTACGTCATCTCCACCGGTGTCGATCACGGTGTCTACGACGGCGCACACCATGAGCGATACGAGAAGGACCTGCCCCTGGAGAAGGCTCTGGACGGCAGCGTCCTGGTCGCCCTTACAGTCAACGGCGAACCGCTGCCGGTACGGCGCGGTGGTCCCCTCCGCCTCGTCGTGCCGGGCTATTACGGCACCAACTCGACCAAGTGGCTGGACTCGTTGACCGTTTCGGACCGGCGCAGCGGATCAGCGTTCACCACCAAGTACTACATGGACCGTCCCGAGAACGGCTCCGGCAGTCCCGCTCCGGTATGGGAGTTGGCACCCAATTCGTGCCTCGTCTCCCCCGTCGACGGAAACGTGCGCGTCGGCGAACCCGTCGAAATACGGGGATGGGCCTGGGCCCACGAACCCGTCACCTCCGTGGAGGTCACGACCGACGGCGGCCGAACCTGGAACCCCGCCCGGGTCGCCGCACGCGTGCAGCACGGATGGCAGGGGTTCGGCTTCCCGTGGACGCCGACCTCGGTCGGCGAATACGTACTCGCCTGCCGTGCGACGACGGGCTCGGGAGCGACACAGCCCGACACACCGCGTCGCAACCGAATCCACCAGCGCGTCGTCTTCGTCGACCAACCGGCATGAGAACCAGGACCAGCAGGAGCGGCAGGAGCGGCACGGGCGCCTCGACACCGAGCCGACCGCGACGCTCTGGGGCAGCAGGCCGCTGCTTTTCTGCGCCACTGACGGCACCCTCGTCACATTCCGAGTAGATCAGTGCCCTTCGCGATGGCCTCGGCACGGCTGTGGCGGGTTGCCCGGGGCGGCAGGCGTGGAGCCGGCCGGTCCCGGGCAACCCGGCGGGAGTCCGCCGGTGGGTCAGGTGTGGGTGAAGCCGGAGCCGGCCTCGTGGGCGGGCGGAGTGGTGGTGAGGCGGTCGACCGCCCGGCCGAGGGCGGCGAGCAGGGACTCGCCCAGGTCCTGGCTGAAGCCCTCCCGTACCACGATGCGCAGTACGGCGACGTCCTCGGCGTCCGGCGGCATGGTGTACGCCGGCACCTGCCAGCCGTCACGCCGCAGTTCGTCGGAGACGTGGAAGACGGTGAACGCGCTCGGCTCGTTGAGCTTGAACGCGACGACAGGGATGTCCGTCCCGTCGCTGATCACCTCGAAGGGGTCGAGCTTGGCGATGCCGTCTGCGAGGAACTGCGCGGTGTCGCGCAGCCCTTCCATGACCTTGGTGTAGCCCTCCCGGCCAAGACGTACGAAGTTGTAGTACTGGCCGACGACCTGGTTGCCGGGGCGGGAGAAGTTGAGGGTGAAGGTCGGCATGTCGCCGCCCAGGTAGTTGACGTGGAAGACCAGGTCCTCGGGCAGATCGTCGGCCGACCGCCACACCACGAACCCTATGCCCGGGTAGGTGAGCCCGTACTTGTGGCCGGAGACGTTGATCGACTTCACCTGCGGCAGCCGGAAGTCCCACTCCAGGTCCGGGTGCAGGAAGGGCGCGACGAAACCGCCCGAGGCGGCGTCCACGTGGATCGCGATGTCGGTGCCGTGCTCGGCGTTGTAGGCCACGACCCGGTCGTGGATGTCCTTGATCGGCTCGAACTCGCCGGTGTGGGTGGTCCCGAGGATCGGCACGACACCGATGGTGTTCTCGTCCACGTACGTCATGGTCTCGGCGGCGTCAACGGTGAACCGGTCGTGCGCCATCGGCACGTACCGCGGCTCGACGTCCCAGTACCGGCAGAACTTCTCCCACACCACCTGGACGTTGGACCCCATGACCAGGTTCGGCCGGTCCGACGGCAGTCCGGCCGCCTGCCGCCGCTGACGCCACTTCCACTTCATGGCGAGCCCGCCGAGCATCACCGCCTCGGACGACCCGATGGTGGACACGCCGACCGCGTCCCCCGTGCCGGGCGCGTGGAAGAGGCTCGCGACGATGTTGACACAGCGCCGCTCGATCTCCGCGGTCTGCGGGTACTCGTCCTTGTCGATCATGTTCTTGTCGAACGTCTCGGCCATCAGCTTCTCGGCCTCGGGGTCCATCCACGTCGTCACGAACGTGGCCATGTTCAGCCGCGAACTCCCGTCGAGGAGCAGCTCGTCGTGAATCATCCGATAGACCGCCTGCGGCGCCGTCTCCTTGTCCGGCAGCCGGTTCTTCGGCACCTGTATGCACCCCAGCCTCTTGGTGTACGCCGGGTCGATCATTGCCTCGCTGCTGTCGTGTCGATGTACCACGATCACTCCCACGTCGACGATCGGACTTCAGCGGCCCAGCATGCCAGCCGTCCCCCGGCGTTGAGCTCCGGGGAACGGCCTGCCTGGTGGGCCGCCGTGAACGCGGCTCGCGCCGCCGGCCCCGCAGGACCCGGGCGACCGCCGGGCCCAACAGTTCGGCATCCGTGAGTTTCGGGGGCGACCCGATCCGCCCGCAAGGCGGGCGTCCCACAGACGGACTCCCCCAGCGCGCTGACCAGTCACCGCGCTCGGCCGCCTGCGCACGCTGCCCGTTCTACGTCCCCAGGCAGTCCTCCCGCGGACAGCTCCCGGCCGTCAGAGACGGCGTCGACCAGATGCGCGAACAACTCGACCTGACCGACCGGTGCGGGCAGCCGTACAACGGCCCGGAGCGACCGTCACCACGCGCTCACTGCAGTGCGCGCTCCAAAGCACCCCGGTGATCGGAAACCGACTGATACGCCCTCTGGACTTCACTCACCACCCCGGCAGCACGAAGCAGGACCATCGCGACGTCACCCGCAAAGGCAGCTGAGCACTTCGCGGCCCTTCCGGTACCGTCCGCGGCCGCCGCATAGGCCCTGCGCCGGCCGTTGGCGGCGACGCCGCGCTGCCGGCTGAAGTCCACCACGACCGGTGGGGAGCACATGGACGCAACGCCGCCGACCAGGGCCATCGTGGACTCGCGCCGTCGCAGGGCGCGCACGGCCCAGTCCAGCGCCACCAGTGAGGAGGAGCAGGCGGTGTCGATGGTGACAGCAGGTCCCTCGAGGCCGAACACGTACGAGACGCGGCCGGAGAGCACGCTGAGCGCGTTGCCCTGCAGCAGATAGCCGTCGACCTCCGGATGGACGGGCGCGGCGTACGCGACTTCGTGATGGACAACGTTCCGCCGATCCTCAACAAGATGCTGGCGAAGGCAGGCTCGACGGCCGAGGACGTGAGCTGCTTCGTTCCGCACCAGGCCAACGGCGTTCTCCTCGCCGAGCTGGCCGAGCGCTGCGGCCTCGGCTCCGCGCACACCCACCTGACCCTGAGCCGGTACGGCAACGTCGGCAGCGCCTCGGTCCCGGTCGCCCTGGACGACGCCGACGAACAGGGCCTGCCGGCCGACGGCGACCTGGTGCTGCTGGCGGTTTCGGCGGCGGTATGTCGGTCGGCGCCTGCCTCGTCCGCTGGCGTCCGACCGGCGCTGACGCCCCGCTGCGCCTCGCCGAGGTGATCTCATGACCGTCGAACGCGTCGGCGTGGTCGGCTGCGCCCTGATAGGCACCGGCATCGCGGACATCAGCTCGCGGGCGGGATTCGAGGTGCGCGTCGCGGTCTACAGCGAGGCGGCGGTCGAACGTGCCCGCCGGCGCTGCACCGACTCCCTCGACCGGGCGCTGCGCAAGGGCAAACTCACCTCCGAGGAACACGAGGCGGCGCGGGGTCGGCTCACGTTCACGGCCGACCTGAGCGAACTGGCCGACCGGCAGATCGTGTTCGAGACCGTGCCGGAGGACCAGGAAACAAAGATCCAGGTCTTCGAGCAGCTCGACAAGGCGGTCACCGACCCGGAGGCGATCCTCGCGTCCGTCACGTCGGCCATCCCGATCATCCGCCTCAGCCGCGCGACGGCTCGGCCGGAACGCGTCGTCGGCGCGCACTTCTTCAACCCGGTGACCACGCTGCCACTGGTCGAGGTGATCGCCTCGAAGCGGACCTCCGACTCGACCGTCGAGCGGCTCACCGAGCTGCTGGTCGGCCCGCTGCAGCGGCAGGTGATCCGGGCCCAGGACCCCGCTCCGGCTTCGTCGTCAACGCGCTGCTGATCCCCTATCTGCTGGCCGCGATGCGCAGGGTCGAGGCGGGCACGGCGACCGCGGACGACATCGACCGGGCATGACGCTGGGCTGCGGACACCCGATGGGTCCGCTCGCCCTCGCCGACCTGATCGGCCTGGATGTCGTCGAGGCGGTGGGCAACTCGCTGTTCGAGGAGTTCCGCGAGCCGCTCCACGCGCCCCCGCCGATCCTGGTGCACATGGTGGAGGTCGGCCTGCTCGGCCGCAAGAGTGGCCGCGGATTCTTCGAGTACAAATGAGAGTGATCATCAACAACGGTTGAAGGCACCCAGGCGAAGGACTGAAGTTGATGACTGCTCAGGCGACCTGACCGACTCCCGGGAACGAACCACATGCCGCGCTCGACGGACCGGACGAGTCCTGGCACGGTCTGCCGGCCGAACAGCAGCCGGAGCGGCCGGACACGGCGGAACTACGCGAGATCGTCACCGCACTGCGGACCCTCCCGCCCTTGGTCTTCGCCGGCGAGGCGACCAACTGCGCAACCGGCTGGCCGCCGTGGCACGCGGCGACGCGTTCCTGCTCCAAGGGTCGACTGCGCCGAGACGTTCGCCGCCGTGTCCGCCGACCAGATCAGCAGCAAGCTGAAGACGCTGCTCCAGATGGCCGCGATCCTCACCTATGCCGGATCCGTGCCCGTGGTCAAGGTGGGCCGACTCGCGGGGCAGTACGCGAAGCCCCGGTCCAGCTCCGTCGAGAACCGGGCGGGTGTGACGCCGCCCGCCTACCGGGGAGACGCCGTCAACGGCGCGGAATTCACGCCAGGGAGCCGCCGCCCCGATCCCTGGCGGCTCATGACGATGTACCACGCGTCCTCGGCGACACTGAACCTGGTGCGGGCCTTCATGGCGGGCGGCTACGGCGGCCTGCGGCAGGTGCATTCCTGGAACCGCGACTTCGTCAGGACGTCTCCGGCAGGCCGGCGTTACGAGGCCCTGGCCCGGGAGATCGACAACGCGCCGGGCTTCATGGCCGCTTGCGGGAGCGAGCCGGACGAACGGCTGACGAACGAGTTCTACGCGTCGCACGAAGCGCTTCTTCTGGACTACGAGGGAGCGCTCACCCTCGTCGACTCCCGTACCGGCGAGCGATACGCCACCTCCGGCCACTTGGTCTGGATCGGAGAGCGCACCCGCCGGCTTGACGGGGCACATGTCGCCTTCGCGCAGTCCGTGCGCAATCCCATCGGGGTGAGGCTCGGCCCCACGACCACACCTCAGGACGTGCTCGATCTGGTCGAGCGCCTGAATCCGCCCGAGAACCGGGCCGGCTGACGTTCATCTCCCGGATGGGCGCGGCACCGGTACGCGATCTCCTGCCTGCCCTGGTGGAAAAGGCACAGGCAGCGGAGGCGCAGCCGGTATGGGTGTGCGATCCCATGCACGGCAACACCGTCAGGACGGCGTCCGGCCGCAAGACACGTCACTTCGACGACGTGCTCGACGAGGTGAAGGGGTTCTTCGAGGTGCACCAGAGCCTGGGCAGCCACCCGGGCGGCATCCACGTCGAGTTGACGGGAGACGACGTCACCGAGTGCACGGGCGGAGGCCAGGAGATCCTCCCGGACCAGCTGGACCAGCGCTACGAAACCGCCTGCGATCCCCGGCTGAACCGCGGCCAGTCCCTGGACCTCGCCTTCCTCGTGGCGGAAGTGCACCGGTCCCCGAACGGACGGACGCGGTCGACGGATCGGCTCGACGTTCGGGAGTGAAGGAACGCGCCCGGCGCGGTTCGAGTGGCTGGTCGCCTGCAGTCGTTCACATGGCGGCGCAACAGGATGACGCACTACGTTCATCGTGTCGTCACCTGCATGCGGACCGACACCGGCAGTGTGACCCGTACAAGGCGGTCGACGGAGAGGTCCTGAAACGTGGCGATGTGGTGGCGCGGAACGGTAACCGCGGCTCGCTCGAGGACATGGATGCCGGTGTCGGCCTGGGCGGTGACGCGAGCCGCACTGCTGCTGACGCTCTTCGGCGCCCTGCGCTTCCCCGGTGCCGACGTCCGCCCCGACGTGGTCGTCATCTATCACGGCTGGTACGAACGGCTGCTGACCGGCAGCTTTCCGGTCCACGACGTCACCTGGCAGTACCCGCCCGCCGCGGCGGCGGTCTTCCTCGCCCCGGCACTCCTGCCGTTCCTGACGTATTCGCACGCGTTCTACCTGCTCGCCTGCGCCGCCGACGCGACGGTCCTGGCGATGCTGCTGCGGGCCGGGCGGGCCCACGGCCGGGACCTGGCCGGCGCCTGGCTGTGGGTCGCCGGGGTCGCCGTGCTCGGCCCGCTGGCCCTGGCCCGCTACGACGTGGTGGTCACCGCCCTCGCGGTCGCCGCCCTGCAGGCCGCCGCACGGCACCCCCGGGTGGCGGGCGCGCTGGCCGCGATCGGCGCGCTGGTCAAGGTCTGGCCGGTGCTCGTGCTCGCCGGTGCGCGGCCGGGCCGCACGACCCGCCGCTCCTGGGGAGCGGCGCTGGTCACCGCCGTCGGGGTCAGCGCCGCGTTCCTGGCGTTCACCCGGGGACCGTTCGCGTTCCTCACCGAGCAGCGTCAACGCGGCGTCGAGATCGAGTCGTTGGGCGCCCTGCCGTTTCATGTCCTGCGCCTGCTCGGCCTGTGGCACGGCACCTCCCGGCTGCACTACGGCTCGTTCGAGTTCCTCGGCCCGTACGTGCCCACCGCGGCCCGGATCGCACTGGCCGGCGCGGTGCTGGCCTTCTGCTGGCTGGTCTGGTGGCGGGTGCGCGCCCGCACGTTCAGCGACGTCGTGCTCTACGACGCGGCGTTCGCCGCGGTGCTGGTCTTCGTCACCACCAGCCGGGTGATCAGCCCGCAGTACCTGATCTGGCTGCTCGGCCTCGGCGCGCTCTGCCTGACCACCCGCTCCACCGTCCAGCGCCGCCCTGTGCTGCTCATCCTGGCCGCGTGCCTCTTCACGGTGCTCGAATTCCCTGTCGGCTTCGGCCAGGTCGTGCGCAGCGATCTGCCGGGCATCGTCGTCCTGCTGATCCGCGACGGGCTGCTGCTGGTGGCGACGGTCTCGGCCTGCCGCCGGCTCTGGCGCAGTACGGCTTCGCGGCCGGAAGCGCCCCCTGACGACGCGGCGTCGTCCTCGGAGGCCGACTACCAGGTGGCGCACACGGGTTGAGCCAGGCCGGGGCGCGGCCGGCGCTGCCGGGCGGGCAGCCGCCGGCCGCCGGGCCGGGCGACATGGTGACGATCGTCGGATCGTCTAGGCGAGTGTGGCGGGCAGGCTTCGGTGTCCGTTGGAGATGAGGGAGGGAACTGGTTCGCTCCGGGCCGCGGCTCGGGCCGGTGCGAGAGACGGGAAGCGTTCGAACAAGGCCGGGAGTGCAGTGGCCGCCTCCAGGCGGGCGAGTGGTGCCCCTAGGCAGTAGTGCGCTCCGTGGCCGAAGGCGAGATGGTCCTTGTTCTCCCGGGTTGCGTCGAAGACTCCTGCTGAGGGACCGTGCTGCTCCGAGTCCCGACCGGCGGCCGCGTAGGACGCCAGGATGGCGTCTCCCTTGAGGATGGTCGTGCCGCCGACGGTGATGTCCTCGACGGCGTAGCGCAGCGGCAGGTGGGCCACGGGGGCGTCGATGCGCAGGCTCTCCTCGATCACGTCGGTCCAGGCGACCTGTCCGGTGCGGACGAGGTCGCGCTGATCCGGCGCGGTGAGCAGCGCGAAGACGGCGTTGTCGAGCAGGTTCACGGTTGTCTCGTGCCCGGCGGAGATGATCAGCAGAAGTGTGTCGATGGCTTCGGCCTCGGTCAGTGACTCGTCGCTGTCACCGGCAGCGACGAGGTAGCTCGTGAGGTCGTCCTCCGGCTGCCTCCTGCGGTACTCGACCAGGTCGTTGAGCAGGATGTAGGTGGTGCGGTAGTTGTCGGCGGCTGCCTGTGGGCCGAGTCCCGTGTTGAAGAGGTTGTCGATACAGGCGCGGATACCGACAGCCAGGGCGCCTTCGGGGACACCCATGAGCTGCGTGATCACCTGTACCGGGATCAGGTAGGCGAAGTCCCGCCGCAGGTCCACCACGCCGTCGACCGCGGTGTGCGGCAGATCGTCCAGCACACGCGCGACGATGCGCTCGACCTGCGGGCGAAGCTGCGTGGTCCGGCGGGCGGTGAAGGCCGGCGTCACCAGGCGCCGTAGCCTGCGGTGGTCGCTGCCGTAAGCGGTGAACATGTTGGTGGCGGACACCCAGGCGTACAGCGGCCAGTCGGAGGTGATTTCCCCGGCGACGAATCGGGGCCAGTGCCGACGGGGGTCCTTCGATACCCGCGGATCGGTCAGGAGTTGTTCGAGGACGGTGTGGCTGGTGACCGACCACGCCGGGATGCCGCCGGGGAGGATCACTTTCGTGACGGGGCCCCGGGCACGGAGTCGGGCACCCTCCGCGTGTATGTCGCGGCCTGCGGGGTCGAGAACGTACGGCTGCTGATCGTCGGTTGCCAACTGTCCGCCTCTCGTGGGTGCGGAATGGTCGTGCCGTCGACTCCGGTCTCGGCCCCCGGGCGAGGACGAAGCAGCCGACATGCACCGCGTCGTTCGCCTGCAGGTGCCGGGGTGCTGTCGGGCGATGGTGCTCCGCGGTCGACGTGATGGCCACCCCGCCCGTGGGTTTTTGGCCGGTATGCGGGTCATCGTGGCTCAGGCCGGTCCGTTGCCGCGGGCCGCGCGTGGGCGACGACGCCGTCCGGGTCGTCCCCCGACGCGGCCCTTGGGCGCGACTCCCCCGGTCGGCCGTGCTCGTCGCGGCGGAAGCGGTCGGACCGCGTGCCGGGCCGCGTGCCGGGCCGTGCCTTCGGCGAGATCCTCACGGATCGGCCCGGCCCGCCCCACGCTCCCCGCCGGCGTCGACGCCGTCGGCGCCGGTCAACTGCCCGGCGGCCGCCCGACCTTCGTGCTCTCCCCCCTACGGTGGTATGGCCTTCCCGAACGGTGAAACGCCTGGTAGCACGGTGGCTCTCGGAGAGCCGCGTTGCGAAGGTCGAGGTGTCCGAACTCCGCAACGCCGCATCTGAAGGAACCTCCCATGCGCAGCTCTCGTGTGGTTGCCGCTTCTCTGGTCGGGGTCGTCGTCTCCGGCCTTGCCGTCTCGACCGCGGTCCCGGCTTCGGCCGTGTCCGCCTCGCACACCGCGCCGGGGCTGTCCGCGTCAGAGAACCCCGCGGAGGGCCTGACGCTGACGCTTCCTGCGCCACGTGGCCGGTACGCCACCGGCGAGTCGGTCTTCCGGCTCGTCGACGACAAGCGCGCGGACCCGTGGGTGCCCAGCCGGCCCTACCGCGAGCTGATGATCAGTGTCTTCTATCCGGCGGTGCACACCGGCGGTCGGCCGTTCACGAGGCAGTTCCCCGCGCCAGTGGCCGCGGCGGTCGGTCCGGCGATCGAGGAGAACAACAAGCTGCCCGCCGGTCTGGTGAACTGGGCCGCGACCAGCACGCACTCGGTGAAGGACGCCGCGATGGCGCCGGGCGGCTTCCCGGTCGTCCTGTACTCGCCCGGCGCCGGGGACCCACGCGGCTGGAACGTGTCGCTGGTCGAGGACCTCGCCTCGCGCGGCTTCGTGGTCGTCACCATCGACCACACCGGGGAGGCCCCGGCGGTGCGGTTCCCGGACGGCCACGTGGTCGGCAACGGGCCGCTGATGGCGGCCTGGGCCCAGGCCTACCGGAACGGCACGACACGGGCGTTCTTCACGAAGCTGATGGACGCGCGCCTGGCCGACACCAAGCTGGTGCTGGACCGACTGACGAGCCTGCCGGACCGGCTGACCGACGGCATGGACCTGAACCGGATCGGCATGTTCGGGCACTCCGCCGGCGGGTTCACGGCGGCGAGCATGATGTACGACGATCCGCGCATCAAGGTCGGCATCAACATGGACGGCACCCTGGAGTACACCGTCAAGCCCGACGGCACGAACCTGAGCGAGGTCGCGCTGCACGGGCTGGACCGACCGTTTCTGCTGATGGGCAGCAGCTCCGCAGCCGAGGGGAGCGACGTGCACCGCGAGCCGTCGTGGGCGTCGTTCTGGCAGCACCAGCGCGGCTGGAAGGCCGACGTCACGCTGAACGACTCCGCGCACGCGTCGTTCACCGACGCCGAGGCGCTGCTGCCGCAGCTGGCAGGCCGGGTGCCGGCCGCGACGCTGGCCGCGGCCGTCGGGACGGTCGACTCGCACCAGGCGGTGGCGGCCAACCGGGCGCTGGTGGCCTCGTTCTTCGACCGGTTCCTGAAGGGCTGCGACGACCACCTGCTGGATGGCCGTGCGTCGCGGTACCCGATCACCTTCGTACGGTAGACGGACTGTCAGCCGGCACCGTCACGGACCACGGCCAGTCGGGAGGGGACCCGGGCGATCGGATGGTGTGACCCGGGACCACATGCCGAACCACTGCTCGGCGCCCCACGCCTCGAACCGCTCCACTTCGGTGAACCCCAGCTTCGCCGCGAGGCGCATCGAGCGCTTGTTGGCGGTCTGGGTGGCGAGCACCACCGGCTCACCGGGAAAGGCGCCGGCGAAGCAGTCGAGTGCCGCAGCGCACGCCTCGGCGGCGTACCCGCATCCCCACGACTCCGGCAGGAACAGGTAGCCGAGCTCGGCCTTCCCGTCAGCCTGACGAAGGTGCCCCGTATCCCTGTAGAGCGTGATCTGGCCGATCATCGATCCGTCGAGGTCGACGACGAAGAGACCGGGTCGCCGCCTGGGCACTTTCGGCATCTCGCGCTCCGACTCGTCACGGGGTCGAGGGCCGCCGAGGAAGGCGCCCACCTCTGGCGAGGCCAGCAGCTCGATCAACGCCGCACGGTCCCGCGCCTCTGGTTCACGGAGCACGAGCCTCTCGGTCCTGATCGGGGCAGGCGGCCAGGCGACGGATCCGAGCTCAGTCATGCCGACCAGCCAATCAGCGGGTTCGGCAGCGATCAAGACTCGCTGCCCGATCTCCCAGCCTGTCCTGTGACGCCGGTGCGTCGAACTGATCCGTGCGGCATCGCTCGCGATTTAGGACGCGATCTGACCTCAATGGCTCATAGCGTGGTCCTTGACCGACGGAGCACGAAAACCGGAAGGCGAAGACCATGACTTTCAACGAGCTGACCTCCCGCGACCTGGCTGGGGACCCGACCGTCACCGGTGAGCGCGCCGATTTGCTGGAGATGCTGACCAAGCAGCGGCACTTCCTGCGCTTCACCACCCGTGACCTCACCGACGAGCAGGCCGGCCGGCGGACCACCGCCAGTGAGCTGTGCCTGGGCGGCTTGATCAAGCACGTCGCCGCGGTCGAGCGGAACTGGGTGGACTTCATCCTGAACGGCCCGTCGGCGATGCCGGACTTCACAGCCATGACCGAGGCCGACTGGGCCCGGCGGGCCGACCAGTTCCGGCTGCTGCCCGGTGAGACGCTGGCCGACGTGTTGGCCGACTACGCCGAGGTGGCCCGCCGGACAGACGACCTGGTCGCCACGCTGCCCGACCTGGCGGCCACGCATCCGTTGCCGAAGGCCCCGTGGTTCGAGCCCGGCGCGCAGTGGTCGGCCCGCCGGGTGCTGATGCACATCATCGCCGAGACCGCCCAGCACGCCGGCCACGCGGACATCATCCGCGAGTCCCTGGACGGCGCCAAGAGCATGGGCTGACCGACGGCGCGGACAGTGACGCCTTCCGGTCAGGCCGGGCCGTAGCACGCATGGCTCGGCCCGGCCCAGGCCATGAAGCAGCGTCACACTGCAGCTCCACCACCCGCCTCCGCTGTCGAGCGCCACCGTGCACACCGACCGCTGCGAGCCAACCACCGGACATCAGGCACGACGGAGAACCGGGAGGAGTCCGGTACGTCGTTCCAGCTGTTCCGGTTGCTGTCCCCGCAGCGACGGCCATCTTCTCCAGGTCCTCCAGCGACAGCGCGTGGAGCGGCCGTCCGAATGTCCCGGGGAAGCCGGCTCCGACGCCGACGGTCAGACGTCCGCCGGCGAGCCGGCCGACCGGGGCCAACGCGTGTGCGGTCTGGACCGGCCGCCGGAGTACGGGCATGAGCACACCGGCGCCGAGGGACAGCCGCTCGGTGACGGCGCCCAAGCCCAGGCGCCCCGGGCGCGCCGTACCGGACGGCAGGTCAGCCAGCTGGAGCTGGCGAACCGGGCCGGGACGACGCGGCGGCACGTCAGTTTCATCGAGGGCGATCGTTCGGACTCCCCCTTGGACGCCGCCGACTTGGCGCCCGCACGGGCACCTGCCGTACCCCGCCGTCGTGGTGGACGGTGGGGGGCCTCGTGGCGGCCAACGCGGCGTTCGCGCTTCTCACGCTGGGCGCCGATCCGGAGCTGTGCCGGTCCGGCGCGAACATGTACCGACTGGCGCTCCACCCGAAGGGGCTGGCACCGAGGGTGGTGAATCTCGCGACCTGGGGCCGGCACCGGGTACGCCGTGGAGGACGACGAAGCCCTGGGTCAGCAGCGCGTCCAGGCAGCGCGCGCGTTCGGCGGGGTCGTCGGCGAAGGACGGCCAGGTGCCCGAGGGCACGACGGCCTCGAGGTCGGCAGCGGTCCAGAGCGCTGTGGCGTCCTCGGCCCGGTCGTCGTAGGGCGGCGCCATGCCGGGCCGGTTACGGATCCCTCCAGGTCCGATCTTGCCTTGTCGACCTCGGCTGCGTCCCGGTCCCTCACTGATGCGGCTCCAGCGGGGTGGCGCCGGATACCCTCGCTTCTCGAGCCGTGGACGACGTCGATGTCTTCGCAGGTGTCAGTCGCGGGGGCGCAGGCTGGCTTCTTCGAGGTCGAGTTCGTACTGGATCCGGCGCCGGGTGGCGTTGCTGATCCTGTTCGCTTCGTAGAGGCGCTGGAGTTCGGCCGCCTCGATCGCGATGAGTGTCCGGCGTATCTCGCGGTAGGCATCGAGAGGGCGGGCGTCCGGGTCGCTGTAGTGGGCGTCTTCGACCTGGTGGATGCGGGCTTCCAGATGACGACGGGCCTGTTTGAGCGCGACCTCCGCGGCGGTACCCAGATCGGCGAGCTGATCCAGATCGCCCAGCAGCTTGAGCTCGTCGAGGGCGGCGTGGGCGATGTGCCGACGGGTCCGGGCCTCCTCGCGGGCGGTGTGCTCGGGTTCCAGAGCGATGCCGGAGCGGCGGACGACCGGGGCCAGGGTGAAACCCTGGAAGACGAGAGTGACCGCGACGGTCCCGGTGGTGAGCATGAGAATGAGGGCCCGGTGCGGCAGCGGCGCCCCTGTGTGGGTGGCCAGGGGGATGGAGAGCGCGGCTGCCAGCGGCATGACGCCTCGGGTGCCCGCCCAGGACAGGACGGCCGGAACGCGCCAGGAGAGCCGGTTGTCGCCCTCCCCGTGCCGGCGGTGGATCAGGGCGGACAGCGGGAAGATCCACAGCAGGCGGATCGCCAGCAGGGTGAAGGCGATCACCGGCACCCACAGCGGCCAGCCGTGCTCGTCGCGCGCGAGATGACGGACGGCCGAGGGAACCTCAAGGCCGATCAGGGCGAAGACGACGCTCTCCAGCAGGAAGGTCACGGTGTCGTAGACGGCGTGGACCTGGAGGCGGACGGAGGCGTTGCCGAGCTTGTGGCCGGTGCTGCCGAGGACGACTCCGGACACGATGACGGCGGTCACGCCGGACGTGTGCGACTGTTCCGCGACGACGTAGGAGGCGTACGGAGTGACCAGTGCGATGACCGTCTCCAGCATGGGGTCGTCGGTCCGTCTGCGGATCAGGGTCACCACTGCGGCGACCGCGGCGCCGATGAGGGCTCCTCCGCCTGCCAGGATCAGGAACTGCAGGGCGGTCCCGGGCACGCTGATGGCGCTGCCGGACACCGCAGTGGCCACGGCGACCTTGTAGAGAACCAGCGACGTCGCATCGTTGAACAGGCTTTCCGCCTGCACCATGGCCTGCACGCGTGGTGGGAGGGACAGGCGCCGGCCGAGCGCGGTCACGGCCACGGGGTCGGTGCTGGCCAGGACGGAGCCGAGGATGAACGCGGTCGCGGCGGTGAGCGGGGTGATCGCATGGGCCACGTACCCGACGGCGACGGCCGAGGCGAGGACCAGGCCGAAGACCAGGCCGGTCACGGGCCGCCACACGGCACGCAGGTCGCGGACGGAGATCTCCCCGGCCGAGGCGTAGAGCAGCGGTGGCAGCACCAGCACGTTGATCACGTGAGGCGGCAGGCGGACCTCGGGGACCCAGGGCATCAGTCCCACGAGCAGACCCGCGAGCACGAGGAGCGAGGGGGCGGGCAGGCTCCAGCGGCGGGCGCCTGTCGCCACGGCGGTGGCCAGGACCACCAGCAGCAGGACGACGATCAGGCCGGTCATGGAGCGTCCCCGGTGAGTTACGGCTTGTGCTCCCCCTGTGACCAGGTGCTTCACCAACGTAACCGACATACGGCGGTGTCGCAGCCGACGGTCGGACCAGTGAGGCGGTACTCAGGGACACCGTGGCGTCCCTGAGCGAAGACGGCCGGTGGTCGGGTACGGCGGGCGAGGAGGCTCAGGAGTGGTATCGGATCGTCGCGGACGTAGAAGTGGCCGCCGGGGAACCGACGCACGGTACGTACTCGGTGCTGTGCTCCTTCCACTGTGTGAGGGCCCCGACGGGGACGACGTCGGCCTCCCCGCCGAGCACGTCGAGGTGCACCGGGAGCGGCTCGCCCTCAGGAGCAGGACCAGCAGATCGGCGTCCGCGGCGATCTGCGGCGGGATGCCGGGCGATCAGTTCCCGTGTCACTTCACAGACGAGAAGCGCGCCGAGACTCTGACCGAAGAGATCGTAGGGCGGGCCGGAGTGCGGCGCTCGAATGGATGGGTCGGCAGCGCTACCCGACGGCGTGGCTGGGCTCCGTGCAGCGCGGCGAAGTCCGGCCGTCCGCCGCGAACCCCTCGTCTGATCTCCTCCAGCTGGTCGGATGTGTGCCCGACGGCATCCCGGCCGTCGTCCGCCGCCAGCCCGACGGTGACACGCACTCACCGCGTGCGGCTACCGATATCGTCAGGCTCCCCGATTGCGCGGATGCACGACGGCTCCCCCGATGCGCGGACCGACGCCCGCACCCGCCCCGGCCAGGCGCCCGGACACCGACAGGAGCCGGAGCGGGGACCCGGCGGCCGGACACACGGGAACAAGCTCGGAGCGCGCTCAGCAGGACTGCCCCGGTCCCGCCACCCACTCCCCAGGGGAACCAGCACCGCGCAGAACCCGCTATCTCTCCCGGAGCCCCGTCGGCACACAGCGCCACGCCAGGACCGCCGCGGCCAGGTAGGCGAGCGCGCCTACGCCCATGCTGGTACGCAGCCCGCTGGTGTGGTGGGCGGCCGCGGCGAGCAGGCTGCCTCCCAGCGCCACGCCGGTGGCGCTCCCGATCTGACGAGCGGTGTTGAACAGGGCCGAGGCGGCACCCGAGTACGACGCAGGCGCAGCACCCATCACCGTCGAGGTGGAGCCGGTGAGCGCGAAGGACGTGCCGAATCCCGCGGCCATCATGGGCGCCACCAGCACCGGGTAGGCGGGCTCGGCGCCCGCAGCGGCCCAGCCCGCGAGCCCCAGCGCGGCCAGGAGCATACCGGCGACGACCAAGGGGCGATCACCGGTACGGCGGGACAACCGCCCGGACAGCACGGAGGCGAACATGGTCATCGCCACCGCCGGAAACAACGCCAGCCCCGTACGCAGGGCGGAGAAGCCGCGCTGGTGCTGAAACTCCAGGCTCGCGGTGAACACCATCCCGTAGAAACCGAAGTTGAACAGCAGGCCGATCACGGCCCCACCGCTCAACTCCCTGGAGCGCAGCAGGTGAAGAGGCAGAACGGGCGAGCGGGCAAGTCGCTCACGCACCACGAAGGCCGAACCGGCCACCACGGCCGAGCCCAGCCCGGCCAGCACCGCCGGATCCGTCCAGCCCCGCCGTCCGGACTCGTTGAGCGCCGCGGTCAGCAACGCCGCCGCCGCCACGACCGCCGCCTGGGCCGGCCAGTCCAGGGGGCGGGCAACCTGCCGAGGTGAACGTGCCACGTTCCGCAGGGTCAGCGACAGGCACGCCGCACCGACGGGAAGGTTGATGAGGAACACCCAGCGCCACCCCACCGTGGACACGAGCAGACCGCCCAGCAGCGGCCCGGCCGACGCCGCGACGCCCGCCATCGAACCCCAGAGCCCGAATGCCCGCGAGCGTTCCACCGGCCCCGGATAGGCCTGCTGGAGCAGGGCCAGGGAACCGGGCACGATCAGCGCCGCGCCGAACCCCTCCAGCAGCCGGGCAGCGACCAGGACGGCGGCGGCGGGAGCAAGAGCACACGCGGCCGAGGAGACGGTGAACACGGCCGTGCCCCAGCAGAAGACCCGCCGGCTGCCGAGCCGGTCGCCCAGCCCGCCACCGGTCAGCAGGAAACCGGCGAAGACCAGGGTGTACCCGTCGGTGATCCACTGAATGCCGGTCAGCGAGGTGCCCAGATCCCGTCCGATCACCGGCACGGCGACGTTGATGACCGTCACATCCAGGATGACCATGAAATACCCGGCGCACACAGCCACAAGCGGTGCCCAGGAACGCCGCTCGGACCGGCGGCCCGACGCGTGACGGGACAAGGGCCCACCGCCACCGCCCGGCTCCACGAACGCCACGCTCTTCCCCATCCCGCACACTGACATGTCACCGGACGCCACCGTAAGGGACATGCACCCCGTATCCCGGGACCGGCCGTACACCTCACCTCACCGTCGAGCGAGCGGAAGACGGCGACATCACTGCCCGCGCAAAGGCGCATACAGCGGAATCGAACGACTCCGCTGCCCGGACACCACCCCCCGCCCAAAACCGACCCGACCCGACACGACCCGGGCCGGGCCAGGCCAGGCAAACCGAGGCAAACAGGATTCAACGCAACCGGTCCGCTAGCACGGACCAGCTCACGGATTCCGCAGCGACACGCGGCCGATACCGGGTGAGCAGACGTCAGCAGATCATTCGGACGGACTAATCATCATTCAATCCGCCTTTTCCGTCTGTCACTTCACCGCCCGACCGGACAACAGACACAGCCGCCTATACCCCG
>NZ_MLYO01000084.1 GCF_001866665.1 Streptomyces monashensis | reverse complement strand
GGAGGTGAGTGCGCATCCGGTGCTGGTTCAGCCGGTCACCGGGATCCTTGACGGGAGTGACGCGGGTGAGGGCGGGGTGGTGACGGGTTCGCTGCGGCGTGAGGAGGGTGGTCTGCGTCGTCTGCTGGTGTCGATGGCGGAGTTGTTCGTGCGTGGTGTGCCGGTGGACTGGACGGGCGTCCTGCCTGCCGGGAGTGCATCGGCACATGTCGACCTGCCGACGTACGCCTTCGACCACCAGCACTACTGGCTCCACACGGCACCGACCGCCACCGACGCGACGTCACTCGGACAGTCGGCGGTCGATCACCCGCTGCTCGGCGCCATGGTGGAACTTCCCCACTCCGACGGCCTGTTGTTCACCTCCCGCCTGTCGCTGAAGTCCCACCCCTGGCTGGCCGATCACGTGGTCGGCGGTCTGGTCCTCGTCCCGGCTACCGGGCTCCTTGAACTGGCCGTACGGGCCGGTGACGGAGCCGGCTGCGGCATTCTGGACGAGCTGGTGACCGAGGCGCCCCTCGTGGTGCCCGAACAGGGCGGCGTACGGGTTCAGGTCGCCGTGGGCGCGCCGGGCGAGAACGGCTCGCGCACCGTGGAGATCTATTCCCAGCGTGAGGACGCTCCCGACGACGGAGAGACGTGGACGCGGCACGCCACCGGCCTCCTGTCGGCCTCGGCTTCGACCGGTGGGACCGGCTTCGACTTCACCGCCTGGCCGCCGTCCGGCGCAGCCCAGGTGGAACTGGACACCGACGACCTGTACGCGGGTCTGCTGGAGCGCGGCTACGCGTACGGCCCCGTGTTCCAGGGCGTGCGCGCGGTGTGGCGGCGCGGCGAGGAGCTCTTCGCCGAGGTCGCCCTGCCCGACGAGGCGCGCAAGGAGGCCGGGAGCTTCGGCCTCCATCCCGCGCTGCTCGACGCGGCCCTCCAGGCCGGTACGTTCGCCGCCGCGGCGGACACCGCCGATGAGACAGCGGGGCAGCCGGTGATGCCGTTCTCCTGGAACGGTCTCGTACTGCACGCCTCGGGCGCCTCCGCACTGCGGGTCCGGGTCGCACCGAACGGTCCGGACACGCTGTCGGTCGCGGCGGCGGACCAGACCGGCAGCCCGGTCCTGACGATGGACTCGCTGGTCATGCGTGCGGTGAACATCGAGCAGCTGGGTGCTTCCGCGGCGGCCGAGAGCCGCGACTCGCTGTTCGCGGTGGAATGGACCGAACTGCCCCTGGCCGAGGGCGCGGAGCCCGCTCCCACGTGGGTGCCGGTGGCCACGGCCGACGACATCGCGGCCCTGACCGCGAGCGGCGGCCCGTCGGCGGTGGCGGTCCTGGAGGCCGTCGGCGGCAACGGCGGGGACTCTGCGCTCGCCCTGTCCTCCCAGGTCCTCGAGGTCGTCCAGGCGTGGCTGAGCGCCTCCGGTCCCGAGGAGTCGCGCCTTGTGGTGCTGACCCGGGGCGCGGTGGCCGCAGGCAGCGAGGGCGCGGTGACGGACCCGGCCGGAGCGGCGGTGTGGGGTCTGGTGCGCGCCGCCCAGTCCGAGAATCCGGACCGGATCGTCCTCCTCGACACCGACCCCGACACCGAGGGCGGCGTGGAGCCGGTGCTGGACTCCTACCTCGCCGCGGTGGCGGCGAGTGGCGAACCGCAGATCGCGGTGCGCGGCACGGCTCTCTCCGTACCCCGGCTCGCCCGCATCACCACCCAAGTCGCCGACAGCACTGCGGTGTTCGGCCCGGACGGGACCGTCCTGGTCTCGGGTGGAGGGTCGCTGGGCGCCCTGGCGGCCCGGCATCTGGTCGCCCGGAACGGCGTGCGCCACCTCGTCCTCGCCAGCCGCCGCGGCCCGGACGCCGAGGGTGTGCGCGAGCTGGTCGCCGAGCTCACCGAGCAGGGCGCGACGGTCTCCGCAGTGGCCTGTGACGTGTCGGACCGTGAGCAGGTCGAGGCGCTGCTCGCCGCGGTGCCGCAGGAGCACCCCCTGCGCGGTGTGGTGCACACGGCCGGTGTGTTCGACCCGGGTGTGATCGGGGCGCTGACCCCGGAGCGCCTGGCCAAGGTGTTCGCGCCGAAGGTGGACGCCGTACGCCACCTCGACGAACTCACGCGCGGCTTCGACCTGGACGCGTTCGTCGTCTACTCCTCCGCTTCCTCCGTCTTCATGGGCGCGGGCAGCGGCGGCTACGCGGCTGCCAACGCCTTCCTGGACGGCCTGATGGCCCGTCGCCGGGCGGCGGGCCTGCCCGGGCTCTCGCTCTCCTGGGGTCCGTGGGAGCAGGTCACCGGCATGGCCGGGAACATCGACGACCTGACCAGGACCCGGATGAGCCGACGTGAGGGGCGGGGCGGAGTCCTGGCGCTCCGGGCCACCGAGGGCATGGAGCTGTTCGACGCCGCGCTGGGGTCCGAGCACGCGCTGCTCGTGCCGGTCAGCCTGGACCTGCGGGCCGTACGTGCCGATGCGGCGGCCGGCGGCGGAGTGCCGCACCTGCTGCGGGGCCTGGTCCGCGCGGGTCGGCAGCAGGCGCGGGCGGCCGGCAGCGGAGCCGAGCGGCTGCAGCTGTCCGACCGGTTGGCCGGGCTGCCCGTGGCCAAGCAGGAGGCACTGCTCCTTGACGTGGTGCGCATGCAGGCCGCGGTCGTGCTCGGACACAGCGGGCCGGAGAGCGTCCGGGTGGACATGGCGTTCAACGAGGCCGGGTTCGACTCGCTCACCTCGGTGGAGCTGCGCAACCGGCTGCGTGAGGCGACCGGTCTGAAGCTCCCCGCCACACTGGTCTTCGACCACCCGACCCCGCTGGCGCTCGCCCACCATCTGCGCGGTGAACTCGCCGTCGACGAGGTGTCGCCCGCCGACGCGGTGCTGGCCGGTCTCGCGGGTCTGGAAGCGGTCATCGAGTCCGCGGCGCCCGACGAGGAGGCCCGCGACCGGATCACCGCACGGCTGCGAGAGCTGCTGCGGGCAGCCGAGGCGGCGGCCGTCGGCGGCACAGGCACGGGCGCCACGGACACATCGGACCGCGACCTGGAGAACGCCAGCGACGAGGAGCTGTTCGCGCTCTTCGAGCGGCTCGACTGAGCCGCGTCCGTGCGGGCCGGGCGCACCTGGGCCCGCCCGCACGGCCCCGCACAGACGGTGCGGACACCCATCCACGGCAATCGCACGCATCCATCACATGGGGGTTGAATCAAGTGGCTGACGAGGCAGAACTCCGCGACTATCTCAAGAGGGCCATCGCAGACGCCCGCAACGCTCGCAAGCGGCTGCGCGAGGTCCAGGACCAGGCGCGCGAGCCGATCGCCATCGTCTCCATGGCCTGCCGGTACCCGGGTGGTGTCTCCTCACCCGAGCAGCTCTGGCAGCTCGTCGCCGACGGCGCCGACGCCGTCTCCGCCTTTCCCGACGACCGGGGCTGGGACCTGGAGGCGCTGTTCGACGACGACCCGGACCACGCGGGCACGTCGTACGTCACCCAGGGCGGCTTTCTGCGGGGTGCGGGCCTCTTCGACGCGGGGTTCTTCGGGATCTCGCCGCGTGAGGCACTGGCGATGGACCCGCAGCAGCGACTGCTCCTGGAGACCTCCTGGGAGGCGCTGGAGCGTGCGGGCCTCGACCCGGTCTCGCTGAAGGGCACCGACGTCGGGGTGTTCTCCGGTCTGTCCGGCCAGGGCTACGGTGCCGGCGCCGGTGTGGTGACCGCGGAGTCGGAGGGCTTCGCGGGCACCGGGGCGTCGACCAGTGTGGCCTCGGGCCGCGTGTCGTACGTACTCGGTTTCGAGGGCCCCGCCGTGTCCCTCGACACGGCGTGCTCGTCGTCGCTGGTGGCCATTCACCTGGCCGCGCAGGCGCTGCGGCAGGGCGAGTGCTCCATGGCACTCGCCGGCGGCGCGATGGTGATGTCGACACCCGGCAACTTCGTCGCGTTCTCGCGCCAGCGCGGCCTGGCCGCCGACGGCCGCTGCAAGGCCTTCGCGGACGCCGCGGACGGAATGGGCCTTGCCGAGGGCGTCGGCGTGGTCGTGCTGGAGCGCCTGTCGGTGGCGCGGGAGCGCGGGCACAAGGTCCTGGCGGTGCTGCGGGGCAGTGCGGTGAACCAGGACGGTGCGTCGAACGGTCTGACCGCGCCGAACGGTCCCTCGCAGCAGCGCGTGATCCGCAAGGCGTTGTCCAACGCGGGCCTCACCCCGGCGGACGTGGACGTCGTGGAGGCGCACGGGACGGGTACGGCACTGGGCGACCCGATCGAGGCGCAGGCGCTGCTCGCGACGTACGGCCGGGACCGGGACCCGCAGAAGCCGTTGTGGCTCGGGTCGTTGAAGTCGAACATCGGGCACACGCAGGCGGCCGCGGGCGTGGGCAGCGTCATCAAGATGGTGCAGGCGCTCCGGCACGGCACGATGCCGTCCACGCTGCATGTGGACAAGCCGACCACGGAGGTGGACTGGTCGGCGGGCGCGGTGGAGCTGCTGACCGAGGCGCGCCGGTGGCCGCGCGAGGGCCGTCCGCGCCGGGCCGCTGTCTCCTCCTTCGGCGTGAGCGGGACGAACGTGCACCTGATCCTGGAGGAGGCACCCGCAGCGGAGACGGCGGAGCCGTTTGCAGAAGAAGCCACGCTCGACGGCGTGGTGCCGCTGGTCGTTTCCGCGCACCATTCCGGCTCGCTGGCGGGGCAGGCCGAGCGGCTGGTCTCGTTCCTGGAGTCCGGTGCCGGCGGGTCATCGCTGACGGATGTCGCCGGGGCGCTGGTCTCCAGCCGTGCGGTGCTGGGCGAGCGTGCGGTGGTCGTGGCCTCGTCGGAGGAGGAGGCGCTCGCGGGTCTGCGCGCGCTGGCGCGTGGCGAGAGCGCGGCGAATGTCGTCTCCGGCTCGGGGTCGCCGGGCAAGGTGGTGTGGGTGTTCCCGGGCCAGGGTTCGCAGTGGGTGGGTATGGGCCGGGAGTTGCTGGATTCGTCTGCGGTGTTCGCGGAGCGGATCGGGGAGTGCGCGGTTGCGCTGGAGCCGTGGGTCGACTGGTCGCTGGTCGAGGTGCTGCGGGGCGAGGCTGCTCCGGAGTTGCTGGAGCGGGTGGATGTGGTGCAGCCGGCCAGTTTCGCGGTGATGGTGGGTCTGGCCGCCGTCTGGGCGTCCGTGGGGGTGGAGCCCGATGCGGTGGTTGGTCACTCGCAGGGTGAGATCGCGGCGGCGTGTGTGTCGGGTGCGTTGTCGCTGGAGGATGCGGCGAAGGTGGTGGCGCTGCGCAGCCGGGCGATCGGCGAGCAGTTGGCCGGTCACGGTGGCATGGCCTCGGTCGCACTGAGCGAGGAAGAGGCAGTTGCCCGCCTGGAGCGTTGGTCGGGTCGGGTCGAGGTCGCGGCGGTCAACGGCCCGAACTCCGTGGTGATCGCCGGTGATGCGCAGGCGCTGGACGAGGCCCTTCGGGTGCTGTCCGGCGAGGGTGTTCGGGTGCGTCGGGTGGCGGTGGACTACGCGTCGCACACCCGTCACGTGGAGGACATCCGCGACGCTCTCGGCGAGATGCTGGCCGGTATCGATGCCCAGGCGCCGACGATCCCCTTCTACTCCACCGTCACCGGGGGCTGGGTGGAGGCTGCCGGGGTTCTGGACGGCGGCTACTGGTATCGGAATCTGCGGGGGCAGGTCGGTTTCGGTCCTGCCGTGGCCGATCTGCTCGGTCAGGGTCACAGGGTGTTCGTGGAGGTGAGTGCGCATCCGGTGCTGGTCCAGCCGGTCACCGGGATCCTTGACGGGAGTGATGCGGGTGAGGGCGGGGTGGTGACGGGTTCGCTGCGGCGTGAGGAGGGTGGTCTGCGTCGTCTGCTGGTGTCGATGGCGGAGTTGTTCGTGCGTGGTGTGCCGGTGGACTGGACCGGCGTCCTGCCTGCCGGGAGTACATCGGCACATGTCGACCTGCCGACGTACGCCTTCGACCACCAGCACTACTGGCTCCAGCCCACCGGGACCGGCGGCGACGCCGTCTCCCTCGGACTCGCGGGGGCCGATCATCCGCTGCTCGGCGCCATGGTCCGGCTTCCCTCCTCCGACGGGCTGGTGTTCACCTCGCGC
>NZ_MLYO01000083.1 GCF_001866665.1 Streptomyces monashensis | reverse complement strand
AGGATCCCGCCTTGCGGAGTGCCGGTCTCGGACGGTTCCATCGCCCCGTTCTCCCGCAGGATTCCGGCCTTCAAGAACGCCTTGACCAGGGCCAGTACGCGCTTGTCCTTGACTCGGGAGCGCACCCGGTCCATCAGGGCCGCGTGGTCGATCGAGTCGAAGCACGCCTCGATGTCCGCGTCCAGGACCTCGCGGTAGCCTTGAGTGCCCCAGAAATGGATCTCGGCGATCGCGTCGTGTGCCCTCCGGTTGGGGCGGAACCCATAGGAGACCGGCGCGAAGTCGGCCTCGAAGATGGGTTCCAGCACCAGTTTCAGCGCCGCCTGGACCACGCGATCGGCCACGGTCGGGATACCCAGACTCCTCAGCTTCCCGCCGTGCTTGGGGATCATCCGTTCGCGCACCGGCAGCGGGCGAAACGTCCGATGCCGCAACTGCTCACGCAGCTGGTCCAGGAACACCTCCACGCCCACCCGCTCGGTGAGGGACCGGACCGAGGCCCGATCCACGCCGGCGGTGCGGGCACCGGTATTGCCGGCGACCCGGTCCCACGCCACGGCGAGGAACCTGCGGTCGCATACCAGGTGGTACAGATCATCGAAGCGGCAGCCGGGATCGGCCACCGCCCAGCGGTGCAGCTTGGTCTGCATCTCCCGTACCCGCAGCGGCCGCGCCACCGGCGCGTCGTGCTGCGCGGCCGGAGTCTCCACCCCGGCATCTTCGAGCATTGCAGTCCCCTTCCACTCACAACCTGCTGCCGCCCTTCGCCATGTGCACGGCTTTCCCGCGCTCGGACTACTACGGCGGCTCCGCCCCGTCCCGGCCCGTTCGGCCGACGGCGGGCCCAGCCCGGATGTCCGCGCTGGATGCGCGGCCCGCGGCAGGACCGGGACGGTTCCCGTGTTCACTTGTGATCGCTTGTCGGAGGAGGCGCCCGGCTATACCCCGGCGGCATCGCCACGGTTACGCCGCAGACCTTCACCGTGGCCTTGCGCGGCGGCGAACGAGACCACCGCGCAAGTCGCCCGCCCGAGCATGAGGCAGGCACGCACCGCACCCAGCCCAGATCCGCCAGGTTCGAGCTGGTGGGAATTCGTTACGAGGCTTCACACACCGGTTTCTCGCGTACACCTCTCCGTCTTGCTCGCCGGACCCACGGCCATCTGGCAGTTCTGGCCCCGCCCCGGCTTTGTCAGGGCTGCTTCCCGCCCTCCCCGGCACCTCCCGGATCAGGCTGCCCTCAGCTTCAACCCCACTGCTGCGACAGCGGGTTGGTGCAGGTCTCTCACCTCCACACGATCAACAAGCGCCTCACGGCGCACCTGCTCGACCACCCACCGCTTCGGCTGCGGGACAAATCCTTTGCCCTGGTCGGCCGGGTTGCGGCGGACGACCTCGACGTCGATGTCCGGCAGGGCGCCGTGGATGACGACTTCGTCCTTGAAGCCCTGGTCCACCAGGGCCTTCTCCAGACGCATCCCGCATCGCTCGGCGGCCTGGTCGAGCAGGGCGGCGCACGGCGGCGTTGCCATGGGCAGACGCAGCCAGGACGACGACGCCGATGATCAGCCCCAGAACGTCCACGGCCAGTCCCCGCTTGCGACCCGACACCTTCTTGTTGGCGTCCAGTCCCGTCGTGGTCTTCGGGACACCCGCGGCCGCGCGCACGGACTGGGTGTCGAGGATCACGAGGGACGGGTCCTCTAACCGCCGGGCCCTCTCCCGTACCTGGCAGCGCAGGAGTTCCTGGATCCGCTGGTCGAGGCCGTCCTCGCGCCACAGTCTGAAGTAGTACAACACCGCCGACCAGGCCGGGAGGTCGTGGGGCAGATAGCGCCACTGGCAGCCCGTCCGGTTCTGGTAGAAGATCGCGTTCACGACCTCCCGCAGGTCACAGGCCCCGGGATCTCCGGTCGCTGACCGCGCCACCCTGTCCTGCTTCCAGGCAGTGATCATCGGCTCGATCAACAGCCGCTGCTCGTCCGATAAGTCGCTGAGGTGCGGCTCTCTCTTCACACCCGCATCTCAACATGGACATGCTCACTCGACGGCTCGTACGGCAATCAGTACCACGATCGAGCGATCACGAACCGAGGAAGATCGGACTCAACGCCCACTGAGTCTGATCAAGACGGCGGATCGCCATCCGACGGCGCTGTGCCGCAGGGCCCCGGCACACCGCATGACCAGTGGAGTCTGGTGTGACGACTATCTTGGCCGTACGGAATTCCCTGGCCGACTCGATGCGGCCGGTGGCCCGGATATTGCTCGAGTCCGCGCTGGATGGGGTGGGAAGCACGACATGCCTGAACACAGGTCACCACGCCTCCCCACAGCGCACTCGGTGCGTCTGGGTGTTCTCCTGGCCCTGGTCGGTGGAGGGCTCGATGCGTACACGTTCGTCGGGCGGGGTGGGGTGTTCGCCAACGCACAGACCGGTAACGTCGTCCTGCTGGGTGTCGCCGCCGCAGGCCGCCAATGGGCGGAAGCCGTACGCCATGTTCCGCCGATCATCGCGTTTGTCCTGGGCGTGCTGGTCGCGGAGTCCCTAAGGCGGCCGCGAGTGGCCGCCTGGGTGCGCTGGCCTGCCCGAGCGGCTCTCGTCCTGGAGATTCTGGTCCTCTTCTGTGTGGGCCTGCTGCCGTCCGGCACCGCGGACACCGCCGCCACCGTGCTGGTGGCCTTCACCGCTTCACTGCAGGTAGCCACATTCCGCAAGTTGGTGGACACCGCATACAGCACGGCCATGACGACGGGCAACCTCCGCACCGCCACGCAGAGTGCCTATCGGGCGGTCATCGAGCGCGACCGGGACGCCGCACGCCGGGCCGCCCGGTTCTCCGCCGTCATCGGCGGCTTTCTCGCGGGCGCATGCGCAGGTGGCCTCCTGACGCGCTGGCAGGGGGTTCACTCGGTGTGGGCGCTCGCCGGCATCCTCGCGTTGGGACTGGCGCTCTTCGTCCACGACGAACGCGCCGCCGCGCGGGTCCGTCAGACAACGGAGGCCAACACGTGACACTCCGCCAGGTCGGGGCCTGGTCGGCGAGCACGGTCAGCCGAGGGCCGGGGCTGCAGCGGCTCCCCTGCGGGAGGCGGCCCCGGCCTGCCGGAGGCGGACGTCACCCGTGACCATTCCGGGGTGGTGTGCGTCGAGCGGGACGACACGCGTGTGTGAAGCAGGGGCTGTCTATTTCCCGGACGACGGCCCCGGGGGATCTTCAGGGACATCAGGTTCAGTGTCCTGGCGGCCACGGAGGTCGCCTCGAGCGTGAGTGGGCTGTGAGGGTCCTCGTGCTCGCCGAGGCCCAGGCGCCTGGTCGTCTCGCGCCAGAGCAGGTCACGCAGCTGCGCCTTGAAGGCAACGTGTTGCTCGCTGGCCTCGCCATCAAGGTCCCACATGTCCACCATGCGACTACTGTCCGCTCGTGAATGACGCAGGCCGACCGGCTAAACGCCCTCTCGGCTCTCGGTGTGGTAGTGGGCGGCGGTTCCCGTGGCGTGCGGGGTGAGTTCGGGACGCAGGACCAGGTCCTCGTCGTAGTCGCCGCCGTTCTGGTGGCGGAACGGCAGCGGTCCGGTGTGCGGAAGGTCCTCGAGGCGCTGGCGCAGGACGTTCGCGTGGAAGGCGTACGCGGCCTCGTCCAAGCGGTCGGCTCCGTGGACGAGCAGCGGGGGCAGGACCTCGATCCCCGCGTACCACAGCGTGCCGTGCTGGAGAGGGAAGAGCAGGTCGTTGAGCTCACCGTTGACGCCGCGGGGGCCGAGGCTCGCCTCCCGGGCACCGGCACTGACGACGACCAACGCGCGCTTACCCGCGAGCGCTCCCTCGCCGTAGCGCACTTGGCGCCCCCGGGCGTCTCGGACACCGAAGGCGAACCCGCCGACGAAGACGCGGTCGAACCAGCCCTTGAGGATGGCCGGCATCCCGTACCACCACAGCGGGAACTGCACCACAAGCGTGTCCGCCCAGGACAACTTGTCGTGCTCGGCCGAGATGTCAGGGGACAACGCGCCCCGTTCGAAAGCTTGTTGGGCCGCGCTGCCGACGACGAGCCGCTCGCCGTCGGGGTGCGAGAAGTCACTGGCCCGGACGATCGGGTCGAACTTCATCGCGTACAGGTCGCTGCTGCGCACCTCGTGCCCCTGGTCCAGGAGGTGTTGGACACCGTCGCGGTACAAGGAGCCGTTCAGGGAACGGGGTTCGGGATGGGCGATGAGCCACAGGACTTTCACTGCAGGTTCCCTTCTGGCAGATCCATGATCGTGCGCACCTACCCGGCCCTTCCTGGGGCAACCCGCCGCCGGGGCCGTCCCGGACGCGGTGACGCGGAGTCCCCGTCAGCGGCCCGGCGGGGACTCCGAGGATGCGCGAGGGGCGCGGGGCGGCCTACTTGGCATCCACCACCTCGTCTGTCAGCAGCGGATAGACCCCGTTCTCGTCGTGGTCCTCACGGCCGGTGAGGGGCGGGGTGAAGATGCACAAGAACGTGCTGTCCTCGATCGGCTTGATCGTGTGGTTGTCGGCGTCGTCCAGGATGTGGAGGGTGCCGGGCGTGATGACGTGTTCCTCGTTCTCGTCGCGGTCGATCAGAATCATCTTCCCGGAGATGCAGAAGACGGCCTCCACGTGGTTCGCGTAGCAGATGTCGGTCTCGGTTCCGGCGTACACGACGGTCTCGGAAACCGAGTACCCGAATCCGTCCGAAGCCAGCAGGATGCGCTTGCTGCGCCAGGCGCCGCTCGCCGCCGTGACATCACGGTCAGTACCTTCGATCTCCGAAATCCTGCGAACCTGCATAATATTCCTCCTGATCGTTCTCGGATTCTTGGTGTTGTGACAAATGAGGTGTGCCTGATAGGGCTAGCGCGTTTTCAGCGACTTCAGGAGCTCGATGTAGAGGCGGTTGAACCGGGCCCCTTTGTCCAGGTAGGCCGCCCCGACGATCGCACTCTCCCGCAGGTAGGTGACGAGGATTCCGTCATCGGGGCGTTCGAGGTCGCCGCTGACGATCTCCATGGAGTCCGCGTTCCTGGGGTTCCCTGCGATCTGGATGCGAAGTCCGAATACTTCGGTGGCCATGCTGGGGAAGTACGAGATCCGAGACATCTTCAATCCGTATCCCAGAGACCACGCTAACGCTTTCCCGGCGACATTTCCGGTGTCAATCGCATTTTTCCAGAATTCCATGCGGGTCAGGTTTTCCGTGCCCCACGGGTCGGGGTAGCGGGCGATGTCACCGGCTGCGAAAACGCCCTCGCACTCCGGTACGCGCATGTACTCGTCGACCCGTACCCCGTCGGACAGGTCCAGGCCGTTCCCGTCCAGCCATTCCACGTTGGGAACGCTGCCGATGGCCTCGATGAAGAGCGGCCGTTCGGACGCCGCCTCGGGAGGCGATGCCGGGTGTCCGCCTTCGGACGACCTTCCCGAGCGGTCGCAGAGGAGCTCCTTCGCGGCCTCGCCCGTCAGCAGGGTGACGCCGTTCGCGGTGACCCAGCGTCCGAGCGCGCGGGCGACGTCCTCGCCAAGGATGTTCTCGAAGGGCCCGTGCCTCATTGCTTCGAGCATGACCACGTCGCAGCCGTACTCCTTGGCCAGCGACGCCAGTTCGCACGCGACGAACCCGGCGCCGGCGATCGTCACCACCTCTCTCCTATGGAGCTCCTGGTGGATGGAGTGCGCGTCGTCCAGGCCGCGCAGCGTCCTGTGCGCGTGCGAGGCGCACTCCTCGTCGTCACCGGCGGCGGTCCGCGGGCGTACCCCCGAGGCGACCACCAAGCCGTCGTAATCGAACGTCCCGCCGGTGCTCAGGTGCAGGACCCTGTTGCGCAGGTCCGCCGCCTCGACGCGAGTGCCGAGGTGCCAGTCGAGTGCGCTGGTCTCGGCCCCCTTGACCCTCAGGTCCTCGGTGATGGCCGCCCTGAGGTCGGCCGACGGCGGGTACCGCTTCTTCGTGAGTCCCGGCCGGTTGTACGTGCGGTGGGCCTCGTCCCCAAAGACGGTGATCCTGGCACCGGCTTCGCAGGTGAGGACTGATTGGGCCGCCCGCAGGCCGGCTATGCCGGAGCCGACGATGCCGATGCGCGGCGCTGCGACGGTCATGCGGCGTCACGGTCCATGACGATCGCCTGCAAGGGGCACGAGTCGATGGCGTCCTCGATCGCGTCGAGGTTCTCCTCGTCGAACGTCTCTTGGTACGTCAGCTTCCCGTCGGCGTCGAGCTCGAAGTGGTCCGGCGCCGAGATGGCGCACAGGCCGTGGTTCTGGCACTTGACCTCGTCAACGGTGATCTTCATGGTCTCCTCCGATCGGAAGCGCGGTTCAGGAACGCGAGGTGAACGTGATGGGTAGCGAGACCGCCCCCGTGTTGCCGGAGTCGGGCAGCCACTCGGCGTCCTCCTCCACGCGCAGGTCGGTCAGCCGCGTGGCCAGCGTCGAGAGGGCCACTGCGATGTCCGCACGGGCGACGAAGTGCCCCAGGCAGTGGTGCAGTCCGCCGCCGAACGCGAAGTGCGGGGAGCGCTCTGCGTCGAGGTCGATGCGGTCGGGGTTGTCGAACGCGGCCGGGTCGGTGGCCGACGTCATGGTGAAGAGGTGGAGCGTGGTCCCCTTTTCGATCGTGCGCTCCTTGTACTGGAACGTCTCCGCCGCTTCGCGCGAGATCCAGCGGCCGATCGGGTCGACGCGCAGCGCCTCCTCGACCGCCGCGGCGGAGTAGCGCTCGGGTTCCGATGCCAGCTTCTCCCACTGGTCGGGCTGCTTGGAGAACGCCTCGACGCTCAAGGCCAGTTGGTTCCGGGTCGTGTCGATGCCCGCGAAGATCAACAGGATGATGAGGTTGATGAGCTCCTCGTCGGAGAGCTTGCCCGCGTCCTCGTCCCTCGTCTCCACGAGGGTGCTCAGGATGTCGCCGTTGGGGGACTCCCTGCGGCTGCGGACCAGGGACTCGGCGTACTCGGTCAGCTCGACGACGGCCTGGTCGATCCGGGCGATGTTCTCCTGGATGGTGATGCCGAGGCCGAGGCCGATCGTGGAGGCGAGTTCGTGGATCTTCTTCCAGTCGTTCTCGTCGATGCCCAGCATCACGCACAGAATCCTGGTCGCGTACGGTGCGGCGAACTGGCTCGCGAACTCGGTGCGCCCGTCGTCGATCCACTCGTCTACCAGACCGTCCGCCAGGGCCTGGAACTTCGCGTGCAGGGGCGCTATCCGGCGCGGCGAGAAGGCGGGGTTCACCAGGCGGCGAATCCTGTTGTGCTCGTCGCCCTCCAGCACCAGCAGTGTCTTCTGCCACCACTCGTCGAAGTGTCCTTCGACGACCCCGTGCTGGGCGGGCCACTTGGCCGATCCTTGCGTCAGCAGGGGGCTCTTCAGAAGGGCGCTGCTGTCCTCGTAGCGCAGGACGGCGATGCCCCAGTCCGTACGTGCGTACCAGTGGGCGTCTCGTGCCTTCCGCACCTGCTCGGAGTCCATGCGGAAGTGGGCGTTGCTGATGTCGAGGTGCAGTGTCGCGGGTTGCGTGGCCATGGCGGTCGGTTCCCAGTCGTCGGATGCGGTGCTGCTCGGACCAGTGACGGGCGGCCCGGTTCAGCCGGCGGTCAGCGGACCGATGCGGTAGAGGACCTCGTCGTGGTGGCCCTCGCTGTCGGCGAAGAGGGAGCTGGGGAAGAGCACGCGGGTCTCGATGGGGGCCGAGTGCTTCTTCGCGTACTGCTTGAGCACCATGATGATCGCCTTGTTCTCGGCGGAGACAGTGGCCTCGACGTACCGGGCGCCGTTGGCAACCTGCTGGTCGGCCGCCTCCTGGAAGAGCTTGACGCCGAGGAACGGGATGCCGTGACGCGGGTTGACGGCGGTCTGCCACACGAAGTAGGTCTCGGGCTCCTCGGGGCGGCGGTAGCCCGTGAGGAAGCCGACGAGTTCGTCGTCCACGGTCGCGACCAGCGAGCCGTCGGCGAAGTCCCGGAACCACAGCGAGTAGTAGTAGACGCTGTTGGAGTCCAGGCCGGGAGTGTTCCCGACCATCTTCCACACGGCGGGTCCGTCCTGGGGGACCGGTGCGCGGAAGAGGGCCTGCATTTTCCCGGCGGTGTTCCGCTCGGTGGCGGCTGCGGTGGGCATGGTGATCGTCATGTCGGGTCGGGGCCTTTCTTTCGTGTCGTCTCTCATGTCGGTGGCGGGGCGGTTACGTCGTTTCGTGGACCGCGCGCTGCACGGTGCGCAGTCCCTCGTCGAGGTCGTCGGTGGTGATGGTGAGCGGGGGCAGCAGTTTCAGGACCTCGTCGTGGGCCCCGGCGGTCTCGACGAGGAGCCCGAGTTCGAAGGCGCGGCGTGCGGCGCGCCCTGCGTGCCGGGGGTCGGCGAGCTCCAGGCCCCAGGCCATCCCGCGGCCGCGGTAGGCCGATCCGCTGTGGTGCGCGGCGGTGTCGCGGAGCGCGGCCTCGATGGTCTGGGCGTGCGCCAGGGTCTGCCGCTCCAGCGTGTCGTCGGTCCAGTAGGTGTTGAGGGCGGCGGTCGCGGTGACGAAGGCCGGGTTGTTGCCGCGGAAGGTGCCGTTGTGCTCGCCCGGCTCCCACACGTCGAGATCCGGTCGGAACAGGCAGAGTGACATGGGCAGTCCGTAGCCGCTGATGGACTTGGAGACGGTGACGATGTCCGGCACGATGCCCGACTCCTCGAAGGAGAAGAAGGCGCCGGTGCGGCCGCAGCCCATCTGGATGTCGTCGACGATCAGCAGCATGTCGTGCCGGCGGCAGAGCCGGGCGAGGGCGTGCAGCCACTCGGGGCGGGCCACGTTGATGCCGCCCTCGCCCTGGACCGTCTCCACGATGACCGCCGCTGGCTGGTCGAGCCCCGATCCGCGGTCCACGAGCAGCTGCTCGAACCACTGGAAGTCGGGCGTCTTTCCCTCCATGTAGTGGTCGAAGGGCATCCGGGTGGTGTGGACGAGAGGGACGCCCGCGCCCGCGCGCTTGAAGGCGTTGGCGCTCACGGCCAGGGAGCCCAGCGACATGCCGTGGAAGGCGTTGGTGAACGAGACGACCGTCTCGCGCTCTTTCACCTTGCGCGCCAGCTTGAGGGCGGCCTCGACGGCGTTGGTGCCGGTCGGGCCTGGGAACATCACCTTGTAGGGCAGGTCCCGTGGGCGCAGCACCGTGTTCTGGAAGTGCTCGAGGAACGCGCGCTTGGCCGTGGTGGACATGTCCAGGCCGTGGGTGACGCCGTCGTGCTCCAGGTAGTCGAGCAGAGCGCGCTTGAGCACGGGATTGTTGTGGCCGTAGTTGAGGGAGCCGGCCCCGGCGAAGAAGTCGAGGTACTCGTGCCCGTCCTCGTCGTACATCCGGCTGCCGTGCGCGCGGTCGAACACGGTGGGCCAGCTGCGGCAGTAGCTGCGTACCTCGGACTCCAGGGTCGTGAAGACACTGAGGTCGGGCTGGGTAAGCGTCATGCCGCGACCTGCTCACCCCGTGTGGCGAGGACGAAGTCGGTGAAGGTGCCCACGGAGACGAAGTCGTCCGCGTCCAGCTCCTCCGGGTCGACGACCAGGCCGATGGAGTCCTCGAGGAACATGAGCATCTCGAGCATGGTGGTGGAGTCCAGGTGCAGGTCGGCGAAGAGCTTCACGTCGCCGGTGAGATTGGTGACGGGGCGCTCCAGGACGTCGGTGAGGGCGTTCTCGAGGGCGGTGACGACATGCTGGCGGTCCATGGTCAGTTCCTCCCGTGGGTCGGGTGAAGTTGTCGTTCTCGGGCGTTGCTCTGGTGGGGCGTACAGGGGGTCAGTGGGCCAGGCGTGCCTGGAGGGCCTCGGTGATGACCGAGGCGGGCGGGTCCTGTTCGATCAGGGCGGTCAGCTTCTTGCGGTCGACCTTGCCGTTGCCGTTGGTGGGCAGGGCGTCGAGGCGGACGCAGCGGCGCGGGATCTTGAAGGGCTCGATGTGGTCCCGCATGCCCGCGCGCACCTGGTCGGCGGTGATGTCCGCGACGACGGCGAGGAGCGCGGTCCGCTTGCCCTCAGGAGGCAGTACGGCGGCAGAAGTCACTCCGTCGACCCGGGTCGCGGCGGCCTCGACCTCGGTGGTGCTGAGGCGGAACCCGCGCTCCTTGTAGAGGTCGTCCCTGCGGCCGGAGAAGTAGAGGTAGCCGTCCTTGTCCTGCCAGCCGTAGTCGCCGGTGCGCAGCTCGGGGAACAGCCCCTCTGCGCGCGGGAAGCGCGCGGCGGTCAGCTCGGGGCGGCGCCAGTACCCGGCCATGACGTTGGGTCCGCGGACGACGATCTGGCCGATCTCTCCCGCGGGCAGCCGGTCGCCGTCGTCGTCGACGATGAAGACCTCGGTGCCCGGCAGCGGCAGCCCGCAGGAGCCTGGGTGGTCAAGGTCCCCGTCGGGGGGCATGATCGCCGTGCGCTTGCACTCGGTGAGGCCGTACATCACCTGGATTCGCAGGTGGGGCAGGGCGGCGCGCAGCGCGGTCATGGTGGTCTCGGAGAGCGCCGCGCCGGTGTTGGTGAGCAGGCGCAGGCGGCTCGGGCCCCCGCTGCTGCGGCCGAGCAGCCAGGCGAGCCGGTCCGAGACGGAGGGCATGGAGGGCAGGACGGTGGCGCCCGCCTCCTCCAGGCTGCGCAGCAGCGGGGGGCCGACCTCGGCGACCGTGGCCAGGTGGAGCCGGGCACCGCTGAGGGCCGCGAGGTAGACCTGGTAGAGGCCGTAGTCGAAGGAGAGCGGAAGCGGGCAGTAGACGACGTCGTCGCTGCGGTAGTCCAGGCACTCCTGGATCGCGGTGGCGGCGAAGAGTACCTGCTGGTGGGTGCTGACCACGGCCTTGGGCAGGGAAGTGGTGCCCGAGGTGTAGATCAGGCTGACGGGGTCCACGCCCAGGGCGCTCGGGCCGGCGGAGGTAGCGGCCTCGGCGGTGTCCGCGTCGAGTGCCGTGGGCACGAGCTCGTCGAGCGCGAGGGAGCGGACGCCGTGCTCGGCGGCGGTCCGTCCGGCGTCGGGGTCGTCGGAGACCAGCAGCGCGGGCTCGCAGTCGCGCAGGACGTGTTCCAGCGGCCCGCCGCGTACTTGCTCGTGGAGCACGCTGAAGACGGCGCCGACGCGCGAGGCGGCGTAGACCAGGATGGCGATGCCGATGCCGTCGGAGGCGGTGACGATGATCCGGTCGCCGCGTCGCAGGCCCTCGCGCCGCAGGCGGGCGGCCATGGCGGTGGTGGCGGTCGCGAGTTCCCGGTAGGTCAGGCCGTGGCCGCGCGAGCTCAGTGCGGCCGACTCCGGATCGCGGTCGGCGGCTCGGTCCAGTATCTCGTGCAGGAGCTGCGGAGTGCGGGGCATCAGGCCTCCTCGGCCGTGGGGGTGCGGGCTGTCGCCGTGTGCGCCCGCCGGTGGGGTACGACGGTGGTGGCGGTCGCGGCGCACACGAGTTGAGGCTCGTCGAGAACCTCGCCGGCGCTGTCGGCCTCTTCGGGGCTGGCGCGGATGACCTTGTGCGCCTGCAGCTCGACCACGCGGCGCAGTCGGGTCTGGCGCACCAGCCGTGCGTGCGCCTCGATGTAGTCGCCGGGCCTCACGGGTGCGGTGAAGCGGATGTCGCTGTACTGCGCCAGCAGCCCTTCGTCGCCGTCCGTGCGGAGGGTGATCTCGGTGACGAGGTCGCCGAACAGGCGCAGGATGCGCGCACCGTCGACGAGGTTGCCCCCGTAGTGGGCCTCTTCCTGACCGACGCGTACACGGAGGAAGGCGCTGGTCTGCGCTTCTCGCTCGTCGCGGGTACTGGTCCCGACGGTCGCGGTCGCGGGGGTGTTCGGCGGCGGCACGGCGGCAAGCTCCTTCGGTGCAGTGGGTTCGGTTCGTCTGTTCCCGGCGGCTTCGCTGGTGGCGTCGTCAGCGGTCGCACCATTGGCCTCGGGGAGGCTGATGGCGACGGCGGCCACGACGTTCTGCTTGTGAGTGATGGAGACCGAGACGGATGACGGGGTCAGTTGCGCGGCTCGTCCGCGGAGGTGGACGACGGGGGCGCCGTGCGCGGTGTGCTCCACGCAGATCTCCCGTGGCGTCACACCTTGCAGGAAACCGATTCCCAGGACTTTGAGGAGGGCCTCTTTGGCGGCGAACCGACCGGCCAGGAATTCCAGGCGGCGGTCTTCGCCGAGGGTCTCGGCGTGGGCTATTTCCTCCGGGGCGAAACTGAAGCGCAAGAACCAGGGTCGTTCGATGAGGCGGCGGATTTCGGAGCGGTCGAGTACGTCCAGTCCGACTCGCGCGACCTGCTTCGCTGCGGTTCTCATTCGGATCAGGTTCTCCGGATCAGGTGTCCATACGGATCACGTGTTCAGGCGGACGCGGCGCGGAGATCTACGAGGCGCTGCTTCGCCAGCAGGTCCTCCGTCGTGTCGCGTTCCCGGATGAGGTGGGCGCGTCCGCCGTGGACGAGCACCTCGGCCGGGAAGCCGTGGCTCAGGAAGAGGCCGGGGGAGGCGGTCGGCCCGTAGGCCCCGGACCGCTCCACCGCGAGCAGGTCTCCCGGCCGCACTTCCGGCAGGCGGACCTTCTTGGCCACCACGTCGTTGGGCGTGCACAGGGGCCCGGTAACGCTGTAGGGGCGCGAGGCTCCGGTGGCTCGGTCCTCCAGGTGGCGGACCGGGAAGTTGCGCTTGACGAAGCTGCCGACGCCGACGGCCGCCATGTGGTGGTTCGTGCCGCCGTCGGCGACCACGAAGCTCTCCCCCATGGACTCCTTCACGTAGCGGGCGCGGACGACGTACGTACCGGCCGTGGCGGTGAGGAAGCGACCCAGTTCCATGATCATCCGACAGTTCGGGTTGCGCACCGAGAAGGGGGTGATGACCTCCGCGAGGCCGGCGCCCAGCGCGTCGAGGTCCAGGTCCTTCTCGTTGTCGAAGTAGGCGACACCGAGTCCGCCGCCGAAGTCGACGGTCTCCAGGGGGAAACCGAGCTGTCCGGCCAGATCCTCCGCGGTGGCGAGGATGCGCCGGGTGTTCTCGACGACGTCCTCGTGGTTGAGGAACCGCGTCCCCATGTACGCGTGCACGCCTTTCACCCGGATGTTGCGGAGGGCCGCGAGGCGGTGCTTGGAACCGCGCAGTTCGGCTTCGTCGATGCCGAACTGCCGGGGCTTGCCGCCCATGGCCAGCCCGGACCCCTTGCTGCCGAAGGCCGGGTTGACCCGGAGGAGCACCGGGAAGTCGTCACGTCCTGCCGCTGCCAACAGCGAGTCGAGCAGGTCGAGTTCGTCCAGTGACTCGCAGACGATCGCGTGGATGTCGGCTTCGACGCACGCGGTGAGCTCCCGCTCGTCCTTGCCGGGGCCGAGGAAGATGATGTCGCCGGGGTCGACCCCCGCCCGCAGGGCGGTGGCCAGTTCGGCGTAGGAGGAGACCTCGGCTCCCGTACCGAACGAGTTCAGCAGGGCGCAGACGCTGATGTTCGGGTTCGCCTTGAGCGAGTAGAAGATGTCGGCGCCGTCGGGGAGCAGGCCGCGCAACGTGCGGTACGTGTCCGCGAGGACGTCCGCGTCGTAGACGAACAGCGGGGTGCCGTACTCCTCGGCGAGATCCGCCATCGATTTTCCCTGGACACTGTTCTTCGAGGTCGTCATACGGTCACTGCCATCCGCCGTCGTCTTCGGGTGAGAGGCAAAGAATTCGCTGCTCCACCGCTGAGCCATCGGAGATGAACATTCGCACTTTCATGCCTCGCCTCTCTCGCTGGTTTGCTGTCCGGCGATAACGAGTCTGCGAACTTCGGAGCGGCGAGGGAAGGGAGGACGGTCGGCCTAAATCGGTCCTGACCTGTTTAGGACCTCGGCCGGATTAGTCATCCGGCCAAAGGGTCATGGCAATCGCGACATTCTCCGTGCTGGACCGTTTGGACACGCAAAAATGCGCATGTAGGTCGCACGCATCGCCCAGGCACGGGTAGCGGCGGGACGTGACACGGGTGTCGGGAGGAGCCGGGCTCACTCCACGTCGTAGGGGTGGAGGGGTACTTCGGCCCGCCGCAGGGACCACGCGGCCAGGAGGGTGCAGTTGGCCGTCGCATGCTGCCAGACCCGCTTCGCCGCCGCCTCGGCCTCGTCCAGGGAGGCGGCGCGGAGGAAGAGGCTGACGACAAGATGAGGCCGCGTCTGAGTATGAACGCTGACGTGTTCGACGATGTCCGGCGCCGCGTCGTGGAGCGCCTGCTTGAGCTCAGCCTCAGCGGGCGGGTGGGCATCGCCCGGGGGTGCGAGGGTGAGCTGCACAAGGTACATGAGTGGGGTGTCCTGTTCGAATGGTCATTCCCTTTCGGCTGCCTGTCGATCGGTGACGTACGCGCCGTCACGGCCGGATGAGGCCCCTGACAGCCGCGTGCAGGCCGGCCTGGAATCGGCTTCGCGCGCCGAGGTGGTCCATGAGCTTCGTGGCGATCCGGCGTGCCGTGCGGCTTGACACGCCCAGCCGCGCCGCGACGTAGTCGTCGGTGTGCCCGAGGGACAACAGCCGCAGGGCTTCCCGTTGTTGCGGACTGAGGCCCGGTTCCTCACTCGGCTGGGCGGTCTCGCTCATAGGTTGGGCAGCCTGCCAAACATTCTCGAAAAGGGCGTACAGGGACGACACTACTCCAGCCGTCTTGAGGACCACCGCCCCAGCCGAGGTGTCGTCCGAGTCGACGGCCACGATGGCGATCTTCTTGTCGCAGATGATCAGGCGGTTCGGCAGCGAGGGCACGGTGCGTATGCGACCGCCACGTTCGGCGAGCCAGTCCGCGTGCGCGACCGTGAGGGGATCGTTGCGGACGCTGTCCAGGTACACGGTACGCATCCGTACTCCGCGCGCGAGCAGGGCGTCCGCGATCGGGCGCGAGCTGCGCAGGTTGGTCTCCGTCTGCGCTCCGCCCGGGGCGAAAGTCAGCAGCTCGTCCTGGACCTCGTCGTGCAGCGCCGCCAAGTAGTCGCGTACGGAGTCGACCCCGGTCAGGCGGTGCACCTCTTCCTTGGGACTCTCCTGGGTGAACTCCGACTTGAGCTTTACGGCGGCGGCCTGGGCCTCCTGCACGCGCTGCTGCTGCGCCGCGAGCTCGGCCCGTTCCCTGGCGAGCAGGATCTCCGCGGCGAGGTGAGGTTCCACGACGTGGAAGCTCTGGGGGTCTTCGATGGAATGCCACACCAGGGCCAGCTCGCCGAGGGTGTCGAGTGCCCCTCGTACCTCCTGCTCGGTCAGTTCGAGCCTGCGCACCAGCTCGGCCACGCCCTCCTGCGGATGCGCCAGCATCTCGCGGTAGACCATTTCCGCCGTGGCGTCGATTCCCAGAACGGCCAGCATGCGCTTCCCTTTCTGCACCTGCGTGCGGTGGCGGGACGAGGGGTGCGGAAGCCTGGTGGCAACTACGCCCTGCCCTCGTCGTCAACAGCGCTCGACGGTCGTCGAGCGGCAGCGTTCCGAACTAGCGAGCAGCACTCCACGGCGCGGGCCGCTTCCAACGCACGGGGCCGTTCCTGGCGTTGGACACGATCGCAGTGAGCCACGACGGCGCGGCTACCCGCTTGCGACGGTCGTACACGGGGCGCTCCGGCCACCGTGCGACCAGGTCGGGCACCTCCCCGGCGGAGAGGAACGGCCAAGAGACAGGAGCGTGGGGGGTGAGGCCGCGCCGGCGCGACCTCAGCCGGCGCGGCTCGCGTCCCGGCGCTTGTTGGCGAGGAAACGCGCCTTCTTCTCGCGGTTCCCGCAGGTGTTCATCTCGCACCATCTGCGCGTGGCGCCCCGGCTGGTGTCGAAGAAGGCGGCCCGGCACGTCGGGGACGCGCACAACGCCATCCTCCCCTCGCGCGCGCCCGAAACGATGTCGACCGCGTCGGCGGCGATCACGCTGAGGGCGTCCTCGACGGAGGCGGAACCCAGGTGCCACTCCTTTCCGCTCTGGGGCGAAAGGACCGCCGAGGCCCGGCCGCCCGTACTGCAGTCATTGATGACCTGAACGGCCGCGGCGGGAGGGAGGACCTGCGTCGCGACGGCGGTAGCGGCTTCGTGGATCGCTTCACGCAGTTGCCGAGCATGCTCCAGCTGGGAGTCGCTGCACGAATCGACCCGTAGCCCGTTGACCGCCAACCAGTCGACCAGCCGCTCGGGGACGGGAATGCGCTCGACGGGTTCACCGCAGCGTTCCGTGAGGGTCGCCGTGAAGCTGGTCGCCAGCACCTTGCCAAGACGGAACTCGGGGAATTGCTTGACGGACACGGAACCACCTTAGCCGGTTGCTACGCGGAGGACAAGCAAGAGAACCGATCCAGGTGGTTCCTTACTGCTGGAGGGCGCGGCACCCCCTGCGTCCGCATCCCCGTGGGCGGACACGCAATTCGCGGTCCTGATCAGGTCAAGGACGATTCAGGACACTCGTAGACCCTTCCTTTGCCCTCTGCGATCTTGCAGTATCGAAAGAGCCGGAGGACGAACCAGTGAGCCGCAGGAAATAAAGGCCTTGGAATTCTGGAACCTCGCCCCGCAAGCCGATGAATTGCGCCCCTGTACAGGCAGAAAAAGCCGCCGCTCCCCTGAAAAGGAGAACAGCACATGACTGTCGCTCAGCGCCCCGACCTGTATCCGACCCGAGTCCTTGGCGAGGCCGTTCCCCAGCCGCGGACGGACCCGTCGGTGTGGGGAGAGCCTCCGGGCCCGCTCGACGGCAAGCAGCTCCAGCAGTACGAGTCCAACGGCTACCTGGTCCTCGACGACCTGCTCTCCGTGCACGAGGTGGACCTCTACCTCTCCGAACTCCTGCGCCTCGGTGAGGACCCGGAGCTGCGTGCGAGCGAGCGCGTCATCCTGGAACCGGATTCCGACGAGGTCCGTTCCGTCTTCGAGGTCGAGAAGGTCAGCGAGATCTTCGCCGAGCTGCTCCGGTCGCCCCGGCTCATGAACATCGCCCGCCAGGTACTCGGCTCCGAGGTCTACGTCCACCAGAGCCGGGTCAACTACAAGCCGGGGTTCGGCGGCGCCCCGTTCCACTGGCACTCCGACTTCGAGACCTGGCACTCCGAGGACGGCATGCCCCGGCCGCGCGCGTTCAGCGTTTCGATCTCCCTCACCGAGAACCACCCGTTCAACGGCCCGCTCATGGTCATGCCCGGCACCCACAAGACGTTCGTCCCCACGGTCGGGGCCACTCCGCAGAACTACCACAAGGAGTCGCTTCGCGTGGCCGCTCCCAGTGTCGGCTCCCCGGACCGCAAGCACCTGACGCGCATGGCGGAGGAGCACGGGATCGAGCAGATCACGGGTCCCGCCGGCTCCGCAGTGATGTTCGACTCCAACCTGCTGCACGGCTCCAACGGGAACCTCTCGCCGTTCGCGCGCTCGAACATCTTCATCGTCTACAACAGCGTGGAGAACACACTGGGGGCGCCCTACGCCGCGGACGCGCCGCGTCCGCAGTACCTCAGCAACCGCGAATTCCCCTCCCCGCGAGGCATGTAGGACACCCGCGCCCGTCGCCGTACAGGTGAGGCTGTGCCGGCCCCGGCCGTGTCCGCGCCCTCTCTCCGGGCGCCGCACGGGCCGGGGCCCGGGTTGCGTAGTTCCGGCCGCCGGTCCGCCGCGGGGTCGGCTCCGGCACGTTACTCGCGAGGCACCCCGGGCGGGAGCGTGGAACCGGCTTGGCTGGTTGCCACGAGAATCACAGACTGGTAGAACCGCCTTAGGTGGTTTCACATCGACTCGGAGACTTCATGGCGCCCTCGAGAACCAGCCCTGAGTGCCCGGCGGCGCACGCCCGCCCCACCGGGCTCGTAGAGAGAAGACCGACGGCGGATTTAGCAGTCCTGCCGGGCGTCGTCGCAGTGGTCTTCCCTCTGCTGCGCTCGCCGAAGAAAGCCAACTGAGACGAGGTCTGCCATGGCCGGAACTGTCCTTGCTCCAGCGCGGTCCACCGCCGTGTCGAAGAAGGTCCTCTTCCCGCTGCTGCTGGTCCCCATGTTCCTGGGCGGTGTGGACTCCACGCTGTTCAACTCCATCGCCTACGACCTGCCAGTCCTGACCGACTCATGGCGCCTGTGGTTCATCGACGGGTACACGATCGCCCTCGCCTCCAGCGTCGTCCTCGGCTCGCGTCTGGGCGCACGCCTGGGTCCCGGCGTGACGCTGGCGACCGGCCTCTTCATCTTCACCCTCGCGGGGGCGAGTCCCGCACTGCTGGACTCGGCAGCGACGTGGACGGCGAGCCGGTTCATCCAAGGCTTCGGCTACGCGCTGATCGTCTCCAGCGTCGCCTCGGTCATCGGCGGACTACCCGAGACGTCGGAGCGCACTCTCGGCTACTCCCTGTGGATCACCACGTACAGCATCGGAGCCGGTGCGGGACCTCTGATCGGCCGGGCGTTCATCGGCATGGACGCCTACACGATGCTCTTCTGGCTGCCCGCCGCCGTCGCCCTGGTCTGCGGAGTGCTCGCCACCGCACTGCTGCGCGGCATCACCCTGGGACAGGCCTCGTCGACCAAGGTCGACGTCGCCTCCTCCGCCCTCGCCTTTGTGGGCTTCGGACTCTTCGTGGCCGGTCTGCAAAGCCATGGCGCCGCCATCGGGCGCGTCCTCGCGACGGCCGCGGGCTGCCTGGTCCTGACGGTCTTCTGCACGCGGCAACTCCGCTCGCGCGACCCGCTCATCGACGTACGCATGCTCAGCTTCTCCCGGCTCGGCGCGCCCTCGCTCGCGCTCGTCGTGAGTTCCGCCAGCTACACGGGATCAGTCTTTCTGTTCAGCGCGGAGGCCGACTCGCTCCTGTCGATCCTGCCGGTGTCCGTGCTGGCCCTGTGGGTCTCCCTCGGCGGGTTCGCGTTCCACAAGATCCAGGCCCGCTTCACCGCGGTGCACATGCTCCAGGTCAGCCTGGCCACCTGCGCCGTCGGCCTTGTCGTGGCCGCCTTCGTCGGCCTGTGGCCCGCCAGCTTCCTGATCGGCCTCGGAGTCGGCGTCTCCATGGCCTCCGGCGACGCCTACCTGCTGGGCAGCGTCCCGCCGAAGGACGTCGCGCGCGCCGCGGCCCTCCAGGAGACGGCCCTCGCGGTGGGTGCGGCGCTGGGCGTGGCAGGTTGCGGCGGCATCTTCGCCGCCACCGGCTCGGTCGTAGGGACGGCCGTCATCACGGCGGTCATCGTCGCCGTCGTCGTGGCGGTGCTGCGCTGCAACCGGGGCGTCTTCAAGGCGTAGCCCGAGCGCCTCGCGGGCCACGCGGATGGCCACCGGTTCGCCGGTGGCCACCCGCGTTCCGGCGTCAGGCGAGCGTGGGGAAACCTCGTCGACCACGACGACGGCTACCGGCGCGTCAAAGACGACAGTCAAAGACGGCCTCGTCTTCCTCTTCAGCGCCAGGAGCCTTCCAGACCGCCCTTCCCATCGTCGCTCTCGGTGGCCCCCTGGATCTCACCGAGGTGAGTACGCCTCCTGCTTGGGTGCTCCGGCATCACGGGCCTCGTGGTCGGCCTGCCGGCCCCGCGCCTTGTCAGCGGGGCCGGCAAGCCGGGCGGCCATGCTCATCGGCGTACTCGGGCTCGCAGTCGGTCTCGCCGTACCGGGACTGACCAGCAACCTGCCCCTCAACGTGGTCGGCATGCTCTTCACCGACCTTCTCGTCCTGATCGGCGCCCTGCACCTTATCCCCTGGAGAGTGAACATGCAGTCGGCGTCGGTCAGTCAGGTTGATCAGGTCGCAGCGAGCGCGGCGGCAAACGGTGCGGCGAGTGCTTCGGGCAGCACCCGCTCGGCGCGTACGTACGTGCAGCCGACCCATTCGGCGGCCTCTCGCAGCGCTTTCGCCGCAGCCGGTATGTGTTTGGCGCCGGTCAGCGAGACCTGACGCGCCACCAAAGTCTGTCCTTCACGCGCAGGATCCACCCTGCCCACCAGACGCCCGCCCGAGAGCAGCGGCATGGCGAAATAGCCATGCACTCGCTTTTCCTTGGGGACATACGCCTCGAGGCGGTGGGTGAAGCCGAAGATCCGTTCGGTGCGCGCCCGGTCCCACACCAGTGAGTCGAAGGGCGAGAGCAGCGTGGTGCGGTGCCGGCCGCGCGGCTGTTCCTCTAGGGCGGCGGGGTCGGCCCAGGCGGTAGCCGTATGGCCGTCCTTGCCCCAGCCGGCGACCAGCACCTCGACCAGCCCGCTGTCGGGCAGCGCCGAGCCGATCTGTTTCACCGTCAGCCGTTGGTGGTCCGCAAGATCCTTCACCGTAGCCACTCCCAGCGCCGTCCCCGCCCGCGCGGTGAGCTCGCGCAGGCAGGCCGCGTCGTCCATGTCCTGCGCCAGCAGTTCGGCCGGCACCGCCCGTTCGGCCAGGTCGTACACCCGCTTCCAGCCTCGGCGTTCGGTGCAGACGACCACGCCCGTGTCCAGCAGCCACTCGATAGCGACCTTCGACTCCGACCAGTCCCACCAGGGCCCGCCGTTCTTCGCGCCGCCCAGCTCGGTCGCCGTCATCGGTCCCTCGCCGCGCAGGCGGGCCAGCGCTTCGGCGCAGGAGCGTTGTTTGTCGGCCAACTTGTGCCAACGGTGGCCGCGCTCGGCGAACGCCCGACGGCGGAAGGCGTACAACGGCCAGGTTTCGATGGGGAGTACACAGGCGGCATGCGACCAGTACTCGAACGCGCGGGTCTGCTGCCAGTACGCCGCCTCCACCGCTCCGCGGCCGACCGCGCCGAGTCGGGCGTAGGGCACCAACTCATGCGAGCGGGCCAGCACGGAGATGGTGTCGAGCTGCACGGCACCCAGCTGCTGCAGCACGGCCCGGGGATTGCCGCGCCTGCCGTACGGAGATCCGAGCAGGCCTTGGGCGCGCAAGAGTATCCGGCGCGCCTGGCCGGCGGTGAGGGTCAGTTCGGGCATGCCTGCAGCCTAGGAGTCAGCAGGGACAGGGATCGGGAGGGCCGTGCAGATCGACCGTAGATCTTCACATTGATGGAAGCGACGAACAACACCGGACAGACGCGGTTATGTCCATCGCGTGCCGATTGCCGTCAGTTGCTGTCCAGGAGCGGTATTTCTGATCAGTGGCTGGTGAGTTGACCTGGGTTTTGAACCGCCCCGGGTTCGGTAGAGATCTCAGATTGTGGTTGTGACCTGGGGTTTCGTGAGTTCCGTGTAGTAGTTGGCTTCGTACTCGGCAGGCGGGATATGGCCTGTCTCACCTGGAGTCGGCGGTGGTTGTACCAGTCGACCCATTCGGCGGTGGCCAGCTCGACCTGGGAGAGCGTCTTCCAGGGCGCTGGGGCTTGATCCATCAGGGCATTGTCGTAGGCGTCGCCGACCGAGCCGATGGACGCGGCTATGCCGGCGGCGTCCAGGTGCTCGGCGAGCTTGAACGACGTGCACTGCGATCCGGCATCCGAGTGATGGATCAACTCGCCTGGCTGGCTGGGTTGTTGGTCGCGGTCGCGTTGCCAGATCGCCATCTCCAGGGCGTCCAGGACGAAGACGGTCTCCTTGACGGTGGCCGCCGACCAGCCGACGATCCGGCGGGAGAAGGTGTCCACGACGAACACGGCGTAGACGGTCGCTGACCAGGTCTTCACATGGGTGAAGCCTGCTACCCAGCACCGGTTGGGGGCGGCGGCGACGAAGTCGCGGTCGAGACGGTCGGGGGCTTGCTCGACCTGCCCGCCGGGAAGCGTGGTGATCACACGCTTGTCGCGGACTGCCGTCTGGATGCCCAGCTCGCGCATCAGGCGTTCGATGGTGCAGCGGGCCACGGCGTGTCCCTGCCGGTTCAGCTGGCGCCTGATCTTCCTTGCGCTGTAGACGCGGTAGTTGGCGGTGTGGACCTGGTTGATCAGCTCTTTGAGCCGAGCGTCCCGCACCGACCGTGCGGACGGGGCGGTCAGTCGTTTCTTGTGGGCGTAGTAGGTGGAAGGGGCGATCTTGCAGTCGTGCTCGGTGAGCGTCCTGCAGATCGGCTCGACCCCGCCGAAGCGGTCCCGGTGCTCGTCGATGAACCCTACGAGCGCGTGTGTAGCCGGTCGAGCTCGGCCGCGAAAGAACTCGCCGCCGCCTTCAGGATCTCGTTGGCCCGCTTCAGCTCGGCGTTCTCCTTTTTCAACGCCTTGATCCGGGAGGACTCCTCCGTCGTCGTCCCCGGCCGCGTCCCCGCGTCGATCTCGTGCTGCTGTACCCAGTTCCGCAGCGTTTCCCGCGAGCCGATGCCGAGCTTGTCGGCCACCACTTGCAGGGTGGCCGTCTCGTTCGGGTAGTCGTCGCGGACCTCGGCGACCATGCGCACCGCACGACGGCGCAGCTCAAGCGGGTAACGGGAGGGTCGTGCCATGACTCGGTCCTTTCATGAGATCGAGTCTCCATTCGAACCGGGGCGGTTCACTCACCGCCGTGCCGCGCTGTTGGCGGCCCAGCGCACCACCCCGGGCCAGGGGAGAGCTGCTGAGCCGCCGACCGGGCTGGGCCGGTCGGCGGCGGGGCAGGGCTGGGGCGAGGGGTCAGGGTGTGGTGGTGAGGGTGGGCCAGAGGGCGGTGGCGGTGAGGGGGCGGGCCAGGCGGTGTGCCCAGTAGGTTTCGTCGCCGTCTTCGTCGCGCCAGGACCACAGGCGGGTGGTGGCGAGGTGGAGGGGGTTGAGGCGGGTGATGCCGATGGCGCCGTGGAGTTGGTGGGCGATGCGGGTGACCTCGGCGGCCGAAGCGGATGCCTGGGTCTTGGCGGCGGCGACGGTGAAGTGGGCGGCCGCGCCGCCGGTGTCCAGCGGCGCGGCGGCGGCGTGGACGGCGGCGCGGACCAGGGCGGCCTCCTCGATCAGCCGTGCCTCTTCCTGCTTGACGGCCTGGAAGCGGCTGAGCGGACGGCCGAACTGGGTGCGGGCGGTGGTGTGGGCGACCGTCAGGTCGACGCAGCGTTCGGCGGCACCGGCGATCAGGGCGGAGCGGGCCAGGGCCGCGCGGAGACGGGCCTCGTCGAGCAGTTCGGGGGAGATCCGGCGGACCTGTGCGGCGGGGATCTCAAGGGGGGCGAGGTGGAGGTCGTCGCGGGGTTCCTCGGCGAGGTTGCCGCCGGGGGTGAGGATGGCCTGGTCGGGGGTGAGGGTGAACAGGACGGGGCCGGAGGGGGCGGTGGCCAGGACGACCACCGCGGTGGCGGCGCGGGCCCAGGGGACGCGGCGCAGGGTGCCAGTGACCAGCAGGGAGTCGTCGTGGCCCAGGCAGCCGGCCGAGCCGACGGGGGAGGCGGCCGGGTGGGCGTAACGGATCGTCAGCTCGGGGGCGATGGCGTAGCTGAGCGGGCCGTCGGGGACGGGGAGCCCGGCGCGGCGCAGCAGCGGGCGGGCGACCAGGGCGGTCTCCGCGAGGGGGGCGGGGACGGCGCGGTGTCCTGCTTCCTGGGCGGCGGCCAGGAGTTCGGCGGTGGAGGCGTCCTGGCAGGGGAGGGCGACGGCGTCGGGGGCGGTGGTGTTGGTGACGGTGGCGATGGCGTCCGCATCGGCGTAGAAGACGGTGGTGTCGTAGGCGTCGGCGGGGATGACCGGGGTGCCGGTGTCGATTGTGTGGGTGTTCATCGGCGCTGCTCCAGACCGCGAGTGATGATGCCGCGAAGGATTTCGTTGGTGCCGCCGCGCAGGGTGTAGCCGGGGCTGTGCAGCAGGGCGAAGGCAAGCAGTTCAGGGTGGGTTCCGGGCGTGGCGTGCGGGTCGGCCGGGGTCGGCAGGATGCTGCGGACGGTGTCGGTCAGCGTGCCCTCAAGGCGGGTGCCGAGGTCCTTGACCAGGGCGGCCTGGGTGTCGGGGGCGGATCCGGCGTCCAGAGCCGCGGCCACGCCGAGGGACAGTCGGCGGATGCTGTGCAGGCGGGCCGTCAGGACGCCGACTTGGGTGAGCTGTTCGGCCGTGGGCGGGCGCTGCTCCAGTTCGCGTAGCAGGGAGATGAGCAGGGGGAAGGTGGAGAGGTAGCGTTCCGGGCCGCTGCGTTCGAAGGCGAGTTCGCCGGTGACCTGCTTCCAGCCGTCGCCCTGCTGTCCGAGCAGCATGCCGTCGGGGACGTCGACGCCTTCGAGGTGGACGGCGTTGAAGCGGTGTTCGCCGCTCATCAGGTGGATCGGTTCGACCCGTACGCCCGGGGCGCGCAGGTCGACGATGAACTGGCTCAGGCCCGCGTGCCTGTCCTCGGCGTCGTCGGTGCGGGCCAGCACGATGGCGTAGTCGTTGACGTGGGCGCCGCCGGTCCACATCTTCGTACCGGTCAACCGCCAGCCGTCGGTGGTGCGTTGGGCGCGGGTGGAGACCGAGGCGAGGTCGGAGCCGCTGCTCTTCTCGCTCATGCCGATGGAGAAGAAGCACTGCCCGGCGGCGATCTCGGGCAGGAAGAAGCGGCGCTGCTCCTCGGTGCCGTGCTGGAGGATGGACGGTCCTGCCTGCCGGTCGGAGACCCAGTGGGCGCTGACCGGGGCGCCGGCGGCGAGCAGTTCCTCGATCACCACATAGCGCTCCAGGAAGCCGCGGCCGGCACCGCCGTACTCGGTGGGCAGGGCCATGCCGACCCAGCCGCGCTCGGCGAGGCGGCGGCTGAAGCCGTCGTCCCAGCCGGCCAGCCAGGAGTCGGGGCGGCCGAGCACGGTGCCGCGAGCGCGTTCCTCGTCGAGAAAGGCTCGGACCTCGGCGCGGAGCCGGCGGGCTGATTCGGGCAGGACGATGTCGGGGAATGCGATCGGTGAAGGCGTCGAAGGAGACATGGCTCATTCGCTCCGGGGGTTGGTGAACGGGCGGTGCATTTCTTTTCGGTACGAGAACTCGCGGTCAGTTCGCGGGGTGCAGCAGGGAGGGGTCGAAGCCGGCTTCGCGGAGCACCTCGTCGGTGTGCTGGCCGATGCCCGGGCAGGGCCGTAGCTCCGGCTCCGGGTCGGCCGAGTAGCGCACCGGGCGGCCGATGACCCGGTAGCGGCCCTCGGTGGGGTGTTCGGCCTGGTGCAGCAGGCCGCCCTCTTGTGCGTAGGCGGTGGTGGCGGCGGCTTCCAGGTCGAGCACCGGGGCGGCGGCGATGCCCGCCCGGTCGCAGAACTCCTGCCACTCGGCACTGGTGTGCCGCGGCGTCAGCTCCGCGAGCAGTGGATAGAACGCGTCGGCGTTGCGAGCCCGGTCGGGGCCGGTGACAAAGCGCGGGTCGGCGGCCAGTTCGGGGCGGCCCACGAAGTCGGTGAAGTCCCGCCAGTTGCGGTCGCTGTGCGGCAGGATGCACATCCAGCCGTCGGCGGTGCGCAGCGCGCGGCGCTGCGGGCTGAGCGAGCGGGCCGAGCCGAACTCCCCGTCGGCGTCCAGAGCGGCCGCTCCCAGGTGCTCGACCAGGTTGAAGGCGAGCATGGTGTCGGCCATCGGGACCTCGATGTGCTGTCCGGTGCCGCCGTGCTCCCGGTAGTGCAGCGCGGCCAGGACCGACTGGGCGATCTGCATGCCGCAGATCTTGTCGGCCAGCACGGTGGGAACGTAGTGCGGTTGGCCGGAGACCTGGTGGTTGAGCCAGACCAGGCCGCTGGCCGCCTGGATGATGTCGTCATAGGCGGCGTGGGTGCCATAGCGGCTGTCGCTGCGGAAGCCGTGGGCGCTCGCGTAGATCAGGCCGGGGCTGACGACCGCGACGTCGCCGTAGCCGAGGCGGAACTTCTCCAGGGCCTGCGGGCGCAGGTTGGTGATGAAGACGTCGGCGGTGCGCAGCAGGGCGAGCAGGGCGTCGCGGCCGTGCGGGGCCTTGAGGTCGATGGAGGCGCTGCGCTTGTTGCGGTTCAGGTTGAGGGCCGGGCCGCCCATGCCGGGGTGGCGCAGCGGCGGGTAGTGGCGCGTCATGTCACCGGTGGGCGGCTCGACCTTGATCACGTCCGCGCCCAAGTCGCCGAGCTGTTGTGCTGCGTACGGAGCCATGATCACGGTGGCCAGTTCGACGACGCGGACTCCGGTGAGGAGTCCCCGGCCGGACGGGCCGCTCGGCTTCTCGGACATCTTCCGGTGCCTCCTGGGAGATCGGGTGGGGTGGGTGGACGGGGTGGTGCGGTACGGGATCGCGCTCCGAAGGGGCGTGGGGCTGTGTCGATATGCGGCTCCGCCGGGGGCGCGGCCAGCTCCGCCGGCCCGCAGAAGACGTACGGCACTTCCCGCGTTGCGCTCAGCGCCACTGGAGCGCGGCAGACCCGAGCGGGGAACGCCGGCCGGGCTGGGGGACCGTGCGCCCGCTGTAGGCGAACGGTGTCGCCGGTTCGGTGAGCGGGCCGAAGTCTGTCCCGGTGGTCGACAGCGCGGCGAGCGGCGCGCGCCCGGGCCGGGGCAGGTCGATGACGTCCTCCCGTGCCAGCAGCCCGAGTTCCTGCACCCAGTGACACACCCCGGCCAGGGTCACGCGGATCCGCCACGAGCCGCCCTCCGTCGCACGCCGGCGCAGGACCGTTGCCACGGCGGCGGCCCCGAGGTAGGCGGCGAGGTAGTCGTTGAGCAGGTACGTCGGCGGCAGCGACGGCCGGTCGGTCCACTCCTCGACGGCGAATCCGGTTGCGGAGCAGGCGAGTTGGTCGAACCCGCCGCGCTCACCCCAGGGCCCGTCGGCGCCCCAGGCGTGGTATTCGAGGGCGATGAGTCCGGGGCGGCGCCGGATGAGTTCCCCGGTCGGCGCCCCGTGCCGGGCGAGTCCCCGGTAGGCGTGCACGAAGACGTCCGCGTCCTGGAGCACCTCGTGGAAGGCGGCACGGTCGTGCCCGTCGCGCAGGTCGCAGTAGGCGTTGCGCTTGCCGCCGCCGGTCATCGCGATCATCGGGATCGGGTCGGGGCGGTCCGGACGCGACAGGTGCAGCACGTCGGCGCCGAACTGGGCGAGGAGCCGCGCCCCGACGGGACCTGCGATGACATGGGTGAGGTCGAGCACCCGTACGCCCGTGAGCGCCTCGTCGGCCTCACCGATCGGCTCCAGAGGCCGGACCGGCCCGTCACCGACGCGTTCGATCTCGACGACCGGGCGCCGCGCGACGTACCGCCCAGCAGGATGCGCGAGCCACTCGTCCCGGCCGCGCACCACGCAGGCGACGCCGCCCCGCGCGCAGATGGCCTCCTCCAGCGCGAAGGCGTCCCAGTCGGCCGCGGCCCGCGCGATCCCCACCTTGTCGAGCCCGCACCCCAGCACGGAGCAGACCGCGTCGCGCAGATGCGGATAGGTGGTGATGATGAAGATCCACCGGCCGCCCTGCGCCCGGTAGAAGTCGTTGTTGCCGAGCAGCGCCGGATCGTCGAGGAGAGCGCCGAGCGGGCGCCCCGACAGCGTCGTGTGGTACGTCGCCATGAGCTGGTCGATCGCGGCCCCGGCCTGTACCTCCACCCTCTGGTGCCGGTGACCGCGCATTTCACCGACCGCCGCCGTCTGCCGCCCGAAAACCCCGATCGCGGCCGACATGGCATCGGCGAGGCGGTGCACCGAGGGCACCAAGGGGTCGGCCCCGACGACGGTGATGTCCTCGGCTTCCCGGGCCGGATCGGGGTCGCCGAGGGTGTGCAGCAGCCGGGAGACGATCTCGCCGGTGGGCATCAGCGGCGTCGGCTCGGTCGTGCTGAGCGTGTTCGAAGTCATGCCGGGATGCTCGTTTCCGGCACTGTATGAGCGCCCGCATTCACGGATATCCGTGGATCGATGCGAACGTCACGCCCGCCCCTCCTGGATGTGCGCGAGGAGCCGGGCCGCCGCCCGGTCCAGCCTCAGCCGCTCCGCGCGGCCGCGTCGCCGGTGCATCAGCACAAGAGCTCCCGTGACGACGGGGCCGTCGGTGACGGGGATCGCGAGCGCGCTGACCTCGGGATCGGCCAGACCCTCGCTGCGGCTGATCCGCGACGCGCGGATCGCCGGAAGAGCGCCGCGGAACTCGGCGACCCCCTCGGGGTCATGGCGGGCGAGCTCGTCGAGCAGCCCACGGCGCTCCGCCTCGTCGGTGAAGGCCAGCAGCAGACGGCCCGCGGCGGTACGCAGCAGCGGCCGGGCCACGTGCTCGTCGGCGAGCGGCACGAGGCGCGGAATCTCGTCCTCACCGCCGCGCGCGAGGTGCACGGCGTCGAGCCCGACCCGCACCGTGAGCAGCACCGGGGTGCCCGCGACGCGGCTCAGCTCGTTGAGCTCGGCCTGACTGATCCGCGGGACGACCCGGCCGGCGATGAGGTTGAGGACGTGCGGGGCGGGACCAAGCCTGAAGCGCCCGTGCTGTTCCAGCAGAAAGCCCGTCGCGACAAGGCCGTTGACCAGATCCTGCACCGAACTCGCCGGCGCCCCGACCGTCCGCGCCAGCTCGGCCACGGTCACCCCGCCCGGCGCCCGCGCGGCGGCCTCCAGGATCCACGCGACCCGGTCCACCGTACGGTGACGCCGACGCCGGCCGTGCTCGCCCATCCCGCCCCACCTCGTCCTTCTTGTACGCCGCCGGCCACGAGCGCCGAGACGGCCCGTCGATCCCTTTCTCGCACCACCCCGACGAGCAATCCGGCCCCGCCCCCCGCAGACGCCACAAGCCCGGCAGCAGAAGGGGGTTCACGCCAAGGCGGAAGGGCCGTCTCCGGGCGAAGGCGTCCGCCTTGGTGAGCTCATCGAGGTGATGGCACGTTGCGCTGTGGACTTCCCAGGCCCCGTGGAGTCCCCTGCCGAGAACCCCGCCGCCACACCCGCACCGAGCACGACGAACAGCCGCCCGCGAACCGATTCCTCACGCCTCCCCTTTCACGCCGGCGCACATCTACGACCAGGCAATTGCGGTTGCTCTGAGCAACGTACCGGCTCGCATGCCCTGGAGTCGTACCTGAACCGAGCCTGAGGCGGACGCCGGCAAGGGACAAGATCCTGAGACAAGTTGCCGTGGCCCCTGGACGAGACAGGCCAAGCACACGCAGGCCGCTATCGCGGAACGGGAGATTCCCATTGAGGGCCCACACCTACCGCCCGCTGTCTGAACAGCCAGGCCTGCACCCGGTCCAGCCGTGATGGATGCATTTCACCGTGCTCCACGCCGGACCGCAGGACAGCGCCAGGGAGGTCGACCAGATCACCCGGGAGGTGACCCGGCGGGCCGCCGACACCGACCCGTTCGAGGTGCGACTGTCCCGCCCGGACATCGGCACCCTGGCGATCGAGAGCAAGGGCTGTCCCGGCCGGCCGCACCGGCAGTTGTGGGAGATGACCTGGCAGACGCACCAGGCGGTCGTAGGCGATCGGTGGCCGCGCATCCCGACGGCCTCGTATCCCCATCTCTCCCACGCCTACGCTGGCGCGCAAGGGTACCTGGCGGACCGCAGCAAGCTCAAGGTGATGCTGTCCGATCTGCCCGGCGGGCCGGTCGCCGTTCCCGTCAGCGCTCTCACGCTCGTGGCCGAATGGCATCACCGCCGTGAGGTCGTGTGGGACATTCTCGCCGAAGTGCCGCTGGACACACGGCCTTGGGGCATGGCGCCCGGCTGCACTGCGGCGACCTTGACCCACATCTTCGCCAGAGCGATCGCCTGCTCGGCGTCCAGCCGCTGGTTCTTGAGATGGTCCAGAAGCCACCGCTGCCACTCACTCAGCTGGCCAGGAGCGGAGTTGCCGAGAGACCTCACAGCCTCCCATTCCGTCCAGGCGTGTGTTCCGGACTCCCGGCGACACACGCCCAGTTGCAGGCCTGAAGCGAGGCGTCGGCACGCCGATCCCCGGACTGGTCCATCAATATTCCCCGTGCTCCGGCGGGCCGGTTCGGTGCCCAGACCCTGCCCATAGCCGAGGCCGCACCACTGTGTGGTTGGGCGCTGTGAGAGCAGCTGTGGCCGACCGCTCGGTCGGCGCGCGCCGGTGACAGCTGGTCCGGCACACGTAACTGCAACCACGGCGTGGCGTTGGACAGATCACAAAGAGGATGACCGTCTCATCGAACAGGAGCATCACAGTGATCATGAAGGTTCTGGCCGGCGCGGCTTTCGCGATGGCCGCAACGGCGGCCGTGGCTGTACCCGCATCGGCGACGGACTTCGAAGGACCCGACGGCGGCACCGGCGCCACGGACTTCGGAACCCGCAACGGAAACACCACTATCGCGGGCGAAGCAGGCGGCATCGGCAACACCTATGGCGCTCCGTTCGCCCATGTCGACCTCCGCTGTGCGGTGCCGCTGCCGGAGGGCGAGGGCATCGGGGGGCACCTGCTCGGCGGGCCCAAGCCCGCGTGCAACCTCGCGCCCGTCGACCAGTACCAGGCACCGCAGAAGCTGCTCTGACAGCAGCACCGAGAGGTAACGCTCCCGCGCCGGCCCCGCTCATCCCGACCACGAACCCCTACCCCCCCGACCAGGACACCGGCCACGCCGACCGCGGGCCCGACCAGGGCGGTCAGGGGTCGGTGATGTGGTCGAAGCCGCTCCGGCCTACCCGGGCGGCGCCCACACGTCTGGCCCGGCGCCCGCCACTCCACCCAGGCCGCGCTCGCCACATCCTCGGGCTCGACGTCTTCGGCCCCGGTCCGTCGTAGGAACTCGGCGATGTCGGGGAGTGTGTACGCCATCCCCATGAACCGGCTGCCGACGCGGACCCGCCGACCACCGTCCTCGGCCGGCGGGTAGACGACGGCCTTCGGCGTCCCGGTTACCTTGTTCTTTTTCTTCTGGCCTCGAACGGTGTCCCGAACGAGGTCACTCACCTGGGCATTCGCCGGACATGACGGTGGCCTTCGTCTGATCCTGTGCTCCGTCACGAGGAGAACCAGCCGAAGGCCGTTGTCATGAGTGTGGTGTGCCCGGATGTCCGACAGGAAGCGTTAGCGGAAGTGTCGCGCTTCCGAGCAGAGTTGTACGAGTGTCTGACCGCCCGCCGTGACGAACTGTTCGAACTGGCCGACGCGCTGTTGTGCGTCGAGGGGCCGGTCACCTCGCTGGTGGACCTGACGCTGAAGGCGTCCGCGGCCTCCTCGACCCAGGCGCGGACGGAGTCCTCGTCGGTCGCGTCGAGCGGGCCGGGGGTGAGGGCCGTGCCGCCCGCCTGCGCGACGAGACGCTGGGCCTTCAGCTCGGACTCGTGCCGCAGGTCGCCGCCGCCGACGATCGCGCCCTCGGCCGCGAACCGCAGCGCCGCCGTGCGTCCCTGACCGCGGGCCGTGCCCGGTATCAGGGCAACCTTCCCTGCCAGCCGTTTCAATGTCCCTCCGTCGGAGCAGCCGAACCCAGAGCGTCCGAGATGGACTTGACGCCGCCGTGCGTGGTGAGTCCGCCGTCGACCGGGATCTCGGCGCCGGTGATGAAGGAGGACTCGTCGGACAGGAGGAAGACCACGACCGGGGCGACCTCGTCGACCGTGCCGGTGCGGCCGAGCGGGGTCTCGCGGATGTTCGCCTCGCGGAAGGCGGGCGCGGCGGAGGCGGTCATCTCGGTCTCGATGAAGCCGGGGTGGATCGTGTTGACGCGGATGCCGCGCGGGCCGAGCTCCATGGCGGCGGTCTTCGACAGGCCGCGCAGCGCCCATTTGCTGGTCGTGTAGGCGACCGGATAGTGGCCGCTGAGCGCGGCGGTGGAACCGACGTTGACGATGGACGAGCCGGGCGGCATCAGCGGCGTCAGGTGCTGGATGGCAAGGAGCGGGCCGGTGACGTTGACGGCGTGGACTCGGGCGAAGTCGGCGGGGGTCACATCGCCGAGGCGGGCGCGCCAGGTGATGCCCGCGTTGTTGACCAGGCCGTGCACCTGGCCGTACGACTCCCTCAGTTCGGCGGCCAGCTCCGCCCAGTGCTCCTCGTCGGTGACGTCGAGGCGGCGGCAGCCGGCGGCCTCGGCCACGTCGGTGGCGATGACGCGGGCGCCCTCGCGGGTCAGGGCCTCGGCCTCGGCGGCGCCCTGGCCGCGCGCGGCGCCGGTGACGACGACGACCTTGCCGAGGAGCCTCTTGGGGTGCAGATCGTTCACGGCCGCTCCCGGGTGCGGCGCCGGGCGGTCGGCAGCGGCTCCGGATTCCTGCCCGCGACCACGGTGTTGGAGACGGTGCCGATGCCCTCCACGGTGAGGGTGACGGTGTCTCCCGGCTTCAGCGAGGGCGGGGACTGCTCGCCCCGGACGCCCCACAGCTCGGCGAGGCAGCCGCCGTTGCCGCAGGTGCCGGAGCCGAGCACGTCGCCGGGGCGGACGACGGTGCCCCGCGAGGCGTAGGCGACCATCTCCTCGAAGGTCCAGCTCATGTTGGACAACAGGTCCTTGCCGACGACCTCGCCGTTCACCGAGGCGGTCAGCGCCAGGCGCAGAAAGCCGTCGGTGTCGCGGTACGGCTCCAGCTCGTCGGCGGTGACCAGGTACGGGCCGAAGGTGGCGGCCGTGTCCTTGCCCTTGCACGGGCCGAGGCGGACCTGCATCTCGCGGGACTGCAGGTCGCGGGCCGACCAGTCGTTGAAGACGGTGTAGCCGATGATGTGGTCCCGTGCCTGCTCTGGCGTCAGGTCCCGCCCCTCCCGGCCGATGACGGCGGCGACCTCCAGCTCGAAGTCGAGGACTTCGCTGCCCGGCGGCACCGGGACGTCGTCGTGGGCGCCGATGACGGCGTACGGGTTGGTGAAGTAGAACGTCGGGGCGTCGTACCAGGCTTCGGGCACCCCGCCGACGCCGTCCACGGACCGCCGTACCCCTTCGACGTGTTCCTCGAAGGTGACGAAGTCCCGCACGGTGGGCGGCTGAAGCGGTGGCAGCAGCCGCACCTCGGACACGTGAGGGCCCGGCGGGACGTCGAGCGTGGCGGCGCCGGCGCGCAGGAGCGCGTCGAGTCCGTCGCCGCAGCTGATCAGCTCCGTGAGCGAGCGCGCCCCGGGAACCGGGTGGAGGGTGCCGTCCTCCTCCACGACGGCGACCCGGCGCTGGTCTCGATGTTCATAGGTGGCGAAACGCATGCACTGCTCCAGGCTCCGGCGGTCTTCGACAGCGGTGGGAGCCGGGGACGCGGCAAGGGCGTCAGGGCGGTGACAGGGCCACCGCGTCCCCGGGGTTCGAGGGGGTCAGACCGGCGGGGCGACGAAGCAGCCGCGGTCGACGTCGTTGAAGGACTCCTTGGCGACCAGTTCGTTCATGGGATTGGCGGTGCCCCACTGGTCGGTGACCTCGGGCTGGGAGAAGTCGTAGACGTGGGGGTGCCAGGTGTCCTCGTCCAGCAGCTCCAACTCCGTCGTGTACTCGACGGTGTTGCCGTGCGGGTCCAGGAAGTACGTGAACGTGTTGTCACCCGCCAAGTGCCGGCCGGGGCCCCAGATCTTGCGGAAGCCGGCGCGCATCACGCGGCCGGAGCCGCGCATGTACTCGTCCAGGCCGCGCATCTCGAAGGAGACGTGGTGCAGGGAGGTGTGCGGGCCCTTCGCGATGGCCATCGAGTGGTGCTGGTTGGAGATCCGCATGAAGTGCATGACCTCGCCCATGTGCGGCGAGCTGAGCGTGTCGGAGTGACGGAAGCCCAGGTGGCGCTCGTACCACTCGCGGGTCCTGTCGAGGTCCGGCGAGTTCAGCACGACGTGCGACAGCTTGACCGGGATGGCCTCCTTCTCCTCGATCTTGCGGTGCTGCCGTACGTCCACATCGGCGGACACTTCGATGGTGCGGCCGTCGACGTCGAAGAAGCGGAAGCCGTAGCCGCCCCCGGGTGTGTCGATCTTGCCCGGCTGGGAGATCAACTGCACGCCTCCCGCCAGGAGTTGCTCGGCGAGAGTGTCCACGTCCTCGGTGGAGCCGGCGCCGTACGAGACGAGGTCGAGGCGCTTCTCCTCGGCCTTGCGCAGCCGCACCACGTACTGCTCGGGGCTGCCCTCGGCGGCGAGGAAGGAGATGCCGGAGTCCTCGGCGACCTGGGTCAGGCCCCAGACGCCGGCGTAGAAGTCGAGCTGCTTGTCGTAGTCGGGCACGGCGAGGTCGACGTGCCGCAGATGGGTGAGCAGGCGTGCGCTCATGGCGGTTCTCCTGTGCGGGGGTCAGGTGAGGCGCAGCAGCGTTGTCGCGTTGCCGCCGCGCACGGCGTGGAAGTCGTCGTCGGGCAGGCGTGCGGCGCGCAGTGCGCCGACGGGGTCCTCGGTGCCCATGTCGAAGGGGAAATCGGAGCCGAGCAGCACACGGTCCGCGCCGACCGCGCCGATCAGTGCCCGCAGTACCTGCGGGTCGTGGACCAGGGAGTCGAAGTACAAGCGCTTGAGGTAGCTGCTGGGCAGGTGGGCGCAGCCAGCGCCCGCGTCGGAGCGGGCCGACCAGGCGTGGTCGGAACGGCCTATGTGGGTGGGCAGATAGCCGCCCCCGTGCGCGGCGATGACCTTCAGCTCCGGGTGCCGGTCCAGCACCCCGGAGAAGATCAGGTGCGAGAGCGCGACGGCGTTCTCGGTGGGCTGGCCGACGGTGTTGGACAGGTACCACTGGTCGAGACGCTCGTCGAGCGTGCAGCCGAAGGGGTGCAGGAAGAGGATCGCGCCCGTCTCCTCGGCCCGGGTCCAGAAGGGTTCGTACGCCGGATCCGACAGCTCCCGGCCCGGCGCGTGCGAGGAGATTTCGACACCCAACAGGCCCATACCCATGGCGAGTTCGAGCGCGCGCACCGCCGATTCAGGGTGCTGCAGGGGGACGAGGCCCAGACCGTGCAGCCGGCCGGGCGCCTGGGCGCAGTGGGCGGCCGTCGTCTCGTTGGCCAGGCGGTACACCTTCTCCGCCGTCTCCTCGTCCGCCCAGTAGTGGTAGTGCGAGGGGGACGGGCTGACCAGCTGGACGTCCACGCCCTGCGTGTCCATCGCGGCCAGTCGTACGGCGACGTCCGTCAGCCTCGGGATGCGCTCGGCGACCATGGGGCCGCTGACGGCCAGGGTCGCGGGCCCGTTGCGGCGGGCGTCGAGGGCCTTGGCCTTTGCCAGGCCCGGTAGGCCGGCCACCAGGGCCTCTACCTCGGGGATCAGGACGTGCGCGTGTACGTCGACAGTCGGGGAAGTGCGCGCGTCCGTGCTCGACGAGGGGCGGGGATCGCGCTGGGGGCGGCTCCCAGCGGTAGCCGGGGGCGGGTGGGCCGTCACGGCAGCTCCTTGAGCACCGGCATGGTGGCGTCCAGCAGCCCGGGCACGTCACCGGGCACGCCGTCGAGCTGCCACTGCCCGATCTGCACGGACGCTTCGACGACCATCCGGACCCGGTCGATCCGTCGCTCGTAGTAGCGCGTGAGCAGTTCCTCGTCCCACGCGGATCCGCTGGTCAGCAGCTGGGACAGCACCCACGTGTCCTCCAGGGCCATGGCCGCGCCCTGGGCCAGCGTGGGTGGGCAGCAGTGCGCGGCGTCGCCGACGAGGACGACCCGGCCCCGGTGCCAGGACCCCTCGACCAGCATCCGGTCGAAGCAGGTGTAGTTCACCTGCGCCGGGTCGGTGATCGAGTCGCGGATCTCGTCCCAGGCACCGCCGTAGCCCACGGCGAGGCGGCGCATCTCCTGACCGTAGGACTCGGGCGGGATCGTTGCGCGGTCGCGGCCGGCCTCCACCAGATAGGCGTAGATCGTGTCCTCGCCGGTGGGCGTGTAGCCGGCGATGTAGCAGGGCCCGCCGTAGGAGAGGTCGCTGCGCTCCACTCCGGCCGGGCGGGTCGCCCGGACACGCCAGATGGCCATGCCGGTCGGCTCGGGTTTGACGTCGATACCGATGGCGGCGCGGGTCGCGGAGTGCAGGCCGTCGGCGGCCACGACGAGGTCGTAGCGGCCCTCGGTGCCGTCACTGAACCGGACGGTCGCTGACGTGTCGTCCTCGGTGAGGATCTCGGCGGTGGTGCCGAGCCGGACGTTCGCGCCGGATGCCCGGACGGCGTCGACGAGGATGCGCTGGAGCACCGGGCGTTGCATGCCCAGGGTGGCGGGGAGGTCGTCTCCGCCGGTGCGGAGGACCTCGCTGACGCGCAGCACGGTGCCGTCGGGCGTCGTCATCCCCACGGAGTCGAAGCCGAAGCCGTGCTCGCGGACCTCGTCCCAGACGCCGATCTCGCGCAGCACGCGCAGGGCGTTGCCCTGAAGGGTGATGCCGGAGCCGCGTACGTTCCAGTCCTCCTTGACCTCGACGAGGTCGACGTCGATGCCGGCCCGCCGCAGCAGCACGGTCATGACGTTGCCGGAGGTGCCCCCTCCGATGACCAGGACTCTCTTTCCTTCCATGGCCAACTCCTTTGTTGGGAAGGTCACTTGACGGCGACGGGGTTGACGGGGGAGCCGACGGCTCCGGTGATGGGCAGGGGGGCGGCGGTGAGCCAGAACTCGTATACGCCGTCGCAGGCGCAGTCGTCCGCGAGAGCGTCGGGGTCCCACATCTCGCCGATCAGCAGGCCCATGTTGGGGATGACGACCTGGTGCAGCGGCTGGAAGGCACCGTGGAACTCGTTCGGCCGTACCTCGAAGCCCCACGTGTCGGTGGCGATCGCGGCGATCTCGCTCGCGTGCAGCCAGCCGGCAGTGGTGAAGGACAGACCGGGCGACTCTCCGCCCGCGTAGTCGCCCCAGCCCTCGCGGCGGGCGCGCGCCAGCCGCCCGGTCCGCACGACGACGATGTCACCACGGCCGACAGCCACGCCGTGCGCCTCGGCCGTCGCGGTCAGGTGTTCCTCGGTGATCGCGAAACCGTCCGGCAGTTCCCCGCGTTCGTCGCCGATCACCCGGCCGACGTCGAGGAGGACTCCGCGCCCGGCGACGTACGGGGCCATGTGCTCGATGCCGGTGACCAGATCACCCTCGGAGGTGACGGTCTTCGCGGCGTCGCGTCCGTTCCACGCCTTGCCGTGGTCGAAGATGTGCCCGAGCCCATCCCACTGGGTGGAGCACTGCAGGGGCATCGCGATCACGTCGTCGGCGCCGCCGATGCCGTGCGGGAAGCCCTGATTGCCCAGCGCCGCGTCCGTTCCCGTGTCCAGCATGGTGTGGACGGGGTTGGTGCGGCGGCGCCAGCCCTTCTGCGGCCCGTTCATGTCGAACCGCTGCGACAGCGAGAAGCTGACGCCCCGGCGGACCAGTGCCGCACCCTCGCGGCGCTTGGCCTCGTCGAGGAAGTTCAGCGTGCCGAGCACGTCGTCCTCGCCCCAACGCCCCCAGTTGGAATACCGCTTGACGGCCTCGGTGATCGCGCCCTCGGCGTCCGCGGGGTCGAGCGGGGCCGTCACGACAAGGTCCTCCCGGCGACACAGCGGTTGCGCTGCGCGCCCAGGCCCGTGATGGAGCCCTCCATGACGTCGCCGTCGCGCAGCAGCCGTCCCCAGTGCATGCCGTTGCCGGCCGGGCTGCCGGTGAGCACCAGGTCGCCGGGCAGGAGCTGGGAGGTCCGGGAGATGTACGACACCAGCCGGGCGATGCCGAAGAGCATGTCCTTGGTGGACTCGTCCTGCATGGTCTCGCCGTTGAGCTTCAGCGTGACGCGCAGGTCACCCGGGTCGGCGATCGACTCGGCGGGCACGATCCACGGGCCGAGCGGGGTGAAACCGGGAGCGTTCTTGCAGCGCAGCCAGTCGGTGCCGATGGCCTTCATGTCCCGGCGGAAGACGGTGGCGCGGTCGGTGAGGTCGTTGGCGATGGTGTAGCCGGCCACGTACTCCAGGGCCTCCTCGACCGTCACCCGGTAGGCGGGCCTCGCCATGACGGCCGCCAACTCCAGCTCCCAGTCCGGCTGTTCGGCCCAGTCCTGAAGTACGACGTCGTCGAAGGGGCCGGTGATCGCGCTCGGCAGGCCGATGAACACGTACGGCAGATCCTCGGCCGCCCGCCGGTCCATGACCGCGGCGATCCCCGCGCGCGCCTCCTCCACGGTGCGGGGGTCGTCGGGGGAGCGGTGGGCGACCTCCAGATCGATCACGTGCTGCCGGTAGTTGGCGCCGGACTGGAAGACCTGGCGGGGCTCGACCGGCGCGTGCGCCCGCAGGTGCTCCAACGGCCGCCAGTCGGCCGCCTCGTCGGCCGCGAGCTCGTGCAGGTGAGGGAGCATCTCCTCCCAGCGCTCGAGGATCCCCCGGGACGTCAGGGCCGGTTCTCCGAGGGCCGTGCGAAGATCCAGCACGCGCCCCCCGGGGATCACAAGACCGGGGAAAGATGCCTGTTCAGGGGCGGAGAGGACGCCAAGGGCGAAGGGTCCGGAGAAGGACGCGGAAGCGGCTGCGGGTTTCACGGGAATGTCCTCCAGATTGCGGTGGGACCAATGTGACCCTCACCACGTAATCTGGGAAATCGATTCTTTAGATGATGATCATCCGTGGTGCAAATGTTGCCGCCGTAAGCGGCCTCGCTCTGGAGGCGTCGTGTCCCTCTCCGGCCTCGATCTCAACCTCGTCCTGTCCCTGCGGGCCCTCCTGGAGGAACGCAACGTCACCCGCGCCGGGCAGCGCGTCGGGCTCAGCCAGCCGGCGATGAGCGCGGCCCTGGCCCGCCTGCGCCGCCACTTCGACGACGACCTGCTCGCGCGCGTCGGCAGACAGTACGAACTGACCGCCCTTGGCCGCGCTCTGCTGGACCGCACCTCGACAGCCTGCGACCTGCTGGAACGGGTCTTCAGCAGCAGGGCCGACTTCGCCCCGGGCAGCGAGGAGCACGAGTTCACCCTGCTCACCTCCGACTACGCCCTCGCCGTGTTCGGCGCCGAGCTCGCCCGGACCGTGCACGCCGAGGCCCCGGGAGTACGGCTGCGCTTCCAGCGGACGCCCATCGACGTCACCGAGGACACGACACCGCTGCTCAGCACAGCCGACGGGCTGATGATCCCGCGCGGCATCATCAGCGGTTTCCCCGCCGTCGACCTGTTCACCGACCGCTGGGCCTTCCTGGTCGCCGAGACGAACGACGAGGTCGGCGACCAGCTGACCATGGACGACCTGGCACGACTGCCCTGGGTCATCTACCAGCGCGCCTACGACGCCCCGGCCGCCCGGCAGCTGAGCATGCTCGGCGTCGATCCCCGCGTGGAGATCTCCGTCGACAGCTTCCAGGCGCTGCCCTTCCTCATCGCCGGCACCCGCCGGATCGCCCTGGTGCAGCAGCGGCTGGCCGAGCTGCTGCGCGGCGTGGCCGCCGTACGCCTCATGGAACCGCCCTACGGGGCGGTCCCTCTCCAGGAGGCACTGTGGTGGCACCCGGTGCACACCCACGACGCGGCCCACATCTGGCTGCGCGAGACCGCGGCCCGCGTGGGAGCGGAGCTGGCCGCTTCCGAGCCGGGCCGTATCGCCACGGTCGCACCGAGATAGCGGGCTCCTGCAGGTCCCCAGCATCCAAGGCCCGGATGATCCACATCTTCGATAGCGATCGGATGAGGGCTAGGCCGTGTTTTAGGTCGGA
>NZ_MLYO01000082.1 GCF_001866665.1 Streptomyces monashensis | reverse complement strand
GGTGGCGACCACGCTGATGAGGGCCTGTTCGGCCCGGCGGCGACGCTCCAGCAGCCAGTGCGGGAAGTAACTGCCCTGACGCAGCTTGGGAACGGCGAGTTCGACGGTGCCCGCACGGGTGTCCCACTCGCGAGGGCGATATCCGTTGCGGTGGTTGACTCGCTCGTCGCTGACCTGCCCGTATTCAGCATTGCAGAGGGCATCGGCCTCGGCGGACATGAGCGCGTCGGCGAACGTCTTGACCATCGCGCGCAGCAGATCGGGACTCGCCGCGGCGAGGTTGTCCTCCGCGAGCGCATGCAGGGGCAGACTGTCCGGTGCGGTCATCGTGCTGATCTCCTTCGTGACTCGACATCTCGAAGATCAGCCGGTGGCCGTTCATCTATGCGGGCGTCCCCCCGACGCGGGAGCAAACCCCCGGATCAGGTCGAACCCGTACACCACTTCTCTGGACGCAACCGGCGGCCCCGCCGTCGTATCCCGGTCGATAGCAAGACGCAGGGCACCGCATACAGCCTGCACGAATTGAGCGTGTTCCTGGAACGTACCGGCCTGGAGGGGTTGGACGTGGTGGACCTGGTGAAGTCGCGGCTGATCGAGTGGCGCGGCGACGGGCCGGCGGCATGGGAGCACTGACCACCCCGCCGGAGGTTGGTCGCCGCCGTCGCCCGTTCGGCGCGCAGCGGTCGCTGTCGCACGTGGCTTCGCGTTCGCTGGGAGCGGGCCCGGCATGGGACCGGAGCTCGTCCCCCTACCAAACCAAGGAGACACAGCCATGGACCAAGGCAAGATCCATGAGTGGGACGCGGAACCGGGCGAAGGAAGCATCAAGAACGACCGAGGTGGTCCCGTGCTGTACTTCACGGTAGACGACCTCATGATCGACCCCGACGAGATCCACCCCGGGGACACCGTCTCGTTCCGGATCGAAGGACCCGGACGCGCAGCCATGGTCAACAAGGCCTGAGTCTCGACAGCAGCGCGCAGCAGGCACCACCCGCTCACCGTCGGGTGGTGCCTGCGTGGGTTTCTGGACCACGCAGGCCGACCGGGTGTAGTCCGCTGACGCCGTTGAGGGAGACGGTCCTGTAGGGGCTGACCTGGGCACAGCCCTTGGACTGGTCGGCCGTCTGGGCATGGGCGTTGGAGACCGCGGCATGGGTGTCGGCGGGGGCAGGTGAGGAGCCGTCGCCGGTGCCGCCGTTGTCGACGGGGTAGCTGGCGCCGCTGGGCCAGTCACTGCCGATGACCAAGGTCAGACCGGCGCCGCTGCCCTGCCTCAGGTGCGAGGAGGGCAGGCCGAGGGCACTGGCCACCGCCTCGGCTTCGGGTTTCTGCCCGGTGCCGTAGGTGTGCGTGGTGGTGGCCGCGGTGGCGGGGGCGTTGGCCGTGGTGGTGCCCTGGCTGAAGCCCTTGTCGGTCAGAGCGGTGGCCAGTTGGGAGGCGCGGCCGCCGACGGTGGTGCCGTTCTCGATGGTCACGGCGATCCGGGAGGGGCGATGGCTCGGGCGGTGGCGGAGGCCGCTGCGGACTTCTTGCCCGAATCGGTGGTGAGCGACTGGTCGCCCGCGATGCTTGCGAACAGTGACTTCGCTCCGGCACCCGGTACGACGCGGTCCTTGTTGCTCGGGTCGGGGGCGGTCTGCATGGTGGTGAAGGTGATCCGGTGGGAGGAGACCTCGTTCCGGTCGGAGGCAAGGCCCACCAGCTTGCCGATGCTCCCCAGGCCGTCGTCGACGGTGAGCGCCTTGGTGGCCGCGTCGGCGAGGTCGCAGACCTTGGTGGGGTCCGTCAACGTGCTGGCGCTTTTGAACTTGCGGATCACCGCGCCGAGGAAGAGGTGCTGCGAGACGGTACGGCCGAGGTCGCTGCCGTCGCCGAAGCCGTACCGGGAGCGGACGAACTCCAGGGCCCCGACGCCCTTGAGGGTGTGCGTGCCCTTGGACAGCTTCAGGTGCGAGTAGGTGTCGTAGACGTTGCCGCTGACGCACACGTCCACACCGCCGACCGCGTCGGACATGCTGACCACGCCGGAGAAGTCGAGCTTGACGAAGTGATCGATGGGAATGCCGGTGAGCTCGTGGATGGTGGCCACCTGACGGGCGGGCCCCTACGAGAGAGCGCTGTTGATCTGTCCGCAGTAGCCGGAGGTGGACTGCTTCGACGTGGGGTCGGTGCAGGCCGGGACCTTGGTCATGGTGTCGCGGGGAATGCTCATCATCGTGGCGTTGGAGCGGTCGGCGGCTATGTGCACCACCATCTCCAACAGCAGCAGGGCGGCGGGCGCCCCTTCGGTGCGGGTGCGCTGTTCGGTGCCGGTGCGGCGGGCCCGGTCGGCAGTGCGCTGCTGAACGACGCATTCGATGACGACGAACGGGTCACGGTCGTCAACGACTACTACGAGGACTGACCCCGGCTACGCCCTGGTATTGCGAGGCGTCCGGTCGGCCTCTCACGCCTAAACTGGGTGGGCGGCTGTGCGGTGACTGTGACGTGGCGGACGGGAGGGGACTGTGGCGCAGGTCGTCGATGGCTTCGGGGATCTGTCCGCCGAGGTGCTGGCGGAAGCAACCACCACGTTCGGGCTGCTTGCCTCAGCGTCCCGACTGCACATCATGTGGGCGCTGTCCCAGGGCGAGAGTGACGTGAGTCGGCTCGCGGACCGCGTGGGCGAAGCGCTGCCCGCGGTCAGCCAGCACCTGTCGAAGCTGAAGCTTGCAGGCCTGGTCCGCTCCCGCCGCGAGGGCCGACGGCAGATCTACCACGTCGATGACCCCGACGTCGTCCTCGTCGTGCAGCTGATGGTCGGCCAGCTTGTCCGGCGCGGCGGCGAATCGCCCGCATTGATGGGGAAGTTGCACAGAACCGGCGCGTAGGAGCCTGCCTGGGGAGGAGGCGCCGGCTCTTGGTTCAGCTTGCATCTCGCGCGGATGCAGTAGCTTCTGCCTGCCAGAGCGGATCGAGACGCTGGACCAGAGGCTCGCGTGGCTGATCGTCACCGCCGGCATCCCGGTCGCCGTGGCCGGCGTGGCGCTCGACAAGGTGTTCCGCACCACGCTCGGCAAGCCCGTTCCGACGGTGATCTTTCTGGCCCTCAACGGCATCGTGCTCTTCGTCACCGAGCAGCTGACGCGCGGCGGCACGGGACGCAGGCGCGCCGGCGCCTCTCTCGTGGCGGAGGAGGCGCAGCTGAGCCCGGGCGAGTTGTCGGACCAGCGGATCACCCGTATGACCATGCGGCATGCACTGGCGATCGGCGCGGCCCAGGTCCTCGCCCTCTCCCCCGGCGTCAGCCGCTCCGGCTCCACCATCAGCGCGGGCATCTTCAAGGGCCTGGGCCACGACCCCCGTCATCGGCGGCGCCCTCCTCAAGCTGCCTCTCCTGCTCGGCGCCCAGGGGGGCGGGGCTGCGTGGTCCGCTGCTCGTGGGCAGTGTGGCCGCGTTCGTGGCGGCCTACCTCGCCACACGCTTCCTCGTCCGGTATTTCGAGGACCGGACGCTGATCCCGTTCGCCGTCCACTGCTCCGTCGCCGGCCTGGCCTACTGCGCCCTCGCTTGACCGCGCCGCACCTCGTCAGCCACCTGATCCGTACGTGAGGTCGGAGCACGGGTCGTCGTCCGCCGAGCGGGCGTCGTTCCTCACCGAGCCGGGCACCGCGGTCGGGGTTGTCGGGGTGGAGGAACCGCCTGTGGCGTAAGAGGCGCCCAGGACCGCGTTGACGCCCGACCCGCCGATGAAACGGAGTTGGGCACCGGGGAAGAGCTGGGCCACCTTCTCGGCTTGTGACCTGAGGCTCGCGCCGTACTCGATGACGGTGGTGGTGTCGTCCTGACTGCTCGCCGTGGCGGTGCCGGTGACGGTGAAGCCGTGTTCCGTGAGTGCGGAGACGGCCTTGGAGGTGAGGCTGCTCAGGGTGGTGCCGTTGTAGACGGCGACGTTGATACCGGCGCCAGACACGCTCCAGGTGGGGTTGGGCGATGCGGACGTGTCGCCGTGGGGCTGCGTCCTTCCGCTGGCGTCCGTGCCGTCGATGGTGCGGTCCGCCTTGAGCGCCGCCCACAGGCTGGAGGCATCCGGCTCGACGACGGCGACGCGCTCGCCGGCGTACTGCCAGGGAAGGGTGACGAACTTGGTGTTGTGCAGGTCGATGTCCCTCAGTGACATGGCGAAGGAGATCAGCTTGTTCGCCGTACCCAGTCCGGGATCGACCGTGAGCGACTTCGTTGCGGCGTCGGCCAGCGGCAGCAGGTTGGCAGGGGTGATCCCGTCGCTCTTGACCTTCTTGATGAGGCTGGAGAGGAAGGCTTGCTGCCGTTTGATCCGCCCTATGTCGGAGCCGTCACCGAGACCGTGCCGTATCCGGACGTAGTCCAGGGCCTGTTGACCGGACACGGTCTGCTCGCCCTTCTTGAAGAGCAGGTTGCCCCGGGTGGCGCGGTTGGGGTCGAGGTCCTTCTCGTATACGTCCTGCGGCAGGCAGACCCGCACCCCGCCGACCACGCCGGTCAGTGCCGCGAAGCCCTTGAAGTCCACGACCACGGTGTGGTCGACGCGCAGGCCGGTGAGCTGTTCGACGGTGTTCTGGGTGCAGGCCGGATTGCCCTTGTCCGTCTGCCCGACGGAGAACGCCGAGTTGAACACGGCGTTGGTCTGCGTCTTGGTCCAGGAGCCGTCCGGCAGTTTGCATGGCGGGATGGTCACCAGGGTGTCGCGAGGGATCGAGACGGCGAGGGCGTGTTGGTGGTCGGCGTAGACGTGCAGCAGGAAGGCGGTGTCGGAACGGCCGATGTCGTTCGCGTCGCCGCCGCCCAGTGAGCTGTTGCCGTCGTTGCGCGCGTCGGATCCGATGACCAGGACGTTCTCGCTCTGCGAAGGGCCTGCCGTGGGACGGTGCCTGGACAGGCCGCCCGCGTCGAAGGTGTGGATGCTGCTGTTCAGTGTCAGGTAGATCCAGCCGAGGCCCACCGCGCCGATCATCACGACGACCAGCGCGATGAGCAGCATTATTCGCCACGGGCTCCGTTTGCGGACCCGTGCTGTGCTGCCGTCCCTGGTGGTGGTCATCCGGGAGCCCCCGTCCGTCCGCGTCATACAAAGGGGACGACTGGCTCTGCCCAATGGTTGTACAGTTGCGCAATGTGGCAATTATGACAGAGAGGGCGCCGCCCTGCCTGTTCTGTGCCGCCGCCCGAAGGAGACGCTGTTCTGCGAAGAGATGGGGTGGGCAGGGTGCCCCGAAACGGTCTGGAACCCTGGCAACTGCTGATCGTGGCGATCGTCATCATCCTGCTGTTCGGTGCCAAGGAACTGTCCGGCACGGCGCGAGCGCTGGGCAGATCTCTGCGCATTCTCAAGGGCAAGAACGAGGGCGAGAACGCGGCACGGTCCGCCACGGCATCGGTCGAGGGTGCAGCCTGCGCCTCGGCGGAGCCCGCCGGTCGTCTCCTCCGAGCCGTTCCCGACGACTGCACTACGACGCGTCCGCCCGCCGAGGGCGCAGGGCGCACTGATTCTCCCGCAGCCGACTCGTCAGGCGCCGGCCGTGTCGGAGGCGGCACCCCGTAGCGACTCGCCCGTCCACCCCGAAGCCGCCAGGGTGGACGGGCACGGTCCGACACGCGTGCTGCTGGGCGGCGGGTCGCTGGACAGTCGCCGCTCAGGTGGCGTCGGGGTCGAACGTGGTGTGCGTCCCCGGCGCGGCCGCTGTCTTCTCCGGCGAGGGCGTACGGCTCTCGGTCGGCGGCGTGTCCCGGCTGTCATTCGCCGCACCGCGCACCGCGTCGGTGACTTCCGACAGCTCCGCCCTCGGGTCCAGTGCGCGACGGATCTCGTCGACCCCGAGGTCGTCGCCGTCGAGGACGTGCTTGCGGATGAGCGTCCTGGGGTGCAGGTGCTCGAACTCGAAGTCCTTGAACTCCGGCCCCAGTTCGTCTCGGACCTCCTGCTTGGCGCTCTCGGAGAACTCCCGCACCTTGCGCAGGAACCCGACCACGCTCTGGACGATCTCGGGAAGCTTGTCCGGGCCGAAGAGCAGGACCGCGAGGATCGTCAGCGTCAGGAGATCTACAAGGCTGATGTTGGGGAACACTCTTTGCCCTCGCCTTCGCCTCGGCCAGCCGCTCGGCGTGATACCTGCGCCCGAAAAACACTTTAGCTGTTGCGCAAGCATCCGAACTGTCGCGGGGCGGTCTTCGTTGGACCCGGTGTCCGTAAGGGCAGTTCAGAACCGAGAAGACGAGTCGTGGGTATTTCCCTCGCCAAGGGCGGCAACGTGTCACTGAGCAAGACGACGAGGTCATCAAGGTCAACCTCGCCGTCGTACCCGCTGATGTGGACAAGATCGTCTTCCCGGTCTCCATCCACGAGGCGGACGCGCGCGGGATCAATTCGGCCAGGTGGGCAACGCCTACATCCGGGTGGTCAACCAGGCCGGCGGCCAGGAGATCGCTCGCTACCACCTGTCCGAGGACGCCTCCACCGAAACCGCGATGGTCTTCGGCGAGCTGTACCGGTACGGCGGTGAATGGAAGTTCCGCGCGGTCGGCCAGGGCTACGCCTCGGGCCTGCGCGGGATCGCCGCCGACTTCCGGGTCAACGTCTGAGAAGAAGAAATCGCCAGGGATGCCCTGGCCGGCGTAGCTCTGGTGGCCAACCTCGGGCGGACCCTCACCGCGCGGCGGCCGATCGCCGTGCCTCCGGCCGCTCTGTCGGCCCCGTCGGCCTGTGATGGACCAGCCAGACGGTGCTCCGCAAAACGGTCGACGCACCGATACCGACGATCGTCCGGAGGCGTCGGCCTACTTCGTGGTGAGATGACGGCGCCTCCCGCCGCCCGACCGCGACGATCAGAGCACAGGCCAGGTGGAACCGACCACCCCGGCGTTGTGAGGTCCTCGGTGAGGGTCTGGGCATCGTGGAATACCTTCACGATGCCGTACTGCCTGCCGCCTTCGAGTCGGCGCAGTGCCACCGGGGCCGGCTGGTTCGCGAGGACTTCCTCGTACGCCGCTGCGGCAGGGCCGTCGTCGATGAGAATCGCGTTACCGCCCGGTGCGAGCGGGCGGCGACGGTAGTCCAGAAGTGGGGCAGCCGTGCCGGCGGGACATGGGCGAGCCAGAAGGCGAAGAGCACGGCGTCGTGGCGGCTGCCACTCGAACAGGTCGGCCTGGACGAATTGGACCGTGGGGGACTCGGTGCGCGCACGAGCGAGGGCCAGCGCTTCGGCTGCCGCGTCGACAGCCGTCACTGCCTGCGCCCGCGCGGCGAGCCTCGGGGTCCACCGACCGGTTCCGCACGCCAGCTGCAGCACATCCCCGGCAACCGGGAGGTGATCGACGACGGCCAGTAACTTCTGCAGGGCTTCCTGCTCTGCCTCTGCGTAGGGTCGGTCGTATTGGGCCGCGCCGTCCCGGTAATAGGTCATCTGCTCTGCCAGGCTCTGTCTAGAGAGCGTCGTCATCCATGCGGGTCACGGGGCTCCGCAGCGTGCTCCACCCTCGCAGTGCAGGACCAGGGCAGTGGGGAGGTGTTGTGGACGAGCCTGCGGAGGCGGTGTCTGCCTGGGAGTAGGCATTGGATGTCCATGTGAAGATTTGTCGGTACCGACAGTGTCCGTCAGCTCGGTCCGCCGGCCCGCTATTGGAGCGCGCGCTCTGAACTTGCCCCACAGGCCCGGAAGTTCACAGCGTTCAAGGGGCAGAAGAACTTCACAGCCGACCACTGGCCGGCGCCCTCGCGATCTCAGGTTCTCAGAGGCTGAGCGGGGCGCCGATGAGGCTGGTGACATCGCTTTCGACGTCGTCCAGGGGCCCGTCGGACGGCGCGCTGGTGCCAAGGACTTGCGCCTGGGCAGGCGTCGCCGACGTGACGCATCCCAGGGCGAGGAACGCTGCTGACGCAATGGCGGCGATGGCACGGCGGATGGCGTTCATGTCAAACCTCCTGAGCCGGGGCGGCTACTGCCGCACAGATCAGTAACAAGCCTTCCAGCCGCCGACGGAGACGCACTCGCTCTTCCTCCCTATGGGGGTGCACAACACCCGGCTACCTGACTCGATCCAGTTGATCCGTGCCGGGTCAGGGCGTGAGGTCCCGGACACGGACCGGCTCGCCCACCCAGCGCTCGAAAGCGCTGGTGGCGATGATCGCCCCGTCGGGGCGGTCCGGGGCGGGCTGCGCGGCGTGCCGGGCGTGCGCGGAGGCCCACGTCTCCTGGCCGGCCGCGCGCGCAGGCGGTGCCGGCGGTGGCTCGCGCAGCATGGCGCACCGATGCGCCGTGTGACGGCCGCCCGCGGCGCGGCGCCCGGTGGCGGACCCTTCCGTCACCCCAGGGGGACCGCCACCTCGCCCGCGCCCTCGGCGCTCGCGCCGCCGGTGACACGCACGGTGAAGGGCCGGTCGGTGCCGTCCGCGGTGACGCGTAGGGCACCGTCTTCGCACCGGACGTGGAAAACACGGCGGCCGGTGCGCCCGTCGGGCCGGGCATGGTGATGGGGGTGGTGCGGCCGGCCGTGGCCGGCGGGTGGACGAGCAGGGTCGGGTGGTCCAGCCAGTCGCCGTCGGGCCGGGTGTCGCCCGAGGCGAGCGGGAGGACGGCGCCCTCGCGGACGTAGAGCGGAAGGCTGCCGTAGCCGTGCCGTTCGGTGCGCCACCCCGGGCCGGTGACCCGCTCGCCGGTGAGGAGGTGGGTCCACGTGCCCTCGGGGAGGTAGACCTCCACCGTGCCGTCCTCGCTGAACACCGGGGCGACCAGGAGGTCGGCGCCGAGCATGTACTGGCGGTCGAGCGTGCGGCACGCCGGGTCGTACGGGAACTCCAGGACCATGGGCCGCATGACCGGGACACCGGTCCGGTGGGCCTCGACGGCGACGCCGTAGAGATACGGCATGAGACGGTGCTTGAGCAGCGTGAACTGCCGGGCCACGGCGACCGCTTCGTCACCGAACTCCCACGGCACCCGGTACGACGACGAACCGTGCAGACGGCTGTGGGAGGACAGCAGGCCGAAGGCCAGCCAGCGCTTGAAGACCGGGGCTCGGGCGTTCCCTCGAAGCCTCCGATGCCATGCCTCCAGAAGCCGAAGCCGCTCAGGGACAGGGACAGACCGCCCCGGAGCGACTCGGCCATGGCCTCGAACGACGACCAGCAGTCGCCGCCCCAGTGCACGGGATACTGCTGGCCGTCGGCGGTCGCGGAGCGGGCGAAGAAGACGGCCTCGCCCGGTCCGCGCTCCTCTTCCAGCAGCTCGAACATGGTCTGGTTGTACAGATGCGTGTAGTAGTTGTGCATTCGCTCCGGGTCGGAATCGTCGTGCCAGACGACGTCGGTCGGGACGCGCTCGCCGAAGTCGGTCTTGAAGCAGTCCACAGCCCGAAGGACCAGGCGGGCGGCAGGGCGGGCCGGCCGGTGAGGGCGGCGTAACGGGCGAGGACGTCCTTCGGGGTAGGGCCCGCCACGACGTAGTACTCCAGCGTCTGGTCCTCGACGCTGAACTGCACCTGCCCGACCGATTCGGAGCCGACCTCGAAGGAGACCCGGCCCGGGTGGTTGACGAACACCCCGTAGCCGCGCCTGGAGAGGTAGAACGGGATGCTCTGGTAGGCCTGTTCGCTGCTGGTGCCGCCGTCGGCCTGCCAGGTGTCCACGATCTGGCCGGGTGACGGGGCCGTCCTGGCGTACCTCGCCGGCGCCGCTGGGCTCGGCCGCGAGGGCGAAGTTCGGACCCGGGTGCCGGGCGCCCCCGTGATGTGTGACGCGGACCCCGATGACTCCCTCGGCGGGCGAGAAGCAGGTGACGGTGAGGAGCGGCGCGTTGAGCGTGTTGCCTCTGCGCTTCACATGCTGTACGGCGGCATAGGTGGTGAAGCGCTTCGATTCGATACGTACGTCGCGTACCTCGGTGGCGTAGGACACCTGGACGCCGTCGCGGATGAGCCAGAACCCGTTGGTGAACTTCACGGTGTTCCTCGGGGAGCGGGGTCGGTCGGCGGGGACTGCGGAGACCGTCACCCGGCGAGTCGATCGCACACGGACCGCACCTCGCCGATCGGCTGTTCATGGCGCGTAGATAGGCGCTGACCTGCGACTTATCAGAAATGGATGCGTGATGGGGCGTCGAATCGTGGTCAACTGGCACGCCTCGGGGGCTAGCGCACCATCCGAGATTGACGTATTAGTCATCTCGACTGACGAATCCCCCGGCAAAGGTGCCGGGTGAGCTGACAGGCGGGTCACCCACCGTGTCGAAGCGCTTCAACCACTTTTCGAGACAGGCTCCGGTCCGGTTTGTGGGCGGACGGCCGGACCAGGGACGGGACCTGTTCGCTGATGCCCCCCGTCGTGCCCCTGCGTCGGTGGAGACGGTGCGGCGCCCGGCCGAGCCGACCGCCGCCAACCGTCTGCGGGCCGTGCCGGCGGACCGTACGGCCGTGGAGGACATGGGGGACTTCGACATGGAGTCGGCCGCCGCCCGCGGCACGGCCTCCGGACACCTCGACCAGCTCGCCGTGGACCACCCACTCGGCGCCGGCTGAGCCGCCGCCCCCGTCTCCTACGCAAGGGCACCCACAGTGACAGCACCCACTCCGACTGCCGCGCGCCGCGGACGCTCTCGCAGGGCCGTGGCACCGCTCGCCGCCGCCCTCACCGTCCTGGTCGCCGGGGCGACCCTGACCGGATGCGGCCGGCAGCGCGACAGCGCCGTGTACACCGTGATGAACTCCTCGACCGACGAGACCTACCACCGCTGGGACGCCCAGGCGATGGCGCGCTGCGGTGAGCGGCTCGGCGTCACCATCGAGCAGCAGAGCGTCCCGGCCGCGCAGGTGATGACGAAGGCGCTGCGGATGGCGTCCTCGAAGTCGCTGCCCGACATCGTGCAGTTCGACGCCTCCGAGATGCCGACGTTCGCCGACGCCGGCGGGCTCATCGACCTCAGGCGACTGGGTCTGAGCACCGGAGACATCCCCCAGGGAATCATCAACTTCGGCTCCTACAAGGGGATTTACTACGGAGCGGCCCGCTCGGTGAACACCCTCGCACTGTTCTACAACAAGGACATGCTCGCGCAGGCGGGCCTGAACGTCCCGGGCACCTGGGCCGAACTGCGCGACACCGCCCGGAAGCTGACCCAGGGCAGGCGGTACGGCCTGGCGCTCAGCGCGGGCGGTGCCGAGGACGGCGTCTTCCAGTTCCTGCCGTTCATGTGGTCCAACGGCGGCGACGAGAGGCGACTCGACGGACCCCGGGTCGTCGAGGCACTCGACTTCTGGAAGGCCCTGCTGAAGGACGGCTCGCTGTCGAGGTCGACGGTCAACTGGACGCAGGCGGACGTCAACGACCAGTTCATGGCCGGCAACGCCGCGATGATGATCAACGGCCCGTGGCAGGTCGAGACGCTGAACACCAAGAAGTCGCTGCACTGGGGTGTCGCACGGATCCCGGTGCCCAGGGCCGGGTCCGGTTCCGTGAGCCCCCTGGGCGGTGCCGTGCTCACGGTCCCGAACACCGGGGACGCGGCGCGGGAGAAGACGGCCGGGCGGATCGTCGCCTGTCTGTCCGGCGAGCGGGAGCAACTGACCTACGCGCTCAACAGCTGGATGGTCCCGGCCGACGCGGAGGTCGCGGCGCTGTGGCGCAAACGGGTGCCGGAGCTGGACGCCCTGGCCGGCCAGGTGGCCGCGGCCCGCTCCCGTACGGCCGAACTCGGTGCCGGCTGGTCGGGCGTCTCGCTCGCCCTGCAGAGCGCCTTCCAGTCGGCTCTGACCGGCGAGTCGAGCAAGGCCGCCCTGACGCGCGCCCAGCAGCGGGCCACGAGCGGGAAGTGAGGCAAGCACATGACCACGTCCACCGTCACCGTCCCGGCGCCCTCCAGGACGCGGCAGCGGGCCGGCACCCCCGACTCGCGGCCGGCCCGGCTGCGGCGGCGCCTCGCGCAGTGGGGATTCGTCGCCCCCGCCGTCGTCTTCATGCTGCTCTTCTTCGGCTACCCGCTCGTCCGCAACGTCGTGATGAGCTTCCAGCACTACACGCCGAGGACCTTCTTCACCGGCGCGGCCCCCTTCAACGGCCTCGACAACTGGTCGAAGGTCTTCCAGGACGCCCTCTTCGGCAAGGCCCTCTGGCACACCCTCGTGTTCACCGTCGGCTCACTGCTGGGGCAGTTCGGGATCGGCCTCGCGCTCGCGGTGTTCTTCAGCCGCAGATTCCCCCTCAACGGGCTCATGCGCTCGCTGATCCTGCTGCCCTGGCTGGTGCCCATGGTGGTGTCCGGCATCGTCTGGCGGCGCATCCTCGACCAGGACACGGGCGTGCTGAACTCCTTCCTCGGCGCACTCGGCCTGCGCGGTCACACGCCCTGGCTGACCAGCCCCGGCATGGCCCTGCTGTCCACGATCCTGGTCAACATCTGGATCGGCATCCCCTTCAACATGGTCATCCTCTACGGCGGTCTGCAGGAGATCCCCGGGGAGCTGTACGAGGCGGCCTCCCTCGACGGCGCCTCCGCCTGGCGGACCTTCCGCTCCGTCACCCTGCCGGTGCTCAAGCCGGTGATCACGGTCGTCCTGGTGCTCGGCTTCATGTCGACCGTCAAGATCCTCGACCTGATCCTCGCCCTCACCGACGGCGGCCCGGCCGACGCCACCCAGACCCTGGGCACGCTCACCTACCAGAACTCGTTCGTGCAACTGGACTTCGGCGCCGGCGCGGTCGTCGGCGACGTACTCATCCTCGTCTCCGCCGTGTTCGCCGTGTTCTACCTGCGGGCCAACCGCAGCGAGGGGAAGTGACGTCCATGACCTCTCCCGCACCCACGACTCCCCGGCGCCGCTGGGGCTCCACCCTCGCCGGCGTGCTCATCCTCTGCGTGATGCTCTTCCCGCTGTACTGGATGCTCGACACCGCGCTCCAGCCCGGCTCGGGCCTGCTCCAGGTCGATCCGGTGCCGGGCAGCCTGGACCTGTCCGGCTTCACCAAGGCCCTCGGCGACCAGGGCGGCCATCTGCTGACCTCGCTGGCGGTCGCCCTCGGCGCGGTCGCCATCTGCCTGGCGATCTCCGCCCCGGCGGCGTACGGGCTGGCCCGCTTCGGGCTGCGCGGCTCACGGACGATCGTGTTCGGCACCCTGATCACCCAGATGGTTCCGGGCATCGTCATCGCCAACGCGCTCTACAACTCGTACGTCGATCTCGGCCTGGTCAACTCCTACTTCGGGCTGATGCTGGCGGACGCCTCCCTCGGCATCCCGTTCTGCATCGTGCTGATGCGGTCCTTCATGGTCTCGATCCCGGGCGAGGTGATCGAGGCGGCGCAACTGGACGGCGCCGGGCTCGTGCGGACGTTCGTCCAGGTCGTACTGCCGATGAGCCGCAACTCGCTGATCACCTCCGGCCTGTTCGCCTTCCTGTTCGCGTGGAGCGACTTCATGTTCGCGCTCACGCTGAACACCACCGACCACGTCAAGCCGGTCACTCTGGGTATCTACCAGTACATCGGCGCGCATGTCGGCGACTGGGGCTCGGTGATGGCCGCGTCCGTCCTGTCCGCCGTGCCGGCCGCCCTGCTGCTCGTCCTGGCCCAGAAGTACATCGCCGCCGGCATCACCGGCGGCTCCGTCAAGTGACCCCCGCACACCTCGAAGTGGGCCCCTCGCATGAGCGACTTCCCGCGCTTCCCGCCCGGCTTCGTGTTCGGCGCCGCGACCGCCGCGTACCAGATCGAGGGCGCGGCCCGCGAGGACGGCCGGGGGCCCTCCATCTGGGACACCTACAGCCACACCCCCGGACTGGTCGCCGACGGCGACACCGGTGACGTGGCCTGCGACCACTACCACCGCTATCCGCAGGACGTGGCTCTCCTGCGGGACCTGGGCGTGAGGTCGTACCGGTTCTCGATCGCCTGGCCGCGCGTGATGCCGGACGGTACAGGCCCGCTCAACCCCAAGGGCCTGGACTTCTACTCGCGGCTGGTGGACGAACTGCTCGCGGCCGGCGTCGAACCGACTGCCACCCTCTACCACTGGGACCTGCCGCAGGCCCTGGAGGACCGCGGTGGCTGGCGCGTGAGGGAATCGGCGGAGCGGTTCGCCGAGTACACGGCCGTGGTCGCCCGAGCACCTGGCCGACCGCGTGCCGCGCTGGATCACCCTCAACGAGCCCTGGTGCAGCGCCTTCCTGGGCTACTCCGTCGGCCGGCACGCCCCGGGCGCCCGCGAGGGCCGGGGCGCGCTGGCCGCCGCCCACCATCTCCTGGTCGGCCACGGCCTGGCCGTACGAGCGCTGCGGGAGGCGGGCGCACGCGAGGTGGGGATCACTCTCAACCTCGACCACAACCTGCCGGCCACCCGGTCACCCGCCGACCTCGCCGCCGTCGTCCGCGCGGACACCCAGCACAACCTGGAGTGGACCGAACCGCTCCTGGCGGGCCGCTACCCGGACACGGAGGCCGAGACCTGGCGAGACCTGATCACCGGCCAGGACTTCCGGAACGACGGGGACCTGGACCTGATCTCCCGGCCACTGGACTTCCTCGGCCTCAACTACTACCGGCCGATCGTCGTCCGCGACGCCCCTCACCGCGAAAACGACCCGACGCGACGCGTGGCAACAGACAACCGCTATGCGGAGCTACGGCTCGAAGGCGTACGGCACACCGCGATGGACTGGCCGGTCGTCCCCGCCACCCTCACCGACCTCCTGGTACGGATGAAGAACCGCTACGGGACCGCCCTGCCACCCGTCCACATCACGGAGAACGGCTCGGCGGAGGCCGACGAGCCGAGCCCCGGCGGATCGGTCCACGACACCCACCGCGTGAGCTACCTCCGCGACCACCTCCACGCGCTGCGGGCCGCCATGGACGCAGGCGTCGACGTCCGCGGCTACTACGTGTGGTCCCTGCTGGACAACTTCGAGTGGGCCTTCGGCTACGGAAAACGCTTCGGGATCGTCCGCGTCGACTACGACACGCAGCGGCGCACTCCCAAGGACAGCTACCACTGGCACAGGGCGCTGATCGCGGCGCAGAAGGGGTGATCGCTAGCCTGCACTTTTCGTTTGCGGCCCTCCAGTTTTCGATATCGGCGTCCGCCGCCAACCGTCTTATAGGCATGCATGTGACTCGACAGATCAGCCGCCGCACCATACTCAAGGCCACGGGCGTCGCAGCCGGAGCCGCCCCGATCGCCACCGCCGCCACTCCCTCGGTCGCGGCGGGCGGGCCCTTCGCGCACCCCGGCCTCCTCCACACCGGCGCCGACCTCGCCCGCATGGCCGCCAAGGTGAAGGCCGGCGCCTCCCCTTATACCGCCGGGTACGCGAAGCTGACCGCCAACCGGCATTCGCAGAGCGACTGGACGGCCCGTCCGCAGACCACCGTGTACCGGGGCGCGGAACTGCGCCCCCGCAGCACCTGGCCGCAGAACTACGGGATCCTCTACAACGACATCCACGCTGAAGCTTCCCCTTGATCGTGGACACCTGGAGACTGGGACCTGAGGTTCCAGAGGAAGTAGCACCAGGTGGGAAGCAAATACACGAAGCGGTACACAGAGGAGTTCAAGCGGGACGCCATCGCGCTCGTCGACTCCTCGGGCAAGACGGTCACCGCCATCGCCCGGGAGCTTGGCGTCAGCTCCGAGTCCCTGCGCGGCTGGTACCGCCAGGCCAAGGCAGACCAAGGCGAGGGCCGCCCTGGCGAGCTCACCACGCAGGAGCGCGAGGAGCTCAGGCGGCTGCGCAGGCAGAACGCCGAGCAGGCAAAGACGATCGAGGTCCTGCGAAAAGCCGCGGTCTTCTTCGCGAAAGAGAGCGATCGGTGAACGATACGTACGCGTTCATCGAGGCGGAGAAGACCACCCACGGCGTCGCTTTCCTCTGCAGGCTGCTGAAGGTGGCCCGCTCCTCTTTCTACGCCTGGCTCGCCGCGCAGAAGACCCGCGCCGCACGCCGGGCCGCCGACGCGGCCTTGACCCACGAGATCACCGTCATCCACCTCGCCTCCCGTGGAACCTACGGCGTCCCGCGCGTCCATGCCGAACTGCGGCGTCTGGGACGGTCTGTGAACCACAAGCGCGTCGCCCGCCTGATGCGTGAGCACGGCATCCAGGGCGCTCACCGTCGCCGGCGCCGGTCGCTGACGCGGCCGGACAAGAAGGCCAGGCCGGCCCCGGACCTGATCGGCCGCGACTTCCACGCCGACAGCCCCGGCACGAAGCTGGTCGGAGACATCACTTTCCTCCCGACGGCCGAGGGCTGGCTCTACCTCGCCTGCTGGCTGGACCTGGCCACCCGCGAGGTCGTCGGCTACGCCATGGCCGACCATCACCGGGCCGAACTCGTCGTGGATGCCCTCAACATGGCCCACGGCCGAGCCGATCTGAAACCCGGCTGCGTCATACACAGTGATCGCGGAAGCGAGTACACGTCGGACCAATTCCGCGACCACATACGCGAGTTGGGGCTGCGGCAGAGCTGCGGACGCACCGGATCATGCTTCGACAACGCCGCCGCGGAGAGTTTCTGGGCCCTGCTCAAAGAGGAAATCGGCACCCGAATCTGGCCCGACCGGGCCACCGCCCGGGCCGACGTCTTCAACTTCGTCGAGACCTTCTACAACCGCCGCCGCCTGCGCAAGCACAAGACCTTCGGCTACCTCAGCCCAGCCGAGACCAGGCAGCGGCATCAACACACCCTCGCGGCATAAACCATCGAGTGTCCGAGATCACGGGGAAACTTCAACGCCGCGTATCAGAACGCCCTGCGCTACCACGTCAGTGGCGACAGCGCGCACGCCGACACCGCCGTCGCGATCCTCAACGCCTGGTCGGCGAAGCTGACGAAAGTCGACGGCAGCGCCGACCGGTTCCTGGCCGCCGGGATCTACGGGTACCAGGCCGCCAACGCAGCCGAGCTCGTCCGCGACCACAGCGATTTCGCACTCGAGAGATTCCAGAAGATGCTGGTCGACGTCTTCTCCTCGGTGAGTGAGGATTTTCTCGTCAGGCACAACAACGGCACCCCGGCCCCCCACTACTGGCCCAACTGGGACCTGTGCAACATGGCCTGCGCGCTGGCCACGGGCATCTTCTGTGACGACCAGGCCAAGGTCGAGCGCGCCGTCGAGTACTTCAAGCACGGCGACGGCATGGGCTCGATCAAGCACGCCATCCCGGTCGTGCACGACGACGGGCTCGCCGAGTGGATGGAGGCCGGGCGCGACCAGGGGCACTCGCTGATGGGCGTCGGCCTGATGGGCACCGTCTGCGAGATGGCCTGGAACCAGGGCATCGACCTGTACGGCTACGACGACAACCGCTTCCTCAAGGGCGCTCAGTACGTGGCCAAGTGGAGCCTGGGCGGAAACGTGCCGTACACGCCCTACGCCCTCGTGGACCATCGGCCGGGGATCCAGCACCCCACCGACGTCGCCACCGCCAGCCCGACGCAGACGCGACCGGTCTGGGCCATGGTCGCCAACCACTACACCAAGCGGCGCGGGCTGTCCGCCACGTACCTCACGCAGATCGCCGCCAAGGCCACGCCCGAGGGCGGTGGCGGGGACTACGGACCCAACAGCGGCGGTTTCGACCAGCTCGGCTTCGGGACGCTGGCGTTCACGCGGGACAAGGCGACGGACACCAAGGCCACCCCGAAGCCCACCACTTCGGTCGCGGGCGCCGCCTCCGACCAGCGGCCCCGGGCCGCGGCCACCGCGTCGACCTCCCCCACCGCGGGGGGCGGCCTCGCCGCGACCGGCTCCGGGGAGATCGTCGGGTGGACGGCCGCCGCGGGCGTCTCCGCCGTCGCCGGCGGCCTGCTCTTCCTGCGCCGCCGCGACCGGGCGCGCCACGAGGCGTCGTAGCAAGATGAAGCGCGTGTCCGGGACCGGTCGACGCGCGGTTTCCCTTCGCCCAGACACCGCTGCGATCGACCGCGGCAGCCCTGACGACAACGCCCACCGGTGGTGCGGCAACGGCATCATCACCGGCGACACCGACACCTACGGCCGCGTCTACGTCGGCACCGACAGACGCGGCCTGCGGCAAGGCACCCCGTCCTGACCCCGACGCCCGAGCAGGACCGCAGGCACAACGACCTGCGGTCCGCCGGGACTTGGCACCCCGCTTCATCCTGGACGGACTGCGAACTACGCGAGACGGCATTCCGTCTGTTGGCGCTCCTGCGCAAGGTCGCCGAAAACCACCAGGAAGCCGTACCGCCCGCGCGACGCGTACCTCGGCGCAGACGACGCTGTCGAGACCACGCAGGAGGACCTGCACTCCCCCAATCGCAGCGGGGGCACGGTGGTGCTGGATGTCCGGCCCGCCCGGGAGCACCCGGTGGAGCACATCCCGGGTGTCCCGTCCATCCCCACCAGGAACTGGTCGCGCGGATCAGCAAGCTGTCGCAAGACGCGAAGATGTCGTGTACTGCGCGCAGCAGGTCAACACCTGTCCCTGTCCAGCCGGACGGAACTCCGCGACGCCATCGACGGCTACGGCCTGCTCACAGCCGGCTACGCCACACCGCTTGACGGGACTCGCCGCGCAGAACGACCCGGCATGTTCGCCGACTCCCTCGGCCGCGTCCAGTGCTACACCGACAAGCAATGCGCCGCCACGACCGCGTCCAGTTCTGCGCGCTCGCGCAGCGTCTCGGCGGGCGGCGTGGGCGGAACGGAGAAATTCTCCGGGTTTTTGAGATCCCCGTGGCCGGCCACCGGTCTTCACGTCCGTAAGGATCACCAGCACTCCAGGAAGCACCCTGACTCGATGAAGCGATCTTGGCACCTTGTCCTCGCGGCGGCTCTCGTCGCGGGAGCCGCCACACCGGTGGTCGCGGTGGGCAGCGCAGTCGCCGCAGACGGCGACATCACCGCGGCCGTCCTGGCGAACCGTGATGTCGTCCTGACCGGCGACGCGGTCGTGCGCGTCCCGCAGGGAACCCACACGTACACCGGCGTGATAAGCGGTGAAGGAGCCCTTCGCGTGTCCGGCACCGGCACGCTGGTCCTCGCCAAGGACAGCACCTTCACCCTGCCGCACTCCCGGCAGCACCAGAGGGTCCAGATCCCGGGCGACAACCACCCGTACGTCGTGGTCGGCAGTCCCGACGAGCCCGCGGTCACCGTGGACGCGGGGGCAACGCTCCAGTACGGCACCGGCGGTACGACCGGCCTGATCGGGTCCTTCCCGTACAACACGCCCGGTTACCAGCAGAACCAGGACAACATCCGGGTGGACGGCACACTGCGCCTCTCGCTGACCCGGCTGTTCAACCTGGGCATCATCAGCGGCTCCGGCCTGGTCACCCAGCCCCGGAACATGTGGGGAACACTCCAGATCTGCGGTACCAACCCGTTCTCCGGCATCCTCGACAACGGCACGGGCGTCAACTTCGCGAGTACCACCTGTGCCGCCGACCTGCCAGGCGCCCGCTCCATCGTCAACCGCGGTTCATGGATCATCGACACCCCGCTCGACCACACTGTCGTACAGCGGCAGAACTTCTACAGCCACGAGTACGGCAACGACGTCAACGTGCACTCCCGCCCGGGCAGCAAGGTGGTCCTCACCGGCGTCTACAGCTGGAGTGACAGCGGCGACGGGGCGGCGCCCTCGCTGAGCGACCCCGGACTGAACTGGCGACCCGTGGCCCACAAACTCAACAAGCGCGGCACCAACATCGAGGGCGCCGACGTCCAGTGGGGCGACGGGACCACGCACCAGATCTTCATGCCCGGCACGGCGCAGACGGTCTACATCAACCTGCACGCCAGACGGCAGCGCTCCCGGCTCACCTTCGACTACAACGGACCGGTGACCCTGGGCGCGCCCATCGGCGGCGGCATGTATCACGACACCCTCAGTGCTCCCGGCGCCGGGGACATCGTCATCGCCGGCACCAGCGGCAACGACGTGACCTTCGCAGCAGCGCAGTACTACGACGGATCCACCACCATCGACAGGAATGCGACCCTCCGTCTCGGCGCCGGGACCGCGGGCGGCGACGGAAGCCTCCACATCGGCGGAGCCCTCGACAAAGTGATCGACAACGGTTCACTCGTGCTCCGCAACACCGGGGCACCCATCTCCCTCCCGGCGGTGACCGGCGCCGGGTCGGTGACGCAGAGCGGAGCCGCGGCCACCACCGTCACCAGCGCGGCCTACACCGGCGCCACCACCGTGGCCAAAGGCAGCCTGATCGTCTCCGGGACCTCTTTGCGGACATCCAGCGCGATCTCTCTGACCGGTCCCTCGGCCGTCCTGGACCTCAGCACGGCACGCGACACGACCCTGCGCAGGCTACAGGTGGTCACAGGCGCGAAGATCCTTCTTTCCCGGAACTCCCCCGAGTTGACCGTCGGTTCGACGACCGCAACAGTCTCGGGTACCCGTCTCGCCATCGGCGGGGCGCGCTTCTCCGTCAGCCGGGCCGGCGCCCACACCGTACTCACCGCTCTCGCCTCCTCCGCCGCGACAGGACCGACACCCTCCCCGGCCAGGACCGCCCGAGCGGGCACGCCCCTGGGCGCCTCCACCGGCACCATGGCGGACACCGGCAGCCACGTCGGTTCTCTGTGGACCATCGCAGGACTGGCGGGCGTCGTTCTCGCCGGCGTCGCCGCGGTCTTCGTCTTCGTACGCAGCCGCTCGCGTCTGCGTACGTCCCCGCGTCACTCCCGCTGATCCCCGGCCGCCACGGATTCCACGGGCCCGCCCCACAGCTGTCAGCGCTCACCCCATACGATGGCATCGCTGCCGCGGTGTCTGCGATACCGACGGCGGTTGCCCGAGGACCCCCGCAGCCTGGCTCGTTCGGCGCGAGCGGGGCTTCGTACCCGCGGCAGGTCGAAGGGAGACCCGATGCCACAGCATGCCGCGCCCGCGGCCGACGTGATCGTCGCGGCTCGGGCGGGCGAACGCCACGCCCTGGAAGAGCTCAGCTCCCGGACGCTTCCGCTGGTCTACAGCGTCGCGGCACGTGCGCACCCGTACCGCGACGACGTCGACGACATCGTCCAGGAGACGATGATGCGCATCCTGCGCGGCATCGGGGGACTGGAGCGCCCGGAGGCGTTCCGATCCTGGGTGATCACCATCACCATGAACGAGGTCCGCGACCACATCCGCAGGCGCGGCAGGAGGGAGACGACGGGAGCGGCGTTCGACGCGGCCGCGCATCGGCCCGACCCGGCCGCCGACTTCGCCGAGGGGGTCATCCTCAACCTGCGGCTGTCCGGGCAGCGCGAGGAGACCGTGCGGGCGACCCGCTGGCTCGACGAGGACGACCGGGAGCTGCTGTCACTGTGGTGGCTGGAGACGGCCGGCCGGCTCGCCCGGGCCGAGCTCGCTTCCGCTCTGGACATGACCGGCCATCAAGCTGCGGTACGGGTACAACGCATGAAGGAGCGCCTGCACACCTCCCGCGTCATCGTCCGAGCCCTCGCGGCCAGGCCCGCATGCGGAGAACTGACCCGGCTGACCCTGGACTGGAGCGGCGCCCCCAGCGGTCTGTGGCGCAAACGCCTCGGCCGCCATGTGCGGCAATGCCCGCAGTGCATGCGCCACGAGGAAGGCATGCTGGCCCCGGAAGGACTGCTGGCGCCCCTGGCCCTCCTGCCCGTGCCGGCGGCACTGCTGGCCTGGCGCCCGTGGCTGTCCACGGGAACGCACACCGCGGCGGGCGAGCACGCCGGCACCACGGCCACTTCGAGTGGCGGAGGTTCCGCGACGGCAGGGACCGCAGGGACGAGTCTCACCGCGAAGGCCGTGGTGGCGGCGACTGCGCTGCTCGCCGTGGGCGGTGGCGTACTCGTGTACGCGGCCCCCTGGTCCAGCCCGTCGGCGCGTCCGGCCACCGCCCCGACGGCTTCCCGCCCGGCACCCGCACCCTTGTCCACCGCATCCGCATCCGCATCACCGTCGCGGGCGGCACCGGCACTGGGCTCGGCCGTCTCTCCTCCCTCGCCCCGGCCGCGGTACGGGTCCGTGGTCGACACCGTGGACAGCGCGCCGCCGCCGGACCGGCCGCCCGCGGCACTGCCCCACCGCCCGCAGACCGCGGTGACGATGACGGGGCTCAAGCGGCACCTGGACGGCTACCAGCTCGTCCACCGCGGGGACACGGTGGTACTGCGCGGGAAGGGCTACTTCACCGTCCACTGGGACGTGATGTACGGGCTGCGCCCCGGGCTGCTGACCATGCCCTCGTGGACCGGACTGCGAGGAAGGCTGTTCCACGTGGCCTCGGGCGGCGGCCACCGCATGGACGATCTCCAGCCGGGCGCGACCGCCGGCGGCACCTGGATGGGCAACAGGCAGCAGGGACTGATCACCCTCCCGCCGGGAGCCCAACAGATGTGGCAGAACGAGTACTACTACCTCGACGGCAGCATCACACTCCACCTCAACGAAACCCAGGCCGACTACAACCTCGACGTCCTGCCCTCCTCCTGGCAGCAGACAGCGGACGACATCGCCACTCCCCCGGCCCCGCACTCCGCCGACCGCGAACGGTACGGACTCGTGCGCGACACCGGCCGCGACGACGCCCCCGTACCGCAGTACACCACCCGCTCCACGCCGACCGACGCGGGCACCGTGCCCCAGCGCTCCGTCGTGTCCTGACGTTGCGCGATCTGCCCGGGCGGCGGGGCGGTGCGAGGGTCCCACACGCTCTGATCGACCTGCGCAGGAAGCCACCCCACAGCCCGGCCGACTACCGCCACGCGCTCACTGCAGTGCGCCTTCCAGAGCACCCTGATGACCGGAAACCCACTGACAGGCTCTCTGTACGTCCCTCACCACCCCGCCGGACCGAAGCCGGACCATGGCGACGTGTCCTGCATCAGCATTGACGAAACCTCCCGGCAAGGACGACTCAGGCACCCCTACACACTGCCCGATCATTACCTCGAATTCCTTCGAGGAGATGCTCACCTGCACGTGGGCGCTGTATCACGTGCGGCGGAGCCTGCCCGTCGCGAAGGCCGACCCGACCTGCCGCGGCCGGGCGCTGCACTCGGTGAAGCGAGTCGACGTGGGCGGGGCGTCCGCGCTGGGCGGAGGCTGCGGAACATCTCGGAGCGGTACGGCGTCCCCGATGGCCTGAGAAGGAGAGGATCCGCCGGAGACACGGAGGTGAGCATGTGTGACGTGCGGAGGGACGTACGGGAATCGGGTTCGCACGGCGGTGACCTGCTGTGAGTGCGAGCGAGGGAGAAGCCCGCACGGTAGGTGGAGAACTGGCCGGACAAAGGGTCGTGGTGGGGGGCAGCGCGGGAATCGGTCTCGAGACGGCACGGCAGGCGCGTGCGTCCCGCGGCGAGGTGGTGCTCGCGGCGCGGAACGCCGATCGTCTCAAGCGGGCGGCGGACGAGTTGAGTGCCCCGTGTACGGCCGCGTTCGACGCCACGGACACTGATCGTCTGGAGCGCTTTCTGTATGAGCTGCCGAGGCCGGTCGACCATGTACCGGTCACAGCGGGCAGCCCGTCGTAGACACCCCTCGACGAGCTCGACCTGCCCGACTCCGGACATGACTTCGGTGGGCGAATCGCGATGATGCCGTGGACACACCGCTGTCGGCCTCCCTCCTCGGTCACCGACTCGAAGCATGCCGGGAACAGTTGCGGAAGACGCTGCCGATCGGCCGGAGGAGCGGCGGCCCTGCGGATGTCGCCGCCCTGGCACTGCGCATCATGGCCAACGGAGCCCTCACCGGCGCCACCAACGACATCGACGGCGGCCAGCAGCTCGTCGCGCACTGCTGGTCTGATCAGCAGCCCGGGGCCGCAGTCGCAGTGTGGGCTTCCCCGCGCCTTGCACGTTCGTCCTCCGGGCACGCCCACATGGCGAACTCTGCTGCGTTGGTGCCACTCCCCGTGTGGGCAGATCGCCTGCTGGTTGTCCCAGTCGCTGGTGAAGGCCGCCTTGCCGAGGCCGTAACCCGCCTTGGCCTGGCTGCTGTGGTCGGCGGCGACGGGGCCGAGCAGGGTGATGCCGCGCACCCGTTGTGCCCGCTGGATCCTGGACGGCGGAGATGGTGGTGGCGGCATGGATCACCGGCTCGGGGCGTTCTTCGTCGCGGGTTTTCGTGAAATGTGTGGTCGCCGACATGCTCGAACGGCGGATTCCACAGGTCATGACGATGCTGCTGGATGCGGCAACACACATCACCGCGTTCGTCGACGTTCCGCCGGCGCACACTGCGAGAAGACCTGGTCGACCAACTCGCTGGAACGGCAGGTCTTCGACCGACGCTGCGTCTCCGCAGGTTCTCCGTGGCCGGCCGACCCCCGTCGAACCGGCTGAAGACGGCCCCGGCCTCCACAGCAGCCGGAGCCGAATCGGTCCGGTGGCTCGGCTCGTCATGTCCAGGCGTGCCACCGGCCGAGTAAGTCGCCGTTACGCCCCGGCCGCCTCGATGAACTCGCGCACGGCGCTGCGCGGGTCTCCCGAGCGCACCAGTGCCTCGCCGACCAGCACCGCGTCAGCTCCCCAACCGCGGTACTCCGCAACATCCTTGGGGCCCGTCACTCCCGATTCCGCGACCTTGACCGTGCCTTCCGGGATGGCCGTCACGAGGTCGGCGAACACCTTGCGATCCACGTCCAGCGTCGTCAGGTCCCGAGCGTTGATGCCGAGGAGCTCTGCGCCCGCGGCGATGTTGCGCCACAGAGGCATGACGATCCGGCCCGTCACCAGGGCACCGAACGCGCAAAGCCACAGAGCCCACCAGTAGACCTTCGCGGGCGCGGAGTAGCTGAAGGTCGTGGTCTCCTGCAACTGGTGGACGAACGCCAGTCCCAACGCCAGGTACAACAGCAGGTGCAGGCCGTGCCAGACCTCGTACCGCAGCCGCCCCCTCACGTACCGGGCGGAAACCGCGGCGACCACGACGACGATCGCCGCGGCGCACATCCCGAGCAGGGAGGCCGGGACACCGGCCAGCGCGAGGAACGTCTTCGTCATCGACGCGCCAGCGAGACTCGCGTAGCCCAGCACCACCAGCACGGCGTGGGTGAGGATGGTCCACAGCAGGGTGAAGCCGACCCACCGGTGCCACACAGTCAACCGGTCCATGCCGATACGGCGGTCGAGCCACGGCAGCCGGGCCACCAGCAGCAGTTGGAACAGCATCAGCACAGCGGCGTGCAGGCCGAAGAACTTGGCGCCCGTGAGCACCCCGTTCGCGCCGGACCCAGCGGTGAAGAACAAGGCCTCGACGGTCACCAGGTTGGTGATGACGAACGTCCACAGCGCCCAACGCGCCGCAACGACCGGAGGTATGATGCCTTGCCGCACCCGTGAAACTGTCGCCTCCACCGCTTCCCCTCTTGTTCATGTGACTCGTGCCCGGCACCCGCGGCCCGGACCGTCCATGGGTGCAGCCGGCCGCCCACAGGCCCTTCAGAGGTTCCGTCGAGGACATCTGGCATCTGATCACTCCTTGTCCAGCGGCAGTACCGGCGCCGTCGCTGGGTACGCTGAGTGATTAAGGTCTTGATCACAAGATCGCAGGGCGGTTGGGGTATGCATGACGAGTCCCGGTGCCTGGCGGCATGCACTGCTCGGCGCGGTGGACACCGCGCGCAAAGACCGCTGGATTCCTGCTCGGCTACGACCTGACCTGTCCCCGTGGCGGCTCGGCGGAGCGCCTGCGCTCAGTACGCGCTTCCCTGCTCTCGTCCTGGATCTCGATGTGGAAGTCCGTGAGCACTGCGGCGAGCGGTACATGGCGGTAGAGGACCGCCCTGGCATCTTGCGGTCCGCCAGGCGGGTCCTCCCCTCCGCACATGCGCGACCGGCTGTCCCCGGCCGGCCCCCCCTCGACGAAGAGGGGCGGAACCAGCGCCTCCGTAGCCCTACCGCGGTCACGGTGTGCCGTTCCTCCGTCGCACCCCGCAGCGCGTGGAACGGCGAGGGAGCAGCACCGGTTGCACGAGCCGACGCCGCTCCACACCGCTGCGGGCGTTGATCAGAGCGACCAGCAGATCGACCGCTTCGGTGCCCACCTGGTCCGGACGGAGGCTGACAGTGGTGACGGGCGGAGCTGTGCCCGCGTAGTCCGGATCCCCGGTGACGCACGCCACCAGCAGATCCCTCGGCACCCGAAGACCGTGCTGGCGCGCGGCGGCGAGGATGTTGTGACCGGAGTCGGAGTAGACGCCGATGACGGCGTCCGGTGTCGGATCGCGATCGAGGAGTCGGCTGACCGCGTTCTGTTCAGACGTGAAGTAGTCGGGCAGCGAGGCGTGCTCCTCCACGAGGGCGGGCATGCGGTGTTCGTCGCACCAGGACCGGTAGGCGTGTGCGGTCAGGGGCGGGTACGCATCGTCGTGAAGAGGCAGGGAGAGCCCGATCCGCCGGGCGCCGGACTGCGCGAGGTGGTCGAGCAGAAGGCGCAGGCCCGATTCGTGGTCGGCGTCCACCCATGCGTCGCACCGGCGCGGCTGGGGCGGCCGGCCTTCGCTGATCATCGGTATGCCGCGCTCCCGCGACCGGCCGCTCCCCGGCGCGGGTGGCCACCGTAGTGCTGAACGGGCCGGTGTCCACCGAAGCCCACGGAGGCGCACCGGCCCAGGCGATGGCCGTCGGCAGCGACGGAAGGATCCTCGCGGTCGGGTCCGACGCGGAGATACGCCGTCGCATCGGCCGCCGTACCGTCGTCATCGACGCTCACAGAGGTACGGTCATGCCGGGCCTCCAGGACGGGCACATGCACCCGCTCGCTGCGGCCATGCGGTCCCTGAACCCGTCTCTGCGCAATCAGGACATGACAGTTCCGCAGTTCCGGGCCATGCTCCAGGAGCATGCTGGACGCCACGGCGCCTCAGGAACCGGACGGCTGGCTCCACGTCACCGACCGGACCCGGTGGGCCTGCAGCCCGCGGGCACCGTCGCAGACAAGACGCTGCTCGACTCGCTGAACACCAGGCGCCCGGTCTACCTGCAGGGGTTCGGACTTCCACAACAGCCTCGTCAACAGCCGGGCACTCGCGCTCGCGGGAGTCGACCGCGGCACCGCCGACCCGGCAGGCGGGCACATCGTCCGCGACAGCGCGGGGAACCCGACCTGTCTGCTCAACGACAACGCCCAAGGGCTCGTCTCCGCGGTGGTTCCTCCGCCGAGTGCCGACCAGGTCGACGTCGCCCACGCCAGGATGGCCCACACGCTCCCGGCCAACGGCATCACGTCCTTCCTCGACGCCGCCGGCAGCGAGGACAGCGTCAAGACCTATGCCGACCTCGCCAAGAAGCCCCAGGCGGCAGCCGAGTACCTGCACGACGTGCGCAGAGGTTACGCCGGACCGGCCACGCTGCGACTGACGACGGCCAAGGCGTTCCTCGACGGCGTGATGGAGTTCCCGGCCCGGACCGCCGCCCTGCTGACGCCCTGCCCGGGCGCCCGGGGCAAGCCGACCGACCACCGCGACGACCTGTACGTCAGCGACCGGGACTACCAGGCTCTTGTCCGCGCCCCGGACGCGGACGGACGGCAGATGCACACGCACGCCATCGGCCACCGGTACGGCGACCCACGTGTTCCACGTCCTCGACGGGTTCGCGGCCGCTGATCGGCTCCGGGCGCCTCGCCTGTCCGTGACGGCCTCCAGAACTCCAGGCTGCTCGCCCCACGACAGGCCGCCGAGGGAACACGGGACGAGCCGGCCCGCCGCGGCCATGGCCTCCCCCGGCACGCGTCCCAGTATCATCGACGTCACCCTGAGCATGCGAAACCACGAACGGGTCGAACGAGACGCGCAGCTTCACCATCGGCCCGTTCCCGGCGGTCTGTGAGTCGATCTTCGCGCTCGGGCCTGATGGACGTACCGGCGCGGGCCGGTCGCGGGAGGAGTGCGCGGTGTCTTTGACCGACAAGGCCATCGAGCACATCCGTGAGCTGATCCGCAGCGGCGCGCTGCCTCCGGGTTCGAAACTGCCACCGGAGGCGGACCTCGCCGCCCAGCTGGGTCTGTCCCGCAATCTCGCCCGCGAGGCCGTCAAGGCGCTGGCCGTCGCACGCGTGCTGGAGGTCCGGCGAGGTGACGGCACGTACGTGACCAGTCTGGAGCCCAGTCTGCTGTTCGAAGGCCTCGGCGGAGCCGTGGAACTCCTCCAGAACGACTCGGCCGCGCTGCTGGACTTGATGGAGGTCCGCAGGTTGCTGGAGCCGGCGGCGACCGCGCTGGCCGCCACCCGGATCTCCGACGAGCAGCTCGCCGAGGTCAAGCGCCATCTGGACGCCATGCGCGGGGCCCGCGACGACGTCGAGCAGCTCAACGCCCACGACGTGGCCTTCCACCGGGCCGTGATCTCCGCGACGGGCAACAACTCGCTGCTCACGCTCCTGGAAGGCATTTCGGGCCGTACGCTGCGTGCCCGGATCTGGCGCGGCCTGGTCGACGATCAGGCCGCGGGCCGCACGCTCGCCGAACACGAGTCGATCTTCTCGGCCCTCTCGACCCGCGACGCCTTCCTGAGCCAGGCCGCCGCCCTCCTGCATGTCAACAACACGGAGCAGTGGTTGAGGGAACACCTGCACTCCTCGGAGTCACTCGGCACCGGCTCAGTGGGACGTCGACGGGGTGCTCCGGCGAAGCCCCGCCACCAGGAGGAGTGAGGAGCTCCCAGCCCCTACCAAGCCATGTCGGCAGAGGGCCGGCTCGCTCCGGAATGAGACAGCGGGGCAGGAGACCGACAGCAGTCAGTCCGGTGCCGGGTGCCTGCCGCTATCGGACGGTCCAGACGCTGCGCGGCCTCGGCCAGGAACGTCTCGGCGGAGGCGGCGGCCAGGTGCTCCACCTGCGTGCCGGGGTCGCGTTCGCCATGGCCGCGGCCGAGCAGACCGGCGAAGGCACCGTGCGCCGCGCCCGGGACCTCGGCCGGGGTGACGTGGAGCAGCACGATGTCGGCGTCGTCGGGCGCGTGGGCGCGGACGGCGCTGCTTCGACATGCCGGCCGGGGAGGCCGATCTGCGGCACGTCGTCGACGGCCTCGACTCGCCGCGCTGATCACGTCGACGGCGCGGCGACGAACTCGCCGCGCTCGACCGGGATGCAGCTGAAGTACTGCTCCGGGACCGCGACCTCGCCGGCCACGCCCCGGCGCCGGGGCGGCCGCTGCATCGTTCGACAAGGTGGTCCTGACCCGCTCTGGGATGCCGTCGAGGAGCACCTCGGCCGCCGGCGTCGCCGCCGGGACACCGGCCATGGAAGCGGCCACCGTGCGCGTGGCACCGGAGGGCCAGGGCAGCCACTGGTCGGGCTTCACGGCCGGCCCCGCCCGTCCGTCTCCCCCTTGGCGGGTGGGCGGGGCCTTCCGCTGCACGCGGGCGTTCTCAACTCCGGGTCGGATCTTGAGCCGTGACAGCTCTGGCAAGGTACCGGGCGTCAGCCCTTGCCGGAGAGGCGCCAGACCTGGTTCTTCTTGGTGCTCAGCACGTTCGCCGGGTCGCAGGTCCACTGGTGGATCAGCGCGCCGGCCGTGGTGGACACCTTGCTGACGTCGACGCACTTGCCGCTGTGGACGGCGACCAGTTGGTAGTCCTTGCCGTTGCCGAGCGCGGTGACGGGGTCGAGGGTGAACTGCTGGTTGGTGCCGCCGTTGCAGGTGTACTGGATGACGGCGGCGCCGTCGGCGGTGGACGCCCCGGAGACGTCGAGGCACTCGCCGCTGAGCTCGTTCACCACGGTGTACGTGTTCGTCCTGCCGCTCACCGGCTTGAGGTCGAGCATCTGCTGGTAACCGCCCTCGCAGTAGTACTGCTGGTACTGCGTGCCGTTGGCGGTGCTCAGGTTGGTGTCGTCCAGGCACTGGCTGCTGTTCTCGCTGACCGCGACGGTCGAGATCGTCGTGTTCGACGGCGGGAGCAGGGTGACGGTGTAGCCGTCCTTGGCGTTCGCCCAGGGGATGCTCACCGACGCTGCGTCGTTGCTGACACTCAGGGTGGTGTCGGAGACCGTCTCCGGTCCGGCGACCGCCGCGCCGTTGTCGTACGGGACACGCTGGACGACCGCACGGACCTGGTTGTTCTCCACGACCGACGTGGTGTTGAGGCCGGTGAGGTTGACGGTGACCGTACCGGTGTTGCCGTTGCTGCCGAGCAGGATCTTGGCGTTCTCGGCGGTGTTGTCCTTGGTGGCGAGGCCGTCGGTGTTGGTGCCGGGGACGAGGTTGACGATGTTGCCGGTCTGCGAGCCGTAGTAGCGGTACAGGAACCACTCGCCGAGCGGCAGGTACTGGCCGGTGCCGTTCTTGGTGAGCAGGTTCGCCTCGTCGTCGTGCAGGCCCGTGCCGGAGGCCCAGTTGCCGCGCAGACCGTCGGCGCCGGCGCGCTCCAGGCGGCCGACGAACCAGGCGCCGCCACCCGGGGACTGCATGGACGGGGTGGCGTACTCGTTGATCTGGTAGGGGCGGGTGCGGGGCAACCCGGCCGCTGACAGGACGGAGTTGACGCGGCCGACGTCGGTGGCGGGGTCGCCCGGCTCATCGTGCCAGCTGTAGATGTCGGGGGCGACGTTGTTGGCCTTGACGTAGTTCAGGTAGGCGGTCCACCAGGTGTTGGAGGAGTTCGGCTGGGAGGCCGTGCTCGGTCCGACGATGAGCTGGCCCGGGAAGGCTGTCCGGACCCGGGCGTAGAAGCGCGACCACATCTGCAGGTACTGCGCCTGCGAGGGCTTCCAGAAGCCGGCCCCGTCGGGCTCGTTCCACAGGTCCCACTCGACGGTCATGTTGTTGGCTTTGACGTCGTTGATGAGCTGGGTGACGAAGTTGTCGAACTGTGTCCAGTCACCGTTGTCGCCCGGCCAGCCCTGGTTGGTGGTGCCGTCCGCGCCCCACAGGTCGTGCGGGAGCAGCACGAACGTGCCGCCGAGCGCGACGGTCCGTTTGTACTGCGCTAAGGTCGCGTTCCAGCGGGTCTGGTAGTCGGCGAGGCTGGTGGCGTAGCCGCCGCTGTTGAGCTGCGCGCCGCCGGCCCGCATGAAGTGCCACTTGATGTCCTTGAAGAAGTGGTCCTGCGGCAGCGAGCCGTCCGGCGTCATGCCGTAGATCATTCCGGAGGCGTGGTACGTCGGGGCGCCGCCGGCGGTGGCGAAGTCGACGGTGACGCTGGTGTCCGCGGCTTGGGAGGGTGCGGCGGGAACCAGGGTCGAGGCGACGGCGGCCATGAGCAGGGCGACGGACGAGAGGGCTCGGCGTCTGGTCCGGAGGACGGTTCTGGGAATGGGCGACTTCATTGTGCGGCTCCTGGGGAGAGGGGAATGAACCGGGACCCGAGTGGCCCCGGGGCTGTGGGGAGGCAGTCGGTCAGTGGCCGTCTCGGTGTGCGTGCGCTTGCGCGAGGAGGAGGTAGCTGCTGGCGGTCCAGGTGTAGGCGCGGTCGCGCAGGCCCGTCCCGGTGAGGGCGTCGAAGTTCTCGGCGAAGCCGTGCGTCTCGCACAGGGCGCGGAAGCGGGCGCTGATGTCGTCGGCCAACCGGTGGTGGCCGGCGCGGCGCAGGCCGTCCTCGACGAGGACGGTGGCCGGGGCCCAGATGGGGCCGCGCCAGTAGCCGTCGGCGAGGTAGTGCGGGGAGGTGGGCGGTTCGGTGGCCAGGCCGTACGGCGTCAGGTGGGCCTTGATGCGGTCGGCCAGCGCGCTGCTGATCTCGCCGGGCAGGTGTTCGCCCAGCACGATGGGCATCAGGTCCAGGAGGCTGGCGCTGCTCCAGGTGTCCCCGGTTTCGGCCCCGCGGGCGACGAACCGGTCGCCGGTCCAGAGCTGGTCGAGCAGGGCCGTCTGTGTCTCCTCGGCCGTGCGCGTCCACCGATCCGCTTCGTCCGGCCTGTTCAACTCGGCGGCCAGGGCGGCGAGTTCGTGCAGCTGGAGGATGAGGAAGGCGGCCAGGTCGGCGGTGACGACCACCCGCTCGGGGTCGAAGGTGGTGGCGTTGTCCCAGCCGCTGTCGTTGCCGTGCTGGTAGTAGGCGAGTTCGGCTCCTGGGGCGCGCCGCGCGGTGAGCCAGAAGCCGGTCCAGCGCGTCAACCGGTCGTACACCTCGGCCAGTTCCGCCTGGCTGAGCGTCGTCGGAAGCCGACGACGAAGGTGGCCGAAGGCCCAGCCGTGGATGGGCGGCTTCACGAAGTTGTGGAGGACCTCCGAGTGAGTGACCGAGTCCGGCAGGGCCCCGGCGGCGTCCTGGTGGTCGAAGGGCAGGTGGAACTGGTCCAGGGCCAGTCGCGGTGAACCGGAGGCCAGCGCAAGGGCGTTGAAGCAGTGGTCCCAGCTCCATACCTTGTCCATCCAGTGCTTGGACATCAGCACGGCGGGCCGGGTGACCAGGCCCGTCGGCGCCACGGTCGCCGACCAGACGACGTACGCGGCGAGTTCGGCTGCCGGGGTGGCGGACGAGCGCCAGGGGGCCACCGCGTCGACGAAGTCCCTGAAGGCCCCCTCTGCGGACTTCATGATGTCGTCGAAGGTCACCGAGGACGTGTACGGCGGGCGGGCTGTGTCGAGTTCCTCGACCGCGATCTCCCAGGTGCCGTTCGCCTCCGCGGTCACGGCGACACCGCGGTCGGCGCTGCCCAGGGCCTGGGCACCGGCCGCCACGGCGAGGGTGCCGGACAGCACGGTGACGCGATAGCGGCGTCCGGTCTCGTATGACGTGAAGATGTGCGCGTCCGCCGCCGGGTCGTGGAAGAAGTACGTTCCGCTGAACGGGGTCAGGGTCTGTGCGACGGCGAAGACGCCGAAGCCCAGGCCGTTCCCCCGCAGTCGTACGGTGTCCGGTGACTCGTAGGCGAGGTCGACGCGCCCGCTCGCGCCGGCCCAGCTGAGCAGGCCCGGTGTCGCCTCGACGCGGGTCTCGACACGCTCCCCCGCGGCCGGGTCCAGGGGGACCAGGCGCAGGACGGCGTGCATGCCGTTCTGGTGCGAGACGAGGTGGAGATCTTCGGCGTAGGTCTTCTCCGCGACGACGGGCGAGATGTCGAACCAGGATCCGTAGGTGCTGAACGGGATGTCGTGGACGGAGAAGGCCGGGCCGGTTCGGACGGCGGTCATACGGTGGGACTCGTTTCTGGGGCAGGGGCGAAGGTCGGCCGACGCGCAGTCGGGTCAGCCGTCGTGCGGGAGCGGGAGGGCTGTCAGTCCTTGACGGCACCGGCGGTCACGCCGGCGGCGACGTAGCGCTGGGCGAGGACGAGGATGACCGCGGCGGGCAGGGAGGCCACGACGGCGGTGGCCATGATGGCGTTCCACTGCTGGTTGTTGTTGCCGATGTAGTGGTAGATGCCGAGTGTGATCGGCTCGTGGGCGCCGCCGCCCCCGAGGGTGCTGGCGAAGACGAAGTCGGACCAGGACCACAGGAACGCGAACAGGGACACCGTGACGACGGCGTTGCGGCTGATCGGCAGGACGACGGACCAGAAGGTGCGCAGCGGCCCGGCGCCGTCGGTCGTGGCGGCCTGGAGCAGTTCACCGGGGATGCCGGACATGAACGCGGTGAAGATGAGGACGCCGAACGGGACGGCCAGGGTCGAGTCGGCGACGATCAGGCCGGGGACGGACTGGAGCAGACCGAGCTGGAGGTAGATGGCGTAGAAGCCCATCGCCATGATGATGCCCGGGATCATCTGGGCGGCCAGCAGGACGAAGTTGACGATGCCGGCGCCGCGCGGGCGCAGCTTGGCGAGGGCGTAGCCGGCGGGAGCGGACAGGGCGACGGTCAGGACGACGGTGCCCAGGCCGATGACGAGGCTGGTGCCGAGGTAGGGCAACTGCTCGTCGAGCACGGTGCGGTAGCCGGCCAGGGTGCCGTGCAGCGGCAGCAGGTCCGGCGGGCTCTTGCGCATGTCCTGGTCACGGGTGAGAGAGACGTTGAGCATCCAGTAGACCGGGAAGAGCATGATCCCGGTCAGCGCGACGCCGATCGTGGTCTTCACCCAGTTACGCTTGCGGCTTCGGCTCATGACAGCGCCTGCCTTCTCTGGGTCCGGACGTAGACCAGGCCGAAGACCAGGGCGACGACCACGAGCAGGTTGCCGACGGCCGCGCCGGGGCCGAAGGCGGGCAGGAGGTTGCCGAAGCCGAGCTGGTAGGACCAGGTGGCGAAGGTGGTGGACGAGTCCGCCGGACCGCCCTTGGTCATGATCCAGATGATGTCGAAGACCTTGAGCGTGTAGATCAGACCGAGCAGCAGCGTGATCGCGGACACCGGGCGCAGCAGCGGGAAGGTGACCCGCAAGAAGCGCTGCCAGGCGTTCGCCCCGTCGATGGCGGCGGCCTCGTACAGGCTCGCGGGGATCGATTGCAGGCCGCTGTAAAGGACCACCAGGTTGAACGGGACACCGATCCAGACGTTGGCGATGATCACCGAGGCCAGCGACCAGGACGGCGAGGTCAACCAGTCGACCGGCCCGATACCGATGGCGTGCAGGGCGGCGTTGACGACACCCGACTCGCTGTTGAGCATCCACGACCAGGTGGAGGCCGAGACGATCAGCGGCAGCAGCCAGGGCACCAGGAACAGGGCTCGCAGGGTGGCGGAGAGCCGGAAGTTCTGGTTGAAGAACACCGCGAGTCCGAGCCCGATGGCGTACTGGAACGCCAGGCACACGGTGGTGAACAGCGCGGTGTGGACCAGGGCCGGGGCGAAGGTCGGGTCGGCGAAGACCTTGCGGTAGTTCGCCAGGCCGGTGAACGGGGCGTCGCCCTGGACGAAGGACCGGACGGTGTAGTCGCGCAGGCTCAGGTCGAGGTTGCGGTAGAGCGGGTAGGCGTAGAAGAGGGCGAGATAGACGGTCACCGGGGCGAGGAATCCCCAGGCGGCCCACTGGGTGGAGGTGGGCCGAAGGCGTTTCGTGGCGGGGGCCGGGGGCGGGGCGGCGGCCGCCCCGTTCCGGACGTGCTCGGACCGGTGGTCCGACAGCTGTGTCGTCTGGTTCATCAAGGACCCTTGTGATCGGGTTACTTGGCAGCGGACTGGGCCGCGGACAGCGCGTCCTTGGGGGACTTGGACCCGCTGAGGGCGGACTGAACGGCCTTCCACATCTGCTCGGAGATCTTGGGATACGTGGTGCCCAGGCCGTCGCTGGTGCGGCCCTTGGCCGCCTTGACCGCGTCGACCCACGGCTTCAGGTCGGCGTTCGCGGCCACCTGCTTGTCCTGGACCTCGCTGGTGGGGGCCACGTAGGACAGGGTGGTGTCGGTGTCGTAGAGGCTGTCGGCACTGGTCAGGCAGGTCACCAGCTTCTCGGAGGTGGCGTAGCGGCCGGTGTCCTGCTGGACCGGGACGGTCACGAACTCGCCACCGGTCGGGGCTGCGGTGTTGCCGCCCGTGGCGGCCGGGATGGGCAGCACCCCGTAATCGAAGCCGGCCTTCTTGGCGCCTGCGAGCTGCCAGGTGCCGTTCTCGGCGAACGCGTAGTCGCCGCTGGCGAACTCCTGCCAGCTGGTGGTCTGGGTGTTGTCGAGCACCGAGTTGGGCGCGTAGCCGTTCTTCAGCCAGTCCTTCCACAGGGTCAGCGCGGACACGCCCTGGGAGGAGTCGAGTGCGGTCAGCTTGGCGCCCGAACCCCAGAACCAGGGCAGGAACTGGAAGCTGCCTTCCTCCGTGCCGATCGCCGAGAACGTGATGCCCTTCTTGCCCGCCTGCTTGACCTTCGCCAGCGCGGCCGTCAGCGAGTTCCAGTCCTTGACCGAGGCGATGTCGACGCCTGCCTGCTTCAGCACCTTCTTGTTGTAGTAGAGGGCGAGGGTGTTGGCGCCGATCGGGGTGCCGTACGTCTTGCCGCCCGACTGGCCGGCCGCGAGCAGATTGGGGTCCACCTTCGAAGTGACCAGCTTGGTGTCGTCCGTCGTGGTGAGCACGCCGGCCTCAGCCAGCGTGGACACCACCGGGTTGTCGACGATGAGGACGTCCGGCGAGTTGCCCTGCTGCGCCGCCAGGAGGGTCTTGTTGCCCAGGTCGCTGGTGTCGAAGGCAGTCCGCTTGATCTTCACTCCGGCCTTGGTGCCGCACTGGTCCAGCAGCTTCGCCCAGGCCGAGGTCTTGTCGAACTGCGGGTACGGGTCCCAGACGGCGTACGTGCCGCTGCCGGGACCCTTGGTGCTGGTGCCGCCGGAGCCGGAGGAGCAGGCGGCGGCACCGGCGGCCACGGTCATGACGGCCAGGGACGCGGCGGTCAGACGACACTGTCTGGAGAAGCTGTTCATCGCGAGGGTTCCTTCGGTCTGGGCATGCGGGTGCCGAGGGCGCGGGGTGATGAGGAGGAACGGGCACGCCGAACAGCACCGATGAGCTGTCGGTCGATCGGCGGTGGAGTAGGTGCACGGGGGTTACCCGTGGAATGGGGTCAGGACGCCGTAGCGGGCCCGGTGCTGGCACGCAGGGAGATCGGCGGCACGAGGAGATGGTTCCGGGGCGGTACGTCGGGGTGGTCGAGGCGCTCCACCAGCAGGTCGACGGCGCGCCGGCCCATCTCCTCCGCCGGCACGTCGGCTGCGGTGAGCTGCGGGGTCACCGTCTCCGCCCACCGGCCGGCGACGACCCCGGTGACGGAGAAGTCGCGCGGCACATGGCGGCCCGCCTGGGCGAGCCCGCGGTAGAGGCCGCCGAGCGCGGCCTCGTTCAGCGTGACCAGGGCCGTGGTGGCCGGGTCGTCGTGCAGGATCTGTTCCAGGCAGGCCTGGCCCGATGCCGCGTCGTCCCCGCAACAGTACGTCCGCACGGTCAGCCCGCGTTCGGCCGCGGCCTTGGTGAAGCCGTCCAGGCCACGGTGCGCGGACTCGTACCCGGCCCGCAACAGTTGCTCGGGACGGTTGACGAAGGCGACCCTGCGGTGGCCGAGGTCCGCCAGGTGGTGCACGCAGGCCGCCGCCAGCGTGGTGTGATCCAGGCCCACCCACCAGCCGCCCTCCGGATGGGCGGTGCGGCCGATGGCGACGGAGGGGAAGTCCAGGGCCGCCAGGTGCTCGACCCGGTCGTCCTCCAGTCTGATCTCCATCAGGATCGCCCCGTCGACCCTCCGCTCCCCCAGCAACCGCTGGAACGAGCGGTCACTGTCCACACCGCTCGGTGACAGCAGCACGTCGTAGTCGTGGGCCGCCGCGGCCTCCACCACACTGCCGATGAAGTCCAGCTGCATCCCGGTGTAGTGGTTGCCGGCCGGAGGGAACACCAGGCCGATCGTGCTGGTCCGGCCGTTGGCCAGGGCGCGTGCGCTGGCGTTCGGGCGGTAGCCCAGCTCGTCGATGACCTGCTGGACCTTCCGGCGGGTGTCGTCCGAGACCGGGCGCTTGCCGCTCAGCGCGTAGGAAACGGTGCTCCGTGACACACCGGCCCGCCGCGCGATCTCACCGATATTCACGACGACTCCTTTTTCGAACCGGTTCGACTCTACGAAGAGGGAGCCGCTCACCGGTCGTGAGGGCGTGGAACGGATCAGGAGCGAGAGCCGGTCGTCGAACCGGTTCACGTGAAGTGAAGGTAGGAACTCCTCGAACTCCTGTCAACACTCCTGGATCGACCTTTCCGACCCGTATCGCTCCGAGGAGAACCTTGTGTTGGAGGGATTGCTGGTCAGCCTCGCCGGTGCTAGTTTCCCGAACCGGTTCGATGAGCAAGCCTTGCGACAGCCATGGCCGCACGCCGCGCCTCCCCCGGAGCGCAGGGGCACGAACCCCGCCGTCCAGAAGATTTGCCCGTATCGCTCGCCGCACCACCGAACCGGTTCGACGCACACGCCGCCATCGGGATCCACGTATGTGAGGAATCGGAGGACCCCGTCCATGCCATTCGCTGACAGACCCGCCCGGCGACGCCGGGGGCCGGCCGCCGTGGCCGTCGCTCCGGGCGCGGGCCTGCTGGTCGCGCCGGCCGCCCCCGCCCAGGCGGCGGACCCGCCCCAGCCGGCCGCCCACTACACCTTCGACCACGACGACCTGGCCACTGCAAAGATCGCCGACAGTTCCGGCAACGGGCTCACGGCGAGCCTGGTGAACGGCTCCACCGCCCAGTCCATCGTGGGCGCGGACGGCGGGAAGGCTCTGGCCTTGCCCGGCGGGGCGCCCGACTCGGATGGTGCGTACGTCCGTCTGCCCCGCGAAGTGCTCGGGGACGCGGCGGACCTGACGGTCTCCGCCCGCGTGAAATGGAGCGGTGACGCCTCGCCCTGGCAACGGATCTTCGACCTGGGCACCAACACCACGAAGTACCTTTTCACCACCCCCTCCGATAGCGGTGGCGTGCTGCGCACCGCCGTCACCACCGGCGGTGGCGGCGCCGAGGCCCAGGTGAGCGGCTACGCCGCGCTTCCCGCGAACCAGTGGCGAACCATCACCGTCACGCTCGACAGCTCCGCCCGGCGCGTCACCACCTACCTCGACGGGGTCGCAGTGTCCTCCGCCGCGACCGGCGTCAGGGCCAAGGACCTACTGGACAGCTCCGCCACAGCCGCCGGTTACATCGGCAAGTCCCTCTACCCGGACCCGCTGTTCAAGGGCGCGATCGACGACTTCACCGTATGGCACACCGCGCTCACCCCCGACCAGGTGGCCGGTACGGTCGAGCACGTGCTCAGCCTCCGACAGCTCTCGCAGACGTCGTTCGACGTGCGTACGACGACGGGGACCGCCCCGTCCCTCCCGGCCGCCGTCCGCTCCTCCTTCTCCGACGGGTACGACCGCGACACGCCGGTCGCCTGGGACGCCGTACCGTCCGAGAAGTACGCCCGGCCGGGGACCTTCACGGTGGCCGGCACGGCGGCCGGGCGCGCGGTGGAGGCGTCGGTCACCGTCGTCCGCGAGGGACAGCTGGAGGTGGATCTCGGCTCGGACACCGGCGCCTTCCACGGCGGCGCCTCCGGCACCCTCTACGGCGTGTACGGGCCGGACGTCCCCACCAACAACCTCATCGAGGGCATGGGCCTGCGCACGGTCTCCACCAAGGCGCAGGACGGCCCGCAGCACCCCGGCGCCGACGCGCTGGACGTGGTCAAACCGCTCGCCGACTCCACCCACGGTGACGTGTACGTCTACATGACCGACGTCCACCGCGGCTTCCCGTACGAGTGGCCCGGCGACACCCCAGCGGAGAAGCTCAGACTCTACGAGGAGAAGATCGCGAAGCAGGTCGACCAGGTCCTGCAGCTGCCGAAGCAGTACCAGGACCACATCGTCTTCGTGCCGTTCAACGAGCCCGAGGGCAACATGTTCGGCACCGGCGAGTGGTGCTACGACAAGGTCAGCTGGCTCACCGACCCCAGGGACTACTTCGCCGCCTGGGACGAGGTCTACGAACTCATCAGAGGCAGGATGCCCCGTGCCCGCATAGCCGGCCCCAACACCAGTGTTCTGTTCGACCAGGTGAAGGGCTTCCTCAGCCACGCCCTCGCCGCCGGCACCCTCCCGGACGTCGTCACCTGGCACGAGCTGAGCCACCCGGAGGCGGTGCGCCAGAGCGTCGCCACGTACCGGGCCTGGGAGCAGGAGCTGTTCAAGGGCACCGACAAGGAAGGCACCCAGCTCCCGGTCAACATCAACGAGTACGCCTTCAACTACCACACTTCGGTGCCCGGACAGATGATCCAGTGGGTGTCGGCGATCGAGGAGTCCAAGGTGGACGCCGACATCGCGTACTGGAACATCGACGGCAACCTGTCCGACTCCGCTGTGCAGTCCAACCGCGGCAACGGCCAGTGGTGGCTGCTGCACTCGTACGCCTCGATGAGCGGGCACACGGTGAAGGTGAACCCGCCGTTCCCCGGACAGAACTACACCATGCAGGGCGTGGCCACGCTCGACGAGCAGAAGAAACAGGCCCGGCTGCTCTTCGGCGGGTCCGACGGCAAGGGCCACATCACCTTCGCGGGCGTCCCCAAGACGGTCTTCGGGCCTCGCGTGCACGCCTGGGTGCGGGAGATCGAGTGGAGCGGCCAGGTAGGCGACAACTCCGGCCCGAAGCTGCTCACCGAGACGAACCTGAAGGTCGGTGACGACGGCACGGTCGTCGTCGACTTCGGCGACGGCGCGCTGCCGAGGCTGAAGGAGTCCTCGGCGTACGAGATCGTCCTCAGCCCGGCCGGCACGGCGAAGGGCACTCAGTCACCGCCCGTGCGCTGGCAGGGATCCTACGAGGCGGAGGACGCCGCCCACACCGGGTCCGGCTACTCAAAGAACGGCCCGGAGGGCTCGACCGCCGATGTGTCGAAGTTCTACACCTCCGGCGGCTACGACGTCGGCGGGCTGCGCACCGGCTCGGATGTCACGCTGGACTTCGGCGTGGACGTGCCCGAGGACGGCACCTACGACCTGAGCGTCTTCGCCAACTCCCTGAACACCTACGACAAGGTGAGGGAACAGGGCCCCACCAACGTCTTCCTGCGGGTGGACGGCACGGCGGGCAGCGAACAGCAGCTGTTCCTACCGCTCGGCTACAAGTGGGTGGTCTGGGACCACACCGACACAAAGGTCCGCCTCACCAAGGGCAGACACACCCTCACACTCGCCGCGAAGAGCCTCGACGGCAAGCGCGCGACCAAGGGGGACGCCATCGTCGACCGGCTCACCTTGTCCCTGCCGAGCGCGTCGGCGGCCGCCGAGGTCTACGAGGGCGAACTGGCCTGGACGAGCGGCGGAGCGCGTCCCGTCTACGATCTTCCGGAGCACACCGGGACCCCTGCCACCGGCTCGGGCGCGGTCCGGGTCGCCAAGAACCAGATGGCCACGTTCTGGGTCTACTCGCCCGCCGACCGAGAGGCCACTCTCAAGGTCGACACGCTCGGCGGCGCGGACGCCCGGCTCTCCGTCAACGGGCACGATGTCCTGCGCCTGTCCAAGGACACGGACGAGGTGGCCGTCTCGCTCTCGGGCGGCATCAACAAGGTGACGGTGACCGGCGGTCCGTCCGCCACGTTCGTCGACCGGCTCACGGTCGGACTCACCGACGGAACACTGATGGCACGTACGTACGAGGCGCATGAGGCCAAGCTCAGGGGTTCGGCCATGCTGACCCCGCTGTCGCTGGCGACCGACGGCACGGCGATCACCGGGATCGGGGGCGATCCGGGCAACGGGAACACGGCGACGTTCACGGTCGAGGCGGACGTGGCCGGCCTGTACGCGCTGCGCGTCCGCTACTCCAACCCCGAGCAGTCGCAGGCCACCCACTACAACCCCGACCCGCTCGCCCGCCACGCCGACGTCACCGTCAACGGCGGCACGGTGCAGCGTGTCAGCTTTCCGCACACCTTCCACCGGAACAACTTCTGGGAACTGACCGTCCCCGTCCACCTCGAAAAGGGACAGAACACGATCGCTTTCCGCTCCGAGGAACTGCCGAACTTCGACGGCACCACCTACGCCTCGGACACCTTCCCCGGCATCCTGCTCCGCTCCCGCTACGCGCCGCTGATCGACCGGGTCACCATCGCACCGTACGCACGGGAAGTGCGGTGAGCTGATCACCACCGCCGGGCCGGTGCGCAGGGAATCCGCGCCCCGAGTCACCGCTGCTCTGCGGCCGGTCCGGCGATTCAGCAAGCATCCGCTTTGGGCTGTGCCGATGGCGGTTCGAGTCGCCGCAGGCGCAGTACAGACCCGGAACGGGGACGCAGTGACACCGACTCACCCGGGCCGGGCTGTGCTGCTGCGCTCGACCAGGCTGGTGGCCAGGTCCACACGCAGCGCGGACGGCTCGTTGCCCCGGGCGAGGTCGATCACCATGCGCGCGGCGACTTCGGCCATCTCGGTCAGCGGCTGGCGGACGGTGGTCAGGGGTGGGCCGACCCAGCGGGCGATGGGCAGGTCGTCGAAGCCGACAACGCTGAGATCCTCCGGGATCCGTAGGCCCAGCTCCCGCGCGGCCTCGTAGAGGCCGAGCGCCTGCAGGTCGTTGCCGGTGAAGATCGCCGTGGGCCGGTCCTTGCGGCGCAGCAGCTCGCGGCCCTCCCGGTAGCCGCTTTCGTGGTGGAAGCTGCCCTCGCGGATCAGTGCGGGATCGAAGGCGACGCCGGTCGTCTCCAACGCGGCCCGATAGCCGTCGATCCGGGCGCGGCTGCACATCATCCGCCGTGGTCCGGCGACCATGCCGATGCGCCGGTGGCCCAGGTCGAGCAGGTGGCGGGTGGCGGCGACGCCGCCGTTCCAGTTGGTCGTTCCGACCGCCGGAATGTCCTGACCGGGATCCCCTGCCGGGTCCACCACCACGAACGGGATGTCACGACTGGTCAGTTGTGCTTGCTGGGCCCTGTCGAGCCCGGACAGCACCAGGAGCACGCCCGTGGGGCGGCGGGCGAGCACCCCGTCCAGCCAGGACTGCCCAAGGCTGAGCCGGCCCGAGGACTCCGACAGGACGACGCTCATTCCCTCCTCGCGGACGACGTTCTCGACCCCGCGGATCACCTCCATCGCCCAGGCGCTCTCCAACTCGTGGAACACCAGCTCCAGCAATGGGCTGGACGGGGCGCTGTTGCCGCGGCGCCGCTGGTAGCCGTACTGGTGCAGCAGTTCCTCCACCCGCTCCCGGGTGGAGGAGGCGACGTCCGCGCGGCCGTTGAGGACTTTCGAAACAGTCGGTGTGGACACTCCCGCCTCGCGCGCGATTCCGGCGAGTGTCGCCGCTCTGGTCACGATCCCTCCTGTGCTGCCCTGGTGCGCGACGTACGAAGTCCTTGCGACTGTACGGGACGGATGCCAGCTGGTCAGGGCTTCGCCGTTACGCCCGTATCGAGATGGCCCTGCCAGATCCTTGACGGCGGTCGATGTGACGCCTAGGTTTCCCGCATCATTCGGAACTTGCTTCGAAACTATCGACGGATGGCGAGCCATGGGTTCTCTTCGCGTGACCGTTCACAACAGTGCAACCCGGAACAGATTCGCCGCAGTTGCGGCAGCGACCGCGCTGGTGCTCGGTCTGACCTCCGCGTGCGGGTCCAGCGGCGGCTCCAACTCCGGGACGATGCACGTCCTCGTCTACGGGGACGCCGCGAACAAGGTCGAGAAGCAGATTGTCGACACGTTCAACAAGACCTCGAAGGTCAAGGCGGTGCTGGACACCATCCCGGGCGCCGACTACCAGCAGAAGCTCAACACGATCATCAACACCCCGCAGGCCCCGGACATCTTCTTCAACTGGGGCGGCGGCAGCATCGCGCCCTTCGCCAAGAAGAACCTCCTGCTCCCCCTGGACGACATGATCGCCAAGGACCCGGGGCTCAAGTCCAACTTCCTCCCCTCGGTATTCAACACCGCGGTGGTCGACGGCAAGTCCTACGGTGTCCCGATGCGCGGCACGCAGCCCGTGCTGCTCTTCAACAACAAGAAGGTCCTGGCGAGCGCCGGCCTGAGCGTCCCGCGGACCTGGGACGACCTGATCAACGACGTCAAGGTGCTCAAGGCCAAGGGCCTGACCCCGATCGCGCTCGGCGGCGGCGACCAGTGGCCCAGCCTCATGTGGTTCGAGTACGTCTTCGACCGGGTCGCCGGACCGGACCTGTTCCAGAAGGCGCTCGCAGGTGACAAGAGCGCGTGGGCCGGCCCGGACAGCCAGAAGGCTCTGGGCATGCTGAAGCAGTTGATCGACGCCGGCGCATTCGGCGGCAGCTTCGACTCGGTGAAGTACACCGACGGCGGGTCCCCGGCGCTGCTGGCCAAGGGCAAGGCCGCCTTCGAGCTGATGGGCTCCTGGGAGTACTCCACCCAGCAGTCCAACAACCCCGACTTCGCCAAGAACGACCTCGGCTACAGCGCCTTCCCGACCGTCAGCGGCGGCAAGGGCGACCCGAAGGACGTCGTCGGCAACACCAACAACTTCTACTCCGTCGTGAAGAAGACCCGGCACCCCGACGCCGTGGCGGCCTTCCTCAAGCTCATGTACTCCGACGAGTTCGTGAAGGCACAGCTCGGCATAGGCAACCTGCCGACCACCACCAACACGGCCAACTTCCTGTCCACCTCGGCCAGCCCGGACTACTCGCAGTTCCAGTTCGACCTGGTCAAGGCGGCGCCGTCGTTCCAGCTGTCCTGGGACCAGGCCTACCCGCCGGCGGCGGCCACGCCGCTCCACACGGCCGTTCAGAAGTTCTTCGACGGCAAGAGTGACGCCAACGGCTTCATCCAGGCGATGCAGTCGCTGTCCAATTCCTGAGTAGGACCGATGAGCTCACTTTCTCTCGCAGCCGTGTCCGGCCGCCGCGTCAAGGCACGCCGGGCCGGCGTCGGGGTGACCCGCCCGGGCTTCGCCTGGGCGATACCCGCGACCCTCTTCTTCCTGCTGTTCGCGATCCTCCCGCTGGCGCTGGTCGCGGTGCTGTCCTTCACCAGCTGGGACGGCGTCACCGCGCCGCACTTCAACGGCCTGGCGAACTGGACCAAGCTGATCCACGACCCGGTGATGACCCAGAGCATCTGGCTCACCCTCGTGCTCACCGTGCTCGGGATCGTGACGCAGACGCCCATCAGCATCCTGCTGGGCGTCTGGGCGGCCGGACCCCAGCGCAACCGGGCCGTGCTGTCCGCGATCTTCTTCGTCCCCCTGCTGCTCTCGGCGACCGCGGTTTCAGTCCTGTGGCGCGCCCTGCTCGACCCCAACTTCGGCATCCCGGGCCAGCTTCCCTCGCTGTTCGGCAACGGCAACCTGCTCGGCAGCCAGGCCGGTTCGATCGCGGTGCTGACCTTCGTCGGAATGTGGCAGTTCACCCCCCTGCACGCACTGCTCTACCAGGGCGGCGCCCGCGCGGTTCCGCAGGTGCTCTACCAGGCCGCGGCGATCGACGGGGCCGGCACCGTGCGGCAGTTCTTCCACATCACCCTGCCGCAACTGCGCAACACAATGATCACCTCGATGATCCTCATGGTCGTCGGCGGGCTCACCACCTTCGACACGGTGCTGATCCTCACCCAGGGCGGCCCCGGCACGGACACCACGGTCAGCGCCTATTACATGTACGAGCAGGGCTTCAAGGAATACGACTTCGGCGCCGGCTCGGCCATCGCGCTGGTCCTGGTCGTGGTCGCCACCCTCATCTCCCTGGCCGTGGTCCGGCTCTCCGGCTACGACAAGATGCGCAGCACGGCGGAGGGGATCTGATGCGACAGCGCCCCAACTACCTTGCCGGGCTGGGCTCCCTGATATGGCTCGCTCTGGTCGGTCTGCCGCTCTACGTGCTGCTGATCGCGACCCTGCGCACCACCTCCAACTACTCCAGCCAGGGCCCGCTCAGCTTTCCGTCGCAGCTGACCCTGAGCAACTACTTCAACGCGTTCTCCAACGGCTTCGGCCAGGACTTCCTCAACACCCTGATCGTCACCGTCAGCGTCGTCGGCATCGTGCTGGTGGTGGTGCCGCCGCTCGCCTACGCCATCGTGCGCGCCCAGGGCCGGACCATCACCGTCGTCTTCCGGTTCTTCCTGCTGGGACTCGCGATCCCCGCGCAGGCGGTGATCGTTCCGATGTTCTACGTGATCAGCCAGGCCGGGCTCTATGACCACCTGATCGGCGTCATCCTGCCCACCGCCGCGTTCTCGCTGCCGGTGTGCACCCTGGTACTGACCGGGGCGATGCGCGACATCACCCCCGACCTGTACGAAGCCATGGCGATGGACGGAGCCTCCCCGCGGCGGGTCTTCAGGCAACTGGTCCTGCCGCTGTCGAAAGGCGGGCTCTCCTCCATCGTCGTCTTCTCGGCCCTGCAGGCCTGGAACGGCTTCCTCTTCCCACTGATCCTCACCCAGTCGGACTCGACCAAGGTGATCACCCTCGGTCTGTACAACTTCCAGACCGAACACGGCGTCGACGTCCCCGGACTGCTCAGTGCCGTGGTGCTGTCCATGCTCCCCATCTTCGTCGTCTACCTGTTCGCCCGCCGCGCCCTGGTCCAGGGGCTCATGGGGGTCGGAGGAAAGTGACCGGCAACATGAACCCCGCCGCCGAACTCGCCACCCCCGCGTGGCGTGACGTCTCACTCGACCCCGCGATCAGGGCCGACGCCCTGATCGCGGCGATGACCCTGCGGGAGAAGACAGCGCAGCTGGTCGGCGTCTGGGTGGGCGCCTCCGACGAGGGCGGCGAGGTCGCCCCGCACCAGCACGAGATGGAGGAGCCGCCGGACCTGGACGAGCTGCTGCCGCACGGTCTGGGCCAGCTGACCCGGCCGTTCGGCACCGTTCCCGTGGACGCCGCCGTCGGTGCGCTCTCGCTCGCCCGCTCCCAGCAGCGCATCGCCGCCGCCAACCGCTTCGGCATCCCGGCGATCGCCCACGAGGAATGCCTGGCCGGGTTCGCGGCCTGGGGGGCGACCGCCTACCCGGTCCCGCTGTCCTGGGGAGCGACCTTCAACCCCGAGCTGGTGCGCACCATGGCCGCCGCCATCGGGACCGACATGCGCGCCGTCGGCGTCCACCAGGGCCTCGCCCCCGTGCTCGACGTGGTGCGCGACGCCCGCTGGGGCCGCGTCGAGGAGACCATCGGCGAGGACCCGTACCTGGTCGGCACCATCGCCACCGCCTATGTGCAGGGCCTGGAGTCCGCCGGGATCGTCGCCACGCTCAAGCACTTCGCCGGCTACTCCGCCTCGCGGGCCGGCCGCAACCTCGCGCCGGTCACGATGGGCACCCGCGAGCGTGCCGACGTCATCCTTCCCCCGTTCGAGATGGCGCTGCGCGAGGGCCGACCACGCTCGGTCATGCACGCCTACACCGACACCGACGGCATCCCCTCGGCCGCCGACCAGGAACTGCTCACCGGTCTGCTCCGGGACACCTGGGGCTTCGACGGGACTGTGGTGGCGGACTACTTCGGCATCGCCTTCCTCAAGCTCCTGCACGGCGTCGCCGGAAGCTGGGACGAGGCGGCCGGGCTCGCCCTCGCCAGCGGCGTCGACGTCGAGCTGCCGACCGTCAAGACGTTCGGACAGCCGCTGCTCGACGCGGTCGAGGCCGGCACCGTCCCCGAGGAACTGATCGATCGTGCCCTGCGCCGGGTCCTCGTCCAGAAGGCACAGCTCGGCCTGCTCGACCCTGACTGGAACCCGATTCCGCAGGCTATCTCCGGTGCGAATCCCACCGTTCCCGAAGCGCTGCGCGGCAGTGTCGACCTCGACCCCCCGGCCAACCGGCGGCTGGCGCGCGAGCTGGCGGAGCAAGCCGTCGTGCTGCTGCGCAACGACGGCACGCTGCCGCTCGGCCGCCCCCGCCGGATCGCGTTGATCGGCCCCAACGCCGACACCCCGACGGCCGTGCTGGGCTGCTACTCCTTCCCCGTGCACGTCGGCTCACAACACCCCGAGGTTCCGACCGGCATCGCGCTGCCCACGCTGCACGAGACCTTGGCGGCCGAGTTCCCCGACGCCGAGATCTTCTCCGCACCCGGTGCGGCAGTCGACGGCGACAGCACGGCCGGCTTCACCGAGGCGGTCGCGGCGGCTCGTGCCGCCGACGTCGTGGTGCTCGCCCTCGGGGACCGCGCCGGCCTGTTCGGCCGCGGCACCAGCGGCGAGGGATGTGATGTCGAGTCGATGCAACTGCCCGGCGTGCAGGAGCAGTTGCTCGACGTCCTGCTGGATGCCGGCACACCTGTGGTACTCGTCATGCTGGCGGGCCGCCCCTACACACTGGGGCGCGCCGAGACGGAGGCGGCGGCGATCCTGCAGTCCTTCTTCCCTGGGGAGGCGGGCACCGAGGCGATCGCCGGCGTGCTCAGCGGGCGGGTGAACCCCTCCGGACGGTTGCCCGTGAGTGTGCCGCGGCACAAGGGTGTCCAGCCCTCCACCTACCTGGCCGCCCGGCTGGCCCAGGACAGCGACGTGTCCAGCACCAGTACCAGCGCTGCCTACGCATTCGGCCACGGGCTCGGCTACACGGAATTCGAGTGGTCCGCGCTCGACGTCGGCGTCGCGGAGACCGGCACCGACGGCGGCTTCCGCATCGCCTTCGAGGTCCGCAACACCGGCGAACGCTCAGGCTGCGAGGTGGTGCAGTTCTACCTGCACGACCCGGTGGCCTCGGTGGTCCAGCCGGTGCAGCGCCTCGTCGGCTACCGGCGCCTCCTGCTCGAAACCGGGGAAGTCTGCCGGGTCCTCCTGGAACTGCCCGCGGACCTGGCCTCCTTCACCGGCCGCGAGGGCCGTCGCATCGTCGAGCCAGGCGAGCTGGAGCTGCGGATCTCCGCCAGCAGCACCGACCACCGCATCACGGTCCCGATGCACCTGACCGGCCCGGTCCGGGAGGTCGACCACACCCGCATGCTGCACCCCGTGGTCACCGTCGAGTGCCGCTGACGCGACGAAAGGCCGCGCGTGTACACCGACCTGCCCGAGGCCCAGCTGCGGCGCTATCACAGCAGCCGGACCGAACCAGACGACCTCGACTCGCTCCACGACGTCAGGCGGCCGGAAAGGAACACATTCTGTGCATACGTACGACAACCCTGTGATCAGCGGGTTCCACCCCGATCCGAGCGTGTGCCGGGTCGGTGACGACTACTACCTGGTGTGCTCCAGCTTCGAGTACTTCCCCGGGCTGCCGCTCTTCCACAGCAAGGACCTCGTGCACTGGGAGCGCATCGGCAACGTGCTCGACCGGCCCGAGCAACTGCCTCTGCCTCTCCCGGGTGCGAAGGCGTCCGGCGGCCTCTACGCCCCCACGATCCGTCACCACGACGGCCGTTACTGGATCATCAACACCAATGTCGACGGCGGCGGCAACTTCGTCGTCACGGCCGAGCGTCCCGAGGGGCCGTGGAGCGACCCGGTGTGGATCGACCTGACCGGGATCGACCCCGATCTGGCCTGGGAGGAGGACGGCACCTGCTGGTGCGCCTTCTCCGGGCCCGAAGGCGGCATCAACGTGGCCAGGATCGACCCGGACAAGGGGGAGGTGCTGGAGGGGCCCTTTGCCACATGGTCGGGCAGCGGCCTCAAGTACCCCGAGGCTCCGCACCTCTACCGCATCGGCGACTGGTGGTACCTGCTGATCGCGGAAGGCGGCACCGAACGCGGCCACAGCGTGTCCATCGCCCGCGGCCGCTCGCCGCGCGGCCCCTGGGAAGGCGCACCCACCAACCCCCTGCTGTCCCACAGCGGCACCGGCCGCTCCATCCAGAACACCGGCCACGCCGACCTGGTGGAGGCTACCGACGGCAGTTGGTGGATGGTGCTGCTCGGCGTCCGGCCCCGCGGCTTCACGCCCGACGTGCACGTGCTCGGTCGCGAGACGTTCCTGACCCCCGTGGAGTGGGACGAGGACGGCTGGCCCGTCGTCGCGCCCGTTCCCGAGAGCCACACGGCCCCGGGCGGGGTCTGGCACCCCGTGCCGACCCTGCCCGCCCGCGACGACTTCGACAAGTCCGCTCTCGCGCCGCACTGGATCTCGCCGTTCACCCGCCCAGAGGGCTCCTGGTCGCTCACCGAGCGCCCTGGTTGGCTGACCCTCAGAGCCACCGGCACCACCCTCGACCGCCCCGGGTACACCTTCGTCGGCCGCCGCCAGCAACACCACGACTGCCGCGTCACCGCTGCGATCGACCCGGGTACGGGACGCGGCGGCCTCAGCGTGCGCATGGACGAAGCCCACCACTACGAACTGGAGGTCGGAGACGGACAGGCCGGCGTCGTCGCCCGGATCGGTCCGCTCCGTCAGACCGTGGCCGGCCGACCGGTCCCGTCCGGACCGCTGATCGTCACCATCGCGATCCGCACGTCCGACCTCGTGCCCGCGTCGCCCGAACTCACCGATGGCGGGCCCACCGGCCCTGACACCGTCGCCTTCTGGCTCGGCGACCCCGACGCCCCGGACGCCCAGCCACTCGTCGAACTGGACGGGCGCTACCTGTCCACCGAGGTCGCCTGCGGCTTCACCGGCCGCGTTGTCGGCATGTACGCCATCGAGGGCGCGGTCGCCTTCGACTGGTTCGAGTACACCCCGGCATCGGCGCCCTCCGTTTGATGCTCGGCCTCCGGCCACGTGCGACACCTGCGTCCGTGCGGGCGTCGCACGCGGCATGCCGCCAGACCGCCCGTCAAAGGAAGTGACCGAGCTACTCCGCGCGCCCACCGTCGGACGGCCTGGCCACGCTCACCACCCCCGCCACTGCCAGCCGTATCCGGACCGCCCCCCGGTGCACCAGTTCCCGCGAGAGCGCCCGCGACGGGCCGGATGCCGCGGCGTTTCCCGTCAGCAGCGCGCAGGGGGTCTGCGCGGGTCCGGATCGGCGTGCGTCGAGGTCTTCGGGGCGCTGGTCCGCCTGCCCGCTGCAGTGCCGGATCGCCGCCGTGGTGCCGGTGCCCGCGGACTGGCTGACGCCCGGGCAGTCGAGGCAGCGCCCTTACTGCTCACCGACGATCTTCCGGTTGCCGGAGGGCGGCGGCGGATTCGGGCCGAACCGGGTGAAGAACTGCCACACCGCTGCCGACGTCCAGGTGCGCCAGCCGTCACCGGTGGATCCGTCGATCGGTCCGGGGTCGTGGCCCGCTCCGTCGAACGCGGCCCAGACCACGGGGTATCCGGACGTGCATCCCGAGTAGGTGGTGATGATGTGCGTCAGGCTTCCGTACGCCGGCTCGGGCGGGTTCCGCGGAGTACAGCCGTTCGCCCGGACGAAGGTGTCGCGCAGTGCCCGTCCCGACGAGATGGGCAGCACGTTGTCCCTGATGCCGTGCAGCCCCATGTAGGCGATGCGCTGGTTGCCGCCGTTGCACCCGCTGAGGTTCGCGCCGGAGTACACGGCGACCGCGCGGAAGACCGTCGCCCGGGAGCAGGCGAGGGCGTACGACATCGCACCGCCGTAGCTGAAGCCGGCGGAGAACAACTGGGTGGTGTCGACGCACAGACCTGCTTCGATCCGGCTGACCATGGCGTCGACGAAGGCCACGTCCTGGCCGCCGGAGTTGGCCCAGCCGTTGCCGATGCCCTGCGGAGCGACGAAGATCGTCCCGTTGTTCGCATTGTCCGCCAGGCGCCGGAGGCCGTAGTAGGACCAGTTGTATCCGTCCGTTCCACCCGAGTCGACGTCGCTCGCAGTGCCACCCCGCCAGTGGAAACCGAAGATGAGCCGGTAGGGGTGGTTGCTGTCGTAGCCGGCGGGGACCCGCAGTATGTAACTCCGCGTCTGGCCTCCGCTCTGCATCGTGTGTGTTCCACTTGTCAGCGTCGGGGCCTTGCCGCAGCCGGCGGTCGCCAAGGCGGCGCCGCTGGTGGCCGACGCGGGCGCGCCGAGGCCGCTGCTGAACGAGGTGCCCGCGGCTGACAGGACGAGAAGTATCGCGGCAGCGATGGACGTCAAGAGCGGTTTGCGTTTCATGCACTCCTTCTTCCCTGGTTGAGGGACGGGGACGGAGCGTCGGTCGCCGGGGGTCACACGCCGGTGATCATCCACTCGTTGTTGGTGCTGGAGTTCGGAGTCCACATCACCGCCGTCGAGCCCACCGTGGTGCTGCCGCTGCCGTCGAGCGCCGTGCCGGTGCCCCGGTTGACGATCTGGTAGCGGTTGCCGCCCAGGCTGCTCAGCGACCACTGCTGGTTGGTGCCGCCGTTCCAGGCCGCCTGCCGGACGGGGGCGCCGTCGGCGGAGTTGCCCCAGCTGTCGGCGGCCATGCCGTTGGTGCGGTTCATGACGCGGTAGTAGCCGTTGCCGAGGTTGATCAGCTGCCATTGCAGGTTGGCGCTGCCGTCGTAGTTCCACTGCTTGAGGTTGGAGCCGGAGGCGACGTCGCCTCCGCTGTCGAGCACCAGTCCGCTGGTCGCGTTGGCGATCTTCACCCAGGTCGTGGAGCCTCCCGGTGCGCCCAGCACGGGAATCTCACCGGAGAAGGTCAGTTTCACCGTGTACGCCAGGGCGCTGAACGGCGGGTTCGACGAGGGCATGGCCAGGTGCAGACCGGAGGCGTCCTGGGTCGGTGCGGGCAGGTCGACGTAGGTACCGGCGGCGTTGTCGAGCAGTCGGGCGCCGGTCAGGCTGCTGAGGTTGATCTGGTTCGAGTTCAGCGTGGTGATGGTCATGGTGCCGCCCTGCCAGCCCAGCGCGGTGACGTAGAGGACCTTGTTGTCCTGGCTTCGGGTGAACCGGATGTCCTGCGGTTTGCCGGCCACCGGTCCGCTGAACGCGCCTCCCCCCATCTTGGTGGGGCCCTCCCCGTAACTCGTCCAGGAGCGGGTGCCGTAGACCGCCTCTCCGAAGCGGCCGAGCCAGTCGCCCATGCCGAGCAGGATGGACCGCTGCTCGGAGGGGATGGTGCCGTCGGCCATCGGGGCGATGTTCAGCAGCATGGTGCCGCCCTTGCTGACCCGGTCGATCAGTGAGTGGAGCAGTGCCTGGGTGGAGTAGTAGCCGATGCCCACCGTGTAGCACCAGCTGGAGGAGGAGATGCTGTCGTCGGTCAGCCAGTAGGGGGTGAGCAGTCCTGCCGGGCCGCCGCGCTCGAAGTCGAAGACCTCGCCCTTGTTGTCGAGTCCGTCCTTGTAGGTCGCGACGACGTCCTTGTTCCAGGAGACGGCCCGGTTGTAGTAGTACGCGAGGAACTGGAGCCGGTCCGATTCCTGTACCAGGTTGAGGTCGAAGTCCTGCCAGATCAGGTCCGGTTGGTAGCCGTCGACGACTTCGACCAGCTTGTCGTACCAGAGCTGGTTCTCGGCAGCCGGGCCTTGCTGGCCGAAGAGGACGCGCAGGGTCGGGTCCGACTGGTTCGGCACATGGTCGTAGTAGCCGTTGAAGTGGTAGGCGTGGTGGAGGGAGGCCATGAACTTCAGTCCCTGCCCGCGGATGGCCTGCGCGTGCAGCCCCACGAGGTCGAGCATGGGGCCGTGCCGAACCGAGTTCCACGGGTTGGAGCGGCTGTTCCACATGGAGAAGCCGTCGTGGTGCTCGGCGACCGGGCCGGCGAACCTCGCGCCCGCGGCCCTGAACAGCTGCGCCCAGGCGTTCGGGTCCCAGTTGCCGCCCCGGGAGGCGAGCTTGGGCGCGAACTGCACGTGGTCGCCGGCCTTGTCGCGGGCTCCGTCGATGAAGTTGTTGTACGGCCATACCGAGGGGTCGCCGTAGGTGGCGATGTGGTGCTGGTTCTCGGCCGAGCCGCTGATGTACATGTTGCGCGGATACCACTCGTTGCCGAACGCGGGGACGCTGAAGACGCCCCAGTGGTAGTAGATGCCGAACTTGGCGTCCTGGAACCAGGCCGGGGCAGGAGGGTGCTGGTCCACGGAGGACCAGCTCGCGGTGTAGCTCGCGGGGCCGTCGGTCGCGGCGGCCCCGGGGGCGAACCGCAGCATGCCGAAGGCCGTGGCCGCGCCGGTCGCCGCCAGCAGCCGGCGCCGGCTGATCGGAAGGGAGGAGGAAGTCATGCGGAGCCTCTCAGCGTCATCGACGGGGTGGGTGACTCGGCCGTCACCGGATCAGTTGCGCGTCCACTTCTGGTTGCCGTTCTCCAGGTCCGCCTCGACCCACGGGCCGCTGCCGGTGCACCCGCCGAACCAACAGGCCGTGCCCCAGTGGATGTGGCCACTCCGCTGGCGTGGTCGAGCCGGTAGCCGCGGGGGGGGGTGACCTTGATGCCGAAGACCTGGTGGCCGGCCGCGGTCACCGGCAGAGGCATGGCGTCCGCTCCGACGTCGGATCCGCCCGGGCCGGGGCCGTTCCAGTAGCCGCCCCAGGAGATGGGCAGGTCGTTGTGCCCGGCGGTCTGGTCGTAGGGCTTCGTGACCGTGCACGGCGTGCCCGCGCGGAACGACACCCGGGACGCGGCGCCGGCATACACGCCCGCGCCGAGCACCCCGATGTCGCGGTAGCTGTGGTCGGAGGCCCGCTGGATCTGGTAGAGCGGCCCGTTGTACGACGCGAAGAGCGCCCTGGTCGTGGAGTGCGCCGTCACGCGCCGCGTACCACCCGCGGCATAGATGTCACAGGGCGGCGACGCGCCGGCCGCTGAGGGGTTCACCGGCGCCGTTCGGACCGCGGAGGGCGTGCTCGTCCGCGGGGATGTGGCGAACGCCGGGGTGTCCAACGCGGCCGGGGCCATCGCCCAGGGATGAGTCATCCCAGCGTCCACCGCTGGTTGCTCCCGCCGTTGCAGGTCCACAGCTGGGCGAGGGTTCCGTCAGCCGTGGCCCCTCCGGTGACGTCCAGGCACAGGCCGGACTGGACTCCGGTGATCGTGCCGTTGGAGTTGAGCGACCACTGCTGGTTGGTCTGGCCGTTGCACGGCCAGATCTCCACCTTCGTCCCCGGGGTGGTCTGGTTGTCGTACGCGTCCAGGCACATCTGGCCGCTGCCGGAGTAGACGGTGAGCTGGTCGGAGGTGGTATGCGTCCAGGTCTGGTTCGCGCCGCCGCTGCAGCTCCAGATCTCCACCTGGGTACCCGCGGTCGTGGTGGAGTTCGGTACGTCCAGGCACTTGGCCGCACCCACCGCGTGCAGCTCACCGGTAGCGCTGGTACCACCGCCGCTGGTGCCGCCCGCGACCCGGTACATCACCGTGCCGTGCGCCGGTACCGAGGCGCTGATCGTGCCGGAGGTGGTCGAGGACGCGCCCGACCACAGGTCGGTCAGGGTGTAGGTCGACGCCCCGGTCTTCCCGATCGCGGCCGCGGTGGTGGTGATGGTCGCCGTCGAGTCCGTCTCGTTGAACAGCGCCACCGACACGTCCCCGCCCGCCAGCGGCTTGGCCAGCACGTCCAGGCCGCCCGAGGACGACACCATGGTCCCCTGTTTGCCGAGGGGGTCCTGGTCGACCGCGATCACCCGGGAGTTGGTCAGCGTGGACAAGGTGTCCGCACTGGCCGAGGCTATGTTGGTGCCCGCGATCAGCGGCGCGGCCATCTCCGCCCACAGACTGAACTCGCTGCGGCTCTCGGTCGCCGTCAGCGAGCCGTTGCCGACCTCCAGCATGTCCGGGTCGTTCCAGTGGCCGGGGCCCGCGTAGGAGGCCAGTCCCACGTTGCTGTGGAAGATCGACAGCATGCTGGAGTACGTGGGGGTGATGTCCCCGGTGGTGCGCCAGCTGTTGCCCACGCCCGCGCCCCAGGTCCACACGTTCTCCTGGCCCCAGTTGCACAGGCTGAACAGGATCGGCCGGCCGGTGGCCGCCAGGGCGTCCCGCATCGCGGTGTACCGGCTCTGCGCCGGTGCACCGGTGTTGTTGCAGTTGTCGTACTTCAGGTAGTCCACGCCCCACGACGCGAACGACTGCGCGTCCGTGGTCTCATGCCCCAGGCTGCCCGGGTATCCCGCGCAGGTCGCGGTGCCCGCGTCCTCGTAGATCCCGAGCTTCAGCCCCAGCGAGTGCACGTAGTCCGCGGTGCCCTTGATGCCGTCGGGGAACTTGGCCGGGTCCGGCACCAGGTGGCCGCCGGAGTCGCGGTTGTGGGTCATCCAGCAGTCGTCGATGTTGACGTACGAGTATCCCGCCGCCTGCATGCCGTTGGTGTGCATCGCCTGAGCGGTGGACTTGATCAGCGACTCGGAGACGTTGCAGCCGTACGCGTTCCAGTCGTTGAAACCCATCTGCGGGGTCAGCGCGAGCCCGTTGCCGAGCGCCGCGGCGGGCTGCGCCGTGCCGAGGGAGAGGAGAGAAGCGGCCACGGCGACCAGCAGGGCCGAGAACGTGAGCGCCAGGGTTCTCCGCAGGCCCAGCAGTGAAGGCAGCGGCCGAAGGCGCCTGGCTGTCATGGTGGTCGTTGGCATAAGCCATCTACTCCTGGGGCGAGTTGAGAAACTGACGGAGAATCAGTGACAGTCAGCGGTGACGTCGACCCGGACCTCGCGGTGGGTCGCGTCGGAGGGGTCGCCGGCGACGACGGCTCCCTCGTGGAAGGTGCCGGCGCTCGGGTTGGCGCCGCCGGGCTTGCAGCGGCCGTCGCCGTTACCCATGACGGCGGCTTCCCGAAGGGCTCCGAACGGCGTCGAGCGCTCCCGCCGGCGCGCCCGAGAGCCTGCACAGGGAACACTCAGACATCCCATGTCACATAGTGATTCCATAAGGTCCAACGCCCTGTCAATAGAGATGACTTAGCAATTGAGAGCCCAATACATCCCATGTCTACTGTCTGGTGGGGCAGCAATGACGGCATGTCGAAACCCGCGTCCGGATACGGCAGCCGTGCCGGGCGCGGGTGTTCGTTCTCAGGGCCCCGACCGGTGTGCTTCTCAGCAGCCCGGGGAGCAGGAGCGCGCTGGGCGCCTAGTACGTCACCTGAGGGTCCAGCGCTGGTTGGCGCCGCCGTTGGAGTCCCGGACCTGCAGGGACGTACCGTTCGCCGTCTGCCCGCCCAGCGCGGACAGGACCGCCGCGTAGGCGGGCTTCTTGTTCCCGCCCGCATCGAACAGCAGCGGGTTCTCCCCCGTCCGCCACGAGTCGCTGTCCCTGATCCCCCACACCGTCATACCGGTGCAACGCGCGACGCTCATGCACGCCTTGACGGTGTTCGCGTACGCCGTGGGGGACGCCTGCGCGATGTCCAGCTCGGTGACCTGGACGTCGACGCCGAGCGAGGCGAAGTTCGACAACGTGGTCCGGAAGCCGGCGGGCGGTCCGCCGGCGCCGAAGTGGGACTGGAGGCCGACGCAGTCGATGGGCACTCCGCGCGCCTTGAAGTCGCGCACCATGTTGTAGACACCCTGGGTCTTGGCGTCCGACCAGTTCTCGATGTTGTAGTCGTTGTAGCAGAGCTTGGCCGCCGGGTCGGCCGCCCGTGCGGTGCGGAACGCCTCCTCGATGAAACCGTTGCCCAGGACGTTCTGGAAGACCGAACTGCGGTGCTGGCCACTGCCGCCGTCGGCGAAGGCTTCGTTGACCACGTCCCAGGCGTAGATCTTGCCCTTGTAGTGGTTCATCTCGGTGGTGATGTGGTTGTCCATCACGCTGCGCAGGGTGTTCGCGTCGGTGATGGAGCTGACCCAGCCGGGCAGTTGCGAGTGCCAGACCAGCGTGTGGCCCCGCATCCGCTGACCGTGCGCGCTGGCATGGTTGACGATCCGGTCGGCCGGCCCGAAGTTGAAGTTGCCGCGGGACGGCTCGGTGGTGTCCCACTTCATCTCGTTCTCCGGGGTGATCATGTTGAACTCCCGGTCGAGAATCGTGGAGTACACCGAGTCGCCGAGCTTTCCGGCGGCCACGGCCGTGCCGAAATAGCGGCCGCTGCCGGCTGCTGCCGCGCCCAGCGTGCCGGAAGCCGCGTGGGCGGCGGGGGCCGCCGTACCGGCCAGGACCAGTACCGCGGCGGCTGTCGAACCGATGGCCGAGGCCAGGACTCTGCCCAGACGGGGCCCCTCGTTGAACCAGGACATGATGGATCTATCTCCTCGTGTGTGTGGGGGGAAGTCGCCGATCACGCGACAGGCGACTTGTGGAGTCGGCTCACGCGGCTCAGGAGACCGGCAGAGCGGTCCACTGCTGGTTGGCACTGCCGTTGCAGTCCCACAGGGTCAGTTGCGTACCGTCCGCGGCAGACGCACCGGGGTCGTCGAGACAGCGGCCGGAGACCGGGTTGCGGTAACCGCCGTTGTACGCCTGCCATTGCTGGTTGGTGCCGCCGTTGCAGTCCCAGATCTCGATCTTGGTGCCATTGGCGGTACCACCGCCCGTGGCGTCGAGGCACTTCCCGAGTGCCCGCAAGGTGCCGTCCGAGCGCGCGGACCACCACTGTGCGTCGGCGCCGTTGCAGGACCAGATCTGCACGGCGGTCCCGTTGGCGCTGTTGCCGCCGTTGACGTCCAGGCACTTCCCCGCGACCCCGGAGTGCACCGGCACGCCCACGGAGACCGGCGGCTTGATCCAGCCTGCCGCGTCCGCGGCCTGGACCCCGGCGTTGAAGGCGTCCGCCATCTTGGTGTAGCCGTTGTCGTTGGGGTGTAAGGGGTCGGACAGGTCCGCGGTGGTCAGAGCGCTCATGTCCACCAGGCGCACATGCTTGCCGGCAGTCTGCTCGGCCTGGACGATGCCGGGCAGCTTGGCGTTGAAGGCGGGGCGGGTGGCCTCCTCGGTGCTGTTGGTGGAGACGATCAGGGTGCCGACGAGGACGGTCGCGTCAGGGGCGTCGGCCGTGATCTGGTCGATGAGCGCGTGGAGCCGTTCGGCGGCGGGCTCAGCCTGAGAACCGCCGTTCAGATCATTGGTGCCGATCTCCAGGGTGATCACGTTGGGCCGGTACCGGGCCAGCACGGAGTCCGCGATGCCGGCTATCTGGTCGATATGCCAGCCGGAGTGGCCTTCGTTGTCCGGGTCGGACATCGTGCCGTTACGGCCCGACCCCACGAAGTCCAGGGCATGCCCTTCGGCCGCCAACCGGTTCCACAGGAAGCCCCGGTAGCCGTTCCCGGACGGGCTGCCGACGCCCCAGGTGATCGAGTCGCCCAACGGCATCAGCCGCAAGGAGGCGGGTGCGGCGGCCCGCACGGCGGACGGCGACGCCCCGGTGTCGGTGGCAGCCGCGGCGGGCAGGGCGGCGCCCATGCCGAGCGCCGCCGTCAGCGCTGCGGCCAGAGGCACCGAGTACTTCTTCATGTGCATTCCTCATGAGTGGGGGAAATAGCGGGGGTTGAACAAGCTGCCGCTTGTGTTCCGGAAGGCGTACGAGCCGTCGGACTGCTGTAGCGGCAGCCACCGGCTGTTGGCCGCTCCGCCCGGGGCCTGCTGCACGATGTCGGGGCTGCGGGGGCGGCCCACAGGCCACGGAGCGCTCTGGCTCTGGACATGCTCGTCCTCCGGTGCCGGCAGGTGTTGTCCCGTGGTGTCGAGGCCTGGTGGCGAGCGGTCCGTGACGGGCGGTGAGCCGGCCACGGACCGAAGCCGTTCAGGTCAGTCGAGGCTCCATCGCTGGTTGGATCCGCCGTTGCACGGCCACAGTTCCGCGAGGGCGCCGTTGGCCGTGGAGGCGCCGGTGACGTCGAGGCAGAGTCCGGACTGGGTGCCGGTGACCGTGCCGTCGGAGTTCAGCTGCCATTGCTGGTTGGCGCCGCCGGTGCAGGGCCAGGTCTCCACCTTGGTACCGGCGGACGTCTGGTTGTCGTACGCGTCCAGGCACATTTGGCTGCTGCCGCTGTAGACCGTCAGCTGGTGGGACGACGTGCGGGTCCAGGTCTGGTTGGTGCCGCCGCTGCAGTCCCAGATCTGCAGCTGTGTGCCCGCCGTGGTGGACGAGTTCGGCACGTCCAGGCACTTGCCCGCGCCCACCGCGTGCAGCGCTCCGGTGCTCGTCCCGCCTCCGGAAGACGAATTGCCGTATCCGGCCGCGGTGATGTTGGCCTGGACGGCGCCCTCGGTCGCGTCCGACGGGTAGCCGGAGGTCATCACCCCTTCGTAGAAGGTGCCTTGGGCGCCCTTGCTGTTGTCGCCGCCGGTGCCCAGGATGATGGCCCCCTGCTTGCGCATCGGGTTGTAGCCCGAGACGTTGGGACGGGGCCCGTCGTAGTAGGTGGACAGCCCGCCGGACTGCGCGTTGCCGCCACGGATCGCCCAGTGGTTCGCCCCGCCCTTGATGATGGCGGTCGTGTACCGGTAGTCGATGGACGGATCGCCCGCGTTGTAGTGCTGGTTGACTCCGGAGAACAGCCCGTTCTCCAGGTCGGCCATGATCCACGGACCGTTGCCCGAACCATAGCCCCACACCCTGATGTTGCCGAAGTAGATGGCCTCCATGGTGCCGTTGCCGTCGTCGTTGCTGTTCGTCTCGGCGTTGCCGTAGTCGAAGCAGCAGCCGCCGTTGTAGTGCGTGCCGTCGAAGATCGCGTACATGCCCTCGGGGCTGTCCCCGGTGGCGATGCCGTTGGTGTGGTTGTTCCGGTAACCGGTGCCGGGCGCCACGAAGACGCCGTAGGCCTTGTGGCCGCCCACCGTGGTGGGCGCGGCGGTCGCGTTGGCGAGGTTGTCGGGCCCGCCCGCGGCGCCACCCGCGGGCGCCTGGGTGAGGTTGTTGCCGCGGCCGGACTGGTCGTAGACGATCGTGATCAGGCACGTCGTCCCCGAGCAGAACGAGTCCTGGGCGGCGGCGTCGGCATACCCGCCCGCGCTCAGGACACCGATGTCCCGGGTGGTGTTGTCCGAGCCACGCCGGACCTGGTAGAGCGGCCCGTCGTACGAGGCGTACAGCGCTCGTGTCGTGCTGTGCGCCGCCACACAGGGCGTACCGCCCGCCGCGTAGATGTCGCACGGCCCGGAGGCGGCGGCCCGTGCAGTGCTGGCCGTGGCCGTGGCGCCGATCAGAGTTCCGACGACGAGCGCGGCCGCGGCCCCCATCCGGGCGACCATGGTCCGCCGAGAGCGCCGAGAGCGGGGCGAGCCTCCGGGCGCAAGGACGTGTGCCTGGTCCGGCACGCTTTCTGGCCTGCCACGCTGTCGTACCGCCGCGAGTAACAGCCGGACGCCACCGCGGCCGGACAGCAGCTGACGTCTTGCACGTACGGTGCCCATCTGATCTCCCCACCGTGCCGACGCAACCCGGCCGGGCTTGGTGTTGGTGGCGTCGGCGCATCCGGAAGCGCTTGAATGGCTGTCTTTTCCGCGAGATTGCAGAGAGGTTTCGGGGGGAGACGGTGCCCCCGATTTCGCGGCACTGTCAAGGGTCTTGGAGCCCCTCTCACCAACCTTGTCGCGGAATCGATTCGACGGCTGGATCCCAGCGGGTCAAGGTCGGCCGACGCATCTGCGCGCTCCGCATCGTGGCCGGCAGATGACGGCGTGTCCGCCGGCCGCGCGGGTATGCTCGCCGACCGGTCCCGGACCATCCGGATGACCTGCCATATCGCCGGTGAACAGGTGCGCAGCCAGCAAACCCGGGTGCCGAGCCACCGGTTCCGAGTGCACCGGCCGTAGCGGCGGGAGGGCGCCCCGGCCGTCGGCATCCGGCCTCCCACCGCGCCACGCCATTGACCCCACACTCCTCCGGTCGTAACCTCCACTGTCGAAGCGCTTGCGTAGAACCGGTTCGCACTACACCTTGTGCAAGACATGAAACGCGTGACCATCGTGACCACGGGACGGTACCGGCCCGGTGTCATTCCCCGCGGGCTCATGGCACTCGGACACTCTTCGTCCACCTGATGCCTTCACGACGCCCGGACACCGGTGAGGCACCGTGGGGCCAGGGCACTCGTCCAGCACCGCTTGAGACCAGTCCGTCGGGTGACTGCAACGCCGTACGCCAACGCACCGCCGCAGACTCATCACCCGAGTGCCGCACAGCCGCAGTGATCCGGCACCGGGATGAAGGTCCTGCCCCCTGATTCAAGACCTTCGTCGACAACGACACCCACCACACCGAGTTCCTCCACGCCGGGAGCGGGCGGCGCATCCCTGCCAGGAAACCGAGGTACAGCCATGCGCCGCAGACTCCGCGCCCTCGTGGCCTCGTTCTTCGCCCTGCCGCTGGCGCTCGCCGTCGCACCGTCCGCTCACGCCGCCGACCCGGCCACCATGACCAGCGGGTTCTATGCGGACCCCGACTCCGGCGCGGAACGGTGGGTCGCCGCCAACCCCGGTCACGGCCGGGCGTCCGCGATCAACGCCTCCCTCGCCGACACCCCCATAGCCCACTGGTTCGGCTCCTGGAGCGGCACGATCGGCACCGCCACCGGTGCCTCCGCGGGCGCGGCCGCCTCCCAGCACGAGCTGCCTCTCCTCGTCGCGTACAACATCTACAACCGCGACCACTGCGGCGGACACTCCGTCGGCGGAGCCGCCTCGCCGTCCGCCTACGCGAGCTGGATCGCCCAGTTCGCCGGCGGTATCGCCGACCGCCCGGCCATCGTCCTCCTTGAACCGGACTCCCTCGCGGACTACGGCTGCACAACCCAGGCTCAGACAGCCGAACGCGAAGGCATGATCACCGGCGCCCTCACGCAGTTCGATCGCCAGGCGCCCGACACCTGGGTCCGCCTCGACGCCGGCCACCCGGGCTGGGCGAGCCCGGCGACCATCGCCCAGCACCTCCACGAAGCCGCCCTCCGCCAGGCCCACGGCTTCTCGCTCAACATCTCGGACTACTGCACCACGGCCGAGAACATCGCCTACACAGCGTCGTCAACAGCGAGTTGCGGACCCGCTACGGCTGCACGAAGCCGTTCGTCGTGGACTCCAGCCGCAACGGCAACGGCTCCAACGACCGGTGGTGCAACCCCTCGAGCCGCCGCATCGGCATGCCGACCCAGCCGCGCGGAGGCGCCGAGATGCTCCTGTGGATCAAGACCCCGGGCAAGTCCGACGGCAACTGCGGCGTCGGAGCCGGCTCCTCGGCCGGACAGTTCCTCCCCGAGGTCGCGTACAAGATGATCCACGGCTACTGATCCCGGACTCCGTGACCTGGTGCGTTCCTTCCTGCCACCGGGACACGGGCGCCGTTGGCCACAGCCCGGCCGGGTCCACCGCGCGCCGCTTTCCGCTCAGACGGTCGACAGCCCGCCCGGTGACAGACGCTCCCCCATCCAACCACCGCCCAGGAGCAGCCATGACGTCACGCAGCCCCCGGCGCCGCGCGGCCACCGCCATCGCGGCGCTCGCCCTGTGCGCCGCCTTCACCACGACGCAGGCTCAGGCCACGCCCACGCAGGACGTGATCACCCCGGCCACGAAGTTCTATGCGGACCCGCACAGCAAGGCGGCGAAGCAGGCCCTCGTCGACTTCAGGCACGGCGACATCGAGGACGCCACGAACATGGCCAGACTCGCGAGCTGGCCGCAGGCCGAATGGTTCACCGAGGGTACGCCCGACGAGGTACGCGTCAAGGTGCACAAGTTCGTCCACCGGGCCCGGACCGTCGGCCGGACCCCCGTCCTGGTCGCCTACGACATACCCGGCCGGGACTGCTCCCAGTACTCGAGCGGCGGAGCCGCATCCTCCGCCGCCTACCACCAGTGGATCGACGCCTTCGCCGCCGGCGTCGGCGACGACGACGCGGTGATCGTCGTGGAACCCGACGGCCTGGCCAACCTTCCCAAGGACTGCGGGCCCACCACCGACCCGACCGGCGAACTCACGGCCGCCCGCATCGCCGACCTCGCCTACGCCGTCAAGACCCTGAAAGCCCGACCGCGCACCGCGGTGTACCTGGACGCCGGCAACGTACAGTGGCGGTCCGTCGGTGACATCGCCCAGCGACTGCAGGACGCCGGCGTCCAGTACGGCGACGGATTCGCCCTGAACGTGTCCAACAACCACCCCACCGACCACAACGCCAGATACGGCACCTGGATCGCCAAGTGCCTCTGGTACGCCACCGAAGGCCCCGAGCAGGCACACGGGCACACCGACTGGTGCGCCAGCCAGTACTACTCGTCCGCCGCCCCCAACGACGGCGCCCCCGGCGACGCCGTCTCGCCCACAGACCCCACCACCTGGCGGTGGACCGACGCCTGGTTCGACCAGAACGTGGGCACCCCGCCGGCCGACGAGCTGCGTCACTTCGTGATCGACACCAGCCGCAACGGCCGGGGGGCCTGGACCCCGCCGGCGGGCAAGTACAGCGGGGACCCGGAGGTCTGGTGCAATGCGCCCGGCCGCGGTCTCGGCCCACGCCCCACCGCCGACACCGGCGTCCCGCTCGTCGACGCCTACCTGTGGATCAAGACCCCCGGTGAATCCGACGGCAGCTGCACCCGCAGCACCGGCGGCACGATCGACCCCGAGTACGGCATCGTCGACCCGCCCGCCGGCGCCTGGTGGCCCGACCAGGCCCACGCACTGGCCCGCAACGCGGTACCGCGCCTGACGTTCCACCGCTGAGCCCGGTCGGACGCCCCGTACGCGTCGGCCCGCCGAGCCCGCTTCCTCTCCAAGTCGCCGGTCACCGAGCCGGTGTGGGTGGGACTCGGTTGCTCGTGCCGGTCGCGTACGGGATCGCGCCGGGTGAACGGTGTACGGGGCGGTCTGCGGCCGAACTGCCGACGCGGGACTGGGCGGTGCGGCGTCGGCTCGATCCTCCGAACGGACTGACATGTAGACAGAGGCCATGAGGCGAGGCAGGCCGCGCGACAGGGTCGACGCGGACACAGGCTGGCTGATGCTGGCCACCACCGTGGCGCTGACCGCCGCGGGCCGGGGGGCTGGCCGCTCTGGTCCTGGCGCTGCTCCCCGACCGCAGGGCCGGCGCCGGGACCCCGCCACCACCCAGGCGATCACGACGACCTCGCCCAAGGCGGGCAGCACGACCGCGCCGGGCACCCCGGCCGGGACAGGGACGGCGACGGGCACGGCGACCCAACCAGTCGGCGAGACACTCCCGGAAACCCTCCGGTCCGGCCGGACACCGTCCGGCGCGGGGGCCGTCAGACGTCGCGAAGGTCCACTAACTCCTCGAAGAAAAACTCGTGTTTCACCCTGCCGCCGCCATTCCGACACTTTCGGTCGAGTGGAGTGGGGGTGATTTGCATCGTGTCACTGTGGGCGGCTCCGTTCCAACCCCGTCGATACATCCGATGTCATTGCCCAACATCAGGGCGACTTGTCGGCCAACTACCGTCTCTTCGCAACAACATGCGGCACGAGACTCGACAGAAACGGCACCACGCCTGTTAATTCATCCAATGTCTCGGAAGACCGAACAGGAGGAACTACGTTGCCGGAATCCACGTCGCGCAGATCGGTACTCGCCGCCATGGCCGCCATGACAGTGGCCGCCGCGGGCGGTTCCGTCACGGTGGCGGCACCCGCGGACGCCGCGCCCGACGCGCCGCTCCCGCTGCCGCTGCCTGCCCTGCGGATCCCGAGGACCGACATGGGAGTCGAGCAGCAGCCCGATTCCGCGATCGAGTGGCTCCAGGACGCCAAGCTGGGCATGTTCATCCACTGGGGCGTGTACTCCGGCCCGGCCAAGGGCGAGTGGTGGATGCACAGCGCCCCGATCACGCCGGCGGACTACCGGAAGTACGTCACCGACGCCACCGACGAACAGTTCACCGCGGACGCCTATGACCCGACGGCCTGGGCGCGACTGGCCAAGGACTTCGGAGCGAGGTACGTGACGCTGACCACGCGCCACCACGACGGCTTCGCCCTGTGGCCGCTGAACCATCCCAACAGCTGGAACTCCGGCCAGGCGCCGCTGGGTCGTGACTTCGTCGGGGAATACGTGGCGGCGGTGCGGGCGGCGGGTCTGAAGGTGGGCCTGTACTACTCGCCGATCGACTGGCGCTATCCCGGTTACTACGACGTCCGCGGCACCCACTGCGCACCCAACCCCTGGAACTACACCACCGATCCCGCGCACAAGGAGAACGCGCGGGTCATGAAGACCGAGGTGTACCAGTCGGTCAAGGAGCTGGTCACCCGGTACGGCCCGATCGACGACCTGTGGTGGGACGGCGGCTGGCTGGCGGAGCAGGGCAGCGACGCGGACGCCGCGTTCTTCTGGGAGCCCGGCCGGTACCGCGACCCCGCCAACGAGTGGCCGGTGGACGCCGCCTACGGCGAGACGGACGGCGACGGCAGGCCGCTCGGCCTGATGGGGATGGTGCGCAAGCACCAGCCCGGCATCGTCGCCACCTCGCGCTCGGGCTGGACGGGCGACTACGCCAGCGACGAGGGCCCTTCCGTCCCGAGCGGGGCGATCCGCACCGGCCTCGTCGAGAAGGTGTTCACCGTCGACGGCACCTGGGGTTACAACTCCGGTGCCACCGTGATGAGTTACGGCACCGCCATGGACATCCTGGTCAACTGCTGGGTGCGGAACATGACCGCGATGGTCAACGTCGGCCCGGACCGGCACGGCACGGTGTCCGACGCCCAGGCCGGGCTGCTGCGGCGGATCGGCACCTTCATGGCGTCCTGCGGCCGGTCGGTCTACGGGACCCGCGGCGGCCCGTGGCACCCGGTCGACGGCCAGTACGGCTTCACCTGCAAGGACGACACGTTCTACGTGCACCTGCTGCCCGGCTACAGCGGAACCTCGTTCACCATCCCGCCGCTCGGCGACGCCAGGATCGTGCGGGCCTTCGATGTGCGCACCGGTGCCGCCCTGGCGTACTCGGCCGGCGGCGACGGCCGGGTGACGATCAACGGCATCGACCGCACCGCCCATGCCGAGGACAGCGTCGTCGGCGTCACGCTGGACCGGTCCGTGCAGCCGGCCGACATCGCAGCCGGCCGGACGGCGACGGCCGACAGCGAGGAGTCCTCGAAGGGCAACACCGCCGCGAGGGCGGTCGACGGCTCCACCTCGACCCGGTGGTGCGCGAACGACGGCGGCACCGGCCACTGGCTCAAGGTCGACCTCGGCTCGCCCCGGTCGCTGACCGGCACCCGCATCGCCTGGGAACTGGACGGGGTCAACTACCGTTACTCGATTGAGGGTTCCGTCGACAACCGCAGGTGGAACACGCTGGCCGACGACACGGCCACCACCAGCACCAGTCAGGTCCAGGTCGCCTTGTTCCGGAGCCGGGCACGGTATGTGCGGGTCACGGTCACCGGGTTGCCTTCCGGGGCATGGGCGTCCATTCGCACCTTCGAGGTCTACGACCGGCCCTTCTCAACCGACCTGGGATCATAAGCGCCGGAGAGCCGACCCAAGGGGCTTCGGCCGCGACAGCCGAAGCCCCGATTCGCGGGAACATCATCCTCAGGAGGTGATGAAGACCCGGACGTCCCAGGCGCCGAGGCCCACCGATGTGCCGACGGGAATCGCGCGGCCGTCGAGGACGGCGGTCAGCTCACGGGGCGCATGGGACGGCGGCTTCCTGCCAGCTCCAGCCTGCCTCCCACCGTCGACGCCGCCTTCAACCACTACGCGGGGGCGGACAGGAGCATGCAGAGGGAAGAGACCCGCCCGCCCGCAAGCGCCGGCTTCCCTCCCCGGACGGAACGTGTCACCGCGGGTCGGTCAGGCCGTCGTACCGGCGACCGAGGTTCCGGACTTGGTCACGTAGTACGTCGCGGGCCGCCCTGGCGAAGTCCGCAGGAATCGTTGTCCCACAGGAACGTGGCCACGCCCCGGGTGCGGGCCGCGGCGCCGAACGCCTCGAAGCAGTACAGCATCTCGCCGCGCTCCACTCCACCGGACGGGCCGAAGTCGTAGCCGAGCACGCCGTACTCGCCGAACACCGTGGGGATGCCCCGGGCCAGGAAGGTGTCGTGCACCCGTTCGGGGCCCTTGACGCCGATGACGATCTGGCGGGTGGTCATGCCCCAGACGGAGCGCACGGTGCCGAACTGGCCGACGGGGAAGTCGGATCCGGTGCCGACCTGGGCGCCCGGGCCGATCCAGCCGCAGACGGGGAAGAGGCGGGCGGCGCGTCCGGGGCGCCAGAAGCCCTCCTCCACCTGGGCGGTGTCGTGCAGCAGCGGCTGCAGCATGGTGACGGGAATGCCCAGCGCGACGGCGCGGGCGCGCTGTTCGGGGCCGGCCAGGCCGCAGTCTTCCGTCACCAGTGTGCCGGCGGACAGGTCGGGATTGCGTGGCCGAGGCCGGGCCGCGGTGGGCGTGGTTCGGTGTCAGACAGTTCGGGCTGCGGCGGTGTCGCGGAGGAGTCCGGCGAAGGTCAGCGCGGCAGGGGTGAGAGGGTGGTCGGCCATGCGAACCAGGAGGATGCGGCGGACGGGGGCCGGCGGCTGGAGCGGCAGGACGTTGACGCCGGGGCGGATGCCCTCCAGGGCCAGGGTGGGGGCGAGGGCGACGCCGATGCCGGCGGCGACCATGGCCTGGGCTTCCTGGTAGTCATGGGCCTCGTAGGCGATGTGGGGCTCGAAGCCGACGGCGCGGCAGCCGCGGACGAGGGCTTCGGCCACCGGGTGGTGGTCGGCGCGGGTGATCCAGGGGTCGTGTGCGAAGTCGGCGAGTGAGGCGGATTCGCGGCCGGCGAGTGGATGGTGGTCGCTGACCAGAAGGGCTGGCGGATCATCGAGGAGTGAGGTGACGACGACGTCCTCCCGGTCGATTCGGCTCCAGTCGTAGTCCCACATCAGCGACATCTCGATCTCCCGGTTCTCCAGCATCGTCCACAGTCCGGCGATGCGGGCGCTGCGCACGGTCAGCCGTACGTCGGGGTGGGCGTCCCGGAAGGCGATCACGGCCTGCGGGAGGAGCGAGGCGCCGACGGTGGGGAAGGTGCCGATGCGCAGTGTGCCCGCGCGCAGACCGGCGAAGTCGGCGAGTTCGTTTTCCGCGGCCTGTAGTTCGCGTTCGATCCGTTGCCCTCGTTCAGCCAGCGCCCGCCCGGCGTCAGTGAGGGTGACGCCCCGGGCGTGGCGTTCCAGCAGAGGTTGTCCTGCCTCCGTTTCCAGGCGGCTGATCTGCTGCGATACCGCTGACGGTGTGTAGTTGAGGGCGCGGGCCGTCGCCGTCACCGAGCCGCGCCGGGCGACCTCCGTGAACAGCAGGATGCGCCGGACGTCCAGCATGCCGCCACCTCCAGCGTTCACTTCACCTTAATAGCCATGCAGATTTCCGAGATTGTACTTCACGCTGCCGTAACCCACCGTGGAGGACACCACGCACGGCGAGACCGTCGGCGGGCTTCCCCTTCCATGGCTGTGAGGAGTCAGTTGTGCTGCGTCTGCAGGGCGAGATGATCCGCGGAGGAACCAGCAAGTGCTGGATCTTCGACCATCGCGACGTGGCCGCCACGGGCGTGGACGTCGATGCCCTGCTGCTCGCCGCCTTCAACGCCGCCGACCCCCGTCAGATCGACGGCGTGGGCGGCGCCTCCTCCACCACCTCCAAGGCCGCCGTGGTACGGGCGTCGACACAACCCGGTGTGGATCTCGAGTACGCCTTCGCGCAGGTCGGGATCGGCGACGAGCGCGTGGAGTGGGCCAGCAACTGCGGCAACTGCGCCACCGCCGTGGCCCTGTACGCCGTCCACCACTCTCTCGTGCCGATCGCGTCGGACACCACGACCGTCCACATGCTCAACATCAACACCGGGGCCCGCCTCACCGGCACGATCCCCACCCCCGCGGGCGTGGCTCCGGAGGAGGGCACGGCCGTGGTGCCGGGTACCTCGGCGCGGGGCGTGCCGGTCCTGCTCGGGTTCCAGGACCCTGCGGGCTCGACGACCGGCCGCGCTCTGCCGACCGGCCGGGCACTGGACGAGCTGACCGGACCGGACGGCCCCGTCGAGGCATCCCTGGTCGACGCCGGCGCTCCGGCCGCTTTGTTCGAGGCCAAGGCGTTCGGCCTCGACGGCACGGAATCCCTCACCGCGTTCGCCACCGCAGTGCCCCCGCTGACGTTGCTGCGCCGCCAGGCAGCGCTGGCCATGGGCCTGGCCCGCGAGGGCGATCCGGTCAGCCACGCGGTGCCGAAAGTGGGCATCGTCGCCCGCCCCGCCCCCTATCGCACCACACAGGGCATCCTCGTCAACCAGGACGAGTACGACCTGGCCGTGCGCATGGTCTCCATGCACGCGCCGCACCCGGCGATCGGCCTGACCTCCGCCGTGGCCCTGGCCACGGCAGCCGCCACCCCTGGCACCCTCGCCCACCGCGTCGCCCGGCAGACCGCCGACGGCACGCTGCGCCTGGGCACCCCCGCCGGCGTGGTCACCACCCAAGCCGTCCCCGCACCGGACGGCGCGTCCCCCACGGTGCTGCTGCACCGCGCCGCCCGGCGTATCGCCCGAGCCGAACTCCTCGTTCCCGTCCTGGAAGGACGCCCCGCATGAGCCGCAACGACGCCGCCCCGGGTACCGTCACCGCACCACCGGGCCGCATCCGCAAGATGCTGTCCCACCTCTATGTCCAGTGCCTGATCGCCGTCCTCCTCGGCGCCGCCGTGGGCGGGCTGTGGCCTTCCGTCGGCACTGACCTCAAGCCGCTCGGCGACGGCTTCATCGCGCTGGTGAAGATGTTCATCGCACCGATCATCTTCTGCACGGTCGTCCACGGCATCGCCTCCATGGGCAACGCCCGCGCGGTCGGCCGTGTGAGCCTGAAGGCTCTGGTCTACTTCGAGGTGCTGACCACCGTGGCCATGGTGATCGGCCTGGTCGTCGTCAACGTCGTCCAGCCGGGCAGCGGTCTGCACATCGACCTCTCGACCCTGTCCGCCAAGGGCCTGCCGCCGGAGGCGACCACGGCCCACGAGGGCTTCGCCCCCTTCCTCCTCGCCATCATCCCGGCCACCCTGGTCAGCGCCCTGACCGGCAACGAGATCCTGCCGGTGCTGCTGGTGTCCGTGCTGTTCGGCTTCGGCCTGCACGCCGGCGGAGAGGCCGGCCTGAGCATCGCCCGGGGCGTCGAGAAGTTCTCCTCGGTCCTGTTCACACTCATCCGCTGGATCATGCGGCTGGCCCCCATCGGCGCGTTCGGCTCCATGGCCTTCACCATCGGCAACTACGGCCTGGGCACTCTGCGCCACCTGGGCCTGCTGGTCGGCTCGTTCTGGCTGACCGCCCTCCTCTTCGTCCTGGTCGTCCTCGGGACGGTGATGCGCCTGAACGGACTGCGGCTGCTGCCCTTCCTGCGCTACATCAAGGAGGAACTGCTGATCGTCCTGGGCACCTCCTCCACCGAGCCCGTCCTGCCGCGCATGATGGCCAAGCTCCAGCACGCGGGGGCCTCGAAACCGGTCGTCGGCATCACGCTGCCCGCCGGGTACTCCTTCAACCTCGACGGCACCGCCATCTACCTGACCATGGGCTCGGTCTTCCTCGCCCAGGCCCTCGGCATCCACCTCAGCCTCACCCAGCAGCTGGCCATGCTCGCCGTCATGCTGCTCACCTCCAAGGGCGCCGCGGGCGTCACCGGCTCCGGCTTCATCGCCCTGGCCGCCACCCTCAGCGCCGTCCCGCACGTCCCCGTCGCCGCCCTCGCGCTGATCTTCGGCGTCGACCGGTTCATGTCCGAAGCCCGCGCCCTGACCAGCCTGGTCGGCAACGGCGTCGCCACCCTGGCCGTCGCCCGCTGGGAGGGCGAGCTGGACGAGGACCGCGCCAAGGCCGTCCTGCGCGGCGAGATTCCCTACGCCCCTGCCCCCGCTCCTTCTGCGGTGACAGTCGAGCCCGATCCGAAGCAGACGCCCGCACCCGACGCGACGATGCCCGAACCAACCCGCGACCCCGTCCCCGTCACACGTTGACCTCGCATGGGCGGGCCGGTCCGCAGCAGACGCTCCGGACCGGCCCGCCCACTTCTCAACGGGAGGTCGTAGTCACCGCTCGGACGACGCTGCCCGCGCCGCACCCCTTAAGACTCGGTACGCGATCGAGGTCGGGCGCGCTGACCTCGTCGATCGGCTGGTGGCGATCAGCAGGCGGTCCGGCGGGCGAGCACGAGTTCGCCGCTGGAGCGGCCGCCACTTCTCCCCCTCGCCGATCGTGTGTTCCCCGCGGATCCGTGTCCGGGACTGCCGTCAGCGCACGTCCCGCCGGGCATACCGCCGAGCAGCCGCGGCTGTGTCCTTCTGCTTCTTCTTGTCGGACACGAACGCCCTATGGCCGGGCGCCCGGCCATAGGGCGGCGGACCTGGGTCAAGTGGAAGGCCCGCCCGGCGGGCAGCCGGCCGCCGGCTCGGGCCGGCCCGCGTACGGCTTCTCGTCCTGCAGCGGCACCAGCAGCTCCAGCGGACAGTCCTGGAGCAACATGGACACGACACGGCCGCCGATGCCGGCCCTCTCCGCGATCAGCAGCGCGACCATCTGTGGCCGGACCAGCCGCGCTCCGTCCAGCAGCGCACCAAGCAGCCGCTCGCGGAAGGCCTCCGCCCCGTCCACACTCTCCTCGCCCATGGCCCGGTCCGCCACCATCTTCCTGCCCCGGCTCCGGTCACCGCGCACGTCTGGCCGCTCCGTCTGCGGTTGTGGACCTCCGCCCTGACGGCCGATGTCACCTTCGCCTCCGTGAGCACGCTCGCCAGGACCGCCCGCAGCGACGGACGGCCACCACCACTGCGTACCACCCACCCGCCACCGCGGAGGACGGCACGAGCGCCCAGACCACTGTGAGCCTTTGCCTGGGGCCGCCGGACAGTTCGGCGGCGACCACTCGACGTAGCACTCGTATCCGAGGACGCTGACGAGTCGCGTCCTCGGTCCACGTGGGGCAGTCGGTGGGCGGCGGCGAAGTAGCGCAGGTGCTGCCCGACGGTGGCGACCTGGCCGCCGTGTGCCGGATGACGAACTCCTCGGCCGCGTGTCAGCGTTGCGGGGGCAGGCACACGTGGCCAACGCGGTCGTTGATCCGCGTCACTGGTTCTCGCGCACCCGTCAGGAAAGACTCCACTGCTGGCTCGTCGCGCCGGTGCCCGCTTCCTGGTCCACGGCCGCCCCGCCGGTGGTCGAGGCGGTCGCGACGCCGATGTCCAGGTCGCTGCCCACGCCGGCGAGCATGTAGGTGCTGCCGGTGTAGCTGCCGACGAGGTCGAGGAACCATTCCTGGTTGGTGCCGCCGTTGCAGGTCCACTGCTCCAGTTGCAGGCCGGCGGCGGTCGACTGGTTCGGCACGTCCAGACACAGGCCGCTCTTCACGCTCCTGAGCGTGTAGATGTTGTCCGCCACCCGCGTGAGCGTCCACTGCTGGTTGGTACCGCCGGTGGACGGCCACTGGATGATCTTGGCGCCGTTCGCCGTGGAGCCGCTCGACACGTCCATCGGCATGGAGCTGTTGACGTTCTTCAGGGTGTGGACGCCCTCAGCGGGGATCCCGCTGCCGGCCGTCCAGGTTCCCGCTGCGGTGTCGAGTGACCAGGTCGGGTACTGGCCGAGGTTCACTGTCGTTCCCCTGATGGTCAGGGGCAGCCAGATCAGTTTCGACGCGCCGAGGTCGGAGGTGTTCCAGCGGTCGCCGGCGTAGATGTAGGTGGTACCGGAGGAGCCCTGGACGGTGATGACGTTCGCCGTCTGGCTGCCGTAGGTGTGGGTGCCGGGTGCGGCCAGGTCACGGAACGACGACCAGGGGCCGCCCAGTGACGTGGCGGTGGCGTAGATGTTGTCGTTGAGGCCCCAGCCCGTCAGGTGCGAGCCGAAGACGTAGTAGGTGCCGTTGTCCTTGACCATGGCGGGCGCCTCGACACTGCCGCTGCCGCTGCCGCCGAGCACCGCCACAGCGCTGTCCACGGACAGGTAGTCGGCGGACAGCCTGTCGATGCGCAGGCCGTTGTCGCGGTCCTCGCTCAGCAGATAGGCGGTGCCGTCGGTGTCCTGGAACAGGCCGAGGTCACGGCTGAGTTTGCCCAGCGGCCGGAAGCTTCCCCGGTAGGCGTAGGGGCCGCACGGGGTGCTGCTGGTGGCCACGCCGACCTTGGCCTCGGAGTAGTTGGTGCTGTCGATGTGCATGTACATCACGTAGGTGCCGGTGGAGGCGTTGTAGATGACCTTGGGTCGCTCCACGACGCGGCTCGGCCCCAGGTCGCCGCTGTTCTGCTTGGCCAGGGCGACGCCACGGTAGGTCCAGTTGGCCAGGTCGGTCGAGGTGTAGCACGGGATGTCCTGGAACGACGTGTCCGACGACGTCTCGCCGGTCTTGTCCTCCCCGAAGCCGTACCAGGTGCCGCCCACCTTGATGATGCCGAGGCCGTGCAGTTGGAGCGCGTTCCCGTTCTGATCGGTGCGTACGGCGCCCGTGGTGAACGACACCGAGGCCGCGTGCGCCTCGGCCGCCGGAAGCAGGAGCGCCGCGATGCCTCCCAGCAGGGTCAGGAACGCGGCGGCTCTGCGCCGCCATCGGCTGGCGGACGTCCGGGGAACTCCCTTGAACATGTGTGTCCCTGTCTGTCGAGGCTGACGATCCCTTGTGTCGGCGGGAACCAATGAGAGTCGTGACATGTTCGCGGCGTCAAGGACGGCGTTCGAATTTGTTTAAGCTTGACTGGCTTGACGGTGCATCCAGTTGGGCCCATCGGGGCCGCAAGTAGGCTGGACTGTCCAGGATTTCGGACATGCAAGAGGCGGACACGAGGGGTTGACCTCTGGATCGGGGCGGGCGTAGAAACCTTGCGACGGTCAGAATCTGTTACTTGCTGGTTGAGTTTGTTGGAAATCAAACCCGCGCGAGGTGGACCGACTGTGAATGTGACAGGGCGTCAGGAACCCTCCCGCCGTAGGGTGCTCAAGGGCGCGGCTGTCGCCGCAGCAACGGCCGCGCTGGGCATCGGCAGCACATATCCGGCCGAGGCCTCCGACGCCTCGGTCACCGCGACCTCGCTCGACGGCACCACCAGCATCACCATGTCGCTGACGGGCGGCTCTCTCCGGTGGTCGGCCCGTCGCAACGGCGCGACAGTCGTCGCCGGTTCGGCCATGGGCCTGCGGCTGGGCGACGGGACCACTCTGGGCGCCGACGCCGTTGTGACGAGCCACCAGCACAGGCACGTCGACAGCGCATGGCAGCCGGTGTACGGCCGCAACGCGACCGTCCTTGACACCTACCAGGAGATGCGCTGGAACCTCCGGGACAACCGCACCTCCATCAACTTCGGTGTGCAGATCCGCGCCTACGCGACGGGCGTCGCGTTCCGATACGTGCTGCTGGACCCGGGAACCGCCGCCATCGCCGGTGAACTGACGACGTTCGTCTTCCCGGACGGCACACTCGTCTACAGCGCGCGGGACGAGGACGACTACAACCCGGTGACGCCCGGCTCCATCCCTCCCACCGGAACCTCCTCCACGGACACCGGACCCCTGACCGACCTGCCCCTCACCGCGACATACAGCGGCGACCTCATCGCCTGCGTCTGCGAGTCGGCCCGCATCGACTACCCGCGCATGATGCTCAGTTCGGTTCCCGGACAGCCCAACTCCCTCGCTGCGTACCTGATGCGGCACACGGCGCGCGGATCTGGAGCGGTCCAGACGACCTCCACCGTCACGACGCCGTTCGTCACGCCTTGGCGCGCGGTGGTGATCGGATCCACTCACGCCGAACTGATCGACAACGCGGAGCTGGTGCTCAACCTGGCCCCGGCCGGCGACCTCGCCGACACGTCGTGGATCAAGCCGGGCAAGGTCTTCCGGTGCAATCTGACCACGGCGGACGGGCTGGCGGGCGTCGACTTCGCCGCCGCCCGCGGCCTGCAGTACATCGAGTACGACTCGGGGTGGTACGGCCCGGAGCACACCTCGACCGACGCCACCCAGTCGATCTCCGCCATCGACCTGCGCACGGTCATCCGCTACGCCACCGGCAAGGGAATCGGCGTCTTCCTCTACGTCAACCCCATGGCCCTGAACAGCCCGGACAGCCTGTTCGCCCGGTACCGGAGATGGGGCGTCGCGGGCGTCAAGCTGGGTTTCATCAACGACGGCACACAGGCGATGACGAACCAGATCACCGCCTGGGCCAGGACAGCGGCCAGGCACAAGCTGCTGATAGACACGCACGACGACGTACGGCCGTTCGGCTATGAGCGCACCTACCCCAACTGGATCAGCCTGGAGGGCGTGCGGGGCAACGAGCACGGGGCCTGACCCCGGAAGTTGGACACGGGGTTATGCGGCTTGCGTCAGCGTAGTTGATGTTCGGTCGAGCGCGTGTTCGTAGGTGATGGGGCTGCGGTGTCCCAGGCGGCTGTGGCGGCGGACGGTGTTGTAGCGGTGCCGCCAACGGAAGAGTTCGAGGCGGGCTTCGCGCTCGTTTGACCAGCTCTTTCGGTTCTGGAGGGTCTCGCGTTTCATGCTCGCGTTCCAGCTCTCCGCCGCGGCGTTGTCCGCGCTGGAGCCGACGGCGCTCATGGACTGCCGGACGCCGGCGCGTCGGCGGGCATCGGCGAAGGCCCGGCTGGTGTATTGCGCCCCGTGGTCGGTGTGCATGATCGCTCCCGCGAGGCTGCCGCGGGTCCGCTCGGCGGCGGCCAGGGCGTCGACGACCAGCTCCGCGCGCATATGGTCGGCGATCGCCCAGCCCGCCAGCCGCCGGGACGCGAGGTCGATCACGGTCGCGAGATAGCAGAACTTCCCGCCGCCGACCGGCAGATAGGTGATGTCCCCGACGTACTTGGTGTTCACCTCGGTGGCGGTGAAGTCCCGGCCGATCAGGTCAGGGGCCTTCGCCGCGGCCGGGTCCGCGAGGGTGGTCCGGTGCTTCCTGCGCAGCCGGAACCCGGCGATACTGGCGGTCTTCATCAGCCGGGCGACCTTCTTGTGGTTCACCGACTCGCCGCCGGTCTCGCGGAGCTCGGCGGTGACCCTGGGGACGCCGTAGGTGCCGTCCGAGGCGGCGTGGACGGCGGCGATCTTGGCGGTCAGCTTCTCGTCGGCCGCCTGCCGGGCGGCCCTGGCCGGCGCGGTGGCCCGCCAGTAGTAGAAACTCGATCGGGCGATCCCGAGGACCTGGCACAACCGCTTCACGCCGTGCTCGGCGCGCAGGTCGGCGACACACTGGAAGCGGTTCACCAGTGCGTCGCCCCGGCGAAATACTTCGCCGCCTTCTGCAGGATGTCGCGCTCTTCTTCCAGCTCACGCACCCGCCTGCGCAGGGCGACGAGCTCGGCCTCCATCCCCTCGGCCGCCACCGGCGCGGCCGGGCGCGGCGCGGTGTGGCCGCCCGTGCGCCGGCCGTCGGCCGCGCGTATCCAGTTCCGCAGTGTCTCGGTGTTCACGCCCAGGTCCGCGGCGACCGACTTGATCGTCGCCCCGGGCCGGGACCGGTACAACGCGACCGCGTCCGCCTTGAACTCGGCCGGGTAGTGCTTCATCGCCATCAGTACAGGACTCCAGTCCTCAGATCCTCAAGATCCAAGTGTCTCTGGTGTCCAAGATCCGGGGTCAGGCTCCGTCAGCCACACCATCAGCTACCTGGACACGAACAGGTCCGGCTGGTGGTCCGGCAGCCTCACCCCGTTCTTCAACTGGGGTATCGACAGGGGCTACTACACCAACGACCAGTACCTCAACAGCATCATGGCCGGCTGGGAGTTCGGGCCGGGCAACTACACGGCCTCCTCCTGGGGCGTCGCGGGTTTCTGACGCCGCGACGAACCGAGAGGCGGCGGACCAGTGACCGACCGTCCTGTGTCAGGAACCACCGTCCGTCTCTCCGTACGGAGGGGCGGGCGGCCCGGAAGCAGCGCCCGACGCACCGGGTCCGCGCCCGCCGTGAGGTCCACGGGGCGGCCCCGCGTCATCGACGTCTACCGAAGGGGCGGGGCCTCGCCGGTGCGCAGGTGTTCCCTGAGCCACTGTTCGGTGTTGTTCACGTGCAGCAGTGCGGCGGCCTGGCTGAGCGAGGCGTCCCGGGTGGACAGGGCGTGGAAGATCGCCTCGTGCTCGGCGAGGGTCCGGCCCGCGGCCTGGGTGTCGACCAGGCCGCGCCAGATGCGGGCGCGCAGGGTGCGGCCGGAGATGCCCTCAAGGAGGGTGAGCAGGGTCTCGTTGTCCGTGGCCGTGATGACGGCGCGGTGGAAGGCGGCGTCGTGGATGTTGAGCTGCTCGACGTCGTCGCGGGCCTCGCGCATGGCGTCCAGGTGCCTCTTGACCTCGGCAAGCTGTTCGTCGGAGACCCGGGTGGCGGCCAGGGCGGTGGCGGCCGGTTCGAGGAGACGTCGCACCTCCATGAGGTCCTGCAGGGCGGCGGAGTCGCCCTGCAGGAGTTCCACCGCTCCGCCGAGTCCTTCCAGGAGCAGGCTCGGCTGCAGACTGGTCACGTATGTGCCGTCACCCCGCCGGACCTCCAGAACCCGCGCGACGGCCAGCGCCTTGACCGCCTCACGGGCCAGGTTGCGGGACAGACCCAGATGGGCAGCCAGGTCCGGCTCCGGCGGCAGCTTGGAGCCCGGAGGCAGCGCGCCCGTGCGGATCAGCTCGCGGATCTGCGCTATGGCCTTGTCCGTCAGAGACACCGCGAACTCCTTCCGCGATCGTCCGTCGTGGGCCCGTCCGACCTGATCAGTCCTCGGGCACGGAGATCATCCCAGAGGCCGTCGGGGATGTGCCGTCGGTGGAGTTCCACGTTCCGTACCACCTGTTCCGGGTTCCGCATACCGAGGGTGACGTTGATGATACTGGGGTGGGTGCGCGGGAAGGCGATCGCGGCGGCGGGCAGGCTCGTGCCGTGCGCCGCGCAGACCTCGGCGATCGCCCGAGCGCGGGCCACCAGGTCAGGCGGGGCGTCCTGGTAGTCGTACTTCATTCCCTCGGCGGGCCGGTCGCTGGAGAGCAGCCCCGAGTTGAACACGCCCACGGCCACCACGCTCTTGCCGAGTTCCCGCGCGGCGGGCAGGACATCGTCCAGGGCCGACTGGTCGAGGAGTGTGTAGCGCCCGGCCAGCATGACGAGGTCGGCTGCGGTCTCGCGCAGGAAGCGGGCCAGCATGGCCGACTGGTTCATACCGGCGCCGATCGCGCCGATCACCCCCTGGTCGCGGAGGTCCGCGAGGGCCGGCATGGCCTCCTCGGCGGCTTGTATCCAATGGTCGTCGGGGTCGTGCAGGTAGACGACGTCCAGGCGGTCCAGGCCGGTGCGTTCCAAGGTCGCCTCGATGGAGCGGAGCACTCCGTCACGGCTGAAGTCCCACTGCCTGCGCAGGTCGTCCCGCACCGCGAAGCCCTCGGTGTCGGTGCCGCGCGGCTGCTCGTTGGGCACGAGCAGCCGGCCGACCTTGGAGGAAACGACGTACGCGTCGCGTGGGCGGCCCCGCAGGGCGGCTCCCAGGCGGCACTCGGAGAGACCGAGCCCGTAGTGCGGTGCCGTGTCGAAATACCGGATACCGGCCTCCCAGGCCGCTTCGATCGCGGCCTGCGCGTCGTCAGGAGGGGTGACACGGTAGAGATTGCCGATCACGGAGGCCCCGAAGCCGAGTTCCGTGAGTTCGACGGGGGTGTTCGTGATCTTCCGGTGTCCCATGCTCCGATGTGTCAACTTGGCTCCTCCGGTGGTGTGGTTCGGTACGGCGGCCGGGGGCCGGTCATCGTCTGACGGCGGCCGAGCCACCTGCCATGATCGCCTCGACCTCGGCGAGCGAGGCCATGGAGACGTCACCCGGCGTGGTCATGGCCAGTGCGCCGTGGACGGTGCCGTAGGCCAGAGCACGTTGCAGGCCGGCGGCATCGAGGTTCACCGCGGGCCTGGCGCGGGCCGCCGAGCCGCCCTCCTCGCCGCCGTCCGTCAGCAGTCCGTAGATCAGTCCGGCCGCGAACGCGTCGCCGGAGCCGATGCGGTCCAGGACGTGCAGGCCGGGCATGTCGGGGCCACGCACACAGCCGGTCCGGGCCGACCAGGCGGCCGAGGACCAGTCGTTCACCCCGGCCGAGGGCACCGTACGCACGGTCGTCGCCAGCACCTCGGCCCGGGGCAGGCGTCCCGCGACCTCGGCGAGTGCGTCCCGCACCTCGTCCGCCTCGACCCGCAGCGCCCCTGGATGCGATCCGGCGAGTCCCAGGGCGCCCACGACGACGTCGGCATGGCGGGCGAGCCGCAGGTCGACCTCGCGGGCGGCGCGGGCGCCGCCCCGGCCGGCCCAGAGACTGGGGCGGTAGTTGGGGTCGTAGGAGACCGTCACACCGTGCCGCCGCGCGGCGGCCATGGCTTCGTCCGCGACGTCGACGGTGGTGTCCGACAGACCGGCGAAGATGCCGCCGGTGTGGAACCAGCGCGGCCCCGGGGAGAAGACCGCGTCCCAGTCGACTTCCCCCTTGCGCAGCTGCGAGACGGCCGTGCCCGCGCGGTCGCTGACGCCCAGTGCGCCCCGGATGCCGAAGCCGCGTTCGACGAAGTTCAGGCCGTTGCGCGCGCCGCGGCCGATGCCGTCCGCGGGCACCCAGCGGATCAGGGAGGTCGCGACTCCGCCCTGGAGGATCAGGTCCTCGACCAGCCGCCCCACCTGGTTGTCGGCCAGGGCGGTCACGACGGCGGTCCGCAGGCCGAAGCAGCGTCGCAGTCCGCGGACGACGTTGTACTCGCCGCCGCCTTCCCACACCTGGAAGGTGCGGGCGGTGCGGATCCTGCCCTCGCCCGGGTCGAAGCGGAGCATCACCTCGCCGAGGGCCACCACGTCGGTCACGTCGCGCCCCCGTGCACGGCCTCGGCCGTGAGCCGGCGGATCTCCCCGTACTGTCCCCGTTCCAGGTGGGCCGGGGTGGCCATCCAGCTGCCGCCGACGGCGAGGACCGCCGGGTCGGCGAGGTAGGCCGGCAAGCGTGCAGCGTCGATGCCGCCCGTCGGCACGAACCGTGCCTGGGGGAAGGGCGCCGCGAGGGCGCGCAGCATCGGGATGCCGCCGAGCGGTTCGGCCGGGAAGAGCTTGACGCTGTCGAGGCCGACCCGCAGGGCGCGCATCAGCTCGGTGGCGGAGGCGATGCCGGGGACCACGGGCACGCTCAGCTCGCGGCACTTGGCGACGACCTCCTCGTCGAAGCCGGGCGAGACGACGAAACGAGCTCCGGCCGTCACGGCACGGTCCACCTGCTCGGGCGTGAGGACCGTACCGGCGCCGACGGTCAACCCGCCGTGCGTGGCCATCGTCTTGAGTACCTGCTCGGCGTCGGGGGTGCGGAAGGTGATCTCGGCGCACCGGGCTCCGCCCGCCACGAGCGCGTCGGCCAGCGGGCCGGCGGTCGCGGCGGAGGGCACGGTGAGCACCGGCATGACGCGGGCGCCGTCCAGCACGCGGGCCAGGTCGGTGTCACTCATCGGCCGAGCCATCCGCCGTCGACGGGCAGGACGGTGCCGTGGACGTAGGCGGCGGCGTCCGAGGCGAGGAACACCGTGGCGCCCGCGAGATCGTCCGCGCTGCCCCAGCGTGCGGCCGGGATGCGGTCCAGGATCGCCTTGCTGCGGACGGGGTCGTCCTGCAGTGCCTGGGTGTTGTCGGTGGCGATGTAGCCGGGCGCGAGGGCGTTGACGTTCACCCCGTGCGGCGCCCACTCGTTGGCCAGCGCCTTGGTCAGCCCGGCGACGCCGTGCTTGGCGGCGGTGTAGCCGGGGACGGTGATGCCGCCCTGGAAGCTGAGCAGCGAAGCAGTGAAGATGATCTTCCCGTGGCCACGCGCCACCATCGCCGCGCCCACCGCGCGGGACAGCACGAACTGGGCGTTGAGGTTGACCTGGAGGACCAACTCCCAGTTCGCGTCAACGTGTTCGGCGGCCGGGGCGCGGCGGATGGTGCCCGCGTTGTTGACCAGGATGTCCACCGGGCGCTCACGCCCGGCGAGATCCGCGCCCAGGGCCCGCACCGCCGCGGGATCCGCGAAGTCGGCGCGGATCGCCTCGAACGTACGGCCCGCGGCGAGCACGTCCTTCTCCACCGCGCTGCCGGAGCTTTCCAGCGAGGCGCTGACACCGATGACGTCCGCACCCGCCTCGGCGAGCGCCCGGGCCATGGCCCGGCCGATGCCGCGGCGGGCTCCGGTGACGACGGCAAGCCTGCCGGTCAGGTCGAAGGCCTTCACTGGACGGCTCCCCGAGCGTCGTCGGTGCAGTCCACGAGGATCTTCATCACGTCGCCGCCGCCCTCCAGGGCCTCGAAGGCCGCGGGTGCCTCGGTGAGCGGCACGACCTTGCTGATCAGCCGCTCGGCCGGAACGGTGCCGTCGGTCACCAGGGTCACCGCCCGCTCGAAGTCGGAGCGGTCGTACAACCGGGCGCCCACGAGCGTGAGTTCACGCCAGAAGAAGCGGTGGAGGTTCACCTCGCGCGGGCGGGCGTGGATGGCTACCAGGCACAACCGCCCGCGCACACCGAGAACCTCGACGGCGGTGTCCACTCCGCCTTGTGCGCCGGAGACTTCGAAGGCGACGTCCGCACCGGCGTCACCGGTCCACTGCCGGACCAGCTCGGGCACGTCGTCGGCGCCCGGATCCCAGGCGGCCAGCCCCAACTCCTGGGCGATCCGCCGCCGGTGCGGGCTCAGCTCGACCACCCGGACGTCGGCTCCGGCTGCCCGGGCGACCAGGGCGATAAGGATGCCGACGGGGCCGCCGCCGACCACGACGGCCTTCTCGCCGTGGCGGACCTGGGCCCGGCCGACGTCGTGCACCGCGACCGCGGTGGGTTCCACGAGGGCGGCGTGGTCCAGGGGCAGTGAGCGGGGCAGCCGTACGAGGGTCGTGGCGGGCACGGCCCAGCGCTGCTGCATCGCGCCCGGGGAGTCGATGCCGATGAAGTCCAGGTGCCGGCAGATGTGTTGATGCCCCGCCTGGCAGGCCGCGCAGGTGTCGTCCCAGCGCAGCGGCATCACGGTGACCGCGTCCCCGGGCGACCAGCCCTCCACTCCTGCGCCCACCCGCACGATCCGGCCGGACATCTCGTGCCCGAGGACAGCGGGCACGGCGACCCGGGCGTCCATGTCGCCATGGAAGATGTGCAGGTCGGTGCCGCAGATACCGACGTAGGCGGGGGCGATCTCCGCCTCGCCGGGGCCGGGGGGCGGATTCTCGGCGGGCGCGGTGTCCAGGGTGCGGGCGGACAGGTAGCGGACTGCGAGTGTCATCGTGTTCTCAGGGTCCCTTCAGCGCGGACGCCGATGGTCAGCAGCAGGTTGGCGTAGGTACGGACGTCGGCGGTGACGACGGCGAGGGCGAGGTCGGGTGAGCGGGCGGCGTCGTAGAACTCGAAGCGTCCGAGCGTCTCGACGGGGACGGGCGCCAGCATCGAGCGGTACTCGGCGATGGCCGGCGGCTCGGGCTCGCCCTCGGGCGGCACCATCACGTGCGCCGACTCGACGGGCAGAGCCCGCAGCAGAACGTCGAGCACGGTGGTGACGTCCAGCAGACCCGGCGCCAGGTTGAGATGGACGGTCCTGGTTCGCCGGCCGGTGGCCGTACTCGCCGGATAGTGGCCGTCGGCGAGCAGGACGCGGGCTCCGTGCCCGGCGCCCGCCAGGGCTTCGAGGATGCCCGGGTGCAGGAGTTCGGTCAGCAGCATGGCGGGCCCTCCTTCCTTCGAGTGGGGTCGAGGCGGTAGAACGCGCCGGCGGTACCGGCGAGGACCGCCTCGGTCTCGGCGGCGGAGCAGCCGACCAGGAGTTCCTCGACGGTGGCGGCCCATCGGTTCCAGCCGCCGGCGAGGACGCAGACCGGCCAGTCCGAGCCGAACATCAGCCGGTCGGGGCCGAAGGCGTCGAACAGGACCTCCCACACCGGCCGGATGTCGTCGACGGTCCACTTCTCGTGGTCGGCCTCGGTGACCAGGCCCGACACCTTGCACCGCACCTGGGGGTGCGCGGCCAGCAGCCGTATGTCCCGCTCCCAGGCGTCCAGGCCGCCGCTGACGATCGGCGGCTTGCCGGCGTGGTCGAGGACCAGGGGCAGGCCGGGCACGCGCCAGGCCAGTTCGATCGCCTGGCGGAGCTGGTGGCTGCGGATCAGGATGTCGTAGCCGAGGTCCCGGTCGCGTACCGCACACAACCCCCGCTCCACCTCCGGCCGTTGCAGCCACGCGGGGTCGGACTCGCCCTGTACGAGGTGCCGCAGCGCCCGCAGATGACGGCCTCCTGTTCCGGCCCGCAGGTCGTCCAGTACGTCGCCGATCGCGGGTGAGGCGAGATCCGCCCAGCCGACGACGGCGCCGATCAAGGGGTCGCTGTCGGCGAGCGCGAGCAGGTCCCGGGTCTCGGGCACGCACGGCAGGCACTGGACCACCACGGTGCGGGTCAGCCGCCGCCCGTCGATCGGCCGGGTTGCCTCGCAGCGCAGGGCGTGCGGGCCGAAGGTGCGGCGGATGGGTGCGTGGCCGGGTTCGTCCAGCCAGGGCTGGGGCCGGCGGTCCAGATCCCATACGTGGTGGTGGGCGTCGACGAGTGCGTGGAGGTCAGACACGGGCGGACCACACCGGGCCGTCGGGGTAGGCGTACTCCTTCAGGGACCCCGGCAGCATCTGAGCGCTCAGCCCGGGCAGGGTCGGCGCGAGATAGTGGCCGTCGATGATGCGGACGGGATCGACGAAGTGCTCGTGCAGGTGGTCGACGTACTCGATGACCCGGTCCTCGACGGTGCCGGAGACGGCGACGTAGTCGAACATCGACAGGTGCTGGACCATCTCGCACAGCCCCACACCGCCGGCGTGCGGGCAGACCGGCACTCCGAACTTGGCGGCGAGCAGGAGGATCGCGATGTTCTCGCCCACGCCGCCGACCCGCGCGGAGTCGATCTGCACGATGTCCACCGCGCCCGCCTGCAGGAGCTGCTTGAAGACGACCCGGTTGGCGATGTGCTCGCCGGTGGCGACCTTGATGGGGCTGAGCGCCTCGCGGACGGCCGCGTGGCCGAGGATGTCGTCGGGCGAGGTGGGCTCCTCGATCCAGTACGGGTCGTAGGGGGCGAGGGCGCGCATCCAGTCGATCGCGGGGGCGACATCCCATCTCTGGTTGGCGTCGACCGCGATGCGGATGTCCGGCCCGACCGTTTCGCGGGCGGTACGCATGCGCCGTACGTCGTCCTCCAGGGATGCGCCGACCTTCAGCTTGATCTGGGTGAAGCCGTCGGCGACGGCCTCGCGGGCCAGGCGGGCCAGTTTCTCGTCGGAGTAGCCGAGCCAGCCGGGCGTGGTGGTGTAGGCCGGGTAGCCGCGCTCCAGGAGCCGTGCGATCCTCCCCTCGCGGCCCGGTTCGGCACGGCGCAGGATGTCCAGGGCCTCCGCCGGGGTGAGCGCGTCGCTGAGCCAGCGGAAGTCGACCTGCGCGACCAGGTCCTCGGGCGGCATCTCCCCGAGGAAGCGCCACACGGGCTTGCCCGCGCGCTTGGCGGCGAGATCCCAGGCGGCGTTGACCACCGCGCCGGTGGCCATGTGGATGGCGCCCTTCTCCGGCCCCAGCCAGCGCAGTTGGGGATCGTGCACGAGGGACCGGGAGAACGCTCCGAGGTCGGCGCAGACCTCCTCCACCGACAGGCCGACCACGTGCGGAGCGAGCGCCGCGATGGCGGCGGCCTGCACGTCGTTGCCGCGTCCGGTGGTGAAGGCCAGGGCGTGGCCCTCCAGTCCGTCGCCGGCGTCGGTGCGCAGGACCACGTAGGCGGCGGAGTAGTCGGGCTCGGGGTTCATGGCGTCCGAGCCGTCGAGGTGTTCGGAGGTGGGGAACCGCACGTCCAGGACGTCCACGGCGGTGATGCGGGCGGATGAGGGCACGGTGGAGGACATGGCGGCAACTCCTGTGAGGGGCGAGGAGGTATCGGTCCCCTCGCGGCGAGACGTGAAAGCGGCGCGGATCGGGCGGCCGGTGGGGCCGCCCGGGTCATTCCTGGACCTTGCCGCCGGTGATGCGGGAGATCGCGAGGGCGACCAGGATGATCAGGCCGTTGAGAGCGCCGATCCACTGAGCGGGTACTCCCGCCAGCGTGAGCACGTTCTGGATCATGAAGAGCAGCAGGATGCCGCAGAACGCGCCGAACATGGTGCCCTTGCCGCCGTTGAGGCTGATGCCGCCGATGACGGCGGCGGCGAAGACGGTGAAGATGTAGCCGTTGCCCTGTGCGGAGGCGACCGAGGCCAGGCGTCCGGACAGCATCAGGCCGGCGAGGGCGGCGAGCACGCTGCCGGTGACGATGACGATCCACAGCACCCGGTCGGTACGGACGCCGGCCGCCTTCGCCGCGTCGACGTTGCCGCCGATGGCGTACAGCGAGCGCCCGAAGCTGGTCCAGCCGAGCACCACGATCGCGATCGCGAACAGGGCCAGGCAGATCCAGATGGAGGCGGGCACACCGAACCATTCGGCGGTGCCGATGTAGAGCATCGACTGCGGCAGCTGGAAAAAGGTCTGGCCGCCGGAGATGCCGGTGAGGATGCCGCGCAGCACGATGAGCATGCCGAGGGTGACGATGAAGCCGTTGAGGCCGAAGCGGATGATCAGCAGCGCGTTGATCACGCCGACGAGCGCGCCCACGGCGAGGGTGAGGGGGACCGACCAGCCACCGGGGAGCAGGCCGAGTCCGTGTCCGGCGCCGGCCGGGACGACCAGCCAGGCCGCGACGCCGGGCGCGAGGCCCATGGTGGACTCCAGGGACAGGTCCATCTTCTTGACGATCAGGATCATCGTCTGGGCGAGGACCAGCAAGGCCATCTCGGACATGGTCTGCAGGACGTTGATGAGGTTGTCGGCCTGCAGGAAGACCGGGTTGACGATCTGGCCGACGATCGCGATGACGACGATCGCGGGGACGAGGGCGAGGTCGCGCAGGCGGGCCAGGGGGATCCGGCCACCGAGCAGCGCGGTGCGCCTGGGCTTGGGTTCCGAGGCCTTGGCGGCTGCGTCCGCGAGGACGGTTTCAGGCAGTACGTCAGGCATTCAGGTCCACTCCCTCCATCGCGGCCACGAGTTCGTGGTCGTGCCAGCCGCGGGACATCTCCGAGGTCACCCGGCCCTGGAACATCACCAGGACCCGGTCGCACATGCGCAGGTCGTCGAGTTCGTCGGAGGCGATGAGTACTCCGGTGCCGGACTCGGCGGTCTCCTCGACCTTGCCGAGCAGGAACTCCTTGGAGCGCACGTCCACGCCCGCGGTCGGGTTGATCAGCACCAGCAGGCGCGGGTCGTCCGCCAGGGCGCGGGCCATGACGACCTTCTGCTGGTTGCCGCCCGAGAGCGCGGAGACGGGCAGCTCGGGTCCCGGCGTCTTGATCGCCAGCTTCTCGATCATGTTGTCGGCGAGCCGGTCCCGCCGGTCACGGCTGAGGAGGCCGTTCCTGCCGAGCCTGTGAGGAACGGACAGCGTGGCGTTGTCCGCGATCGACATGCCGGGCACGAACCCTTGGTGGTGCCGGTCCTGCGGGACGAACCCGGCGCCCGCGGCGAGCGCGGCGGGCACGCTGCCCGGCCGGGTCCGCCGCCCGGCGATCTCCACCTCGCCCGCCTGGGCCGCCCGCAGACCTACGACCGTCTCGGCGACCTCGGTGCGACCGCTGCCGGCGGCGCCCGCGAGTCCGACGATCTCCCCTGCGCCGACCTGGAAGGTGACCTCATCGTAAGCACCGTCACTGCCCAGCGACTGGACGGACAGCGCGGGCGTGGCGGTGCGGTCGAGGGTGCTCGACCGCACCTGCAGCCGGTCGGCCGCCGCCTCGCCGGTCATCGCGGCGACCAGCTCGGGGCGGGGCAGCTCCACGACCGGCGCGGTCACGATGTGCCGGGCGTCGCGGAACACTGTCACCATGTCGCAGATGTCGTAGACCTCCTGGAGATGGTGGCTGATGAACAGGAAGGTCACACCCTGGCGCTGCAGGTCGCGGATGCGGTCGAAGAGCCGGCTGATGGCCGCACCGTCGAGCTGGGCGGTCGGCTCGTCGAGGATGATGAACCGGGCTCCGAAGGACAGCGCCCGGGCGATCTCCACGAACTGCCGCTGCTCCACGCTCAGATCGCCGGCCGAGGTCTGCGGGTCGACGTCCACCGACCACGTCGACAGCAGCTCCTGCGCCCGCCGGCGCACACCCTGCCAGCTGATGAGCCGGCTGCGACCGTGGTCGTGCCGGTTCAGGAAGAGGTTCTCGGCGACGGTCAGGGTGGGGATGATCGTCGACTTCTGGTAGACGCAGGCCACGCGCTCTCGCCAGGCGTCGCGGTCCGCGAGTCGGGGTGCGGGACTGCCGCCGAAGGTGACCGTTCCCTCGTCGGGGGCCTGCAGGCCGGTGAGGACCGACACGAGCGTCGACTTGCCTGCCCCGTTGCGGCCGACGAGCGCGTGGGTCTCGCCGGGCCTGATGGTGATCCGGGCGCCGTTGAGGGCCACCGTCGGACCGAATCGTTTGACTATGCCCGTCGCCTCGACGACAGGCGGGCCCGCCTGGGACCCTCCGTCGTCCGCCGGGGCGGGCGCGGGGCTGACTGCTCGCTCCCCGTCACTCATCACAACCGCCTTGTACTCGTGAGCCGTTGGGTGCCTGACACGGCGGGTCAGCCGAGGCTGTTGCCCCACAGGGAGGTGTCGTTGCTCCTGACGCTGGACACGCCGCCGTAGGTGCCGCCGTCGACGGTGACCAGGGGCGCGGAGAGCTGGTCCTCAAGCAGACCGGGGCGGACCTGGATGACGGTGCTGTTGTGGTCGGTCTTGCCGGGCTTGAACGTCTTCCCGTCGATCGCCGCCTTCAGGTAGTACAGAGCGTACTTGGCGTACAGGTCCGCCGGCTGGGAGACGGTGGCGTCGATGTTGCCGGCCGCGATGTCCTTGAGCTCCTCGGGGATGCCGTCGTTGGACACGATGAAGACGTGCTTCTCGTCCTTCGGGCCGACCAGCAGGCCCTTCTGCTTGAGCACCTGGAGCGTGCCGGACAGGGCGAAGCTGGACTCCATGTAGACGCCCTTGATGTCCGGGTTGGCCGTCAGGTCGGTCTGGAGCTTCTGCGCGGCGACCGCGCCGTCCCAGTTGGTGGCCTCACCGAGCACCTTGATGCCGGGATAGTTCTTCTTCATGCAGTCGTTGAACGCCTCGGTGCGGTCACGGCCGTTGATCGAGTCGAGGCCGCCCTCCAGCATGACGACCTTGCCCTTGCCGTTCAGCTTCGTGCCGAGGAACCGACAGGCCTTCTCGCCGTAGGCGCGGTTGTCGGCCCGCACCACCATGAACACCTTGCCGCTGTCAGGGCGAGTGTCGATGGTGACGACGGGGATCTTCTTCGCCTCCAGCTGCGCCAGTGTCGGCGCGATCGCGGCGGTGTCCTGGGGCGCCATCGCGATGCCCTTCACACCCTGGCTGATGAACGTCTGCGCGTTGGCGGTCAGCTTGGCGACGTCGTTCTGCGAGTTCGTCGTCTTCAGCGACAGACTCAGCTGTCCGGCGTACCTGGGCGTGTACTTGATGTACGAGTTCCAGAAGTCGGTGTCGGAGCGGGGATAGTCGACGCCGACCAGCGGGGAACTGCTCGACGAAGCGGTGCCCGAGCCGCTGCAGGCGCTGAGCAGCGCCAGGGCGGACAGGGCTGAGGCAGTGGAGCAGAGAGCAGTTCTGAGTCTCATCGGTACTTCCTCGCGCTGGTCCCGGAGCGGGAGTTGGTGTGCTGGGCGACAGCTGCGTACCGCCGCATCGAAGACATGGGATGTATGTATAGGCGGCGACCGAGGGGGCTGTCTAGGTGCCGGGAGAAAACGTCGGAAACGAGAGGGGTTTGGGGCCCACAGCGGCGCCCGGGGATTGAATCAATCCCATCAATGACGAGTGTTCGTGATACTCCGACGGCTCACCTGCGGCTTCCTGCGCGACGGCTCCTCTATCGCGCGACCGTCAAACATTCCATGTTTGACGATCAAAAATGGGGTGATAGCGCTCATATGTCACATAAACGCGAGCCGATGAGGCACTTTCATCCCTGCACGCCCGTTGACATCAGTGCGTCGCATGGTCGAACTTCGTGCGTAACCTCCGGTGCTCCAGACCCGTGGGCGCCGCGTGTCCCCCTGTCCCTCATTTCCGGGATGTCCTCATGCCGAGCTCTTTCAACAGACGCCAGTTCCTCTCCGCCGCCACATGTGTAGCGGCGGCATCCGTCGCCGGCGGCGGCCTCGGAGCGGGCGTCGCACGGGCTGCACCGAGCACCTACACACCGGCGTGGCCCTCGGTCGACCAACACCCGCCCGCACCCGAGTGGTTCCAGGACGCCAAGTTCGGCATCTACTTCCACTGGGGCGTCTTCAGCGTTCCCGCCTACGACAGCGAGTGGTACCCGCGCAACATGTACATAGCCGGCAGCGCGGCCAACCAGCACCACATCGCGACCTACGGCGACCCGTCCGTGTGGCCTTACCACAACTTCATCAACGGGGCGAAGGACCTGGCCGGGAACACCGTGCAGTTCGCACCGAAGCCGACGTCGGCGGGCGGGAACTTCGACCCCGACGCGTGGGCGCAGTTGTTCGTCGCCGCGGGCGCGAGATTCGCCGGACCGGTCGCCGAACACCACGACGGCTTCTCCATGTGGAACAGCCAGGTCAACGAGTGGAACTCGGTCGCCAAGGGCCCGAAGCTCGACCTCCTGCAACTGTTCACCACAGCGATCCGGGCCAAGGGTCTCAAGCTGCTGGTCGCCATGCACCACGCGTACAACTTCAACGGCTACTACGACCACGTCCCCGCGCAGTCGGACCCGAGCCTGCAGAAGCTCTACGGGCAGTTGAGCAGGGCGCAGGAGAACCAGCTCTGGTACGACAAGCTGAAGGAGGTTATCGACTCCGCCCAACCGGACATCCTGTGGCAGGACTTCAGACTGGACGCGGTCGACGAGACGCAGCGCCTGAACTTCCTGTCGTACTACTACAACCAGGCCGACGCCTGGGGCCGCGAGGTCGTCGCCACCTTCAAGGACGGGCTCGACAACAAGGGCGAGGTCTTCGACTACGAGCGCGGCGGCCCGGCCGACCTGACCACCCCCTACTGGCTCACCGACGACAGCATCTCCAGCTCCAGCTGGTGCTACACCCAGGGCATCGGCTACTACAGCACCCAGCAGATGCTGCATTCGCTCATCGACCGGGTGAGCAAGAACGGCACCATGCTGCTGAACATCGCGCCGATGGCCGACGGCACGATCCCGCAGGCACAGAAGGACGTCCTGCTCGGCATCGGCGACTACCTGAAACGCTTCGGCGAGTCGGTCTACTCGACCCGGCCCTGGACGGCGTACGGCGAAGGCCCGACGAAAATGGGCGGCGGCTCCTTCACCACCCCGACGGCCGGCACCGCGCAGGACATACGCTTCACCCGGGACAAGACCAGCACGGTCCTGTACGCCACCGTCCTCGGCTGGCCCGGCAGTTCGCTGACGATCAAGACTCTCAGCTCCGACCGGATCGGCCTCTCCTCGCTGACGTCGGTCAAGCTGCTGGACTCGACGGCCGGCACGTACATCAGTCTCGCCACGCCCACGCAGGACACCTCCGGACTGAAGGTGACCCTGCCGTCGTCAGCGCCGTTCAGCGCCAACGCGTACGTTCTGAAGCTCTCCTTCTCCGGGCAGATCCCCAGCCTGCGGCCCCTCACCGGCGCCGTGCTCTTCGGGGACGTCAGCTACTCGGGCACGACCGCCGTGCTCCCTGTCGGCGACTACACCGCGGACCAGCTGACGCTTGCCGGGCTCGGCCCACTCAACCTCTCGTCCCTGCGCCTGGCTTCCGGATTCCAGGTGATCGGCTACTCGGGAGACAACTTCTCCGGCACCTCATGGACGTTCACCGCCGACAACCCCGACCTGAGGGCCACGGGCAACAACGACCAGGTCACCTCGCTGAAGGTCCAGCTCGATCCGTCGGCATACTTCCGGATCGCCAACGTCACCGACGGCCTCGCCCTGGACAGCGGCGGCACGGTGGCCTCCGGGTCCAACCTCAAGCAGTGGTCCTGGGACGGCAGTCCCAACCTCCAGTGGCAGGCGGTCGAGGTAGGCGGCGGCTACTACAAGCTGGTCAACCGCACCAACGGCATGGTCGCCGACGGCTGGGGGGCCACCGGCAACGGTTCAGCCGCCAGGCAGGCGCCATGGAACGGCGGCGGGAACCAGCAGTGGACGATCACCCACCGAGGCGACGGCCGCCACACGATCGCCAACCGCACCACCGGCCTGGTTCTCGACGGCGGTGGCGACGTGGCCTCGGGCTCCGCCACCAACCAGTGGGCCTACGGGAGCAGCACCAACCTGCTGTGGACCTTCACGGCGCTGTGACTCTCGCGCCGGCATGACAAGCCGATACGGCGAGCGATCTGCCCGCCGGCGGTGACCGAGGTGTTGTTGCCGGAGACGACGGCGCGGGTGACGCCTTCGTAGCCGTATGCGCCGCGCGCCCCAACCACGTCACCCCCGACACATCAGAGCCACCCGAATCCGGGAGTACACCCATGCCGTCAGGAAGAAGACTGTCCCGCCGTACCCTGCTGGGCGCGGCGGGCGCCGCTGTGACCGCGAGCGCGCTCCCCGTGGTTCCCGGCTTCTCCCGCCTGCTCCCCCAGGCAGCCGCCGCGGACCTCCAGACCAATCTCAGCAACCTGGTGAACATGCGGTTCGGCATGTTCAACCACTTCAACATGGGCACGTTCACCAACCAGGAGTGGGCCTCCCCGCGCCAGAACCCCGCTCAGTTCGCGCCCACGGCGGTCGACTGTGCCCAGTGGGCGGCGGCCGCCGCGGCGGCGAAGATGAGCTACGGCGTCCTGACCACCAAGCACCACGACGGCTTCTGCCTGTGGCCCAGCGCCCACAACAACTACAACGTCGCCCACAGCTCCTACAAGCACGACATCGTCGCGCAGTACGTGACCGCTTTCCGGTCCCGGGGCCTCAAGGTCGGCCTGTACTTCTCGATCTGGGACCGCACCTACAGCGTGCAGGCCTACGACACCCGCCACAACGTCGCCTCCGGCCAGGCCGTCCAGCCCGGCGACATCACCTACATCCTCAACCAGATCACCGAACTGCTCACCAACTACGGCACCATCGACATGTTCGTCACCGACGGCTACGCCTGGCAGATGGGCCAGCAGGCCGTGCCCTACCAGCGCATCAGGGAACATGTGAAGTCGCTGCAGCCCGACATCGTCATGATCGACCACGGCGGGCTGTCGGTGCCCTTCCTCGGCGACGCGATCTACTTCGAGGAACCACTCGGCATCACCTCACCGGCAGGCAACACCTACGCCTCGCTGCAGGGCCAGACGATCAGCAACGGGTGGTTCTGGCATCCGACGACGCCCACGACCGATCCGATGAGCAGGGACTCGATCCTCTCCCACCTGGCGGACCTGGAGCCCAAGTACACCTCGTTCATCCTCAACTGCCCGCCCAATCGCAACGGCGTGCTGGACACCAACATCGTCAACCGGCTCTCCGAGGTCGGCGCCGCCTGGAGCGGCCCCCACACCTCCCGGCCGCCCCTGCCCACCCAGATGCTCCGCGCCGAACACCCGATCACCCCCGTGGCCGCCTACGCCACCGCATACCACACCGGCGAAGGCCCCCTGAACGCCATCGACGGCCTCAGTGACCGGAACTTCGAGACCTGCTGGTCCACCTGGAGCCTCCCGCTGCCCCAGACCATCACCATCGACCTCGGCGGCGTCTGGAGCAACATCTCGACCCTCGAGTACCTGCCCAAGCAGTGGAACCGCACCAACACCACCGACGGCGACATCACCGCCTGCACCATCTCCACCAGCACCGACGGCATCACCTTCACCCAGGTCGCCACCGCCCGCTGGGCCGGCGACCACACCACCAAAGTCGTCGAATGGCCGGCCCGCAACGCCGCTTTCGTCCGCGTCCAGGTCACCGCCGGCACCGGCGGCTACGCCAACATCGGCAACCTGCGCATCGGCGGTCGCACCGCGACACCCGCCCTGGTCTCCACCCTCTTCCCCGGCGACGGCACCATGTACCGCCTCGTCGCCCACCACAGCGGCAAGGTCGCCGACGTCTCGGGTGGCGGCACCGCCGACAACACCCCCATCCTGCAGTCGTCCTGGCGGAACCAGGCCAGCCAGAAGTGGACCATCGCCCTGGCCGACAGCGGCTACTACAAGATCCGCAACGTCAACAGCGGCAAGCTCATGGAAATCGGCGGACTCTCCCGCATGGACGGTGCGGGCTCCGACATCTGGGTCGACACCGACGCACCCCAGCAGCACTGGGCCATCACCCCCACCGGCGGCGGCTACCACCTCCTCACCAACCGGCTCAGCGGGCTGTCCCTCAACGTCGACAGCGGCTCCACCGCCGACGGAGCCGCCGTCAACCAATGGACCTACTCCGCCATCCCCCGGCAGCAGTGGCAGATCATCCCCTCCTGACAGGGGATCGAGAGAGACGTGCACCCCGCGCGCTCATACGCCGAAGGCAACGCACTTCCCGGGCAGTTGGTCGAGGGAAGACGCCAAAGCGATGCTGGATACGGGCCTGCATCCAGGTGTGGTCAAGCCGGGACGCGGCACCTGACGGATCCCTACGCGTCTTCAACTCCAGAAACCACGAAGCGATCCATGCCGCGCGTCTTGTCAAAGATTGAACGGACTCCTAGAGTCCGGCGATAGAGGGAGTGCGGGACAGCTCCCACAGCCCATGTCATCCGAGCGATGGAGCCGCGATGCCAACCGCACTTCTCAGTCCGGGACGCCTGATAGTTGCCGCCTCGGCCGCGCTGTCACTGCTGCTCCTGGGACAACCGCAAGCCCACGCGGCGTCCTGGGGAACTCCCCAGACCATCAACTCGTGGAACGCCGTCAACGGACGGTGGACCGCCAACAACGAGCTGGAGACCTACACTCCCAACTGCGTCTGGTACGAGGGGAGCACCCTCGTCATCAAGACCTACAAGTCGGGCAGCACGTACTACTCGGGCCGCGTGGAGTCCAAGGCACTCTACGGCTACGGCACTTACAGCTTCACCGCGAACATGCCCAATGGCCAGGGCCTCCTGCCCGCGGTATGGGCCGCGTACCTGAATCCGTGGCTGCCCGAGTTCGACGCCGCCGAAATCGTCGGTCAGAACCCGAACACCGTTTACCAGACCTTCCACGACCCCAACAACACCCAAACCCAGTTCTCGAAGACGAATTCTGCGGGCTGGACCAACACCTCCCACACGTACTCATTCACCTGGTGGCCCGATCACATCGACTTCGCCGTGGACGGCACCGTCACCGGCACCAAGTGGTACACCACTGCCCCGGGTGTCGGGATGCACTTCATCGTCAACACCGCCGTCGGCGGCGACTGGCCGGGCAACCCCAACGACTCGACGTGGGCCACAGCAGACGGCGCGAGGTACCTGAAAGCCTCCTCGATCACGTACACCCCGTACTACCCGTGAATGGTTCCGCTTCAGGACCCGAACGTGGGGGATGCCGAAAGGGTGCCGGCCGGCGCGGTCGTGGGAGCGTCACAGGTCTCCGTTCGCTGCCCATGTAAGCGGTGCCATGGACGAAGACGTGTTGGCGCCCCCGCCCGCGATCCACAGGTCACCGGTGACGCCCGGAACCGCCCTGAGCTGCCCGTCACCCAGACCGGCGGCCCGCGCGGTGGAGTGCCTCCCGCTGTTGGTGCTGGTGTACGGGTGCCGCCGCGGTGGTCGAGAGGAACGGCAGCGGAAGATCGTCGCGCTGGGCGGCGGCCACGACCCGCTCACCAACCGGGTGAGCGGGATGGGCCCTGCGGTGTCCGCGGTGGCGTCGTAGCGATTCGGTCCGTACCCGCGATGAGAGTCCACAAAAGAGAGACATCTCACGTGCCTAAGAAG
>NZ_MLYO01000081.1 GCF_001866665.1 Streptomyces monashensis | reverse complement strand
GGACCCACCCGCCCGGCCGGTCAGCCGTAGCGTCGCAGCAGTCCGTCCACGTACGCCTCCAGCCGTTCTCCCAGCACTTCGGACGTCAGATCGTCTCGCCCCAGGTCACGCCAGGGCCCGGCCAGCTTTGCCGCGTCGGGGCAGTAGTGCAGGGCGTCGAGCAGCCTCCAGTACAGGTGGTCCGGGGTGTCGGCGAGGTCGCGGCCGCCGTGTGCCTCGTACCGCTCGCGGAAGTCCAGCCCGTGCTCCGGCCCGTGCAGCAGCGCGAGCGCGGTCGAGCAGTGTGCCACGTCCAGGTCGGCAGGGCCCCATGAGGTTTCGACCCAGTCGACGACACCGGTGATCCGCAGCTCGGGCCCGGTTCCCGTGAAGAGCACGTTCCCGGGGTGGAAGTCGCGGTGGAGGAAGCAGCCTTCGTACGGTGGCGGGTCGTGGCGGATCACGTCCACGGCCCGCTTCCACAGGGGACCGTCCGGGGTGCGTACGCGCTCCGGGGACGTCCACGCCTGGTACGTGCGCGGTCTCTCGGCCGGTACGACGCCGTGGACGCGGACGAGCTGGGCCGCGAGCAGGTCCAGGCGCCGGTCGAGGTCGTCCTCGTCCACGCGGACGCGGCCCGGCAGCACGGACATCAACAGGGTCGGGTGATCGCAGTGTTCGGCGGTGGCGTCCTCGGCGACGAACCGGGGAGCCGGGATGCCCTCCTCACCGGCGAGCAGCGCCAGGACCGACGCCTCGCGGGCCAGCAGCCCGGGGCCGTGGTGGCGGAAGAACGGTTTCACGAAGGTCCGTTGCACCAGCCCCGTGCCGTCGTCGAGCGTGAGCCGGCGCATCTGGGAGCTCCAACCACCGGGCAGCAGGCGGGAGTCGGCGATCGAAGGGCCGTCGCCGAGCTGCTCGGCCGCCCATGCACGCGTGGCCGACCAGCCCCGGTCGTCGAGACCGGTCAGCACCGCCTCCACGAACTTCCGCCGGTCCTCGCCGTGATCGCGGAACCACATCCCCAACTGGTGCTGCGCGTCCGGAAGGTCGAACCGCGTGTACTGGGCGCGCGCGGCCAGCGCGTCCTGTACGGCCTCGGTCACCGCCGGCGGGATCACCGCGTCCGTGCCCGGCACGGCGAGCACCGCCCGGCCCTCGTACGCCCGCAGCACCTCGAGCGCGGGCGCCTCACGCCAACTGTCCGGCCGCCGGATGATCCCGCTGAAGCGGCCGTTCCCGTCCCCGAAGGGCACGTCCCATGCCTCGGCGGTGTAGACGGCGGGCGCGCACAGCCCCAGCGCCGTCACCCGGTCCCCGTAGTGCGCGACGAGATCGGCCACGGTCTGCCCGCTCATGCTGAAGCCCACCAGGACCAGCGGCCCGTCCGCCCCCGCGTACGCGTCGATCACCGCCACGGCCTGCTCGAATCGTCGCCGTAGGCTCAACTCACCCAGTTCGCCGGTGCTTTCGCCGTGCCCGGAGAAGTCGAAGGCGATCCCGCGACAGCCGTGGGCCACGAACTCCCGTACCAGCGGCAGAACTCGCTCCGCGCTGCTGGTTCCTGCGCCATGCAGCACCACGGCGGTGGCCCATGACGGATCACCGCCGTACACACCGCTGAGCCGTTCGCCGTCGTGGTCGTGCGTGAAGTCGAAGAGCATGCCGCCTATTCACTCACGCCGTGGTCTCCGTCTTCCGGGAGTGCCACCGCCCTGCTGTTCGCGGTGTGGACGTCGATTGACGCCTCGGCCCGTGCGCGGCTACGTTCTGCCGTATGCAACGGCGGAAGATCCTCACCACTCGTGGTCACATCGACCACATGCGGGTGTGTTCTGCTGCGTGTCGCCCCTGTTGAGAGCCGTTCAGCCTCCAGTGGTCTGCGTCCGCGCCTGACAGCCCCACGGGCTGTGCGCGGTAACACCTTCCTGTTCCTGTAGTTGCCGTCTTTCACTGCGCATGCCCGGTCGGGTGTGCGCCTTCTTCGCAGGCCCGGGACCGAGCCGGCCGGTTCGGCTTCGGGCTGCCAGAAACGGACTCCTGATGCGTCGCGACTCCCTTCCCGCGCGGGTACTGATCGCTGCGGCCACCACCGTGGTCACGGGCATGCTGCCGTTGGCCGGTACCGCATCCGCAACCCCGGACAGCAAGCCGCTGCCGCCGGTGACCGTTCTCGCCGGCAAGGGCACGGCGAGCCACGGGGACATCTTCGTCTCGCCGAACTCGGCGAACAGCGCGTACTCCAGCGGCGTCGAGATCCTGAGCGGCGACGGAAGGCGTGTCGTCTGGTCTCACAAGGTGCCGGCCGGGCAACAGGCGGCGGACTTCCGCGCCCAGACCTACCGGGGCAGGCCGGTTCTGACCTGGTGGCAGGGTACCGGGCTCGGCTCCCTCGCGCGTGGGGTGAACTACGTCTACGACAACCGGTATCAGAAGGTCGCCGAGGTCCGTGCCGGAAACGGGTACACCGCCGACGGGCACGAGTTCCTGATCACCGGTCGCGGCACGGCGCTCATCCTGGCGTACAAGAAGGAGACCGCCGATCTGACGGGCATCGGCGGCTCCGCTCACCAGGCGGTCGTCGACGGCGTGGTGCAGGAGACAGACATCCGCACAGGCCGGGTCCTGTTCCAGTGGAAGGCGGCCGATCACGTGCCGTACGCGCAGAGCGAGCAGCCGCTGCCGTCGTCACCGGACAAGCCGTGGGACTGGTTCCACATCAACGCGGTGAAGCCCGACACCGATGGTGGCCTGCTCATCGATGCCCGCAACACATGGACCACGTACAAGGTCGACCGGCACGACGGCACCGTGCTGTGGCAACTCGGCGGCAAGGCCGGCACATTCAAGGAGCAGGCCGCGTCCGGCCAGTACCTGAACACGGCCGGGACGATCTTCTCGTGGCAGCACGATCCCGAACCGCTCGGCGGAGGCCTCTACAGCTGGTTCGACAACGAGTCCGCGGGGGCCGCGAACACGGGGGCCGGTGCGGTGGAGGAGCTTCCGTTCAGCCGGGCCGTCACCGTGCGCGTGGACGAGAGGACGCATACGGCGACTCTGGTGAAGTCCGTGAACCAGCCGGACTACCTCAGCGCGTCCTCGCAGGGCAACGCCCAGCCGCTGCGCCGGGGCGGGACGTTCGTCGGGTGGGGGGCGCTTCCGTACGTCTCCGAGTTCGATGCCTCGGGGAAGGTCGTGTTCAAGGCCCGGTTCCCCACGGGCGTGAACAGCTATCGCGCGTACCGCCTGCCCTGGAAGTAGGCCGGTTCCGTGAGGGCGCGGCAGTCTGCCCAAGGTCGTCCGTGACCATCTGCCGTCCGCGCACGGCGGTGGTCGAGGGCGCCACGCTCGCGCTTCGTCGGCGCCGGTAAGCGGCCGGGCCTTCACGCCGTGGCGGTGAGCAGGCCGTGTCCGGCCATCTGGCCCGGTGACGGGTTGAGCGGATGAGGACGCGGACCAGGGCAGCCAGGTCCACTGTGCGGCGAGGTCGTCCGCGTATCGCGTGGAATGCAGGGGGCGGTCTGATCCAGCCGAGCCCCCTCCAGCTCCGGGACGCGTGCCCGGCCCGACTCGCCGGCCCGCCGCCGACCGGGTACGGACCCGGCGCGTGCTACGAGGCAGCCGCGGCCGCCTCGGCCCGGGCCCGGTCGTCGGCGACGACGGCCGCGGGCGGTGGGGTGACGCGCAAGGTGCCGATCAGGCCGGGCGTGACCAAGCCCGGCAGCAGGAGCCGCCACATCGCGCCAAGGCGCTCGGGCAGGTCCTCTCGCTCCGTGTAGACGAGCGACATCGCCTGCAGGCCGGTGAACGCACCGATGATGACGGTCGTGGCGTCGCTCAGGTCCAGGCCTGGCAGGGTCTCGCCCTGTAGCCGGGCCTGGTCGAGCAGTTCGTGGATGACCTCCGTCGACTGCTCGTACGGGGTGTTGGCCGGGCGTGGGAACGACGTCTTCTCCACCGCCAGGCGCACGCTGGCCCGGAGCACCGGATCACGTTGGAGCTGAGCCGCGAAGGCGAAGGTCAGGTCGATGATCGACTGGAGCTTGGTGGACCGCTCGGGGGCGACGAGGGCCCCGCTGTGCGCCTCGAACAGCGCCGCCGCGATCGACTCCTTGGAATGGAAGTGGTGGTAAAGGGCACCGCGGGTCAGACCGCTGCGCGCCAGGATCTCGTTCGTGCTCGCGGCGTCATATCCGCGAAGGTCGAACACCTCGGCGGCGGCAGCCAGGATCGCTTGCTTTGATCGCGTTCCGCGTTCCTGTTTCGCCATGCCCGGTCCTCACCCTAGCCAACTATCAATACAGACAAGTCTGCATCCTACTTGGAGGTGTGGGACTCGCTAGTCGGTCGCGAGAGGGAAGACGGACGCGGCGCACAGTTCCGGCGAACGTCCTGGTGCCGACCGCTCTCGCCGCAGGCGCCAGGGCGCGGGTGCGGCGCCCATTCACGGGCCGTTGAGACGGAATCCGACACCGCGGACCGTCACGATCCAATGGCCGGATCCGAGCTTGCCACGCACGCTGCTGACGTGCGTGCCGATGATGCGTCCCTTGTGTGACCAGGCGTCATCCCAGACCTGGGTCATGAGCTGCCGCCGGGAGACCACAGCACCCGGCTGGATCGCGAGGGCGTGCAGCAGGTCGAACTCCTTGCGCGTGAGGCTGACGGGGCGGCCGTGCAGGGTGACCTTGCGGACATCGGCGTCGATGCGCAGTGAGCCGTGCTCGATCGTGCGGGCCGCCGGGGACGGCCGCACCCGGCGCATCACCGCCCCTATGCGGGCGAGCAGTTCGTGGAATCCGTAGGGCTTGACCATGCAGTCGTCCGCGCCTGCCTGCAGCCCGAGAACGCGGTCGAGCTCGCTGCCGCGCTCCGTGACGGCGATGATCGGGGTGTCGCTCATCGCGCGGATGGTGCGGCAGACCTCCAGACCGTCCAGGCCGGTGAGGTCGAGCAGGACCAGGTCGGCCTGGCGGTGCACGCGCAGGGCCTGGCTTCCGGTGGTCACGCTGTCGGCACGGCAACCGCGCCGGATCAGGTCCTGCACCGGGGCCTTCGCGGAGCGCTCCTCGTTCCCGACGACCAGGATGCGCAGGTCGGGGTGCTCGACCGGGACGTGCAGTCGTGGCGTGGCCGGGTCGGCTACCTGCTGGTTCAACTGGCCCTCCTTGAACGTGCCAGTGTCGGCCGACTGTGGTTGCGCCCGGCTTCAACCTCTTGCTTGACTTAACCTACAGACTTGTCTGTATTTTTCTGCGAGTGTGGACCGGGGGGCTGTCTGCCGCACGGCAGCTCCCTCCTGCCCGACTACCGACAGGAGCGCCAGCCATGACCGCGATGCTCGACTGCGCTCTACGCGCCCCATGCCTTCGTGGCGGGAGCCCTCTCTGGACCGACCTGGACCGGTCGGCGGGTCCCCGAGGACGCGGACGACGCGCGCATGAACGAGTGGTACGCCGCCCTGACGGCAGCGGCCTGATCCCGCTGCCCGCCGCCCGGGCACCGCCCGGACTCGCGCGGCACCCGAAGCCCCGATCGCCCCGGCACGGTGTGCGGTCGTAGATCCAGCACTACCGTAAGGACTGACACGGGTGGAATACACCAACCTCGGCCGCAGCGGACTGTCCGTGTCCCGGCTCGTACTCGGCACGATGAACTTCGGGACGCAGACCTCCGAGACGGACAGCCACACGATCATGGACCGGGCGCACGAGCGCGGCATCAACTTCTTCGACACGGCCAATGTGTACGGCACGCGTCCGGGTGAGCAGCCCACCGAGCCGATCATCGGCCGCTGGTTCGGCGGCGGAGGAGGGCGGCGCGAGAAGACCGTGCTGGCCACCAAGGTCTATCTCCCGACGGGCGGTTGGCCCAACGAGTCGTATCTGTCGGCGCTGAACATCCGGCGTGCCTGCGAGGCATCGCTGGCACGCCTGGGGACCGACTACATCGACGTGTACCAGATGCACCACGTCGACCGGAGCACGCCGTGGGAGGAGATCTGGGAGGCGTTCAGCGTCCTGCGCCAGCAGGGCAAGGTGCTCTACTTCGGCTCTTCCAACTTCGCCGGCTGGCACCTCGCCCAGGCGCAGGAGGCCGCACGGTCGCGGCACTTCCTCGGCCTGGTCAGCGAGCAGTCGAGGTACAACATGATGAACCGCTGGATCGAGCTCGAAGTGCTGCCCGCTGCACGCCACTACGGCATCGGCCTGATCCCCTGGGGGCCGTTGAACGGCGGTGTGCTCGGCGGCGTCCTGCGCAAGCTGAAGGAGGGCGGCGCGGCCCGCGGCAGCACTGGGCACTCAGCCGGTCTGCTCGACCGGCACCGCGACACCATCGAGGCCTACGAGAAGCTGTGCGCCGAGATGGGCGAGGACCCCGCGCACGTCGGACTGGCCTGGCTGCTCGCGCAGGACGGGGTGACGGGCCCGATCATCGGCCCGCGCACGGCCGGGCAACTCGACAGTTCGCTGCGCGCGCTGACGGTCACGCTCGACCCCGACACCTTGGCGAAGCTGGACCAGCTGTTCCCGCCGCCCGGCCCGAACGGGGCCAAACCGGCGCCCGAGGCGTACGCGTGGTGAGCAGGCAGCAGCCATGCCCACGGGGCGGGACCGGCCGTAAGTATCCGCATTCTCGGGTGAGTTGAGGCACCGCGCGCAGGGTGCTCATCGCCGGCCGTGGCGAAACCGCTGTCCGCGTGGCCCGGATCGCGGCCCGAGGGCTCCTCAGCCGCGGACGGCGGCAGCCCCGTGGCCGGGTTCGACGAAGACCACGGGGCCGTCGTTGTCCCGCACGACGCGGCCGCGCAGCCCGGCGAGAGCGTCCCGCCCCGCGGCGTCGAGGCCGGCCGGCAGCTGCTCGACGCGGCGGCAGGCGTCGGTGTAGAAGCGGTCGGCGAGCCGTGCGCCGCGCGGGGTGAGGGCCTCCCGCACCGCACGGCTGTCGTGCGGATCGTTCTCGCGCCGCGCCAGGCCGGACCTCCGATGCCCCCCCGTCGGGCTCCACGAGTGGTTCGCGCGGCGGCCCGCGAACACCCCGGCCGCTCCGCACTCGAGGCGGGCGCCGAGACGGTCACGTACCGCGAAAGGCGTGACCTTGAAGACCGTCGAGGTCAGGGAATCGGTGACATAGGCGTTGCCCGCGCCGTCGACGGCGCCGTCGACGGCCGGATGCAGTCCGGGCGAGCCGGCGAGGCTGACCTGCATGCACGGATTGCCGCTGGCGAGGTCGTAGACGGCCCTGCCCGGCCGACGCGATGGCACGGGCGCGGAACTCAGCGGGGCAGGCGCGGGGCATGGTGGGGCACGTCATCCGAACTGGCGTGCCCTGGAGGGCAGGTGGCCGCCCGCTTCGGGGTCCACGGGTGACGCTGTCGACGTGGACGTGCCGCGCGGGCATTCGACGACGGGGTTCCGGCGCGGGCGGCTCAGGAGACGGCGGGCGGCCGGCGTAGCAGGTCGGGCTGAGTGATCAGGACGCGTTCGCGGATGAGGTCGGCGTGGACTTCGGATGCGTCGGGGTCCAGGCCCTCCACGGCGTCGTCGATGGCGGCCAGGGCTTCGCGGCGGCGGCCGAGTGTGCGCAGGGCGGTGGCCCTGCGCAGGAGCATGATGGGGTCGCTGCGGTCGAACACGGGGCGTTCGGAAAGACGCAGGATGTGGTCGGCCTGACCAGGCAGGTCGGTGCCGAGCCAGAGGCCGTGCAGCAGTGCGTGGCAGACCTTCGGGTTGTCGCCGGCCTCATCGAGGCTGCTCTGCGCGGCGGCAAGCCCGGCGGGATCGGATTGGGCCAGGAGAGCGAACGCCTCAAGGGAGCGGGTGTACGGATCCCAGTGTGTGCGTTGGCCGTCGGGCACCTGATTCAACAGCCTGCGCATGCTGCGGCACCGGAAGTCGTAGCGCAGGGCGACCAGTTGAAGGTGGCGCAGGGCCACGACATAGCAGTCGTCGGGGCTCAGGTCCGCCTGTTCGAGAGGGCCGGGCAGGTGGCTTGTGGCGCTGTTGCGACGCGCGCGGGCGTACCAGGTGAGGGGATTGCAGAACGCGGCGCTGGTGGCCCAGTCGGCCTCGGCGAGGCGGAGCCAGCGTGCGGCCTCGCTCGGCCACGGCTCGCCCGCGTCGACGGCGCGCTGCAGTTTGTGTCGTACGACGTCGAGGACCGTCGCCCTCAGAGCGCTGTCGGCGAGGCCGCGGGTGAGCATGTCGTCGATACCGGGCCGGTCAAGCAGTGTCCGAGTCAGCGAACGGGCCGCGGGGCCCGGATGCCGACGCAGACGGGTGAGCTGCCTCAGGTCCGACAAGGTCATCACAGACTCCTTCGAGCGGCAGAACAGAACCTGGGCTTCATGGTGTGCACATTGCGATCAACGAGGCGGACGACGCCACCGGAGCAACGACCGGATCACGGGATACTGGTCCTCCGACGTCCCGCTGCCCGCTGACCCCTCAGCCGTTGTCCATGTCAATGAAGTGCCGAATGGAGACTCCTGCCTGATGCCGACGATCACCGTTCTGACGCCTGTGTTCGAGGGTGGGCATGCATACCTGCACGAACTGTACGAATGCCTCTCGGGTCAGAAGCTTCCCGGCGACTGGCGGCTCGAGTGGGTCCTGCAGGAGGACGGACAGACGGGCAAGCCGCTCGAGGCTGTCCCGGACGCCCCATGGATCTCGAAGGGTGCCGGTCGCTGGGGCGGGGCCGCCCGCGCGCGCACGATGGGGCTGGGGCGCGCGACCGGATCTCTGCTGCGCTGTGTCGACGCCGACGATCTGCTGCCTGACCAGGACACTCTTGCCCGCGACATCGACGTCCTGCAGAGCAATCCGTCCTACGGCTGGACGGTCGCCCCGTTCCTGGACCTGTACCCCGACGGTCGTCTGGAGCCAGGCCCGCATCCCGCCCCCGGGCCGCTGCCGGAGCGGGTTCTGCTGGACGGCGCCAAGCGTCGGATACCGGTCATGGGAACCACACTGACCGCCCGAACGGACCTTGTGCGTCTCGTGGGTGGCTGGCCCGCGCTCCCCGGCTATGAGGATCTCGCCGTCGCGCTGTTCTGCGAGGCGGTCAGCCGCGGGTGGATGCAGGAGCAGCCCGGCGAGGTCTATCGCCGGCACCCTGCCCAGCAGACCGCCGGCGCGGCCCACAAAGACGAGGACGAAAGAAGGCTCCGCCAGGGGATCGTGATCGACAGGGCCGAGGCCCTGCACGCCTCTGGCTGGCGCTGGTCGCCGCCGGCCGACTAGCTTCAGCGTTTCGGGCCGACGGGTACCCGAGGGTGCCGCCGGCACGCCCCGACTCGGTGCGCGTGGGCGGCAGTGGGGATCATCCGCGCAGTCGGAGACGATGCCCACGTCGGGGTGCCCTCGTCGCACGTGCCGCACCGTCCGGCAGCCCCTGAGCCGACGGTCGGCCGTGGCTGACCGCGCCGGGGCGGGGCGCGGCTGATGTGCCGCTGGTCTCGTACGGGCAGTACGAGGTGGCGCGGCTCCCGGGCAGGGGAGCCGCGACCAGCGCAGGTGGCCTCCGCGGATTCTCGGAGTGGTGGCGTCGCGCGATCGGCTGCGCACGGCGGATCCGTTGTGGCGACGGAACCGCCCTCAGTGCTTTCCGGGTCGTTCCCCCAGAGCCGCGCGCAGTGCTTCGGCATGCTCCCGGATCAGGGACATCCGGGCTTCCCATTCCGGTCCGTCCCGATGGTCGGGGTGTGCGGTGATCTGGCCGTCGTGCTTGCGGTACACGAGGCCGGTGTCGCCGATGAACCACCCGTCGGCCAGGGCGTCCAGCCCGAGCAGCAGTCCCGTGTCGCCGGAGGCGGGCAGAGCCATCCACCCCCCCAGCAGCGCGAGCAGCGAGCGCCGGACGCACAATGTGGCCGGGTGAATCCGGGGCCGGTGATGCCTGGTCCAGAAGTCGAACGCGCTCCCCTGCGGGAGGAGACCCGGCTCAGGGTCGCTGTGCTCGAACGACTGGGTGCTGCCGTCGGGCAACAGGTCCAGCACACGCGATGTGGTCCAGCCGACGGCAGGGTGCGCTTCCAGGACGGAGATGTCCCGCGCGAGAGCACCGGGCGTCAGCTGGTCGTCGGAGTCGAGCGTCTTCACCAGCTGGCCCGATGACCTGGCGAAGGCCATGGTGCGTGCCACGTGGGGGCCGCCCCGCCGGGACGCGCCGATGCGGATGCGCGGATCGTCCGCCGGCAGGTGGGCGGCGGCGTCCACGCCGGGCCCGTCCTCCTGAACACACCACTCCCATGACCACCCGTCAGGGAGTGTCTGTGCGTTGAGGGAGGCGTAGGCATCGGGGAGGAACGCAGTCCCCTCGCCGTGTACGGGCGTGACGACCGAGATGATCACGAGGTGCTCCCCGGGGCGAGACCGTGCGCGGAGGTCCAGCCCCACCCGAGGCTGCGGAGACCCTTCAGCTGGGGCAGTACGAGGTCATCGAGTGTCTGTGCCGTGAGTGCGCGGGCGACGCGCTGTGCGGCGTCACGCGCTCCGGCGGTGGGCTTGATCATGGCCACCACCTTGGCAGAACAGGCACCACCGAGGCGAGGAGTGCCCTGAGTGGGCGTTCAATGTTGGTTCGCGATGAGCATTTCGACCTGCTTTGCCGTATTCACTGCCAGCGTGCGCGGCCTGGGACGCCTGAAGGGTTCGCACTGATGGGCGTCTTCCGCCGCATCACCAAACCAAACGGAATCCAGTCAAGATAAGTAGATCAAAAGGTCACACGGACCGATGCCCGAAAGAGCTGGCCGCGCGAGCGAAAGTCGGCAGGTCACGTGGGGGCGTGGCCGCGGCGGTGGGCGGATGCCACTGTCAGCGTGCCCGTCAGGGCAACTGCGGCGCACCCGGCCATGGCTGCCCTGGCTCCCCATGCGTCGATCGCCCAGCCCACGAGCGGGGCGCCGAGGGTGGTGCCGCCGGAGTAGACGAGGGAGTACAGGCCCATGACCCGTCCTCGCATCTCGGGCTGTGCCGACAGTTGGACGGTGGTGTTCGCCGTCGTGTTGAAGATGATGCTGACCAGGCCGACGGCCGCCATCACGACCAGGAAGGCCGGATAGCCCGGAGCCGCCGCGGCCACCGCTTCCGCGGCGGCGAAGCCCAGGGCGCAGGAGACCAGCCGGCGGGTGCCGCGGCTGCCGCGCCAGGCCATGGTCAGCGCTCCCGCGACGGCGCCGAGCCCCAGCGCGGTGGTCATGAAGGAGTAGCCCTCGGCGCTGGTACGGAAGGTGCCGGCGAACCCGGCCAGCAGCGTCGGGAAGTTGTACCCGAAGGCACAGACGAATCCCACCAGCGTGATCGGCCACAGGAGTTCCGGCCGTCGCCGTACGTGCCGCAGTCCCTCCCGTACCTGGCCCTTCGAGCGGGGGCCGGTGGCCGGGGCCCGGTCACCGCTGCCGCGGACGGCCAGCAGGGTGCCGATCACGACGCAGTACGTCACGGCGTTCACGGCGAAGGCCCAGCCGATGCCGATCACCGAGATGAGGGCGGCGGCCAGCGACGGCCCCACCAGCCGTGCGCTCTGGTAGTTCAGGGCACCGAGGCTCACCGCGTTGCGCAGATGTTCCGGCCCGACCACCTCCGCTACGAAGGACTGCAGAGCCGGGGCGGAGAAGGCGCTGACCGAGCCGGTCAGCAGGGCGAGGACGAAGACCTCGTACCGTGTCACCGTCCCGGTCAGCGTGAGCGCGGCGAGCGCGCCGGCGCACAGGGCGAGCAGGATCTGGCAGGTGATCAGCAGTCGGCGCTTGGGGTAGCGGTCGGCCGCCACGCCGCCCACCAGGCCGAACACGAGGATCGGCAGGGACTGCAGCGCGGCGGCGATGCCCACGTCGAGGGACCGGCCGGTCAGCCGGAGCACCAGCCAGTCCTGCGCCACGAACTGGGTCCAGGTGCCCGTGTTGGAGACCAGCTGGCCGAGGAAGAACCGCCGGTAGTCGCGGATCCGCAGGGCCGCGAACATGCGCCGGGCCGGTTCGGTGCCCCGGCCTGCGCCGGCCGTCCCGGGACGGGTGCGCGGGGACGACGTGCTCACTGCCCGTCCTTCTCGTCGGTGGCCGCCGCGACGACCAGCAGGTAGGCAAGGCCCTCCAGCCGGCGCGGTATCCGTTCGAGCGCGAGCGTCTCGAAGTGCGCCTCGCCGAGCAGCTGTCGGGTCTCGTGTGCGGTGAACCAGCGGGAGATCCGGCCGTCGTCCGCCCGGTTGACCACGCCGTCCGGCCGCTCCTCGACCGTGCTGAAGAGGCTGAGCGCCAGCAGTCCGCCGGGGCGCAACGTGCGGCGCACGGCCGCGAGATACGCCGGGTAGCGTGCCGGATCCTGGTGGTGGAGCACGCCGTTGTCCACGGCCGCGTCGAACCGGGCGGGCGGCAACGGGAGTTCGGTGATGTCGCCGCGCAGGAAGGCCACCCGCTCGCCCCACCGGTGCTCGATGGCGTCCCACTCGGGCAGTCGCAGCAGGTCCGTCGCGGTGACCCGGTGACCGGCCGCCAGCAGTTCCACCGTGTCCGGGCCACGCCCGGCGCCGATGTCGAGGACGTGTCCGCCGGGGCGTGCCAGCCGCTCCAGCAGCAGGGGGACGAGCCGTCGCATGGCCGGCTCGCGGCTCCAGGAGTCCTCGCCCTCGCGGTACCGTCGTTCGAACGCCGCGTGCAGTATGTCGTCGTAGGGCGCGTGGGCGCCGGCGGCTGGGTTCATGCTGGTTCTCTCCTGTGCATCTCGGTACGCGAGGTCGTCGGGGACGCGGTGCCCGCCACCACCGCTGCGGGGGGAGCGGCGACGCGGCCGCCGGCGGGGACGTCGCGGGCGACCAGGCAGTGGGCGCCGATGAACGCGCCGTCCCCGATGTGCACCGGTCCCAGTACGGAGGCTCCGACGCCCACCACGACTCCGTCGCCCAGGGTCGGGTGCCGCCGCTCCCCCCGCCGCCGGTGCCGGTCCCGCCACCAGCCGACGGCGCCGATGGTGACCTGGTGGAACAGGGTGACGTCGGCGCCCAGGACGGCGTCCTCACCGATCACCACGGCGGCCGCGTGGTCGATGAACAGGCCCCTGCCGATGCGGGCTCCCGGATGGATGTCGCAGCCGCCGGACAGGGCCCGTCCCAGCAGGCTCAGTGCCCTGGCCGCGACACGGTGTCCGCGCAGGTGGAGCGGGTGCGCCAGGCGGTGCAGCCACAGCGCCGGGAGGTAGGGAGCCAGTACGGCCTCGCCGAGGCCGCGCACGGCCGGGTCGCGCTCCGCCACCACGCGCAGGTCGGCGCGCAGCCGCCGCCAGGTCCGGCGCAGGCGGCGGGCGCCGCTCATACGGCGGGCTCCGCAGTGCCCGCGGGGACGTCCGTGGTCGCGGCGGCGACCCGTACCCGCACGCGCGCGTGTGCCGCGTCCGCCGCGGCGCGGGCCGCGGCCGCGGAGGGGCCCGCGGCGATGACGAAGCCGAGCCGGTCGAGGTTGTCACGGGGCGGGCGCACGGGCCCGCCGGTGCGCGCGTGGAGCACCAGGTCCCGGACGCCCGGCACGGCGCGGACCGCCTGCGTGTCGATGCCCTCCAGGGTGCCGGCCACCGGTGCCGTCACGGCCCTGATGCAGCCGACGCCGGTGGTGGCGGGCGGCCGGGGGGACCGGCCCAGGGCCAGCTCGACGACGTCCTCGTAGATGTCGCCGTCCAGCACATGGTTCATCATCGTGGGCACCAGACCGCCGATCAGCCGGCCGTTGATCTCGATGATCCGCGGTCCTTCGGGGCCGAGGACGAGTTCGGTGTGGGCGTGGGAACGCCGCAGGCCCACCGCGTCCAGGGCCTCGGTGCACACGCGGACCACGTCGTCGACGGTCCCCTGCGGCAGCTCCGCCGGGAAGCAGCCGCCCAGTTCCACCGGGAAGGGCCCATCGGCCAGGCGGCGGTCGACGCATCCGTACACCTGGTGCCGCCCGTCGTACGTCACGGTCTCGCAGCTGACCACCGGGCCCGGGACGAACCGTTCCACCAGGATCCGTCCGGTGCTGCGGATGCCCCGGCCGTACCCTCGCGCGGAGGTGATCGCCCCGGCCAGCGCCGCGACCTGGTCGGGAGTTTCGGCCACGCCCACGTGCAGGGAGGCCATGCCGTCGGCGGGCTTGACGACCACCGGGAAGCCGAGGGCCGTCGCCGCCGCGACCGCTTCCGGCACGGTGGTGGCGGACCGGAAGCCGGGCTGGGGGACGTCGGCCCGGCGCAGCGCGGTCCGCATGGCGTGCTTGTCGCGCAGGCGGCCGATCGTCTCCGGGCTCTCGAAGGGGATGCCGAGGTGCCGCGCCGCGAGCGCCGTCGGCAGGAGATGGCCGTCGCTGAGGGCCAACAGGCCGTCGACAGGCCGTTGTTCGTGCAGCTTTGCCAGCGCCCGGGTCAGCGGTTCGGCCTCGCCCGTGGCCACGCCGGTGTGCACTGCCGCGGCCTCGCCGAGCGCCTTCTCGGCCCCGCTGGTGACCAGGTAGGGCGCCAGGTCGTGGGCGAAGAAGGTCACCTCGTGGCCGAGTGCGGCCGCGGTGCGCACGATCTGGAAGCCGGCCGTGGGCGTGGATTCGACGAGAACCAGATGTGCCATGTCGGAGCATCGCCTTTCGCGAGGGGAATGGTGCGCGGGACCAGATGGGCGACGTCATCGCCTCATCCGCCCAGGTGTTCCCACTCCTCGGGCGTCCCGGCGTCGGGGAGCACGGTCACCACGGTGTGCGAGGGCGGCAGCGCGGCGGCGATCCGGCAGGCGGTCAGCCAGTTGGCGGCGGCCGAGCTGCCGATCCGGATCCCCGTCAGCCGGCGGAACTCGGCCATGCCGTCGAGGGCTTGGGGATAGGAGACCGTGTGGTGCTCGACCTCGGGATCGTGCAGGGTGACGAAGGGCTGCCGGATGCCGTGGCCCATGCCACCGGAACCGGCGTACTTCGGCCTGCCGTTCGGCGGTTCCGTGCTGCCGTACGGCAGTTCCGCCGGGGTCACGCCGACGGCCCGTACGTCCGGGAAGGCCGTACGCAGCGCTCGGAGCACCCCGACGAGCGTGCCGCCCGTCCCGATCGAGGCGACCCAGGCCGCCGGTTCCGTTCCGCCGAGCTGTCCGATGATCTCCTGGCCGGTGGTCGCCTCGTGCAGCAGGACGTTGGCCGGGTTGCGATGCTGGTACAGCAGCGTCCAGCCGTCGTCCTCGGCGGCCGTGCGCAGGGCGGTCCCGACCACTTCGAGGAAGCCCCGTTCCTTGTCCACGAGGTCGACCCGGGCCCCGCGTTCCGCGAGGACGTCGAGGAGGCTGCGCGGGCTGGCCGAGGACAGGACGAACCGTGCGGTGACGCCCAGGTCGGCGCAGAGCAGGGACAGCGCGCGGGCCAGGTTGCCGCCCGAGTACTCGATGACCCTGAGCTCGGCGAGCGGCCGGTCGCCGTGCCGCTGGAGCGCGTCGCCCATCAGGGCATAGGCGACCCGGTCCTTGATGGATCCGGCGGGGTTCTCCCACTCGCACTTGCCCAGCAGCCGGGCTCCGCCGTCGGGGCCGGGAAGCGGGATCAGCCGTGTGTCGCCGAGCGCCGCCCCGAAGCGGCGGAAGGCGGGATGGCGGTCCTCCAGCGCCGTGTAGTCGGGCGGAGCCACATCCATTTCCTCCGGCCGGAGCGGGGCCTGAAGCGGCGGTGCCGCGACCGTGTGCCGGGCCAAGGGACGCCTCCGTCTGCTGCGAGTTTCGAAAACCGGGATGGGGACCGCGATGAGGACCCCGATGCGCCCCAGCCTCGCCGACGCACCTCCCGTTCGGTTCCCGCTGCGTTCCTGCCGCGCGGGACCCCCGGTCGGGCGGGCCGCGCGCGGGAGCCGACGCCGTCGTGCGGCACGGCGAAGAGCACGTCGACCAGGTCGACTAAGATGCGTGATCAATACAAATTCTCTTTGCAGAGACCGCGTTCGAGGGGTTCTCCGAGGGCCACAAGCCCGCGCGGCGATGGGGCGGAGCGTGCTGGCGCAACAGGTTCGGTTCGGCATCCTCGGACCGCTGGACATCCGCTGCGGTGACGAACAGGTCCACCCCGGCGGCACACTGCCCGCGGGCGTGCTCGGGCTGCTGCTGCTCGAGGCGGGCCGCGTGGTGCCGTTGCACCGCATCGTGGACGCGGTGTGGGACGACGACCCCCCGGAGACGGCCGGCCACCAGGTCCGCAAGGCGGTGTCCGTGCTGCGGCGGCGCATACCCGGGGGCGACCGGCTGATCGCCACCGAGGCCGGCGGCTACCGCATCGACCTGCAGGAGGAGCAGCTCGACGCCGCGGTCTTCGCCCGTCTGCTGGGCGAGGCGCAGGGCCTCGAGGCGGAAGGGCGGACCAACCGGGCGGTGGACCTGCTGCGGCAGGCGCTCGCCCTGTGGCGGGGGCAGGTGCTCCAGGGGCTGCGCAGCTCGTTTCCGGAAGCGACGGCGACGGCACTGGCCGAGCGCCGGCTGGAGGCCATGGAGCACTGCTTCGACCTGCGGCTGGCGCAGGGTGAGTCGGCGGCTCTGGTCGCCGAGTTGCGCGGTCTGACCGCGGAGCATCCGCTGCGCGAGGCACCGCGCCGCCAGCTGATGCTGGCGCTGTACCGGTCGGGTCGCCAGGCCGAGGCGCTCGAGGAGTTCGACTCCCTGCGCACTCTGCTCGCCGACGAGCTGGGAGTCACGCCCGGTGCCCAGCTGTCCGCGCTGCGGGACGCCATTCTGCGCCAGGTACCGGACCTGGACGGTGCGCCAAGGGCGGTGACCGCGGAGCACGCCGAGGTGCGCGCCCCGCAGGGACCGGGTGTGCCGATCACCCTGCCGCCCGTGCTGGGCGACTTCACCGGACGCCGGGCGGAACTCGCCCGGATCGCCGAACTGGCGGACCACGGCGCGACGCGGCCCGCCGTCGTCGTGATCGACGGCATGGCCGGCTGCGGCAAGACGGCACTGGCGGTGTGCGGCGCCCACCAGTTGGGCCACCGCTATCCGGACGGCCGGCTGTATCTGGATCTGCGCGGCCACTCGGGCGGGCGTCCGCCGCTGGATCCGGGCGCCGCTCTGGACATGCTGGCGTGCGCCCTCGGGGTGCCCGCGGACCGGCAGCCCGGCAACCTGGCCGGCAAGATCGCCCTGTGGCGCGACCTGAGCGCCCGTCGGCGCCTGCTGCTGATCCTCGACGACGCCGTCTCGGCCGACCAGACGCGGCTGCTCCTGCCGGTCTCACCGCACAGCCTGGCACTCGTCACCAGCAGGTACCGGCTGCCCGACGTGGACGGCGCCCACTGGCTCCCGCTGGACGAGCTGCCGCACGAGGACGGGCTGCGACTCCTGCGCCGTGCCCTCGGGGCCGGCCGCGGGGACAACGCCTCCGACCTGCACGAACTCGTCGAGCTGTGCGGAGGGCTGCCCTTGGCGCTGCGCCTCGCGGCGGCCCGGCTGGTGCGGCGCCCGGCGTGGTGCGCCGCAGACCTGGCCGAGCGGCTGCGGGACGAACGCGGACGGGTCCATGAGCTGTACTCACCGGAGCGCAGCATCGCCACCGCTCTGGCACGGTCGTACGACAGCCTCCCCGAAGAACTCCGCACCGCCCTGCGCCTCCTGGCGCGGCACCCCGCCCGCGATCTGACGCACGAGCAGGCCACCGCGCTCCTGCAGACGGCGCCCCAGGCGGCCGAAGGTGTCCTGGACGGACTGCTGCACGCCAACCTGATCCGGCAGGACGGGAGCGGCCGGTACGGCTTCCACCCCCTCGTGCGCGCGTTCGCGCTCGGTGCGCACGAGGCGGCCGGGGTGAACGAGGACGCCGGCCGGGGACGGCGGGCCCGTGCCTTCGCCGCGTGACGTCGGGACGGACGACGGCACGCGGCACCGGGCCGGGTCGCGCGGCGGACCGGCGGGAGACGACAGGGCTGAGCGCTCCGCTGGAAGTGCCGCGATGTGCCGTCGATCGGCTGCGGAGCCGTCCTGGCTGGTCGCGCAGTTCCCCGCGCCCCTTCAGGGCGCTGCCGAACCGGAGCGGACTTCGCCCGCACTGCTCAGCCGACGCCGTCCGCGGCAGGTGTCTCGGCCAGCCGGAAGCCCATCGCGTAGAAGGAGCGCTGGTACCAGCCGTGCCGTCGCCGGCAGCGCGCCAGGTCCCCGTAGCGGGTGAAGCTGCCCCCGCGCGCCACCCGGTACCCGGTCCCGGCACGGGCCAGGTCGTCGAGGACCGCCTCGCCCCCGGGGTAGGGGCGGTAGTCGTCGGCCACGTACTCCTCGACGTTGCCGGCCATGTCGTCCGCCCCGAACGGGCTGCGTCCCCGTGGGTAGACGCCCACCGGTGTGGTGCTCAGCGGACCGGCCTCGACGGTGTTGGCCCGTCCGTCGTCCCAGGTGTCCCCCCAGGGGTACGCCCGGCCCTCGGGCCCGGCCGCCGCGTACTCCCACTCCGCTTCGGAGGGCAGCCGGAAGCGCCGTCCGGTACGGCGGGACAGCCACCGTGCGTAGGCGTCGGCGTCCTCGGGGCTCACCGTCCACACGGGGTGGTTCGCCAGGGCGGCGGGATACACACCGAACTGCCATGCCGAAGGCGGAGCGACCTGCGGGTTCTCCTCGAGGAAGACGCGGTACTCGGCATGGGTGACCGGGTAACGGGCGATCCGGAACGCCGCGATGTCCACCTCGTGCGGCGGGCACTCCTTGGCGATCCAGTCACGCTCCACGCCCACGCCGGCCCAGCGTGCGGTGACGGCGTCGACCTGCTCCTCGGGCAGTCCCAGCCGCGCACGCCCCGCGGGCACGTCCAGCATCACGGGATCGTCCACGTCGATCCGCGGATCCTTGACCAGGGCCAGCAGGCTGCCGGCCGCCAGCCGGGCCGGGAAGGCGGCCGCGGGGTCCTCGGCGACGTCGGCCAGCTCCTTCGGGCCGTGTCCGGCCAGTCGGGCGCACTCGGCCGCCAGCAGGTCCCGGGGGACGCGGTCGACGAAGGACTCGGGCAGGCCCATCGCCGCCCGGACGCTCAACTCATTGGGATTGGCCATGGAGTTCACTCGCCCCGCGGCACCCTGGGCGCCGGTATCTCGTAGACGGTGCCGTCGTACGAGGCGGCCAGGAACCGGTCCCCGTCCTCCGTGTAGTGCACACAGGAGATGCCGGCGGTGGTCGGCCTGGTGACGAGCGGCCAGGAGCCGGTGCGGGTGTCGAAGACGGCCACCAGTCCGGCGTAGGAACCGGTCGCGACCAGCGCTCCGTCGGCGGAGGCGGCGACGGACTTGACGGAGTGGTCGTGCGGGGTGGGCACCGCGGTGGCCCGCTGCCCGTCCCACAGCCGCAGCACCCGGTCCCGGCTGATGCTGGCGAACCGGCCGTCGGGCAGGGCCGCGCAGCCGTTGGCGATCCTGCTGTGCGCGCTCTCGACGCGCGCCGTCTCCTCCAGCGTGCGCGTGCTGAACCAACTGGCCGCGGAGTCGGCGCACACGGCGAAGACGGTGTCGTCGGAGCAGGCCACGCCCTTCACCGCGTTCGCGTGCAGCGGCAGTGTCGCGACATGCCGCAGTCCGCCGCCGGCCGGCACCGCGAAGACCAGCCCCTCGCCGGTGTAGGCACCGACGACGACGTGCGGCACGCCGTCCCGGTCGAAGGCCGCCGCACAGTTCAGGGGTGAGCGGTGCTGGTACAGCACCTCCCCGGTGTCGGCGTCGAAGACCCGGCCCAGCTGACCGCCGGTCAGGACGCGCCCGCCGACGTGGACCAGGAAGTTGCACAGGCTGCCCGTCTCCGCCACGGCGGCGCCGCCGGCTCGGACGACGCCGGAGTCGCCCACCGTGTACCTGCGGCCGTCGGGCAGCGTGGCGACGGCGTTCACACAGGGTGTGCCCTGCACCCGGTCGGTGTCCCACCGGCCCTCGGTGAGGTCGTAGACGGCGTAGGTGGAGCCGAACGTGGCGAAGACCAGTTCGCGGTCGTCGAGGAAGGCGCACGAGCGGGCCCACACCTCGGCCGGGAACTCGGCGGTGTGCACGGGCCGCAGTCCCCGGGCCGTGTCCCAGACGCGCAGCGACCGGTCGTAGCTGAGACTGACCAGGGCGCCGGTGGCCGCGTTGTACACCAGGCGCTTGATGCCCGCGTCGTGCGCGGGGAAGTGCTGCCGCTCTGCGCCGTCGATGCGGATGATCGCGCCGTCGTCGTTTCCGGCGAACACCACGCCGGAGCGGGTGATCGCGATGGTGTCCGTCTCGACGCCGCCGAGGTCGACCTCCTCCACGAGCGTGCCCGCCGCGAGCGACCAGCGTTTGACCGTTCCGTCGTCGCCGGCCGACAGCAGTTCCCCGGCCGCCGGGAGCCACTCCACGGAGATGACGTCGGCGGTGTGCCCCTCGAACGTGTGGACCAGGGTGCCCGCGAAGTCGTAGACGCGGACGACGTGATCGCGTGAGGCGGTCGCGATCAGTTCCTCGTCCGGGTGGAACGCGGACATCTCCACGTCGTCCTTGTGGTCCGCGAACACCGCGAGCAGCTTCAGGTCGGGAACCGACCAGAGCCGGGCGGTGTAGTCGCTGGAGGAGGTCACGAGCCGGGTGCCGTCGGGGCTGAAGGCCACCTGGTTGGCGAGGTGGTCGTGGAAGGCGCGGGCGAGCGGCTCCCCGGCACCGGCGTCCCAGAGGACGACCTGGTTGTCGTAGCCGGCGGTCGCCACGTACCGGCCGCCGTGGGTGGCCACACCGCTGATGGGTCCCTGATGGCGGATCATGCGATCTTCTCCTTCTCGGTCCGCTCGTGCAGACGGATGGTGTGCAGGGTCTTCTCGGCCTTGGCCGTGAGGTAGGCCCGGTTGTGCGGATTGATGTGTACGCCCGTGGGGTGCGTGCGGCGCACGGTGATACCCCGTGCGGTCAACTGCCGTGCCTTGTCCGGGTTGTTGGTCAGCAGGTCCACGCAGGTGTGTCCGAGTGCTCGGAGCATCTGCGCGGCGACGGTGTAGTCCCGCAGGTCGTCGCCGAGTCCGAGGGCCTGGTTGGCCTCGTAGGTGTCCAGGCCGCCGTCCTGGAGCCGGTAGGCGTCGAGCTTGCGGTACAGGCCGATGCCCCTGCCCTCCTGGCGGAGGTAGAGCAGCACGCCGCCGGCCTCGCGGAGGGCGGTCAGGGCCTCGTCGAGCTGCGGGCCGCAGTCACAGCGGGCGGACCCGAGGACGTCACCCGTGAGGCATTCGGAGTGCACCCGGACCAGCGGCGTTCCCGGGTCCGGTGGGCCCAGTTCCACCGCGAGATGCTCGGCGCCGTCGCTGAGTCCGTGGAACGTCGACACCCAGGCGTCCGCCATGAGGCCGGTGGGCAGCCGCAGGGGCACCCGTACCCGGGTGCGCACCGTGCAGGGGTCGACAGGCGGGTCGATGGGATTGTGCATGCGGGTCTCTCTTCGCGTCGTGGTTGCCGTCGGGTGACTCGGGAAGGGCGCGGGGTTCTGCCGTCGAACTCCCGTCGGCCGCCCGTGCGGCGGTGGTGGGGATTCCCGGCCCGCGGGCGAGGCCGGGCGCGGGAGGGGGCGAGCGGGGAGGGAGCCCGGGTCGCGAAGGCGCAGCCGGGACAGGGAGGAGCAGCCGCGTGGGGGTGTGCGCCGGCACCCCCCCGAGGTGACGGGAGGAGTGTGTGCCGGGCGGTGCCGGACGGACGGCCCTCGGGTCGGGTCGCGGGTCGGGTGTCCGGTGGCGGCGAGGGTGCGGTACGGCAGCGGGCGCGCGGGATGTGCGGCGGCGCCCCGGGATCCACCGCCGCCCTCGGTGCGGCGGGAGGAGTGTGTGCCGGGCGCCCCTGGGACAGGCGGTGCCGGGCGGGCGGGCCTCAGGCCGCGCCGCGGGTCAGGTGTCCGGTGGCGGCGAGCGTGGCGTCGACGAGCCCGTCCAGGGCCGCCGTCACGGCCGGCTCGGTGTAGAGGCCGCGCGGCCCGAGACGGGCCGCGGCGTTTCCCAGGGCGACCCGGCCGTGGTCCACCACGAGCGCTCCGGCCCGCTCGAGCACCCGGTGCAGCTCGGGCTGGACCTCCGCGCCGCCGCCCTTGCCGGGTGACGCGGTCGCCGTCGCGACGGGCTTGCCGGTCAGGGCACTGGCGCCCCAGGGACGGGAGAGCCAGTCGAGCGCGTTCTTCAGCCCGCCGGGCATCGATCCGTTGTAGCTGGGGCTGCTGATGACGACGGCGTCGGCGTGGCGTACCAGTTCCTGGGCCGCCGCGACGGGCGCCGGCACGCCCTGTGCCTCGACGTCCTCGTCGAACAGCGGCAGACCTGCCGGGGTGAGCAGGTGCGTGCCGATGTCCCCGGGCCTGCGCTCGAGGATGGCCCGGACCGTCGTCAGCAGGGCGGCGTTCACGGAGTTGCGGCGCAGGCTTCCCGAGACGAGGACGATGGTGGTCACGCGGTACTCCCCAGAATCTGCGGATCGGCCGGCCCTCAGCCGGCCCTCGACTTCGAAGCATGATCCGTGCGGGGGTTCCCGCTGCGTTCCCCCACTCCTCCCTCGCTCCTCCCTCCCGGAGGGAACCCGAAGACCGCGGCCCGAGCGGGACTTGGCGCAGCAGCGGACGCACCGTCAGACGCGAGCCATCTCACAGAGCCACCCGGCAGCCCTCCGAAATACCCTCTGACCAGGCGCGATACGCTGATGGAGGCAGTTCGGGGCAGACCATCCCCGACCGGCCCACGGCCGCTTTCGACACAAGAAGTTAACGCCGCCGTCCGCACGGAAGTGGCGTGCGCCACGGTGATTGGGCATTCAACAAGGTACGGTCCATCTCATACCTCCGCCTGGAGGCGTACCTACACAAGGGGGAACTCAGCCATGTCCACGAACCTGGACACCAAACTCAGCTACTCGAGCACCGTGCCCCGGGCACTGGTGCACCGAGCCGCCGTCTGCGAGGTGTTCCTCACCGACTCGGCCCGCATATCCGAGGACGAGTACGTCGTCGCCGCACAGCTGCCGCGCGTGCACAGCTACTACAACGACCAGATCACGGCGCCGGCTGTCTACGACCCGCTGCTCCTCGCCGAGGTCTTCCGCCAGGCGTCGATCTACGCCGCGCACACCTTCCTCGACGCCCCGGTCGACCAGAAGTTCATCTTCAACAGCGGCGAGCTGCTCGTCACCGACGCCGCCGCCCTGCGCATCGGCGCCAGGCCGGGGCACGCCGAGATCCGCGCCCGGCAGGTCGAGCTGAAACACCGCGAGGGCACCGTCACCGGCAGCACGCTCGACATGGTCCTGACGGTGGACGGACGCGAGGCGGCGACCATGCGCACGACCTGCCAGTGGATGCCGGGACAGGCCTGGAACCGGATGCGCGAGACGGGGCGCGACCGGCTCACGCTGACCCCGGCCCGGCCGCACCACACCGGGCGCCGCGTCGCCCCGGTCACCGTGGGCCGCCTCTCCCCGCAGAACGTGGTGCTCTCCGAGGTCGAGGTGCGTGAGTGTGAAGTGCTCGCGCAGATCATCGTCGACGAGACGAGCCCGGCGCTCTTCGACCACCCGCTGGACCACATCCCGGGCGCGCTGATCTTCGAGGGGTTCCGGCAGTCCGCCGTGTACGCCGCGTACGAGCTGTTCGGCCTCTCCCCGCGCGGTCTCCTGCTCACCCGTGTGGAGACGGACTTCACCCGGTTCGGCGAGTTCGAGCTGCCCACGGACTGCCTGGTGCGCGTGGTGGAACCGCCGGCGCCGGACACGGTGGCCTTCGAGATCACCATGACGCAGGAGGACGAGCAGATCGCGCGCGCCCGCGTGCACCTCGCCCGTACCAGCCCCGTCGCCGGAGCCCTGCTCAACCGTTTCTCCTACGCCACCGCCGGTGCCTGAGAACCCCTCCCGAATCCGGGCGAGACAAGGAGACACAGCAGTGCCCCAGCCCATGATCTGGTTCGACTTCGGCGGTGTGCTCTCGCCGCCGCTCGACGACCTCTTCGACTCCTACCACGCGCGCACGGGCATCACGCCCCGGCAGTTGAAGACCGCGCTCGCCGCGGTCGGCGCCGAACTGGACGTCGAACCGCTCGCGCCCATCGAACTGGCCCTGCTCACCGAGGAGGAGTGGGGACGGTCCATGGTCCGCGTCCTCGAGGAGGCCAACCCCGGCATCGATCTGTCCCGGGCGCGCTTCGAGCGTTTCGGGGAGCAGTGGTTCGAGGGGGTCCGCGCCAACCCGGTGATGGTGTCGGCGGCCCGGCACGCGAAGGAGCACGGCTACCGGGTCGGCATCCTCAGCAACAACGTTGTCGAGTGGGAGCCCTACTGGCGTGCCATCGTCGCGCCCGTCGGCGAGGTCGACTGCATCGTCGACTCCTGCAGGATCGGCGTCCGCAAGCCCGATCCGGAGATCTTCCGGCGGGCCGAGAAGGAGGCGGGGGTGCCGGCCGAGGAATGCGTGCTGGTCGACGACCTCGCCGAGAACTGCACGGCGGCCCGGCGCGTCGGCTGGCGCGCGGTGCAGTTCCGCAACAGCGCCCAGGCCGTGCGTGACCTGGCGGGCCTCATCGGACTGCCCGCCCTCGTCTGACGCCCCGCTCTTCCTCACGGAGTACACATGACCAGTACCGTCACGTCCGCGGCCGTCACCGTCGCGGACATCCCCCACCTCGACCCCGTCCCGGCCTTCGCGCCGCTCGCCGAGCGCAGCCCGCAGGGCATCGCGCAGATCCGGCTGCCGAGCGGCCACACGGCGCTGCACATGACCCGGTACGCCGATGTGCACAAGGTGCTCACCGACCCGGCGTCCGGCCGCACCGAGACCAACGTCGAGGGCGGTCCGAGCTTCCTGCCGACCGTGATGCCGAAGGAACTGCTGCTCAACCTGGACGCCCCGTTCCACGCCCGGGTCCGCGGCTTCGTCGCCGCCGACTACAGCGCGGCGGGGGTCGAGCGGCTGCGCCCGGTGCTCGACCGGGTGCTGGACGAGGGGATCGAACGACTGCGCTCGGCCGCGTCCCCCGACCTCTTCACCGACCTCGTCGACCGGATCCCGGTCACGGTCAACTGCCACTTCCTCGGCGTGCCCCTGGCGGACGTGCCGTACTTCCGGCCGTCGGCGCGGATCGTGCAGATCGCCTCGCACGAGAACGTGCCGGACCTGGTGGAGCACTTCTACCGGGTGTACGGCTATGTGCAGGACCTGGTGACCGGGACCCGGGCGGCGGTGCCCGGCGGTCTGATCGACCGCTTCCGCAGCGACCGTGACCGGGCCGAACCGCCGCTCGACGACGCCGAGTTGACCGGCATCTTCTTCGGCTCGCTGCTCGGCGCCGACCAGAACGTGGTGTCCGTGCTGACCAAGTCGCTGTACACGCTGCTCGCGGCGCCGGCGCTGTGGCGCAGGCTCGCCGAGGAGCCCGGGATCGCGCCGCGCCTCGCCGAGGAGCTCATCCGGCTGATCCCGCTCGGCACCATCTCCGCGTTCCCGCGGATCGCGGGCCGTGACCTGGACACCAGTCAGGGCGTCGTCCCGGCCGGCAGCGTGGTCTACCCGGACGCCTTCGCCGCCAACCGCGACCCCGAGGCGTTCCCCGACCCGCTGACCATCGACCCCGACCGGGTGCCCGCCAAGCGGCATCTGCAGTTCGGCTACGGCATGCACCACTGCATGGGCGCCGCGCTCGCCCGCATGGAGATCGTGGCCGTACTGACCCGCCTGGCCCGGGAGTTCCCGGACCTGGCCCTGGCCATCGAGCCGGCCGAGGTGCCCTGGGACGACGGAACGGTGCTGCGCAGGCCCACCTCGCTGCCGGTTCGCTGGTGAGCCGGGGTTCCGGCTGACGTGCCGACGGGCCGGGGAGGGCGGGTGCGGGGTTCCGTGCCCGCCCTCCGGCACGCCCGTCAGCGGGGCTCGCCGAACCACTGACGCAGCGCGTCGGTGAGGGAGCCGCCGTCCGGGGTCCAGGCCACATAGCCGTCGGGGCGGACGAGGACGGCGTCCCAGGGCAGTTGCAGGTCAGCCGTCGCGGCCACCGTGCGCAGCACATGGGCCCAGCCCTCGCCCTGCGCACGGCGGGCCGCGCCGTCCTCGCCGAGCAGGAGCAGGACCGGGCGGCCGGGCAGCAGCAGCCGGGTCAGATCGGCCGGCCCGTCGTCCGTGGTGAGCGGCAGGTTCGGCAGGAACTGGCCCTCCCAGCGGGAACCGAGCCCGGTGCGCGCGGGGTACACCGTCTCCTGGGCGCTGATCATGTGGCCGACGTGGGTGTTCACCTCGCCGAGTCCGAGGAGTTCGGTGACGAGGTCGCGCAGCGGGTCGAGCCCGGGATCCGGCCGCATCAGGGCGAGTTGGGCGCGTGTGTTGTCGATGACCCGCTGCCCGGCGGGCCGGCGTTCGGCGTCATAGGTGTCGAGCAGGTCCTTGCCCGCGGTGCCCGTGAGGGTGTGGGCGAGTTTCCAGGAGAGGTTGAGGGCGTCCTGCAGACCGAGATTGAGTCCCTGCCCGCCGACCGGGAAGTGGACGTGGGCGGCGTCGCCGGCGAGGAACACCCGGTCCTGGCGGTAGTGGCGCACCAGCCGGGTGAAGTCGCTGAACCGGGAGAAGAACCGCGCATCGGCCATCGGCACGTCGTGGCCGAGGATGCGCTCGCCCTCCCGCCGCAGTTCGTCGAGGGTGAGCGGGGAGTGCCGGTCGGGGTGCGGGCCGCGGAAGTCGATCGTGATGAACCTGCTGTGCCCGTAGGGATTGACGCCCGCCACCGTCCAGCCGCGCGGGGTGCGGTGCCAGCCGTACGGCACGCTGTCCGGTTCGGTCAGCCGCACCACGCCGAGCAGTGCGGACACGGTCGCGGGGTGGATGTCCTCGGCGAAGCCGAGCCGCTCACGCACGGTGCTGCGGGCGCCGTCCGCACCGACGACGTACTGAGCAGTGAACTGACGTACTCCGTCCGGGCCTTGGGCGGTGACCTCGACCGCGTCGGGTCCCTGTACGAGGTCGGTCACGCGGTGCCCGCGCAGCACGGTGACGCCCCGGTCGCGGGCCCGCCGCTCGAAGTCCCGCTCGAGGTCGGCCTGGGAGCGTCCGACGATGGGGCCGGGCTCGGTCGCGGGCGCGGTGATGACGAGTCCCGGCATGCCCGCGAAGTGGAACGCGTCGGCGGAACTGCGCCGCATCCGGTCCTCGTTGGCGGCGTGCGCGTGCAGATGACCGCGCCGGGCCAGGCCCTGCACGGTACGGGCGTGCAGGGTGCCCGCCTTGGGCTGGTCGACCGTGCGCGGTTCGGCCTCGAGTACGACGGTGGAGATGCCGTAGTGCCCGAGCTCGGCGGCGACGAGCATGCCGACGGGGCCGCCCCCGACGACCAGGACCTGGGCGTGGACGGGAGCGGGGCTGGGGTCGTCGAGGGGAGGGTGCATGGGGCGCGGGTCCTTTCCTGGTGCCGCCCCGGCCGCTCGGCGAGCGCGGACCACGGGGGCCGCGGTGCCGCCGGCGCGGGCGAACGCGTGAGGCCCGGCGCCCCGCCGGGGGAGATGGGGCGCCGGGCCGGTCTCATGGGTGTCGCGTGGTTCGGGTGGGGAGCGCGGCCCGCGCCGGACGGGGCCTGCTCGGCGCGAAGGCCGCCCCGCCCGGCGCGACGCTCACGCGGTGGTCTTGTCGGAACTGCCGCGCAGCAGGGCGGCGACCACGACGCACAGCACGAGGCAGACCGCGGCCAGCCCCCACAGGACGCTGTGGAAGGCGGAGTCGTAGGACTGGGCGAGGAAGTGCGTGAAGCCCTTGGTGTCCGTCGCCCCGGACAGCTCGGTGGCCCGGTCGAGGTCGCCGCCCGCCGCCTGGTTGGCGACCTGGTCCGCGTGCGAGGCGCCGGGGTGGGCGCCGATGCCGTCCTTGATGCGGTTGCCGAGCGCGGTCGCGAGGGCCGACCCGTACACCGCCACGGCGACGGCCTCGCTGCCGAGCCGCAGCGTGTTGAGGAAGCCCGCCGCCATGCCCGCCTTGGCCGGGTCGACCAGCGCCAGCGCCTGACCGTCGACGAGTCCCGCCGACAGGCCCATGCCGGCGCCGGTGACGAGCATCGGCAGGGCGACGACGAGGAGCTTGACGTCCGGCGAGAAGAGGGTGAGCGCCAGGTCGCCGACGACCAGGCAGCCAAGGCTGACGTAGATGAGGACGAGCGCGGAGACCCCGCGGCCGACGAGCTTCGCGGCGAGCATCGGGCAGACGAGCACGGGCGCGGTGAGCAGCAGCATGATCAGGCCCGCGGCGCCGGTGGTGCGGCCGGTGACCGCCGTCAGGTAGCTCGGCAGGTAGGTGAGCATGGTGACGAAGCCGAAGGACGCGGCGACCGGCACCAGGCACAGGCCGACGAAGCGGCGGTTGCGCAGCACGCTCAGGTCCAGCATCGGGTGCTCCCGGCGGTTCTCGACCACGGCGAAGGCCACGAGGACGACGATCGCGCCCGCGAACAGCCCGAGCACACCCGCGCTGCCCCAGCCCCACTGCGAGCCCTGCACGATGGCGGTGGTCAGCAGCACCATGGCGACGACGAACAGGGCGCTGCCCGGCAGGTCGATGCGCGCGCCGCTGCCGCCGTCGGCCGGCATGGCCTTGGCGATGGCGGGCACCGCGAGGAGCACGAGGAGCAGGGCGACGGCGTGCACCGCGAACACCCAGCGCCAGCCGAGGCCCTGCACGAGCGCGCCGGCCAGCGAGGGGCCGATCGCCACTCCGACGCCCGCGACGGTGCCGAACAGCGCGAACGCCTTGGCGCGCGCCGGGCCGTCGAACACGGTCGACAGGATCGCCGCACCGCACGAGAAGATCGCCGCACCGCCGATTCCGGCGAGCGCGCGGGCGGCGTCCAGCCACAGCACATTGGTGGCGACGGCGCTGGCCAGCGAGGCCACGGCGTAGACGGCGGCACCGGCCGCGAAGGCCTTGACCCGGCCGACGATGTCGGCGACGGAGCCCCAGACGAGGGTGAAGCAGGCGAAGGCGACGTTGAAGGCGTTCACCACCCACTGCAGGGGGGCGAGACCGGCGTGGGTGTCGGCCCCGATGTCGGGCAGTGCGACGGCCGTGCCGGAGATCGACATCGGGACGACGAACACCGCGAGGAGTACGGCGGCCAGGGTCAGAGTGCGGCCCGGCTGCCCTTCCGCCTGCACGGGTGGTGCGGCCGACGACGTGGTCTGCGTACTCATGGGGGCACAACTCCAGGCTCGGTCCGGCCGACTGCGCGACCAGGTACGGATTTCATCGAACCTTAAAGTGGCACAGAAGAAGGTATGATGCAACCCGTACCTGAGGGCGATGGGAAGGAGGGCGACGATGCCCGACGAGGACGGTCACCCCTCACCCGAGGAGATGGACCTGCGGACCGTGCTGAGCGCGCTGTCCGACCCCCTGCGCTACGGGATCGTGGCCGCCCTGCTACGGGAACCGGAAGGCGCGGCACGCACCTGTGCCTCCTTCAACCTCCCGGTCTCGAAGTCCACGACGACCCACCACTTCAAGATCCTGCGCGAGGCGGGCCTGGTACGGCAGGTCGACCGCGGCAACAGCAGGGCCGCCACCCTGCGCCGGGCGGAACTGGACCGGCGCTTCCCCGGCCTGCTGGACCTGGTCGGCGCCAACCCCTGACCGGCCTCACACCCGAAGCCGGTACGGCAGCACGCAGACCACCACGTCCGTACGCGCCGGCAACACCGTGGCGACCGGCAGGCCGCGCTGGTTCTGGAGGATCTCGTAGCGCCGGTGGCGGGGTTCCACCTCGGCCGGCGACCAGCTCGGACAGCAACAGCCCGTGCTGCTCCCGCAGCCGGGACATGAGCCCGACCATGCAGCGCACGGCCGAGAAGGCGAGGACGCCGCGCGGATACGCGGGCCAGGTCATCTCGGTGTCGGGGCCGGCACCGATGGCCTGGTAGATCCACTTCTCGACGCGCAGGTCCTTGCGCGATTCGTAGACCATGGCCATGTAGTTGCCGGCGGGGACGTGGACGAGTGCCAGTGCGCCTATGAGGGCCAGCAGTTGGAGCACTCCGGCGAGGACGGGACCCAGGTGGCTCTCAGTGGGCGATTCGCCTGGATCAAATGCCCACTGAGGGGTCATCTCATGTGCGGGGGAGAGCGGGTGAGTTTCTCATCTGCTGTGACGCGCGCAGTCGGTGGCTCGAGGATTCCGTCACCGGTGCGGCACGGGTACACCTGCGGAGCGGAGTCTGGCCTCGGTGAGCGTGGTCAGCCGGGCTGCGACCGGTGCCTGGTCCTCGCGGTGGTTGTTGATCAGCTTGTACTGGGCCGAGGCCTTTCGCCATGCCTGGAGGCTGGCATGGTCCCCCAGCAGCGCGGGGTTGGCGAGGTAGTGGTCGGCCATGGCGGTGGCGAGTTCTTCGATCCTCGGGTCGTCCGGTTCCCAGGTCTCGGCCGCCCAGCCGCGCTTGGCCAGGTCGATGTACTCGGGGTCGTCGAGGCCGTGTTCGAGCTGGGTCAGGAAGCCGTCGAAGCCCTGCGGCACCAGCGCCCGGGCCAGTACCAGGGCCTCGCGTTGCGCGGCCACGTGGTCGGGGCTGAAGCCGAGGCCGGGCATCCGGTCCAGGATCGCGCAGGCGCGGTCGGGCAGCAGGGCCCGGTCGCCGTCGGCGAGCCGGCGCAGGGTGTCGCGGCGGGCGACCAGCTCATCGATGCGTTCGGTGAGCTGCCGCTCGGCGTCGGCGAGCGCGGCGCCGAACCGCGCGGCGTCGGCGTCGAGCATGGGCCCGATCTCGGCCAGCGGTACGCCCGCGGTGGCCAGCGTCCGTACCTGCACCAGCTGCAGCAGCTCGCCGGATCCGTACCGCCGGTAGCCGGAGCTGTCCCGGCCCGGCTCCGCGACCAGGCCGAGCTTGTGGTAGTGCCGCACCGTCTTCACCGTGACGCCGACGAACGCCGCCGCCTGCCCGATCGTGACTCCGCTCCTCATCGGCCCAGTCTGCCGCAGAACACCTGGTCGACGAACCGCTGTTGGGCGGTCCGGAACGCCGGTGCTATCGCCAGGCCGGCGTCGTCCACCCAGGTCAGCCCGGCGGTCAGGGTCGTGGTGCCGTCGGGGGTGCTGTACATCAGTGCCGCCGAGCCCATGGTGGCGCCGTTGTGGTGGAAGACGGTGCCGCCCTCCGTTTCCTGTGCGAACACCCCCAGGCCGTAGCCGGCGGTCGCCTCCGGTGTGCGCATCTCGGCCAGCAGCCCGGCCGGCAGGAGCTTGCCGCCCATCAGTGCGGAAAAGTACGTGTGCAGGTCCTGAGTGGTCGAGATCATGTCACCACCGGCCCCGACCCAGGACGGGTTCTGACGGGTGACGTCGACCGTCTGCTGCTGCCCGGTCTCCCCGTAGCGGTAGTAGCCGTGGTTGTGCGGCTCGGGGATCTCCGGCGAGGCGCCCGGCGCCACGGTGCCGGTCATCCCCAGCGGGCCCAGGATCAGCCGTCGCAACTCCTCGGCGAACGAACGGCCGGTGACCTTCTCGATCACCAGCCGGGCCAGCACGTAGTTGGTGTTGGCGTAGCTCCAGCCCGTGCCCGGCGCGAACCGCGGCGGCTTGGACAACGACAGCCGCACCAGCTCTTCGGGCAGGTAGGTCTTGAACCGGTTGTCCACCCACTCCTTGCCCTGCCAGGGGACCCCCGGCACGATCGTGCCGTCCTCGTGGAGTTCGCCGGTGTGGTTGAAGATCCCGCTGGTGTGCTGCAGCAGCATCCGCACCGTGATCCGCCGGTCGAGACCGAACTCGGGCAGGTGGTCGTCGGCAGGGGCATCCAGGCCGATCCTGCCCTCGGCCACCAGCAGGAGCACCGAGGCGGCGACGAAGTTCTTGGTGCTGCTGCCGATACGGAAGTGCCCGTTCGTCAGCGGCTTGGCGCTCCGGCCCAGCTCGCGCACACCGGCGCTGCCGACCCACTCGCCCTGCTCGTCGTTCACCCGGAGCTGGACCCCGAGGAAACCGGACTCGACCAACTCCTCGATCGCCTCCCTCAGTTCCGGACGGTCCTGCCCCTGGGCGGAAAGGTTGGTGGACATGGTGCTCCTTCACATCAGTTGTGCCTGGGGCGACTCCGCGCCGCTGCGACGAGCCTCCACCCTGCCCCGAGGTCAACCTCAACGGTGATCCAGCCCACAGTCGCTCCCCGTCGGCACTGTCGGCGGCGAGATCTTCCGGCCCCGCGGCAGCGGACCCCGGGACGCCGACCTGCGCCGCGTCCGCGCCGCCCGCGTCGCCGTCGAGTGGGTCCGCGAGCAGGACGCCGAGACGCCCACCGACCACCACACCACCATCAACAGCAACGACGGCTTCCACCAAGACAGCGGCATGGACGGCGCGTTGCGGCATCTTCGCGGCGACCCGACGATGTCCGGGCGCACGAGTGGCTGTGCCACGGCGCGGACCCGCCGCATCAGCCGGCCGCCAGGTCAGCCTCGGCAGGCCGGTCCGTGCAGGACGACAGCACGTCGTCGACCGCTTCGGCCGGTACGTCGCCGTCGGTGTGGGCCGGTCCGGTCCGACCCGGGGCAGACGCACCCGGCGCCGTCCGACCGTCACGTCGCGCCGGCCGGATGAGGCGCATGTCCCGTCACCCACCGCCACGTTCGACGCCTCTGTCAGGACCTCCGAGGTGTTGGCGGCCGCGGGCCGTGCGGGGGATGGCCGGTCGGCGGTGGACCCGCCGCTCCTCACTTCACCGCCAGGGTTTCGTTCTCCCTTCCGGTGGTCTCGGAGGCCGTGACCGTCCGGGTCTCGTGGCTGGGGAGGGTGAAGGTCAGGAGCAGGCCGATGACCATACCCGCCGCGGCCAGGAGTACCGCGACGAAGCCGCCGTCCGCGGTCTTCACCCTCAGCGCGTGCCCGTCCAGTCCATGGGTGCCGGCCGCCGCGATCGCCGTGAGGACCGCCAGGCCGATCGCGTTGCCGATGTTCAGCGTCGTCGACGCCATGCCGTTGGCGATGCCCTGTTCGTCGGCGGCCACTCCGGTGGCTGCCGCGATCCACATGGCCGTCCAGACGATGCCCTGGCCGACGCCGGACACGATCAGGCCTGCCGACAGGGAGGCGTAGCCCGCGTCCGCGTCGAATCCCAGTGCCAGGACGGCCGTTCCGACCACGCCGATCACGAAGCCCGTCACCAGGGTCGTCCTGACGCCGGTCTTCGAGGCCATGCGTTCGCCCGCCTGTGTGCCTGTCGCGATGGCCACGGACGGGACCAGGAAGGCGAGGCCTGTCTGCAGCGCGCTGTACCCGTGCACGTCCTGGAGCAGCACGGTCAGGAAGTACGGCAGGGTTCCGAACGTCGCCATGTAGATGAACGTCACCGACATGCCCACCGTCAGATTCCGGTTCCGGAACAGGCGGAACGGCATCAGCGGTTCGGCGCTGCGCGTCTCGATCAGTGCGAACAGGGCCAGCAGGACCGCTGCCACGACGAACGCCCACACCACCACCGGTGAACCCCAGCCCAGTTCCGGGCCCTCCACCAGGGCCAGTACGAGCAGCGTGGAGCCGCCTGTCGACGTCAGTGCGCCTGGCAGGTCGAAGCGGCGGCGGCCCGCTGCCGCCGCGTCCTCGGGGATCACCTTCAGTGCGGCCAGTGCCACCAGACCCGCGAGCGGTACGTTGACGAAGAAGACCGCCGGCCAGCCGAAGGCCTGCGTGAGCACACCGCCGAGCAGTGCGCCGAGGGTCAGGCCGCTCGCTCCGGCGCCGCCCCACACGGCCAGCGCCTTGTTGCGCCTGGGGCCTTCCTCGAAGAGCGTGTTGATCAGCGACAGCGTCGAAGGAAGCAGCAATGCGCCTCCCAGGCCCTGTACCGCACGCGCCACGACGATGACGGCAGGTGTTCCCGCGAGACCGCCTGCCAGCGAGGACAACGCGTAAGTCGTCAATGCCAGCACGAACATGCGCCGGCGGCCGAACAGATCCGCGGCCCGGCCTCCGAGCAACAGGAATCCGCCCGCGATCACCACATAGGCGCTCACCACCAACTGCTGTGTCTGACCCGGGAATCCGAGGTCCGCACCGATGTCCGGCAGCGCCACGAACACGATGTTGATGTCCAGCGAGAAGATCAGCTGGGCCAGTGCCAGCAACGCCAGGCTCCAGCCCAGTCGCTGTGGCGGCACGGCTGCCGATGGTGTGAGGGAGGGGGTCATGAGATGTCAGCCCCTTTCGGTTCAGTGGGCGTGGAGCCCCTGCAAGTACGACCGTACGTATGTTTGCGTACTTACGCATTGAGAGGCAGGCGTTCGGCGTTCCGGGCGGAGACTTTGCCAAGTCGCGCCCTCCGTGGGGCCGGAGGCCGCTGTCGGCGGGCGCTGAACGATTCAACTGTCCGGGTACAGTTGGACAATGATTCCCCACCACCCCACCCGGGATCAGATCCGGATCGAGAACGTCCTGTCCTCGCTGGGGCATCCCATGCGGCTGGCCGTCGCGCGCGCCCTCGCCACCGGGGGCGAGCAGAACTGCGGCAGCATCCTGGAGGGCGTGTCGAAGTCGACGATGACGCACCACTGGCGCGTGCTGCGGGACAGCGGCGTCATCTGGCAGCGGCCGTCCGGACGGGAGAACCTGCTGTCGCTGCGCCGCGAGGATCTCGACATCCGCTATCCCGGGCTGCTCGACGCGATCCTCGCCGGGGCCGGGACCGACGAGCGCAGCGGCAGCCCGGCGTCGGCCTGAGGCCGACGGGGCATCGGCACGACTAGAGCCCGGACGCCCCTGCGGTGGGGCGTGGCGTCCGGGCCTGAGCCGGCGGGCCGACGGTTTCCTGCCCCGGCCGCTCTGGCGCACGGTCTTCCCGGTCGCCCCCGGCACACTTCTGGCCCGGCACCGCCGGTTCATCGCCGCCACGTGGGACTACAGCAGGCGACACCCGCGAATCGGGCCGCCGCCGAGCAGGGAAACGATCAGGAAGCCCGTGCGCCGCATCATGGACGCCAGTCTCCACGTCGACCGCGCCGGGATCCCCTGGCGCTGTCTGCCGCACGACTTCGCACCGTGGAGGCGGTCTACGGCTACTTCGCCGCCTGGCCGAAGGAAGGGATCTTCGACCAGCTCAACGGTCTGCAGGCCGCCAGCGCCCTGGGTGTCGACACCCCTCGGCCTGCTGCCGGCCGTCCGGGTGACCGCGGCAAGCGTCTGCGACAACACCGGCGGCACCGGCTGCCCGGCGAAGCCACCGACCACGGCGCCCGCCTCGCGATCGACGTCGAAGTCGTCCGACGCGACCCCGGCAGCGCAGGGTTGACGGTGATCCTCCGACGCCGGGTGGCCGAGCGGACCTTCGGCCGGCTGACGCACCACCGCCGTCTCGCCCGCGACGACGAGACCCAGGTGAAGGAAGAGCTCGGCCCAGTCGACGAGCGTGCCGGCGTCAGCCAAGTCGGCCCGGACGATGGTGACTTCAGGGTGCGTCAGCCGCAGGCGGAAGAGAACTTCGTGGGCCGCGACGCTGTCGTGCACGTCGGCCGGGGACGTGAGCTGGTTCTTCTCGCTGTGCAGCTGCCCGATCAGCCGACCCTGCAACCAGCCGCTGCTGCTCGACCGACGTGACCTGTGGTTTCCCGGTCGGCGTCGGATGACGAGTGGGGCACGTCGGCGCCGGCCGGAGGCTCAAGTGGCCCGAGCCGGCGCAGGGATGTCGCCGTCTGGGCGGGGACGGCCTCGATCGTGATCTCACCGCTCAGGGCGCTCCCGTGTTCCTGTTCTATGACGGCCCGCAGCACGTTGCGGCGCACGGGCTCGACCGAGATCCAGGCTGCGGCGTCCAGTTCCACCCAGCTCTCGAAGGACACGGACATCCCCGTCACCATGCTGGTCGTGGTGAGGCTCGTCGCGTGGGCGGCCTGGCGCAGGGCTTCCAGGAGAAGCATGCCGGGCGCGTGATCGACAGGGTGGTCGAACAGGACGCCGTGGTCCAGGTCGGCGCGCAACTGCCATCGGCCGGAGCGCTCGGTGCTCGCCAGTACCACGTTCTCGGTCAGGCAGTGTCCGACGGTGGCGGGCGGCACGGCGGGCGGGGGCGGCACGGCCCTGCGGTGTATGTCGGCGAGATCCTGCTTACCGCGCAGCCGCATGTAGACGGCGGAGGAGTGATTGGTGAAGCGCGTGCTTGCGTTCCCGATGTGGCGTCCGTTCAGGCTGGCGGCCGCGTGCATGGTCATCGAGACCAGGCAGCCCTTTCGGAGCCGGACATCCGTGCACGTGATCTCCAGGACGACGTCGGCCGGGCCGCGCGGAACCAGCATGGCCGACGGCTCGACTTCGAAGCTGAAGTCGTCCCAGACCAGATGGCTGCCGAAGGGCACGCCATAGGCGACATGGGACAGCAGTGGAAACGTCTGGCGGACCGTTTCGACGAAGAGCAGAGGGTCGAAGCGTTGGTTGCGAGGCACATAGAAGGTGTGGAACCGGGGCCACCGGGCGCGGACGGTGTGCCGGTCGCCGTCGTGAGTCGTCCATCCGGTGAGCAGCACCTCGTCGGGCGCAAGCTTGTGGACGAGTTCCTGAGGAACCCTTTCGGTCAGTCGCGGTCCGTTGTGTCCGAGACCACAAGAGTTGGACATGCCAGCCTTTCCCCCTGAATGGACAGCCCGCTCGGCAGCGGTGCGGCTAACATAAATTACGCTATCTATGTCTGTCGAGGAGGGGCTGGGAGTGCCAACTGTCAAGGCGGAGAGAGCCGCGCGGACGAGACAGAAGATCCTGCTGGCGGCGGCCGAGGTCTTCGACGAGGTCGGCTACGAGAGGGCGTCGGTGACCCGTATCGTGGAGCGGGCGGGGCTCACCCTCGGCGCGCTCTACTTCCACTTCGGCTCGAAGCAGGGCCTGGCCGAAGCATTGATGAACGCCCAGCCGGCGACGATAGAACCCCACCTCGAGTCCTCCGGGTTGCAGCGTCTGGTGGACATCACCTTGGTGTGGGCGGACCGTATGCAACGCGATCCGATCCTGCGGGCCGGAGTCCGCCTCGCCGTCGAACAGGGCAGCCACGGCATGAACGACGCCACCTCCTTCGAGGAATGGCGGGCGCTCATGCGCAGCCACCTCGACGTGGCCCGAGCGGACGGTGAACTCCGTGAGTCCGTCAGCCCCGAACGGGTAGCCCGTTTCGTCGTCGGCGCCTGTACCGGCATGCAGACCTACTCGCACCTCACCACCAAGCGGGCCGACCTCATGGAACGCGTCAGCGACATGTGGCAACTGCTGTTGCCCGGCGTCGCTGCCGAGGCGGTGGTGCACGACATCCAGACCAACCCCGAGCGCATCCCCGTCGCAGAACTGTGATCACAACCATGACCCGGCACATCGTCCTCACCGGAGCCACCGGACAGATCGCCCCGCTGGCCGTACGGCACCTCGCGGCCCACCACCGCATCACGCTCACCAGTCGCACTCCTCGCACCACCGGACAGCGTCCCGGCGTCACCCACGTCGCCTGCGACTACGACGTTCCCGAGAGCCTCGTCGACGCGTTCCGTGGCGCCGACACCCTCTTCGTCGTGACGAACGACCCCACACGTCCCGAACACGACCGGAACATAGTGCGGGCGGCCGTCGACGCCTCGGTGGGGCACATCGTCAAACTCTCCGCGGCGGCGGTGCACGACAGCGCGGCGCACGACCTCGTCACCACGTGGCAGCGCAGCAACGAGGAACGCATCAGGAACAGCGGCATCCCCTGGACCATGATCCAGCCACGTTCGTTCATGTCACATGCCCTGGCCTGGGCGTCCAGCATCAGAAGCCGCGGCGCCGCATACGCGTTGCACCCTCACAGCCGTAACGCGTGCATCGCACCGGAGGACGTCGCGCAGGCGGCCGCCCGCGTCCTGGACGAGGACAGTGCCGAGCACCACTTCCGCTCCTACCAGCTCACGGGCCCGCAGTCGCTCTCGGCCCACGAACAGTGCGCCGTCCTGGCCGAACTGCTGGAGCGCCCCCTGGTCTGCCGAGCGCTGTCCCGTGCGCAGGCACACGCGAACTACTCGCGCCGGTACTCGCCGGCGATGGCAGACGCTCTGCTGGCGAGCGCCGAGCGGCAGTTGGCCGGTGCCAAAGCTCACACCACGGACACGGTCGAGCGACTCACGGGGAGGCCCGCGACGACCTTCGCCGCGTGGGCGGCCGGCCATGTCGACCGCTTCGCGTGAGACCGGTGAGGGCGAGCGAGAGGAGTGAAATCCAGCCACGGCTCGGCTTGCCAGCCGAAGCACTTGGCGTGACGATCTTCGCGCCAGGTACACCAGACACACCGAAGCACGCGCTTCTCCCCGGGCACGGGAGAGGCGGTGCCCACACGAAGGAGACCCATGTCCGCACGGGGCCTGCTGCACGGCAAGACGATCCTCATCACCGGAGCGAGCAGCGGCATCGGCGCGGCGGCAGCACAGCTCTTCGCCCAGGAGGAGGCTCGCGTGGTGCTGACCGCCCGCCGTGAGGACCGGCTGCTCGAGCTCGTGGACAAGATCGGCGCAGCAGGCGGTCGGGCCACCGCCGTGGTGGCCGACGTCACCCGTGCCGAGGACATGCGCACGGCCGCACGGACGGCACTGGAGACGTTCGGCAGCCTCGACGCCGCCTTCAACAACGCCGGGTGGACCTCCACCGGAACCCCGATGCACCTGATGGGCGATGACGAGTACGACCGCATCATGGACGTCAATGCCCGAGGCGTGTGGAACGCGATGCGGGCCCAGATAGCCGTGATGCTCGAACACGGCGGCGGCTCCATCGTGAACACCTCAAGCGTCGCCGGAGTCCGCGCGACCGGCGCCTCTGCCCCTTACATAGCCGCCAAGCACGCGGTCATCGGCCTGAGCCGGGCCGCGGCCGACGAATACGCGAAGCAGAACATCCGCGTCAACGCGCTTGTCGTCGGCAGCACCCGGACCGAGCTGATGGACGAGGTGCTCTCCAACACCCCTTCGCTCTTCAAGCCCTTCACCGAGCGCGCTGTTCAACAGCGCCTGGCGGACCCCGTCGAGATCGCTCAGACAGCCGCCTGGCTCTGCTCCGACCGCGCGTCGTTCACCACGGGCGCCGCCATCCCGGCCGACGGAGGATGGACCGCCCGGTAGCGGCTCGCGCTCCGCCGGTGGACTTGCCCAGAACGTTCCCAACCCTCGTCGTTCTCATGCTCGTTGACCTGCGTTCGCCGTAGGGTCGTACCGCCCGTCGAGCCAGGCCACGGGCCCGCGCCGCCCGCGGCCCGTCGTCGTGATCCTCGAGGCCCCGTCATGAAGAACAGCGAGAAAGCCGCCAGAACCCGAGCGAACCTCGTCCTGGCAGCAGCACACCACTTCGACCGGTACGGCTATGTCGCCACGGTGCTCAACTCCGTCTGCGCCGAAGCAGGCGTCACGCTGGGGGCACTCACCTTCCACTTCCGCTGCAAAGCGGAACTGGCGTCGGCCGTGGTGGACGAAGGCCTCGGCGAACTGCAACGCATCCTCAGGGCATGTCCCGACACCGACCGCCCCCTCCACGACCTCTCCGCGCTCCTGCTCCAGGCGACGACAGCACTGCGGAACAACGTACTCACCCGGGCTGCCACGCGCCTGACCGAGGAGGGCCACGGCGACTCCCACTGGCCCGGCACCTGGCACGCGGAGGTGCTGCGGCTGCTGGAGCGGGCCTCCGTCATCGGCGAACTCGCCGAAGACGTACGGCCGACCACCGCCGTGTGTCTCATCACGCACGCGGTGGAGGGGGCCACAAGAGAAGCCAGGAACGCCGGAGTCGGTGACGTCTCGACGGCTCCCGACTTCGCCGAGATCTGGCGCGCTGTACTGGGCGGCCTGGCCGCGGGCATGCGCTGAGTACGTCGGACCGGCGGGCGCTGCTGAGCATACGGGCGTCGGCCGGCCGGGCGCCGTCGCCGTCGAGTCCGACCTGTCAGGAGTGGCCGACGCGGACCTGGGCGTAGGTGAAGGCGGCGGACACCAGGGTGGTGTGGCGATGCCAGCCGGGGAACGATCGGCCTTCGAAGTCCTGCAGCCCGAAGTCGGCACTCAGAGTGTCGACGACGTTCGCCGCAAGCCGCGGCTGTCGCATGAGCGGCAGCAGATCGGGCAGCGGCCGGTCGACCAGATTCGTCAGCCACGTCCGTGCCGAGCCGTTCAGCCTTCCCTGAGCCAGCAGCCGCAGCCGGACGCGTTCCGTCGCGGGACCGGGCAGGGTCACCGGAAGGCCGAGCACGTGCTGCCGCTCTCCTTCGTCTGCGGTCCTACGGTCCGTGAGCAGCTGCCGGAGGGTGAGGGCCGGTGAGTTGGCCGACGTGGATGTCACACGCTGGACATGCACAGTGTCGGGGACTTCGACCACGAAGGGCTGTTCGCCCCGCGCCAGATGGGCGAGGAAGGATTCGCGGTCCGGCAGCCAGGACAGGTCGGCCGTGAGGGGGGTGTGCCGGTCAGGAGACCACCGGGTGACGCGTCGCAGGAGTTCGGCGGCCTGCGACCACAGGGGCCCACAGACCTCGTCCGGGACCCGCACCTTGGACCGCAGCGGGGAGTCCGTCGCCCACCCCTCGGGGATGTACAGGTTCCAGTCGACCGGCAGCGGGCCGTGCTCGCCCGTGGCCAGCATGACCATGCCGAGCTGGCAGTTCGACACCCGACGCAGCACGGGGTTGAACCTTCGGTGGACTCCGGCGGAGTGCTCGCCGCGCTTGGGGATGAAGGCGGGGGCCAGCGTCCAGGCCGTTGTCGGGCTGGTCCGCTGCGCCCAGCGCAGTAGGTGCTGACGCACTGTCAGCCACTCCCACGGGCTGGCGTTCACGAATTGGTGCATGGCCTGCGAGGCCGTGGGGGATGCGCTGACGGATTCCGCCAGCCGCCGCACCGACTTCTTTCCCGGTGTCTGCAGCAGCGCCTTGATGTACAGCTGGGCCCACTTGCGCTGGTCCGCCCGTGGCAGACAGTCGAAGACCGTCTCGACGAACGGTCGGAGCCGCGGGACTCGGGGGAGGCGGGGTTCCCTGCCGTCGACGAACGGTCCTGGCGCCGACTCGTAGAGCAGTGTCATCGAAACTCGTGCCTCCCACACGGCACTTGGCCATGGCCCCCGATGTGCGCGCGGATGACCTCGCCGCCGAGACGGGGGATTCACCGGCAGCGAGGTCTCGCACAGCATAAATAGCGCTATTTATGTGTGTCTACGTGAGGGGAGATGTGGCGCGACTTAGCCAAGTCCAGCGGTGTGATTCAGCCCAAAGGCCGCACATGGCAGGCTGCGGCCGGGCCGCTGACGCCGTGGGCGCCGTGGAGCGGGCTGTCCCTGCCGCCGGCTGGCACACCATGACATCTGAGCGGGAGTCGGTGCGGACTGGTCGGCTTCGCGGCACTCGGCGCGGCACGCGCGGGACGGTCGACGGACGAGGTCCGGGCTGTCCCCGGCCATCTCCCCGCCCGCGTCGGCCTGATGACACCTTCGCCAGGCCTGTGAGGCGCCATGGGGTCGGATTCGCACACTTGCGGCGTTTGACGTGATTCGCACCGACGGACTTGGCGAAGTCGCATCACGCCCCCCACTCGAGTCAGACATAAATAGCGCTATTTATGCTTGGCTCGGACTCGTCGCTGGTGAGTCCCCCGCCGTCGGCGGCGAGGCCATCCGCACACATCGGGGGCTACGGCCAAGTGCCGTGTGGGAGGGACGAGTTTCGATGACACTGCTCTACGAGTCGGCGCCAGGACCGTTCGTCGACGGCAGGGAACCCCGCCTCCCCCGAGTCCCGCGGCTCCGACCGTTCGTCGAGACGGTCTTCGACTGTCCGTCATGGCCGGACCCGCCCCGTCGGACCCTGTCGCCGACCGCCTCCGCCATCTCTCCGCGCACGGGCGCGACCTCGTCGGCGACAGGCGGAGTCTTCTCATCACCCAGGACACGCTGGACGGGGTGCCTTTGGCGGTGGGCTCGGCAGACCGGATGAGGGCGACGACGCGGGATCGTGCGGCCGCAGCGGAGGACGAGTGCGCCGGTGTCCACCTGCCGCCGGTCGACATCACGTCGGATTCCGCCCTTGGCGCCCTTCGTAAGGTGCCAAGTGATCAGTCCCGTCGTCATGACGGAAGACGGGTCCCGCTTGCATTGCATGAGTGAGTGAAATACGAAACGGGGGTTTTCAGTGACGGCTTCGACCAGCACCGCCGATTCACCGCGCAGCGCGGAGGAGGATACCGCGCACATCCGCGCGTCGGCCGAGTCAGATATCGAGACGAGGTTCTCCGACGGTATGGGGCGGGGCGACTTCGTCCATGCCGTCCGAGCGAACATCGAGCACCGTCCACGATTGACCAGGAAACATCGCTCAGCCGTCGCTGAGCGCATCATGGCCGTCCATGCGCACCATGCCGGCCAGGCCGCTCACCGCCGTCCCGGACACCGGTAGACCACCAGCAGAGGACTGACGGAAACACTCATGAACACACCGGTAGACCGCTCGGGGCAGCACCGGATCCTCTCCACCACCGCATCCCCGGCCGTGCAGACCGCCGGGCCCGGCGGGATCTTCGGACGGCTGATGTCCATCACGCAAGCCCACCAGGAAGTGCTGATCAGCCTGTGTGCACAATACGGACTGCGCAGCTGCGACGTGGACGTGCTCGCCTTGCTGCGCCGGTGCGCCGAGGGCGAGGGCATGTCGCCCAGCAGACTGGCCCGCGGGGTGAACCTCACCTCCGGCGGCATCACCGCGCGCATCGACCGCCTTGAGCGGGCCGGGCTCGTGGTGCGCTGCCAGGAGCCGCGGGACCGGCGAGCCCTGCGCGTCCTGCTCACCGAGGAGGGCCGGGCCATGGCCGACCGCCTCGCGGCCGAGACCGCGCGCGTCCAGCGCGCCGCCCTCCAGTACGTACCGAACCAGCGGCTGCGCGTCCTGGACGACCTGCTCGGCGACCTGGAGCGGGGTATCCAGGCGTCCCAGGCCAGAATGGGGCGCAGGGCCTGAGACATGACCGTTCGCCGTTGCGGCACTGCGTGTGCCGCAACGGCGAACCCGTGTCCTCAGGCCTGTTCAGACCTCGACGCGGTCGCCGACGGCCCCGAACCACTCCTCCAGCGCCTCCTGGAGCCCCTGCTTCTCGGCCGTCCCGGCCCCCCGCCAGGCGATATAGCCGTCGGGGCGGCACACGAGGACATTCCAGGGCACCGGCGCGCCCATGCCCAGACGCAGCTCGGCCGAGTCGGGCTCGGGGTCGACGCGTAGCGTCGACACCCGCTCGCCCCAGCGGGCCGCCACCGGCTCCAGCGCGTCGGCGACTTCGGACCGCAGCAGGACCAGAGGACGCCCCGGCGTGAGAAGTTCGGCCACCGTCCGCACGCCCTCGGGCGTGCGCAGCGCCAGATTCGGCAGGAACCGCCCCACCGTCCGGTCCGCCGCGCCTGCGGGTGTGTACGAGACACCCTGGCCGCTGATGACGTCGGCGGCCTCGCGGTTGACGCCCGCGTGCCGGAACACGCGGGCGGTGAACTCGCGCAGATGGTCGTTCTCGGGCCCCGGCCGCATCACAGCCGCCTGGACCCGGGTGTTGGCGACGACGGCCTCGGCCACGGGCCTGCGCTCGGCGTCGTATGTGTCCAGCAGACGCGCGTCCGCGTTCCCGCGGGCGACCAGGGCCAGCTTCCAGCCGAGGTTGTAGGCGTCCTGGAGACCGGTGTTGAGGCCCTGGCCGCCGAGTGGGGCGTGCACATGCGCGGCGTCGCCCGCCAGCAGCACCCGGCCGGTGCGGTAGCGGTCGGCGACGCGCGTGAAGTCGCTGAAGCGGTCCAGATAGGCCGGGTCGTCAAGGACGGCGGGCCGGCCAAGGATGCGCGAGAGGGTGCTCTGGAGCTGCTCCAGCGTGGCGGTGGAGCCGCGCTCGGGCAGCGGCAGCCGGAAGTCGTGCGTGATGATGCGGCTGTGGCCGAGGGGGTTCACATTGGCGAGCAGCCAGCCCTCGGAGGTACGCGTCCAGCCGGGCGGCACAGCGTACGGGTCGCGCAGCCGCACCAGGCCCACGATCGCGGCGAACGTCGCCTCGTGGGTCGTACACGCGAAGCCTGCAGCACGCCGCACATCGCTGCGCGCGCCGTCGCAGCCCACCAGATAGGCGGCGGTCAGCTCGTAGGGACCCTCGGGCCCTTCGATGGTCGCCGTCACCCCGTCCGGGCCCTGCCGCAGGCCGGTGAAGCGATGGCCACGCCGGATCTCGGCGCCCAGTTCCCGGGCGCGCGTCTCGAAGGCCTGCTCCAGGGCGGCCTGCGGCTGCCCGTGAAGGGGCGGGCCCTCGGCAGTCGGCGTGGCGATCCGCAGGATCGGCTCACCGCCGAAGTGGAACGACGTCTCCTGCTCCCTGTCCAGGCTGCCGCGTTCGCGCAGCCGCAGATAGCCGCGGCGCAGCAGCGACTGGACGCTGCGCGCGTGCAGGGTGCCCGCGCGGGGCGTGTCCTGGATGTGCGGGTGGGGCTCGACGACGACGGCGTCGACGCCCCAGACGCCGAGTTCGGCGGCGAGCAGCATTCCGACGGGGCCGCCGCCCGCGATGAGCACAGGGATTCGCCGGGTCATGAAGGAAGTCCGATCGACTGGGCGTGCCGGAACCGGTCGCCCGGGTCCCACTGCGCTTTGGCCCTCTGGAGCCGTGGGTAGTTGTCCTTGAAGTAGAGCGTGGTCCACGGGACGCCCGAGACGTTGTGTCCCGGGTCGCTCAGGTCGGCGTCCGGGTAGTTGATGTACGCGCCGTCCGCGCGCGGCCCCGGCACGGGCACCCCGCCGGTGTCCGCGTACACGTCGCGGTACAGCTCCCGCACCCGTGCCACATTGGCCGCGTCATCCTCGGGGTCGGTCCAGAACGCCTGGTAGAGCAGCTTGTACGCGGAGTCCCGCTGGGCGACCGCCGTGCCGGCGGGGGCGGTGGCGGCGATCTCGCCGCCGTAGGACATGGCCACGAGCATGAGCTGCGGATTGGGCCGCTCGCCGGGGCGGACGCGGGTGAGGTGCGTGTGCACCGTGTGCAGCTGCTCCTCGGTCAGGGCGGTGCGCGCGTACGCGGACTTGTGCTTGCCGCGCAGTGTCGGGTCGTTGAGGACCGGGGTGTTGGTGCCGATGTAGCGGGCGGCGGTGAGCCACGGCAGCCGCTTGGGGCGCAGCAGTTCGGGCATCGGGCCGAACTCGCCGACCGGGCTGTGGACAGGCTGCGGCCGCACGCCCGCGGCGTCGGCGATCCGGTCGAGATAGCCGTCGAGGAGCTTCTGCGCGTCGGGCACGGTGGCGTCGACCTGCGTGAGCATGCCGACCGTGCCGTTGGCGCGATGGTTGAGCATCAGCAGGCTGCCCAGGGCGGATTCGGGGGAACCCGGGGCGATGTGCTCCTCGTGCCAGGCGCCGTACGCGCCGAGGAGCCCGGCGAAACCCTTCGGGGTCAGCCGGTCCCAGGGCAGGGCCACCGCGCTGACCAGCACCTCGGCGGGCGGCTTGGGCAGCGCGTCGACGGGGGCCGGACCCCGGGCCGTACGGCTGCGGAAGAAATAGCGCGTCACGACGCCGAGGCTGCCGCCACCCCCGCCCGTGTGCGCCCACCACAGATCGCCGAGCGCCCCGGAGTCCTCGCGGGTCGCCACCACCGCGCGGGCCCGGCCCGCGGCGTCCACGACGACGACCTCGACGCCGTAAAGGTGATCGACGACCAGGCCGAGCGAGCGGGACAGCAGGCCGTAGCCGCCGCCCGCCACATGCCCGCCCGCGCCGACCGTGGCGCACACCCCGCCCGGCACGGTCACGCCCCAGCCCAGGAAGAGGGCCTCGTAGACATCGAGCAGCCGAGCCCCGGGGCCGACCGAGAAGGCGCTGTGCTCCTCGTCGTACACGACGGTGTTCATCGCGGACATGTCGAGCAGCGCCTCGACGCCGGGGTGGAAGACGAAGTCCTCGAAGCAGTGCCCGCCGCTGCGCACCGACAGGCGGGCGTCCGCGTCCACCGCGTCCTGGACCGCCGCGACGGTCTCGGCGGTGGTGCGAGGTAGTCGGATCCGGCCGGGGGCGGCCTGCCAGCGCTGGTTGATGCCGCTGGTGAGCACCGCATAGCGGGGGTCGCCCGGCTGTACGGTCGGCGCTGCTTGTCTGCCTTGCTCCATCGTCGTCTGCTCCTCGATCGGCCGGTCCCGGTGTGCCTACAGCTCGCTCGCCAGGCGGCCGCCCTTGCCCCAGTGGTCCGTCTCGACTTCGGTGACGATGACGGTGACGGCCTCTTCGGGGCAGTTGGCGATGCGAGCGACGGAGTCGGTCAGCTCGGTGACGAGTTGGCGGCGCTGGTCGGTGGTGTTGCCCTTCCAGAGGGCGACGTTGACGACGGGCACGGGAATTCCCTTCGGCGGCTGGGGTGGTGTCAGGGACGCGACGGGGTCACCGCTGGGCGGCCGCGGAGGCGGAGACGGCCTCGGCCGGGGCGGGTGCGTCGGCGGCGCGGCGGGCGGAGGCGTCGCGGGCGGTGGAGGCCAGTGCGGTGATCAGGGCTGCGGCGGCGAATGCCACGCCGACCCAGGCAGGGGAGAGGTAGCCGTGGCCGCCGGCGATGGCCAGGCCCGCGGTCCACGGGCCCACCGCGTTGCCGATGTTGAAGGCCGAGATGTTGCCGGCGCTGGCCAGCGAGGGGGCGTCGCCCGCCTCGTTCATCACCCGCGTCTGCAGGCCCGGGTTGATGAGGAAGCTGGCGACACCGAAGGCTGCGAGGGTGACGACCATGGCCGCCTTGTTGTGCGCGGAGACCTGGAAGAGCAGCAGCATTCCGCCGAGCAGGATCATGCCGACCCACAGGGTGCGCATCAGGTTGCGGTCGGCGAACTTGCCGCCGAGCCAGCTGCCGCAGAACGTGCCGACGCCGAAGAGGGTCAGCAGGAAGGGCACGGCGCTCTCGCGGAAGCCGGTGATGTCGGTGAGCAGCGGGGTGACGTAGGTGTACGCGGCGTACAGGGCGGCTTGGCTGAGGAGAGTGGTGGCCAGCGCCAGCCACACGTTGACGCGGCGGAAGGCAGTCAGCTCGCCGCGCAGGCTCGCGCCCTGCTCGCGGGGCTGGTGCGGGATCAGGGCGATGACGCCGACGAGGCCGATGACGCCGATGGCGAAGACGGCCCAGAAGGGGGCCCGCCAGCCGAAGTGCTGGCCGAGGAACGCGCCGAGCGGGGCGCCCGCGATGGTGGCGATGGTCAGGCCGCCGAACATGATGGCGATGGCCCGGGCGCGTTTGGCCGGCTCCACCAGCGAGGCGGCGACGACGGCACCGATGCCGAAGAACGAGCCGTGTGCGACGGCGGTGATGAGGCGGGCGGCCATGAGCACGCCGTAGCTCTGCGCGGTCGCGGCGACCAGCTCACCGGCGAGGAAGATCGTCAGCAGGGTGACCAGGGTGGCCTTGCGGGGAACGCGGGAGGCCAGCACGGTGATCAGCGGGGCGCCGACGGTCACGCCGACGGCGAAGAGCGAGATGAGATGGCCCGCCTGGGGGACCGTCACATCGAAGGCGTCGGCCAGCTCGGGCAGCAGGCCCGCGATCATGAACTCGGTGGTGCCGAGGCCGAAGATGGTGAGGCCCAGGACGAACAGGGCGATGGGCATGGCGACTTCTCCCGAAGGAATGGCGCGAGGACGGGAAGGGGGCCCGGCCGGAGGCGGGGCAGGGGGCCTCTCCCCGGCAGAGGGGCGGGGAGAGGCCGGTGCGGGCGGTGGGCGAAGGTCAGCCCAGAACGGCGAGGCCCGCCTCGGCGATCTTGACGTCGTCGGTCCAGTGGCCGCCGGAGACGCCGATCGCGCCGACGACCTCGCCGTCGATCACGATGGGCAGCCCGCCGCCGAGGGCGACCAGGCGGGCGATGCCGGTGGGCGCGCCGTTGCCGACGACCTCGTCCTTCTTGAGGTTCTCCGACCACTGCTCGGTGGAGAGCTGGGAGGCGACGGCGGTGTAGGCCTTGTCCTGCGAGACCTGGAGGGTGATGAGCTTCGCGCCGTCCTGGCGCAGGAAGGCCTTCAGGTGGCCGCTCTCGTCCACGACGGAGATGCCGAAGCGCTTGTCGGTGGCGAGCGCGGCGGCGTCGGCAGCCTCGATGATCTTCTGGGCCAGCTCGCTGCTGATGGAGGCTCGGCGGACGACGTTGGGCATGGTGGCACTCCTCGGAAGGGTTGGGGGTGGTCAGGCACAGTCACAGTTCACTGACGAACTGTTCGATGTGGGAATGTACGTTATCGCGGCGTCGTCGCTCACTGTCAAGGCGTCCCTGAAGTGGACCGTGCGGTAAAGCAAGTTGGCGCGATCTCGCTGCCATGCTCCGAAATGTCCGTCAAGAAGCGGGACTTGGTTGACCGAGCGGTCCACAACGGCCTACAGTCCTCGGCATGGCGCGACCCCGAGGCTTCGACGTGGACGAGGTGCTGAGCGCCGTCATGGAGCTCTTCTGGCGCCAGGGCTACGAGGCGACCTCCGTCCAGGACCTGTGCGCCGCCACCGGCCTCGGGAAGGGCTCGCTCTACGCCGCGTTCGGCAGCAAGCAGGAGCTGTACGGTCAGGCCCTGCGGCACTATGTGAAGCTCACGACGCACGACCTGCAGGCCCAACTGCTGCGCAGCGTCCCGCTCCGGCAGGCCGTACGGGACCTGCTGCTCGACCGGATCGAACAGTCGCTCAGCGCCCCCGAGCGCCCCGGCTGCCTGCTGGTGAGCGCCGTGGTCGAGCGGGTCCCGCACGATCAGGGCGCCGCCCGCATCGCCCGGGACGCCATCGAGGCGCTCAAGGGAGCCTTCGCCACCGCGCTCCACACCGCCAGGGCGGCCGGTGAGATTTCCACCGACGCCGATGTCGACTCGCTCGCCGGGTATCTCACGGCAATGGTTCAGGCGCTGCGCGTCATGAGCATTTCCGTGCCGGATGAGAAGCAGCTCACAGCCATCGTCGACACCGCCCTCTCGGTTATTCCCGAATAATCGCTTGCAACTGCCGTCATGGCCGCTCCCGCAGTGCGGGAGCGGTCTTTTCCGTATGTGCGCCCGTCTGCTTTCGGTTCGCTCGGCCATGTTCTCGACCAGCGAAAGTTAATGGCCCCTTCACATCCGCGGAGAAATCTTAATCGCATGCGATTTCCCTTGGTGTTCGACCGGTTCTCCTCCTAGGTTTTCGAGGGCCAGCCCGACTCGAGGGCAGCTCAAGCACCGACAAGTACAAGGAGGCCCGGCGTGAGTGCCGACACCGTCAAGGGAGCGATAATCCGCCGCGAAGAATTCGCATTCTCGGCGTTCGACTGGGGCCGCGTCGCCGAGCCGGTGGGGCCGGCCATGGGCGCGCAGAAGGTCAAGCTCAACGTCGTCGAGGTCGCCCCGAACGCGGTCTGGCGGCAGGGCTGGTCCTTCGAGGAGGAGAACGTCGTCGTCGTGTTCGCCGGATCCGGCCACGGCGACATCGGCAGCGCGCGCACCGAGCTGCGCCGCACCTCCGCCCTCTACTCGCCCACCGGCCGCACGCTGGAACTCACCGCGGGCGAGCAGGGACTGACCGCCTACGTCTGGCGCTCCAAGCTCATCGGCGGCGAGCCCGCGGGCGCCTCCCCGAAGACCACCGGTGCCCTCACCGACAGCGAGACCCAGCTGCGCGGGTTCTCCGGTATCGGCGAGGCCCCCGTCGAGGGCGACGGCGCGATCATGAACTTCGTGTTCTGGCCGGGCACCGGTTCCTCGCGGCTGTGCCTGCACTGCGGCGTCCAGCAGCCGGGCCAGACCTTCAACGTGCACATTCACCCCGAGAGCGAAGAGGCTTTCATCGCCTTCGAGGGCATCGGCCAGCTCTACATGCACGACCAGTGGAACGACGTTCGCCCCGGCGACGTCCTGTACGCGCCTCCCGGCATTCCGCACGGCGCACGCAACCCGCACACGGGCCCCGGAGCCGAGCCGTTCACCACCTGCGGCGGGCCCACCCCCTTCGACCCGGCGCTCTACCACGCCGCCGGCGTCTCCCCTGACGTGAAGTGAGGTAACGCACAGCCATGTGCCGGATCTACGGACACTTCGGCGGAGAGCACTCCGCGAACCACCTGCGCGCGGTCGCGCTGCTCCAGCGGCACGGCGGCCCCGACGCGCAGTACCAGGCCGCGGGCGACGGCTGGGCGCTCGGCAACAACCGGCTGGCCATCATGGACCTCGACCACGGCGACCAGCCCTACACCCTGGGCGAGCACCTCAAGGTCGTCTTCAACGGCGAGATCTACAACCACGACGAACTCCGCACCCGCCTGCGGTCGTTCGGCTACACCTTCCACGACCACTGCGACGGCAACATCCTCCCGGCCCTCTACGACCACTACGGCGCGGGCTTCGCCGAGCACCTCGACGGCATGTTCGCCATCGCCGTCCTCGACCTGCGCCGCGATCCCACCCTCGTGCTCGCCACCGACCAGGCCGGCATGAAGCCCCTCTACTACCGCTGGGACCGGCAGCGCGGCGCGCTGTACTTCTCCTCCGAACTGCCCGCGCTGCTCTCGTTGCCGGGCATCGGCTGGGACCCCTGGCTGCCGGGCCTCGACGCCTACCTCGCCAGCAAGACGCCCTTCGGCGAGCAGACGATGGTCGACTCGGTGCAGGTCCTGCCCCGCGCCACCACCGCCCTCTTCACCGCCGCCGGCGGGCTGCGCACCGTCCGCCGCGACGACACCGCCGCCGACGAGCAGTTCAACGACCTGGAGAGCGCCGGAGCCCGGCTCCAGGAGGTGCTGCGCGAGCAGACCCGGCTGCTGGCCCTGGCCGACGTCCCGATCTCCGCGATCACCAGCGGCGGCCTCGACTCCAGCCTGGTCACCGCGCTCCTCGCGGAGACCGTGCCCGACCTCACCAGCTTCAACATCGCCTACAAGGGCGACTGGCCCTTCGACGAGCGGCACTTCGCCCGCGAGGTCGCCGAGCGCCACGGCACCCGCTACCACCAGGTCGAGGCCGACCCCGCCCGCTTCCCCGAGCTGCTGCACGATGTCGTCTGGCACCTCGGCCAGCCCAACGCCGACCCCATCTCGATCAGCACGTACCTGCTCTTCCAGGCCGTGCGCGACGCCGGCTTCAAGGTCGCGGTCACCGGCGACGCCGCCGACGAGATCTTCGGCGGGTACGGGCGCATCAAGCAGGCCCTCCTCGACGGCGAGGGCGACTGGGCCCACAACTACCTCGAAGCCCTCGCCGCGGTCCCGGGCAAGCTGCGCCAGTCGCTCTACACCGACGACTACCGCGCCTACCTGAAACAGCACGGCAGCGCGTACGAGACCCTGCGCGACACCCTCGGCAAGAAGTTCGGCGACACCGGCGACCGGCTGGCGGCCATCACCTCCTTCGAGGTCGACGAGCGGCTGCCCGCCTATCACCTGCGCCGCGTCGACCACCTGAGCATGGCCAGCTCCGTGGAGGTCCGGCTGCCGTTCTGCCAGAGCGCCGTCACCCGGCTCGCCCTCGGCCTGCGCGAGGAGTTCCGAGTCCGCGGCCAGGAGGGCAAGCGCGCCCTGTACCAGGCGGCCCGCGGACTGCTGCCCGACTCCGTCCTCAACCGGCCCAAGCAGCCCTTCACGCTGCCCATCACCGCGATGCTGCGGCCCGGCGAGGCGCTGCTGGAGCACGCCCGGGAGACCCTGTCGCCGGCCGCGCTGCGCGCCGGGGGACAGCTCGACGCCGCGGCCGTGCAGAACCTCATCAGCAGCCAGATCGAGCGACCCAGCGACATCAGCGCGCTGGCCATCTGGTCGCTGATGGTCCACCAGATCTGGCGGGAGCAGCTCGGCGCCGTGCGCACCACCGCGCTCCCGATAGGGGAGGCAGCGTGATACAGGCCCATATCGCCTACGCAAAGGGCAGTCCCAGCCCCACCCTGGCCCTGCCCGCCGAGGCCCTGCCCGAACGCGAGGAGGAGCTGGAGCCCGCGCTGCGCGAGGCCGTGGGCCACCTCGCCGAGCACGGCGGCGGCCTGGAGAAGATCACCAAGATCGCGCTCATCGCGCCCTCCAGGCACCCCCTGTTCGATATCGACTACCGCTTTGTGCAGGTCATGCCGGGGCCCGAGCCGCGCTTCGACTTCCACGGCAGCTGCGGCCACTCGGTGCTCTCCTCGGTGATGGTCGCCGGCCGCCTCGGCTGGGTGCACCGCCTTGCCCCCGACCACCGGGTGCGGGTCAACGTCCTCAACAACGGCGACCACGTGGTGTGCGAGGTCGACGACTGCGAACGCGACCGCGCCACCTTCACCGCCCACTTCATGCACCACCCCGCCGTGTGCCTGGACACCTTCACCTACGGCGGCGCGCCCACCACCTCGCTCGTCTACGAGGACGGCAGCATCACCGCGAGCTGCGTGTCGGTGAGCAATCCCTACGTCTTCGTCAACGCCGCCGACCTCGGCGTGCGCGACGCCGACCAGCTCTTCACCGACGACCCGGCCCTCTTCGGGACGCTCCAGCAGATCCGCAGCGCCGCCGCCGACGTCTACGGGCTGCCCCGCGGCGGCGCCTTCCCGAAGATCGCGGCCCTGCTGCCCGACGGCGACGGCACCATCGCCGCCCGCGCCATCTCCGTGCCCACCTGGCACCCCACCATCGCCCTCACCGGGGCGGTCTGTCTCGGCGCGGCGAGCAAGATGGTCGGCACCGTCCCCTACGAGCTGGCCGGCAGCGCCGCCGTCCCCGGCGCCCCACTCACCATCCGCACCGCCGGCGGCACCACCGCCGTGCGCGCCGCGGTCACCGGGAACACCCCCGCGGACACCCTCGCCTGGGTGAGCGTCGCGCAGAAGTCCGTGGAGTTCACCGGCTCGCTCACCCTTGAACGGCTCCAGCCGTACGCGCAGAAGGAGGCGCTCCCCTATGCCCACCGCTGAACTCAGCGACGCCCCGGCGACCGGCCGCGGGACCCTGCTCGCCGCACTCGCCGAGCACGCGGCGGCGGCCGACCGGGAGGGCAGGCCGTCCCCCGAGGTGCTGGCGGCCGTCCGCGCCTCGGACGTCACCGGCCTGGTGGCGCCGCCCCACCTCGGCGGGGCCGGGGCCGGGCAGCTGGCGGTCAACCGGCGCATCGCCGAGATCGCCCGCCACGACCCGTCCACGGCCATCATCGTCTTCCAGCACCTGGCCGTCTCCAGCCGCATCGTCGAGTGGGGCACCGCCGAGCAGCAGCGCGACCTGCTGCCCAGGCTCGCCTCCGGCGAGTGGCTCGCCGCCTCCGCCTGGAGCGAGTCGGGCGCGGGCGCCGCCAAGCGCAACCTCGCCACCATCGCCGAGGAACTGCCCGACGGCAGCTGGTCGATCAGCGGCGGCAAGGCCTTCACCACCGGCGCGGGCCTCGCCGACGTCTACCTCGTGCTCGCCCAGACCACCCAGGTCGAGGACGACGGCGAGGTCTACGGCTCCACCGGCCAGAGCTTCTTCCTCATCCCCGCCGACACCCCCGGCATCACCCCGGACACCAGCCTCGACCTGGTCGGCATGCGTGCCTCGGCGACCGGCTTCATCGAACTGGACAACTGCGTGGTACCCGCCGGCGCCATGCTGGGCCCGCGCGACGGCGCCAACCGCGTCATCGCCGGCGTCCGGCAGTCCGGCGCGACGCTGGGCGCGGTCGCCGTCGGCATCGCCGAGGCCGCCTGGGACCACGCCTTCGAGGCCGCCCGCAAGCGCGGCCTCCTCGACCAGCAGGGCCTGCGCTTCCGCCTCACCGAGGTCCGCACCCGCATCGAGGCCGCGCGCGCCCTCGTCGAGCGGGCCGGGCGGTGCGACGCCCCCGACCCCGGCGCGGTCACCCTCCACAGCAAGATCTTCGCCGGTGAGGTCGCCGAGGAGGTCGTGCAAACCCTCGCCCGGCTGCTCGGCAGCGCCGGCTATGTGATCTCCAACCCCATCAACCGCATGGCCCGCGACGCCCGCGCCGTGGCGCTCATGGGACCGACGAACGACCTCGCAAGGGAGCTGGTGAGCACCCCGTGGACCCTGTGAACCACACCCCGGCCTACGACCTCCTGGTGCGCGGCGGGCGGCTCGTCGACGGCCGCCAGGTCACCCACGCCGACCTCGCCGTACTCGACGGGCGCATCGCCGCCGTCCTGGATCCCGGCACGCGCGCCGAGGCCCGCGAGACGGTCGACGCCCGCGGCCTGTACGTCCTGCCCGGCCTCATCGACTCCCATGTGCACTTCCGCACCCCGGGCCTCACCGGCAAGGAGGAGTGGGCCAACGGGTCGCGGGCGGCGGTCGCGGGCGCCGTCACCACCGTCATCGACATGCCCAACACCCGCCCGGCCACCTTCACCCCCGCCGACGCGCACGCCAAGCATGCGCTGATCGAGGGCAACAGCCTGGTCGACTACCGCTTCCACGCGGGAGTCAACCCGGACGACGTCTCGCTCCTCGAGGACTTCACCCCGCGCGAGGCGACCTCCGCCAAGGCCTTCCTCACCGGCCACCACACCGCCCCGCACGTGCTGCGCGACCCCGCCCGGCTCGACGGCCTCTTCCGGCTCGCCGCCGCCAAGAATCTGCGGCTGCTCTTCCACGCCGAGGACGACGACGTCTTCGCGCTCCTCGACCAGTGGCAGGGCGAACCCCCGTCGTACCGGTCGTACGAGGCCCACCGGCCGCGCAGCGGCGGCATCGTCGCCGTCGCCAAACTCATCGAACTCGCCCGCAGGCACGGCACCGACGTGCACGTGCTGCACGTGTCCAGCAAAGAGGAGGCCGACCTGCTCGCCGCGGCGGGCGCGGCCGGGATTCCCATCACCTTCGAGGTCACAGGACACCACCTCTCCTTCACCACCGACGACACGCTGCGGCTGGGCCCGCGGATCCGGCTCAGCCCCGCCATCCGGGAGCAGGCGGACCAGGACCGGCTGTGGCAGGCCGTCATCCGCGGCGAGGTCGCCTGCGTCGGCAGCGACCACGCCCCGCACGCCCTCACCGACAAGGCGCTGCCCGCTCCCGACGCCCCGCCCGGTCTGCCCGGGGTACAGGAACTCTTCCCCGCTCTGCTCACCGGGCTGCGCCGACGGCTCCCCGGCGGCGACGCCGAGCAGGCCCTGAAGATCGCCGTGCGGGTCATGGCGGAGGGCCCGGCCCGCCTCTTCGGCCTCGAGGGCCGCAAGGGCGCCCTGACCGAGGGCCACGACGCCGACCTCGCCCTCGTCTCCGCCGACACCAACTGGTGGCTGCGCGCCGACGAGGCGCAGGCCAAGGTCGGCTGGTCCGCCTACGAGGGCTGGACCTTCACCGGCCGGGTGGAGCAGACCCTGCGGCGGGGCCGCAGCGTCTACGCCCGCCGCGCGGACGGCACCGCCGTCTTCGGCCGTCCCGACGGCCGCTGGCTCGAGGCGCACACGCCCGTCCTGGCGGGAGTCGACCGATGAACCGGGGATCCCTGCTCGCTGCGTCCGACGATCTGGAAGCACATTTCAAGGACGCGATGGCCGCGCTGGCCGGCGGCGTATGCGTGGTGACCACCACCGGGCCCGACGGCGTGCCGTACGGCTTCGCCGCCACGTCCGTCACGTCCGTTTCGCTGGACCCGCCGATGATGCTGGTCTGCCAGGCCAAGTCCTCGCGCTCGTACGAGTTGTTCGCCGGGGCCGGGCCGGTCGCGGTCAACATGCTGGCGGCCGGGCAGCGGCCGGTGGCCGAACGGTTCGCGGCACCCGTCGACGACAAGTTCACCGACGCCGGCTTCGAGTACGCCGACGGCCTGGCCCCGGTGCTGCCGGGCGCGCTGGCCTCTGTCCAGTGCCGACGCGTGCGCACGATCGACGCGGGCGACCACAGCGTCCTGCTGCTCCATGTCCGCGCCGTACGCACCGCGCCCGGCGAGCCGCTGATCTACCACGGCAGGCGCTACGAGCGCCTGGAACTCACGCATCGTGGCTGACGAGCGCCGTGTCGAGCTTGCCGAGGAGCGCGGACAGCTGGCTCGACTCCTCCTCGGAGAGCCCGCGGCCGAGCACCTCGCGCTCGGTCTGTCTCCGGGCCGCGATGACCTGGTCGACGAGCTCTCGGCCCTTGTCGGTGAGCCGGACGATCACGATGCGCCGGTTCTCCGGGCTCAGCCGGCGCTCGACCAGACCGGCCTTCTCCAGCCGGTTGACGCGGTTGGTCATGGTGCTGTTCGAGACGAGCAGCCGGTCGGCGATGGTCCCCGGGCACATCTCGTGGGCCGGCGACTGGGTGCGCAGCGTGGTGAGCACGTCGAACTCCCAGGCCTGCAGCCCGAAGCGCGAGCACGTGCGGCCGAAGCGCAGCTCGGCCTGGCGTGAGACGTGCAGCAGCCGGTCGATGACCGGCAGGGCGACAGTCCCTTCCACCAGTGCCGCAGCGTTCGAGAGCTTCTCCTCCATGCTCCGAGCCTAGCCGAGAACTGTTCGATGTCGTAATGATGAAAGGAAAGCTATGTCCCTCCTGAACCTTCCCGACCGTCCCGGCCCGGCCCCCCGCACCCGTGGCCCGGTGCCCCACGGGCAACTGGACCAGATCGCCCCCACGCCGCTTCAGGAGGAACTCTGGCAGCGCATGCGGTCGCTCAGCGGCGTCTACCTCGCCCCTACTCATGTGCCCTACCCCGAGGCCCGCGCCATCCACCTGGCCCCGGAGTTCGGCACCGGACCCGACGACGCCTTCATCCGGCACAGCCGTGAGTTCGCCCACCAGCACCCGCCGCAGGACGGCAGCGTGCACCTCACCCTGCCCCCGGCGGCCAAGAAGCACGTCACCGACCTGGGCTGGGGGATCCCGCACCCCATACAGAACACCCTGCTGCTCTTCGGTCCGCGCGACCGGGACGAAATCGAGGTGGCCTGGCAGATTCTGCTCGCCTCGTACGCCTACGCCCGCGGCCGCGCCCACGAGTGAGCGCGCGTACGCACGCCGCCCGGCTGCAGGTGCCGCAGGCGCGGCGGAGAACGGTGACAGCCATACGGAATGCGCGATCACCTCCGGCGTGAACGAAAACCTCCGGATATTCCGAGCGCATTTCGATTCGAAATGCGTGAAGTCGGATCGCGAGCGGCGAACCGGCCCAGAATTCGGTTCGCTAAGCCAGAACAAAGGAGAGGAAACCATGCACCAGAATGAGCCCGACGTGACGACCGTGGACACCAGCCAGTTCGACCTGGACATTCGGACGGAGGTCTACCCGAAGATCGACGAGGCCGCTGCCCAGAAGACTCCGGGCATCACCGGCCCGTGCTCGCCGACCGTTTTCGGCTGCTAGGAGCGCTGGAAGAGTCTGGCTCCGCACGGAGCCCCGAGGGTCGGGGACAGCAGATTCCCCGACCCTCTTGGGGGCGAGGTGCGAATTATCGGCAGAGTCGCAAAAAGGTACTGGATCGATGCAGACTGAAAAATCAATTCCGACGACAACTCGGTACGTTGCGACATCCACGGCGATGGTTCGCACCCCGCTCCTGTCCGTCCGGTCCTACTCCGCAGCCTTTGCTCCGCAGACCGAGACGACGAAAGGGTTGCGTACCGCATTTGAGGACCCGGCGTTCAGGGAGGCGGTGTGGCTTGCCAGCCCGTCCCTCGCGCAGGATGCGGAGGAGTTCTTTCGGAAACCCGGCACGTTTTCGGTAAAACAGCATCGGCGTATCGTGACGGCGTTGGCCCGCTATGTGGTGCGATCGACCACACGCCCCACACCGTTCGGCATGTTCAGCGGAGTCGCCCCCGCCGGCTGGGGTCCAGAACTCGACATCAGGCTGGGCAGCCCCGCGGAACACCACCGCGCGGTTCGACTGGACTGCGGCGAAGTACTCGAACTCGTCCATGACCTGGAGCGTGACCCTGACGCGCAGTCGGACCTCCGGGTGTACCGGAATTCTGCTCTGCTGCCGCTGGGAGAGCGAGTCCATCTCATGCACGGCGATGCTCGCAGGGACCAGGACGGCGGAAAGCGAGTCTCGATCCGCTGCACCGAGCCCGTCAAGAAGGTTCTGACATGGACCCGGGAAGAAATTCAGTTCTCAGTTCTTCGTGACAGATTGGCAAGGACCTACCCGAATATCACCGAGAACGCTCTGACAGGTTTTCTCGCCAGGCTTCTTGAGAATAATATTCTGTTGAGCAAGCTACGGCCTCCCATGGACAGTCGCGACCCACTGTCACACCTGCTCGCGGAAGCTCCGGAGACCCGAACTCCCGCAGTTCGACGGGGTCAGGACCTGGCAGAGTCCATCGGCGCGTATGCGAACCAGAAGGTGGGGGACGGAATCGTTGAACTGCGGTCGCTGTTGGGTCGGCTGGATGCCACGGGGCCCGGTCGGTCCCAAAATCATCTTCAGGCGGACATGCGAATATCGCTCTCCGGGACGCTGCCCGCGGAGTTGACAGCGGAAGCGGAATCCGCACTGGACTGCTTGTTCCGGCTCAGTCCCGTGCCGGCCCGCTCCCCTGCGCTCAAGGCGTATGCCAGCGAGTTTGTCAGCCGGTACGGTGAGCGAGAGGTTCCACTTCTCGAAGTGCTCGACGAACAAGTCGGGATCGGCCCTCCGGCCGAGTACCGCAGCCCACCGTCGAGGCGAAATTGGCCGGTTACCCAGCACGTGGCGAAGCGACGGGACACGTTGCTCCACAAACTCGTCGGATCAGCCCTGAAGGACGGCGATCACGAGGTGGAAATAGTCCCCGAACACCTCCTTGACCTTGGTCTTCCGGAGGGAGAGGCGCCGCCGTCGGCGGACATCCTTCTCATGCTCGCCGCACAACCGGACGGAGAATGGCAGGCCGTCCTCGGCCCCGGGGGCGGGGCAGTCCTCCCTGGCGGCCGATCTTTCGGGCGTTTCGCCCATCTTGACCGACGATTCACCGATCATGTCGTGGAACTGGCCTCTCACGAGCGGGCGGCCAACCCGGACATCGTATTCGCCGACATCGGTTACGTGCATCCCGACGGGCACGCAAACAATGTGGCCCTGGCGCCTCGGGTCCACGACTACGAGATTGCGGTGTCGACAACGGCGAGTGGTCCCCGTGATCGGCATATCGAACTTGCCGACCTGATGGTCGGCGTTGCGGCGGGACGGCTGTATCTGCGTTCGCGAAGACTTGGGCGACGCATTGTGGTACGGGCGGCACACATGCTGACGCCTGCTTATTCTCCCAATCCGATCCGGTTTGTGCTCGAGGTCTGCGAGGACGGCTATCGGCGCCCTGTCTGGGACTGGGGAGAAATGGGCAAAATGCCGTTCCTGCCGCGGATCCGCAGAGGGCGCATCGTGCTGGCACCGGCACGCTGGCGCATTCCCGAAAGCATCGGCAGAGAATCCGGCTCCCGTACGGAGCTGGACCGTTGGCGCAGTGAATGGAACGTTCCCCGCCATGTCTACACCGGAATGCTCGACAACCGGCTGCTGCTCGACCTCGATCATCCACTGCATGCGGAACTGCTCCGGCACCAGATGAGTCAGGGAGCGACCGCGGTGGAGGAGGCACTACCTGGGATCGAGCATGCCGCGGCCCGCGATGCGGACGGGGACGGATACCTTCTCGAGGCGGTCGTTTCGCTGCGTGCGCTCGATCCGGAGCCCGTTCCCCACCCCCGAAAGCGCACCAGTGTCGACGTTGGCCGCCAGGAGCGCTTGACCCTTCCGGGACAGGGTTGGTGGTTCTTCAAACTCTATGGCTCACCCGACTTCTATCAGGACACTCTCACCACCCTGCGCGACGTACTGGCCGGCCAGGAATGGTTTTTCGTCCGCTATGCCGATCCGTTGCCGCATCTCCGACTGCGGGTCCGCGGCAACAGCGCACTTCCGGAGGGTGTGCTGGATGCGTGCACCCAGCTGGTGGGCAGCGGTTCCGTGGACCGGTTCGAGATAACCGGCTACGACCGTGAAATCGAACGTTACGGAGGAGTCGCCGGCATGGCGCTGTGCGAGCGGGTGTTCTGTGCGGAGAGCCCGGAGGCCGTGAATCTCCTCAACGCGACCCCGGAGCTGCTCAACACCGTGCCGGACGCCGATCGGTATGACATCGCGACCTTCAGTATCGATGTGCTGCTGAAGTCTCTGGGGCTCAGCACCGACAGTCGCAACAGCGTCTACAACACCATGCAGCGGTCCTACGCACACGAGTTTTCAGACGATCCGTCAGTCTCGCGAAAGACGCTCAACCGGGAACTTCATCTGCGTCGGCCGCTGTTGCGAGCGATATTGGCCGGCAGGCATGCCGCACTGCGTCAGGGATCCCCCCTTGATTCCTGGCGGCTGCGGCTGTGCACCGCGCTCACTCCTCTCGGCCAGGAGCTGAACGACCTTGACCGGGCAGGCGGTTTGACGTCCACAGTCGAGGAAATCGCCACCAGCCTCGTTCACATGCATGCGAATCGACTGGGACTCGACCGCAAAGAAGAATACCGTGTCGTGCACCGCCTACATCACGTGACCAAGGATCTCAGTATTCAGGGAACAGTCCGATGACATTGCCTGATGAACTCAGGGCGGCAGCCGCACGGATCGGGCGGTCGGTGTTCCTCCGGATACGCGATCCAGAACAGCTGACAGACATTGAGCAACCACGTCCGATGGTGGGTGTTCCGGCGCTGCAATGGTCGGCCCTCGACACCGCCTTTGGTGACGTCGGTTTGGCCGTGGCATTCGGATATATGCTCCGTGTCGAGCCGGACTCTGGCTGGGATGAAGCTGCCCATTCTTATATCGCCCGGTCCGCGGCTGCCCTGGAGACCTCCCCCCACATAGGACTGGGCCTGTATCGCGGGATTTCCGGACTGGCGTTTGCCATGCGCTATCTCTCGCTTCGCGGACAGCGCTACGCGCGGGCGCTGGGCCGTGTCGACTCCCTTTTGGTCGATCAATCGACCGCCACCCTCGACCGCCTTCCCGATGCGGGCTGCACAGCGTCGGACCAGTACGACCTGATCTCGGGTGTGGTGGGCGTCGGTGCCTATCTGTCAACCATGACGGACGCCCCCTCCGCAGTCCCCCTGCTGCACCGCCTGCTGGGCCGCCTCGTCGCCTGGAGCGGCCGATCGGCTCCCGACGGCTTTTGGACTTCGGCTGCACCGCTGCCCGAACCCGGCCGGCCACCGAAGGACAGTCCAGTCAGATGCCTGGATCTGGGAGTCGCGCACGGAATCTCCGGCGTGCTTGCCCTGCTGGCCGTCTGCGCCCGCCATGGTGTCGACGTGCGGGGAATGCACGGCGCGGCCGACAGGCTCGTCACCGCCGTACGCCACGGTTTGACAGACACCCCGTGGGGACCGGACGTCGCCTACCGGCGCCACGACTCCCACCCGCACCACGAAACGAGCACGCCGAGCCGGGTCGCCTGGTGTTACGGCAATCTCGGAGTCGCTCGTTCTCTTCAACTGGCCGGTCTTGCCTTCTCCGAACCCGCATGGGGGCAACTCGCACACCAGCTCATGAGATCGGCGATCCGTCGGCCGCCGGACGTCACGCGAATCTCGGCCCCGACGTTCTGTCATGGCCAGGCTGGCGTCCTCCATCTGCTGACGAGATTTCAGGACGATCTGCCGTTTCATGACCCACTGCTGACCGAATACGCTGAATCCTGCCTCCGATCGGTGTTGGGCCAGTACGGTCCGCAGAAAAAATTCGGCTTCAGCGACTTTCATCCGCTCACCGGCCCCGTGGACAATCCCGGACTGCTCGAAGGCGCAGCCGGCGTCGCACTCGTGCTCGCCTCCCTTGCCGGAGACGTCCCGCCCGACTGGGAACGGCTCTTCCTCATCGGGTGAACCGATCTGGCCCGGGAGGGCGTCGCCGTGAGCAATGGTCAGGAACCCTGCTCGTCCCGGGCGGCCGGACTCGGATACTCCGGCGTCTCCACTCCGGTCCGGGCCCAGACCAGCGAGTTCCGGCCGCCGTCGGCATTGCGGGCCAGGTGGGTCAGCACGCGCGTTCACGGCCCGCCACCGCTCACCGCTCCCGCGCGGACTCCACGAGTCTGACGACCATGGTCAGGGCGGCGGCGCCGGCCGACCGGCTTCCCGGGCTCACGGACGTTCCGGACCGACCCGGCCCGGAACTCCGCGAAGCGAGCCGCAGATTCGGCTACGCCGAGAACACGGACGGCTGAGCCGGCTCGGGGAGCCGCTGTGCGAGCTGCTCGGCAGCATGGAGAACGGTGCGGTCGGCGAGGTAGGGGCCGATGATCTGGACGGCGAGCGGGAGCCCGTCGCCGGTCGTGCCGGCGGGCAGGACGAGGGCCGGCAGTCCGACCGGGCTGGCCAGGTTGAGCCAGCTGGTCTGGTCGAAGAACGGGCGCTTCGTGCCGTCCACCGTGATGTACCGCTGCGGCAGGGGAGTGCTGCTCTGGTCGGGGACGGCGGCAGTCGGCGTGGCGGGGGTGATCAGGATGTCGTGGTCCGTGAAGTAGGCGTCCCAGGCGCCGCGCAGCTTCTGCCGTGCTTCGTCGGCTACGCACCAGTCGCGGTGACGCATGGTGCGGGATCGGAGGAAGAACCCGCTGGGGTCGTCGGCGGTGATCTTCTCGGCAGCCGCGACGTCGGCTGCGAACGCGGTGTCGGTGGCGGTGGCCGAGGCGGTGGCGTACATGAGGCGCTGGAACAGCTTGTCGCTCTCGGCGAAGTCGACAGGCTTGGTGGAGTCGTCGACAGTGGCACCCAGTCCCCTGACGAGCTCGGCGACCTGGGCGAGGAGTGCGCGGCTGTCGGCGTCGATGCGGCAGTACGCGTCGTCCGCCCAGATGCCGACCCGGTAGTCGCCCAGCTCGGTCTTGGCCGGGGCCGGCAGGTCGATCTTCCATCCGCCGCGGTCGGCGGGGGCGGGCGCGGCGATGACGTCCAGGAGGAGACCGAGGTCCTCGACGCTCCGGGCGATCGGGCCGAGCGTGATCATGTCGCTGCTGGTGGCCCAGCCGGGCAGGCGGGGGATGTGACCGCGGGTGGGCACGATCGGGCTGGCTCCGCGCGAGGTCCGCAGCGCGTAGACACCGCAGTACGCGGCCGGCAGGCGCAGCGAGCCGGCGAGGTCGGAGCCTACCTCCAGGCTGGTGAAGCCCGCGGCGACCGCGGCGGCAGGGCCGCCGGAGGAGCCGCCGGCGGTCTTCTCGGAGTCGAAGGGGTTCAGGGTCCTGCCGAAGATCGGGTTCGACGTCTGGATGTCCTGGCACATGGTCGGGACGTTGGTGTGGCCGATGATGACGGCGCCGGCGGCGCGCAGGAGGGCGACCGCGTCGGCGTCGCTGTCGGGGACATGGCCCGAGAGGCTGGGCGACCCGCATGTGGTGCGCATCCCCTCGACCTCGAGGGCGTCCTTCACCGTCATCGGCAGGCCGTGGAGCGGGCCGAGCACGTCCCCGGTCTCGGCGAGGTGCCGGTCGGCCTTGTCGGCGGCCGCTCGGGCACCTTCCAGGTCGAGCGTGATGACGGCGTTCAGCTCGGGGTTCGCCCGCTCGATGTGTTCCAGGTGCTGTTCCAGCAGGTCACGACTTGTGATCTTGCCCTCGCGCAGGGCGGTGAGCTGGTCGCCGGCGGACGCGAGGCGCAGCGGGGCAGCGCGGCGCCGGCTCGTGCCGGTGTGGGGCCCCGCACTGGCGGAGGCGCTCAGGGCGGTGACGGCGGTGACGGTGGCGAGGGCAGGCGTGGTGGCGAGCACGGTGCGGCGGAGGATCACGAATGGGCTCCTGATGCGGTGCTGGGGAGATCGGTGGTGGGTGTCGCTGGGTCGGGCGGAGTGAAGAAGCGGGCGACGCGTTCGAGGTGAAGCTGTTCGTCCTCGGCTGTCGGCAGGGGCAGGTGGGCGTCCACGTACTCGACCGGCGCCTCGACGGGGGCGTCCGTGTGGAAACGGGTGAGGGCCGCATGGATCTGGTCGGCGGTCACGGCCGCGACCAGGTCGGCGCCGGTCAGCCCTTCGGTCGCGCGCCGTGCCTCGGACTCGGTGCGCACAGCGGGGTCGAGGTAGCGACGCAGCAGCTTCTGGCCGTGGCGGATCTCCGTGCGGCGTCGCAGAAGGGGGAAGTGCGCGCTGCGGCCGTGAAGGATGGAACCGCGCTGCGGGTCCGGTCGGAGCAGGGTGATTCCGGGGTGTGCATGGGCCAGGGCGGCCCACAGAGGCCGCAGGCGCCGGTAGCCGACGTGCGCGGATGCCCAGTTCCTGCCGTCTTCCACGCGGCGGACGAGTGTGGGGAGGAAGTAGCCGATCTGGGTGAGGGTGGCCCCCACATCGCCGCAGATCCACGCGTAGGGGTCGAGACCCTTGACGCTGAATCCGAAGACCGCGCCGAGGACGGCCCCGATGCGGATGGCGCTGTAGCCGAGGGTGATGGCCGCGCCGACGGCGACGAGGCGCAGGCCGACGGCGATCGACCGGTTGGCGGTCGCGTGGGCGTACTTCCAGCACGACCGGGCGAGGTAGATCTGGGCCGGCGTGTAGGCGCCGATGTAGAGCCACAGGTACGCCTGGAAGTACGGATTGCCTGCGTAGTAGAGCGAGAAATCGAAGGGCCGCTCCACGGCGGGGGCCAGGAGCGCGAAGAGCGAGGCCATGCCCGCGATGACGCAGCCGGCCGTGATGAGCAGCTGGCGGCCGCGGCGCCGGGCCGCGTCGAGGGGCCTGGACCAGTAGGCCAGGACCGTGGCCTGGAGGGCGAAGACGAGGACGACGCAGCTCTGGGCCAGCGGCACAGCGATGTTCGGTACGCCGAGGATGCCGTCGATGCGCACCCACACCCAGGTGAGTGCGATGAAGTAGCTGAGCGCGGAGAACCCGAACGTGAAGGCGAGGACCACGAGGGCGGGGTCGCGTCTCCGCTTGCCCAGGTCGCGGAGCAGGAGGAGGAACCCTGTGCCGGCGATCGCAAGACACAGGGGGTGGAGTATGTCTTTCACGGTGGTCTGTTCCGGTCAGCGCAGCAGCGTGCGGGCTATGGGGTCGTCGGCCTGGGAGCCTCGGGCGGAGGCCGCCCGAGCCTTGGACACGTGCTCCTGCAGCAGGGAGCCGATCATCTCCGCTTCGAACTCGTCGGGTTCGTCGTACTGGGTCCGGCCGAGGACCAGCTGAGCGGTGGCAGGGTCGATGTCCGTGATGAGGCCGCCGAGGCCGGCGACGTCCAAGGACTCCTTCTTGTGGCGGTGCTTGAGCATGTGGGCGAACTCGTGGCCGGCGACGATCTCGGTGTACGCCGCACTGACCCCTTCGTCGTAGAAGAGGTAGTCCGTGTCGACGGTGGCAAGCCACAGACCGCACGGCGTCGAGGGGTCCAAGGAGGCCGGGTCCGAGAGGTCCGGCGTGAACGGCATCAACCGGATCTCCCGGTTGAGCTTCCGCTCGATGAACGGACGCAACTCCAGGACGCTGTTGACGGCGGGAAGCTCAAGTTCCTCGACGAACGCTCTGCTGCGCCGCTCGACTTCTTCGGTTCGGTCGACGGGCCGGCGCGCACGGCGGCGATGCCACATGCGTGTTCCTCTCAAGAGCCCCGTGGAAGTTGAGCGTAGTGGCTGGTCAGGAAAGGTCGTCTTCGGGGGAGGGGGGCAGGCCCTCCTTCTCCCGCACGGAATCAATCTTCTGCATGACCTCGTTGAGGCTGTGCGGGGACAGTCCGATGGCACGAAGTGCGATCTGTTTCACACCCGCCTGGCTGAGCTTGCGCAGCAGCTCGAACTGTTCGGCGACCTTGCGGGTCACCTCGTCCTCAACGAAGAAGCCGGCCTCTACGCCGAAGAACCGGCCGAACAGCGGCACGAGTTTGACGGTGGGCGTCTTGCTGCCCTTGCGGAGCTGGCCGATGTACGCGCCGGTGATGCTCTCCTGGCCGTACGAGGAGATCGTCCGCGCCACGTGGGCGTTGCTGAACTCGTCCGCGCCTGGCGCCCGGACCCTGTCGAACAGGTAGTTCAGACGGTCGGCGAAGGACGCGCCGGGACCGGGTACGGGAACCGGGGGCGCCGGCAACGGCGTCTCACGGTCCGCTGTCTCGCCTGCATGGGGCACGATGCGCTGCTCTCTCTTGACGTGGCTAAACTATAGTTGACGCTGCGGCAGACGGGAAGCTACCTTCACCTGCGCAAGCAGCGGGATTCTTCCTGGGCCACAGGGGAGCCCAGGAAGATGACCGCGAGCGGTGCACCTGCGACGAGTGAGTCGCTGGACGAGCGGGAACACCCGCCCCGGCTGCGTGTGGGCGGGACCAGTACCGGGGCGCCGGCCCCGGCTGGTCCTCCCCGTTCGCGGGTTGAGGCACCTCGGGACTGCCGAGCCGCGCCAGGGCGACGTGTGCACGGATGCCCCGTCCGCGCATGGGTGGCTGCTCATGACCCCACCAGGCTAAGCGGTCGGCGCCGGAAGACCTTCGGGGGTTGGGATCTGCAGCTTCAAGGGGCGCCCGGCTGCGAGGAGGGTTTCGGCGACGGTGGTGCGGGCGCAGAGGACGGAGCGTCGGCGCGGTGGGCGCTCACCAGGCCTGCGTTGCGTAGGGCGGTGAGGCCACATGTCAACTTGTCGGGGCTGGCGGGCTGTTGAGGGTGTAGCGGGTCGTGGTGAGACTGGGTGGCTGCCCTGGCTCAGCCCGCCGTGGGCAGAGCGGTGACGCCGGTGATGTGCTCCCGGAGGGCGACGCGGGTGGTCATCCCGGGTACTGGCAGATCAGGGGCGGACGGTGGACACCAGCTCGCCGGTTGTCACCACCCGGGCGAAACCCCCGCCGTGCAGCGAGACGGCACTCGCCCGGGCCAGCTCGTCGGCCGTCAGGCGCCAGCCGTTCGGGCCGGTCAGGTCGAAGGTGTGGGTGGCGTCGAGGGCGACCAGCACGTCGTAGCCGAGGTTGCCGCCCATGCGGGCGGTGGTCTCCACGCACATGTTGGTCTGGATACCGGCCAGCACGACCTGGGTGATGCCCGCCGCCCTGAACCAGTCGTCAAGGTCGGGGGTGCCGTAGAACGCGGAGTTCACGGACTTGGTCACGAGCAGCTCCGGCCCGCCGCCCTTGCCGCGCCGCTCCTGGACGTACGCCTTGAAGTCGTTGCCCTCGTACCCGGGCCGCAGTGGCGAGCCGGGCTTGTCGGAGTCGTGCCGTACGAGGACGACGGGCCGGTCCGTGTCCTGCCAGGCCGCGATCAGGGAAGCGATGTTCTCGTCGGCGGCCGGGTTGTTGCGCGGGCCCCAGAACTCCGGTTCGTCGAAGCCCTGCTGCACGTCCACCACCACCAGCGCGGCGTTCTGTGTGATCTCCATGCCCACGATCCTGCCGCCGGGCCGGGCCCGTTCACAGGAGGAAGAAAGACAGCGATCGATGGTTTACTGCCAGGATGACTCGACCGGCCCCGGCCCACCGCATCGCCCTGCTCGCGTTCCCAGGCATCCGGGCCTTCGACGTCTCGGTGATCACCGAGGTGTGGGGCGCGGACCGCACCGACCGCGGAGTCCCCGCCTTCGAGCTGCGGCGGGTGGCCGTCGGCCCCGAACCGGTACCGATGCGTGGCGGGCTCGCGCTCGCACCGGATCGCACCCTCGCCTGGCTGCCCCGCGCCGAGCTGATCCTGGTACCGGGCCTGGACGACCATGACACCCCGGCACCCGAGCCGGTCCTCGCGGCGCTGCGCCGCGCTCACGTACGGGGCACCACCATCGCGGCGCTGTGCGGCGGAGCGTTCACGCTCGCCCAGGCGGGCCTGCTGGACGGCCGCCGGGCGCTGACCCACTGGGCACTGGCCGATCAGCTGCGGGCCCGGCACCCACGGGTGCGGGTCGAGCCGGACGCCCTGTTCGTCGAGGACGGCAATCTGTGGACGTCTGCCGGCACCGCCGCCGGCATCGACCTGTGTCTGCACCTGGTGCGTGCCATGCACGGCGCGGAGGCGGCCGCGACGGTCGCCCGATCCATGGTCACCGCACCGTTCAGGACCGGCACCCAGGCCCAGTTCATCGAACACCCGACCCGGCACGCCGACCGCGACGCGGATACGCTGGCCGACGTACGCGCCTTCGCCCTGGCGCATCTGGACGAGCCGCTCACCGTGTCCGCGCTCGCCGCCCGTGTCGGGATGTCGCCGCGTTCCTTCGCCCGGCACTTCGCGGCGGCCACCGGAACCACTCCGCTGCGCTGGCTCGTGGACCACCGCATCGCAGCGGCCCAGAAACTCCTCGAACGTACCGACCTGACCATGCCCGAGGTCGCCCGGCGGTCCGGTTTCGGCAGCGAGGTCACCATGCGCCAGCACTTCGCGTCCCGCCTGGCCACCAGCCCACGCGCCTACCGCACCTCGTTCGCCGGACAACCCCCCTCCGGACAGCGTTGACCGCGGGTCGACCACGACGCCCACCCGGGTCAACCCAGGTCAGGCCCGCGCGCGGGAAGCCGCCCGTGCGAGTCGCGCTGGAGGCTGCGCCTCTCACGCGTCCTGGCCGCCGAGCTCACTCACGCCCACTGGTTCGACGTCAGCGCAGCACGCCGCGACCTCGGCTACCGCCCCGCCGACCACTCATGGCAGCGCCTTTGCCGCGGCTTCGAGGAGTACGGCCGCGGCGCGTGCGGCGTGGGCGGGGACGCTGCGGATCTCCGCTGTGATGCCGTGGCGTGCGAGCAGACCACGGACAGTGGTGGCGAGGGAGCAGGGGCGGCCCTGCGTGAGGAAGTAACCGGCACCCGCCAGGGGAGAGTCCGGTGTCAGCTTTTCCACGGCCAGGACGTGCGCCTCGGCGGCGTCGCAGACGTGGACGGTGTCCACGTGGTTGGCGCCCGTTCCAGGCAGCAGCAACCGCCCGCAGCGCGTACGGGCACGCAGGCCCGGCACCAGATGCGGATCGCCGTCTCCCCAGATCACATGCGGGCGCAGCGAAACGGTTGCCAGGCGGGAACTGTTGGCGGCCAGAACCAGTTGCTCCGCCCGGGCCTTGGACGGCACAGCGGCCGTGGAGACCGAGAGCCGAACGGCTGGTGGACCGAATCCCTACGGCAGCCACCTCGCGTCGCATCGCAGCAGCGGGCCTCCTGACGGGGACCCGGGCAAGGCCAGGGTGCCTGTGCCTGGCGTAGGCTCCATGCGACCACCAAGATCGCGTCCGTGAGGTGATACGGACCGGTCCCGGCCCGAGGAGTTTCCTTGCCCATCGTCGTCGCCACCCTCCGGACCAAGCCCGGCCGCCGGGAGGACGTGCTCGCGGCGTTCCGGCGGCACGCCGCCGCCGTGCACGCTGAGCCCGGCTGCCTGCTCTACGCCGCCCATGCCGGCGACGACCGGGTCACTGTCGTGGAGAACTGGGCCGACCAGGCCGCTCTCGACGCCCACTCGGCCGGGCCGGTGCTGGCCGCGCTGGGCGGCGAGATCGCTGACGCGCTGGCCGGCCCCGGGGACGTCGCGGTGCTGGAGCCGGTCCCCGCTGGTGAGCCGGAAAAGGGGCAGCTGCCGAACACCTGAGCCGGGCCGGGCCGGCGCACCAGCCACCAGCGGTGGGCGGGCGCGTAGGGTGCCGGGATGATGGCGATCCCGGAGGAGTTCGCGCGGAACACCGTCGACCGCGAGGGGGAGGCCGGGGCGGCGTGGCTCGCCGAACTGCCTGGCATCGTGGAGGAGTTGCTGGGGCGCTGGGGGTGCGTGCCGGACGGCGAGGTCATGCACGGGGGCGTCGGTGTCATCGTTCCGGTGCGGCGGCGGGCTGGGGAGAGCGCCGTGCTGAAGGTGTCGTTTCCGCATCCCGGCAACGTCCATGAGCCGGATGCGTTCGTTGCGTGGGGCGGGTGCGGCGCCGTGCTGCTGCATGAGCGCGACGACGAGCGGTTCGCGATGCTGCTGGAGCGGGTTGGGCCGTCGACGCTGGCGGAGGTCCAGGACGGCGACGAGGTGGTGACGGTCGCCGGGCGGCTCGATCGGCGCCTGGCCGTCCCCGCACCGCCCGGCCTGCCCCGGCTGCGTGAGCGGGCCGATGCCTGGGAGGAGCATCTGTGCAGGGACGCCGAGGAACTGCCGCACGCACTGCCGCGTCAGGCACTGGATGCCGCCCTGGCGACCGTTCGGGAGCTGGGCCGGGACCAACCGGACACCCTCGTCCATGGCGACCTGCATGCCCGGAACATCCTGCGTGCCGGCCGGGAGCCGTGGCTGGCTGTCGACCCCAAGGGGTACGTGGGAGATCCCGCCTACGACGGCGGCACCCTGCTGAAGTCCCGCGCGCTGACGCTCCTTGGAGCGGATGACCTGCGCAAGGCTGTCCACCGTGTCGTGGACGTCTTCGCCGAGGCCGCGGAACTCGACCGTGAACGGGTCCGGCGGTGGGCCCAGTTCCATGCCGTCCAGGCTGCGTTCTGGGGCCGCCGCCACGGTTTTCGTATCGCCCGCAGTGGACCACGGCTGGACCGGCTCACCGAATTCGCCGACCGCCTGGCGGAGTTGCTCAATGGATCCCGCCCGGTGACGGGTGGCGCTCGCGGCGGCCTTCCCGACGGGCGTAGGGCTCTGGACGGAGCCCAGGTCTGCGGCTGAGGACTGACGACAGGGCCGCCCCGGTTTCGGCAGAGTGATCACCATTGTCGCCCGCCTCGCACGCGAAGGAAGCCGCTGATGTCCGTGCTGTTGCTGAACGACGACGATGTGCGTACGCGTCTTGACGCGGCGACCGCGGTTCGCGCCGTGCGGGGCGCTCTCCTGGCCGCGCACGAGGGCGCGCTCCATGCACCGCCGCGGATCCACGCCGACCTCGGGGACGGGCGTCTCGTGTTCACGGCGGGGCGGCTGTGCTCGGAGGAGCTGTTCGGTTTCCGTGCCTACGACACCCTCGTCGGAGCGGAACAACTGGTGGCGGTGTGGGGCTCCGACGACGGCCGCCTCCGGGCCGTCGTGCACGGCGATGAGCTCGGTGCCCGGCGAACCGGTGCCATCGGCGCGGTGGCCGTCGACGCGGCAGCCAGACCGGGAGAGATACGCCTCGGGCTGGTGGGAGCCGGCACGCAGGCGTGGGCGCAGTTGTGGGCCATCCGCGCGGTCAGGCGTGTGCGGGAGGTCGCGGTAGCGGCCCGCAGGCCCGAGCGGGCACAGGCGTTCGCCCGGCGCGCCGCCGGGGAGCTGGAGGTGAGAGTGCGGGCGGTGCGTACGGTGGAGGAGGCGGTGCGCGACCATGACGTGGTGGTCGTCGCGACGAACAGTGACGTGCCCGTCCTGGACGCCGACTGGATCACGCCGGGGACGCATGTGACCACGCTCGGCCCCAAAACGGTCGCGCGCCATGAAGTGCCCGCGTCCCTGGCGGATCGGGCACATGTGCTCCTCACCGACTCCCTCGCCCAGGCAACCGGTTACGCCGAGCCGCACATCCTCCCCACCGACCGGCTGGTCGACCTGGGCGCCGTCCTGGCCAAAGCGGCGAGGGGCCGTACCGACCCTGAACAGATCACCGTCTTCTGCTCCGTCGGCCTCGCCGGCACCGACGTCGCGGTCGCCGCGGCGCTGTGCGAAGAAGTGCGCCGTAGCGCCTGACCACGCACACCCTCACCACGGGCCCCGGGGGCGGCTGCGACATCCCCGAGGCCAGGTTCTTGACGATCCGACCGCCTCGCCCGGCAGAGAAGGCGTACGGCCCCGGCGGCCGAAGCGGCCACATCGACATGTCACGCGAGGACCTGGCACAGGTGCTAAGACAACGTCCAGTGGCCCTCGGAGACCACTTCGACGGCGCCGCCGGCCACCTTGATGACGGTCTGCTCGTCAATGGCATACGCCGGACCCGCGATCTGGGCCGCCCATCGTTCTGCAGCGGCCATGGTGTTGTCCGGGCACGCCGGATGATCCAGGTGCCAGAAGATCGAGAAATCGACCACGCCCAGCGCACGGTCGCCGCCGACGGGCGGCTTCCAGCCCACGAACCCCTCCCCGACACGGGGGCTCATCACCGTGCTCCCGGCGCTGAGTCCCACGTAGACCATGTCGGGCAGCGACGGCAGGAGTTCAGCCAGCCCGGACTCCCGCATCCAGTGGCACAGGTACAGCGCGTCACCGCCATTGACCAGCGGGACGTCGGCCTCCCGGACCCAGGAGACCCAGAGCGCTTCGTCGATGCTGGGCAGCGCGGTGAGCTCCAGCACGCCCACCGACTTCCACCCCAGCTCGGTCATGGGGCTGGCGGACCGTCCGCTGACGAACCGCCACGGCCCGCCCGGATCGGCGCCGGGGCCCCCGTCGTCCCCGCGGTGGGGATGCAGAGAGCGCTGGACCGGCGACCGGCTTGCCCAGGAGGCCGACCAGCGCATCCTGTCCCTGACGCTGTTTCGCACCTGTACAGCCTGCTTGCCCCCCGACCGCTCCTTCGAAGGCGGTCGTGGTGACCCAGGCCGGGGCAGGGTCTCGGATCTCGGCTGGTGGATGAGCCTAGAGCGGAGGGCTCACGATCTGTTTGTATGACCTTGGAACGCGATTCGGGAGGTGGCAGACGCATGGTGTCCACGGAGAGCATTCTCGCGTTCGCGGCGATGGCACTCCTGGTGATCGTGATTCCAGGGCCGAGCGTGCTGTTCGTGATCGGCAGAGCCCTCGCGCACGGCCGCCGCACGGCGCTCGCGACCGTTCTGGGCAACCTGATCGGTTCGTACCTCCTGGTGACCGCTGTGGCGTGGGGCCTCGGCACGCTGGTGGAGACTTCCGCGGCGGTGTTCACCGGTGTGAAGCTGGCCGGCGCGGCGTATCTCGTCTATCTCGGAGTGCAGGCATTCCGGCATCGCAAGGAGATGCGTGCGGCGGACATGGAGGCCCCGGCGGGCGCGCGGCGCGGCGATCTGCGCACGGTCCTGGACGGTATTCTCGTGGGTTTCACCAACCCGAAGGGCCTCATCTTCTTCGCGGCGGTGCTGCCGCAGTTCGTGAACCACGCGGCGGGCCGTATCCCGCTCCAAATGATGGTATTGGGGCTGGTCCCGGTCGCCATCGGCATGGTCACGGACACCCTGTGGGGACTGGGCGCCTCGGCGGCCCGTTCCTGGTTCGCCCGCTCGGACCGCCGCCTGTCGATGGTCGGCGGGGCGGGTGGCTTCGCGATGATCGGGCTGGGCGTAACCGTGGCAGCGACGGGCCGGGCCGACTAGGGCCTGTCCGACAGGTCGACAGACGAGTGCATTCCTGAGCTGCTTCGCATGGCTCTGCCAGAGGCCGGACAGTCACACCCCCCATCTATGCCTGCCCGGTCTCGAACCGGGTGATCCTGCCGTCGTCCACTGTGAAGCGCCACGCAGTTCGCATCGCGCCCCACGTGCTGTTGGTGAAGGTGGCGACCAGCTCAAGCCCGCCGTCGGACTCCGACTCGATGTCCATCCGGCCGTCGGCAGAGAAGATCTCTTTGTCCACCCACGCTGCGAGGTCGCGATCGGTACCGTCGTCGGACATGGTGGCGTCGGGTGCGAGGACGGCGTCAAAGCTGTCGCGATCGCCCGCGTTGACCGCGCTCACGAATGCCTGCACGGTTGGATTGCTCGCAGCAATGCTCACAGTGCCTCCAGAGGCTCAGGTACGGGATGCCTCTTCCCTGCACCTGCACATGGCAACCGCGGCGTCCCGCCATCGGGTGATGCGGCGTACGCACCATCGCGGCCGGGCAGCAAGAACCACCGGACAAGTACGTCGCCACCGCGCACCCGGCCGACGTGCACCTCGGCCCCGTCGCCCCTGAGTGCAGGGCCTGCACGCGGCTGGGCCCCGGGGCGAGGCGCCCCAGGGCCAGGGTGCTCACCGGGGACCCGTCGGGCTTTCAAAAGGCATCCAATTCACCTGTGCTTGTGAATCCCCGCCAGCGGTGAACGATGAGAGCAGAGGGGCACCTGCTCATGGCCTGCTGGGCGCCGTTCACCGGGCATGATGTCCGGGTGCAGCAGCTCATTCCTGGACCTGCTCCGGTCATCCTCGCCATCGACGACCTCAGGGCCCTGCCCCGAGCGACGCGGCTCGCCCGCACGAGTCGCGATGGGGTCCAACTCCTTCAAGAACACCGGGACGTCTTCATCGATGAGCTCTGGCTCGACCACGACCTGGGCGGAGACGACAGCATCATGCCGGTGGTGACCCTCCTGGAGGAGGCCGCCTTCCACGGCAGACCGTTCCACATCGGTACTGTCTACGTGCACAGCGCCAATCCCGTCGGCGCCGAGACCGTCGTGCGCTCCCTTTCACACTGGAAGTACCACGTTCGGAGAACTGCCGCTCAGTGAGCAGCCTGCGGCGCACCATCCTGTCGCCGGCGGATCCCCAACGCGTCGAGGTCGGCACGCTCGCAGAGCCCGTGCTCGGCTGGGCATCGCGTCGGAACAGGGCTGTCCGGAGGAAGGGTTCGCGAGGTGTGCGGACTCGGTCGGTTCATCGCGCATGAGTCGAAGTTCGACCGCTGTGAGGCTGGAGAAGATCCGGCGCAGGGACTGGGGGGTGTAGACGAGTCCGCCGTGGAGGCGGGCGTCGCGGTGGAAGGCCGCGTCGGGGAGGTCCCTCCCGTCTCTCCGCCAGCAGGTGAGTGCGAAGTGGCCGCCGGATGCGAGGAGTTGGCCGAGCAGGGCGAGGCAGGTGGTGGGGGGTGGGGCGGCAGGTGGTGGAAGCAGCCCGAGTCGTAGATCAGGTCGTAGCGTCCGCTCAGCCCGGTGCCGGCGAGGGCGAAGGCGTCTCTCCTGTGGAACCGGATGCGGGCTCCGGTCGTACGGGTGCGCTCCTCGGCCCAGGCGACGGCTGCGGGAGAGAGGTCGACGGCGTCCACCTGGAACCGCGGGAGTCCAGAAAGAGGGCGTCGCGTCCGGGGCCGCGGCTCGGGTCGAGGGCCCGGCCCGGGGTGATGAGCCGGCGTGCCTGGTCCGATTGGCGGCGAAGCCACCAGGCCCGAGCCCGTTGGCACCACTACCGCGCACACCTCGAACTCATGAACTGGCCGTGCGTATCAGGCTGCGAGTCCGACGGCGGTGTCAGATTCTTTACGCACGCAACGCCTGCGACAGCGCGTCGACGGTCACGCCCACGATAGCCAGGAGCTGCGCCGGGCTCGCCCCGGCCCTGCTCATGACGGCGAGCGACTGGTTCACAGCCGCCGCGTGTACGGCGAGGGCCTCGGCCTCCTGGTCGGTCAGTCCGCCGGCCTTCAGCGCGGCGCGCAGGCGCAGACGCTGGAAGCCGAGCGCCTGCTTGGCGTGCGCCGCGACGCTCGGACTCAGCACTGGAATTGCCATGGCCGTCTGGGCAATCAGGCATCCATCAGGCAGCTCGGGATCGGCGATGCGCTCGAGGGTGACGTCGAAGAACGCACGAACAGCGGCAACGGGTTCCGAGGCTGCACACGACAGGGCGGCGTCGTACTTCTCGCCGTAGCGCGCGGCGTAGAGATCCAGGCAGCGCAGGAAGAGCGTGTCCTTGTCGCCGAGGGAGGAGTAGATGGAACTGCGGTTCAGGCCGGTTGCCCGAGACAAGTCGTCCAGTGAGGTGTCGGCGTAGCCGTCGCGCCAGAACTGGATCATCGCGGCGTCGAGCGCCGTGTCCATGTCGAACTGCTTCTTGCCTGCCACGCGGTACTTCCTTGCCGATGGGTCAATGGTTCGGACTGTGTTGCGCACCATTCTATTCTGAACTGATCAGTTCAAGATGTGTTAGCCTTCAAGCGTGGTCATGGCCGGGCATGCCGCGCACTTCGCGACCGCGCGAGAGACACACCGCGTGGTCCCGGCCACCGCCGTCAGCTGCACCGTCCCGACCGCACACATGACACCGACGGAGGATCCCGTGACCGGCCCGGCAACCAGCACTCCGCATGTCTCCGAAAGCAACCCCATCCGCGAACTGCCCCTGCAGCATCTGGCCGGATTCACTCACCGATGGGTCGATGCGGACGGCGTCCGCCTGCATGCCGTCGAAGGCGGACGGCCGAGCGGCCCGGTTGTCGTCCTGCTCGCCGGATTCCCGCAAACCTGGTGGGCCTGGCGAAAGGTGATGCCCGGCCTCACCCGCCGGTTCCACGTCATCGCGATCGACCTGCCGGGCCAGGGCCACTCCGAGCGTCCGGAGCGCAGCTACGACACGCACGCGGTCGCCGCGCACGTCCACGCCGCCGTGAAGGCTCTCGGAGTGTCGACCTACTCCCTGGTCGCCCACGACATCGGCGCCTGGGTCGCTTTCTCCCTCGCCCTCAACTTCGAGAGCCACCTGCGCGGGGTCGCTCTGCTCGACGCCGGAATCCCCGGTATCACTCTCCCGGAGGCGATTCCCACCGACCCGGATCGAGCGTGGAAGACCTGGCATTTCGCGTTCCACATCGTGCCCGACCTGCCCGAGACGCTGCTCGTCGGCCGCGAACGCGAGTACGTCGGCTGGTTCTTGAAGGTGAAGGCCCTGTCTCCCGACACGTTCGACGACGCCGAGCTCGACCACTATGCGGCGGCCGTCGCCGTCGACGGCGGCCTGCGCGCTTCCCTCGCGTACTACCGGGGCGCCGCGGAGTCAGCCCGCAAGAACCGCGAGGCGCTCGAGCGGCGGCACCTGACCGTGCCCATCCTCGGAATCTCCAGCAGCCACGGCTCCGTTCCGGACATGGCCGCCTCCATCAGCCCATGGGCCGACAACACCACCCGGATCGTCGTGCCCGACGCTGGACACTTCATCCCCGACGAGCAGCCCGAAGCTGTCGTTGCCGCGATAACAGACTTCATCGCCGACGACGTCTGACACCCGTCGAACCAACCCGACCGCCCCGCCCAAGGCCGGTGCCCGGGTTGGTTCGGTGTCGGGTGTGTTGCTCGGCGGCGTCGAACGCGGGCGCGAGCGGGCCGTCGCCGTGCGGACCTGGTCGGGCAGTGAGCCGGAGGGCACGACCAGTCCTCCGGCGGTGAGATTCCAGCCGGTGCGGGGCCGTTCGAGACGGCTACCCAGGAACACGCGGAACTCACATGTTCATGCCCGCGGAGCGCCGGTTAAAAGCTCAGGCATGGAGAACGTACTCCGGCCCCTGATCGTGATCGGCGGCTCGGTGCTGCTCACCCTGGCCATGGGCTGGGCCGGCGACCGGCTGCTGCGCAAGGCCGACGAACGCCACCACGACACACCGCTGTGGGGACTGCTGCGCCGCGCCCGCGTCCCCTACCAGCTCGTGCTGTGCGCCGCCCTGCTGCGAGGGTCGTACGACCAGGCGAAGCTGTTGGAACGGCACCAGGCCGGCGTCGGCCGGACCCTGACGCTGGTGCTGATCGGCGCCGCCGCCTGGCTGGTGATCCGGATCGCCGGCGCGGTCGTCGAGACCGGCTACTCCCGCTACGCCCGGGCGCACCGGGACGCGGCCCGGGTGCGCAGAGTGCGCACCCAGGTCGAACTGATCAAGCGGGTGGTCTCCGCGATCGTCATGGTCGTGGCGATCGCCGCGATGCTGCTCACCTTCCCGGCGATGCGTGCGGCCGGCGCCTCGCTGCTGGCATCGGCGGGCATCCTCGGGATCGTGGCCGGCGTCGCCGCCCAGTCGACCCTGTCGAACCTGTTCGCCGGGCTGCAGATCGCCTTCGGTGACATGGTGCGCATCGGCGACACGGTCGTCGTGGACGGCGAATGGGGCACGGTCGAGGAGATCACCCTGACCTTTCTGACGGTGCGGACCTGGGACGAGCGCCGGATCACCATGCCGGTGTCGTACTTCACCTCCAAACCCTTCGAGAACTGGTCGCGGGGCACGCCGCAGATGACCGGGACCGTCTCCTGGCACCTCGACCACGGCGCACCCGTCGAGGCGATGCGCGAGAAGCTGCGCGACATCCTGCGCGAGAGCCCGGCCTGGGACGGCCGCGCCTACAGCCTGGTGGTGACGGACACCACGCCGAACACCATCCAGGTGCGGGCCCTGATGACCGCGAAGGACTCCGACGACATCTGGGCGGTACGGGTCGCGGTCCGCGAGCGGATGCTCACCTGGCTGGTGGCGCAGCACCCCTACGCACTGCCCCGCGTCAACACCTCGGAGGCGGCGCTCCCGCCGCGACACCTCCCGTCTGCCGACGGAGCCCGCCTCCACGAGGACCACGAATTCCCGCGCACCGGCCGGAGCTGACCGCAAAGCCCTCAATGGCCGTGCTCGGCACCGCCGTTGACCTGGATCACCGGTGAGGTGACATGCCCGGCGCCGGGCGAGGCCGGCCAGTGCAGGGGCGCCGCCACGTCGCCCGGTATCCCGGGCCTGTCGGTCACCGTGTCGGCGACGAGCCGCTGTCGCCGCTTTTGCCTGCCGGGTGGATGCTCGGCGGGTTCGCCGCCGACAAGTCCCTGCCGCTTCCCCCTGCCGGGTGCTCCGGGACTTCGATGACGGCCTTCTGCGAGGCGCCGGGTTCGATGGTGTCCAGCTCGCGCCTGTAGTTGCCGATCCGCGTGCACCGGTCGTCGAGGTTCGGTTCTGCTCCGGGTCGGGTGCCCGCCGGCGTGTGTGACGTCGGGTCCGGTCAGGAGTTCGCGCCGGTCAGGGCGAGGAATTCGCTGCGGGAGCGGCCGTCGGTGCGCAGCAGGCCGAGCAGGGTGGAGGTCAGGGTGCTGGAGCCGGTGGCCTGGACGCCTCGCAGGGTCATGCAGGTGTGTTCGGCCTCGATGACCACGCCGACGCCCTTGGGTTCGAGGTGGGTGGCGGGAAGGGCTTCCTCGGGCCCGTAGCTCGTACTGACCGGCTCACCGCTCGGGCACCGTGCCGCGATGAGGGCGGCAGCCACGACAGCCTCTGCGCCTCCTGGACTGGGTGTGCGCGGTCTCACGCGAAGCCGGACTCCCGCAATCGGATGGCGGGATCACCCTCCGCAACCGGCCCCCAAGATCCGGACAGAACCGAGTTCCGGCGGCAGATGTGCACGACTTCGGGAGGCGCCCCGCCCGGGCCGTGGTCGATGCTCACGAGAGCGGGACGCACCTTGTCGTCGCTCCTCTGGCCGGGGAGAGGCAGGTGTCGGCCGCGCCACACTCGGCTTCGGCGCGCCCCATAGGGTGGTCTGATGTTCGATCGTTTGGAGATCCGGGTGTTGCCGCCGGGACCCCGGTTCGCTGCCCAGTTGCGGTTCTGGGTCAACGGCGAGGACGTGATCGAAGGGCTGGTCCACGAGGGCGGTCGTGGGCCGTTCGTGGCTGATGTGCTGCCTGCCGGCCGGCCCAGTCTCCTGCGGGCGGCCGGCGAGGCGCGCCGTCTGGCGCTGGGGGAGCCGGAGTGCACCGGCGGCTGCTGCGGTTTCCTGTCCGTCGTCGTGCAGCGGTTCGGGGACATCGTGCAGTGGTCGGACTGGGAGGTTCCGCACGCCCCCGCCTTCCCGCCGGCGGAGTGCTACTTTGACGCCGGCCAGTACGACGCCGAAGTGGCTCGCGCTGAGGCAGACCGGCGGTGGCAGGTCCACACGTAGTCCGGCACGGCGCCCCTGCCTGGCTACGCGTGCAGCCTCTCTCCGTGCGGTTCTGTCGTCCCGTAGAGCTTCCGCGCACGACGCGGGATCCCGGAGCCCTGAAGTTACCGCTCAGGCCTGTTGTGGCTGGTGATGCGCGCCGGGCCGGGGCAACTGATGAACGGTTTGTTCCAAGGGTGATCAGATCGTTCAAGAACGTGCGGGGCGGCGCCGATGACAGTGGTCTCTGGCGCGGTATCCGGTGTGCTGGTGTCCGTGCTCCGTCCGACGTTCGTGCAAGGAGGCTGTCATGGTCAACACCCCGGACAAGACGCTCAGTGGCAAGGTCGCCTTCGTCGGAGGCGCGTCCCGCAACCTCGGCAGGCTGATCAGTACGACCCTGGGCGCCGATGGCGCGCTGGTCGCGGTGCACTACAACAGCGACTCCTCCCGCGCCAAGGCCGAGGAAGTCGTCGCGCAGATCAACGCCGGGCCCGGTGACGCGTTCGCGATCCAGGCCGACCTCACCCGGGTCGCCGAGGTCGAACGGGTCTTCGACGAAGTCGTCAACCGGTTCGGGAAGCTGGATTTCAGCATCAACACCGCCGGGATGGTGCTGAAGAAGCCGCTGACCGAGATCACGGAGGAGGAGTACGACCGGATGTTCGCGGTCAACTCCAAGGCCGCGTTCTTCGTGATGCGCGAGGCCGCCCGCCGCATCGAGGACGGAGGGAAGATCATCACCATTGTGACCTCGCTGCTGGCCGCCTACACCGGCCTGTACTCCTGCTACGCCGGCAGCAAAGCTCCCGTGGAGCACTTCACCCGGGCCCTGTCGAAGGAGTTGTTCGGCCGGAACATCTCGGTCAACAACATCGCGCCGGGTCCGATGGACACCTCGTTCTTCTACCCGGCCGAGGACGACGAATCCGTCGCGTACCACAAGTCGTCGGCCATGAACGGCGACCTGACGAAGATCGAGGACATCGTGCCGTGGGTCCGCCACCTGCTGACCGACGGATGGTGGGCCAACGGGCAGACGATCTTCCTCAACGGCGGCTACACCACCCGTTGACCCGCCCCTTCCGCCGGTGCTGCGGGGCACGGCCAGTGACGCCCGCAGCACGCCGGGGCCTTCGTGCGGCCCACGGTCGATCGGCTGGGCCGACTTCCAAGTCCGCTCCGACCGCCCCATCCGCCGTCACCAGACCCTGGTCACCTGCGCCTTCTCCTTCTGCTGGGACCAATGGTCCGCCCCACCCGGACCCCTGGACGCCACCGCGCCGGACCCCTGCCCCGACGAGGGGCCTGGTTCGCCGAGGCCACGGCCTGACCTCGGATCGCCCCCCGTGTGTGGGCCGTGGACCGGACACCGGCGAGTGTGGAGAAGCGGGCGGCTCAGCTGCCCGGCAGCAGGAGGAATGCCCTCTCACTGCTCGTAGACGGTCAGTACCGCGCCGCCGACTTCGATGCTGCGCCCGGCGCGCAGGCCGCCCCGGCTCAGGACCTGCAGGCACGTGCGGAACAGGGCCAGCTCGTCCACGTCCAGGATCGCGGCGGCCAGGTTCAGCAGTTCGTCGACCGCTTCGTCGGTGAGGACGTCCGGCAGGTCACCGGAGAGCAGGACGACGGATTCCCCCGCCGGTCCCCTGATCACGGCGGTCGTCGGGCCGCCATGCACGAACAACACACTTCCCCCCACGAGCCCGTGGTCGTGCGGCTCACGCGCCTCGGGCAGAACGAGAGACTAGCTGTGGGTCTCGACTGTTTTCGGCTGCTCTGAATTCTTTTTCCGAGATGGAGGGAGATCGGGTACCAGGTGCAACGGGAGGGCCGCCGGGAGCGTCCTGGACGGTCACTTCTCCGGAGCCGGGCGCGAGGAGCGGCCCAGGAGCGATTCCACCAGGGCCGCCACATGCCGGCGGTCGTCGGCCGACAGTCGCTGGACACTGGCGATGAGCAGGTCGACCTCGGGGTCGGCGGAGTGGGAGGCCTCACTGTCGGATGCGGGGGCGGAGCCGGGGCCGTAGACATGGATGCCGCAGGCTTCGGCGGCGGCTCGGCGCACGGTGTCCAACGACAGTTCCAGCCCTTTGGACAGTCCTTCCAGCGTGGCCGGCTGGGGCATGCGGACGACGCGTTCCGTGGTGGCCAGGTGGTGGACGGTGGAGCGCGGGATACCGCCGCGGCGCGCCACCTCCCCGTAGGACCAGCCCTTGCGGTCGAGACGCTCACGGATCAACTGCTGCAGTGCGTTGGCCACTGATGGTCACTTCCTGCTCGCCGCCTGCGGGAACTCGCCGGACCTGCGGATTCCTCCCCGTAGCGGTTGATTCTATGCGTGGGCCTGTCGGTGGCCGAGGGGTGGGTTTGCCGAAGGGGGTTGCACGGGGGAGTGTCCAACCTCTAGTGTCCAATCTCGTTGGACAGACCGTCCGACCAGATTGGACGGAGTCGGGGGGGAACCTGACGCCGTTCGACCGGAAACGCCCATCCCTGAGGGGGAACCGATCATGTTGAACGCCCGTGAGCTCGACGCCGAGTCCGCCGAGCTGCTGCCCGGCCGCGAGGCGCTGGGGCGGCTGAAGTTCAGCTTCCACAAGACGGTCAACGTCACCAAGCACGTCGCGCACATCAACGCGCACAACGAGTCGGCCGCGGTCAACGACCACTCGTCGTGCTCCGAGGCCGGGTCCCAGGCCGGCCAGAGCATCAGCGTCCGCCAGTGACGTCCCTGAGCGCCTGAACCGCTGAACACACAAGACATCCGAGACACGCAAGACACCTGAAGGGCACATTCATCATGAGCATGGACATGAACGAGCTGGAGAACGAGTCCGCCGAGCTGCTGCCCGGTCGCGAGGCGCTGGGGCGGCTGAAGTTCAGCTTCCACAAGACGGTCAACGTCACCAAGCACGTCGCGCACATCAACGCGCACAACGAGTCGACGGCGCTCAACGACCACTCGTCGTACTCCGACGCCGAGTCCCAGGCCACGCAGAGCATCAGCGTGACCCAGTAATCGGACCGTCGCCGCGACGACGGCACTCGGGGCGGACCGCGCAGGGGGGAAACCGCGCGGTCCGCCCTCGGGCAGCACCCGGACGGGACCCGGGCAGGACCCTTGGGGGGAGAACACGGATGACGGTGGTCGGAGACGGGACCGCGGCGCTGTACGACACGGGCCCCGTTCCGGGACCCGGCGGCTGGCCGGTGACCTACGAGCAGGTCACGACCGGCCAACTGCCGGTCGTCGAGCAGCCGCTCGTGCCACGGCTGAGCGCGGGACTGCAACTGCACGGCGAGTACCAGGGCTCGGGCTTCACCGACCCGAAGTACATCGCCCGCCGCGGCGACGGCCAGGTCGTGCAGCTCTCGCAGCTGCTGTATCTCGTCGCGTCGTCCATCGACGGCGTGGGTGACGTCGACGCCGTCGCGCGGCGGGTCAGCGGCCGCTACGGCCGTGAGGTCAGCGGCGACAACGTCCGCTACCTCGTGGAGGAGAAGCTCCAGCCGCTCGGCGTGACGGTTCCCGAGGGCCAGGAGGACGAGGAGGTCGACGCCCCGCGTTCCGACCTGCTGCTCGCTCTCAAGGGCCACCGGGTGATCTTCGACGAACGCCGCACGGCGAAGATCGCACGGGCGCTGGCCTGGCTGCACCGGCCGGCCGTGGTGACGCTCGTGCTGGCCTCGGCGCTGGCGATGGACGTCTGGCTGTTCGGCATCTTCGGGGCGATCGACCCGGTGCTGGAAGTCCTCGACCAGCCGGTGCTCATCCTCATCGTCTTCGCCCTCACCGTGGCCTCGCTCGTCTTTCACGAGTTCGGCCACGCCTCCGCCTGCAGATACGGCGGCGCCCGTCCCGGATGCATCGGCTGCGGGCTCTTCCTCATCTGGCCGTCGATGTACACCGACGTCACCGACGTCTACCGGATCGGCCGGGCCGGGCGGCTGCGCACCGATCTGGGCGGGGTCTACTTCAACGTCGTCTTCATGCTGGCCATGGCCGGCGCGTACTTCGCGACCGGAGCGCAGTTCTTCCTGGCCACGGTCTATCTCGGGCACTTCGAGATCCTGGAGCAGCTGATGCCGGCCGTACGGCTGGACGGCTACTACATCCTGGGCGACCTGGCCGGAGTGCCGGATCTCTACGGCAAGATCAAGCCGATCCTGCTGAGCCTCGTGCCCGGCGCGAGGGGACGGGCGGCCCGCCAGGAGGTCGTCGGGCTGAAGAAGTCCGCGCGCACCGTCGTCGCCACCTGGGTGCTGACGATGGTGCCGCTGATCGCCGGCGAGCTCGGATACACGCTGTGGAACCTGCCGCGGATCCTCGCCACCATGACGCGGTCGCTGGCCGAGCAACTCCTCGGCACCGGCCAGGCGTTCGTCGACGGACAGGTCGTCGAGGGGCTGGTCGGGATGATCGGCTGCGTGATGCTGCTGTGCCCGATGGCCGGCGTCGTCTACCTGTCGGTCAAGCTCACGGGGCGCATCTTCCGGGCCGCCAAGCGCTCGACCGCCGACCGACCCAGGCTCCGGCTCGTCCTGTGCGCGGTGGCGCTGGCCGGGCTCACCGGGCTCAGCTACGCCTGGGTCTCCGGGCTGACGCCCGCGCCGCTGCCGAAGAAGCCGCCCATCGCGCCGATCCTCCAGCCGGGGGTGTCCACGCAGGCCCCGCCGGCCCGGGATGCGTCCACGCCGGACGGCAAGGGGAGTGGGGCGTCGTCCGGAGCGTCGCACCTGCCATCCGCCTCCACGGGAGCCCCGATGCCGGGGGCCAGGGGCAGCGCGTCGCCGGGCTCGCCGGGGAAGGCGCCGTCCGCATCGCCGGGGGCATCGGCTCCGGTGGCGTCCGGGGCACCGAACGGCGGGCCCGCGCCGACCGGCAGTGGGGGCTCGCCGCAGCCGGTGCCGACCAGCAAGGGGCCGGTGGTCCAGCCTTCGCCCTCGGCGTCCGTGCCCGAGCCGTCGCCGACACCCACGCCGAGCATGAGCGCGCCGTCCTCACCGACACCGAGCGCGCCTGCGCCATCGGTGACGGCGAGCCCGGCAGCGTCCGGGGCAGCACACCCGACACCCTGAGCCGAAGGTGCGCTCCTCGGCCGTAGCCGCACTTCCCGGAGCGGCCGCCAGTCCGTCCTGAGCCGAACGCGGGGCCTTCCCGGGCAGCACGTCCGTCGTCCCGAGCCCGGCGCAGGCAGTCCTGAGCGGAGCCTGTCACGTCCCGATCAGAACGTCCGCTCCTGACACGAAAGCCCGCCTCTCGGGTCGAGCGCGCGGCATTCCGCGCCCAGTGCCCAGCCCCGGACGTCCTCAGCCGGCGGTTCGGTGCTCCGGCGCCGCCAGACGTTCCGTCCGGCGGCGCCCCACCCATCCAGCAACGTACGGAGAAACCATGACCAGCCACCGAAAGTCACGCCTCACCAAGCAGTCCACCCTCACCCAACGCGCCGTACGTATCGGCCTGTTCGCGGCCGGGATCGCCGGAGTGGCCACCGCCGTCCCGGCGCAGGCCGCCATGGCCGTGTCCGGCGAGGTCGCGCACGCGGCCGTCGTGACCGACCACGTGTTCAGCCACGCCGACCGGGCGCATCACACGCAGGAGCGGGACGAGTTCACCGTCCGACAGTTCGGCACCGTGAACGCCACGGCCGTACGGAACCAGGCCGACGCCGTGTCCTCGGGCTGCTCGGCCGACGACCACTGCCGGTCGGTCGCGCTGTCGTTCCAGATCGTCACGGTCGCCGGGGTGCACACGCACCTGAACGCGGTGAACCTGAGCAACGCGGTGAACAAGGACTGCACGGGCTGCCAGACGCTGGCCGGCGCCTACCAGTTCGTCGTCTCGACGCCGACGCCGCTCACCCTGAACGCGAGCACGCAGCGGCAACTCGCCGGCGTCCACCGCCGGCTGGACGCCCTCACCCACTCCTCGCTCCCGGCCGCCGACCTGAAGAAGCAGGTCGACGATCTGGCCGCGCAGGTCACCGGCATCCTCCACAGCGCCGTCGCACACGCCCCGAAGCAGGAAGCCACGCCGACCGTGACCCTGCACCGTCACCTCGACGGCTGGCCCGGCCACTGACGGCCACAGCGCTCGCCGCCGCTGCCGTGCCCGCGACGCAACCGCGCGGGCACGGCAGCGACCCATCGACGTGCGGGTGAGCACATGCCGGCCTGGGCCGTGTCAGAGAGTTGGCCGCTCTGGCCGGCGTGAGCGTGGACTACTACATCCGGATCGAGCAGGGGCGGGAGACCGCGCCCAGCGACGCGGTACTGGGCGCGTTGGCCCGGGCCCTGCGGCTCACCGCCGACGAGCACGCCCACCTGCTCGGCCTCGCCGACCAGGTCGCTGGGCGGACACCACGGCGCTGGGGCGGCCGACCCACGGCCGGCCAGCCCTGGCCTGCGGCTGCTGCTGGAGTCGGTCCGGCCCAGCCCGGCGTATGTGCTCGACGACGTCAACGACGTGCTGGCCGCGAACCCGGAAGGCCTTGCGCTCATGCCCGGGCTCAGCGACTGGCCGCCCGCACAGCGCAACACGATCCGGTACACCTTCCTGCATGCGGCCGCGCGCGCCCTTTTCGCCGACTGGGACCGGGTGGCACGCAACAGCGTCGCGCACCTGCACACCGCCGAACTGATCGCCCCCTGGCGGACTGCCGCGCTGGTCGCCGAACTGGCAGCGAACAGCGGCGAGTTCGCCGCTCTGTGGCGTCGGCACGAGATCCGCGAAGGGCCGCATCTGGTTCTGACCTGCAGCGGAACCAGCTGGTGTGTGGTTTCTGCGGCGCGCTTCACGCGGATCACGACTGGCTGTGCTCCCCATCGAGCAGGCCGATCTCGATCGCACGGGCCGGATCGTGCCAGATCCCCATCGCGGTTTTCATGGGCAGGAAACCGAGCCCGCTGTAGAAGGCCTCGGTACCCGGGCTGGCGTAGAGAATGATCTTCTTGTGGCCCTGGGCGAGTTCTACCAGCTTGCGCATGATGCGGGAGCCCAAGCCCCGTCCCTGGTGGTCGGGATGCACCGCCACATCGCCGATGTAGGCGCAGTCCACGCCGTCCGCGAGGGCCCGGCCCGCACCCACGAGCGCACCGTCGGCGTAGACGAAGCAGGCGAACATGCTGTTGCCGAACACCGTTGCCAGCGCCTCGGGAGGCTTGTCGCCCAACGGCGCCATCCGGTACAGATGCGCCAGCTCGTCGAAGTCCACGTCATCGGTGCGGTGCACCCAGGAATAGTCACCCATTGTTCGATCCCCACCTCGGCCGAGCCATCCGGTCCCGGCGTGAACAGACACCAACTGGCCGGCCGGGGGCGGACTTCCATCGGCCTCCGGCCCGCTCTCCCCGGCCACTCACTCGAAGCGCAGGCTGCCCGTCCGTTCCCGCTTCAGCTCGAAGAAGTCCGGGTGCGCCGAAAGGGTCCGCACCGCGTCGAAGAGCCGCGCCGCCTCCTCGCCCCGCGGGATGCTGTTCATCACCGGGCCGAAGAAGGCCGTTCCGTCGATGTGCATCGTGGGCGTGCCCACGTAACCGCCCGCCGCAGGATCCTTGCCCGCGTCGTGGCTGCGCTGGAGGGCAGCGTCGTACTCGGTCGAACGCGCTGCCTCCGCGAGGCCTCCGGGGAGCCCGAGGTCGCGCAGGGACTCGACGGCGACCGCGTCGAAGTCCTCCATCTTCTTGTGGTGAATGCGGGTGCCGAAGGCGGTGTAGAGGTCGCGGAGCACCTTCTCGGAGTCGTGCTCGGCCGCGGCCGCGGCGACGCGTACCAAGCCGAGGGAGCGGTCCACGAGGTCGCGGTACCAGTCGGGCAGTTCGTTGCCCTCGTTGTGGAGATACAGGCTCATGACGTGGAACCGGACGTCGAGGTCGCGCAGGGCCTCCACCTCAAGGATCCACCGCGAGGTGATCCAGGCGAAGGGGCAGGCGGGGTCGAAGTAGAAGTCAACCCGGGTCTGCGGCATGGATGATTCAGCTGTCACGACAGCGACGTTACGTGCCGATTGGGGCATGATTTAGATCCAATGCCGTGATAATTTCTTGGTCCACTTCGGCTACCCGGGGCATCGCTTTCCATCCGGTCAGGTGCGCTGCCGATGCTCTCCCACGCTCTGCTGGAGACTTGGCGCCGGGCACCGGGCCGGATGCTGACCCTGGCGGCGTGCGCGGCGCGATCGCCGCCTGCGCGACCTCGATGGCCGCGAGTCGTTCCACCAAGTCCTCGGCTCTGCCGAGCTCTTCCGGCGGGCTCCAGCCGCTGAGACAGCCGCCCGAGGCGGGGCCGCGGGCGTCTCCGGTCGCCTCGTGCGGCCGTTCGGCTGCCGGGTCTTGCGGCCGCTCCCTACGGCTGCCAGGCCAGTCCGATGTAGTCGCCTGGGATCTTCGCCGTGCGGGCGACGATTCCCGGAACGGCCGGGTCCAAGGTGTCGATGAATTCTTCCCCGGGACTCTCCGAGCCCCAGGCGGCACCGATGGCCGAGCCGATGCGCTCCACGAACGCGACTTTCCTGCCGCCCGCTCTCCGGCGACCGGCTCAACTGGCCGGTGAGCATCGGGAAGTGGGAGCTGTGGCGGCCTGCGTAGTTTGGCAACCGGGTCGCTGCTGCCGAGCCCGGGCCTTGACCCCTGATCTTGAACACGGGTTGTGCAGCTTCGGCCGGCGTAGGTGATGTTGTTCGGAGTGCTCGTAGGCGATGGGGCTGCGATGTCCGAGGCGGGAGTGGCGTCGGACGGTGTTGTAGCGGTGCAGCCGGCGGAATAGGTCGAGGCGGGCCTCGCGCTCGGTGTCCCAGGCCCGGCGACCTTGGAGGGTCTCCCGTTCGCAGGTTGCGTTGAACGACTCGGCGAGTGGGTTGTCCGCGCTGGAGCCGACCGCGCTCATGGACCGGGTGACGCCGGCTTCGCGGCAGGCGTCGGCGAAGGACCGGCTGCAGTACTGGGCCCCGTGATCGGTGTGCATCACGGCGCCGGCGAGGCTGCCGCGGGTCCGCTCGGCCGCTTTCAGGGCGTCGACGACGAGGTCGGCGCGCATGTGGCGGCGATCGTCCACCCGGCCGGGCGCCGTGAGCAGAGATCGATCACTGTCGTGAGACAGCGGAACGTCCCGCCGGCCAGCGGCAGATCAGTGATGCGGCCGACGTACTTCCGAATTACCTCGTCCGTGGTGAAGTTACGGCCCGTCAGGTGTCCGGTCCCTCGCCGTGGCGGGGTCCGGGATGGTGGTGCGATGCGTCCTGCGCAGGCGGAGACCGGCCGGCCCGATTGCCTGCATGACCCGGGCGCCCCGCTTGTGGTTCACCGCCTTGCCGTTCTCGCGGAGTCCAGCGGTGATCCCGGGGACGCCCGTAGGCGCCGTCCGAGGCGCCGTGGATCACGCGTATCCGGGCGGCGGGCTGAGGCGCCGGCAGCCTGGCGGGCCGCCCGCAGCGGTGCACTCCGACGCCGGTGACAGAAGTCGAGCGGGCGATGCCCAGGGTGCGGCACAACTGCTCCACGTCGTAACGGCGTTGGTGGTCCGCAACGAACTGGCAGCGGTCCACCAGCCCGTCTCCGAGGCGAAACAGCGGCCCGCCTTGCGCAGGATCTCCCGGCCTTCTTCAGCTCGGCGTTCTCCCGCCGCAAGGCAGCGACCTCGGCCTCCGGAGCCGACGGCGCCACCGGAACTGCCGGCGGCTCCGCCGCCCTACGGCCGGGTGGTGGCGCGCGCCGTCGCATCACTGCCGGTCCAGTGCCCGCGGCCTTGCCCGCGCCGGGTCGGTGCGCACCCGGGAGACCGCCTCAGACGGCTACCGCCGCGCGCTCGCATACGCCTGCCTATGGCCCGAGAGTTACGGCTCAATCTCCAGTTGGACCTCGTTACCGCCTCCGTGCAGGCCGGATGTGAGGCATTCCGTGGGCAGTTCGCGGGGCAGCCCGGTGATGGTCCGCTGTACGGGATGCCCATGACCACGTCCCTCGCTGACCCGGCCCCGCTGGATCACGACCAGGACTCCTGCGACGCGTAGGGTCGTGGCGCTGTCGTAGACGATCAGAGACGTGCCGCCGTCGGCGTACCGGACGGACTCCGTCCCGCTTCCGCCGGACACGGCGACACAGGAAGCAGCCGGTACGTCCGAGTTGAAGGAGCCGGTGGCGGGGACGGTATGCCCGTGGGCACCGCAGGTGTACGTGATGTCCGCGTGAACATGGGTCGGCCGGGCCAGGAGTGTGAGCGGCGGGTCATACCGGCTCTCACTATGCCCGATGCATCCGACGCTCCCCTCCTCTCCCGTCGTGGCCTGACCGGCCGGCGCCCACACCAACGACGATCCCGCCAGCATCACAGACCCCAGGGCCACTGCGACGCCACGCCTACCGAACATGTTCCCTCCCGTACGTCCTGCTCTCGTCAACGGCCTTTGGCTTACCCAGGGGCGCATCCCATGACCCGGCGTCTCGAAGCGCATGACCCGCGCGCGCCCGAGCCGTGCGCGGTCACAGGCGCCTGCACTCCCGTCGGGCTCCGTACGGCCGGCTGCGGTCGCATGAACGCTGGAACACGGCGGGTAGCAAGCGCCGGACGAGTCTCAGTCGAGCAGGAAACGAGCAGGAGGAGATCTTCAGTGAGCCGTACCAGCGCCGCAGCCGCCACCGTCGCGCGAGGGCGTATCTTCGCCATGATGGACGCGGACGGGGACGGGGTCATCTCGGCGCACGACTACCTCTCCAGGGTGGACCGGGCCGTCCAGGCCACGGGACGCTCGGAGGACGACCCGCTCGTCGTCGCCGCCCGCGCGGAAGCCCACAAGGCGTGGGGCGCGATGGACGCGAACGGCGACGGGAAGCTGACCTTCGAGGAATACGACGCATGGGTCGGCGCCGACAAGTTCGACAGCATCTGCCGGTTCGCTCTGGGCTCACTGTTCGACCTCGCTGACGCCGACGGGGACGGCGCCCTGGACAAGGCTGAATTCACGGTCCTGCGCACTGCGCTGAACAACGCGCCCGGGAACGCCGCCGCTGCCTTCGACGCACTGGATGCCGACGGCGACGGTTGGGTGGGTCGTGACGAATACCTGGCGTCGATCCGCGGCTACGTCGTCGGCGACGCCTCACCGATGGGCGAGGCCCTGTACTAGGCCCCATGCCGTTGCATGACGGGCCTGCGAGTTGAGGTCTTGTGATGAGGACGGCTTGTGCGCCGGTGCGGGTCGGTTGTGGCCAGACATGGTGTTCAGCCCGCGTGAGCTGGTAGTTGGACGTCTTGCGTGTCACGACTCGGGGCTGGCTGCGGAGCCGTCCGACGGGCAGAAACCGTTCGAGAAGGTCCTGCTCAAGCACACGATGGCCCTGACCAGGAGGCCAGGGGGAAAAGCTGCCCGGTGTGACGGTCACGCCGCGCCGGGCGGAGCACGGGGTTTCGCCGCGGCCACTCCTAAGTTCCGGGCCACCTCCACGATCGGCGGCACATGCGGGCCGGCGCACGCCAAGACGATCCGCGCCCGCAGAGCGAGTGCCTGGCCTGTCTTCGCCCGGCGTGTCCACCGAACCAACACCACACGCTCGTCCTCGGCCAAAAGCAACGGCTCCAGCCTCGGACCCCGACGAGGGACTGACGCACCAGCAGCAGAAGTCACACACCATCTGACGAACCACTACTGGCGCAGGAGACACCAGGCGCCGCGGAGCGCCGTGGTGGCGATGTCCAGGAAGGCCAGGACCAGCGGTTCGCGGGTGGTGGTGGGAGCCACCAGGCAGGCTTCCTCGGAGGGCAGGTCGGTGACCGGGACGTGGGTCAGGTCGGGGCGGGAGTAGGTGCGGGCGACGCTCAGTGGGACCAGGGCGATGCCGTGGCCGGAGGCGATCAGCTCGAACTTCTCCTCCGCGGAGGTGGTGCGGCGGCGGGTCGGGGTGTCCAGGACCGGCTCGCCCTCCAGGTCGGCCAGGGCCAGTTCCTGACGGCACGCCAGGTGATGGCTGGTCGGGAGGCAGGCCACCCGGGGTTCTCTGCCGATCGGGACGACGGACAGCCCCGTGTCGTCGAAGGGGCGGCGCAGGAAGCCGACCTGGGCGCGGCCGTCGCGCAGCGGGAGGTCCTTCTCCCACCAGCGCGCCGGGATGACGTCGATCTCCACCTCCGGGTGGTGCTCCCCGAAGGCACGGATCGCCTCCGAGACATGCAGCCCGGGGGAGAAGGCGACCAGCAGCCGCCGCACGCCTCGGTCGGCGTCCCGGACGCGCCGCAGCCCGGCCTCCACCGCCGCCAGGATGCCCTTCGCCTCCTCGTGCAGCTGATGCCCGGCCGCCGTCAGCTCCACCCGGCGCGTCGTCCGGTTCAGCAGCGTGCACCCCAACTCCCGCTCGATGCTCTTCGTCAACGCCGGCATCACCCACGGCGACCTGCCGATCGCCGACGTCCCCACGGAGATGTTCACCGACGTCATGGTCACCAACGCGCTGAGCCCGATGCGCGTCGTCGAGGCGCTGCGCCCGCTGGTCGTCGCGGACGGCACCATCGGCGTGATGTCCTCCCGGCAGGGCAGCCTCGCCCACAACACCCGCGGCGGCCAGGACGCCTACCGGGCCAGCAAGTCCGCCCTCAACCAGCTGATGCGCAGCTACGCCGCACGGTACGCCGACGCCGCGCACAGCCTGCTGCTGATGTGCCCCGGCCACGTCCGCACCGAACTGGGCGGTCCTGATGCACCCCTGACGGCTGATCAGGTCGTCCCCGGGATCGCTGACACCATCGACCGACACCGCGGCGAGCCGGGCCTGAAGTACCTCGACTACCAGGACCACACCATGCCCTGGTAGCCGCCGGCCCACCGGTGAGGTGGTGGTTCCTGGGTGCGTGCCCGTACCGGATGACTCGCCGCCCTGGTCGAGGCCGTGGTCAAGGTCCTCGCCCGTGCCCGACCGGAGCCCGCTCACTGCTCGGCCGCCGGTGCGCCGTCCTCTGCGCAGCAGCAGTTGCGCGACATCGCGGCCGAGGGCCGCGGCGAGATGTACTTCCGCGACGATGAGACTCGCTGATCGCGAGCGGGAAGCTGGTGGTCAGTTGCCGTCGCACGGGCTCGTTCATCGGCAACCTCCACGGCAGTGACCGCATCTGGGCAGAGCACCACGTTGTCCGTTCGCGGGGATGCGGGACACCGGAACCGGATGAGTCCGAACGTCGGCTGTCCGGTGTTCGGTTCTGTGCACGGTGCGGTTGTTCCTACGACTGCCGGCGGTGGTGTCCGCGGAGCAAGAGGCGTGCGGAAGCGCCGAGTTGGCGGTTGGGCCGGGCCGGGGGAGTGGGTGGCGTTGGCATGTGCACCGACGTCTTTGAGCGCTACCAGTTGTAGTATTGATGTTGCTGTGTGTAGTCGAGAGTCTGGGTGTGTTCGCGGTCGGCCGTGGCCGGCCCTCGTTCTTTGGGAAGGAACACCCATGTTTCGTGCTGCCCGCTTCCGTACCCGTCGTCTCGCCGTCGCTGTCGCCTGTGCCGCTCTGTCCGCCGACGCGGCCCTCGCCGCTCTCCGGCGGGCGCGAGTGCCGCGCCGAACGTGAGCGTGTCGTGCTCGGCGTCCGGCGAGACCCACTTCAGTCCTGGCGTGCAGCTGTGGCCGCGTCAGCAGCACGTCTCCTACCAGGGCCAGGATGGCCAGTGCAACGACAACACCGAGGCCAGTATCGCTAGCGCGCGGATTACGGCCGACTTCGACGGCGTGACTCTCCCGTGTCGGCTGTCGAACTCCGCGGACTGGGAGGTGGCGAGGAACATCATGAATCCGATGATCAGCGCCAGGGAGTGCAGGGCCCCTGTGAGCTGGATGAGGATGTTGCCGTCGACGGTGATGGTCCGGTCGGCCGCACGCAGGAAGAAGGGAACGGGCGTCTTGGCGCTCACGGTGTAGGCGAGGGAGAGCCAGAGGGGGATGAAGAAGACGACCAGGGCCAGCGCGAGGCGGTTGCGCAACTGCGCGAGGACGGCGAAGCGGACCGCGGTGACAAAGCACAGCCATACTCGCCCCCACGGGTAGTGCCGGCGAGCTGCCTAGCGTCGTGCAGGGACCCGCCTGTGAGCTGGTATACGGCATCGAGGCGTTCGGTGTCGTAGGCGAGGTGGGAGACCACCAGGACCGAGCAGCCGCTCTCCCGCAGAGTTCGGGCGACGTCCCAGAACCGCAGGTATGTCTCCCAGTCGAAGCCTTGATAAGGCTCGTCCAGGAGCAGCAGCCGGGGGCTGTGCATGAGCGCGAGGGTGAGATTCAGTTTCTGGCGGGTGCCGGCGCTGAGCGTGTGGACCCGCTGATGGCGGTACACCCCCCTCGCGGCGGCGATGGAACTGATGCACACCGGTTCACTCATCGTGGACGACGTGCAGGACCGGGCGATCCTGCGGCGTGGCCGGGCACCCGCGCATGCCGTCTTCGGGATCGCCACCGCCGTGAACGCCGGAACCGCGGCGTACTTCACCTTCGACCAGGCCCTTCGGTACACGGTTCCCGGTGATGTCGTATTGCGTGCCGCCGTCACGGAGACCTGCCTGGGCGTGCTGCGCTCGGCCCACGCCGGCCAGGGCCTGGACCTGGAAGGGCACCGCGCGGAGATGGACGCCGCGGTGGCGGCAGGCTGCGGCCGTGAGGTACAGCATTTGGTCCGGCTGACGCACCGGTTGAAGTCGGGCGCGCCGGTGCGCGCGTGCATGGAGACGGGAGCACTGCTCGCCGGCGCCGGTGAGGACGTGCAGGCCGCTCTCGGGGCGTTCGGGGAGGCGGTGGGAGTTTCCTACCAGGTCATCGACGACGTCCTGGACCTCGACGGCGTGGTACGCGGAGGAACGGCGACCAAGCGGGCGGGAGAAGACCTGTTCAACGGGAAGGTCACCATGCCGCTGGCCCACGCCGTCGACCTGCTTGGGAAGGCCCGCATGACGCACTTGTGGAAAGGGCTGCGCGACGGCCGGGCGGGCAGACGGCGGGTCGCCAAAGCAGCGGAGACCCTGCGCGCCTGCGGCGCCTTGGACGCAAGCCGGAGCGAGGCGTTCACGAGACTGCGAGGCGCGTGGCAACGCGTGGAGGACCTGGTCGAGGATTCGCCGAAAACCCGAGCGCTATGGACGCTGGCCCACCAAGCTGTCAGTCGGCAGCTCAGTGCCTGAGCATCGCGAAGTACGAAAGGAACAAAGCCCCATCGACCTCCCGGACACCGGGCCCCACTGACCCACCCCACTGCGGTGCGACGCTCGGGATACCTCAAAGGTCCGCCGGATGGAGGCAGGAGGCGCGAACACGGCTGTCACGACTGCAGTGGCGGCGCATCCGCGATACACCTACGGTCGCGGCGACCGCTGAGCGCAGGCGCTGCCGTGCGAGGACTGCGGGCAGCAGCGTTCGGCCGGGCTGTGCGAGGCGTGCGGCTACCGGCGCCGGATCGAGGCCCTGGTCCTGGAGGCCGGGATGGTCGCGGCCACCTGGGCGGCCGACCTGACTGACCCGGCGACGTCGCCGCCGTCACCGCTGACGTCCGCGCGACGCTGGAGGCCGACATCGAGGCCGCCCTCGGGTAGTTTCTTGAGCTGATGGAGCCGGGCGAGCTGGAGGCAGACCCGGTCGCGGCGGCCTCCGTGCTTGCCTTCAACGCCCTCCAGTCGGTGCAGCAGGCCCTACCGAAATACCGCAGCAGCGCCCTGGGGCGGCCGGGCCGTACCGAGGAAGCCGAGGCGGAAGCCCGCCGGGCGTACAAGACCGAACAGGGCCGCCGCTGGTACAAGCACAACCCGAACGGTGCGGACGCCGTCGCCGCTGCGACGAAGGCCGCCGACGCTGCCCGGGAGCGCACGGCCGAATACCTGCTGGCGACGCGGCTGGAGCAGTTGCGCGAGCAGACGGCGGTCCGCACCGAGCAGGCCGCGGCCGCGACGTGGGCGGCCCGGCTGACCGAGCTGGCCGCGCGCCCGCTGGACGGCGAGCCGGCCGGGACGGTGATCGCGTGAGCGGCGAACTGAGCGGGGTCGACCTCGCGCGCCAGGCCCTGGTCGCGGCCCGTCAGGCTGCGAAGAAGAACGGCGGCGCCCGCAAGGAGAAGCCAAAGCGACGCACCAGTGGTGCGGCACGACGGCCGGGAGCCGCTCGAGCTGAGCACCCCACGGCACCGGTCAGTCGTCATTCCGAGGGGCAGTTGTCCCACAGCTGGGAGAGCTCCCGGGGGATTCCGACGCAGCCGCCGCTGAACGGGGCAGCGCTGTGGCTGTAACCCCAGGGCCGGCCGTCCCGGAGGATGAAGTACTTGCGCGCGCTGCCGTCGTCCTGGATGCCGACCTGCTCCTGGTGCGTCGCGCCCGGGGTGAGTTCGAAGGCGGTCGCGGCGTACCGCGTGTCCCCGCACTGCCCGTACAGGAACTGCCCCGGGCGCGGTTTGATGTGGCGGAAAAGGGAGTTGTGGCTGGTGTACGCGCGGGTGACCGCCGTCTTGACCGCTGCTGTCGCGACCAGGTTCCGGCAGCCGGCGATCTTCGCAGACGCAGCCGTCACTGTCTGACCATCGCCTGCAGCCGCGGCTGCCGCCGGCTGAGCCCCGCCTGGAGCCGCTGCAGCCGAACCGCCCGCATGAACCGAACCAGTCCCAGAACCAGTACCGGTACTACTGCACGCGCCGAGCAGAAACACGGCGGACAACGCGACAGCGGCCGAAGCCATCGCGCGAGGCTTAGTAGAACGCATCAGAACCGATCCCCCCAGAAAGAGCAGATGACGTGGAAACAGGCAGGTCACGCCTATCCCGTGCATGCCATCCTTTCGACCGTTCTCGACAACAATCTCCCCGTCCCGTCACAGCCCTGCAACGACAAACCGCACTTCCTGGGGTCGACGGGCTCACAGCCATGCACGCCATCCGCGACGCCTTCACCGGCACCCCATGGCGCCCACCCACAGCCTGACCACGGACGCCTTCGCCCGGCTGCGGAAGGACTCGGCGTGGGCTCGTTGGCCCACCGGCTCCCTGCACGACATACAACGAGCCGTCGCCTCGCTCGGCCACTGCGACCCGCCGTCGCTGTCCAAGCACGGCAGCATGCCCGCGATCGAGGGCACAGCCGAGACCTGGGCGGCCTGGGGCGAGCGCTGGATCCTTCGCTCGACTCAACCGGCCGGTGGGGGTTCTTCGCCGAAAACCCAGGGCGCCAGCACGACCTGCCAGCCGTCCGGGTCCTCGAAGAGAACGGCGCTGTGTTCCGGCCAGTAGGGGTTCGCGGCGGGGACCGGGCTGTACCCGAAGTCGGTGAGCCTCCTGGTGGCGACCGCGACGGCTTCGGGGCCGCGAAGGTAGAGCACCAACTGGTTCTCCGGGTGCGGCTCGGGGATGCGGGGTGGGTCGCCGTGCTGCAGCAGTTCCATGTGCACCGGGGTGCCTGGCAGGCCGAGGACGACGCCGTCGTAGCCCTGGTGGCCGCGCCATTGGGCGAGCACCGGCAGGCCGAGGACGTCACGGTAGAAGACGAGGACCTCGTCGTACTTCGCGGTCGGCCGGGCGAAGCGGACCGCTCCGACGTCGAGGTGGCTGGGCCAGGAGTGCGCCATGGGACGATCCTGCCACGCCCTCAGCAGGAGCCGAATCGGGACGTGTGACGGGAGGCCGGAGCTTCGCTTGTTCGGCGGTGTGAATGGGTGGTGCGGTGGCGGCGGTTGGTTGTCAGCGGGTGGCTGTGGCCGGGTACGTGGCGGGGTAGCTGTGCTTCTTGTGCACGGTGGTTCCTGGCGGTCTCTGTTGGCTGCGTCGGCTCCAGCGGGGAGCAGCCGCTGTTACGGCTCCTTGGAGAGCGCGGGCAGGTGGTGCCATGCGTGTGCGCAGGTGGCCTTGCAGTAGGTCTGCCTGCACCGGGTGTCGGCGACGGCGAACGCGAGACGAGTACGAGGAACGCGTTCACGTGCTCGTCGGCGGGCACGTGGGCGAATCCGTAGCCGGGCGGGTCCATGCAGATCGTCACTGAGAGGTTGGCCGTGGGCTTCACCCCGGACCGCGTCACCCCCGCGCGGCCGTCCGCTGCCGTGATCTGCGCTTGCATCGCGTAGCCGGCGACGTCCCGCAGCACACCTCCTGCCGGCGTGCCGGGGAGAGGCTGGAGAACCGGGCTGCCCCGTCGTCCGAGGAGCGGAGCTCCTGGGCGATTTCGTCGACGACCCGCTCGGTCTCGCGCCGGAAGGAGCCGCCGCCCGCACTGCTCGTTTCGGCCATCTCTTGATCGTCCCAACCCGCTCCGCCGGCGCCCGCTTGTCTTGTCGCTTGTCGCCCGCAGGACAAGGACACGTCCGTGCCTACCGTGGGAACGAAAACCACGTCTGACCTGCGAGCCGACAAGCGACAAGACAAGACAAGGGATCTGCTGCAGGTTTGGGTGACGAGATGTCACCCGATCGTGCAGCAGACCCTACGCCGTGGAGAGGTCGCTCTTCTTGAACACCACGGTTCGAATGCCTGCCCCAACACCCCGCCGAACATCACCCGTCGAAGTTGGACCAGAAGATCCCGATGCCCGTACCACTCTCGTCCCGACCGACCAGGATGCTGTTCGACGTGAAGTCGCAGGTGGGGAAGACCAGGGCATTCGCGCCGCTCGCCGGGTCGACAACGACATCGAGCACCGGGGTCCGGGAGCCGGCGTCCTGCTGCGCCTCGAACTCGGCCACGGCCTGGGCCACGGGGTCCTCGCCCCCGGCAAACCCGGCGGTCCGTTGAAGAGCCCCGCCGATGACCAGGTTGTCCGGGGTGCTGGAGTAGATCGCGGACGCATCCTCGCTCAGCTGGTTGACGTCGTCCGACACCTCCTCCCAGCTCGCACCTATCAACGCCTCCGGGGTGGCACCGCCGGCGACCAGCGCGACCGCGGAGACGGCCGCGCCTCGCTCGTCGTCCCAGTCGAACGCCAGATACACCTCGTGCAGCCCGTCGGCGACGTCGTCGAACGTGAAGAAGTCCCCGCCGTCGAGCCCGCACACCGCAATCTCCCCGCGGCTCAACAGCCGCCCGGCCAGCGTGAACTCGCCCAGGTACCCGGGCTCCCCCTCCGGATCGTTCGCCTTCAAAACCGCTTCGATCGCTTCAATCGTCTTCATGCCGGTGAGTGTGCCATCCCCCACCGACAGGCCCGGACCAAGCGGACAGCAGCCGACACGGACCGGGCCCAACTTGGACACGAGGGCGCCCTTCCGCGGGCTGAACGAGCGGCGATAGAAGGACAATGATCCGGAGGATCTCCTGCTTCGCTAACCGGGGATCCGGTGCTAAAGGTGGCAATGCGTGCGCAGGAACGGCCCAGCAGCAATGCGCTCCGGCTACCCGGCCATTCCTGCCGAACTCCCTTATTTCGTCGCAGAGGTAAGCGTGAGGAGGGAGATCGCCCTCATGCCCTGCGCTGGAGTTCTCCACGCGCTCGATCTACGCCTTTCACGTCGTCGCGCCCTCCCTGCCCGGGTACGCCTTCTCCGGCCCGACTCGCGAGCGCGGTTGGGGCGTCAGCCGCACCGCCCGCGCCTGGGCTGGGAGTACGAGCACCTGCGCATCGCCGACGTCATCCTGTTCTGGTTCTGCTCGGGCGCCGTCCAGCCCATCGCCCTGTACGAGCTGGGAGCCCATGCCGCCCGTGGCACCCGCCTCGCGGTCGGCGTACACCCCCACTACCCGCGCAGCCTGGACGTGGTGGAACAACTGCGGCACGTGCGCCCGGACGTGACGGTCCATGAATCTCTTCAGGCAACCCTCCGCGCGGTTGCGGCCCTTCTGCCAGCTGCACCCCCGCGGCGCTGAGAACCTGTCTCTGAGCCTTCGCCATCCTCGAACGTGCTGGTCAGGGGCTGGTGTGACGCGCGGTCGGGGTGCTTGCGCTGGTCGTGGGCGGGAGTTGGCAGTCTTGATCGTCTGGCGGATGGCAGCGGTGCGGCTTCGCCGGATCCTCTGCGTCGCGAGCTCGGCTGCCCAGGTCGGGCGGCGAGGCCTTCTGCGTTGCAGCGGTCAGCCGCCGCTGAAGTCGCCCGGTCCGTGCACTGCGGCTGGCTGGGCCAGGCCGCCGGTGACGTCGCCCGGTCCGTGGTCGTGCGTGAACCCGAGCCCGGCGACCGCGAACCCGGCCAGCGCGACTGCGGCCACCATGCTTCGGAACAGCGTCGAACGCTTCATGAATATCCCGTTCTGTGGTGGCGAGGGCTCCAGTGTGCGCAATGGCTGGGGCGGACGAAACGGCTCCGCCGACCGTGTCCAATCGGAAGCCTTGGGGCGGCAGTTGGTGGCGGGCGGGACTGGCATGTCCGCACATGCCGCCACCACAGGCGCTCTCACCCTGAGTGGCCGTTAGGTCGACCAAGTGTCACCTAACTCGAAAAGTCGCAGGGGGCGGCCCGGTGGTGAAGTCGCCCCGGGGTCATCGGGAAGCGCAAAGCCAGGTGCAGCGCCGCACTGCCCACACGTGACCCTCGGCGGGGTGGTGGCCCGTTTAAGATGATATAGCCCCGCTTTTCGGATGTCTGGGGTGAAGTCGCTAAATTCCCTCCGGTGCTCAGACCACGCTGGGAGAGCAATGAGTATGTGAGCCCAGGAGAAAGGACCGCACGTGAAAGCACGCACGCTGCTTGCTTTCGGGGCCGCCGCGGCTGGCCTCGCCACCAGCCTCTTCGTTGCCGCGCCTTCCGCGACTGCCGCACCCACCTCCGGAACCGGAACCGCTGTTGTCGCTGTGACCCCCACGGTGGCCGCCGCCAATTGCAGCACATGGTTCGACAACGCCGGACCCGGCGGCGCTGGCCGAGCCCACGCGAAGTGCCCCGGCGTCTACGTGCAAATCACGATCACCTGCGTAGACGGACAGCGGAACACCAGTGCCTGGCGCTATGGCTATGCCAAGGCCGAGTGCTCGTACGGCGTCGACTGGGAGAGCGCCGTCTACCGCACCAAGTGATCCTGAGCCGCTCGGCATAGAAGCCAATGCGGGCGGTGTTGGACAGCTGGTTGCTGTCTCTCGCAGGCAGCAACCACGCCGCAGGGGCTGCAATTGCCGAGGAGGAGGACGGCGGCCCACCGTCGTCGGCGGTGCGCCGGCGCAGGCGGCCTGCCGCGTCGCGGTAGTAGTTCTGCGCGATGATCTGCCGCAGGGCCTCGGCTTGCGGGCCGGGCCGGTAGCCGCTTCCGTGCTGGTGGAGGAGTTCCAGCAGTCGGCAGGCGTCGTCGTCGGCGGCAAGGATCCTGGTCTTGGGCCGGGTGGGGTTCTTGCCCAGACGGACCGGACGGCCGCAGCGACGCCCCCAGTCCTCGTCGACCGGGCCGACCAGCAGGTGCCCGGCCGTGCGGGCGACTTCTTCCAGCGCGGCACGAACCGCCTCGGTGACCGGTTCCAGCCGGGTCAGGTCGCGTACCGCGGCCAGGACGTGGGTGGAGTCGGTGCGCTGCGTGGTGCGCTCGCGTACGAGTCCGGCCTCCTTCAGGCGGGGGAGCGCCAGATCGAGAAGACGGTCGGCGCGGCGGTCCCGAGTGAGGCGCTCACGGAAGTCGGCGAGCACACTGTGGTGGAAACCGGGATCGTCCAGCTCCATCGCCAGGGCGTACTTGAAATCGATGCGGCAGCGAACCGCTTCCGCCGCCTGGCGGTCCGACAGCCCCAGCACGAACTGCAGCACGCGGACGGTGGCCAGCTGGGCGGGCGACAGACCCGGACGGCCGTCGCGCGGGTAGCAGCCGGCGAAGTCCTCGTCGTCCCACAGCCCGTCCAGCCGGTCCCGCACCCACATCGCCGTCGTACCGTCCGGGTTGCTCGCTCGCGCGATCTGCGCGGTCAGAGACGGGACTTGCTCACCGGAACGGGACCGGAGGGACAACGCACACCCCAACAGCTGCATCGGCCTGCGGAACAGACCCGATCACGCCCGTCGGTCATGTCGCTGCACCGGGAAACTCCAAGATCCCCGTCAGAGTCACGCCAGCCCTTCCCAATCGCCGAGGCCGGGGCGCACAGACAGGCGGGGGCGCGCAGGTTCAGGGCCTGGAGGGTGCCGGGTAGAACTGGCGGGCCCAGTGGCGGAACAGGCCGATGGCTTCGTCGCTCGCCGCGAGGCGGGGCTGCGGCTCGTAGCGTTTGGTGTTCCAGATCCTCAGGTCCTGATGGACCTTGCCGACCGCGGTGCGCAGCATCGCGCGGGCGAAGGCCCGGTGCAGGCCACGTCGTGGGAGCGACGCTTCAGCGGCGTCCTGCTTGTGGATGTCCGCACAAGCCGCCGCGACCAGCATGCGGGTGCGCCGGGGGCCGGTCGGTGTGTGCATGGCCCACAGGTAGCTGACGAGTCCGAGCGAGGGCAGCGGGAGTTCGACCCGGAGATATCCCAGCCCCGCCATGAGGAACGTGTGGTCGGCCTGGATCTTCTGTTTGAGGGCGGGAGGCCGGTCCGGCCCGAGTCGCAGACGCATGCGCAGGAGCGGGCCTTGGGTCGCCGGCGGGTCGAGTTCCTGCATGGCCACGTGGTGCAGGACGGGCAGATGCCGGTAGTCGAGGGCGTTCTCGATGATCTCCTGGGCGTAGGTGTGCACTTCCGTGCTCCAGGCTGCCGTCGGAACGACCCCGGCCTGGGCGGTGCCGGGGACTTCCCAGCCGGGTGGAGCGCCGTCCGGTTCGTACCAGGCGAAGAGGAAGCCGTTGTGCTCGCTGATGGTGTGGTGCTGCAGGCGGGCGCGCGGTGGCGGGCCGTCGGGCGTGCCGACGCAGGTGCCGTCGGGGGCGAAGGCGAAGCGGTGGAAGGGGCACACCAGGTTCTGGCCATGCACGGTGCCGCCCGCCCCGAGATGAGCACCCAGGTGTGGGCAGTAGGGATGCACTGCGCGGGGCCGGCCGTCGCGGGTGCGGTAAAGAACGACGTCCTCGTCCATGAAGCGGCGGGTCAGGACACTGCCGGGGGCCAGTTCTCGTGACCGCGCCAGGCAGAACCAGCCACTGGGGTAGGGCAGATGCCGTCCCGGCTCGTCAACGGCGGCGTGTCGACCACGAGACGTGGGCAGTTCGTCCCTCATCGTCATGGCCGGCAGCCAAACACAGGCAATCGCACCGAATTCAGCCCACCCGGCAAGATCACTCATATGAGGTATCCAGCGGTCGTATCACCATGAACGATCACGGATAACACTACGATCGGTCGCTCTGGGTAAACAGTTGGAGCGGTTCGGCATCAGCGCCGGGACGCTCACGAGCCAGACGGGGGACCGATGGCCGACGCCAGTATGGACAACCATCGCCATGAAGCGGAAGTCGTCGTCATCGGGGCCGGCCTCTCCGGCGTGGCCGCCGTGATCGCGCTGCGCCGGGCCGGCTTCGACAACGTCGTTGTGCTGGAGAAGTCCCATCGCCTCGGCGGGACTTGGCGCGACAACACCTATCCCGGATGCGGCTGCGACGTACCGTCGGTCCTCTACGAATACTCCTTCGCACCTCACTCGTGGAGCCGGGGCTTCGCCGACCGGTCCGAGATCCTCGACTACCTCGACACCACCGCGGCAACGCACGGCGTGGACAAGTCGATCCGCTACGGCACCGAGGTGCTGAGCATCCGCTGGCAGCCGGGAGCGCACCGCTGGAACCTACAGACCACAACGGGCACATACACCGCCCGCGCCGTGATCGTCGCCACCGGCCCCTGGCATCGCCCCCGCCATCCCGACATCCCCGGCCTCAGCACCTTCCCCGGCACCGCCTTCCACTCCGCCCGGTGGAACCACGAAGTCGACCTGACCGGACGGCGCGTCGCAGTGGTGGGCACCGGAGCGTCCACCGTCCAGTTCCTGCCCGAGATCCAGCCGAAGGCGGCTCATGTCGACGTCTTCCAGAGCACACCACAGTGGGTACTCCCGAAACCCGACTACCCTCTCCCTCCGGGTCTCCACCGCTTCTTCGAACACCACCCGGCAACACGCCGTGCACTACGCGGACTGCACCACTGGACCCAGGAAGCCATCGGCGTACCCCTGCGTCACCCCCACCTGCTGCGGCCCTTGGAGTCCCTGGCCCGCCTCCACCTGCGTACGTCGGTACGGGATCGAGCCCTGCGCCGGGCCCTTACTCCTGACTACCGCCTCGGCGGCCGCCGTCTGATCACCTCGGCCACCTACTACCCCGCCCTCACCCGGCCCAACGTGCGGCTGCACCCCACCCGCGTGACCACCGTGGAGGGCTCCGACGTCATCGGCGCCGACGGCACCCGCACCCACGCCGACATCATCGTCCTCGCGACCGGATACCACATCGGCGACATCCCCCTGGCCCCCCATCTGCACGGCACCGACGGCTCATTGGCCCAGGCCTGGGCCGACAACCGCCGTGCCTACCTCGGCACCAGCGTCAGCGGATACCCCAACCTCTTCCTGCTCATCGGCCCGAATCTCCTCACCGGCACCACCGCCGTCCCCACCGTCCTCGAAGCCCAACTCCGCTACATCACCACCGCCCTCAACCACCTGCGCACCAGCGGAGCGACCGCACTGGATGTCAAGCCCGAGGCGGAAGCAGCCCACCAGCAGGCCCTGCACAAGGCACTGCGCAACACCGTCTACAACGCTGCCGGCGGCACCGGCTACTACTTCGGCCTCCCGGGCATCAACACCTTCTGCTGGCCCTGGTCGACGGGCAGGCTCGTCAAGCGCCTGCACGCCTTCGACCCAGAGCTCTACTCCTGGGCGCTGCCGCTGCCGGCCCAGACCCGTGCCAAGCGCGATCGAATGCCGGCCAGCCCGTCGAGCCGACTCCAATAGGTCCCGGTCACACCCCCGTCGACGGCGCGGTAACGAGGTAGAACTGGCGAATTCCGGCGGCGCCAGGCGCTAAAAGGCCCGGCGTCCGTGGCCAGGCTGCGCCGCCGTTCCGATGCCACACGGTGTCGCAGAACCCTGAGCGACCCTCCCCCCGGGAGACCCGCAGAGGTCAGCCGTCGAGGACGACGGGTTTGCCGGTGAGTGTGACGCCGGCCTGGCGTAGCTCCTCGATGGCGTGGTCCGTGGTGTCGGTGGCGACACCAGCGGTGTAGTTGAGCAGAACCCGTACGGCGAAGCCGGCTTTCGCACCGTCCAGCGCGGTGGCCTTCACGCAGTGGTCGGTGGCGATGCCGACGACGTCGACGGCGCCGACGCTGCGCGCGCGAAGCCATACGGCCAGGGACGTGCCGTCCTCGGCCGAGCCCTCGAAGCCGCTCTTCGAAGCGGAGTGCGCACCCTTGTAGAAGACCTCGTCGACGGCACCGGAGGCGGCGGTCTGCGCGAAGTGCGGGTGGAAGGTGCTGCCCTCGCTCCCGGCCACGCAGTGCACGGGGAAGGAGTTCTGGTAGTCCGGGTGGTCGGAGAAGTGGGCGCCGGGATCGATGTGGTGGTCGCGGGTGGCGACGATGTGCGCGTACTTGCTGCCGGCGGAGCGTTGGACCATCTCGGCGATGGCGCGGGCCCGGTCGGCGCCGCCCTTCACCGGGACGCTGCCGCCCTCGCAGAAGTCCTTCTGCACATCGACGACGATCAGAGCACGACGCACAGCGCAATCCCTTCCTCGCGGGAACCCGTGCTCGTATGCCTGCCCGACTGCTGCGAACGGACGCATGGCGGGCCCGTGATTCACCCGACCGGCCCAGTCGGCGCACGTGCTCGGCGCAGCGAGGCTGTGGCGCACGGCCTCGCCCCCGTACTCGAACATCTGCCGCTCGTAGCTGTCGACTGCGGTGAAAAGATCTTGACGGCCCTCGGTGGCCTCGATCAGGCAGCGGCCCAGCAGGTCGGCATCGCGCAGGGCGGTGTTCGCGCCGTTGCCGCCGGTCGGAGAGGTGGCGTGGATGGCGTCACCGAGCAGCGTGACCGGACCGGGTGCCCAGCGCTCACCTGGCTCGACCACCCCGATGGACAGCAGGGTGCTGGTGTCCGGGTAGGCCTGTTCGATGAGCGCCTGCAGCTCCGGGTGCCAGCCTTTCATCCTGGACAGTGCGGCCTCCTGCGCCGTCAAGGTGCCGAGAGAGCCGTTCGGCGGGAGGAGCATGGCCCAGCGCACGTAGTCATGGATGTCAGGGAGCGTTACTGGAATCGGTCCTTGGCCGCGAGGAGCTGATCCGCCGGTTCACCGCGCTGCCGGCCGACATGTTTCCGCAGACCCGGCGTTACGCCGCTGAGCTCACCTCTGGCACCGGACACGACCGGTTCGAGTTCACCCTCGGACTGATAACGGACAACCTCCCCCAGCCCCGGCCGGCGCCGCTGCCAGGCCGGACATCAGCGCCCGGTCCCTGCCGCGATCATGAACGGCCGTGGCTGATGCGTCGTGTTCGACGACGAGTTGGTGGTCGTGCGGGCCCGGACGGCCGCGGAACGGGTTGCGTGTCCAGTGTGCGGAACGGCGTCGGTCCGGGTGCACAGCCGGTACGTCCGCCGGCTTGCCGACAGCGCGTTCCGCGGGTGTCCGGCGCTGATCGACTTACGGGTCCGGCGGTTCCGCTGCGCTCAACAGGACTGCGCGCAGGCGACGTTCGCGGAGCAGGTCGACGGACTGACGTTCCGGCATGGCAGGCGTGGCGCCGGGATGCAGGCGGTGCTGGACCGGGTGGCGGTGATGGCGGCCGGCCGGGCCGGTTCCCATCTGGGCCAGGTGCTGGCCGCCAAGGTGAGCCGCTCGACCCTGTTACGGCTGATCCGCCGCCTGAAAGGCCCCGAGAGGGTCACACCCCGGGTGCTCGGGGTGGACGAGTTTGCGCCGCGCAAGGGCCACATCGGCGCCGAGACCGGGTTCTGCACAGGGCAACGGAACCGGTGACCCGTCCTTCACGTCGGCGATCTGAGTGCCGTAACTGCTTGCGGCCCTCATCGAGGGTAGTCCGCGCTCCTCCCCGAGGAGGCGCGTGTTGCGGCGACAGCGGCGTGGATTTCGGCTGCCGAGCGTCCTGATCCGTCATGGTGCGTCGAAGTCCGAGCGGGGCCGGACCTCCACGACGAAGTCCGCATCGTCCGTCTCGCCCGCCTCGTCGTGCCAGAGGAAGACACGCACGTGCATCGCGTGGTGGAGGCCGGTCCTCTCCCACTCGGTCATGAGGTCGGCGACGATGCGGCTGATGGCGTGCTTGGCGCCCTCGTCCGTGTCGGCGGCGGTTATCACGCCGTGCCATTGTTCGGGGTCGCTGCCGTACGGGAGCCAGCCCTCGGAGCCGTGCGGCTCGAACACCCGGTAGGCCCAGTCCGTATTGGTGTTCATAACATCGATCGTGTCACCGCAAGGAGCCTTGCGCGCCGTATCGGATCGACGACCTCGGATCGACGCCCGCCGAGCGCGGGTCGCCGGGCCGGGTGGGACGTAGCGGCTGGGGTCACCGGTCGGAGCGGGACGCGGCCGCGGGCCGTTCAGGCGGCCGGGTCGGTGGTCCTTCGCCGGGTCTCGCGCAGGTGGAGGTCGACGTAGCGGGCGAGGGTCAGCGCGTCCTGCGGCTCGTCGGCCTGGAAGGAGACACGGCGCAGCAGTCGCACGCAATCGAGCGCGACACCCTCGCGGGCCAGGACGAAGAGGAGGGTGAGGAGGGCGGAGCGGCCGTTGCCGTCGTCGAAGGGGTGGAAGAAACAGACGTCGAGGAACGCGCGTGCGGCCCGGGCGGTCAGCGGGAGGGGCCGGGCGGTGTCCTTTGCGCTCTCGGCCAGGCAGGCGTCGAGGCGGGCCTGGGTGTCCGGGCCGATGCCGTACCGTTCCCGGCCCCCCTTGGCGAAGGCGGCCAGGGTGCGCAACGGTGGTGGCCCGGGCGTACCCAGGACGTGTCGCTGCCAGCCCTGGATCAGGTCGAAGTCGAGCCGGGCGCCGCGCGCGGCGTCGGCCCGCATCAGCTCCAGGGCGGCGAGCAGACCCTGTCCGCGGGCGGGGTCCAGGATTGCGTCGAAGGTGCGGATCTCCTCCGCCGCTCCGTCGCGGGACGGCGTCACCGGTCCGTCACCGGTGCTGTTCTGGGCCTCCTGCCACGGCACGGCTTCCCGCACCGCGAGCCAGCGCTCCAGGTGGTCGGGCAGCGGCGACTCGGCGGCCCGGGCGTCCGCGTGCGGCCGCACGGAGGCCGCGAGCCGCTCGGCGATGTCCTCGACCAGTACCGGGTCGGGGCCGGTCCAGCTCTTGAACCGGCCGCCGATCGCCCGGTCCACCAGGAACTCGGCGTCGTCGGCCGCGACGCCCCAGCGGGTGAGGAACCAGCTGAGTACCTGATGGCAGTGCCCGTACCAGGCGCTGCCGCAGCCGGTGCGGTCGGTGACGTGCAGGATCAGGTTGTGGGCGGTGCGGTCCCACAAGATCCGCTGGTCGTCGATGTCGGCCAGGTCCAGCGGGTAGGCCTCGAATCGTGTGGCCAGGCTCTCCAGCCACGCGCGCCACTCGCGCAGCGCCGCGGTCACGCGATCGAGGGTCTCGGCCGGGGTGGTGACCGAGTGCTGGGGGCAGCACCAGCTGCCGACCGGCCCCCCGTCGAAGTCCCCTTCGTCGTGCGCCCACCGCCAGCCTGCGACCCAGGGGCCGTAGTGCTCGGCCAGGGCGTACGTCATGGCGTCGGACCAGGGTCTGGCCTCGTCCCAGCTCCACTCGTGCAGGGCCCGGTCACCCGGCGGTACGTCGGGGCGTCGGGGCACCCGCCCGGCCGGCCTGAGCGATCTCACCACCTGCGCCGCCGATTCTCCGTCGAACGGATGACGGGCGGGATCCACCTCTTCCCAGGTCAGATTGCGGGGGGACAGCTTCGAGATCACCGCGCAAGTCTCTCCGCCCACCAGCACGGGTTCAACCCGATTACCGGTCGGTCGCCCGAACGTTTGAACCGCGTCCCCCGGCCACTGGCGGCTGCGTCGGGCGGGTCGCGGTCGCCGCACGCTGCGCCGCACACGCGCGTGTACCGCCTGCCCGTGGACCGCTCCCGTTGCCCTCAGCACCTGCCTGATCGCCGCGACCCCCGGCTCATCGGCCCGCCCCACCGCCGACGGCCGTAGCCCCCCCGCCGTCCACAACACGGCGAGGGCGTCGGCGGCGCGGAAGCCCGGTAGGTGGGCGAGTGCCGGACGGATATCCCGGAGATGGAACCTCGAAGAGGCACTTGGAGGCGCGGTTCGCGGAGGCGCGGCGGTGGCCGGGGTTCTCCGAGTGCGGCCCGATCGAGGGCGGCAAGCCGGTGGTACCAGCGGTTCCGGGCGAGTTCCGCGGCATTCGAGCAGTACCGCGCCCAGGTGATCTTGTAGCCCCACGAACCGTCCTGCAGGTGACCGTACTTGTCCTTGCTGAACTTGTTCTTGCTGATGTCGGGCGTGTACTCACGGCCCGTCGTGACGGTCATACTGCCGATGACCTTGACGCTGGTGGTGGCCTTCGCCTTCGCCGGAAGGAAGTGCGCCACGCGCTGGTCATCCTCGCCGAACGCTCGCCGGGACGGCACCCACGTGCGGGGAGGCGCTGCGTCAGGCGGCTGAGGACGGCGTGCCTTGAGTGATCCTCTCGCCTCGCGGGGCTCCAGCGCCGTGTGAGCCTTCAGGGGAGGGGAGCCGGTCGTCGGCGACGCTTTGACTGTACGGGGACGACACGACTACGGGTACGTACCCGTACCCTGGGGGAGAGGAGAGGAGTCTGGAGATGCCTGACGCGAACGTTCGTATCCCTGAGGAGGCCAGGGACCGGCTCGCCGCT
>NZ_MLYO01000080.1 GCF_001866665.1 Streptomyces monashensis | reverse complement strand
CCCGCTCCCTGGGGTCACCGCCCTGCGCCCGCACCACCCGCCGCACGACTCCGGGCCTTCCGACGACCTACCACGTCGTGTGCGTCAGGCGAGCCTCGCTCCCCAACTCCGGCAGCAACGCCCCGAAGAAGCGGCGCCCGATCGGCGCTGGGACGACCGGCGCACCCCCGAAGTGGTGCGGGACCGCATGGCGGCCTACCGCGACGGCTGGGCGCGCGGCGCGGGTCCCACAGCGCTGCGCGCTGTGACAGCGAACCCCCGTGCTGCGCACGGGGGTTGCGCTCACGCGCCGCGTGAGCGCCAGCGGACCGCTGCGCGGTCCGCGCAATCTCCTCGCTTCGCGAGGAGATTGACGCTCCGTTCGCTCCGCTCCCGGAGCGGCGAGGGCTTCGCCCTCGCGTATCGCCCGCGTTGCGGGCAATACCGCGTCACGTCTGCTTCGCAGGCGTGACGAAGCTCCCTCCGCTTCGCTCCGGGAGCTCAAAAGTCGCACCAGCAGTAGGGGTGCGGGGTGGGTTCGACATGAGACGGTGACCGGAATGAAGTGACGGGATGTCAGATATGGACGCAGTGTCAGGCACGGGAGTCACATCTCCAGCATGCTTCAAAATGAAGCCTAGACCTACACTGGTGGGAGCACCACCCAGTGATCACACCCGAGACGCGCCACCAAAACGTCACCGTGATCCCGTCACCCGGTGACAGTGGCCAAGGCACCGAAGGAGCGGCAGCGTGCCGAAGATTCTCCGCCCCCACCAGCGCGAGGCCGTCGACGCGGTCCTGCGTGCCCTCGGGCTGCCCGCGGGTTCGACCGTGCCCGAGCGCGGGCTGCGCACGCAGGTGGTCATGGCGACCGGCTCCGGCAAGACTCTCGTAGCCGTGCGTGGCGCGGAGGAGCTGAAGGCGGGCCGTGTGCTGGTCCTGGTGCCCTCCCTCGACCTGCTCACGCAGACCGAGGCCGAGTGGCGTGAGGGAGGCCGTACTGGCCTGATGATCGGGGTGTCCTCGCTGCGCGGGGAGGAGGCGGTCTTCCCGAACACCACGGCGGTTGAGGAGCTGGTCGACTGGGTGCGGCCGTTCGACAAGGTGACGGTGTTCGCCACGTACGCCTCGCTCGGACTTGGCACCCTCGAGCGAGCCCATGGCGCCGGCCTTCCCGGCTGGGACCTGATCGTCGTGGACGAGGCGCACCGCACGTCGGGCCGGATCGGCAAGCCCTGGGCGGTCATCCACGACAACGTCCGCATCCCGGCGCTGCGGCGGCTGTATATGACGGCCACGCCGAGGCTGTGGCGGCTGGACGACGACCAGGAGCCGGGCGTGCCGGGCGAGTTGGTGGCGTCGATGGAGGACGATCCGGACGGGCCGTTCGGATCGCGCTGCTACACCCTCACGCTGTCCGAGGCGATCAATTGGGGCATCTGCGCGCCCTACCAGGTGGTGTGCGTCGACATCACCGACGCCCAGCTTCAGGCCGCGCAGCTCCTCGGCGAGGATGCACGGTCGGACCAGGTACGTGGAGCCCGGCTCGCCGCGCTGCAGACCGCGCTGGTGAAGGCCTCGGCCGAGGAGGAATTCCGCCGGACGCTCATCTTCCACCACTTGGTCAAAGAAGCCGAGGCCTTCGCAGCAGGCCTCCCCGACGTCGCCGCCCGCCTGCACGCGGACAACCCCGAGCTGTACCCGCGCGACATCTGGGCGGACTGGCTGTGCGGTGATCATCATGCGGTCCACCGGCGCCGTGTGCTGGGCGAGTTCGCCGGCGGCGGTGGTGCGGCCAGGCGCTTTTTGGGGTCGGCGAAGGTCCTGGGCGAGGGCGTCGACACCAAGAACTGCGACAGCGTGTACTTCGCCGACGTACGCGGGTCCATGCCCGATCTCGTCCAGGCCGTCGGCCGCGCCCTGCGCATCCAACCCGGCGAGGGCAAGACCGCCTCCCTGGTCGTGCCGATCCTGCTCGGACCCGGGGAAACCGCGGACAACATGCTCACCAGCAAGGCCTACGGCGGCCTGGCCAAGCTCCTGGAAGCCCTCAGAGCGCACGACACCCGCATCATGGAGGCATTGGCCATGCCGCAGGCCCCCAGCCGCTCCAAGGGCGTCCAGAGCCGCACAGGAGGCCAGGACGAAGAGAGCGCCGAGGGTGAAGACGACGGCCTCGTGGTGTCGGTGCCGGCGCGGGCGCTGCTGAAGTTCAGCACCCCGCGCGACCCGGCCGCCCTGGCCGCCTTCATCAACCTGCGCGTCCTCAACCCCGAGAAGGAACACTGGCGGCGCGGCGTGGAGGCCTCCGTCGTCTACGCCCGCGAACACGGTGATGTGAAGGTGCCGTTCACCTTCCGCGTTCCCGACGGCCGGGAGCAGGAAGCCGAGCCAGAGGGCGAGAAGGTAGTGCGGGAGGCGTGGCCGGCCTCGCTCGTCGGCTTCCCGCTCGGGCAGTGGATCGCCGACGCCCGCCGGCTCTACGCCCAAGGCCGCCTCGACACCGAGCGCATCCAACAGCTGGAGCAGTTGGGCATGGTCTGGTCACACCGTGACGTCGCCTGGGAAGAAGGGCTCACCGCGGCGCGTGGGTGGGCCCAGGAGAACGGTCACCTCGTGGCGCCGCTGGATGCCGTCTACCGGGGCCACAAGGTCGGCATCTGGCTGAAGAACCAGCGCGCCGACATCCGAGCCGGGACGCTGCCGGCCCAGCGGCGCGAGCAGCTCGAGGACATCGATCCGGCGTGGTGCCCCGTGTGGCCGGTGGAGTGGCAGCGCATCTTCCACCTCGTCCGTCGGCACCTGCACGCCGGCGGCACCCTGCCCACCACGCCAGGCCAGGCCGTGCGCCAGGGCGAGGACCTCGGACGCTGGGTAGGCCAGCAGCAACTCGGCTTCGACAGACTCACCGCCGTGCAGCAGTGGATGTGCGAACACGTCCTCGGCATCGAGCCCGCAGCCGAGGAGGAGAAGCCGAAGCCACGCCGCACGCACGCCGACAAGTGGGCCATGAACTACACCGCCGCCCAGCAGTTCTACGAGCGTGAGGGCCACCTTCGGGTACCCAGGGGACACATCGAACGGATCATCACCGGCGACGATGGCAGGGACGAGGAGGAGCAGGACCTGAAGCTGGGGGCGTGGATCGGGAACCAACGCAGCAGGGCAGGGAGCCTGTCACCGGAACGGCACGAGCAACTGACAGCAATCGGCATGCGCTGGGCGTAACCGGCGCCGGACGGACAGTGGGACCGGCAGCAGCACGACTCCCGGTTCCCCGTCCGACATGTGCAGGCGATGGGCTTGGAGAACGGCGCGGGCCAGCCCTGCATGTCTTCGGGCATGGGCCAGGGCAGATGGTGGTGGGCGTTGCTGAGGGGCCACCCAGTCGGTGGCAGTGGCGTTCTGGGGGTTTCTTGCGCGTTCGGGCCCTCGCTGTCGGCATGAGAGTACGCAGTGCTCTGGCGTGGATGCTGACGCGCCGTCATCACACGGGTCGTAAGGGGTCATTGTCGGGGTGATGCCGAGGGGAAGGTTCTCCTCTCACTCCTGCGGGCGAAGGGACCGCCGGTCCCCAGCCGGGCTGACTGGGCGCCCTCAGACTGGTTTGGGCGCTTCCAGTCTGAGGGCGTCCTGGCGTGTCGTCGGCGGTCTTGCGGCAGAAGCCAGGCAGCGGGCGGAGGGGTGGAGTGGGAGCGGTTCTGCGTGTGGTGCCTTGCCCGGGGGAGACGACCTGGTCGTTCCTGCACCGGGTGGCAGCCGCCTATGGGTTGCGGGTCGAGGATCTGACGGCGTGGTGGCGGTGGAGGAACCGCGGTTATCAAGGCCGTTCACGTCCCGATGGCGAGGTTCTGCTCGATGAGGTGGCACAGGGGCAGTTGGCCGACTGGTGCCGAGTGCCGGCGGGGCATTTGGCGCGGGCGTTGCCGTCCTGGAAGGCGGGAGCGGAGATGCCGGCCGGCCGCAGCGGAGAGGGGCGCGGATGGGTTGGGTGGCGAATGGGGGTGCTTGAGTGGGGGCCGGTTGTATTCGGCTGCCGGCTGTGTGTGGCACGGCGTGGGGGTGCGGGGCCGGTGTGGGTGTACCGGCCGCGGTGGCGGCGGTGGTGTCGGCGGCACGGCCGGTGGCTGCTGGACGTGGGCGAGGGCCATCCCCTGCAATTCCTCGACGTCAGCGCCTTGGCCAAGGAGTTGGGGCGGGCTCAGCGCCGGTGGGGGCGGGTGTCGCTGGCTGCGGGTGCGGCGGCTGGCGCTGAGCCGGGTGAGGTGTTCGCACTGGCGCGGGCTGTGGTGTGTTCCTGGTGGGAGCGGGAGGAATTTTGGGAGCGGGAGACGGCGTGGGGGTGGCGGCTGGAGCAGGTGGCGGCCGCTACCCGGCGGCGGTGTGCGGATCCGGCGGGCTGGGGAGCTGGGCAGTGGCGGCTGCTGGTGCGGGATGCGGTGACGTTCCCGGAGGTCGTGGCGATGGCGCAGGCTCTGGTAGACCCGCGGATGCGGCAGCTGGTTGCCGGTGACGGCGCGGGTGCTTTGGTGCGCGGCCGGGGCGGCGGTGAGCGGTTCGCTGCCGCACTGGGCGAACGACTCGGCCGGGAGTGGCTGGGTGAGCTTCAGGCGCAGGAGCGAACGGGGCCGCTGGTGTCCTGGGCACAAGCGGTGAGCCGTGAGCAGCGCCGTGAGGCGGGCTTGCCTCCTCGTCAGGGGCGGTACGGGCTGTGGTGGGTGCATACGGCGCACCGGCCAGTCGAGGTGGGAGCGGGTCTGCGGCTGATGGCCGAGGCTGTGGATGCGATTGCTCGTCCGGGTTGCGGTGCAGGGGCGGGTCCGGAGGCGGTGGGGCGGGGAAAGCCGCCGGCGGCTGGAGGGTGGCAGGCGCAGTGGGCGGTGCCGCGGCGGGCCGGGCACGGTCGGGGCCTTGAGCAGCGAAGTGCCAGGTTGTTCGCTGAAGGCCTGGAACAGGCCCGTCGTCATGCGGCAAAGTTCGGGCATCTGGCCGTCCCGCATACCGACGGCCAGGTAACGGAAGGGTTCGATCTGGGACGCTGGCTGGCCAACCAGCGTGCCGAGGCCGCGTCACTGACCAGACAACGGGCGGCACAGCTGCAGCAATTGGATCCGTGGTGGAACCCGCCCTGGCCCGTCGACTGGCAGCGTGCCTGGTACCGGGCCCGCGCCCACGTCCTCGCCCACGGGAGGGTCCATGGCGGCGACAATCTGGACGCTCTGCCGCACTGGTTTCAGCGGTGGCTGCGCCATCAGATCACCCACTACCGGCAGCTGCAGCCGCGACAGCAGAGTCTGCTCGCCGAACTCGGCCTCACTCAAGGCGAGGTGGAGTGCTTTTGGGCCTGGCCAGGGCGTCGGCGCCCGGCCCCGGACAGCCTGGCCGTCGCACGTGCCTACGCCGCCCGCCACGGCCACCTCGCCGTCTCCCAGCCCACGGTCGTCGACGGCTTCCCCTTGGGGAGATGGCTCACTCACGCGCGCCTGCGTCAGCGAGCCGCCGGCCGGCCCACCCGGATCGGCAGGGAACTGACTGCCCTCGACCCTTGGTGGAACCCGCCCTGGCCCATCCCCTGGCAGCAGATGTGGTGGACCTGCCGCCACCGCCTGTCCGGACTCCCCCACCATCTCGCGTGGTGGCCGGACGCGCCGAATCGCGAGTACGCCATCGCCTGGCTGTCTGAGCAGGCCGCCCGGAGGCCTCTGTTGCAACCGGGGCAGCAAGACATGGTCGAGGAGTTGCTGGCTCTGGCCGGCGGAGTGCCACAGTGGCAGCCGCGGATCAGCGACATCGCCTGGCAGACCCTGTCCCCGCTCCTGCCACCACCCACCCACACTGGCGGCCGTCCCCGCAGCGAACGCCAACTCCTCGAAGCCATCATCCACATCGCCTGCACCCGGCAGGCCTGGACGCGCCTCCCGGCCGCCCTGAGCCCCTTCGAAGCCTGCCGCCACCGCTACCTCAACTGGCACTCAGACGGCACCCTCACCCGCATCTGCCAGGCTGTGCTGCCCGAACAGGACACCCATTGGCAACAGCACCTGGCCACCTACCTCCGCTCCCCCGGCATGAAGTGACCGGCTGCGGGACCCGATGCCCTGGTGAGGCTTCGGACAACCGGTGCGATCCCCTGCGCTGCTGGGCGCAGCACAGGATGTGCCTTTGGCTGGCAGCGGCTAGGGCTAGCAACAGCTCGGCAAGAGCCCGGCGGTGGTTGTTGCTTGGTAACCCTTCTGGCTTGGCAGCAGGGTAGAAACCGGAGTGGGCGACGCACGCGCAGCCGGCCAGCACGCTTCGATGCTGGTGGATGTAGTCGTACCACGTCCGCAGTAGCGCCTCCTCAGCTGACGTCGCATCAACCAGAGACTGGGTTGATGGTTCCGTATGCGGTGGCGAGTGCTCGATCCAGTCGTGGCTGGCGGAAGGACTCCGTGAGTCGACTTACGGAGCTTTGGGTAATGCAGTGGCGGCCCATCCCCGCGGGCGCGGGGATGGGCCGCCACTTCAACGAGTCGTCCGGCCTTCTCACGTGAAGGCCTCATGGAGGCTGGTCTACAAAGACTCTCCCATCTGTGGGCGCGTGACGCGCTGTCGTGTCAGCACCGCGGCCCGCCGGTGGTGTGGTCCAAGTGCGCCAGGAAGTCCTCAATCTCACGCACGAGAGCTTGCGTTGCTTCAGACAGCCCGACTCCGGCTTCCCCCAAAGCCCAATCGACCCTGTCTGCAGCTACGCGAATACCAGCTGACCGGCATGCAAAGCCACTCACGAATGATCTGAAAGCTTCCTCAGTATGTTCTTTCCCGTGCCCACAGCATGCCGATAGTTCTTCTTCGCTCTCAGCATCGAGGATATGAAGATAGTCCCGTGCATCCTCGTCACCCTTGAGAGCTGCCCTTTCCCACCAGCTTCGCGCTACATTATCCCTGTCCAGGAACTCAAGGATTTCTGCTACGCGCCGTGTTTCCTGCGGTGTCGCGGAATCATCGACTTCCTTTTTCAGGAGAGTGCGTAGTTCGCGGACCACGCCGATTCGATGGTTTCCGTTTCCGTGGTCTTCCAGGCAGGGGGCGGGGGCCGGGGGCCAGCCCGCAGGCTGGCCCCCCTCCGCCTGGACAGGGTCCTCGCCGATCCGAGAACCCTTGGAAAATGCCTGCTCAGATCCTTCGAGCAGGAGCCAGAGGGCGAGGAGCCGGATGGTTCCCCGCTCCTCGGGCTGGCGCGTCCAAGCGGACAGGTATGTCATGCGGTGGCCTCCTCGCTGTGCTCGTTGATGGACTTCTTCAGGTTGTTGGCGGCGGCTTTGATGTAGCGCTTCACCGACTCCTCCTTTATCTGGAGGCGCTGCGCAACCACTGCAGGGCTGAGGTCCTGCAGAACACACAGGGTGATGACCTCGCGCTGCCGTTCAGGAAGGCTGGAGACGAGTTCTCCGATTCCTTCCTTAATTATTTCGTAGGCGGCCTCGGGGATGCCGATGCCTGATTCCATTTCGGGCAGTTCATGAACCGGTACCGTGACCATCCGCTTGTGTCGACGGAACTGGTCGATGACCGCCCGTTTCACTGCGATGCGGCCGTACGCGGTGAGCGACCCCTCCTGTGCAGAGATCGTCGCCCACCGCCGGTACATGTTCAGGTAGACGTCCTGCACAGCGTCTTCTGCGCTGTGCAGGTCACCCGCCTCGACCCGGGCCAGTCGGGAGAACGCCTCGATGGTCTCGAGGACGAAGGACTCGAAGTCCGCTCCCGGTGCGGCCTCGCTCACGCAGCCTCCCGCGTGGCGATGGCCCGGTGACCGGCCGGGTCGGCCATGTCCTTGCGGAACAGCCAGGCCGGGCGGCCCTGCTCGAAACGGGCGGCGGCGCCGCCGTCGGGCAGCGCCTGCGCCATCGCCACCATGGTGGCGCGCTGCTCGCGCTCCGCCCGGGTCTCGATATGCGCCTTCACAAGCATCTCCGTGATGCCCCGGGTGCGGCGCATCACGGAGAACAGCAGGAGCAGCAGGGGAACCCCGCCCGCTCCTGCCCAGTACGACCAAGTCATCGACCAGGCCTCCCAGTAGAGACGAACTCGTTGGTGAAGGCCCGGGGGCCTTCACTTGCTTACACGCCGCCGGAGGCCAGATCCGGATGCCGGAGACCAAGATTTTTTCCCAACTCCCCCGGCTTCCCCGCCCGTCGCATCGTCTTCGCAGGTCACATGGGGAGCAGAAGGGACGGAAGAGTCGGTCTGGGGCCGGGAAGGGCCTCGTTGAGTAGGAGTGACGGCCCCGGGAAAGGAGGCGAGGCCAGGGCGTCGTGAGAACGGGCCGACACCACGACCGCCGCCTTGCTTGATCCGCTGAGCATCCGTTGCGAAAGCGCCCGTCCGGGACGGCGAACACGAGACCGTGATGGAGTGACCCACCCCGGCCTACTGCGGACCGCTCCCCTGCGGGGAGAGACGACCTCGTCGCTGATCTGCCGCATCGCGAGCCGCTACGGGCTGGAAGCAAAGGCGTTGCGGTCCTGCTGGCACTGGCGCAACTACCAGCCCGGGCACGACGGCGGGGGCGCGCGAGCCGACGCCGAGGTGCTGCTGAACGCAGCCGGACGGCAGCTCCTGGCAGGCCTGTGCGGCGTCAAGGAAGACGTGCTGGCGCGGGCGCTGCCGTCCTGGGCGCGGGAGGACGCCAAGCTGCCCGCCGAAGAAGACGGAGCGCCGGAGGCGGCGTGGCGGATCGGCGGCGCGGTCGTCGGACCGGTGGCATTCGGCTGCCGCCTGTGTGCCGCCCAGCGTACGGGGACGGTCGTGCGGGTGGTGCGGTACGCCCCGCGGTGGGAACGGGTGTGTATCCGGCACGGGCGGTGGCTCCTGGACGCGGACGCCGACCAGCCCCACGAGTATCTGGACGTGCGGCACCTGCCAGAAGTGACCACGGCGCAGCGGCGGTGGACCGGGGTGGCGCGGCGGGCCGTACGGGCCGGAGCAGAGCCGGAGAAGGTGTTCGCACTGGCGCACGCGGTCGTCGCCCGGTGGTGGGAGCACGCCTTCAACTGGCAGCGGGAGACGATCTGGCCGCGGCGCCTGCACCAGGTCGCGGGCGGCAACGCCGGGACGGATTTGGAGCGGTGGCGGATCGTGGGGCGGGACGCGGTCGTCTTCCCCGAGGTGGTGGCCGTCGCCGACGCGCTGCTGGACCCGGCCATGGCCCAGCTGGCGTGGCTCGACAGCGGCGCCGGGCGGCCGCGGGCGCTGCCCGCCGACGGGAGGTTCTGCCGCAGGCTCGGTGAGCGGGTGGGGCGTGCGTGGCTGGGGCCACTGGCCGCGACGGACCACGGCGGGCCGCTCATCGCGTGGATGGGCAGCGTCATCCGCCTTCGCCGCGGCACCGGCGGGCCGCACGGGTACGACAACGACCCGTGGTGGCTGCGGCAGGAACACCAGGCCGCAACCATGGCCGGCCAGCTGCGGGTGCTGGGCAAGGAGAAGAAGGCACCCGGTTCGGGGACGATGTGGCGGGCTGCGGTACCCGCCGAGCAGCGCATGCTGATCACAAGCGCTATCGACAGCGCCGAGGAGCAGTTGCTACAGCTGCGCGGCGTGCAGACCGGTCCGACCGCCGACGTCGCCCGGCGGGTGCTGCGCGGTCTCAGTCACAGTGCAGGTCTGATCGAGAACGCCTGGAAACGGACCGCGGTGGCGGCGGTGAACGGCGGGGTGCCCCTTCAAGAGGTGGCCCGGTGGGTGAACATGCCCGTCGAGGTGCTCCGGGAGATGCTGACCCCTGGCGGGCAGGAAGACAGCGGCTGAGAACGATGCGCCAGGGGCGGATGGGCTGCTAGCTGATACGGCACTCGTTCGTGGCAGAAATACTGGAAACAGCGGTATGCGCTGGCAGGAGCGGCTTGGCTGGCGCGGGTGACCAGCACAGGAGCGGCCCGGCACCGGAGCCGGCCAGGGCGAGCGGCCGTGGAGCAGGGCGGTGGGTTCGAGGCGGTGTTCCTCGACCCAGTGGGGCAGGCGGTGCAGCAGCGGTGGGCGGATGCCGCCATGACCGTGGCGTTCGAGGACTTGCCGCCGGTGTCGGCTTTCCCGGTGGTCCCGGGGCGGCGCTGGGGGCCGGGCCTGTGGTGGTCGGCGACCACCGGGCGGCACGTGGCCGCGGGGTCGAACGCGATGCGCGTCCAGCTGATGGTCCTGGACCGCGACCCGGACGTGACGGGCCTGGCGGGGCGGCCGGTGCGGCTGCTGTGGCGTGATCCCCGCAGGCAGGTGCGTTCCTGGGTGCCGCAGCTCTTCGCCCGGCGTGCCGACGGCACCGCGCTGCTCGCCGACTGCCCCAGCCACCAAGACGCCGGCGGCGAACGCGCCCGGGGCGCCGCCCAAGCCGTCGCGGAAGCGTGCGCGCACATCGGCTGGACCTACCGGCGCCTGGCACCGCTCGACGACGTTCTGGCCGCCAACCTGAAATGGCTGGCCGGCTACCGCCACCCCCGCAACGCCGGCCGCCTTGGCCTGATGGCGGCGGTCGTCGAGGCGTTCACACGGCCGCGACCGCTGATCGAGGGCACCGAAGCGGTCGGCGACCCGGTCGAGGTCCTCCCCTGCGTCTTCCACGCCCTGTGGCACGGCCAGCTGACCGCCTGCCTGGACGCGCCGCTACACGAACGCGTCCCCGTCGGCCCGCAGGGCTGGAGCAACCCCGAGAGGGAGGATGCCGGGTGACCGCGCGGCGCAATGCCCGGCCGACTGTGAAGGTCGGTGCTCACGTCCGGTTCCGTGGCGTGAAGTGGCAGGTGGTCGCCCTGTCGGGGCAGGACATCCACCTCGTCGGCCCGGACGGCGGTGGTGTGGCCGTGCTCGCCGGGCACCTGTTCGCCGACCCCGGCTTCACCGTCATCGGCGCCGAAGTACCGCAGACGGCCCCGCAATGGGGGCTGTTCGAGACCGCCCCCACTGCGGCACGTGAGAAAGCGCTGGCCTGGCAGCGGCACGTAAGGGAAGTCGAATGCGGGCTACCCGGCGGCCCCTGCAGCGAAGGAGCGGTGCGGCCGCAGTACGACCCCGAGCGGCACACGCTGGCCGAGCGGGAGCAGGCCAAAGCCCAGGAGCTGACCGCGCTGGGCTTCGGCCGGGTGTCGCGCACCACGGTGCAGCGCATGCGCCTGGCCTACCGCAAACAAGGCCTGTGGGGGCTCCTCGACCACCGCACCACCCGTGCCTCCAGCCCCACCGGGCGTTCCGACGAACGGGTCGTCGCCGCCGTCCGCGAAGCGCTGCGCCGCCGCCGCGGCCGCTCCAAGGGCACCATCAACGGCCTGTTCCCCCTCATCAACCAGATCCTTCAGGACCGGCACGGCCCCGGCACGGTGCCCACGCCGTCCCAGGCCACGCTGTACCGTCTGGTCACCGCTCTGGCCCGGCCCGGTGAACTGCCCACCGGGCCCGTGAGGCAGGTGCCGGCCAGCGTCGACGGGCGGGCCTTCACCCCCGCCACGGCGCTGCGGCCCGGCGAACAGGTCCAGGTCGACACCACCCGCCTGGACGTCCTCGCCCTCTTCGACGACGGGCGCCTGGCCCGGCCCGAACTCACCATCGCCGTCGACGTCGCCACCCGCGCCATCCTCGCCGCCGTGCTGTGCCCGAGCGCGACCAAGGCCGTCGACGCCGCCCTGCTGCTCGCGGAGATGGCCGTCCCCCACCCCGCCCGGCCCACCTGGCCGGACATCCTGCGCATGGACCACGCTCCTGCCCTCCCCCACCGGCAGCTGGCCGCGCTGGACGAGCGCCTGGCCGACGCGGCGGCCAGGCCCGTCGCCCTGCCCGAGACGATCGTCGTCGACCGCGGCAAAGTCTTCGTCTCCGCCGCGTTCACCGCCGCCTGCGAGCACCTCGGCATCAGCGTCCAGCCCGCCCCGCCCCACGCCCCCACCGCCAAAGGCATCGTCGAGCGGACCTTCGGCACCATCAACGCCCTGTTCTGCCAGCACCTGCCCGGCTACACCGGCTCCGACGTCACCCGCCGCGGCCCCGACACCGAGAAAGACGCCTGCTACAGCGTCGCCCAGCTGCAGGACCTCCTTGATGAGTGGCTGGTGCACTACCACCACCGGCCCCACGAAGGCCTGCGCCACCCGCTGATGCCCCGCAAAGCGCTCACCCCGAACCAGATGTGGGCCGCGCTGGTCGCCGTCGCCGGACACGTGCCCGTCCCGCTGACCGGCCGCGACTACCTCGAACTGCTGCCCGTGCGCTGGCAGGCCATCACCCCTGCCGGCATCACCATCCACCACCGCACCTACGACGCGGACCTTCTCGCCCCCTACCGCGGCCAGCCCTCCCCCGTCGCCGGCCGGGGCGGGAAATGGGAGATCCACTACAACCCCCACGACGTGCGCCAGATCTGGATCCGCCTCACCGACGGCGACCTCACCGAAATCCCGTGGATCCACCGCGACTACATCCACCAGCCGTTCAACGACCACGTCTGGCAGCACATCCGCACCCATGCCCAGCACAGCACCTATGGCGAGGCCGAACACGTCGAAGCCGGCCTGGCCGATGCCCTCGACCAACTCATGCGCCGCGTCCACAGCGGCCACGCCACCAAAACGGAACAAGCTCTCCTCGCCCGCGCCACCACGCTGCCGGTCCCCGCCGCACGGCATCCGCAACACGACACCGGACCCGCCACCGGCGAACCGGCACCACACGACGAGGACGACAGCATCGACGACCTCGACGACCTCCCCGACGACGGCACCCACCCCGCTGCGGCCACCGGATTCGGGCTCTACGACGCACACGAGGAGGCCGACAAGTGGTGAACCCGCGCCGCCACCCCGCAGCGCATCACCCGGGCAGCGCACCCGCCGACGCGGGCAACGGCAACACGGCCGAGCCGTCCTGGCCCCTGACCACCTGGCAGGGCTGGCAGCGTTTCGCCACCACCGACCCGCCCGCCCCGCCCCGTCCCGGCGAGGCGCCCCGCAGCACCGAGGAACGCCTTGCCTACCATTCCGCGTTCGTCACGATCCGCACCCCCGCCCTCAGCCAACTCGCCGCCCAGGTCCGCACCCTGATGATCCTCGGCCGTCACCAGCAGACCACCGCCCGGCCCTCCCTCATCGTCACCGGACCCGCCGCAGCCGGGAAAACCACCGCCCTGCTGAACGTCGGCCGCTCCTGCCACCTCGCCCACGCCCGCAAAAACCCCGCACCGCCCGGATCAGACCACGCCGCGACACCCGTGGCGTACGTCCTCGTCCCGCCCGGCGCCACCGCGAAAACCCTCATCACCGAGTTCGCCCGCTACCTCGGCATCCCCACAACCACCCGCATGACCCAGACACAGATCACCGACGCCGTCTGCCACACCTACACCGCCGCCGGCGTCCAACTCGTCCTCATCGACGAAATCCACCGCCTCAACCCCCGCACCACCACCGGCGCCCAGACCGCCGACCTGATCAAAGACCTCACCGAACGCCTGCCCGCCACCTTCGTCTACGCCGGCATCAACGTCACCGACACCCCCCTGTTCACCGGCACCCGCGGCGCCCAACTCGCCGGACGCGCCACCCTCATCGACTGCGGCCCCCTCCCCGCCCGACACGGCACCCGCGAACCGTTCCGCGACGTCATCACCGACATCGAGAACGCCCTAGACCTCCACCAGCACAAGCCCGGCACCCTCCCCCGTCACGCCCCCTACCTCCACCAGCGCACCGCCGGCCGTATCGGATCCCTCACCCGACTCATCCGCCAAGCCGCCATCACCGCCATCCACGACGGCACCGAACGCATCACCAAAGCCGCCCTCGACGCGGTACGACTCGACCACCTCGCCGAAACCCACCACCGCCCCCGCACCCGAACCCGATAACCCCGACCCCACCAGCACGAACAGCCCTGACCAGCAAAAACACCAACCAGACCATTACACGCGAGAGCTACCTACAACCCACCCCGCCACGCTCCACACAGAACGCATAACCCCAGCTCAAACCCCCGCCCACCCCGACCCAACCGCCCACTCGACTTCTCAGCGAACCCACAACACCCCAGGCCAGCAAGCACTCGACACACCAACAAACCCCCCTCCGAGCGTTA
>NZ_MLYO01000008.1 GCF_001866665.1 Streptomyces monashensis | reverse complement strand
GCGGTGGCGACCACGCTGATGAGGGCCAGTTCGGCCCGGCGGCGACGCTCCAGCAGCCAGTGCGGGAAGTAACTGCCCTGACGCAGCTTGGGAACGGCGAGTTCGACGGTGCCCGCACGGGTGTCCCACTCGCGAGGGCGATATCCGTTGCGGTGGTTGACTCGCTCGTCGCTGACCTGCCCGTATTCAGCATTGCAGAGGGCATCGGCCTCGGCGGACATGAGCGCGTCGGCGAACGTCTTGACCATCGCGCGCAGCAGATCGGGACTCTCCGCGGCGAGGTTGTCCTCCGCGAGCGCATGCAGGGGCAGACTGTCCGGTGCGGTCATCGTGCTGATCTCCTTCGTGACTCGACATCTCGAAGATCAGCCGGTGGCCGTTCATCTATGCGGGCGTCACCCCGACGCGGGAGCAAACCCCCGGATCAGGTCGAACCCGTACACCACTTCTCTGGACGCAACCATGTCTCGCTCAAGCTCAGCAAAGGCGACCATCATCGTGAAGAAGAACTTGCCCTCACCCCTCGGGGAGTAGCTACCGGCCAGCGTGCCCGTCAGAATCCGAAGCGCGATCCCCCGGGCGTGCAGATCCTCAGCGATCGTGAGCACGTCCTTCGTGGAACGGCCCAACCGGTCCAGCTTCCAGACGGTGAGGGTGTCGCCCTCACGCATGTAGTCGAGAGCAGCGAGCAGCCCGGCACGGTCGGCGTTCTTGCCGGACGACACTTCGTCATACCGCCGACGAAACGCGAACCGAAGTGCGACACCATGCCTGACTCTAGACATAGCCGCCGGCGGCACCCCAGGAGGGCACCCGCATCCCCGGAGCGCCCAACGGCCCGCCGCCGGGGATTACCGACAACGGGCCGTGAACGGCGCTCAGGCGCCTACTTGGCTGGTGCTTCTGCCCAGTGCACAGTCACCCGATCCTCCGTGTTCGCGTTCCGGCCACGGCCGACGGACTTAGCGATGGTGATGCGGTCGAGGAAGAAAGCCAGGAAGCTACGTCGCTGCTCCAGGTCCCAACTGCCCCACGTCGATTCCGGCCCGATGGGGTCACCCTCCGAGGCCGTCCACTCCGAGGGGATGACCACGGTGCCGCTCTCATCCCGCCCCAGCTCAGCTACGCGCTCACTCACGCGAGCCTCATGGGCAGTCAGCCGCTCGACGGATTCAGCGAACATGGCCGTGCCGGTCGCCCCGGCGTACAGCCCTGCCTGCCGGTCGGCGTACAGCGTGCGGAGGGCTTCCCGTACGTGCTCCAACTCGGCTCGTGCGGCGGCTAGTTCGGCCTGCCGTTCGCCCGTGTCTGCCTGGGCAGCGAATCGGCGCGCTGCCTCCTCAAGCCATTCCAGGTCTTCACGGTCCTCGGGGTCCAGCGCAGTCAGGCGCGACCACACGGTGCGGGCGACCACATCGTCGGCGGCCTCCATGTTGATGGCCAGGCCACCATGTCCCGGCACAGCGCCGGACTGGGCCCGGTTGCACCGGTAGAGCTGCTTGCCGTTGCGTCGGTCGGTCACCATGGACGATCCGCACACCCCACAGAACAGCATCCCTGCCCCGCCGAGCAGCGACGGCACAGACCGGCCAGCCTGCCTCACAACCTGCGGCGTACGGCCGTCTAGAACATCCTGAAGGCGCCACCAGTCGTCTGCGGGAACGATGCCCTCGTGTGCTATCAGGGGAGCGCCGGAAGCGTCGCGCAGAATGACTCGCTTGGTGTCCTGGCGTTCAGCGGCATAGCCAGCAAGGCGAGGGTCACGCAGGATGCGCAGCACGGTCGAGGACACCCACGCAGTGCGCTCCAGCGGCTCACTTATGCCCCTGCCCCGCCGGGCGGCCACGCGCGCTGTCATGTCCGCCGCTTTGGTCGGCACGCCGTCTGTGTTCAGCCTGCGGGCAATGGCAGACGCGGCTACGCCGGACAACGCCCACTCGACCATCTGGCGCACGTGCGGTGCCTCTGCCGGGTCCGGGACCAGCTTGACCGCCACCAGGTCCCCGCGCGGCTCACGGCTTGACTGGAAGCCGTACGGGGCCATGCCGGACACATGGGAGCCAGCAGCGCGCAGGGTCTCTTTGGTCGCCGTGATGTACGCCGACTTCAGGTCTGACTCTTGCTGAGCCAGCGCAGCGATGAGGCCGAAGATCGCAACGCCCATGGGAGTAGACGTGTCCAAGTAGGGCTCTTCGACGCTGACGAGCAGTACGCCGTATTTGGCAAGTTCCTCGTTGATCAGCATCGCTTCGAGGGCGCCCTGTCGGGTGAGCCGGGACAGCGAGAAGACAACCACTGCGTCTACGTGTCCGGCGCGAACGGCGGACATCATCTCTTCGAACGCGGGGCGGACCACTTTGGGGTCCCAGCCGGATTTTCCCACGTCAGCGAAGTGACCGGCGTTGTCCCAACCCTTGGCCGTGATCAGCGCCTCGCACTTGGTCCGCTGTGCTTCGGGGGACGACGCGGAGTCGTCCTCACGCTTCCTTGACTGTCGGATGTAGGACACTGCGCGCACATGGTCCAGATCAGGGGTCCAGTCGGGGCCCCGTTTGACGAGAGGTGTCATGTGCCTAGCGTAGTAAAAATCAACGTGCTGACCGTGCCCGCCGAGCAGCGGGAGGTGCTGGAGAAGCGGTTCGCCTCGCGCGCCCACGCGGTGGAGAACTCCGACGGCTTCGAGTGGTTCGAGCTGCTGCGGCCCGTCGAGGGCACCGACACCTACCTCGTGTACACGCGCTGGCGGGACGAGGAGTCGTTCCAGGCCTGGATGGAGGGGCCGATGAAGGCCGCGCACCAGGGTGGTGAGGGCGCCGAGCGGCCCCGGCCGGCTGCTTCCGGTTCCACCCTGTGGTCCTTCGAGGTGGTGCAGCAGGCGGGGCCCAAGCAGGCCTAGCCGTACCCGCCTAGCCGTACCCGCCCGACCGTACGCGCCCGGCCGCGGGCCGGGGTCAGCCCTCGGCCCGGGTCAGCCCTCGGCCCGGGTCAGCCCTCGGCCCCGGTCAGCCGTCGGCCCGGGCCAGTTCCAGTTTCGGGAAGGCCACCGGCTCGGGAGAGCGGCCCGCTTGCAGGACGTAGGCCCGTCCCGTCTCCTCGCCCGCCGTGATCCCGGCGACCGACGCCGCGATCTCGGCGGGCTCGGCCAGGGCGAGACCCTGGGCGGTGATGTACTCGACGGCCTCCGGGCGCAGGATCGGGGTGCGGACGATGCCCGGGCAGACGGCGTTGATCCGCACGCCCTTGTCCTGCCAGGCCGGGGCGAGCGAGCGCACCAGTCCGATCACGCCGTACTTGGTCGCCGCGTAGACGGGGTCGAAGGGTGCCGCGCCGACCCCGGCCATGCTGGAGGTCACCAGCAGCGAGCCCCCGCCGTGCGCGGCCAGCGCGGGCAGCGCAGCGTGCAGGCCGTACATCACGCCGTGCAGGTTGACCGCGAGGACCCGGTGCTGGCGCGCCCTGTCGTAGTCGTCCTCGCCGAATCCGCCGCCGTCGCCGATCCCGGCGTTCAGGTGCACCACGTCCAGCCCGCCGTAGGCCGCCACGGCGGCGGCGATCAGTGCGAGGTTGTCGGCCTCCCGCGTGGTGTCGGTGCGGACGAACAGGCCGTCCACCTCCCGCGCCACGGCCGTGCCGCCCGCCTCGTCGACGTCCGCGACGACCACGTGCGCGCCGAGCCCGCCGAAGTGCCGGGCGACCGCCGCGCCGATCCCGCTCGCCGCCCCGGTGACCACCACCACGTGTGCCATGTCCGTGGACCTCTCCCGCCGGTCGCCGCCCGTGCCGCTCACGCCGCTGCCGCCGTGGCGGCCTCGTCGCGGACGGCGGCGATGCGGGACGGTGCCCGGCCGTAGCGCCTGCTGAAGATCTCCAGGCCCACGAAGAGCGCCACGTACTGGAGCGTGGTCACCAGCATCACCGAGTCGATGGGCAGGGTGTAGGCGAGCACCACCCGGACGACGGAGTCCAGCAGCAGGCCCATGCCCCAGACCGCGGTCAGCAGCCGCATCAGGCGGCGGAAGGTCGGTGACGTCCGCCAGTTGCGCTCCAGCTCGGCGCGCCGGTTCCCGCGGGCGACCGACGACAGGAGCCGGAAGACGACCGGCTGCCCGCGCAGCAGCGTGCCCAGGAACACCAGCCCGACGACGCCCGTCATCCAGCCGTCCTTCGCGAACATGAACCGCGGGCTTCCCGTCACCGCCGACAGCGCCGCGCCCAGGGCCACCATGCTGAGCACCAGGATGCCCAGCGTTCCCACGCGGCGCTCGCGCACCACCGTCAGCAGCGCCTCCGCCGTGGGCGGTACGGCGCTCGCCACCACCGCCCACCACAGGCCGACGCCGGCGGCGCGCAGGCCGTAGAACACGGCCAGCGGCGCGGCGACGTTCAGCAGCAGGCTCTGCGCCAGCAGCCTGTTCGGCGACCCGTCCCCCGTGGAACCCGCGTGCCCGTTCGCGGCCGTGTCCGCCGCGTTCATGTCCATCGTGCTCATGTCCTTCCCCTCTCCTGCGCGTTCCTCGTTCGCGTTTCCGGTGTCTTCGACGCTACGGAGCAGGGGGCGTGCGGACCGTGCGTCCACCTGCCGAACGGGGGTGGGGCCAGACCCACCCCCCGCTGGGTCCGGGCACACCCCGCCCGGCCGCCGGGTGGGCCACACTGGGCCCATGACCACCCCCGCCGGACGCGTTGGCGGCTCCGTTCTGCGCCGCCTCGGCGGACGTCACCGGGAGCTCGGGTACTGCTGGGCGATCGGCTGGTGCGGCCTGGCGGCCCTCGCGGTGTTCTGTGTCGCCCTGCCGGTCCGGCTCCTCGGCGGCGACCCGGAGCGCGGGCCGCTGCGCGCCGTGCGCACGCTCGCCGTGACCTACCGCCGGGTCAACTACCGTCGGCTGCCCGGGCATCGGGGCGGCACGGCGATCCCAAGCCCCTATCTCGCCGACCGTCCGCCGCACGAGGACCCGGCGAACCGCCGCGACCTGCTCTTCCTCGCGCTGGAGCCCTGGGTCGCGCTGGTGCTGCTGCTGGTGCCCTCCGCGATGGCCTGGTACGGCCTGTTCGGCCTGCTCGCCCCGGGCGTCGCCGCGCTCTTCGACCGCCATCGCGGCCTGTTCGACGGGCCGGTGCTCAGCCGTCCGGCCGTGGGGATCCCCGGTGGCCTGCTGCTGTACTACGCGGCGCTGCGGCTGTCCGGTCCGGCCTGCCGGCTGCACGCGGACCGCTGGCTGCCCGTGCTGCTCGGCCCGGCCCCTTCCGTCGCCGCCGAGGTCGCGGCCGAGGCGGAACGGCGCCGGCTGGCCGAGCGGGTCGCGGAGCTGACCGAGACCCGGCTCGCCGCCGTGGACAGCCGCGAGGCCGAACTGCGCCGTATCGAGCGGGACCTGCACGACGGCGCACAGGCCCGGCTGGTCGCTATGGGCCTCGCCCTCGGCGCGCTGGAGACGCTGATGGAGACCGATCCGGAGCGGGCGCGTGAGCTGGTGCGGCAGACGCGCGAGAGTTCGGCGCGCGCCCTGACGGAACTCCGCGCGCTGGTACGGGGCATCCACCCGCCGGTGCTGGCCGAGCGCGGGCTGGTCGACGCGCTGCGGGCGCTCGCCCTGGACGCTCCGCTGGCGGCCGAGGTGGACGCCGGCGGGCTGCCGGGGCGCCCGGAGGGGCCGATCGAGGCGGCGCTGTACTTCGCCGTCGCCGAACTGCTCACCAACGCGGCCCGGCACGGCGACGCGACGCACGCGCGCGTGGAACTCGCCCACACCGGCGAGGTGTTGCGCTGCACGGTGTGGGACGACGGGAGCGGGGGCGCGCACGAGGAGGACGGGCCGGTGCTCGGGGCGGGCGGCAGCGGACTGCGGGGCATCCGCCGCCGGTTGTCGGCCTTCGACGGTACGCTCGGCATCGACAGCCCGGACGGAGGGCCCACTCTGGTGACGATGGAGCTGCCGTGCGTGTTGTCCTCGCGGAAGACCTCTTCCTCCTCAGGGAGGGGCTCTGCACCCTCCTGACGGCCCATGGGTTCACCGTCGCCGCCGCCGTGGCCAGCGGGCCGGAGCTGCGGCGGGCGCTGGCCGAGGAGGAGCTGGACGTCGCGGTGGTGGACGTACGCCTGCCGCCCACCTTCACCGACGAGGGCCTGCAGGCCGCGCTGGAGGCCCGGCGCAGCCGTCCGGGGCTGCCCGTCCTCGTGCTGTCGCAGCACGTGGAGCAGTTGTACGCGCGCGAGTTGCTGGCGGACGGCACCGGCGGGGTCGGCTATCTGCTCAAGGACCGGGTGCTCGGCGCCGCCGAGTTCGTGGACGCCGTACGGCGCGTGGCGGACGGTGGTACGGCGATGGATCCGGAGGTCGTGGCCAGGTTGCTGGGCGGCCGGCGCCGTGACGATCCGCTCGCCACGCTCACCCCGCGCGAGCGGGAGGTGCTGGCGCTGATGGCCGAGGGGTACTCCAACGCGGCCGTCGCCGCCCGGCTGTTCGTCAGCGAGAGCGCCGTCGGCAAGCACTCGGCGAGCATCTTCGCCAAGCTCGGCATCACCGCCTCGGACGAGACCAACCGCCGGGTGCTGGCCGTTCTGGCGTATCTGAACGGCACACCGCGCGCGTGAGACAGAGCGCCCCCTGCCGGTGCGGGCGGGGGGCGCCGTGGGTCATCGGGGACCGGGTGTCACTTCACCGGTTCGGGCTCCGGCTCGTTCTCGCTCTCCGTCTCGCCCGCCGGGTCGACCGGCGTCCGGACGGAGTCGAGGAGGAGCTGGGCGACGTCCACGACCTGGATGGACTCCTTGGCCTTGCCGTCGTTCTTCTTGCCGTTGACCGAGTCGGTCAGCATGACGAGGCAGAACGGGCAGGCGGTGGAGACGATGTCCGGGTTGAGGGAGAGGGCCTCGTCGACGCGCTCGTTGTTGATGCGCTTGCCGATGCGCTCTTCCATCCACATCCGGGCGCCGCCGGCGCCGCAGCAGAAGCCCCGTTCCTTGTGGCGGTGCATCTCCTCGTTCCTGAGGCCCGGGACCTTGCCGATGATCTCGCGCGGGGGCGTGTAGATCTTGTTGTGGCGGCCCAGGTAGCAGGGGTCGTGGTAGGTGATGATGCCCTCGACCGGGGTGACGGGGACCAGCTTGCCCTCGTCGACCAGGTGCTGGAGCAGCTGGGTGTGGTGGATGACCTCGTAGTCGCCGCCGAGCTGCGGGTACTCGTTGCCGATGGTGTTCAGGCAGTGCGGGCAGGTGGCGACGATCTTCTTGGCCGACTTCGGCTTCTTGGACTCGGCGGTGACCTTGCCCTCGTCGTCCAGCTCCTCGCCGAACGCGGTGTTGAGGGCCATCACGTTCTCCATGCCGAGCTCCTGGAAGAGGGGCTCGTTGCCGAGGCGGCGGGCGGAGTCGCCGGTGCACTTCTCGTCGCCGCCCATGATCGCGAACTTCACGCCCGCGATGTGCAGCAGCTCGGCGAAGGCCTTGGTGGTCTTCTTCGCGCGGTCCTCCAGGGCACCGGCGCAGCCGACCCAGTACAGGTACTCGACCTCGGTGAGGTCCTCGATGTCCTTGCCGACGACCGGGATCTCGAAGTCGACCTCCTTGGTCCACTCCAGGCGCTGCTTCTTCGCCAGGCCCCAGGGGTTGCCCTTCTTCTCCAGGTTCTTGAGCATCGTGCCCGCCTCGGACGGGAACGCGGACTCGATCATGACCTGGTAGCGGCGCATGTCGACGATGTGGTCGACGTGCTCGATGTCGACGGGGCACTGCTCGACGCAGGCGCCGCAGGTGGTGCAGGACCACAGGACGTCCGGGTCGATGACGCCGTTCTCCTCGGCGGTGCCGATCAGCGGGCGCTCGGCCTCGGCCAGAGCCGACGCGGGGACGTCCTTCAGAGCCTCGGCGGAGGCCTTCTCCTCGCCCTCCGCGTTCTTGCCGCCGCCGGCCAGCAGGTACGGCGCCTTGGCGTGGGCGTGGTCCCGCAGGGACATGATCAGCAGCTTCGGGGAGAGCGGCTTGCCGGTGTTCCACGCGGGGCACTGCGACTGGCAGCGGCCGCACTCGGTGCAGGTGGAGAAGTCGAGCAGGCCCTTCCAGGAGAAGTGCTCGATCTGGGAGACGCCGAAGACGTCGTCCTCGCCCGGGTCCTCGAAGTTGATCGGCTTGCCGCCGGAGGTCATCGGGAGCAGGGCGCCGAGCGAGGTCTCGCCGGTCGCGTTGCGCTTGAACCAGATGTTCGGGAACGCGAGGAAGCGGTGCCAGGCGACACCCATGTCGGTCTTCAGGCCGACCACGATCATCCAGATGAAGGAGGTCGCGATCTTCAGGCCGGCGAAGAAGTAGGTGAGGTTCTGGAGGGTGGAGACGTCCATGCCCTTCAGCCACGCCACGACCGGGTACGAGATGAAGAAGGAGGCCTCGTAGCCGTCGACGTGGTGCTGGGCGCCTTCGAGGGCGTGCAGCATGAAGATGCAGACGCCGACGATGAGGATGACGGTCTCGACGAAGTAGGCCTGGCCGGCGTTGGAGCCGGCGAAGCGGGACTTGCGGCCCGGCTTGTTCGCCTTGCTCAGCTGGCGGACCACGACCAGGATCGCGATGCCGAGGATCGTCGTCGTGCCGACGAACTCGACGAAGACGTTGTACGGCGCCCAGTCGCCGATGACCGGCAGGATCCAGTCGGCCTTGAAGAGCTGGCCGATGGCGTTGACGATCGTCAGCAGCAGCGTGTAGAAGCCGACCGCCACGAACCAGTGCGCCACACCGATGACGCCCCAGCGGTTCATCCGGGTGTGGCCGACGAACTCCCTGGCCACGGTGAGGGTGCGCTGAGCGGGGTCGTCGGTCCGCGTCCCGGCCGGTACCGACTGGCCGAGCCGCATGAAGTTGTAGATCTGGAGGAGGGCGCGGCCGAACAGTGCCACGCCGACCACGATCAGGACCAGCGACACGATGATCGCGGCGAGTTGCATTGGGGCTCCTGAGGCGGCCTGAGTCAGCTGGGCAACATTACTAAGCGGTAACTTATGGAGTCCGTCCGAGACTACCTCCATCTTCCGCCGGGATGCAGTAGAGCACGGGGTGATCTGGGTCGCCGAGCCGCAATCGGATCGTGTTATTCATACCGATTTGATACTTTCGCCCCTACCGTGGTGCAGTGCTCTACGGGATCGCCGCCGCCACCGCCGCCCTCCTGCTCACCGCCGTGCTCACGGCGCTGCTGCGGGGAGTCGCGCTGCGGGCGGGCATTGTCGACCGTCGTATGCAGCGCCGTACGCCGCTGCTCGGCGGGCTCGCCGTGGTGACCGTCACGTGTCTCGTCGCCTGGGTCGGGGAGTCGACCCGGATCGCCCTGCTCGGGAGAGGAGTCGGCCGGCTGCTGGTCGCCGCCGCCGCGCTCGCCGCGCTCGGCCTGGTCGCCGACGTGTGGCGGCTACGCGCGCGCGTGCTCGTCGCCGGTACGGCCGTGGCGGCGGCGTGTGTCGTGCCGTACGAGGAGACGGGCGTGGCGGGCGGGCTCCTCGGCATCGCCTGGATCGTCGTCGCCTCCCTCGCCTTCAAGGGCCTCGACCACGTGGACGGGTTGGCGGGGACCGTCGGGGTCATCACCGCGTTCGGCGCCGGGGCCTGCGCCGCCGCCGAGATGCTGGACGGGCTGGCCGCGCTGCTGAGCGTGTTCGCCGCCGCCCTGACCGGCTTCCTGATGCACAACTGGCCGCCCGCGCGGATCGGGCTCGGCTCCTGCGGCGCGCTGTTCACCGGCTTCCTGCTGGCGTCGTCGCTCGTCCTCACGCGCGCGGGCTACGGCCTCGCGGCCAGCTCGGCCGTGACGGCGTGCTTCGGTGCCGTCGCCGCCGCCGACGCGCTGCTCGTCCTGTTCGCCCGGCTGCTGGCCCGGCGCCCGCTGCTGCGGCGCGGCCCCGACCACCTCGCGCACCGGCTGCGCCGGCTCGGGCTCACCCCGGCGGGCTCCGTCGTGCTGCTGGGCGCCGGCTCCTTCTCCACGGTGCTCGTGGGGGTGCTCGTGCACACCGGTTGGACGGGGGAGGAGGCCGCGCTGTGGGTGGCCGGAGGGGCGCTGCTCGTCGTCGGCGTACTCCTTCGTATCCCTGTCCAGCGGTCCCGGGGGACGGAAACCATGCAGGTCAGCGGCCAGTTGCGTGTAAGGAACGGATAAGACTTGAGTCCTGCCGACTCAGGTCTGTTGACCCGGCGCGGGGAGTCGTGCACACTTGAGTCCGTTCCACTCAAGTCAGCTGGAGGAATCAACCATGGCACGTGCGGTCGGCATCGACCTGGGCACGACTAACTCCGTCGTCAGCGTTCTGGAGGGCGGCGAGCCCACCGTCATCACCAACGCCGAGGGCGCCAGGACCACGCCGTCCGTCGTCGCCTTCGCCAAGAACGGCGAGGTGCTCGTCGGCGAGGTCGCCAAGCGCCAGGCGGTCACGAACGTGGACCGGACCATCCGCTCGGTGAAGCGCCACATGGGCACCGACTGGAAGATCGGGCTGGACGGGAAGGACTTCAACCCGCAGCAGATCTCCGCGTTCATCCTGCAGAAGCTGAAGCGCGACGCCGAGGCCTACCTGGGCGAGAAGGTGACCGACGCGGTCATCACCGTCCCGGCGTACTTCAACGACTCCGAGCGTCAGGCGACCAAGGAGGCCGGCGAGATCGCGGGCCTGAACGTCCTGCGCATCGTCAACGAGCCGACCGCCGCCGCGCTGGCGTACGGCCTCGACAAGGACGACCAGACGATCCTCGTCTTCGACCTCGGCGGCGGCACCTTCGACGTGTCCCTGCTGGAGATCGGCGACGGCGTCGTCGAGGTGAAGGCCACCAACGGCGACAACCACCTCGGTGGTGACGACTGGGACCAGCGCGTCGTCGACTACCTGGTCAAGCAGTTCCAGTCCGGTCACGGCGTGGACCTTTCCAAGGACAAGATGGCCCTCCAGCGCCTGCGCGAGGCCGCCGAGAAGGCCAAGATCGAGCTGTCCTCGTCCACCGAGACCTCGATCAACCTGCCCTACATCACGGCGTCCGCCGAGGGCCCGCTGCACCTGGACGAGAAGCTCACGCGCGCCCAGTTCCAGCAGCTGACGGCCGACCTGCTGGAGCGCTGCAAGACGCCGTTCCACAACGTCATCAAGGACGCCGGCATCTCCATCAACGAGATCGACCACGTCGTCCTCGTCGGTGGCTCCACCCGCATGCCCGCCGTCGCCGAGCTCGTCAAGGAGCTGACCGGCGGCAAGGAGGCCAACAAGGGTGTGAACCCGGACGAGGTCGTCGCCATCGGCGCCTCGCTCCAGGCCGGTGTCCTCAAGGGCGAGGTCAAGGACGTCCTGCTCCTCGACGTGACCCCGCTGTCCCTCGGTATCGAGACCAAGGGCGGCATCATGACCAAGCTGATCGAGCGCAACACCACGATCCCGACGAAGCGTTCGGAGATCTTCACGACGGCCGAGGACAACCAGCCGTCGGTGCAGATCCAGGTCTACCAGGGCGAGCGCGAGATCGCGGCGTACAACAAGAAGCTCGGCATGTTCGAGCTGACCGGCCTGCCGCCGGCGCCCCGCGGTGTCCCGCAGATCGAGGTGTCCTTCGACATCGACGCCAACGGGATCATGCACGTGACCGCCAAGGACCTGGGCACGGGCAAGGAGCAGAAGATGACCGTCACCGGCGGCTCCTCGCTGCCGAAGGACGAGGTCGACCGGATGCGCCAGGAGGCCGAGCAGTACGCGGAGGAGGACCACCGCCGCCGCGAGGCCGCCGAGTCGCGCAACCAGGGCGAGCAGCTCGTCTACCAGACGGAGAAGTTCCTCAAGGACAACGAGGACAAGGTCCCGGGCGAGATCAAGACCGAGGTCGAGGCCGCCGTCGCCGAGCTGAAGGAGAAGCTCAAGGGCGAGGACACCGCCGAGATCCGCACGGCCACCGAGAAGGTCGCGGCCGTCTCGCAGAAGCTGGGCCAGGCCATGTACGCCGACGCCCAGGCCGCGCAGGGTGCCGCGGCCGGCGGTGACGCCGGTCAGCAGGCCAAGGCCGAGGACGATGTCGTCGACGCCGAGATCGTGGACGACGAGCGCAAGGACGGTGCCGCGTGACGGAGGAGACCCCGGGCTTCGAGGAGAAGCCCGACGTCCCCTCCGGCGCGACCCCCGACGACGCCGAGCCGAAGGCCGCCCCCGAGAAGGGGGCGGCCCCGGCCGGGGACGGAACCGCAGACGTGGGCCTGGTGGCCCAGCTGGACCAGGTGCGCACGGCGCTCGGCGAGCGCACGGCGGACCTCCAGCGCCTCCAGGCCGAGTACCAGAACTACCGCCGCCGGGTCGAGCGGGACCGGATCACGGTCAAGGAGATCGCCGTCGCGAACCTCCTGACCGAGCTCCTGCCCGTACTCGACGACATCGGCCGCGCGCGGGAACACGGCGAACTGGTCGGCGGCTTCAAGTCGGTCGGCGAGTCGCTGGAGACCGTGGCGGCCAAGCTGGGCCTCCAGCAGTTCGGCAAGGAGGGCGAGCCCTTCGACCCGACGATCCACGAGGCCCTGATGCACTCCTACGCGCCGGACGTCACCGAGACGACCTGCGTGGCGATTCTCCAGCCCGGGTATCGCATCGGCGAGCGCACCATCCGCCCCGCGCGGGTGGCCGTCGCCGAGCCGCAGCCCGGTGCGCAGACCGTCAAGGCCGACGGAGCCGAGGACACGTCCGAGGCGAAGAAGGCCGGTGCCGGCGACGACAAGGAGAACGGTGGCCCGGAGGAGGGCTGACGTCATCACCGCAGACAGGAAGGAGGGACGTCGGGGATGAGCACCAAGGACTTCATCGAGAAGGACTTCTACAAGGTCCTCGGCGTCCCCAAGGACGCCACCGAGGCTGAGATCAAGAAGGCGTACCGGAAGCTCGCCCGCGAGTTCCACCCGGACGCCAACAAGGGCAACGCCAAGGCCGAGGAGCGCTTCAAGGAGATCTCCGAGGCGAACGACGTGCTCGGCGATCCCAAGAAGCGCAAGGAGTACGACGACGCGCGCGCCCTGTTCGGCAACGGCGGCTTCCGCCCCGGGCCCGGCGCCGGCGGCTCCTTCAACTTCGACCTGGGCGACCTCTTCGGAGGCGCGGGCAGCACCACCACCCAGGGCGGAGGCTTCGGCGGCGGGCTCGGTGACGTCTTCGGGGGCCTGTTCAACCGCGGCGGCACCGGTGCGACCCGCACCCAGCCGCGCCGCGGCCAGGACATCGACACCGAGGTGACGCTCAGCTTCACGGAGGCCATCGAGGGCGCCACGGTGCCGCTGCGGATGTCCTCCCAGGCGCCCTGCAAGGCCTGTTCGGGCACCGGCGACAAGAACGGCACACCGCGCGTGTGCCCGACCTGCGTCGGCACCGGCCAGGTCGCGCGGGGCTCGGGCGGCGGCTTCTCGCTCACCGACCCCTGCCCCGACTGCAAGGGCCGCGGCCTGATCGCCGAGCACCCCTGTGCGGAGTGCAAGGGCAGCGGACGGGCGAAGTCCTCGCGCACGATGCAGGTCCGCATCCCGGCGGGTGTCACCGACGGGCAGCGGATCCGGCTGCGCGGCAAGGGCGCGCCCGGCGAGCGGGGCGGACCGGCGGGCGACCTGTACGTGGTCGTGCACGTCGGCGAGCACCCGGTGTTCGGCCGCAAGGACGACAACCTCACGGTCACCGTGCCGGTCACGTTCGCCGAGGCCGCCCTCGGCGGAGAGGTCCGGGTGCCGACCCTCGGCGGCCCGGCCGTCACCCTGAAGCTGCCGCCCGGCACGCCCAACGGCCGGACGATGCGCGCCCGCGGCAAGGGCGCGGTCCGCAAGGACGGCACCCGCGGCGATCTGCTGGTCACCGTCGAGGTGCGTGTCCCGAAGGACGTGTCGGGGAAGGCTCGTGATGCGCTGGAGGCGTACCGCGAGGCGACCGCGGACGAGGATCCGCGGGCGGAGCTGTTCGAGGCGGCGAAGGGAGACTGAGAGAGATGGACGGCCGTCGACGTAACCCGTATGAACTGACCGAGGAGACCCCGGTCTACGTCATCTCGGTGGCGGCCCAGCTCTCCGGACTCCACCCGCAGACGCTGCGCCAGTACGACCGCCTGGGCCTGGTCTCCCCGGACCGGACCGCCGGGCGGGGCCGGCGCTACTCGGCCCGCGACATCGAACTGCTCCGCCAGGTGCAGGCGTTGTCGCAGGACGAGGGCATCAACCTGGCCGGAATCAAGCGCATCATCGAACTGGAGAACCAGGTCGTCGCGCTCCAGTCCCGCGTCGCGGAGCTGGAGGCGGCCCTGGACGGCGCGGCGGCCGCGATGCAGCAGCGCGAGGCCGCCGTCCACGCCTCCTACCGCCGCGACCTGGTGCCGTACCAGGAGGTGCAGCAGACCAGTGCGCTGGTGGTGTGGCGGCCGAAGCGCCAGCAGCACGACTGAACTGGCCGAAACTGTGCGGAGCGTTCGAAGGGGCCGGGAGACGGGTGACGTCTCCCGGCCCCTTTCGCGTTCTTTGCCTCCTCGTGGACTCCCCTTGGGTGCAGAGTCCGTAAAGGGTGTTTGAAGAGGGTTGCGCTCCTCCTTCACAGGTGAAGCGGAGCGTGGTGTTGCGCACTCGTTAAGTAGTTCTTCTTGACGCCGGGTGTGCCCTCCGCGTTGGCTTTTCAGACACCTGCAACGCACCCGAAGTGAGCCCTCGCATGCGCCGTATCGCCATAACCGTGGCCGCATCCACGATGACCCTCTCGCTTGCCGGCTGCGGCATGCTGAACGCGACGGGGAGCGGGGCGAGTGCGAGCCCGAGCAAGGGCAACGACCTGACGGTGGGCCTGCTGCTGCCGGAGACGACGAACACCCGCTACGACAAGTTCGACTACCCCATCATCAAGTCCCAGGTCGCCGAGCTCACCAACAAGCAGGGCAAGGTCGAGTACGCCAACGCCGGCGCGGACGCGTCCAGACAGAGCCAGCAGCTGCAGACGATGATCGACGACAAGGTCGACGTCATCCTGCTCGACGCGGTCGACGCGCACGCGATCGCCCCCGAGGTGAAGAAGGCCAAGGACGCGGGCATCCCCGTCATCGCGTACGACCGGCTCGCCGAGGGCCCGATCGACGCGTACGTCTCCTTCGACAACGAACTGGTCGGCGAGGTGCAGGGCCGCAGCCTGCTGGAGGCGCTGGGCTCGCACGCCGACACCTCCGACAAGATCGTCATGGTGAACGGCTCGCCCACCGACCCGAACGCCAAGCAGTTCAAGCAGGGTGCGCTCTCCGAGCTGACCGGCAAGGTGACGATCGCGGCGTCGTACGACACCACCGACTGGAAGCCGGAGAACGCCGAGGCCAACATGACCAAGGCGATCGGCGAGATCGGCAAGAACAACATCGCCGGGGTCTACTCCGCCAACGACGACATGGCCGGCGGCGTCATCAAGGCCCTGGAGGCGGCCGGCGTCACCCAACTGCCGCCGATCACCGGCCAGGACGCCTCGCTGGAGGGCGTGCAGCGGGTGGTGGCGGGCGAGCAGTACATGAGCGTCTACAAGTCCTACCCGGACGAGGCCCAGGCCGCGGCCCAGATGGCCGTCGCCAGGGTCCAGGGCAAGGACATCCAGTTCGACGCGCTCACCCAGGACAAGGTGGACAGCCCCACCGCCAAGAGCATCCCGGCCAAGCTGATCCAGCCGATCGCGCTGACCAAGAGCAACATCAAGTCGACGGTCGTCGCGGACGGCATCTACACGGTGGACGACATCTGCACGGTGAAGTTCAAGGCGGCGTGCACGGCGATCGGTCTGAAGTAGCGGGCACAGCCCCGTCCGTTCGTCTCCCCGACGTTCGTCTTCCCGCACGGGCGAGAGCCGGAGCCCGGTCGATATTCGGGCATAGCAGCCGTTTGCGGCAACCCCGTCGGGGTGAGCCGTGTTGCGGACCCGGTCGGCGCCGCGCATAGTTGCGCTGCGGAAGTGGCAGCACACCGGGGGTGAAATGGGCGATGGCCGGGCGCGGGGCGGAGGAGCATCCACACGGCGCCGACCGACTGTGCGCGGCCGGCGACCGGTTGTATTCCCGGGCCGTACGCCGCGGGCGGGTGCCCCGCGGTGACGTCGAGACGGTGCCCTGCCTGCTGGAACTGGCCCTGCTGCACCCGGACCCGGACGACATGGACTGGCTGGTGCCGACCTCCCCGCAGGAGGTCATGACCCGGCTGCTGCGCGGGGTGTACGACGAGGTCAGCGCGAGCCAGCGCCGGATGGGCTCGGCGGTGGCCGCGTTCGAGTGGTACGCCGGGCTGGGCCGCCAGCTGCACGCGCTGACGGGCCCCGCCGAGGGCAGCGCGATCCGCGTCCTGGACGGACTCTCCCGGATCCAGGCCGCGATGGACGAGGCGACCGAGGCGTGCACGGCCGAGGTGCTCACCGTGCAGCCCGGCGGCATCCGCCGCGAGGCGGAACTGACGGAGGGCCTGCACCGCGCCCTGGCCCTGCGCGGCCGGGGCGTGCGCATGCGCGACCTCTACACCCACGTGGCCCGCCACGGCCAGGGCCTGCTCAACTACCTGGAGCTGATGGGCGACACGGTGGAGGCCCGCACCCTGGACGAGGTGATCGACCGGCTGATCCTCTTCGACCGCACGGTGGCCTTCATCCCCGCCAACACCGACCGCACGATGGCCCTGGAGCTGCGCCATCCCGCGCTGGTGGAATACCTGGTCACGGTCTTCGAACGGCTCTGGCGCCTCGCCATCCCCCTGACGGCCCCGCTCCCCGACACCGGCATCGAGGGCATCTCCCACCGTGAGCAGTCCATCGCGGCACTGCTGGCCGAGGGTCACCAGGACGCGGTGATCGCCGAACGCCTCGGCATCAGCGTCCGCACCTGCCGCGCCCACATCGCGCGCCTCTCGGAGACCCTGGGCGCGGTCAGCCGCACCCAACTGGGCGTCCGGATCGCCCAGGTGGGCCTGGACGTCCACCGGCCCGGCCCGCCGTCGGCTCCGGCGGCCTTCACCACTCCCGACCAGGAATCCCCGACGGTGCGCTGAGACGGCCGGGTCGCGCTCTCCCCGGCCGTCACCGCTCCCGGTCGAGGATGCCGGACTGGGCGATGAGATAGCCGAGTTGGGCGCGGCTGCCGCTGCCGAGGGCCTGCGCCAGCTTGGCGATGTGGGCGCGGCAGGTGCGGACGTTCATGCCCAGGCGGCGGGCGATGGCCTCGTCCACGTGGCCCTCCACGAGGAGCTTGGCGATGGAGTGCTGGATCTCGGTGATGCCGTCGGGTGCCGTCTCGTAGCGGCCGCCCGCGCTCAGCGGGACCGCCCGGTCCCACATGAACTCGAACACCTTGATGAGGTAGCGGACCAGGCCGGGGTGGCGCAGTTCCAGCGCGACCTGCTGGTCGTCCCGGGTCGGGATGAAGGCGACCGTCTCGTCGCAGATGATCAGGCGTTCCACCAGCTCGTCGATGGAGCGGTACTCCACCTTGCCGTCGGAGAGCTCCGCCGCGTAGGCCAGCTTCTCCGGGCTGTAGCGGGCGGTGTGCTGGTACAGCGTCCGGATCCGCACGCCCCGCTCTATGAGCGGTCTGTCGCGCTCCAGCCCGCGCAGCACGCTGCGTTCGGAGACGCGGTCGCTCGGCTGGACGGTCAGCATCTCCGCGTGGCACTGGGCCGTGGCCAGGTTGAGCGCGGTGTTGATGCGGTCTCCGCCCTCCAGCACCGTGATCGAGCCGCCGCCCTGCGCCGACTGGCCGTTGATGGACATGAACGGCTCGAAGGCGGTGGCGATGTCGGTGGCCAGCTGGCGGCGCTCGGTGATCTCGCGCTCGAGGGGGTTGAGGCGCTGGGCGAGGGCGAGGGCCGGCGGCACGGGGCGCAGCCGGTCCGGATCGTCCGGATCGGGGTGCAGCAGGGCGAAGTCCATCAGGCAGGGAGCGGGTTCCGCTTCCGCGCGTGTGATCCGCCCCGCCCGCAGTGCGGCCGCATACAGGCGGCTGCCTTCTTCGCACAGCTGGTTCATGGGGTGGGGATGTGTCGCTTTTGAGTGATTCGTGGTCAAATCTCCACCCCCCAGGGTCCTGAACATGCAGGAACATGATGCACCGATTGTGTGGCCATGACGTGCCCGAATGAGCCATCGTCGTACGTGACGGGGGAAAAGGGGACCTTCAAGTGAGGACGAAGCCGATTATGCGTAACAGACTGCTTCGCTCGGTGCTTGTCGCCGCCTTCTCCGCCGTTGCAGCCCTCGGCGCCCTGAGTGGCTTCGCCGCCGCCGGAAAGAGCGAGGTTCGAGCGAACAGCACCTGGCCCGCGGTGGTCGCGAGCCCCGCGAACAGCACGTGGCCCGTGGCGGCCGCGAGCCCGGCGAACAGCACGTGGCCCGCGGTGGTCGCGAACTCCGCGACCGACGGCGCCGGGAGCTGACGTGACCACTCCACCCGACGACCGATCCTTTCGCCGCGAGATGGCCACGGCCTACCGCTCCGGCTGGCACTTCATCGACCTGGTCACCGCCATCCCCCACAGCGGCGACTCGTTGATGGTGACGGTGTTCGGAGAGCCGGTGGTCGTGACGCGGGACGAGGACGGCGATCTGCGGGCGTACCGGTGCCTGCGCAAGCCGCGTGGCGCGCCCCAGCCGGTGCGCTGTGCCATCCGGTACGGAATGATCTTTGTGAATCTGGACCAGCGGGACCACCGGCTTGCCGAGCCGGCGGAACCCGACCTGCGAACCATCTCGGCCACCCCCCGCAGTGCCTGACGCGATTCCCCCGTCGTAAAACATCGCTCAGGTGCTTCCCCCCGCAGCGGCGTCACCGTGACCTGAACACGGTGACGCCGCTGTCGTTTGTGGGGATATTTCGGGGTATAGGCGCGCTTCCACGGTGGCTGAAAATATTCGGTCATCTCACCCGCGGCCCAGCGCTCGCTCGATCGCGATCTCGATCACCACACGCGCCGGATTCGGCCCCGGGGTCCGCTCGTAGCGCTCGGCGTAGCGCCGTACCGCCTCCGCGACCCGCTCCGGTTCCGTCCGGACCCGGGCCCGCCCCTCCAGGGTGGCCCAGCGCGGGCCGTCCACCTGGCACACCGCCACCCGGGCGCCCGCCGCGCCGGCCGCGCGCACATGCCGCACCTTCCTGCTGGTCCCGTTGGTGATGATCCGGGCCAGTCCGGCCTCCGCGTCGTACGTCACGCCGACCGGCACCACGTGCGGGCTGCCGTCGGACCGGAGCGTGGTCAGGGTGCACAGGTGGCGTTCCCGCCAGAACGCCAGGTACTCCTCAGGGTGCTTCGCCATGCCCGCAACCTAGTCCCCGTACGGCCTCCCGCCTACCTTGAGCGGAATAGACTCAACTTTGTGTACGCTGACTAAGTCAGCACTGGAGAGAGAGTCGCGCAGGAGGAGAACGGACACGTGGACGCCGAGCTGACCAACAGGAGCCGGGACGCGATCAACGCGGCGAGCAAGCGGGCCGTGACCGAGGGGCACCCGGACCTCACCGCCGCGCATCTGCTGCTGGCATTGCTCCAGGGCCAGGACAACGAGAACATCACCGACCTGCTCGCCGCCGTCGAGGCCGACCAGGCCGCCGTGCGCTCCGGGGCCGAGAAGATCCTGGCCTCGCTGCCGAGTGTGGCCGGATCCACCGTTGCGCCGCCGCAGCCGGACCGTGAGCTGCTGGCGGTGCTCGCCGACGCCGGCGAGCGCGCGAAGGAGCTCGGCGACGAGTACCTGTCCACCGAGCACCTGCTCATCGGCATCGCCGCCAGGGGCGGCCGGGTCGCCGAGGTGCTCCGGGCGCAGGGCGCCGAGGCGAAGAAGCTGCTGGAGGCCTTCAGGAAGGCCAGGGGAGGACGCCGCGTGACCACCGCCGATCCCGAGGGCCAGTACAAGGCCCTGGAGAAGTTCGGTACCGACTTCACCGCCGCCGCCCGCGAGGGACGGCTGGACCCGGTGATCGGCCGGGACCAGGAGATCCGGCGGGTCGTGCAGGTGCTCAGCCGCCGCACGAAGAACAACCCCGTCCTCATCGGCGAGCCCGGCGTCGGCAAGACCGCCGTGGTCGAGGGGCTCGCCCAGCGGATCGTGAAGGGCGACGTGCCCGAGTCCCTCAAGGACAAGCGGCTGGTCGCGCTCGACCTCGGCGCGATGGTGGCCGGCGCCAAGTACCGGGGCGAGTTCGAGGAGCGGCTGAAGTCCGTGCTCGCCGAGATCAAGGACTCCGACGGCCAGATCATCACCTTCATCGACGAGCTGCACACGGTGGTGGGCGCGGGCGCCGGCGGCGATTCGGCCATGGACGCGGGCAACATGCTCAAGCCCATGCTCGCCCGGGGCGAGCTGCGCATGGTCGGCGCCACCACGCTGGACGAGTACCGCGAGCGGATCGAGAAGGACCCGGCGCTGGAGCGCCGCTTCCAGCAGGTGCTGGTGGCGGAGCCGACCGTCGAGGACACCATCGCCATCCTCCGCGGCCTGAAGGGCCGTTACGAGGCCCACCACAAGGTGCAGATCGCGGACAGCGCGCTGGTGGCGGCGGCGGGCCTCTCCGACCGCTACATCACCTCCCGCTTCCTGCCCGACAAGGCCATCGACCTCGTCGACGAGGCCGCCTCGCGCCTGCGCATGGAGATCGACTCGTCCCCCGTCGAGATCGACGAACTCCAGCGCGCCGTCGACCGGTTGAGGATGGAGGAGCTGGCGATCGCCAAGGAGACCGACCCGGCCTCCGTCGCCCGCCTGGACAAGCTGCGCCGCGATCTCGCCGACAAGGAGGAGGAGCTGCGCGGCCTGACCGCCCGCTGGGAGAAGGAGAAGCAGTCCCTCAACCGGGTCGGCGAGCTGAAGGAGAAGCTGGACGACCTGCGCGGCCAGGCCGAACGCGCCCAGCGCGACGGCGACTTCGACCGTGCGGCCAAGCTGCTCTACGGCGAGATCCCGACGCTGGAGAAGGAGCTGGAGGAGGCCTCCGAGGCCGAGGAGGAGGCCGCCAAGGACACGATGGTCAAGGAGGAGGTCGGCTCCGACGACATCGCGGACGTCGTCGCCGCCTGGACCGGCATCCCGGCCGGCCGCCTGATGGAGGGCGAGACGCAGAAGCTGCTGCGCATGGAGGACGAGCTCGGCAAGCGCCTCATCGGCCAGAGCGAGGCCGTCCGCGCGGTCTCCGACGCCGTACGGCGCTCCCGCGCGGGCATCGCCGACCCGGACCGGCCCGCCGGTTCCTTCCTCTTCCTCGGCCCGACGGGCGTGGGCAAGACGGAACTCGCGAAGGCGCTCGCCGACTTCCTCTTCGACGACGAGCGGGCCATGGTCCGCATCGACATGTCGGAGTACGGCGAGAAGCACAGCGTGGCCCGCCTGGTCGGGGCGCCCCCCGGCTACGTCGGCTACGAGGAGGGCGGCCAGCTCACCGAGGCCGTCCGCCGCCGCCCGTACACCGTCGTGCTGCTGGACGAGGTGGAGAAGGCCCACCCCGAGGTCTTCGACATCCTGCTCCAGGTCCTGGACGACGGCCGGCTCACCGACGGGCAGGGCCGCACGGTCGACTTCCGCAACACCATCCTGGTGCTCACCTCCAACCTGGGCAGCCAGTACCTGGTCGAGCCGACGACGAGCGAGCAGGTGAAGAAGGAGCAGGTCCTGGAGACCGTCCGGGCCTCCTTCAAGCCGGAGTTCCTGAACCGGCTGGACGACCTGGTGGTCTTCTCCGCGCTCGACACGTCCGAGCTGGAGCGGATCGCACAGCTCCAGATCGACCGCCTCGGCCGGCGGCTGGCCGAGCGCCGGCTCACCCTGGACGTCACGCCCGAGGCGCTGGCCTGGCTCGCGGAGGAGGGCAACGACCCGGCGTACGGCGCCCGGCCGCTGCGCCGTCTGGTCCAGAGCGCCATCGGCGACCGGCTCGCCCGGGAGATCCTGTCCGGCGAGGTCAAGGACGGCGACACGGTACGGGTGGACCGCTTCGGCGAGGGCCTGCTGGTGGGCCCGGCCACCGGCAAGACGCTCGACAGGGCCTAGCGAGGGGGGAATGCCGGCCCTGGGCTGACACGGGTCCGGCGGGGCTTGCCTCCCCCCTCCCCGGATGGGGGAGGATGGCGGAATCCAATGAAGGGAAATTCACGGTGAGCATCGACCCGTCCTCGATTCCGAACTTCGGGGGCCAGCCCGAACCGCAGCCCCAGGGACCGGCCGGCCCCGTCCTCCCGGATCAGGACCTCGTGAAGCAGCTCCTCGACCAGATGGAGCTGAAGTACGTCGTCGACGAGGAGGGCGACCTCGCGGCTCCGTGGGAGCAGTTCCGCACGTACTTCATGTTCCGCGGGGAGGCCGACCAGGCCGTCTTCTCGGTGCGGACCTTCTACGACCGCCCCCACAAGATCGACGAGAAGGCCCAGCTGCTGGAGTCCGTCGACGACTGGAACCGCCGCACCCTGTGGCCCAAGGTCTACACCCACACGCACGACGACGGCACCGTCCGCCTCATCGGCGAGGCGCAGATGCTGATCGGCACGGGCGTCGACATCAACCACTTCGTCTCCTCGACGGTCAGCTGGGTGCGGGCCGCGATCGAGTTCGACAAGTGGCTCGTCGAGCAGCTCGGCCTGGAGCCGGACGCCGACCAGGCGGACCAGGGCGAGCAGGGCGAGGCGCCCGAGGACGGCGCGGAGTAGTCCTCCGGCGGTCCTACAGCGGCGCGTCCGCGTACACCAGCAGGTACGCGCCGTAGAGACAGCTGAACCCGGTCAGGGTCGCGACCAGCACGGTCGCGTGCCAGGGCCGGGTTTTCGCCATCTGGGCCAGGCCCCGGGCGAGCGGCAGCAGCAGCGGGAACGCCGGCAGCAGGAACCGCGGCTTGGACTCGAAGAAGCCCGACCCGCCGAGCGCGACCAGCAGCAGCGCCCCGCTGAGCACGAGCAGCGGCAGCGGGGCACGGTCCAGCAGGAGCAGCGCGTACAGCACCGTCCCGGCCGCCACGGTCAGCAGCGCGATCGTGAACTCGAACCGGCCGCCGTGCGCGAGTATCACGTGCACGGAGTGCAGCGAGCCCCGCCCGAAGTCGAACGTCGAGCCCCACGCCCGCTGCACCTCGAAGTAGCCGCCCGCCAGGTCGCCCTCGCAGCGGCCGACCCACAGCACGTACGCCGTCCAGCCCAGCGGGGCGAGCGCCGCGCCCGTCCACAGCCTGTGGGAAACCCGGGAGAGGTCGCCGCGCCGCCGCCACACCTGGCAGCCGGCCGTGATCAGTACGGCCGCGGCGACCGCGAACCCGTTCGGCCGGGCCAGCCCCGCGAGCGCCGCCAGGGCGCCCGCCCACAGCCAGTTCCCGGCCAGCACCGCGTACAGCGCCCAGGCCGCGAGCGCGGTCAGCACCGGCTCGGTGTACGCCATCGACAGCACCACCGAGTGCGGCAGCAGGCCCCACAGCAGCACCAGCGCGATCCCGGTCGCCCGGCCGTACAGCCGTGCGCCGACCGCGTGGATCCCGGCGGCGGCCGCCATGGCCGCGGCCCACGAGACCAACAGCCCGGCGGCGCCCCCGCCCAGCGGCAGCACCGCGGTCAGCGCCCGCACCAGCGCCGGGTACAGCGGGAAGAACGCGCGGTCGCTGTGCACGCCCGGCGCCGGGGAGGGCAGGTCGTGGCCGTAGCCGTGCCCGGCGATGCCCAGGTACCAGACGGAGTCCCAGGACCGCCCGAGCAGCGCGAGCGGGTGCCGGCCGGCGTGCTGGGCGACCAGCGTGAGCACGGCCGCGCCGACCAGCCGGGCACCGAGGAAGAGACCTACGGCGACGAGACGCTGCGCCTGCCTGGGCATGGCGAGAACGGTGCTGACGGTGCGGACGGGACTGGCGGTGGTCACATCTGAGCACCCTGCGCGACAGTGCCGTTCGGCCGTGCGGTGACGCGCCGAGGGTCCACCCGCCGTCGCCCGTCTGCGGGCCCGCCGCGACGCTCCGCGCGGCTGCCCGGCCCGGGCTTCCTACATCCCGCGCAGGCGCCGCGCCGCCTCCCGCAGTACGTCCTCCTTCTTGCAGAACGCGAACCGTACGAACGGCGCCCCGGCCTCCCGGTCGTCGTAGAAGACCGCGTTCGGCACGGCCACCACGCCGGCCCGTTCGGGCAGGGTGCGGCAGAAGGCGAAGCCGTCCTTCTCGCCGAGGGGGCGGATGTCGGTGGTGATGAAGTACGTGCCGGCCGGGGCGAAGACCCGGAAGCCGGCCGCCGTGAGGCCCTCGGCGAGCAGGTCGCGGCGGGTCCGCATGGAGCGGCGGAAGTCCTCGAAGTACGAGTCCGGGAGGGCGAGGGCCTCGGCGACCGCGTACTGGAAGGGGCCCGAGGAGACGTACGTCAGGAACTGCTTCACCGAGCGCACCGCGCCGACCAGTTCGGGCGAGCCCGTCACCCAGCCGACCTTCCAGCCGGTGAAGGAGAACGTCTTGCCGGCCGAGCCGATGGTGACCGTGCGCTCGCGCATTCCCGGGAACGTGGCGAGCGGCAGGTGCTCGGCGTCGTCGAAGACCAGGTGCTCGTAGACCTCGTCGGTCACCACCAGCAGGTCCCGCTCGACCGCCAGCTCGGCGATCGCGGTCAGCTCCGCGCGTGTGAGGACCGTGCCGGTCGGGTTGTGCGGGGTGTTGATCAGCAGGAGGCGGGTGCGGTCGGTGACCGCCGCGCGCAGTTCGTCCAGGTCGAGGCGGAAGCCGGTGTCGTCCGGGCGCAGGGTCACCGGGACGCGGCGGCCGCCCGCCATGGCGATGGACGCCGCGTAGGAGTCGTAGTACGGCTCCAGGGCCACGACCTCGTCGCCCGGCTCCAGCAGCGCCAGCATCGAGGCCGCGACGGCCTCCGTGGCACCGGCCGTGACCAGCACCTCGGTGTCGGGGTCGAAGGAGAGCCCGTAGCGGCGCCGCTGGTGTGCGGCGATCGCGGTGCGCAGCTCGGGGATGCCCGGGCCCGGCGGGTACTGGTTGCCCCGGCCCTCGCGCAGCGCCCGTACGGCGGCCTCGCGGATCTCCTCGGGGCCGTCCGTGTCGGGGAAGCCCTGGCCGAGGTTGATCGCTCCGGTCGCGGTGGCGAGCGCGGACATCTCGGCGAAGATCGTCGTCCCGAACTCGGCGAGGCGGCGATTGAGGTGGGGGCGCGCGGTGGAGGTCATGCCGGTCATCCTGCGCCCAAGCTCTGGACTTCCTCAACTCTGCTTTGAGCCCCTGGGCGGCCGGGCATCCCCCGTTCACCGCGGTCCACGGGGGGCCGGTGCGGGGCAACGGAAAACCCGGGGGAACGGAAAGAGGGTGACGCCCATGGGCATCGTCATCGTGGTCGTGCTGGCAGTCGTCGGGTTCATGACCGTAGGGGCGCTGCGGAGCCGGGCCAGGAGCCGGCGGGCGCAGGTGTCGTTCGGCAAGCGCGGCGGCCGGTCCCGGTCGATCGGCTCGTCGTCGTCCTCGGCCGGTTACGCGGGCGGCGCGAGCTGGTGGGCCGGTGACTCGGGTTCGTCGTCCTCGGGAAGCCACGGCGGACACCACGGCGGCCACCACTCGTGCGGCGGCGGCCACCACTCCTGCGGGGGCGGGCACTCCTGCGGCGGGGGCTCCTCGTGCGGCGGGGGCGGATGCGGGGGAGGCAGCTGACACGGGGCAGCTGAGCTTCCCGGGTTACGGGGGGAACGCAGTTCCGGGGGGATCGCGGGGGATTCCGGGGGAATACGGGGGAACCCCTCCGGTGCGCACCACGGGCGCCCGTCGGCGAAGGCAGCCGACGGGCGCCCGGCCGTTGTCCGCGCGCGCCAGGCGTACGCCATGGTTGAACAGTTGAGCAGTGGAGCCCTCTGAGGGATGGAAACCCCACGAAGTTGGGTAAAAACGCTGTGGTGGCTGCTCTGTTCATGATTCCCTCTAAAACGCCAACGCAGCCCCTCGGGCGTCCCGCGGACTCCCTCCCCCGGCCGGGGCGGCCGGGACGCCGACCTGGCTGACGTGGCTGATCTCCCCCTCATCGTGTGTTAGCGGAGCCGATCCATGCTCACGACCCTGAACACCTCCTACACCGATACGCGCGCCGCCGACCTCGCCTGGACCCTGGGGCGCGAGCCGCTGCCTGCCCTGGCCACACTCGACCTCGAACTGACCGGCGCCCAGCTCCAGTTGAGACTGCTCGGCGCGTCCCACCAGGTGCTGCTGGAGGAGGAGCACGGCAGTTGTTCGGAGACGGTCGCGTGCATCCCCGGTTCCAGCACCCCGCTGCCGCTCGGCGTCGCCAAACGCGTCGGCGACTGGGAGTACGAGTTCGCCGCCCGCGTCGAACTGCTCACGCCGGGCTCGTTCGCGGGCCGCGCACAGGAGTTGCTCGCTCTCGTCTCGGACCATCCGCACGGCCTCGCGGGCGTCTTCCCGGGCAGCCCGCACGCGTTCACCGCGATGCTCGCGCAGCGGCACGAGGGCCAGGTGCACTGGCGGACCTGGCACGCCTACCCGCAGGACGGCCAGTTGGTGGCCACCCGCACGCGCGTGGGCGTGCGGGTGACGACGCCGACCGCGTGAGGCGGATAAACATGATCGGTCCCAACTCGCCCCAGATCCACACGTGTGGGTGACCAAGCGTGCTGAGCGCGTGACGTAACGTCGCACCGTGATCGAACCGCACGCCCCCGCGCCCCCGGGCGCCCCGCCCCACTGGACAGGCCCCGCCCGGCTGCCCGTGCGGCCCGGGACCGGGCGGTTCCTGGTCCTCGTGTGCGTCTTCGTCTGCGCGGCCTGCGGACTCGTGTACGAACTCGAACTCGTCGCGTTCGCCTCGTACTTGATCGGCGACTCGGTGACCCAGTCCTCCGTCGTGCTGTCCGTCATGGTGTTCGCGATGGGCATCGGCTCGCTCGCCGCCAAGCGGCTGCGCTGGCACGCGGCCGTCGGCTTCGGCGCGATCGAGATCGCCCTCGCGCTCGTCGGGGGCTGCAGCGCGATGACGCTGTACGCCGTCTTCGCCTGGACCGGCGGCTGGGGCGGGATGTGGGCCGACGGCCCCCGCTTCCTCCTGGTCGCCTTCTCGCTCGCCATCGGCCTGCTCATCGGCGCCGAGGTCCCGCTGCTGATGGAGCTGATCCAGCGCATCCGCCGCCAGGACGCGGGCGGCGCGGTCGCCGACCTGTTCGCCGCGGACTACGTCGGCGCGCTGGTCGGCGGTCTGGCCTTCCCCTTCCTTCTCCTGCCGTTTCTCGGCCAGTTGACCGGCGCGCTCGTCACCGGCATGGTCAACGTGGTCGCGGGCGGCGCCCTGGTCCTCGGCCTCTTCCGGCGCGACCTGTCCCGCCGGGCCCGCTGGACCCTGCTCCTCGTCGGCCTCACCGTCCTCGGCGTCCTCGCCTCCGCCGCAGCCCTCACCGGCGACTTCGACCGCGCCGCCCGGCACGCCGTCTACGGCGAGGACGTCCGGGTCGCCGTGCGCACCGGCGTCCAGGAGGTCGTCCTGGCCGGCGGCACCCACGGCCGGCCCCTCGACCTCTTCCTCGACGGCCGGCTCCGCGCCGGCGGCCGCGACGCCCGCCGCTACCACGAGGCCCTCGTCCACCCCGCCCTGTCCGGCGGCGCCCACGCGCGCGTGCTCATCCTCGGCGGCGGCGACGGCATGGCCGCCCGCGAGGCGCTGGACGAGCGCGGGGTGCGCCGGGTCGACGTCGTGGAGATCGACCCGGGCCTGGTCCGGCTGGCCCGCCACGACCCCGGCCTCGCCGCGGCCAACGGCCACGCCTACGACGACCCACGTGTCCACGTCGCCACGGCCGACGCCTTCGACTGGCTGCGCGGGGCGCCCCCGGCGGCGTACGACGCCGTGATCGCCGACCTGCCCGACCCCGGCATCACCGCCGGCGCCAAGCTGTACTCCCAGGAGTTCTACGGCCTCGCCCGCCGCGTCCTCGCCCCCGGCGGCCGGCTCGTCGTCCACGCCGGAGCGGTCACCAGCCGCCCCCGCGTCTTCTGGACGGTCGCCGCGACGCTCCGCGCGGCCGGCTTCGCCACCTCCGCCTACCGGGTCCTCGGCCACGACTCCGGCTTCGCGGCAGGCCCCGACCGCTCGGCCGCCGGCGCCTCCCGCGCCCCGCACGACTGGGGCTTCCTGCTGGCCGCCCCGGCCCCCGCCGCCCCGCCGCCGCTGCGCCTGGACCGCGACGCGCCGCGCACCCTGACCCAGACCGGGCTCACGGCGGACGCGGTGGCGGCCCGGCGCACCCGGATCCCCGGTCTGCCGGCGTCGACGCTGGTGCATCCGCGCTACTGACGGCGGCGCGGGCCGGGACCGCGCTGCGAGGGTACGTTCCGGCCATGCGTGGGTAGGCTCAGCCGACATGGAGCACCAGGTCTTCGTTCCGGTCCCCGCCGAGCGACTGCGGGCCGCGCTGGCCGACCCCGCGCGTGTCGCCCGCGCGATCCCCGGCCTTCAGCAGGACGCCGGTGCCGAACCCGTCGCCGGCCGCCTGAAACTGCGCGTCGGCGGACACTCCGTCACCTACCGCGGGACGGTCCGGATCACGCCCCGCGAGGACGGCGGGTACGACATGGCGGGCGACGCCACCGAGGCCCGCGGCACCGGCACCGTGACACTCGCCCTCACCCTGCGCCTCGCGGACACCGAGGGCGGTACGACGGTCACGGCCGAGGGCACGGCGGACGCGGCCGGCCGGATCGCGGAACTCCCCGCGGACGCGGTGAGTGCGGCGGCCACGCGCCTGCTCGGCCGCTTTGTGGAGAACCTGGGGGCGGAGCGGGAGGAAGAGGTCTGTGCGGGGGAGCCGGAGCCGGAGGGGCGGGAGCCCGGAGCCGGGACCGAAGCCGAGGCCGAGGCCGACGCCGGGCACACCTCGGTCTTCGACACGGAGGTGCCGCCGCCGTCCCTGGACCCCGAGGCGGACCGCCTGGCGGAGGACTTCGCCGACACCGGCGAACCGCCCGCCGAGGCCGCGCACGCCCGCCGCACGATGATCGGCCGCAGCGCCGAGGAGGTCGACCACGCCCCGCCGCGCGGCCGCTACGCCCCGGTCCCGGCCCCCCAGACGGTCACGGGCAACCAGGCCCTGCGCTGGGCGGCCCCGGCGGCGGCGCTGGCCGTGGCGTCGGCGATCGTCGTGACCAGGGCGCTGCGCAGACGCCGGTGAGCCCGGCGGGCCCCGGAGCGGCGCCCAGTACTGTCATCCCGTGAGTAACGAAGACATCACGCTGACAGCGGGCGACGCCCAGGTACGCATCAGCCCTGCCAACGGCGGCCGTATCAGCGGCCTCAAGGTCGGCTCCATGGAACTGCTCCGCCAGGGGGACCGCTTCGGCTGCTTCCCGATGATCCCCTGGTGCGGCCGGATCAGGGAGGGCCGCTTCCTGGACGGCGGGACCGTCCACCAGATGCCGCTCAACTCCCCGCCGCACGCCATCCACGGCACCGCCCGCGACGGCGCCTGGAGCGTCGCCAAGGCCACGGAGAACACGGCGGCGATCACGTACGACCTGGTCGACCCCTGGCCCTACCCCGGCCGGGTCACCCAGCTCGTGGAGCTCGCCGAGGACAGCCTGACCCTGACGGCGGGCGTCGAGGCGACGGCGGACTCCTTCCCGGCGCAGATCGGCTGGCACCCCTGGTTCAACCGGACCCTCGCGGGCGAGGACGGCGCGGCCGGCACGGACGCGGTCCTCGCCTTCGAGCCCGCCTGGCAGGAGGAGCGCGGCGCGGACCACCTGCCCACCGGAAAGCGCGTCGACCGCACGCCCGGCCCCTGGGACGACTGCTTCGGCATGCCCGGCGGCGTCGACGTGACCCTCACCTGGCCCGGCCGGCTGGAGCTGCGGGTGACCAGCCGCGAGGAGTGGGTCGTCGTCTACGACGAGCAGGCCGAGGCCGTGTGCGTGGAACCGCAGACCGGCCCGCCCAACGGCCTGAACACCGCCGCGCGCCTGGTCACCCCCGTGGACCCGCTGGAGGCATCGACGACCTGGAGCTGGCGGCGCCTCTAAGCTGGTCGGCATGACGGACGTACGCGACGCGCTGCTGCAGCAGATCAAGGACAAGGCCGTGGTGCACGGCAAGGTGACGCTCTCCTCGGGGCTGGAGGCCGACTACTACGTCGACCTGCGCCGCGTCACCCTCGACGGCGAGGCCGCGCCGCTGGTCGGGCAGGTGCTGCTGGATCTGACGGCGGACCTGGAGTTCGACGCGGTCGGCGGCCTGACCATGGGCGCCGACCCGGTCGCGGCGGCCATGCTGCACGCGGCCGCCGCGCGCGGGAAGCGGCTCGACGCCTTCGTCGTCCGCAAGGCGGCCAAGGCGCACGGCATGCAGCGCCGGGTCGAGGGCCCGGAGATCGCGGGCCGCCGCGTGCTCGTGGTCGAGGACACCTCCACCACCGGCGGCTCCCCGCTCACCGCCGTCGAGGCCGTGCGCGAGGCGGGCGCGGAGGTCGTCGCCGTCGCCACGATCGTGGACCGCGCGACCGGCGCGGCCGAGAAGATCGAGGCCGGCGCGGGCGTTCCGTACCGGTTCGCCTTCTCGAAGGATGAACTGGGTCTGGACTGAACGGGCGGTTCGACCTGGACTTGACCGGTGCGCCGGCGACGGCGCCGGGTCTGGAAAGATGGGGCCGACGACGGCGTCGAACCCCCCAGGTCTAGGTCAGGGCCTTCACGCACAACGCCAACCCGCAACACAAGGAGCGGACAGATGCCCATCGCAACCCCCGAGGTCTACAACGAGATGCTCGACCGGGCGAAGGCAGGCAAGTTCGCCTACCCGGCCATCAACGTCACCTCGAGCCAGACCCTGAACGCGGCGCTGCGCGGCTTCGCGGAGGCGGAGAGCGACGGCATCGTCCAGATCTCGACCGGCGGTGCCGAGTTCCTCGGCGGTCAGTACAGCAAGGACATGGTGACCGGCGCCGTCGCGCTCGCCGAGTACGCGCACGTCCTCGCCGAGAAGTACCCGGTCAACATCGCGCTGCACACGGACCACTGCCCGAAGGACAAGCTCGACGGGTACGTACGTCCGCTGATCGCGGTCTCCGAGGAGCGCGTGAAGTCCGGCCGCAACCCGCTCTTCCAGTCGCACATGTGGGACGGCTCGGCCGAGACCCTCACCGACAACCTCGCCATCGCCCAGGAACTTCTGGCGCGCACCCAGGCCGCCAAGATCATCCTGGAGGTGGAGATCACCCCGACCGGCGGCGAGGAGGACGGCGTCTCGCACGAGATCAACGACGAGCTCTACACCACGGTCGACGACGCGATCCGCACGGTGGAGGCCCTCGGCCTCGGCGAGAAGGGCCGCTACCTGCTGGCCGCGTCCTTCGGCAACGTGCACGGCGTCTACAAGCCGGGCAACGTCGTGCTCCGCCCCGAGCTGCTGAAGGAGCTGAACGACGGCGTCGCCGCCAAGTTCGGCAAGCAGTCCCCGTTCGACTTCGTCTTCCACGGCGGCTCCGGCTCCACCGAGCAGGAGATCGCCACCGCGCTGGAGAACGGCGTCGTGAAGATGAACCTCGACACGGACACCCAGTACGCCTTCACCCGCCCGGTCGCGGGCCACATGTTCGCCAACTACGACGGCGTCCTGAAGGTCGACGGCGAGGTCGGCAACAAGAAGGCCTACGACCCGCGGACCTGGGGCAAGCTGGCCGAGGCGTCGATGGCCGCGCGTGTCGTCGAGGCGACGAAGAACCTGCGCTCGGCGGGCAACAAGATCAAGTAAGCGGCACCTCTCGGCGGGCCCGGCGGCTGTCTACGGCGCCGGGCCCGCTGTATACCTGGGGACATGCCCGATGTCCGGCTGGCCTCGCCCCGGGGCAAGTGGATCCTGCTCACCACGGTCCTCGGCTCCAGCATGGCCCTGCTGGACTCGACCGTCGTCAACGTCGCGCTGCCGCGCATCGGCCGCGACCTGGGCGCGAGCCTCGCCGCACTCCAGTGGACGGTCAACGCGTACATGGTCACGCTGGCCGGCCTGATCCTGCTGGGCGGCTCGCTCGGCGACCACTACGGGCGCCGGAAGATCTTCGTCGTGGGCGTGGTCTGGTTCGCCGCCGCGTCCCTGCTGTGCGGCCTGGCGCCGAACTCCGCCGTGCTGATCGCCTCCCGGGCCCTGCAGGGCATCGGCGGGGCGCTCCTCACGCCCGGCTCCCTGGCGCTGATCCAGGCCTCCTTCCACCCCGACGACCGCAGCCGGGCGGTCGGGCTGTGGTCGGGCTTCGGCGGCATCGGCGCTGCGGTCGGCCCGTTCCTGGGCGGCTGGCTGGTCACCGGCCCCGGCTGGCGCTGGGTGTTCCTGCTCAACGTCCCGCTGGCCCTGCTGTGCGTACCGGTCGCCCTCCGGCACGTCCCCGAGTCCCGGGACAGCACCGAGCACGGCCGCTTCGACGTCCTCGGCGCGGTGCTGGGCGCCCTGGCCCTGGCCCTGCTGACGTACGCGCTGATCGAGGCGCGGGCGGGCTCGGCGGTGGTGGCGGTGAGCGCGGCGGCCGGGCTGGCCGCGACGGTGGCCTTCGGGTACGTCGAACGGCACCGCCCGGACCCGATGCTGCCGCCGGACGTCTTCGCCTCGCGCCAGTTCACGGCGGTCAACCTGGTCACCCTGTGCGTGTACGCCGCGTTCGGCGGGTTCTTCTTCCTGACGGCGCTCCAGCTCCAGGTGGTGGCGGGCTACTCCCCGCTCGCGGCCGGTACGGCGATGCTCCCGACGACCGCCCTGATGCTGCTCTTCTCGGCCCGTTCGGGCGCCCTCGCGGACCGCACGGGCCCGCGGCTGCCCCTGACGGCCGGCCCGCTCCTGTGCGCGGCGGCGATGCTGCTGATGCTGCGGGTGGGGCCGCACGCCGACTACCTGACGGACGTCCTGCCCGCCCTGCTGGTGATGGGCGCCGGCATGGTCACCCTGGTGGCCCCCCTGACGGCGACGGTCCTCGCCTCGGTGGACACCGCCCGCGCGGGCCTGGCCAGCGGCATCAACAACGCGGCGGCGCGGGCCGCAGGCCTGATCGCGGTGGCGGCGCTGCCGCTGCTGGCGGGGATGGGCCCGGAGGCGTACCGGCTGCCGTCGGCGTTCGACGCGGCGTTCCGGCGCGCCATGCCGATCTGCGCGGGTGTGCTGGTGGTGGGCTCGGCGCTGGCCTTCGCGCTGGTCCGCCGACCGCGTCCGGGGTGTTTGCGACCGGAGTGCCGGACCCATGGGAGTGTGACGGTGCCGCCGCTGGAGGGGCAGCGGTGACCAGGCCGGTCTTCCGGGTGCGGGGCGTGGTGGGTTGCCCGCGCCCGCGCGGCGGAGCCGCATATCGACGCAGGCCCGCGCCCCTTCTGGGTGCTGCGGCGCAGGGAACCGATCAGTGAGCCACACTGGACCCCATGACGATTCACGAGAACCTTCTCGGCGGCCCGCCCCCGACCCACCTCCCCGACGACCCGGAGCCGCGCGAACTCCTCGCGAACGGCGCCGCCCCCGCGGACGTCGCCGCCAAGTACCCCACCTCCTCCCTCGCCTGGGCCCAGCTGGCCGACGAGGCGTTCGAGCGCGGCGCGGTCGTGGAGTCGTACGCCTACGCCCGTACGGGCTACCACCGGGGTCTGGACGCCCTGCGCCGCAGCGGCTGGAAGGGGCACGGCCCGGTGCCGTGGGAGCACGAGCCCAACCGCGGCTTCCTGCGTGCCCTGCACGCCCTCGCCCGTGCCGCGCAGGCCATCGGCGAGCAGGCGGAGTACGAGCGCTGCGCGCAGTTCCTGAAGGACTCCTCGCCGACGGCCGCCCAGACCCTGGGCTGACCCCTACGGGAGTTCCCGGTGTGGCCCGTCTGGCAGCGGACGGGCCTTGCCGTACAGGAGCCGATTACAGAGGATGCGGGTGGGGACCGGGGCCCCCGTGCCGGGATCGGCAGGGGCGGACCGCTACCCGGAGTACAACAGGAGACAGCGATGTCCCAACAGGCTCGCCCCCACGAGGCCGCTGAGCCCGAGACCCCGCATCTCGATTTCCAGGGCACCACGCCGTACGAGGACTACGTCCGCGCGGACGTCCTCACGCACCTCCAGCACACCCTCTCCGACGATCCCGGAGAGATGGTCTTCCTGGTCACGACCCAGGTCATGGAGCTGTGGTTCACGGTGATCGTGCACGAGTGGGAGACCGCCGCCGACGCCCTGCGCGCGGACGACGTCCCGACCGCGATCGCCGCGCTGAAGCGTTCCGTGCGGGAACTGGAGGCCCTGAACGCCTCCTGGACCCCGCTCGCCCAGCTCACCCCCGCCCAGTTCAACTCCTACCGCTCCGCCCTCGGCGAGGGTTCCGGCTTCCAGTCGGCGATGTACCGGCGCATGGAGTTCCTGCTCGGCGAGAAGTCCGCGTCCATGCTCGTACCGCACCGCGGCGCCCCCCGTGCCCACGCGGAACTGGAGAAGGCGCTGCACGAGCCGAGCCTGTACGACGAGGTGCTGCGCCTGCTGGCCCGGCACGGCCACACCGTCCCCGCCGGCGTCCTGCACCGGGACGTCTCCCAGCGCTACGAGCCCTCCGACCAGGTCGAGCAGGCCTGGGCGGCGGTCTACTCCGGCGATCCGGACACCGAACTCGCGCGCCTGGGCGAGGCGTTGACCGACGTGGCCGAACTGGTGTGGCGCTGGCGCAACGACCACCTGGTCGCCACCCGCCGCGCGATGGGCGCCAAGCCCGGCACGGGCGGCTCGGCCGGCGTGGCCTGGCTGGAGAAGCGCGCCCGCAAGAACGTGTTCCCGGAGCTGTGGACGGCGAGGTCCCATGTCTGAGCTTGCCCTGGAAGCGGAGAAACTGGACGCGGCGGACGAGCTGGCACCGCTGCGGGACCGCTTCGTCCTCGGCACCGCGTCTGATCATGCGGCTGACTCCGCGGGCGTGTACCTGGACGGGAACTCGCTCGGCGCGCTGCCCGCCCACGTCCCCGACCGGGTGGCGGACGTCGTGCGCCGGCAGTGGGGCGAGCTGCGCATCCGCTCCTGGGACGAGAGCGGCTGGTGGACCGCGCCCGAACGGATCGGCGACCGGATCGCCCCGCTGGTCGGCGCGGCCCCCGGCCAGATCGTCGTGGGCGACTCCACAAGTGTCAACGTCTTCAAGGCACTTGTGGCGGCGGTGCGGATGGCGGACGCGGCGGGCGAGGCGGGAGGCGAGGGCCGGAGCGAGATCCTCGTCGACGCGACGACGTTCCCCACGGACGGCTACATCGCCGAGTCGGCGGCCCGCCTGACCGGCCGTACCCTGCGCCCGGTGACCCCGGCGGAGGTACCGGGGGCGTTGAGCACCCGTACGGCGGCGGTCCTGCTGAACCACGTCGACTACCGCACGGGCCGCCTGCACGACCTGCCCGGGCTGACGGCCGCGATCCACGCCGTGGGCGCCCTCGCGGTCTGGGACCTGTGCCACAGCGCGGGCGCGCTGCCGGTGGGGCTGGACGAGCACGGGGTCGACCTGGCGGTCGGCTGCACGTACAAGTACCTGAACGGCGGCCCGGGTTCACCGGCGTACCTCTACGTCCGCCGGGAGCACCAGCCCCGCTTCGACTCCCCGCTGCCCGGCTGGAACTCCCACGCCGAGCCCTTCGGCATGAGCCCGTCCTACGCACCGGCACCGGGTGCGCTGCGCGGCCGGGTGGGCACCCCGGACATCCTCTCCATGCTCGCCCTGGAGGCGGCCCTGGAGGTCTGGGACGGCGTCCCCGTCCCGGCGGTCCGCGCGAAGTCCCTCGCCCTGACGGACTTCTTCCTGCGCTGCGTGCGGGCGTACACGGAGCCGGGCCGCGTCGAGTCCGTGACACCCGAGCGCCACGAGGAGCGCGGCAGCCAGGTCGCACTGCGCTGTGCGGATGCCGGTGAGGTGATGAAACGCCTGATCGACAGGGGTGTCGTGGGCGACTTCCGGCACCCTGACGTCCTCCGCTTCGGCTTCACCCCGCTGTACGTCGGCTTCGCCGACGCGGAGCGGGCGGCGCGGATCCTGGGCGAGGAGCTGGCGTAGGCGACGGCCCGGGGGAGGGGGCCGGGACAGCCCCGGCCCTCCCCCCGGGAGGTACGGAACGGCTCCCCCTCACCCTGCGTGACAACCCCATGTCCGCGCACGTCACCGGCCTGATACCGTCCCCGCCAACGGTGAACGCAGAGTTCCCCCTCTGGTCCGCCACACGCCAAACACCTTCCGTCGCTGAGAGGTTGGAGCATGCCGGACGACGCAGCAGCAGCCCGCGCCGCCGCCGAAGAGGAGTCGGCCTTCTCGCACCCCCCGGTCGACCCCGACATCAGCTCCGCGTACGGCGACCACCCCGACCAGGTCATCGACTTCTACGCCCCCCGGTCCACCGCCCCGGACACCCCGGCCCCGCTGGTGGTGGTCCTGCACGGCGGCGCCTGGCGGGCCCGCTACGACCGCACGCACATCACCCCCTTCGCGGACTACCTGGCCCGTAGGGGTTTCGCGGTGGCGAACGTCGAGTACCGCCGGGGTGGCGAGCCTCCCCTGCTCCCGGGGCAGAACACGGGGGCGGACGCGGGCACCGGAGACGGCGCCACCCCCTTGGCGGGTCGCTGGCCGGAGACGTTCGACGACGTGGCGGCGGCCCTGGACGCCCTGCCGGACCTCGTCCGCACCGCGCTGCCGGAGGCCGACCCGCGCCGCACGGTGCTGACGGGCCACTCGGCGGGCGGCCACCTGGCGCTGTGGGCGGCGGCCCGGCACGTGCTGCCCGCGGACGCCCCGTGGCGCACCGCGGGCCCGGCCCTCCTCCGCGGTGTCGTCGCCCTCGCCCCGATCGCGGACTTCGAGGTGGCGGAGAAGCTGGACGTCTGCGGCAACGCGAGCCTGCAACTCCTCGGCGGGCGCGACGTGTTCGCCGAGCGCCGCCCGTACGCCGACCCCGCGCTCCTCCTCCCGACGGGCATCGCGACGACGCTCGTCCAGGGCCGTGCGGACCTGGTGGTGCCGCAGGCGGTGGCCGAGTCGTACGCGGACGCCGCGGCGAAGGCGGGCGAGGTGGCGGGCCTGACCCTGCTGGAGGACGTGGGCCACTTCCCGCTGATCGACCCGGCGGCGGACGCCTGCGCGGTGGTGGCGGAGGAGATCGCCCAACTTGCCTGGTGACGTTGATGGTTGCGCTCCGGACGATCGCCGGGTCCCGCCCCTTGGGGGTCGTTCCCGGTCATACCCGTAATACCTGAGAGCTACCCCGAAGGACCGCTCTCAGGCGGGACGCCGACCACACGCCCCGATCCATAACTTCCTTGCTGGAAAGGCCCGATGGCCGGGCTTTCCGAAAGGAAGCCGACCATGGGGCACCACCTCCCGCACACCCCCGACCCCCGCCTCTCCTCCCGCGCGCAGCCGCCGACGGCGAGTGCGCCCGACGAGGGCCGCCCGCACCCGACGACGCAACAGTCACGCGCGGTGCACGTGGGAAGCACGGCGCCGACGGCGAAGCCGAGGCGGAGGCTGCTCCCGCCGAGACGCCGCAGGCACTGGCGGCGCGCGTTCCTCGCCGCCCTCCTCACCACGGCCATCGCCGCCCCCCTCTCCGCCGCGACCACCCACCCCCGGATCCCGGC
>NZ_MLYO01000079.1 GCF_001866665.1 Streptomyces monashensis | reverse complement strand
ACTCCGACCTAAAACACGGCCTAGCCCAGGGACGGATTCCACAGCCGTCCCGGCCAAGCCCCATGTCTAGTCGCGACACCGGCATACAGGAACCTCAGATCTCGTAGGTAGCGCAGCCATCCCTTTCGCATGTAAACGCAGCCCTGCTGAAGGCGGAGTCACCACGTGCTGCCTCAGGTGAAACCTCACGAGGGCGGCGTGCTGCGGGCCGATGCAGTGCTCGTGCTGAGCGATGCTGGACAGCGGACGCTGACGCAACTGAGCGGGGTGCGCCCGGAGGTGCTGACCTGGGCGCTTCCGGCCTTGTTCGTCGAGGACGACAACGTCGGTGCGGACGGGGTGCGGCACGAGCAGTGTGGCGTGTGGGCGGGGCGTGCGGGTGGGGCGGTGGCGGGGCCGGGTGGCGCTCGGCTGCCGGTTGTGCGCGGCACGACGGTGCGGGGCCGGGGCGCGGGTCGTGCGCTACGCGCCGCGGTGGGACCGGATCTGCGAACGGCATGCGCGGTGTCAGCTGGACGCGGACCCCCAACAGGTCCTGGAGCGACTGGTGCTGCGCGGCCTGCCGGAGATCGTGACGGCGACGGTGGCGGACCGGGGCGCCTCGCTGTGCGGTGCGGGCAGGGGCGGCGCCTGGTCACGGGTTAGCTCTGGCGCACTCGGTCGTGGCCCGGTGGTGGGAACAGGCGCCGCACGGGCGGCGGGAGACGGCCTGGCCACGGCGCCTGCACGAGATCGCGCGTGGTCATGCGGGAGGGGATTTCCAGCGGTGGCGGACCGTGGGTCGGGACGCGGTCGTCTTCCCCGAGGTGGTGGCCGTAGCGGACGCGCAGTGGTGGCCGTAGATCCGGCCATCTGGCGTGCTCTGAACTTGGTCCAGCCCGCGTCGAGCCTGGCGAATCCCTACGGGACGCCCTCGCCGGCCAGGTGGAAGGGGAGACCGGCCCGCAGGGACAGGGGCTGCTCAGTGTTGAGCAGGGCACCGCCCGGGGTGGACGGGGGGAGCAACTCGGCGGGACGCACGCGAGCCCGGACCGGTGCCGGATGCCCGGATCCGCCCAACCGGGCTCCGTCCGAACGGCCTTGGCGTGCCGTGGGCGCCGGTGGGAGGCGGCGAACGCCGGTGCGGACGGTTAGGGTCGGTCCCGGACAGGACACGGGTCGGCCGAGGACGGGCCCGGCCGTCGCGAGCCGGCGGGGCGTGTGTGCGGGAGGCGAGATGCACGGTATCGGGGTCGAGCAGCGACGGGCACGGCTGGCGTGGCGCCATCGGCTCGCGGCCGAGGCACGGGCGGCGGACCCGGTGGAGGCGGCCGGGTCCATGCTGGCGCTTCACGGCACGGATCCCTCGTCGGTGTATCTGTCGGCCTGGGCGCGCATGACCGACGGGAGTGTCGCCGGGGTCGAGCGGGCCCTGTACGAGGACCGGACGCTGATCCGGTTGCTGGCCATGCGGCGCACCGTCTTCGTCACCCCGCTCGAACTGGCGCCGGTGCTCCAGGCGGCCTGCTCACGGTCGGTGGCGGTGCGCGAGCGCCGCAAGCTGCTGAAGATCCTGGCCGACTCCGGTATCGGCGATGGGGACGAGGCGGGTACCGAGCAGTGGCTGAAGGGCGCCGAGGAGGCGGCGCAACGGGCCCTGGAGGCGCGCGGCGAGGCGACGGCGAGTGAACTGGCCGGCGACGACCCGCGGCTGGCCGTCCAGGTGGTGCTGGCCCCGGGCAAGAAGTACGAGGGGCGGCAGAATGTCTCCAGCCGACTGCTGTTGCTCATGGCGGCGGAGGGGCGGGCGGTGCGGGGCCGACCCCGCGGCTCGTGGACCTCGCACCAGTACCGGTGGTCGTCGCTGAGCCGTTGGTGCCCCGAGGGCCTGGCCGAGCTGCCCATCGCCGAAGCGGAGACCGAACTGGCTCGGCGCTGGCTGCACACCTTCGGCCCCGCGCCCGCCGAGGACCTCCAGTGGTGGGCCGGCTGGACCAAGACGCAGACCGCGAAAGCCCTGGTCCCGGTGGCGACCACCGAGGTAGACCTGGGGAGCACGGTCGGCCTGGTGCTGAGCGACGACCTGGAGGACGTGCCCGCACCGGAGCCGTGGGCGTCGCTGCTGCCGGCGCTGGACCCCACGCCGATGGGCTGGAAGCAGCGCGAGTGGTTCCTCGGCCCGCACGGCCCGCGCCTGTTCGACCGGGCGGGCAATATCGGCCCATCGGTGTGGTGGAACGGGCGCATCGTCGGTGGCTGGGCCCAGGACGCGGACGGCGCGATCGTCTGCCGCTACCTGGAGGACGTCGGCCGGGACGCCCGGACTGCCGTGGACCGGGAGGCCGAGCGGCTGGCCGGCCGACTGGGCGGCACGCGGTTGGCCGCGCGGACCCGCGGCCGTACCTGGCTGGAGGAGGAGCTGGCCGGGAAGTGATCCGCGCCCCTGCGGAGCCGTGTGGTCGCGGGTCCCCCCGCCTTCTCCCTCTGCGACGCCTTACTCCGCCCTCCCCATGTGCAGCCCCTCAGCGGCTCCTACGCACCGTGCCCTCGGCGAGGACGACGGTGAAGCCACGCTCGACCGCCGCCACCTCCACCCGCACACCCTGGCACGGTGGCGGCGCGGCAGGACTGCGGGTGAGGTGAGAGCCGTCGGGCAGGGGACGGCGTCCTCACCAGTCACCTGCGCAACCCCGGGTCAGCGCACACACCACCGCGCGGATTCACTGGCCAACGGCAATCGCGTCACCGATGACAGCGCACGGTCTTCGGCCGGCCGCGTGTGTGGCGCCCCGCCACAGGCGGCGCGACGGGAACGCCACGAACCCGGCAGGCAGGGCACCCCGGCAGCCGGACCGGGAATCACCGGATCGTGCCGCACAGAGCCCGGCCGTCACCGGACTGGGCATAGCGGCAGGCCGCGAGACCGTGGTTGAGATCCTCACCGATCGCCTCGCACAGCGGCGCCAGGAACGGGCTCAGCCGGTGGCGATCACGTGCGTGATGGCCGCCGAGGCCGTCGATGACGCTGCGCGGTGCGGCGAGCGAGGGGCCCGCAGCGGACCGGCCGGCGAGCGGCGGCGCGTTTTCGGGCCGGGCACCCCGACGCGGCACAAGAGTTCAGGGCCGGATCGATCGGCACCGGGAAAGACGCGCTGATGTCGGGGGCTGTCAGACCGGGGGGCTACGCTCGGCTCCGCCGGCAGCAAGTCGAACTCACGACCGGAGCCGCGCGGCTGGAATGGAGACCCAGGACATGGATGAAATGTTCGAGCCGGATGACTACCTCGCCGAGTTCTTCGCGGCGCTGACCGCTCTGGAGGCCGGCGAGCAGCTGGCCAGCCCGTCCCGGTTTCGGCGTGTCGAGCTGGACTTCGGGGGCGAAACCGCCTGGTTTGAAGGCATGTTCGGCGGCGAGACGTTCGGTGTCGATGCGGGCAAGGGGCCGCGCGCGGTGTATCTCATGCTCGACGGCGACGGAGAGGCGGGTACCGATCGTGCGGGCGATGTGGTGCCCGAGGTGCGGGCCGTCCTGGTGCGGTTCGGCGACACCCTGCCGGTGGAGGCGGGTTGGGAAGGCGAACGCCTGCTGACTCCCTCCGGCTTCCTCGTGCTCCACGGCCACCTGCTGAACTCGGGCCTGGAGGGTCTGCTCCCGGTGGTAACCCGCGCCCTCGCGGCCCTGAAGCGTCGACCGCCGGTCCAGCACGGACACTGGGACCGGGCAGCAGACCTGGAACAGGGGCTCGCGCAGGCAGGCATCGACGCCGCCACGCTCACGGCCGCTGCCGAACCGGGCGACTTCACCGAGGGCTGGCTGATCGCCTCGGACGGACCGTCGAAGGACACGGTACTCGGATGCTTCGTCGACCCGGACGGCTGCCAGCTACTCCCCTGCCTCGACGCCGAAGGCAACGAGGTCGCCGCCCTGCTCCACTGAGAACCTGGAAAACAAGCCGCTCCCGTAGAACCCGGTGGCCCACCCACATCCGAGAAGCGCCTCCCATGGCTGTCTCATCCGCCACCGCCGCGGGCGTTGCCCGCCCGGTCGTGCTCCGTCACCGCCGCGACAGGAGCAAACGCCGACCAACCCCCACCTTGCTCGGCCCAACGCGGGAACCGGGCGCACGCCACCCTCGCCCCACCGGCGGTCAACGTCGTCACCATCTGACGCGACGAGCAACAAAGGCGGTCACGTCCGGACGGCCGAAGACCTTGAGGTCGATACCGTCATGAAATCGGCAAGTCATCTCGGTTCTTCACGCCGGAGATGGCACCGTAAATACGCGTGAAAACGATTGGAACCAGACAGACCGACCGCTCCATTCGTTGGAGGCTACTTCTGGCCAGCGCCACCATGCTCTTCGTCGAGCTGGCACTGATCAGATGGGCCGGCGCCAACGTCGTCCACCTCAGCTACTTTTCGAACTTCATCCTGCTGGGGTCATTCCTGGGTATCGGCATCGGGTTCCTGATCCCCGCCGCGCGCGGGCAGTGGCTCACACGCTGGGCAGCGGTTCCACTCGCGCTTCTCGTCATTCTGGTACTCGCGTTTCCGGTGCAGGTGCGTCAGAGCAGCGGCCAGGTCATCTACTTCACCGCAGTGAAGACCACCGGCTTCCCCGAGTGGGTGACGCTGCCGGCCATCTTCCTGCTCACTGCGGTGATCATGACTGCAATCGGCAAGGTCGCCGCAGATCTGTTCCGCCGGCTTCCCTCGCTCGATGCCTACCGCTACGACCTGCTCGGCAGCATCACCGGCTCGGTGTCCTTCGCCGTGGTGTCCTGGCTGCGCGCTCCGTCGGTCGTATGGGGCGTGCTCGCCGCCGCTGCCCTGCTGATCCTCGGCGGACGGCGCAACACCCTGCGGTACGGCATCCCCCTCGCGGCGATGGTCGCCGCGCTGTTCGTGGAGACGACGACGGCAGGCATCTCCTGGTCCCCCTACTACAAGATCCAGCTCACGCCCGTGACATCCACCACCGGGGGGTATCGCATCTCCGCCAACGGTGTCCCGCACCAGAGCATCGCACCGCTCCGCGTGCTGGCGCGGAAGAACTCGCCCTACCGGCAGCCGTACGACCGCACGCCCGCCAACCCGCACAAGCGCGTGCTGGTCATCGGGGCCGGCAACGGCAATGACGTCGCGGTCGCCCTGGCCCACGGAGCGCAGCGCGTGGACGCGGTCGAGATCGATCCCCGGCTGCAGCAGATCGGCGCCCAGCTGCACCCCGCGAAGCCGTACGACGACCCCCGGGTGCACGTCCACATCAATGATGGACGGGCCTTCCTGGAGCGGACGAACGCCAAGTACGACCTCGTCGTCCTGGCGTTGCCGGACTCGCTGACGCTGGTGGCCGGGGCGAGCAACCTGCGCCTGGAGAGTTACCTGTTCACTCAGCAGGCCTTCGAGGCAGCTCGCGATCATCTGGCGCCCCACGGCGCGTTCGCCATGTACAACTACTACCGGACGAGCTGGCTGGTCGACCGCTTCGCCGGCTCCCTCGATGACATCTACGGGCACGCCCCCTGTATGACGACGTTCGGCAAGAACGCGGCCGTGCTGGTGGCCGGGATGACCACCGCCGACCAGTCGTGCGAGCGGATCTGGCAGCCCAGCGGCGCAGTCCCGGCAGCCGCGAGCGATGACCACCCTTTCCCGTATCTGCTCCACCGGGACATTCCCACGCTCTACTTGAGCGTGCTCGGCGCGATCCTGCTGGTGACGCTCCTGGCGGTGCGCCTGACCGGGGTCCGGATCCGAAGCACGGTCCGCTACACCGACATGTTCCTGATGGGCGCGGCCTTCATGCTGCTCGAAACGAAGAACGTGATCGGCTTCGCGCTCTACTTCGGTACGACCTGGCTAGTCAACGCCCTGGTCTTCATCGGCGTCCTGCTCGCCGTCCTCGCGGCGGTCGAGGTCCGGCGCCGGCTGCGGCGGGTCAACCAGCTGCCGCTGCAGCTCCTGCTCTTCGCCACCCTCGCGGCAGCCTGGCTCGTCCCGGCGCACGCCGTACTCTCGCTGCCCTTCGCCGGACGGCTCGCCGCCGCCATCGCCCTGGCCTTCGCCCCCATCTTCTGCGCCAACCTCATCTTCTCGGACCGCCTCGCGCTCGCCGCGGACCCGACATCCGCGTTCGGCGCGAATCTGCTGGGAGCGCTGACCGGGGGCGCACTGGAATACCTGGCGCTGATGACGGGCTATCAGGCACTGCTGCTGGTCGTCGCCCTGCTGTACCTGGGGGCGTGCATCGCCATGCGGATCGCCGGGCGCGGGCCGGGTGCGCAGTCACCAGAGGTGCTGGACGCAACGGTGGCCCTCAACAGCCGGTAGAGCTGGGGCAGGTTGGTGTGGCTGTGTGGATACGCTCCTTCGCCCCACCCGCAGCCGTCATGTCGATGGCAACCGCGCTCCGCCATAGGGCAGGAGCGTTCCATCGACGTCTCGGCCCCTGACAGCCCTGACCCGGTCGGGCGAGGCAGCGGAAAAGCCAAGGAGTCGGACCCCGGCCACACGCCTGGTGAAGGACAGCTCCTGTGCTGTGCAGCGCTCGCCCTGACGGCCCCGGCGCAGGCAGTGCGGCATGAACCGGGTAGCGGCCTCCAACTCGACCCACCGAGGAATGACATGCGGACGGCAGCACCGAAAATGTGCCTCACCAGCGCCATCGGACTGATACCGCCCACGCGGGCAACCGCCCCGGCAGCGCTCCCCACGATCGTGAACGGGGGGGCAAGCATGAGTGCCGACGTCATCGTCTCGGGCGCGGGCCCCGTCGGGTTGCTGACCGCCGCGCTCCTCGACTCGGCCGGGGTGAAGGTGGAGGTCCTCGAGCGGCTCACCGAGCGCAGCACGAATTCCCGCGCCGCCGTCATGCATCCCCGCACGCTGGAGGTCCTGCCGACGGTGCGGACCGGGTACGGCCGCAGGCTCACCGACATCCTGCTGTCGTACGGCCGCGCGGTGCCCCGGACGCACTTCGGCATGCTGCCGCAGCTGCTGGACTACTCCGAGCTGGACACGCCCTACCCCCACATCCTGCAGATAACCCAGGCCACCACCGAGCGGGTGCTGGCCTCGCTCGTCGAGGCGCGCGGCATCCCCGTGCACTACGGCCAGGAGGTCACCGGGTTCGAGCGGGACGACACCGTCGTGCGCGTGCAAGGAGGCGACACCGTCCGCACGGCCCGATACCTGGTCGGAGCCGCCGGCGCGTGGAGCCCGGTCCGCCAGCAGGCCGGCATCGAGTTTCCCGGCACGCCCGGCAGCACGGTGTCCTTCCTCGCAGATGCCGAACTGGACGCGGCGCCGCAGAACGCGACCCACGTATGGGACCACGAAACGGGCTGGGTCGGTGTCGTGCCGCTCTTCGACGGCATCCACCGAGTGTTCGGCGTTCTGCCCGAGGACACCGGCCTGACGCCCGAGCAGGTCACCGCCAGGCGGAGCCGGCCGCTCACCCTCGAGGACCTGCGCGGCATCCTCAAGCGTGTCGCCGGCACTGACTACGGGCTGCGCAACGCGGTGTGGATCTCCACTGCCGGCAACACCATCCGCCACGCGACCCGGTACCGGGCCAACCGTGTCTTGGTCGCCGGTGACGCCGCGCACGTGCACTTCCCCGCGGGCGACCAGGGAGTCAACGTCGGCATGCAGGACGCCGTCAACCTCGCATGGAAGCTCGCCGCCGAGGTCAAGGGCCGGGCCACACCGCTGATCACCGGCGGCGCGGCCTCCTACGACCGTGAACGCCGCCCGGTGGCCGAGTCCCTGGCCCAGAACACGCAGGCCCAGACCGCGCTGACGACCACGTTCACCCCCCAAGGCTCGGCCCTACGCGAGCTGATGAGCACGCTGCTCACCCGGCCGGAGGCCAACGCGCGCCTGGCCGGACTGCTGTCGGGGCTGAGCGTGTCCTACACCCCCCCGATGCGGGCCACCCGCTGGACGGGCCCCGCGCACCAGACTTGAGTCTGCGCACGGGGACACCCCGCTGCACCGGCTACGCGTCGACCGCTTCCTGCTGCTGGACTTCACCCCTGGCGGGGAGCTGGCCCCGCTGGGCTCACCGACGGTGGAGGTGGTTGCGGCCGACCCCTGATCCAGGCCGGCGGCCGCGCTGGTACGGCCCGAAGGACACCATCGCCCGCCTCGCTGCCGAGCTTCGCGCCCCGCACTGCCCCGGACACCGCCGCAGAGCTGTCCCCTGACAACACACCCAACGAAGGAGCACCACCGACGAGCCACAAACGCCCGTTTTCCAACGAGACCCACGAACGCCTCTACCTCGTCATGAGCCGACTCGTCGGCGACGACCCGAGCACACTCATGCCGAAGCTCAAAGAACACCTCGCCTTGGGAGCCGACCTCGAAAGCAAGGGGATCACCTTCGAAGGCGGACCCCTCATGACGCCCGACGGCAGGAACTCCGAAACCGGCGCTCCCCATCCCCACCGTCAACCGCTGGTACCCCGCAAGAGGCGCCCGGCCGAATCGGCCTGAGACCGGCGCTGCCCGAAGCCAACTGATCAAGCCGCGTCTCGTCAACCACGAAGCAGGCTCGCTCGAAACGATCGCGGCCCTCCTGTGCGGCTACGCGCCCCGAGCCACTGACGGATATGCACGCGGCGCCGAGCGCCACTCCGACGCTGGCTGCCGGGAGGTCTGCACCACCGCCGACCACGGCCGGGTGCGCAACCGGTACGGGTGCGAGGCCGAGGACCGGCTGGTCGCCCGTAGAAGGGTCCGCGGATGACTCCCCCATTGGCTGCGCTCGGGGCGCATGCGGCGTCGAGGGCGTGCACGGTGATTGCATGAACACCGCGACAGCTGAACCCTGTGAACCGCTCCGAAGCCGTTTCCGGGATTCCGCGCGTATTCGCGGTGCGTGCCGCCCTGGAGCCTTGCCTGTGCGGCAGACGTGGTTGCGGCCCCTTGCTCACCGCTCGGAGAGACGCCATGACTGGTGCGCCAGACAGGTCAGGAGTTGCCAAGGTGCGAGCCGTCAGCCTTGTCCTCCTGACCTCCGTGGCAGTGACCGGAGCGCTGCTGCAGCCGAACCCCGCCGTCGCGGACCGTGCGAAGGCCGCACACGGCACAGACTCACCCTCCGGCGGGCACGTGCCGATGCCCCCAGGAGCACATGGCGAGGTCGTCCCCAGGGAGGCCTTGACACCCGCCGCTCCCACCCTGCCGCGTGACGGGTGGACCGCCACCGCCGACAGCGACGAGGACACCGGCGCGGACAACCACCACGCCCAGGAGCCACAGCCGCACAGCATCACCATCGACATGCACCGCACCGCCGTCGTCTCGGGCCTGATCTATCAGCCGCGCCAGGACGGCAGCCCCAACGGCCGGATCGGCGAATACGCCATCTACCTGAGTGCCGACGGCACTACCTGGGGGAAGCCGGTAGCCACGGGAACCCTGGCAGACGACGCGGCTGTCAAGAAGCTGCGGTTCGCCGCCGGACGCACCCGCTACGTGCGGCTGACCGCCACCTCCGAGGCCGGCGCGCGCGGGCCGTGGGCCTCGGCGGCGGAGATCAACCTGCTCGGGGATCCAAGCACGCCCGGACCCGGCGTCGACCTGCCGCGCGACGGGTGGACGGCCACCGCCGACAGCGAAGAGACCCAAGCGGGTGACGGTCGTGCCCAGAACGCACTGGACGGCGCCCCTGGCACCATCTGGCACACCCAGTGGTCCGGCGATGCCCCACCGCAGCCGCACAGCGTCACCATCGACATGCACCGCACCGCCGTCGTCTCAGGCCTCTCCTACGAGCCACGACTGGACGGCAGCGCCAACGGTCGCATAGGCCAGTACTCGATCACCACCAGCACGGACGGCACCACCTTCGGGAAACCGGTGGCAACCGGGACCTGGAAGGACGACGACACCGTCAAGGGTGCCACCTTCGACCAACCCGTCACCGCGCGCTATGTCCGCCTGACGGCCATCACCGAGGCCGGCGGCCGCGGGCCGTGGTCCTCAGCCGCCGAACTGCGCCTGAGTGGTCCGGCCAACCCCGCTGAACACGGTGAGTGGGGCCCGCTGATCGGCTTCCCACTGGTGCCGGTGGCGACCGCCGTACTGCCCAACGACAAACTCCTGGCCTGGTCCGCCTACGCCCCCGACCGCTTCGGCGGAAGCAACGGCTACACCCAGACCGCCATCATGGACCTGACCACCGGCAAGATCACCCAGCGCCGCGTCGACAACACGAAGCACGACATGTTCTGTCCCGGCACCGCGATCCTCTCCGACGGCCGGGTTCTGGTGACCGGTGGCAGCAACGCCGGGCGCGCCAGTATCTACGACCCCGCCACCGACGAGTGGACCTCCACCAGCGACATGAACATCGCGCGCGGCTACCAGGCCATGACCCTGCTGCCCAACGGTGACGCTTTCGTCATCGGCGGTTCCTGGGGCCGCGACAACGCTCCGGACAAGGGCGGCGAGATCTGGTCGGCCGCCACTGGCACCTGGCGCAAACTGTCCGGCGTACCGGTCACCCCCACCCTGACCGCCGACCCGGCGGGTCCCTTCCGGGCAGACAACCACGAATGGCTGTACGCCACGTCCAACGGACGAGTCCTGCAGTTCGGCCCCAGCAAACAGCTCAACTGGATTTCCACCGATGGCGAGGGCGGCATCACCCCGGCCGGCACCCGCGCCGACAGTCTCGACGCGATGAACGGCGATGCCGTCGCCTACGACGTGGGCAAGCTCCTCACCCTGGGTGGCGCCACGGCATACGAGAACGCGACGGCCACCAACCGTGCCTACACCGTCGGCGTCAAAGACCCCGACGGGGAGCCTGTCAGCGTCCGCACCGGCGACATGGCCTACGCCCGCTCCTTCGCCAACAGCGTCGTCATGCCAAACGGCAAGGTCGCGGTCTTCGGGGGACAGTCCTACGCCAAGCCCTTCAGCGACGGCCACTCCGTCCTGAGCCCCGAGATATGGGACCCCGCCACCGGCCGCTTCACACCCATGGCATCCATGGCGCTCCCCCGTAACTATCACAGCGTCGCCAATCTGCTGCCCGACGGTCGGATCTTCACGGGAGGCGGCGGCCTGTGCGGCGACTGCGAAACGAACCACGCCGACGGAGCGATCTTCACCCCGCCCTACCTCCTCAACCCCGACGGCAGCGAAAAGCCCCGCCCTCACATCATCAGCAGCGTTCCCACCGACGTCGCACACGGGCAGCGGCTTACGGTGACGACCGACATGCCCATCGACAAGTTCGCCCTGGTCCGAGCCGGAGCCGCGACCCATTCCGTCGACAACGACCAACGCCGAATTCCGCTGACGCCCCGCAAGACCGCAGCCAACACCTACGAACTCGACATCCCGGCCGACCCCGGCGTGGCACTTCCCGGCACGTACATGCTCTTCGCGCTCAACCAGCAGGACGTTCCCAGCAAAGCCGCAATCCTCACCGTCAACTCCGCAGGCACCCGAGGAGCGCAGCGCTAGGCCGGTCGTGATCCTTGCGGACAAGGCCTATTCGTCCCGCGCGTTCCGCGACCACCTGCGCGATCGATGATCCCGGTCCCGGCGGACCAACGAGCCCACCGGCTGCGACGGGGCAGCCGGGGAGGCCGGCCGCCGGCCTTCGACCGCGAGCGCGGCATCGCCACCCGCTACGAGAAGACCGCGACCATCTACCTGGCCGGACCCCACGTGACAGGCATCTTCCGCTGGTCTGCCCGCTGATCCAAACGACGCCCCCCAGCACAGCAGAGCCACAAGCCTCTCCGTCTCACAGCAGCGTGGGCCGGGCCAGACGTCTCCCGGCCCGGCCCGGCCCACGCCCACGCCCACGCCCACGGCCACGGCCACTGATATTCCACGCGTCATGGGGTGAGCACGATCTTCTTACCCCCGGCCCGTCCGGTAACCGCCCGGTCGAACGCAGCCGGTCCCTCGCTCAGCGGCTGGGGTTCCGGTGCGAGTTTCAGGGTTCCCGCGGCCGCCTGCTCCGCCAACTGGGCAAGCTGCGCGGCGTCGGGCTCGACGTAGAGGTCCCAACTCGTGATGCCTCGTTCCTCCGCAGGCGCGTCCGAGGTCAGGGAGCACAGCCGGCCGCCGTCCCGCACCACAGGCAGGGCAGCGTCCGCCGTACCGGTGGCGATGGTGAGGGCGGCATCGAACCCGCCGCGTACCTCGGCCGCCCAGTTCGGGTCGTGGTAGTCGACGACCTCCGTCGCTCCCAGACCGAGCAGGCGCTCCGCGGCGGCAGCGGACGCGGTCGCGGTCACCTCGATGCCCATGGCCGCCGCGAGCTGGACGGCCAGGGCTCCGGTGGCCCCGCCTCCGTTGGTGATCAGGAGCCGCTGTCCCCGGCCGAGGCCCAGCTTCTCCAGGGCCTGCACCGCGGTGAGTCCGTTGACCGGCAGCGCCGCCGCGTGCACGGCGTCCAGCCCGGACGGGCAGGCTGCCGCGTGATCCGCGTTGACCAGCACGCGTTCGGCCCAGAAGCCGCTTCCCCCGGGCAGCGGGGCCTCGTGTGCGAGCACCCGGTCGCCCACCGCGAACCCGGTGACACCCGCGCCGACGGCCAGCACCCTGCCCGCGCCCTCCACGCCCAGCGCCGCCGGGGGACGCAGCCCCACGTCCCAGCCGGCGCCGTTCAGCAGCTCGTCCCACGGGCCGACCCCGGCCGCCTCAACCGCCACCAGGACCTGACCGGGCCCGGGAGATGACGGTTCGGGCAACTCCAGCAGGGCGACTCCCTTCCCGGCCCCGGACACTCCGCACGCCTTCACAGCAGATCATCGTCCTCTCACTCAGTCCGGCCGACCGGGAGGTACGGGCCGGAACCCAAAGCAGGCACCAGTGTCGACCTCAAGATCCCGTACAAAGGGTCGCTCGTGCTCTCAGCCGCATTGGTGTCGAGCCTATGCAGCCAGTTGCCCGGACATGTGGTCCAGTCAAAGAGTGACCAACTGGGCCAATCGTGGAAGAGATCTGCGCCTGGACCTTGGGGCGGGCGCTCGAGCAGGCGCTGCGCCCCCGCTCGCCCTACCGACGGCCGCTTGCCCTGGTCGAGGAACCCAGGCGCGACTGTTTCCCTGTCGAGGAAGCGGTACGAGCGGGTGATGCACTCGCGGACGTCGAGCGCGAGTCCTCGTCGCTCACAAAAGCGCCCGGGGTGGTGTGCACTGGCGCCTCGCTCGTCGGACAGGCTTGACTCACGCGGGGCCCAGCATCGTCGGTGGTGCCGGGCGCGGCGGTGAAGCCGAAGCGGGCGCGAGTCTCGATCATGAGGGTGGACACCAAGCGCTCGACTTCGCCGTCGTGCTCGGGGTACATGCCCTTCCGTCTTGTCGAGCTGATCGAGCAGCAGATGGCCGGCGGTCGCCAGAATCCGGCACCTGACCGCATCACGCTGTGGTTCGGTGCCGTACTCCTTGAGGAACACGTGCGTGTCCTCCGTGATCGGTTGCCCACCGGCGTCAAACTCGTGCAGGCTCAAGCCCTCCGAAGCGAACGCTCCGCACCGGGCGTGGACGTAGGCAGCATGCTCATCGCTCCCGTTCGCCGAGTGCCGACCGTTTTCAGGCGCCCGGCGGTGTGCCGACTCCAACTCGATGTGGCGTTGAGCCGCCAGCACGATCCAGGGTTGTTCCGGAATGTGCACGCGGTGTGCTCCCTTGGCCGCGCATACGGCCGCCTCCCTTCCAGAGCGGGGGACTCTCGACCGGGAACGACTCCAGCAGCCCCACTTCGCTCTCCAGCCGCCGGTCGCCCCGCTGGTGTCCCAAGAGCCGTCCGGCACTGCAGCTGTTGGGCCGTGTCGGCTTCTCTCGTTCGGTTCCGTGGCCGATTCCGGCCCGAGGAGGGAGCCGACCCTCCCCCCGGCGGGCAGGGCCAGGCGCGGAACATCGCATGGTTCGCCCGGGGGCGCCACCCCCTCGCCGCTCTCAGGGCACGCACGGGCCACCGGTCATCTGCGGCTTGGGCTCGCCTCGTAGGTTTTGCGGCCCTGACGATCTGCTCGAGACGGTTGCGTTGTTTTCTCGGAGCCGGCAGGAGAAAGTCGCCCCGAGGAGGAATCCGTTTCCCGCTCCCGAACGTATCCCGGGTAGAGCGAGTTTCGGGAGGAACACGATGGCTGTCTTCACCAATGTCCTGCTCGCGTTCCGTGGTCACCATCGCGATGACGATCACGGGCACCGGCACGACCACCACCGTCACGACCACGACGACCGTCACGGCCACCGGCACGACCACGACGACCGCCACGACCACGACGACAACGACCACCGCTACTGAGACCACACACCAGGCCGAGCGGACCGGTAACCGGGTGAACCGGTCCGCTTCGCCGCTCTCCGGGGAACGCATCACATGGTGCACATCCCGTGGCGTCCGTCGGCAGTGGGCGAGGCCGCCGACGGCGTTGTCGCGCCCGCTCCCGCCGTCTCGCCGCGCGCGGTGTTCCTGCGGTTGTGGCCGTACACACGCGGCGGCCGCCGCTGGCTCGTCCCGGTTCTCTTCTTCAGCCTGGCCGGCCCCGCCGTCGACGCCACGGAGATCTGGCTCTTCAAGACCGTCGTGGACGGCGTGCTCGTCCCCCGTGACCTGCGGCCACTGCTGTGGATCGTGCCGCTCTACCTGGGGCTCGTCGTCGGCTCCGGGGTGCTGGCGTACGCCGACGAGGTCACGTCGACTTGGGTCGGCGAGCGTTTCCTGCTCACACTGCGCTCGGCGGTGTTCCGGCACGTCCAGGGCCTGTCGCTCGGCTTCTTCGAGCGCCGGCGACTCGGGGACCTGCTGTCCCGCCTCACCGGGGACATCGACGCGGTCGAGACTTTCCTGCTCTCGGGAGTGGCGGACGTACTGTACTACGTCGCACAACTGGCCTTCTTCCTGGGCCTGTTGTTCTACCTGCGCTGGGACCTGACCCTGCTCTCCCTTGTCATCGTGCCACTGTTCTGGGCCGCCGCACGGCACTTCGCCCGGCAGCTGAAGGGGGCTTCGCGGGAGCGCAGACGGCGCGGCGGCGCACTCGGCGCGGTCGCCGAGGAGGCGCGCGGCAACGTGGCCCTGGTGCAGGCGTACAACCGGCAGGAGTGGGAGCAGGCCCGGTTCGAGCGGGAGAACGCGGGCCGGTTCCGGGCAGCGATGGCCTCGGTGCGGATCCGGGCCGTCTACGGACCTGTGGTCGAGATCATCGAGGTGACGGGTGGGCTCGCGGTCCTGGGCCTGGGCACCTGGAAGCTGGCTCAGGGCCAGCTCACACTCGGCGGACTGCTCGTGTTCCTGGCGCTGATCGGAAAGCTCTACGGCCCGGTCCACGGTCTGTCTGCACTGGGCACCGCTTTCTCCGCGGCCGCCGCCTCGGCCGAACGGATCATCGAGCTGCTGGACCAGCGCCCGCAGGTCGTGGAGGTGCCGGGCGTCCGACGCACCGGCCGCGCGCGGGGTGAGGTCGAGTTCGACGGAGTCTGGTTCCGGTATCCGGGGGCCCGCGCGTGGGCGCTGTCGGACGTGTCGTGCCACGTGGCCCCGGGCGAGACGCTGGCGCTGGTCGGGGCCAGCGGGGCGGGCAAGTCGACGCTCGCCAGGCTCCAGTTGCGCTTCTACGACCCCGACCGGGGAGCGGTCCGGCTCGACGGCGTCGATCTGCGGGAGCTGAGCCTGACCTACGTCCGGGAGAGCGTCGCGGTGGTGCTCCAGGAGACGCTCGTCTTCCACGGCACTGTGCGGGAGAACATCGCCTACGGCCGGCCGGGGGCGAGCGAGGCGGACGTCGTCGCGGCGGCGCGGGCGGCCGACGCCCACGCGTTCGTCGAACGGCTCCCGCAGGGCTACGACACCCTGGTCGGCCAGCGCGGCCGGACGCTGTCCGGCGGACAGTGCCAGCGCCTCGCGATCGCCCGCGCGATGATCAGGGACTCGCCCGTGCTCCTGCTGGACGAGCCGACCACCGCGCTCGATGTGCGCTCGGCCCGGCGGATCATGGATCCGCTGTGCCGACTCATGGCCGGGCGGACGACGATCGTCATCTCGCACAATCTGCTCACCGTCCGCGACGCCACGCGGATCGTGGTGCTCGACCACGGCCGGATCGTGGAACAGGGCGCCCACGACGACCTGCTGCGAGGCGGGGGGACGTACGCCCTGCTGCACCGGCTGAGCGCGCAAGCGGCGGTGTCCTGAGCGGTGTCAAGCGGCCTTCACGTGTCGTTCGGCTCAGGTCTCCGGCTCCACGACGTGACCCGTGCGCAGGTGGGCCGTGGCGAGGACGGCGCCGTCGAGCGTGGTCAGCCGGGCGCCCGAGAGGGTCGACAGGTCGCCAGGGGCAGACACCCCCCACTCGCCGTGTCCACCGCTCAGGGGGAAGTCGCCGACGCGGACGGTCGTGCCGTCGGAGTGCTCGAGGACGCAGGTGACCCTGCCGGAGTACGAGGCATGCGGGCCGGTGAGAGCGACGGAGACGAAGACCCAGCCGGGGCTGCCCGGGTGGGCGTAGACCTCACCGACGGTGCCGCCGCCGCTCGCCGTGGAGACCATGTTCCCGACCAGCATGGGCTCGGCCTCGGTGGGGGGACCGGACGAGGCGACGACGTTCTCGACGGCGGTGCCGATTCCCCAGCCGGCGAACCCGACCGCGATGGTGAGCGCGGCGGCGACGGCCGCGAGCCGCATCCGGGCCCGCTTGGCGCGCCCGCGCAGATCCCGGGTCGCGCGGCCGAAGGCGCCCGCGGCGGGCTCGCTCGCCCCTGCCTGCTGGGCCAGCCTGCGCGCCGCCCTGGTCTCGAAGCCGAGCGGTGGCTCGCGACCGGGCAGCAGGCCGACGAGCCGATCGCCGACCAGGATGAGCTGGCGGACGTACTCCCGGCAGTCCGCGCACCGGTCCAGATGGGCGAGTGCCTCGGCTCGCTCCCGGCCGGGCAGCACGCCCAGCGCCAGCTCGGCGCCGATCTCCCGCAGCCGCTCGCAGTGCGCGTCACTGGACATGGTCGCCTCCCTTGGCGGGCGCGAGCGAGGTGCGCAGTTTGCCCATGGCGGCCCTGATCCGCGTCTTGGCGGTGCCCAGCGGGATCCGCTCCGTGTCGGCGATCTGCTGGGCGGTCATGCCGTAGATGCCCGCCATCACCAGAGCGCGGGCCTGTTCCCGGGGCAGCCGTGCCACGGCGGCCCGCAGCTGGGCGGAGGTCTCGTCGGCCAGGGCCCAGTGCTCGGGGGTCTCGGTGACGGCGCCGATGAGGGCGTCGAGGTCCTCGGGTGCCATCGGCTCGGCCCGCCGGGCGCGGACGGCGTCGACGGCGAGGTTGTGCGCGATGCTCGTCAGCCAGGTGGCGACCGAGCCACGGCGTGAGTCGTAGATCTGGGCGTGGCGCCACGCACGTTCGAACGTCGACTGGGCAATGTCCTCGGCCAGTTGCTCATCCCCGGTGACAGCCATGGCGACCCCGAAGACCCGGTGCTGGAACCTTCGTACGAAGACGACCGCGAGCTCCGGATCGCCCGTGGCCAGCCCGGACAGCAGAGCCTCGTCCGAAAGGCGGCCCCCGGGGAACCGGAAACCCGACACACCTTTGTATACGGTCGACGGCCGCCAGGGGATTGCCCGCCCACCTGCCCGCCCGTCGCGGAAGATCACATTCCCATTCTCCGCCGCCCGGTGGGGCGCCGCATGTGGGCTCAGTGCCCGTTCCGGGGGCCCGGCCGATGAGCGGCAACCTGGAGCCGGTGCGATGACGAGGAACAAGAACGCAGCGGCCGGCGACGCGACCGCAGTCGGCGGACAGCGTTGTCGCAAGCGCAGCTCCGGCAATGAGTGGGTCCCGGGCTGTTCGACTGAACCGGCCGACGCGAACAATGCCTTCGGTACGGCGGGCAGGGTCGAAAATGCGGCGCGTGCTGCCTCAAGGCCCATCAGCCAGCTCGGGATTTGCCGCGCGCACCAGGCCTTCCAGCAGCTCGACAGCGCGCTGGGCAGCGGGGTGCCGCGCAATCGACTTCTTCACCGCGAGACTGAGATACCGGACCGGGGTGGGGGACGCCAGGGCGACGGTCGTCAGGTACTCCGGCAGCTCGCCGATACCGAGTGCCGGCACCACGGTCAGCCCGATTCCCGTTGCCACGAAGGACATTGCGGTCCGGTAGTCGTGAGTTTCCACCACGAAACTCGGGGAGAACCCGGCTTGCGCGCAGGCATTGAGAAGCACCTGGCGGCACGCCCCTTGGCGGAGGTCGTTGTCCACCCAATGCCGCTCGGCGAGCTCTGCCAAGGGCACCACCGCCGCCTCGGCGAGTGGGTCGTCGACGCGGACGACGGCGAGGTAGGGATCCTCGGCGAGCCTGTGCACATCGACGGCCCCCGGGCGCTCGACACCCATCTCCTCCACGAAGATGTCGATATCCGGGTCGGCCGGCGTGAACTCGGTCAGCAGCAGCTCCAGCCGGAGGTCGGGGAACTCTGCACGCAGAGCGGCGACGGTCGGCGCCAGCCACGCCGCGCCGGCCGAGCCGAAGTAGCCGATCGAAAGGCTGCCGACCCGACCGGCGCGCAGATCGCCGACGACCCGCTCGACCCGGCTGAACGCCTCGAACAACGTGTCGGCCTCGGCAGCGAGGGTCCGGCCGGCCGGGGTGGGCTCGATGCCACGACCGGACCGTTCGAACAGCTGCAGTCCGGTCTCCCGTTGCAGTGTGGCGAGCTGCTGGCTCACCGCGGACGGTGTGTAGCCGAGCGCGGAGGCGCTCGCGCGGATCGAACCCGTCGCGACGACCGCCCTCAGGACGCGGAGTCGTGGGATGTCCAGCATGCTGCGAATGTACAGCCTTGCTTAACAGATGTATAGAACTCATCGCTTGTTCTGTACGGAAGTAGGGATGACGATGCCTGGGTGACCGATCTAGTTGAGACCGCCCGGCCCACTGGCGCCAGCAGGACAGACATCGGCAAGATCGCGGCAGCCGCCGGGCTCGCGGTGATGCTGTGGGCCTCGGCATTCGTCGCCATCCGCGGCGTTGGGAACGCGCTGTCCCCTGCGCCGCTGGCGCTGCTCCGGCTAGGCGTCGCGGCCGTCACGCTCACAGTGATCGCGGCGGCCAGGCGGGCGGTCCGCGTCCGCCTGTCCCGCAAGGCGTTCCTGCTGATCGCGGCGTACGCCGTGCTGTGGCTCGCCGGCTACACCGTCGCTCTCAACGCGGGGGAACGGCATGTCGATGCCGGGACCGCGGCATTGCTGGTGAACCTCGCGCCGCTGATTGTCGCTGTCGCTGCCGGGAAGTTCCTCGGTGAAGGCTTCTCACGATCTCTCATCGTCGGCTCGCTCGTCGCGCTGGGCGGAACCGCGATCATCGCGACCGGGGCCACCGCACAGCGTGACTGGGCAGGCGTTCTGCTGTGCCTGCTGGCCGCCGTGCTCTACGCCGCGGGCGTCATGATCCAGAAGGTCACGCTGCGCCACGTCGACGGGCTCGCCGCGATTTGGCTGGGCTGTGTCGTCGCCACCGTGGTCCTGCTGCCCTGGGTGCCGCGACTGGCCGGCGAGTTGCAGGTGGCGTCCGTCGGAGCGGTGCTCGGCGCCGTCTACCTGGGCGTGTTCCCCACAGCGATCGGTTTCACCGCGTGGGCGTACGCGCTGCGCCGCATGAACGCCGGCCGGCTTTCCGCGGTGACCTACGCCGTTCCGGCCGTGTCGGTGATGTTGTCGTGGCTGCTGCTCGCCGAGATCCCGACGGCATACGGGCTCGTCGGCGGCGTCCTCTGCCTGACCGGCGTCGCCATCTCCCGTCGGCGGTGAATCACCGACGGTCACCACCAGCCCGTGGGTTCGGGGCCAACTCACGAGGCCGGACTCGTCAGCCTGCTCCAGCAGAGCTCGTGCGGACTCCGCGTAGCGCACGGCCGTCGGTGGTGAAGGCTGACACCTGCTCGTCCATGCGCCTGTGCGGAAGAGTGAGCGCGGCGATCACGGTCGTGGTCCAGGCCCTGCCGTCAAACGTCACGCCCACATCAGCAGGGCTGCGATGGTGAGGGCTGATTGGTGGGACTCGGTTGTCTTGTCGTACCGGGCAGCGATGCCGCGCCACTGCCTCAGCTTGTTGAAAGCACCGTTCCACCACGTTGCGCCGCGTGGAGGTATCGCGGTCGAAAGCCGGGGGCATGCTGGTGGGCGCGGACGATGGTGGAGTCGACCGACACCAGCCAGTCGACGTCGCCGGCGGCGTCCGCCCGGGACTGGGCGGCACGGAGCATCCGCTCGAACGTGCCGTCCAACGCCCACCGGCGAAATCGGGTATGCGGCGTGGCCCATGGCCCGTACCGCTCAGGCACATCCCGCCAGGCCGTCCCGGTACGGAACGTCCACACGCGATCCCGTTGAGGCCCCTGCGGTCATACAGCCGCTTGCGCAACATCCGAGATCTTTTGAGGGCAGGCGGGCTGTGTACTTCCTGGTACGCGGTGAACGAAACCGCAGCGGTTTCCGTAAGGAGAAGTATTCGGCCACCTGCGTGGCGGCGGGGAAACATCGGGAAGTTCATAACTCGGCGTCATGGGACCCGAGTTGAACATTCCGACGGATATGCGGCCCCCTGGGCGCAGCCCTCGTCGTGGTCGCGACAGATGACCGCCCGGGCGCTCGGAGAACCAGGCGGGCGGAGCATGTTGCGCACCCTGGTTCTTTGCCCACCTGATGCGCACCCGCCACCCGGCCCGGTCAACGCCCGGCGCGAGCGCGAACCGGCAGGGCGCCCGTTCGACCTGCCACAGGTTGCCGGTCGTGGGCCACGCTCAAGCGGGCCATGGATGGCCGAGCCTCGTTCCAACTCCTCCGGATACGCACTGAGGCGGTGACGTTCGCGGTTGCCGGACGACACGGGCCGAGGCGCAGTCCCGTTGTGCCGTGCGCAGGCGCTCTTCGACGTCAAGCGCGTGATCCCGGCGGTCTCTCTGAGGATCTTTGCCGCCGTGAGACGGCCTCGGGGAACAACGGAACAGCCGTTGGCGCCGAGCAGCTGATCGCGAAACGGGAACCGTGGTTGGCACTGAGATTGATCACGACCTCGCCGTCCTAGGATGGCCGAGTGACCGCAAGCACCAATGACATCGAGAAGGCAGCAGGTGTGCTGCGTACCGGCGGCCTGGTGGCGCTCCCGACCGAAACCGTCTACGGACTGGGCGCCAACGCCGAGGACCCCGCCGCCGTCGCGCGCATCTTCCAGGTCAAGGGACGTCCACCCTCCCACCCGCTGATCGTCCACATCGGCAGCGCGGATCGCCTGGACGACTGGGTCCAGGACGTGCCCCCGGCGGCTCGCCTGCTGGCCGAACACTTCTGGCCGGGGCCACTGACGCTGGTCCTGCGGCGCGGTCGCCGGGTGCCTCTCGAAGCAACGGGTGGCCTTCAGACGGTGGCCGTGCGTGTGCCCGACCACCCTGTTGCACTCGCGCTGCTGTCAGCCTTCGGCGGAGGTATCACGGCCCCGTCCGCCAACCGCTTCGGCTCGGTCAGCCCCACGACGGCGGACCATGTCCGTGCCGAGCTGGGTGACGGTGTCGACATGGTCCTGGACGGCGGTCCCTGCGAGGTCGGCGTCGAGTCGACCATCGTCGACGCCACCGGCGACGCTCCGGTCATCCTTCGGCCCGGCGGGGTGTCGCGCGAGGATCTCGAAGCGGTGCTGGGGTGCTCACTTGCTGTCCCCTCGACCAGCCGCGTTCGGGTGCCGGGCCAGCATCCGTCCCACTACGCGCCGCGGGCGCGGGTCGTTCTTGTCGAGCCGGAGAAGGTGGTCGCCGAGGCGGAGCTCGCGCAGGAGTTGGGGCATCGGGTGGGCGTCTTTCTTCCCCCTGCCTTCGCCGATGCTGCGGTGAAGGCGCACGCTGTGGCGGCGGTCCCCGCTTCGATGGCTGCCTACGCGCGCGAGCTGTACGGGTTCCTGCGCGAGCTCGACCAGCAGGGGTGCGACCTCATCATCGCGTCCCTGCCGACGGAGGAAGGGCTGGGACTGGCGATCGCCAACCGGCTCCGCCGCGCCGCGGGGCCCCGGCCCACCGTGTGACCGGCATCGGTGTGGTGGCGTGCCTGAGCTGCCACGGCCGTAGGGGTCAGGACGCGGCCGGCACTGCCGCATCGAGGCCGCGGGCCGCGACGAGCCGGGCGCTGCCGTCGGCCAGCCGGTAGCACAGGCCCACCACGGCGGCCTGCCCGGCGGCGACCTTCCCGGCGAGCACCCGGGAGCGGTCCAGCAGCAGGTCGACGGTATGCCTTACGTGCTCGGCGAGGATCTCCTCCGGCTCCACGTGTCCGGCGGCCCGAGCCGCCAGCACGCTCGGGGTCACCCGCTCGACGACGTCCCGGACGTACCCGGACGGTGCCATGCCGTCCTCCAGCGCGGCGCACGCCGCGCCGACCGCGCCACACGAGTCGTGACCGAGCACCACGACCAAGGGCGCGCCGAGGATGTCCACGCCGTACTCGATGCTGCCCAGCACCTCCGGGCCCATGACGTGGCCTGCGGTGCGCACCACGAACAGGTCGCCCAGGCCGTGGTCGAAGATGATCTCGGCGGCCAGCCGGGAGTCGGAACAGCCGAACAGCACGGCGAAGGGCTGCTGGGACGGTGCGATCTCGGCGCGGCGGGTGGCGTCCTGGTTCGGGTGCTCGGGGGTGCCGGCGACGAAGCGCTGGTTGCCGGCCAGCAGCAGCTCGAAGGCGTCGCGGGGCGTCGTGGTCCTGATCTCGGTCATGTCCGAAGCCTAGGACCCGGCACCAGGCGTCGCATCGCCCGGCCCTGCGTCCGCCTCTGCACGCTGTCCCACACCATCTGACGACACCGCCGCGGGCCCGCTTCCCGCGAGCAGGCTCGGCGGGCGAGGGAGCCGGATGTTCCGTAGATTGAGGAGCGAGCCACTGGCAGGGAATGCGTGTGACACCGCAGATCGACTACCCGGGGGTGTTCGCCGCCCTTCCGAGCCCGTGCCTGGTGCTGGGCACGGACCTGGTGATCACGGCTGCCAACCAGGCCTTCTGCGAAGTGACCGGACGGAGCCGGGCCGAGCTGCTGGGGCAGTACCTCTTCGACGCCTTCCCGGACAACCCCGCCGACCCGGAGGCCGACGGGGTGGAGACACTCAAAGAGTCACTGCACCGGGTCCTGTCCACCGGCCAGACCGATCACATGGCGTTGCAGAAGTACGACATCCCGGTGCCCGACAACCCTGAGGTGTTCAAGGAGCGGTGGTGGACCGCGATCAACGTGCCCGTCCTCGGCCCGGACGGAAGGGTCGCCTGGATCATCCACCGCTCCGAGGACATGACCGACGTCGTCCGCGCCCACCGCACCGCGCACCAGTCCGCGTTCAGCCCCGGCCGGGAAGCGGCCATGGAGGCCGAGCTGTACGCCCGGGCCCGGCAGCTGCAGCAGCTGAACGAGGAACTGCGGCAGGCCCACGCCCGTGAACGACGCGTCGCCGTCGCCCTGCAAGAGGCCATGCTCCATTCCCCGGACCTGGCCCGGCACCCGAATATCGCGGTGCGCTACCTGCCCGCGACCGGGTCACTGAACGTGTGCGGTGACTGGTACGACGCGGTGGACCTGCCCGCGGACCGTTTCACCGTCGCGGTCGGCGACGTGGTCGGCCACGGGCTGTCGGCCGCCACCGTCATGGGCAGGCTGCGCAGCGCGCTGAGCGCCGCCACCCGCACCGTCCACGGCCCCGCCCAGGCCCTGGAGGTCCTGGGGCTGTACGCGCGCTCGGTCGAGGGGGCACTGGCCGCCACCGCCGTCCAGGTCCTCGTCGACGGCCACAGCTGTCTGCTCGTCTACAGCAGTGCCGGCCACCCCCCGCCCGTCCTGCTGCACCCGGACGGCTCCTGGGATTTGCTGGACCAGGCCACTGACCCACCGCTGGGCGCCCGTCCCGAACACATCCCCCGCCCCCAGGCCAACACGAGCTACACCCCCGGCGACACCCTCGTCCTCTACACCGACGGCCTGATCGAACGCCGCGGTGAGGACATCGACACCGGCCTGGCCCGCCTGACCTCCACACTCGCCACCTGCACCGAGTTCGGCGCGGAACACCTCGCCGACGCGCTCCTCGCCCGCCTCGGCCTCGCCAGCGGCGCAAACGACGACATCGCCATCGTCGTCGTCCGCCTGGACCGAACGACCCGACCGTACTGACCGTACTGACCGGCCCATGCCGTCGTCGGTGCACGTGCGGACATGAGGCAAGGCAGCTGGCTTGGTGCGGTCGCACGGTGGCCCGGGCAGTCGCCCCGTCAACACGGCCGAGAACGGCAGGGTTTTGTCACGATGCCCGTTATGCAGCAGTCGCCGATCCCCTGCCCCGCTCACCTCATCCCAGGCGCCACCGGCACCGACGCATTCCCCGCCGCCTACCGGCAGGCCATGGCGCAAAACGTCGTCTTCGTCGCCATCGAATCCGAAAGGCGTCACGTGTGGACCGTCGAAGCGGACACGCACACCGCCGGCTCCGGCCACACCATCGACGACGCCGTGAACGCTGCAGTCCGGGCCGCGATCACTCGCCTGCTCAAAACCGCGAGGTCGAATGGGACACGTACACAGGCCGGACCGCGCACGGTGACCGTCACGGTGGAGGACGCCGGCCCTGTGCCTGTGCCTCCCCGTCTGCGGTCGGATGATGCGGCCTGGCCGCGTGGCCTCGGCTGGCCGTTGATCCAGGAACTGGCGCTGGACGTGCAGGTCAGCATCCGTCCGCACGGGAAGGCGGTGACGGCCGTCCTGCCGCTGGCCCCTCCCCGGTACGGACTGACGACGTGAGAACGGCCGGGACTGCGGCGCCTGCTGATCCCGGTGCTGGGGGGAGCGAACGGGCCGCCCGTTGCGGCGGACGGGCCCCCGAAGCCGGGCGGGGCGTCGGGGGGCCGTCACACACATGTGCCGCCGACCACCAGCGCATAGGGACACGCTGCATCACCACACGTCGAGCCCGTGGACACCTGCGCAGCGCTCAACTTTGAAGGTCCGGCAGTTCGCTCAGCGGCCAGACGCGGTGTCAGCCGAGGCTGTTGCCCCACAGAGACATGTCGGTGCTCTTGAGGCTGGGGACGCCGCCGTACGTCCCTCCGTCGACGGTGACGAGCGGGGCGGAAAGCTGGTCTTCCAGAAGTCCCTCGCGGACCTGCACGATGGTGCTCTCGTGGTCGGTCTTGCCGGGCTTGAACGTCTTCCCGTCGATCGCTGCCTTGAGGTAATACAGGGCGTACTTGGCGTAAAGGTTGGCCGGCTGGGACACGGTGGCGTCGATGGTGCCGTTGGAGATGTCCTTGAGTTCCCTGGGGGTGCCGTCGTTGGAGACGACGAACACGTGCTTCGTGTCCTTCGGGCCGGCCAACAGCCCCTCCTGCTTGAGCACGTGGAGCGTGCCGGACAGGGCCAGGCTGGACTGCATGTAGACGCCCTTGATGTCCGGGTGGGCTGTCAGGTCGGTCTGGAGCTTCTCTGCGGCGACGGCACCGTCCCAGTCGGTGGCCTCACCGAACACCATGATGCCCGGGTAGTTCTTCTTCATGCAGTCGTTGAATCCCTCGGTGCGGTCACGGCCGTTGACCGATGCGAGGTCGCCCTCGAGCATCACAACCTTGCCCTTCCCGCCCAGCTTGGTGCCCAGGTACGTGCACGCCTTCTCGCCGTAGGCGCGGTTGTCGGCGCGGACCACCATGTAGACCTTGCCGACGTCGGGGCGCGTGTCGATGGTGACGACCGGGATCCTCACCACCTGCAACTGCGCCAAAATCGGCGCGATGGCAAATGTGCTCTGCGGGGCCATCGCGATGCCCCGGACGCCCTGGAGGATGAGCGTCTGCGTGTTGGCGGCGAGTTTGGCGACATCGTTCTGCGAGTTGGTGGTCTTGAGCGAGAGGCCGAGTTGCTTGGCGTACTCCGGCGTGTACTTGATGTATGCGTTCCAGAAGTCGGTGTCGGAGCGCGGGTAGTCGACGCCGACCAGTGGCTTGCCGCCGCCCGACGTCGCTGTGCTGCCGGAGCCGCCGCCGCAGGCGCTGAGCAGCGTCAGGACGGAGAGGGCGGAAGCAGCGGAGCAGAGGGCGGATCTGAGCCTCATCGGCACTTCCTCACGCGGTCCGACATGCCGCCCGACCGATACCAAAATGCCTCTTTACCCAGGATACCTGCGGAAATGATTCTTAAGGCTTTACTGGCCATTCGTCTTTCCGTGCCCGTTGCCATGGACGGGATAGCCGGGGCACTGGACGGTGCCGCGAGCAGCGGCCAGGAGTAGCACACGGGTGTGGGCACGTCCCCGTGCTTCCCGAGGGCTCGACGCTCGAATCAGCTCACGCGTGGCGCCAAGCCGCCGCGGGCATCACCGACGCCGCCCGTGGAAGTCTCAGGCACGCCCGTGTGCCTGCTGCGTGTGTCGGGACAGCGAGTCGATGACCACCGCCGCGAAGAGCACCCCGCCCGTGATCACCAGCTGGACGGCGGTGGGCGTGTCGGTGAGTGCCATGCCCGAGGCGATCGACTGGATCACCAGTATGCCGAGCACCGCGGACCAGGTCGTACCGCGTCCTCCGAACAGGCTGGTGCCGCCGATGACGGCGGCAGCGATGGCGTTGAGCAGCAGGACGCCGGAGCCGGAGTTCTGACTCACCGACGTGATGCGCGAGGCCAGGAACAGGCCGCCGGTCGCCGCCAGGGTGCCGGAGACCGCGAGCACCGCCGTCTGAACGCCGGTCACGCTGAGGCTGGCACGACGGGCCGCCTCGACACTGCTCCCCAGTGCGTAGACCCGCCGTCCGCAGGGCGTGCGCCGGAGCATGATGTCGAGGCCCGCCACCACGGCGAGGAAGATCAGCAGAGCCAGCGGCAGGCCCTGGAACTGGTTCAGCAGATAGGCGGAGGCGAACGCGATCATCCCCACTACTCCTGTGCGCACCCCGATGGTATGCAGCGGGCGGTGTGCCATGCCGACGGCCCTGCGGCGCCGCCTGTTCAGGAAGGAGGCGAGGAAGACCAGAGCTGTGGCGAGCGCCGCCACCACGTACGCGACGCCGGCATCAGTGAAGTAGTAGCTGGTCAGGTGCGCGACGAGCCCGTTCTCGTCGAGGTTGACGGTGCCGCTGGTGCCGAGGATGGCGAGCATGAGGCCGTTCCACGTCAGCAGCCCGGCGAGGGTGACCACGAAGGCCGGCACCCGGGTCCTGGCCACGGAGTACCCCTGGAGGGTTCCCGCCACGGTGCCAGTCAGCACGGCAGCGATCAGGGCGAGCCATTCCGGCACGTCGTTGTTGACGCTGAGCACGGCGAAGACCGCGGCGGCGAGCCCGCTGATCGAGCCGACCGACAGGTCGAGCTCACCGAGCAGCAGCACGAAGACAATGCCGACCGCGATGAGGCCCGTACCGACGATGTCCACGCTGAGGTTGGACAGGTTACGGGGCGAGAGGAAGGTGGAGTTGATGCACTGGAAGATGATCCAGACCGCGGCGAGGACGAGGGTGACGGGTAGGTGGCCCAGCTCACCGGCGCTCAGCCTGTGCCGCCGGACAGCGATCCAGCCCGCCACGGCACCGGTCACGGCCCGCCTGGCGCGGCGCTGACGGGATTCTGTGGTCGCTGCGGGATCGGCCCGCGTCTCGTCCGGCATGTCACCCATCCCCTTCACCACTCGGCCTCGGGGTGGGCCGGCCGGCGGGGCGCGTTGTCGGTGGCGCCCGTGATGCAGGAGATGATCTGCTCCTGGGAGGTGGTGCTCACGTCGAAGAAGCCGTTGTTGCGGCCGAGCCGCAGTACGGCGGCCCGGTCCGCGAGGGCCTTCACATCACCCATGTTGTGGCTGATGAGCAGGATCCCCAGGCCGTGGTCGCGGAGACGGTCGACGAGGTCGAGGACCTCGGTGGTCTGCTCGAACCCCAGCGCCGCGGTCGGCTCGTCCAGAAGGAGGACTCGCGGGTCGCCGAGAAGCGAGCGGGCGATGGCGACGGTCTGCCGCTGGCCGCTGGACAGTGACACCACGGGACCGCGCAAATCGGGGACGCTCCGGGTCAGGCGCTCCAGCAGCTGCATGGAGCGGCGCTCCATCTCCACCTCGTCGAGGAAGCCGAACCTGCGAATCTCTCGTCCGAGGAAGAGGTTCCCGACGACGTCGAGGCTTCCGCACAGCGCCAGGTCCTGGTAGACGGTGGCGATGCCGAGGTCCCGGGCTTCTTGGGGCCGCCGTATGTGAACGGTCCGGCCCTCCCATTCGATGCTCCCCTTGTCCGCGGGAGCGACCCCGGAGATCACCTTGACCAGGGTGGACTTACCCGCTCCGTTGTCGCCGAGCAGGGCGAGAACCTGGCCGGCGTGGATCTCCAGCTCGATGTTCCGGAGGACCTCGACGACGCCGAAGCGCTTGCACACGCCGTGCAGGGCCAGCAAGGGGGGCGGCAAGAGAGTCATCTCCTTCCCAGGCCTGGGGCCGGCCGGTCCCGGATATCAGGTCAGCCCGGCCTTGTGGCAGTCGCCCGCGAGGGGCGGGGTGCAGATCTGTGCGAGCGTGTACGCGCCGTCCTTCACCAAGGTGTTCTTGATGGTGGCAAGAGTCACGGGCACCGGGGTGAGCAGCACGGCCGGAACCTCGGCGCCGCCGCGGGTTTTCACCCGCCCGGTGGCCACCCCGGCGAGGCGCTGACCACGCGCGGCGGCCACGGCCATGGCGCCGCCGGCCGCAGCCTCGGGTCCGAACGGCTTGTAGACCGTCATGTACTGGTCGCCGCTGACAATGCGCCGTACGGCTGCGAGCTCGGCGTCCTGCCCGGTGACGGGTGGCATCGGGCTGACCTTGTTGGCCTTGAGGGCGGCGATACTGCCGGCGGCGAGGCTGTCGTTGGCGGCGTAGACGCCGTTGATGTTGCCGGCGCCCAGGGCAGAAATGGCCCCGGACATGTTCAGGTTCGCCGCCTCCGAGCTCCACTGGGATGTGTCGTACTCCTTGGCGATCGTCACCTTCCCCCGGAGTTCGGACAGTGCGCCCTGTTTGAACGACAGCGCGTTGGGGTCGCCGGGGTCACCGTTCATCATCACGATCCGGCCGGTGTGCGCCTTGGCGCCCATGGCCGTCAGCAGCGCCTTGCCCTGGAGCCTGCCGACCTCCTGGCCGTCGAAGGAGACGTATCCCGAGATCGGGCCCTCGGCAAGGCGGTCGTAGGCGATGACCGGGATGTGTGCGGCAGCCGCTCTGTCGACCGAGGGGCGCATGGCCCTGGCATCGACGGCCGTCAGCACGATGGCATTGACCCCGTTGGCGATCGCCGAGTCCATCTGCTCCTGCTGGATGGCCACGTCACCCTTGGCGTTGGCGTGCTCGATCGTGCAGTCGCCGCACAGCTGCCGGATCTTCTGCTCCAGCAGGGGCCTGTCCTGCGTCTCCCAGCGGGCGGTGATGGAGTCCGGCAGCAGCACGCCGATCTTCCGCGCGCTCCCGGCGCCGGAGGTGTTCCCGCCGTCCGATCCGCAGGCGGTGAGGGACACCGCCGTCGAGACCGCGGCAAGGGCGAGAGTAGTGCCCCAAACGCAGGCTTTCATGCGCGAGGCCTCCCTCCTCCCTGGGGCCACGCGGCTGCGACCGCGGTCCTGCAGCAGCGCGCCACACCGCGGCGAGGCGGGGGCTCGGCCCGCACCCGCCCGGACTGGGCGAAAGCGGCAAAACGATCTCATCGCCAGTGTGGCACCGGCCATGGTGAACCGCGAACTCGGTGCCGCCCAGCCGACGCGACGTCAATCTATGCGGTTCATCCCTCTATGCGATTCTGGTAGAGGGGCCAAGTGGCGGCCGGTCGGCACCCCGGCACGGACGGGAGGTGGATACGGACATGCCTCGCGACGCCAGTGCCCGGGCCGGCCTCTCGCAGCCGGGGACAGCCGAGGCCGGCGACACCGGCTCACCGCCGGGGCCTGAGACCCCGGTGAGCGTCCGCGCCCTGACGTTCGTCGGAGCGGCGCTCGCAGTGCTCTATGTGCCTGGCCCAGCGTCTGACGACCTTCGGTCGGCGGACACGGCCGGATGCGCCCCTGCCGAGTACGGGCTGCCGGAGCACGTGCCCCTGTCCGGCGGCTCACCCGCGGCCCAGGCCTTCCGCGCCTCCCACCCCGTGTGGCTGACCCCCGCGACACTCGCCTCCTACTCCGAGGGATGTCCACCGCCGCCGCGAGCCCCGACGTCCCTCGGTGCGTTGCCCCTCGGCGCCGAGGGCAGACAGCTCGGCTGCCTCGTCGTCGTGGGCGGCGGCGAGAACGGCTTCGAGGCCGAGCAGCAGCGCTTCCTGGAGCGCTACGCCGAGGCGGTCGCCGGCGTGCTGGAGGCCGGGACCGGGGGAGGGCCGCCGCCGGCGCCCTTGACCTCCGCTCTGCGCCGCATGCGCGTCGGCTCCTTCGTCCTGGTGCCGGAAACCGGCGTGATCGACGCGGACGAGACGCTGCGCGAACTGGTCGGCATCAGGCCGGACGAATTCGACGGCAAGGCGGACTCCCTGCTCGCGCACGCAATGCCGGAAGACGTGCACGCGCTGATGTCGGTGCTGGAGCCGCAGACGTTCGGCCGACGGGAACTGGACTTCCGCGTCCGCTGCCCCACCGGTGAGATGCGCTGGCTGAGCCTGAGATGCCGCGTGGCGGCGGGCGCCGACGACCGGCCGCAGGTGCTGGGCGTGGTGACGGCAGCCCCGGTCCTGCACCCGAGCTCCGACGGCGTCTCCCAGATCCGGCGGCTGACCGCCGCACTCGACAAGGCCACCACCGTGCGCGACGTCAGCCACGTGGTGGTCACCGCCCTGCGCGAGCACCTGAGCGCAGACCGGGTGGCGTTCGCCGAGCTGCAGCACGAACGGCTCCAGGTCACCCTGCTCGACCCGCCGCAGTCCGCTGCCTGGCCGCAGACATGGCGTCTTCAGTGGCGTTCGGAGTGGCCCGACGCACCCCTCAGTGGCCTGCCCACCCTGCAGATGGCTCTGCGAGACGGACGTACGGACCTGTGGCCGGCAGGCACCGCCTTTGAACCGGGACTCGACGGCATCGGCCCCGGAGGCCTTGCCGTCCTGCCGCTGCCCGCCAGGGGCCGCGTCGCGGGCGTGTGCCTGATCGGCTGGGACCGGCCGCACGAGTTCGTCCCCGAGGAACGTTCGCTGCTGACCGCCACCGCCTCACTGGCCGCCCAGGCCCTCACCCGCGCCCACGCCTACGACGCCGAACAGGAACTCGCGACGATGCTGCAGCGCAGCCTGCTGCCGCGACGTCTGCCCGAGCTTCCCGGCGGGATCGCCGTCGCCCGCTATCTGCCCGCCCGGCGAGGACTGCAGGTGGGCGGTGACTGGTACGACGTGATCGCCCTGTCCGAGGACCGGGTGGCGCTGGTGATCGGCGACGTACAGGGCCACAGCGCCGCAGCCGCGACGATCATGGGCCAGATGCGTACCGCGGTCAGGGCGTACGCGGTGGAAGGCCACCCGCCCGACGTGGTCGTCTCGCACGCCAACCGCCTCCTCGTCGGCATGGAGACGGATCTCTTCGCCACCTGCTGCTACGCCGAACTGAACATGGACGAGGGCGACGTCCTGTTCGTCCGGGCCGGGCACGTCGCACCGCTGCTGCGCCATCCCGGCGGCAGGACCGAGGAGGTCGAGGTCGAGGGCGGCCTTCCACTGGGCATCTCCATGGAGGCAGACTTCCCGATGACCGCGGTGGCACTGGCGCCCGGAACGATGCTCGCCCTGGTCACCGACGGGCTGATCGAGGCCGCCGACCTGTCCCTGGACGAGGGCATGCGCCGCATGCGCGCCACCCTCGCCGCCGCCGACCCGTCGGATCCGGCACAGGTGGCCGACGACCTGCTGGGTGACTCCGGTCGTCGCGAGGACGACGTGGCGCTGTTGCTGCTGCGCTACGACGGCATGAAGACCCGGCCGATCCGGTCGGGCTGGGTGGTGTGGCGGCTGCCCGACGCCGTCATGCACGCGCGCCGGTTCACCGCGCGCACGCTGCGCCGCTGGAAGGTCGAAGAAGCCACCGACGCGGTGCTGCTGGTGGTGTCCGAGCTGGTCACCAACGCGCTGGTGCACACCCAAGGGCCGGTCCGTCTCGACCTGATGCTCCGCGAGGACCGGGTGCGTGTCTGCGTGAGCGACTCCTCTCCGCGGGCGCCCGCCAAGCCCGTGATCGTGGACTGGGAGTCGACCGGCGGCCGGGGTCTGCTCCTGGTCGAAGCGATGTCGGAGTCCTTCGGCACGGTGCCGGTGGCCGGCGGCAAGCAGGTATGCAGCGAGATAGCGGTACCGCGTCGTGAACCGGCTTCGGTGGACGCGGAACCGGGCGCAAGGACGGATACCGATCATGACGTACCGTAGACGACACATGACGATCCATGCACGACATGTCGTCGGCGCGCTCGTCGCGGGCCTGCTGATCGTGCCCTCGGCCGCCTGCACAGGAAACGGAAAAACCGCCACGGACAGCTTCACCGTCGGCCTGCTGCTGCCGAGCCGGGTGGCGCCACGCTGGGAGAACTCCGACAAGCCGCTGATCGAGCAACGGGTGAAACAGCTCTGCCCACACTGCAACGTCACCTATGCCAACGCCGACAACGACTCGACGGCCCAGCGGCAACAGATGATCGCCATGATCACCAAGGGGGTCAGGGTCCTCATCCTCGGCGCCACCGACGACAGGGCGCAGCGCTCTTCCGTCCAGGAGGCGCACGACGCGGGCGTCCCCGTTGTCGCCTACGACAGGCTCGCCGACGGCCCGATCTCGGGCTACGTCAGCTTCGACAGCGTAAAGGTCGGTGCGCTGCAGGGCCAGGCTCTCCTCACGGCCATGCACGCTCCGGCCAGGGACGGAACCATCGTCATGATGAACGGCGACCCAACCAGCTCCAACGCCATGTGGTTCAAGACGGGTGCACTGTCCGTCCTGCGGGGCAAGGTGAGGATCGGCCGCTCCTACGACACCGCGGGCTGGAACACGAACAACGCGAACGCCAACATGTCCGCCGCCATCTCGGCCCTGGGCCCGCGCCGGATCGACGGCGTCCTCGCCGCCAACGACGCCATAGCCGCAGGCGTCATCTCCGCGCTCAAGAGCGCCCGTGTCGGACGCCTTCCGCCGGTCACCGGCCAGGACGCCGACCTCGACGCGGTGCAGCGCATCGTCGACGGCGAGCAGACGATGACGGTGTACAAGTCCTTCCGCGCGGAAGCCGAAGCAGCCGCTGCCATGGCCGTCGCTCTGGGCCGCGGCGACAAGCTGCGCGCCATCGCCACGACGACGACCGACAGCCCCACCACCCACGACATCCCGTCCGTGCTCCTCACCCCGGTCGCCGTGACCACCGCCAACATCAAGCAGACCCTCATCAGGGACGGTGTGTACTCCATCGCCCAGATCTGCACACCGCAGCTGCGGGCCGCTTGCGCGAAGGCAGGTCTGACTCCGTAGACGGGCGGGGACCGGTGTGACGGGGCCTTGACCAGCGGTCGAGGCACGCGGCGTCGAGGAGTGCATCGACCGTCGCTGTCGCGCGGTCCGTCGCCGCGGTTACCGCCGCCGCGGGGCCACGGAGAGGCATGGGCATCAACCAGTCCCCGATCGGTCTGGCTCTCATGGACCCCGACCTGTGCTACCTCCTGGTCAACCCCGTCGGCCCGCCCCAACGGTGGGAACGAGAGAGCAGGCGGTTGCCTTCCGCGGACGGTCAAGCCCCCATGTGGAGATCGGCCCATCCGGTGGTCCTCTCGGGTTGGCCGGATATGCCGTGTCGTGTGGAGAGGACCGCGACGATGTCGGTCCCGCGACCGTTCTCCCGGTGTTGGGCGTGGGTGGGCACGCGCCATTGGGTAAGGACGGCGCGTGCGCGTCGGCGTCTGGCGCAGTCGGCCTGGGGGATGTGCGGCAGCGGGCAGACGAGCTCGACCCGCGCGGGCGGGCCCACCGGGGCGTCGGACGTGCCCGTGGCAGGGGTGCCCATCCTCGGCCGCCTCCACTGGTCTTTGCTTCACATGGCGGAGGCGGCGGCTGGATCGGTGCCGCTGGTGGCGGCCGCGTTACTCGGCGTCGGAGAGGATCTGGACCAACGCCGTGACGGCCCGTTCGGCGTCGTCGCCCTCGGCGCGGACGGTCACGGTGCTGCCGGCGGTGGCACCGAGACCCATCACGGCGAGCACCCCGGTCGGGTTGACCGTCCGGTCGGCGTACTGCAGTTGTATGGCACTGGTGAATCCCGCTGCGGCGCGGGCGAGTTGGCCCGCGGGCGGGCGTGGAGGTTGGCGGGGAGGACGACGGCCTTCTCGTGCGTGGACACGGTCGTCGCGGTCGTGGTGGCGGACTCAAGGCCACCACCGCCGAGCCGGGCATCCGGATCAGGCAGGTGACCGACGGGCCGGTGCACCGCCGTGAGCCTCCGCCAACTTGAAATAGCAGGTCAAATGGCTGGTGTGACTGACTCTCGGGGTACTCGTGCCGCTCGTGGCCAGGAGTCTGCGGAGAAGATCATCCGTCAGCGGTTGACATCGAGGTTCGTCAGGACGAGCAGAGCGCGCAGGAGGCGGGTGGCGCGGACGGGGTCGGTGCGGAGTTTGGTGAGGGTCCGCCAGTTCTTGAGGTGGGCGAAGCCGTGCTCGACTGGTGCCCGTCCGGTGGCGAGGACGCGGTTGGCTTCCTTCTGGCCTGGGGTGAGCTTGTGGGTGCGGGTGGCGGTGTAGCCGGTGACGATTACGGGGTCGAGGATGTCGTTGTCCAGGCCGCGGAAGCCGAGGTCTGCCAACGCTCCGAGGCCAGCGGCGCGCAGGTGGGTCAGGATGTGGTCGTGGCGGGCGGCGGTGTTGTCGTGGGTGCGGCCGGGCCGGGCGGCGGATATCCAGATCAGGCGGCCGTTCTCGTGGGTCAGGGCGAGGAAGTGCAGGCCGTGACTGCGGTGCTTGCCGGAGTAGTTCCGCCGGTCGGCCTTGCCGGTGCGGCGTCTGGTGCGGATGAGGGTGCCGTCGATCAGGACCACTTCCCCGCCCTGCTTGGCGACCTTCTTTAGGGCGCGGTCCAGGCGCGGCGCCTGGGCGGCGAGCAGTCCGGTCAGCTCGTCGCGCCAGCGGCGGACGGTGGACTCGGACACGTTGTAGCCGCCGGCCATGTCGGCCAGGCGCTGGTCGTGGCGCAGTACGGCCAGGACGATCACTGCGATCTTCCCCGGCGGAAGGATCCGCCATCTGGACCGGATCGCCTTCAGATGGCGCCGCAGTAGGTCGGCGAGGTGGTTTACGGTGCGCGTGGACAGCGGCAGACGGCATTGGTAGACAAGCGGGTGGGTGTCCTCGACGCGCTCTTTGGTATTCGTCACACAAATTCAACGGCCGCCGGAGACAAGCCGGTTACGCCTGTTCCAAGCCGCTTCAGGTGGCGGTTTTGCTGGTCACAGGCGGGCGGTGAACCGGCCGTCGGGCAGTTTCCGCAGCCAGCCGCGATCGACAAGTTTGATCAGCCTGCTGCGTAGCGGATCGAGCTTGGCCTTCACGCTGACGTCCACCCCCACCACCTCGCCGACCTCACGGGCCATGACCGGTCCGGCGGCCTGCCGCACGGCGGCGATGATGCGCTGGTAATCCCACGGCAGGGCATCCTCCTCCACGCCCGGCTCACGGTGCGGGATCAGCATCACTGCCCGTCCGGCCACCTGCCCCGGCATCGGCCGGGCCGAGGAACGCTCCTCGGCGAGCTGCCCGGTCATCCGTTCAAGGACGCGTTCGGCGACGGCGAGTTCGTCCCGCTCGGCCCGCACTTCCGCCAGCTGCTTGGCCAGCTGTTCTTCGAGTTCATCCAGTTCCGCGCGTCGCGCGGTGATCCGTTCCAGCAGCTCGGGATCCAGCATGCACAGGATCGTAGGGGCCGTCCGGCCTCAGCGGTCAGGAACAGGAATGCGCCCGTGCTCCGCGCTGGAGAAGATTTCAAGCAGCTCGTCGTCAGTGCGCCCAAGGCAGACGAACCGCCTCGATTTCACTGTCGTTCAGCAATGCGTTGATGAGGGCTGGGGACCCGGCGACCTTGGTGGCCCACAGATCGTAGTCAGTGCACAGGACCCACGAGCGGTCATCGGCCCAGAGGTTGGATGGGCTGAAGTCGGCCTCAGACTGGTCATACAGGATCTCGGCGTCGCCGATCCGGCCCGTACGCACGTGGAGGTTGTCGAAGTCGATGGCCCCGAGCATCAGCGGGTTGTAGTAGGCCAGGCAACGGGTGTCCGGGCCTGCGGGACTGAACTGGGTGAGGATGGCGATCAGCCGGTTCCAGGTCTCACGGTCCAGGCTCCCCTCGGTCGGCGGGACCATGCCCAGCGGCCAGCTGCCCTCCTTCTTGGCCGAGGGAAAGCAACGGTAGGAGGGCATCAGCCCGTCGGGCACGACCGGGTCGCCGTTCCGCCGGGCCAGCTCGGCCCAACGCAGCCGCCGCCAGCCGGGGCCCGGGTGCTGGGCACGGCCCAGCCCTCCTCCCGTGGCGATGCCCACGGCGTCGAAGTCGATGCCGCCAATGACGTGCGGCTGGACACTCCCGTCCGCCAGCTGCGCCTGGTGGTACTCGTGATACGACACATCGGCCGGCCCCTGGTTGTGCTCGTACATGGCGTTGAGCACCCACACGGCGTCAGGCATCCCCGGAGGCATGAACCCGGTGATGCCATCACCGCACAGATCCAGCAGCCAATCGGTGGCCCCGGAGGGCACGAGCGGCCACAGGCTTGACATCAGGTTCGACTCTTCGGACATGCGCCCATGATCCCAGGCGCGAACCGCCCTCCCGCAAAGGGCTGGCATTGCGCCGCCCGAATTCGCGACCTGGGCACGATTCCGCGTGCTAGGCCCGGATGCCGAGGCGCGCCTCGAACGCCATCGAGCCGACCGCTGACGAACGATCTTCTCCGCAGACTCTCGCCCACGACCGGCACGAGTACCCCGAGAGCCGGTCACGCCAGCCCTTTGACCTGCTACTTCAAGTTGGCGGAGGCTCCGTGTCGATATCACCGACCCGCCACCTGGTTCACTGCACAGTTGGGCTTCGACCCCTGCCAGGACACCACCACACTGGACTGGCTGGCTGCCCCACTCCACGGCTCGCCGCGGTAACCGCCGGCGCCGTGACGAACTCCGTTCCCCCGCCGTCGCCGCGCGCCCGGTCCGCGATCTGATGCGGCTCTGCCTGCTCATGGACCGCCGCTGCCTGCCGTACAGCAAATGGCTCGGCAGCGCCTTCGCCCGTACTCCCCGGGCCGCCGTCCTCACACCAGTCCTCACCACGGCCCTCACCGCCAGCGACTGGCACATCCGCGAACACCACCTGGCTTGCGCCTACGAGATTGTCGCCGCCGCCCACAACCGGCTCAGCCTCACCGACCCGGTCGACCCCACACCACGCGCCTCTACCACAGCAGACCGTTCCAGGTCCTGCACGTCGAACGCTTCACCGAGGCGCTGACCGCCCGCATCACCGTCCCGGCCGTCCATGCACTGCCGCTGACGGGCACCGTCGACCAGTTCCCCGACAACACCGACGCCCTCAGCCCCCGCCCCAGGACAAGATTGCCGGATTCCTGCAATGCGAGAGCGCCTCCCGCGCTGGGAGGATCACCCGCCCGGAAACCAGGGGCAGAACGTCGCCCCTCAGGTCGCGCGGTGGTCACAGTGGTGTGCCGATGCGCAGTTGCAGCCAGCAGGAGAGCCGGTCGTCCGGGCGCTCCAGGTCGAGCCCGAACAGCTCGCGGGTGCGTCGCAGGCGGTACTTGAGCGTGTTCTGATGCACCGTCAGGCGGTGTGCCGCCTCGCCCACGTTGCCCACCGCGTCCAGCCAGGCCAGCACGGAGGCGGCGTAGTGGGTGTTCCGGGTGCGGTCGTGCTCGAGCATCGCCTCGACTCCCGGGTGCCGCAGGCGGGGCCGCCGGACCAGTTCGTCCGCGACGTGCGTGAGGAGCACGCGCGCGTGCACGTCGGTGAGGGCGGCGACCCGGGGCGCCTCCGGGTCGCCGGTGGTCACCCGCAACACGTCGTCTACCTCCGAGCGCAGCGCGGGCAGCTCGGTCACGTCGGCGGCGGGCCGGCTGACGGCGGCCCGCGCCGGTTCTGTACGGGGGCGGGCCACGGCGGCGAGGGCCTGCGCGGCCAGCCGCCGGGCAGCGTCCGGGTCCTCTCCGGGCAGCAGGGCGTAGACGGCGCGCGGACCGGTGGCGACGGCGGCCGAGGGGCGTACGGCGGCCCAGTGGCGGGCAAGCTCGGCGGCCAGGCGGGTCAGCGATGCCCCCACCTCGGTCACGCCGCCGGAGGGGGCGAACCCGAGCAGGGTGAGAGGGGTGTCCGCGGTGAGGCCGAGCCGGTAGGCCGTGTCGTGGGCCGGGACGATTCCGTCCAGACCTGCGCGCAGGGCCTGTTCGCGGGCGTGCCGTTCGAGGGCGGCGGCGCCGCGGCGGCGCAGCATGTGCAGGGCCGCGGTCCGGGCGCCGTCCAGGAGTGCCTGCTCACAGGCCTTGTCGAGCCGCTCGGTCTGCGACGCGCGGTCCTCGATCGCCCAGATCGTGCCGAGCGGCAGGTCTCCGGCGCGGATGGCGACAGCTGCCCGCGGCAGCTCGCCCTCGGCGAGTCCCGGTAGCCGTACGACACCGGTGGCGGCCAGCACCTGCCGGTACTGGCGCAGCTGATGCTCGGCCTGGGGGCCGGGCTGGTCGGGTACGCGTCGGCCGAGGATGCCCTGCCGGCGGAGCTCGTCGATGCGCTGGCCGGGCAGCGTGGAGTGCGCGAGCACCCGCGTGTCCAGGTCCTCGATGGCCACGGATCCGCCGGTGACGGCAGCGATGGCGTCGGCGAGCGCGAACAGTTCCTCGCCGTTCGGGTCGCCGGCCGGGGCCGGACGGCTGGGCGGTCCCCCAGAGTCGGCCGGCCCCGGGGCGCCGGCCCCGGCTCCGCCACCGGTCCGACCCCGGTCAGCGGCCACGCTCCGCTCGCCGACGGGCCATGTCTCACCAGCCGGGCTCCCGTCACCGGCCGGAGCCGGACGTCCGGGCCGGCCTCCGCCCGCCGTCCCGACGCTGTTTCCGGCGCTGAGAGCGGTCCGGGCACCGGTCCCGAGGGCCGTGCCTGACTCGCCGCCGACGAGCGTGTCATCACGGCTGCCCACGGGCTTTGGCGAATCCGACCGAGTCATGGAGCCATCGTAGGCGATTTCGACAAGTCGTCCTCGGGGGCGTACCCACGAGCATGGTGCGGCCGGACCCGCCCCGGAGCCGGCAGCGCAATCACCCACGGAGGAAGACCATGCACATCCCGGTCGCGCCGACCGCTGCGCCGTCCCAGGAGGCTCTGCTCGGGTTGTTCCCGCCGGGCACGGCGCTCGCCGAGGACGGCGGCCTGGTGATCGGCGGCTGTCCGGTGACCGACCTGGCGGAGCGCTTCGGCACCCCGGCCCTGATCGTCGACGAGGCGGCGCTGCGGGCCCGCGCCCGCCAGTACGCCGACGGCCTGGCCGCCCGCTGGACGAACTCCCGGGTGGCGTTCGCCTCCAAGGCGTTTCCCTGCACGGCCGTGTACCGGCTGCTGGCCGAGGAGGGGCTGAGCATCGACGTCGCGGGCGGCGGCGAGCTGGCCCTGGCCCTGGCCGCGGGTGTCGCCCCGGCCCGTCTGGTGGTGCACGGAAACGCCAAGACGGAGGCCGAGCTGCGGATGGCCGTCGAGGCCGGGGCCGGGCTGATCGTCATCGACAATTTCGACGACATCGACCGGCTGGAGCGGATCGTCACCACGGAGCAGCCGGTCCTCGTCCGGGTTACGCCCGGGATCCGCCCGGACACGCACGCGGCGGTCTCGACCGGTCAGGACGGCTCCAAGTTCGGCCTGAGCCTCCTGCAGGCCCACGAGGCGATAGCGCGGCTGCGCGGCAGCAGTCGGCTGCGGCTGGACGGCGTACACGTCCACATCGGGTCCCAGATCCTGGACACCGAGCCGTTCGCGCGGGCCGTGGAGGCGGTCGCCGGCCTCGGCTCCTTCGCGGTGTACGACCTCGGCGGCGGCCTGGGCGCCCGCTACACCTACGGCGACCGGCCGCCCGGCGTCGAGGAGTACCTGGACACGCTGGTCGCCACGGCCCGCAGGGCGCTGCCCGCCGACGCGGAGATCGTCATCGAGCCGGGTAGGTCCATGGTGGCCGAGTCCGGAGTGACGCTGTACCGGGCGGTCACGGTCAAGGACGGCGACCCGGCGTTCGTCGGCGTGGACGGCGGCATGGGCGACAACCTCGAAGTCGCGCTGTACGGGCAGCGCTTCGAGGCCACCGTCGCCACCCGGGTGGGCGGCGGCGACCCGTACCGCCTGGTCGGCCGGCACTGCGAGTCCGGCGACGTCCTCAGCGCGGACGTACAGCTGCGCGAGCCCCGTCCCGGAGACCTGCTCGCGGTGCCGGTCACCGGGGCGTACTGCTTCTCCCTCGCCAACAACTACAACGGCGCGCTACGGCCGCCTGTCGTCTTCTGCCGCGACGGCGAGGCGCGGCCGGTGGTGCGCCGCGAGACGTACGACGACCTGCTGCGACGCGACCTGCCCTGAGCAGCCCATGGCCGGGGGGTCCTCAGTCGCGGGACCTCCCGGTGGGCCGCCAGGACCCGCCCCTCCCGCCCCGGCACGCACCCTGGTCCGGATCCCCCAGGCCGGACGTCACCCTCACCACGAAAGAGGTCCCGGTGTCCCAACCCTCGACGCTGCGCCGGCAGCTGCTCCGGCGCAAGCCCCTGCACGCCTTCACCGCGGAATCGGACGGAGACGGCGGGCTGCGCCGTACCGTCGGTCCCTTCCAGCTCACGATGATCGGCATCGGTGCGACCATCGGCACTGGGATCTTCTTCGTGCTGGACTCGGCGGTGCCGGAGGCCGGCCCCGCAGTGATCGTCTCGTTCGTGCTCGCGGCGGTGGTCGCCGCCCTCACCGCACTCTGCTACGCCGAACTGGCCTCGGCGGTGCCCGTCTCCGGCTCCTCGTACTCCTACGCCTACGCCACGCTGGGCGAGTTCGCCGCCTGGGCCGTGGGCTGGTGCCTGCTGCTGGAGTACGCGGTCTCGGGCGCAGCGATCGCGGTGAGCTGGGGGCAGTACCTGAACGACCTGACCGAGCGGCTCTTCGGTTTCCAGATGCCGACGGCGATCGCGGCGCCGCCGGGCGCGGGCGGTTACGTCAACCTGCCCGGCGTCGTGCTGGTCGCCCTGTGCTCTCTGCTGCTGGTACGCGGCACCAAGGAGTCGGCCGCGGTCAACACGGTGATGGTGCTGGTCAAACTGGGGGTGCTGGTGCTGTTCGTGGTCATCGGCGCCACCGCCTTCCACGCCGGGAACCTGCACCCGTTCGCACCCATGGGCATCGCCGGGATCAGCAGCGCCGCCTCCACCGTCTTCTTCTCCTTCATCGGCCTGGACGCCGTGTCCACCGCGGGCGAAGAGGTCCGCAACCCGCAACGCACCTTGCCGCTGGCCATCGTCGGGGCACTGGTCGTGGTCGCCACCATCTATCTGCTGGTCGGCCTGGTGGGTGTGGGCGCCCAGCCGTGGACGGCATTCAAGGGGCAGGAGGCGGGCCTCTCGACGATCCTCGGCGACATCACCGGGGCCGGCTGGCCCGCGGTCCTGCTCTCCGCGGGCGCAGTGCTGTCCATCATCAGCGTCACCTTGGTCGTCCTGTACGGGCAGAGCCGCATCCTCTACACGATGGGCCGGGACGGAATGCTGCCCAGCGCCTTCCGGCGAGTGAGCCCGCGCTCCGGAACCCCGGTGTTCACCACCCTGCTGACCGGCGGCTTCGTAGCCCTGCTGGCAGCAGTCTTCCCCCTGGACATGCTCGCCGACCTCACCAGCATGGGGACCCTGGTGGCCTTCGCGGTGGTCTCGCTCGGTGTGCTGATCCTGCGGCATACGGCTCCGGAACTCGAGCGGGGATTCCGAGTGCCGGGCTACCCGGTAGTGCCGAGTCTGTCCGTCATCGCCTGCGGCTACCTCCTCTACGAACTGCCGCTGGAGACATACCTCCTGTTCGGCGGGTGGCTGGCGCTGGCGCTGGTCGTCTATCTGCTCTACAGCCGCCGCAACTCGCGGCTGGAGACAGCCGACGGCTCGGAGGCTCCGGTGAAGACCTCTACCTGACAGGAGGTCACCAGAGCGCACCTCATCGGTCCGAAACGGTTGGGCTCTGATGCGTAGATCGCCGCGTCAGCGAACCGGCGGGGGACGCACGGCACCTGTCGCCGTCGGCGCAGGAAGCAATATGGACGCGGGCGGTGACCGCGCTGGTCGACGAACGTGAGGGAACATCGCGGCGATGTTCCAGATCTCACTCAAGTCGGTGGACGTCACACTCATCTCCTCAGGCGTGCACGACGGGATCCGCCCGTTGAACCCGGTCGGCCGTCGGGGCTGCTGCGCCAGTGTCCCCGGGCACCCTGCACGACGCCGCCCGCTGCCTGGACCTGCCAACGGCAGACGGGAACGACAAGCCGTGGTGACAGACCCCGCGCGTGTGCCGCACACGCGCGGGGTCTGTCAACTCCCCGGCATACTCCTGCACATGAGTCATGGCCAGGTGAGGCCCGAATGCCTCCGCGGTGGCGGCAACGGTCTCGCCGGGTTTGGGCACGACGACGGCCGTGACGGCCTCACCCCAGTGCTCGTCCGGAGTTCCGATGACGGCCGCATTCGCCACCCCGGGCAGCTCTGAGATCACCCGTTCGACCTCGGCGGGGTAGACGTTGAAGCCGCCGGTGATGATGAGGTACTTCTTGCGGTCCACGAGATGCAGGTAGCCCTCGATGTCGAAGCAGCCGACTTCTCCGGTGCGTGCCAGCCGTTGCGTGCGGCGTCGGCGGTGACCTGGGGGTCTTTGTCGTAGGCAACCATGGTGAAGTCGCCGCGTACGCAGATCTCGCCGATCTCGCCCTGAGGCAGCGGGAGTTCGTCGTCGCCGAGGGTGGCGACGGTGGAGACCTTCGTCGGCCGGCCGACGCTGGCCAGGCGTTCGTCGGGGGCGGGCCGGCCGTCGACCATGTGCCAGGCCGCGGTGAGCGCGGTGATGAGCATGGGGGCTTCGCTGCACGGCGAGTTCAGAGCGGCGCAGGCGGATGGGGCGGGTCATCGTGTCTCCCTGGGGTGGTGGGTCTCCCGCTTGAGCAGCACCGTGCGTTCACCTTCGAAGACGATGGTGCCCCGCCGAGGAGTTGTTCGGACACCCCTGCCCCCGGGGCAATCAATCGCCTGACGTGCGTCTATGGCATCGTTCACCCGCCTGTCACCGCGCCGGCCTCGACGGGGGATTCGTTCGGCGCCGCCCGGTCACACTGAGAGGGTCGCGCTGAGCGAAGGAGGTTGTCATGGCTGCCGCTGAGGCGGAGCCGATCGCCACGCCCGTGCCAGCAAGCGGGTGACGCGGCCTGATCTCTGTGAGCTCTCGCGCATGACACGGTCGCAGCAGTCGCGGCCAGCCCCTGCCCAACGAGGTCGTCATCCTCGACACCCCCAGCACCTCCGCACTGACCACGTGGACCCTCGACCAGCCCTGACACCCCCCGCCGCCACGCGACAGGCGCTCGTGCCGGGCCGCACAGCCTTTGTGTGGCCCGGCACTCTCACGCCTGCCGGGCCGGACGGCCTTCTCGCCCGGCACCAGCAGGCACAGTGACGAATACGCCGACAGGAAAGCGCCGATGTGCCCTCGGCCGCGGGGGACATCCGCCGGATCAGCGCTGCCTGACATCGCGTGCCCCCCGCGGATCGTCGCGGCGCCACCCCGTCCGCGCCAGCGCGCCCCGGACCAAACAGGTGATCTTGGAGCAGGGTGACGCATGCCGAGTGCTTCCGCGCGCCGTCCGTGCGTACGCACCTGAGCGTCGCCGTGGGGGAGGACAGGAGTTGGGGATCTTGGTGCACCCCGTTGGTCTGCCGACGTGCCTGCCCTGGCCACGTCATTGGGGGCAGGCACCGGTTGCCCTTGCCCCGCCCGCCCGTCGTCGAAAGAACGGAGACACGCCCATGGCCATGACAGTCGAAAACGTCGAAGCCGAGATGGAAGCCGCCAACCACGCCGGCGACCCGCCCGCCGACACGCTCGTGTCCGATCTGATCGATCACCAGGAGGTCGACGGAGTCAACGGCCTGTTCCGCAAAATCGCAACCCTGCAACCGGGACAGGACCTCTCCGACCTGCCCCCGAGGCTGGCGAACTTCCTCAAGGAGGCGGCCGCCGACCCGCCCGGCTGGAGCGAGGCTGACGTCAGGGCCGCCGAGGGCTTCTTCGACCACCACGGCGAGGCGTCCATGCTCCAGGGCACGGTCGGCCTGATCGGTACGTACCTGTCCCCCACCGGCGCCTTCACCCTGCGCTCCACCGGGCGCCTGGGCGGGGTGGACGGACCGGGACGACGCCTGTCACAGTCCTCCCGCCTGTTCATCGGCATGGGCGACAGGGGCGCGCTGCGCAACGGCACCCTGAAGGCGACCGTGACCAAGGTGCGCCTGGTCCACGCCTCCGTGAGGCAGCTGCACAAGAAGAGCGGCGAGTGGGACTATGCCAAGTGGGGCGAGCCGGTTTCGCAGAAGTACACCGCCGGCGCCATCTGCGTCTTCAGTGTCCAGGTCCTCGAGGCGCTGCAGAACCTCGGCGTGCACGTCTCCGACGCCGACCGCCACGGTTTCATGTGTGCCTGGCACTACATCAACCACTACCTCGGCACGCCGGAGCAGTGGGTGATGCCCAAGGACGTCGACCTGGTCGACCGGATCTGGCGGATCGAGCGCGAGAAGGAGTGGCGGGAGTCCGACGACGGCACGTTCATGACCGCGCAGGCCCTGAAGTTCTACAAGCGGGAGATGGTGCCCCCGCCGGCCTACGACCCGTTCATCGCGATGGTCCGCACCGCGCTGGGCGACCGTTACGCCGACATGGCCGGCATCCCACGGAACGCCGCCCTTGACACCGGCGCCAAGGTCGCCGCCGCCGGCCACAGCGTCGTCAGCAACACCTTCGGCGGTCTCTTCGGCGGCACCGCCGAGAAGGCCACCGGAACCAACCCCTACGACGCGATCCTGGGCCAGGCTTCGAAGGCGTTCAACAAGGTCGAGGAATACGCCCTCAAACACGACAAGGACGACCAGCCCCAGATGCACCAGGAACTCCACGACAACCGCTGACCACCGGCGGTCGGCGCCGTGCCCCCCCCTGCGCCGCAAGCGCGGCGGGCACGGTGCCGGACAGCGGCCGCAGAGCCCGCAGAGCCCGACACCTGAACCGGCCTCCTCGCACCCTGTGCCGCAGCAGCCCTCACCCAGCCTGAGCAGCACGCTCCCAGCAATGCCCGCCCATCCCAGCGGTCCGCTGCGAACAACGTGGCCGCGCCCGCCGCCGCGCCCGTTCAGCGGTCACCGCTCCGCCGTCTTTCGCCGTACCGGCCGACCGTGGCGCGCCGGCACCGCCTCACGGTTTTCCTGGGCAGCTCACGGATGTTCACCGGGAGAGGCCGGACACCACCGCGGTGATCACCGTGATCGCGGAGATGCCGACTATGACCATGCGTGCGGTGAAAGACGCAGGCTGCCTGGGCCGGTCTTCGCACCCTGCGGCACAGTTGAGACCGCAGGAGCCGGGCCGGTACCAGTACACCCCGAGCAAGGCTGCACGGGGCTCCGCATCACCATCGCGAGCAACCACGACCGGCTCAACGAACGATCAAGGAATGAGAAACCGCTACCCCATCCGATCTCCGCCGCGGTCCAAGGCCTGGCCGGTGTGAGCGGCGCGCAGTGCCTGCAGGGAGACCTCGTACACCTTCCCCCGCAGCAGTGGCTCGTCCAGGACTCAGCGGCGCAGGGCACGGTCGAGGGTGAAGGAGGCGTTGGTGACGGCGTTCAGGGCGGCGGGCAGGCCGTGAACCGTGTGGGCGGTGGGCCGGCCCCGTCGCCGGGGTGCAGCGTCCTCGAGGTCGTCCACGATCGGGAACCGATCAGCCGGGGGGTGAGGACGCGCACGACCACCGGCGTCACGACCGCCGGCCGTAAGGATCATTGAAACGGCCATGCCCGACCAGAAGACCGCTGGCCTGGAAGCCGCCCGCGCCGCCCACCGGCGCCGTACCGGCAGCGCCAACACTCCGTGTGCCAGGGCCCGATGGTGAGCAGCGCGAACTCCTGGAAGCCGTCCCTCGCCCGGTACAAGGCGCCGAAGGGTGCGCATTGGGTCCCTCGGCCGGCCCCCGTGTTCATACTCCGGGAGGCGCCTCAACTGCGGACGCGCCCCTGCACGACGTCACACCGAGAACTCGCGTATCACCGTGTTGCGGAACACCGCACTGCCACCGATCGTGAACAGCGCGAGCCGTGTGTCCAGCAGGTACGGGAATACCTGGCTGGTGTGCACGTGGCGGCCGTCGTCGACGAACATCTCCACCGACGTACGGTCCACCAGGATGCGCAGTTTCACCGTGCCGGTGGAGGGGTCGAACGGGGTGTGACTCTCCTGCCACTTGCCGGAAGTGTCGGCGTTCACCGTGTTCCGGCGGTTGAGGAAGGCGTAGTTGTCGTAGACTCCGGCGTCGATGTGGCGACCGCCGTCCGGCGAGCGTCGCAACTGGAGTCCAGCGCCGGTGAGTTGGGTCCAGGTGATCTCGGTCGTCACCTCGTAGGAGATGCCGGTGTAGTCGAGCAGCTTCGTGCCGTCCACGGCCACGTCGCCCAGGTTCACGGTGCGGGAGACGTACGAGTCGAGGCCCGCGACGGGCTGGGAGGCAAGGTAGTAGGTGCCGTCGGATGCCTTCTTCAAGGTGACCTCGCGGACGACGGAGTCGGTGCCGTTGAAGCCGTCGCAGTCGATGGTGGGGGTGGTGTTGGCGTAGTCCCAGTCGTTCACCCAGCCGATCGCATAACGGGCGCCCTGGTCCACCGCGCCACTCGCGTCCCGCTTCTCGAAGGTGACGGCGGCGTACCAGTCCCAGCCGTGGTCGAGCCACTGCGGGGCACTCGTGTCGGCGGTGAACGCGCTGCCGTCGAAGGAACCCGTCCAGTAGGCGTACGTGTTGGGCAGCCCCGAGCTCTTGCCGTTGGCGCTCGCGCCGAGCACCCACTTGACGGTGCCGTCGTCGGCGGTGATGCGGAACAGGTCGGGGCACTCCAGGACGCCGATGCCGTCGTGGACGAAACCATTCGCGTACGTCCAGGACTTGAGGTCGTCGGAGTGGTAGAAGCCGATCTTGTCGTTCTCGGCGAGGGCCATCACCCAGCGGCCCCGGTCCTCGTCGCGGATCACCTTGGGGTCGCGGAAGTCGGCGACGCCCGGGTTGGGCAGGACGGGGTCGGTCCCGTAGTTGGTGAAGGTGCGGCCGCCGTCGGTCGAGTAGTACAGGAACTGCTCCTGGTGGTCGGTGCCGCCGCCGGGGGACATGGTGACGATGACGACGACCGCACCCGCGCCGAAGCCGGCCGTGTTGCCGGCGTCGACGACCGCCGAACCCGACCAGAGGTTGCCGTTGGGTGTGGTGTTCTTGGGCACGGCGACCCCGCGGTCGGTGAAGGCGACCAGGTCCTTGGTGGTGGCCAGGCGCCAGGCGGTGCCGACGACGCCGGTGAAGTAGTCGGCGTTGTAGAGGTAGTAGTAGTGGTATTCGCCGTCGATCCAGATGGGGCGCTGCGGGTCGTTCTTCCACTGGTCGGGGACGGTGAAGTGGTAGGCGGAGCGGTAACTCGCGCCGCTCGCCGCGGTCTTCGCCGTGGCCTTGGTCGGAACCCTGGGCTTCGGGGCGGCCGTGGCCGGTCCGGTGGACAGCAGCGCGGCGGCGGTGCCCGCGGCTGAACTGGCGAACAACGCTCTCCGGGAAATCCCCGAGGTTCCGGGCATGACGCATCGTTCCTCTCATGACGGCCCATGAGGGCCCGTGACGCACGCGAGTGCGGCTCCCACCGCAAGTGGCGTGAAAAAAGCGGCTCTTGTGAACGTGGACTGTAGACCTAACTCGTTAAAGGTCAAGCGTTCCCGACCTCTTGACAGGCCTGTGGCCCGGTTCACATCATCTGGGCATCAACCCTGATCTAATACGAGTTAGGCCCGTTCGATGACCGACTCGCACCTCCCCCGCCGCACGCTGCTGCGGTACGGCGCGTACGGGGCGGGGGCATCCGCCCTGGCCGCTACCGCCGCGAGCTGGGACCGGCTCACCGGAGCCGACATCCCCGGCCGTGACGACGGCTCCCTCGTCGTCGCCACTCTCGGCTCCGCCTTCGACCCGGCCGCCATCAGCGCCCTCACCGAGGGCTTCCACCGTCTCCACCCCGACATCCCGCTGCGGGTGAACGCGGTGCAGGCCGTCGACTGGTCGGACTTCTTCGCGAAGATCCTCACCCAGATCGCCGCGGGCACCGCGCCCGACCTGGTCTACGTCGCGACCGAGGGCGTGCAGCTGTTCGCCCATCGGCTCGGCGTTCCGCTGGACCGCTGGGTGCGGCGGGACGCGGCTCAGCTGCGCGAGTACTTCGCCGACGTCCACCCCTCGCTGGTGGAGTCGATGATGTACGAGGGAAGCCTCTACCAGCTGCCGGTGGAGTTCAACGCCGCCGACATCTATCTCAACAAGCAGGTGCTGAAGCGGGCGGGCTCGGGTTTCCCGCCGGCCGACTGGAGCCGCGACGACTTCACCGCGCTGCTGCGGGAGATGAAGCGTGCCAGCGACGCGCACTTCACGCCGTACTTCTGGACCAACCGGCTCTGGGGCGGCGTCGTGCCCTGGCTCTTCGCAGGCGGCACGAACCTGCTGAAGGAGTCCAAGGCGCCCGGCGGCGCATGGCTGTGGGACACCTTCTACCCGGCCGCCGCCCGGCAGGGACGCGGCGGAGGCTTTCGCTGGACGACCCCGCAAGCCACCGCCGACCGGGTCGAAGAGGCGTACGACTATCTCGCCTCCCTCATCCAGGAGAACCTGTGCACGCGGCCCGAGGGCGGCAACGGCACCAACCTGGTCGGCGTGTTCTCCACCGGCCGCGTCGGCGTCACGCCGGCGGGCGGCTTCTGGGCCGGCGGCCTGCAACAGGCCGGCATGAAAGCGGCCGACTACGACGTGCAGTACTTCCCGCGCTGGCGCACCCAGCGCCACCAGTTCGGCGCGGCGGGCTACGCGCTGCTGCGCACCTCGAAGAAACAGGAAGCGGGCTGGGAGTTCATCAAGTACGCCGCCCGCAAGGACACGATGACCCGGCTGTTCCGCAGCAACCAGACCACCCCGGCCCGCCGCTCGATGCTGAACGCCGCCCGTTATGCCGCAAGCGGCCCGGCGCACTGGCAGGTCTTCTACGACACCCTCGACCGGTTTCCCGACACCGGCCCGATCCCCGCGCCGCCGCAGGTCGCCGAGGTGACCGACGTCCTGCTCAAGTACACCGGCACCGCGCTGGCCTCGCCACGCGCGGTGCGTCCCGCGCTGCGCCGCATGCAGGCCGACCTGGAGAAGGCCATGGAGCGTGAGGTATGACGAACACCCAGGTCCCGGCCGTACGTCCACGGCCCGCCATGCCACCCGCCGTGGCCGTGCGGCCCTCCGTCCGCGACCGTGGCGCCCGGCTGCTGGCCGCTCTGTTCCTGGCGCCCACGGTCGTCGGCATCGTCGTCTTCACGGTCGTACCGATCATCGGGTCCATCGTGCTGAGCCTGTTCCACTGGAACGTGATCGACCCGCCCCGTTTCGCCGGCGGCGCCAACTACCGCACGACATTCACGGATTCCACCGTCCTGGTCTCCTTCCGCAACACGCTCGTCTTCATGGTCCTCGCGGTCGCGCTGCAGCTGCTGATCGCGCTGGCGCTGGCGCTCGCGCTGAACGGGCGGATGCCGGTGTGGCTGCGGTCGGTGTTCCGTTCGGCGTTCTTCTTTCCGCTGGTGCTGTCCGCCGCGTCGATCTCGGTGGTGATGAAGTACCTGTTCAACCAGGACTTCGGGGTGGTGAACTGGCTGATCGGCCTGGTCGGCGTCGCGCCCGTGCCCTGGCTGACCTCGGAGCACGCGGCCATGGCCACGGTGATCCTGGTCTACGTCTGGCAGCAGTTCGGGTTCTCCTTCCTGCTGTTCGTCGGCGGTCTGAACAACATCCCCAAGGAGATCCACGAGGCCGCCGCCCTCGACGGCGCGTCCGGCCTGCGCAAGCACCTCGGCATCACCCTGCCGCTGTTGTCGCCGACCCTGCTCGTCGCGTCGGTGGTCGGCATCATCAATGCCCTGCAGGTCTTCGAGCAGCCGTACGTCCTCACCGACGGCGGGCCCGGCGACGCCACCCGCACCGTGGTGATGGTGATCTACGAGCGGGCCTTCGAGCAGCTCGACTTCGGTGAGGCGTCCGCGGTGGGCGTGCTGCTCTTCGTGCTGATCATGGCGGTCACCGCCCTCCAGTTCCGGCTCAGCCGGCGTTTCGTCCACTACCAGTGAGCCGGTGAGCCGCATGAGCCAAGCAACCCTGACCCTGAACCGCGTACGGTACTCGCTCGCCCCCTGGGCCCGGGTCGCCGGACTGACCGTGTGCGCCCTGCTCACACTCGGCCCGGTCATCTGGACCGTCTCCACCTCCCTGCGCACTCCGGCCCAGTCCTTCGACCTGCCCCCGCAGATCATCCCGACGCACCCGACGACCACCGCCTACCACGGGGTCTTCCAGCAGATCGACGTGTGGCTGCTCGCCCTGAACTCCACGCTGGTGACGGCGCTGATCGCAGCCGGCCAGATGATCACGGCGGGCCTGGCCGGATACGCCTTCGCGCGCCTGGAGTTCCGTCTCAAGAAGCCGCTGTTCGGCCTGGTCCTGGCGACCATGATGGTGCCGTTGCAGGTCACCATCGTGCCGGTCTTCCTGGTGCTGAAGTCGATGGGCCTCACCGACACGCTCCTCGGCCTGATCATCCCGGCCTTCCCGACCGCCTTCGGCACCTTCCTGATGCGCCAGTACTTCCTCGGCATGCCCAAGGACCTGGGCGAGGCGGCCATGCTGGACGGTGCGGGACCCTGGCGCATCTTCCGCTCCGTGTACGCACCGCTGGCCGCACCCGGCCTGGCGATCGTCGGCGTGCTGGCCTTCAACTACCACTGGAACGAGTTCTTCCGCCCGCTGATCCTGGAGACCTCCAGCCAGAACTACACCCTTCCGCTGGGCCTGGTCTCCCTGCAGGGCAACCTCGGCACCGGGTCGATCTCGGTGGTCCTGGCCGGGGTCGTGCTGTCGATGCTCCCCGCCGTCGCCGTGTTCGTCGTCGGCCAGCGCCCTCTGCGCGAGGGCATCACCTCGGCAGGAGTCAACCGGTGAGCCACGACCCCCACACACCCCTCTTCCGGGTCCGTCCGCCAACGGGCTGGATCAACGACCCCAACGGCCCGTTCCGTTGGCGCAGCCGCCACCACCTCTTCTACCAGTGCAACCCGCATGCCCCGGTCCACGCCGACATCCACTGGGGCCACGCCTCCAGCCGCGACCTCGTCCACTGGGAACACCATCCCATCGCCCTCGCGCCGACGCCCGGTGGCTCGGACGAGGCCGGCTGCTGGTCGGGATGCGTGGTCGACGACGCCGGCACACCGACCACCGTCTACACGGGAGTCGACCGTGACCACGCCGGTATCGGCACCATCTGCCTGGCCCGAGCGGCGGACCCGGACGACGAGCGGCTGACCGAGTGGAAGCCGCTGCCGGCGCCCGTACTGACGGGGCCGCCGCCGGGACTGGACGTGGTGATGTTCCGCGACCCGTTCGTCTTCCGCAGCGCGGACAGGCGCTGGGCCCTCGTCGGGGCCGGGCACGCCGACGGCACGCCCTCGATCCTGCTCTACGACTGCGACGACCTGACCGACTGGCGCTTCGCTGGTGTGCTCCTGGACGGCAGGGATCCGGTGGCCGCCTGCGCGTTCGGCGACAAGGCGGTGGGCTGGGAATGCCCGCAGTTGTACAGGACGGCCGGCGGCGACCACGTGCTTCTGGTGTCCTTGTGGGACGGAGATCCCTGCTCGACCGGATATCTGACGGGCCATCTGCAAACGGATGGCCAGGGGAGGTTGGTCTTCGTGACGCGCGCCGGCGGCCGGCTCGACCAGGGGCGTGACTTCTACGCCCCCGCCGTGCTCCAGGAACCGGAGCGCGCACTGCTGTGGGGCTGGTCGTGGGAGGCCCGTCCGCGCGAGGAGGTGGACCGGGCCGGATGGGCGGGAGTGCTCACCGCGCCACGCGTCGTCGACCTGCACCCTGACGGTTCACTGCGCGTCCGTCCGGCCCCGGAACTCGACCTTCTGCGCGCCGCCGAGCCGTTCGTCACCGCGCCGGGCCGGGTTCCGCTTCCACAGACGTACGACCTGACGCTCACCGCATGCGAACCGACCACGGTGAGCCTGCTCCGGGACGTGTCAGGCCGGGAACTGACCGTCCGGGCGGACCCCGCCGCGGGAACCGTCATCCTCGACCGCAGCGCCTGGCCCCGCACCGGCCGGGAGGGCTCCGCACCCATCACCATGCAGGTACCGAAGGGGCCGTACCTCGCACTCCGGCTGCTCGTCGACGGCTCGCTCCTCGAACTCTTCGTCGCAGAACGCACGATGGTCACCGAGCGCGTCTACCGGCACCCCGACGACATCGCCGAACTGGTGGTCACCGGGCCGGATGCGAGGGTCACCGGGTGGGCGCTGGACCCACAGAGGCGCGGCTGACCAGAGGGCAGGCCAGGCGCCGGACGGCCGCGGGCGGCGTACGGCCGGTGTCGATGGCATCCAGGAGCAGCCGAGCCGCCGCCTCGCCCATCGCCCGGTGCGGCAACGCAACCGACGTGAGAGGCGGGGTGAGGAACGCGGCCATGTGCTCCTGGTCGTCGTACCCGACCACCGACAGATCAGCGGGCACATCGATCCCGAGCCGGGTGGCGGCGTGCAGGACACCCGCCGCCACCCGGTCGTTGTAGCACAGGACACCGGTGGGGCGGCGGCCCGGCTCAACCCCTTCGAGCAGGCGCAGCGCCCCCGCATATCCCGCGGAGATCTCCCCGCCGCCGCGCACGATCCACTTCTCGGGCACGGCGACGCCCTCGGCGCGCAGCGCGTCCCGGAAACCGCGGGTACGTTCGACCGAGGCGATGTCGTCCTGGCCGCCGATCATGGCGAGCCGACGGTGGCCCGCGCCGAGCAGCAGCCGGGCCGCGCTACGGCCACCGGCGCGTTCGGCGGGGACGACCGCGGGCAGCGAGCCGCCCTCGGGCAGGCAGTTGGCGAGCACGGAGTGCGTGCGGTGCAGTCCCTCGGGGACCCGGACCCGGCGCAGCGACATGGCCGCGTAGATGATGCCGTCCACCCGTCGGTCGAGGAGTTCCGCGACGGCCGCGTCCTCCTTGGCCCGGTCGCCGCCGGAGTCGACGGTGAGGACAAGATGGTCACTGGCCCAGGCGGTCTCCATGGCGCCGCGCAGCAGCCGGCCGGCGAACGGTGAGGACGCGATCTCGTCGGTGACCAGCCCGATCACGGCCGTACGGCGACGGCGTAGCCCGCGGGCGACGGGATCGGGACGGTAGCCCAGCTGAACGGCGGCCTGCCGGATGCGTTCCTGGGTGGCGGGCGAGAGATTGCCCTCGGCCCGGCCGTTGAACACGAAGGACACCGCGGTGTGCGACACGCCGGCGAGCCGGGCGACGTCCCGTGACGTGGGGCGCCCGGTGCCCGTGCTCCTGCTGTCTTCGGCACCGCCCACGCCGTCCGCCGCCCTCACTCAGCCGTCCCTGTCGATCACCGTCCACCCTATCCGCGCCACGCGCTTTCGCTGTCTGAGCCGTCGCGACGAGACGGCTCGTGGAGCGCCCCATAGACGCTCTCGTTCTCACATGCCTGGGCTGGTGGCCCCTGAGCCAGTTGAAATGACCGGCTCAGCCAAAGCGAACGCTTTGCACAACGAAGGAGGCGCCGTTCACAGCCGAACCGCTCGGCACCGTGACCGCAGTTCCGACGCAGCCGTGCTCCGGGAAGACGGTGGCTCTCCTGTCCGTATGGTTGACCACTGTGTGCGTACCACTGTCCAGCGGATAACACACGCCGTCTTCCGGGCCGCGGAGCGTGGATTGTTCCCCGTTCAGGTTCGCGTAGATGAAGTCGCCCGTGGCGGCGGCCTGGGCGACGACGGGCAGTCCCAAAGACAGGGTGAGAGCGGCGCCGGCCGCCAAGGCCACACGCAGCATACGACCGAGCGTTCTCATGGCTTCTCCCACGTCGTTTCAGGGATGTTCTGTGCCCATACCGTATGGGCCAGTTCCCCCGGGGTCCCGGACTGACCGCATCCACCTCACCCCAACGGATGCGCCTTCACGGGATTGCTGGAACAGCACGAGCGCGCCGCTCGCCGCGGGCAGCCTCCGGCATGATCGACGAGCGTGCAGTCGGAATCTCGAACGATGCACTCGAGGAGCTGTTCCTGCGTACCGGCCACCGCTTCAAGCGTCCCGAGCCGCGCTCGCCCTCGGCCTGCCGCCCCAGTTCGTCGGCGACACAGCGAGCCGGGAAAGCGCAGGCGGGGCCCGCCAAGGCTCTGGTCGCAGTTACGTGAGAAGGCAGGTTCGGCAGGGAACGCCGGACGGGATCGCCTTCGGCGTCGGCGGTGACGTACGGGGTTGGAGGTCCGCTGCCCTGAGCCCACCCCAGCACTGCCAGGTGCTGAGAGCACCAGGTTGCCGGATCATGTGCCCGGGGCGAACCGCCTAGTCTCGGTGGAGATCGACGACAGTCAGTGAGGAGACAGGAGACTCATGTCCACAAACAGCGCTGCCCGCACGATCGCCGAACGCTTCCTCACGGCATTCCAAGCGCGGGAGTGGGAGACACTGCGTGCTCTGCTGGCCGATGACATCACGTGGACCATGCCGGGAGAGGGCACCATCTCCGGCACCATCCACGGCGCCGGCGCGGCGGTAGCCCGGGCACGACAGATCGCGGACCAGGGGCTGCGTACCGAGTTGCTGCGCGTACTCGTCGGGGCCCACGGCGTCGCTCTCTCCCTCCACAACACGGCAACCTCCCCCGACGGCCGCAGGCTCGACGAGTACCTCGCAACCGTGCTGACCATGCGCCACGAGCGCATCACCGCCATCGACAGCTACCTGTCGGACGTCGACGGCATGAGCTCCTTCTTCACCGCGCCCTGAGCTCGTCGCGCCGGCATGTGAGCCCGCCAGGGGTGAGCGTCCTCGATGTTCTGGCAGAACCGGCGGTCCCGGCTCGGCCATCTGCGTCCGCGGACCAGCTGAGCGCAGGACGGCGTCCAGGACGCGGTCGGGATCTGCGGCGTGACAATTGCCGAACCACGCCATGCTCGCTTCGATCGCCGCCACTGGTCGGCGGCGCCGTGTTCAGGTGTGGCTTTGGGCACGGGAGGAAGCCTGCGGGCCGGACAACGGCGCCCAGGCTCTTGGCCGTTGGGCATGGTTCGTGAGATCGTCCGCAGGTGACCGACGCTGCTGGGGAAACGATTTCGGCACGACCCGACGACCGCACCGCGTCCGTTGTGCGCTTCGCGGTGGAAGTCGTCGCCTGGGTGGCGACTCCCTGGGCGCTGGCCGACCAGTCGTGGCTGCTCGCCGCCCTCTCCGTGGTGCTCCTGATCGGCCTTCCCACGTGCTTCTCCACGCCGGGAGACAAAGCGAACGTGATCATCGCAGTACCGGGCTGGGTCACGATCCTTCTGGTGCTGCTCCAACTCGCCGCAGCCGTGGCTTCCTCGTGGCTCGCCTGGCCTGCGTGGGCGGCGGGCCTCGTGACCCTGACGGCCGTCATCACCCTCGTCACGGAGCGTCGACGCTGGCGGTGGCTGGCCTCCGGCGAACCAACCCGTCACCTGAGGCGCTCAGCCACCATCTGAAACGCTCAGCCACAGGAGATGTGGCTGAGAAGACGTTGTACGCGCCCAGCGCCGCCGCAGTCATTCCGGGTGATCGCGATTCACCGGCCGAACTGCGCGGCCGAGGCCATGCCGGCCAGGCGCTCGCGCAGCTCCGCGAGCGAGCGCGGCATTACGCCCCCCCACCGTGCCGGGGATGTCCAGGCCGTCCAGGGCCCATTGCACCTGACACATCAGGCGGCCCGGCCGCGCGGTGTAGTTGGTGTATTCGGGAGTGTCGATGCGGCGAGCTTGTGACCCGACACTTGATCGCCGCCCAGGAACGACGCCATCCAGCCCACACTGCTCTCACCGAAATCCCGCACCGCAGGTGCCGCCGCGTCGTCGGAACAGGGCACCACAGAGTCGGTGCGGCAACGATCGCCTGAATGTCAGTCATGTACGTTCCCCTGCGGGTTGCAGCCACCCACGGCGGTCCTTGCCACGTTCCACCTCACCGTCCAGGCAGACGGTCAACGCCTGCTCCCCGCCCGGTCGGTCTCCGACGACGCGGCATGCACCCGGCACAGTTGAGGCACGGGCCGCGCGCGGTGCGCCGCCCACACGGCGCACGCGAGAACATGAACATGCGCTCGGGCCGGCAGGGTGATTCCTGCTACTTGACGCCAATGTCATGCAGCGGGCGGACTCGCGACAACTGGCGGGTTGAGGCGGGCGAAGCCTTCCTGGCGCTGGTAAGGGAAGTACGGGTAGGGCGCTGTCCTGTCGCTGGCCGCATCGAGTTTCGCCATCTGGTCGGGCGTGAGAGTCCAGCCGACGGCACCGAGGTTCTGGCGAAGCTGGTTCTCGTCGCGGGCGCCGATGATGACGGAGGAGACGGTCGGTCGCTGCAGCAGCCAGTTGATGGCGATCTGCGGAATGCTTTTGCCGGTCTCCAGCGCGATCTCGTCGAGGGCGTCGAGCACGCGGTAGAGGTGTTCGTCCTCGACCGGTGGGCCGTAGTCCGCAGTGTGGTGCAGTCGACTGTTGGCCGGTAGCGGCTGGCCTCGGCGTATTTTTCCGGTGAGGCGTCCCCAGCCCAGCGGGCTCCAGACGAGGGCTCCGAGGCCCTGATCGAGCCCGAGGGGCATCAGCTCCCATTCGTAGTCGCGGCCGATGAGGGAGTAGTAGACCTGATGTGCGACATAGCGCGGGTGGCCGTATCTCTCCGAGCTCGCGAGGGACTTCATCGCCTGCCAGCCGGAGAAGTTGGAGATGCCGACGTAGCGGACCTTCCCTGCTCGTACGAGGCCGTCGAGTGTGGACAGGACTTCCTCGATCGGCGTGCCGGCGTCAAAGGCGTGCAGTTGGAACAGGTCGATGTAGTCGGTGCCGAGCCGGCGCAGGGCGTCCTCGCACGCGGTGATCAGGCGCGAACGAGAGGAGCCCGCATCGCCTGGACCGTCACCCATCGGCAGGCTCGTCTTCGTGGACACGATCACCTCGTCCCTGCGGCCTTTGATCGCTGCGCCCAGCACCTCCTCGGAGGCTCCGTTGGAATAGACGTCGGCGGTGTCGAACATCGTGATCCCGGCGTCGAGGCAGATGTCCACGAGACGGCGGGCCTCCTGCGCATCGGTGTTGCCCCAGGCACCGAACAGCGGTCCTTGGCCGCCGAAGGTGCCGGCGCCGAAGCTCAGTGCGGGGACTTTGAGGCCGGATGCGCCCAGTCGCCTGTATTCCATGACTGTTCCTAATCCTTGAGTAAGCGGTTCC